>CAWCCG010000017.1:0-89312 GCA_963793985.1 uncultured Alphaproteobacteria bacterium | reverse complement strand
GCTGAATTTGCTTGTCTCGCAATGACTCTCGAAGCGATCTGACCAGCCGAAACCGTCTCAAGCCGTCCCTCGCCAACTCCCCGAATTCGCACCTAGTTGTGATGACAATCTTGTGACGACATCCGAGCCCGAGCTGCCGGTTTTCGGAATGTCCGTGCTGTTTGCTGAAGCCTCTCGGGCGGTGCCTCGACTCGGCACAAGAGCAGGCGGGGTCTGGTGACCTTCCGCCCGTGAGGCGGTTGAGCCGACCACCGAAAACTGTTTGCGCTGGTCAGAGCGCTGCGAATCGGCCGAATTGGACCCCTCAGAGCACCTGTTCCAAAGGTTGGCCCTATTTTGGCCCTATAGATTCGTGAGCCTCGACCCTTTCGCAGGGCACGAACTACGCGGCGATCCTCCGAGACGGTCTCGTCGAGCAATGACGCCTCAGACCGGAGACTGAGGCGGGTACACCGTGATGAGCTGGTCCTCGAATGCGAAAAAGGTGACGTGATGGGTGACGGTCGAACAAGGGTGTTGATCATCGGGGGCGGATTCGGAGGGTTGTTCTGCGCGCGCAGGCTCGGGCGTGTCGATGTCGAGGTCACGCTGCTTGATCGCGCTGCCTGCCACGTGTTCCAGCCGCTGCTCTACCAGTGCGCCACCGGGACACTGAGCACTGGGCAGATCAGCCGCTCGCTGCGCGAGGAGCTCGCGCGTCACCGCAACGTCACCACCCTGCTCGGCGAAGCGGTCGACCTCGACGCCGACGCGCGCCGGGTCACCGCCCGCCGCCCCGACGAGTCCACGTTCACCCTTGACTACGACGTGCTGATAGTCGCCGTCGGAATGCGTCAGTCGTATTTCGGTCATGAGGAATTCGCGCAGTGGGCGCCGGGGATGAAGACCCTCGACGACGCGCTGAGCGTGCGCCGCAGGCTGTTCGGCGCATTCGAGATGGCCGAAACGCTGCCCCCGGGACCGCAGCGCGACGCGTGGCTGACCTTCGCCATAGCCGGTGGCGGACCCACCGGTGTGGAGCTGGCCGGGCAGATCCGGGAAATGGCTACTCGAGCCCTGGCCAATGAGTTCCACAGCATCGAGCCCCAAGACGCGCGGGTACTGCTCTTCGACGGGGGAAGCTGCGTTCTGGGCAGCTTCGCGCCAGCCCTCACCGACAAAGCCACCAAGATCCTGCAGAATCTGGGCGTCGAACTGCACATGGGTGTGCACGTCACCGACGTGCGACACGACGGCGTGACCGTCACACCCAAGGCGGGCGGGGCGCCCGAGGAGTTCGCGGCCAGGACCGTCCTGTGGACGGCGGGCGTGGAGGCCGTGCCCTTCGCGCGGCGTATCGCAAAGGTGCTCGAGGCCAAGTCCGACCATGCCGGACGCATCGCGGTGGCAGCCGACCTGTCCGTGCCCGGGCATCCGGAGATCTTCGTCATCGGTGACCTCGTCGGCCGCGACAACCTGCCGGGCGTGGCTGAGAACGCCATGCAGGGCGGAATCCACGCTGCCGCCTGCGTTCGTCACGATCTCGCCGGCAAGGCTCGTCCGCACTACCGTTACCGCGATGTCGGCTCTGCGGCCTACATCAGCCGTGGACACGCCCTGCTGCAAGCCGGCCCGGTCAAGCTCTCCGGGTTCATCGGCTGGCTGGGCTGGGGACTCATCCACATCGCATTTCTGACTGGCGTGGAGAACCGCATCAGCACACTCGCCACGTGGCTGGCCACGATCGCGCGCGCCCGCCGCACCGACCGAACGTTCATCCTTGGTAGCACGACTTCACCCGAGCACCCCTACACCTGGTTGAAGTTCGTACACCCCAACATGCTTCACGCGACGCATCATTCCGGCGAGGCGACGCCCACGCCTTAAAACATCGAGACACGCTCTTCGACCAACAAGATATCGACGGCCCGACGGGCGCGGCGCCGTGGAGCATCCCGCGACCGTCACACTCGGGCAACAAACACCCTGAACTGCTCAAGAATTGTGGAGCTAAGGGGACTCGAACCCCTTGGGTTCTACTCACTAAAACGCCTCTGAGCTGCGTAAAGGCAGGCACACCAATCCCCGAAAGTACGCGAAACAACGGCGAAGCTTAACCATGGCGGTAGCTAGACCAATTCCTTCCGTCCGGCGGCTCTGCGCCCGTTTCGGTAGTCGTTGTTGTGCGGAAACGTCGGCATGTTGAGCGGCGTCGCTGCTGATGCGGTAGGCCCGCGTCCTGCTGGTCCTGTCGGTGGCGGTACGCCAGTGCTGGTGCACCGCCTGTGAGATCCGCCGGAACTTGTCATGCTTCGGAGCGGCCAGCAGCTGGTCGAGCGCGTCGAACGCCTTCCCGTAGAACAGATCGTCGGTATCCACGGTGAATGGCGCGCGCCCGATCGGCTGACCGAAGCGTCGCTTTGCCGTCGCTCCTGAACGTCATCGTGGTGCGCACGCGACCATCGGCAAGCGGATGCCACGCCCGCGCACACTATTGGCGAATAGCTGGGCCGTCGCGAGGTCGCTGGTCCACGACATGCCGAAGCAGCCTTCGGGTGTGCAACCCCCTGCTAGCCATACAAAACGCTGGCCAGGGCACCGATGGGCCGTCTCCACATGTTCAACCAGATGAATCGGCCAGACCCCACCCCCCGTTGGCGTGCGGCGCCGCGGATCGGTCCTACCCAAGGAGGAAACATAGTGCGAGATTTCCAGCTATGGCCCGTGGTCGTCTTCGGCGGCTGGCTCAGCGACAAGCTTGTCGAGCACCACCGGGATGAAGACGAAGACTAAAACAGCCGACGCAAAGCTTTCTCACAATGCCTACTGGCCCCTGCTAGCCCCTGCTAGCCCGGCAAAGCCGCATCGATCACATCGGCGGCCACCTGGTACCGCTGTGTCGTCGGCCTATGTCGGCTACGCACAAGCGCAGCCTGGGGCGCTCCCAAAATCAATAGTGGCGTGCCCACTGCGGCGATCGTGTTCGCCCACGACGTGGGGATCCGGCAGTTCGCCGAAGCCGACAACACCATCACGCGGTGGACCGATCTCGACCGGGGCGGCCACTTCGCCGCCATGGAGGAACCCGACGGCACTGGTGACTGATATCCGCGAGTTCTTCAGGACCCTACGATGATTCGGCGGCCACGAACAGAGTCACACGCGCCCCGCCACGCGCCGCCGCGCTGGCTCAAACCCCTCAAATACAGCGTTCCTGCTCATTCGCCGGTTCGGAGGGATGCCCACCTTGCACGTACTGACGGTTAGGGGCCGAGCGACGGGACGCCCTCGAAGTACCCCGGTCACCACTTCGAACATGAATCGCCTTGACTTGGTGGCGACTTCGATGTCTAGCCCAACGTGTCGTCATCTTCGACGCCGCCTTCGACTTTGTCCCGGTGACCGGAGCGCCACGTGACCACGCTGTCGGCGTATTGGGGTTGGGCTTTGAGCCACTCCAACGCGACTACTTCCGCGGCGAGGCCGTTGACTGCTCGCTGACCTTCGCTGTATCGAGTCGCGTTGCGGTAGAACGATTTCCCGCCGATGGAGTCGCGGCATGCTCGGCGGCCGGTTGGTGGCGGGCCGAGGTCGGTACGAAAAGGTGTCGGCAACAGCGCGGGCACATATCTTCGCGAACCGCGGCGGCTATTTCGGCGAATCCGTCGGGCTCGACCCGGAAACGCCGCTTCCCCGACGTGATCGTTGCGCGCGCCTGTTGTTGAAGGGCACGTTGCTGTTCCTGCGCGGACTGTCCGCGGCTGAGGTCCTCAGCAGTCAGGCTCAAGCGGCTGCTGCCGCCCGCTGGTAGCGAAGCGGCTACTCGCCCCACCGCCACAGCGCGTCTCGTCCGGTGCGGGTGGGGGCGAGCTCGGGGGCAAGCATGTCCGGCTCCGGGGTGGAAAGGGCAAGCCGCAACAGATGCCTTGCGGGCGGCGCGGGCGGTTCATCGCGACGCCGAACGAGTGCGGTTTCGACCACCGGCACGGGTTGGGCAAGGGGCAGTACCGCGACCTTGTCGCCGCGGACGGCTCGCACCGATGACGGCAGGATCGAGACGCCGAGGCCGGCACCGATCAATGCCACCACCGTGGGGACGAGTTTGACATCGCGCACGTTCGGCTCGAATCCGGCCTGCCGGCACGCCTCGACGAGGTGCCGGTGCAGCCCGCCCGACGCGCCGGGTGCCGGGGCCAGAAATTGCTGTGCGGCCAGCGCTGCGAGGTCGGCCCGCTCGCCGTGCTGCGTGGCGAGCGCCGCGGGCAGCACCGCAACCAGCGGCTCGCGATGCACAACTGCGAAGTCCAGCTGCGGATCCCGGGTCCGCGCAACCGTCGGTGGCGGCAGGTGCACCAGCCCAAGCTCGGTGCGGCGCAAGCGAACTGCGTCTAGCACGCCGTCCGCGGTCTCCTCGCTGACGTCGAGCACCACATCGGGACGATCGACCCGGAAGCGTTCCAGCAGTTGTGGCAACAGCGTCCAAGCGGTCGCCGAGTCGAACGCGAGCGCAAGCCGCCCGCTGCGCCCTTCCCCCAGTTGCCGCACCGATGCCGCGAGCGCGTCGACCTCGGCGAGCAGCCGGCGCGCTTGGGTCGAAAGGTGCCGGCCGGCGTCGGTCAGGTCGACGCCGCGGCGATGCCGAATCAGCAGCGGGACCCCAAGCTCGCGTTCCAGGCGGGACAACTGCGCCGTCAGTGGCGGCTGTGTCAGGTGCAGCCGGGTGGCGGCGCGGGTCACCGAATGCTCCTCGGCAACCGTCACGAAGTATCGAAGCTGGCGCAGGTCCATACAAAAGTATATGGCTGAGGCAGCAAATAGGTATTGGACATATATCTGGGAGCGGAGAAGGGTGAACGACATCACGAAGCCGAACCGAGATCGGAGGTCGACGGTGCTGGAGTTCAGCTACGACGCGCTGCCCGCACGGATCGTCTTCGGCCGGGGCGCGGCCCGGCAGCGGCTTACCGGCGAGGTGGATCGGCTCGGGAGTTCCCGGTTGCTGCTGATCGCGACGGCCTCCGAACAGGCAAAGGCACAGGAGCTGTTGAGGCCGGTTGCCGATCGCATCGTTGCGACGTTTGCCGCCGTCCGCCCGCACGTGCCGGTGGCGGTCGCCGAGGCGGCCCGCGCGATGGCGGCCGAGGTCGGTGCGGATGCGCTGCTCAGCGTCGGCGGAGGTTCCACCACCGGTACCGCCAAGGCGGTCGCGCTGACCACGGGGCTGCCGATCATCGCCGTCCCGACCACCTACGCCGGCTCCGAGGTGACTCCGGTGTGGGGTCTCACCGAAGGCGAGCGCAAGCAAACCGGCACCGATCCGGTGGTGCTGCCGCGCGTGGTGGTTTATGACCCCGAACTCACGGTGTCATTACCCGCCGGGCTGTCCGCCGCCAGCGCCTTGAACGCGATGGCGCACTGCGTGGAGGCGTTCTGGGCGCCGCGACGCAATCCGATCAGCTCGCTCGCCGCCGAAGAAGGGATCCGCGCCCTGGCGTCCGGACTCCCCGCGGTCGTCATCGGCGGTGGCGACCTGGATGCCCGCTCGGATCTGCTCTATGGGGCCTATCTTGCGGGCAGCGCGTTCGCCGTTGCGGGTTCGGGACTGCATCACAAGATCTGCCATGTGCTCGGCGGCGCCTACGACCTGCCGCACGCTGAAACGCACGCGATTGTGCTGCCGCACGTGCTGGCGTTCAACGCACCCGGCGCGCCCTCGGCCGCGGCACGCATCGGCCGCGCCCTTGGTGTCGCCGACCCCGTTGCCGGCCTGCGGGGCCTGTCGAAACGGGTCGGTATCCCAACGGGGCTGCGCGACATCGGATTACGCAACGACCAACTGGACGAGGCGGTGGCCTTGATCGAGCCCGCGGTCCCGGCCGACAACCCGGTGCCGGTGACCACGGTCGCGCTGCGTTCGCTGCTCGAGGCGGCGTGGTCGGGCGAGGCGGCGGAGGAGAGACCATGAGCATGCAGCAGGTTCGAGAACAGGCCGTCACCGACGAGGTGATCGCGAGTTTCGCCGGCGCCCCCTCGAAACGCTTGCGCGAGGTGATGGGCAGCCTGGTCCGGCATTTGCACGATTTCGCGCGCGAGGTCCGGGTCACCGAGGCGGAATGGCAGCGCGGCATCGCGTTTCTCACCCGAGCGGGCCATACCACAACAGACAAGCGGCAGGAGTTCATTCTGCTGTCTGACGTGCTCGGCCTGTCGATGCTGACCGTCGCGATCAACGCGCCGGCCACGACCGGCGCCACCGAATCCACCGTGTTCGGACCGTTCTTCGTCGAGGACGCGCCCGAAGTGCCGCTGGGCGGCGACATTGCCCGCGGCGCAAAGGGCAGCCCGTGTTATGTCGCCGGGACGGTGCGCTCCGCGGATGGCACGCCGCTGCCGGGAGCGCGGATCGAGGTCTGGGAAGCCGACGAGGACGGCTTCTACGACGTCCAGTACGCCGACGGCCGCAGCGCCGGCCGGGCCTGGCAGCGCGCCGGAGCCGACGGCGACTACCGCTTCTGGTCGGTGCTGCCCGCGCCCTATCCGATTCCTGACGACGGACCGGTCGGCGATCTACTGCGTGCCGCCGACCGCAGCCCGATGCGGCCCGCGCACCTGCACTACAAGGTCGACGCCCCGGGGCACCGCACCCTGATCACGCACATCTTCGTCGCGGGCGACAAGTACCTGGCGTCCGACGCGGTATTCGGCGTCAAGAACAGCCTGATCGTCGACGCCACCGAACATCCCGCCGGAACCGCGCCCGACGGCAGTCCTATCGACGGTCCCTACCACCAGATCCACTTCGACATTGTGCTTGCACCAAAAGACACCGTGCTTGCACCACAGGAGGATCCCTCATGACCATCCCGTCCGACGCCGCAGCGGGCGCCCCGCTCGACACCGCCCCAGCGGTTCCCTCCGGAGATCTGGAAACCGATGTGCTGATCATCGGCAGCGGTCCGGCCGGCGGCGCTGCCGCACTCGCGCTCGCCACCCTGGGGGTCGAGCACATGGTGCTGACCAAGTACCGGTGGACGGCGAACACGCCGCGCGCCCACATCACCAATCAGCGCACGATGGAGGTGTTTCGCGATCTCGGCATCGAGGGAGACGTGCTGGCCCAGGCCGCGCCGCACGAGCTGATGGGCGAAACCGTGTTCTGCACCAGCCTCACCGGTGACGAGTTGGGCCGGGTACGGGCGTGGGGAACACACCCGGCGCGCGAGGCCGACTACATCCAGGCCAGCCCGACCCTCAACTGCGATATTCCGCAAACGCTGCTGGAGCCGATCATCGTGGGGCACGCGGCAACCCGGGGCAGCCGGATCCGTTTCGACACCGAGTATCTGGGCCTCACCCAGGACGCCAACGGTGTTGACGTGCAGGTGCGTGATCGAATCACCGCGCCCGTTCGACAATTCGCGCCAAGTACGTCATCGGCGCCGACGGTGGGCGCAGCCAGGTGGCCGCGGACATCGGGCTCCCGTTCGAGGGACAGATGGACATCGCGGGCAGTATGAACATCGTCTTCCATGCCGACCTTTCGCATCTCGTGGAGCACCGGCCCAGCGTCCTGTACTGGGTGCTGCAACCCGGTGCGGACGTCGGCGGCATCGGTCTGGGGCTGGTCCGGATGGTGCGGCCGTGGAACGAATGGCTGATCGTCTGGGGATACGACATCACCCAGCCGCCGCCGGACGTCGACGACGAACTCGCAACCCGCATCGTGCATCAGCTGGTCGGTGACGACACCATCCCGGTGACCATCCGCTCGATTTCGTTGTGGGGCAACAACAAGATGTACGCCACGTCGTACCGATCCGGGCGGGTGTTCTGCGCCGGCGATGCGGTGCACCGCCATCCCCCGTCAAACGGACTGGGATCCAACACCTCCATCCAGGATGCCTACAACCTTGCCTGGAAGCTTGCCTACGTGCTGAAGGGCAAGGCTGGCGCGAGGCTGCTGGATTCCTACGACGCCGAACGGGCGCCGGTCGGCAAACAGATCGTGTTGCGGGCCAACAAAAGCATCGAGGAATTCGGCGCCATCCTGCAGGCGCTCGGCTTCGACGACACCAGCGATGCGGAGACGATGCAGGCGCGCATCGCCGACCGGGTGGACAACACCCCGCAGGCAGCTCGCAAGCGTGAGGCACTGCGTAAGGCGTTGGAGCTGAAGGACTATGAGTTCAACGCGCACGGTGTCGAACTCGGGCAGCGCTACACCTCGGCGGCCGTCATACCCGATGGCACACCCGAGCCCGCCTACACCCGCGATGCCGAACTCTACTACCACCCGACCACCTGGCCGGGCGCGCGACTCCCGCACGTCTGGCTGGGTAAACGCGACGGTCGCACGATCAGCACCCACGATCTCGCCGGGCACGGACGGTTCTGCCTGCTCACCGGAATCAGCGGCACCGCCTGGGCCGATGCCGCCGCGGCGGTCGCCGACAAGCTCGGCATCGACGTGGCAGCCCATGTGATCGGCCCCGCCCGCGGGTATCAGGATCTCGACGAGGACTGGGCGCGGGCACGCGAGGGTCGCGTGCAGGAGGCGCGGCAGTACGCTCCTCTTTGCGGCGCGCGACAGCACCACTCCCTCGACGGCACTGATCTTGCCGAAGCGCTCGCGGCCGACCGTGACACCACGGGCGCCCTCCCTGCGTTTGCCTGCGGAGTTTGCGGTTTTTCATGCCGGAATTATAACACAGCCGTGCTGAGCTGCCATCGGCAGCAGGGCAGGCTTCTGTTTCGGGACCGAGCAACAAAAAGGCCGGGCAGATGCCCGGCCTTCCAGATCAAACTGCGGTCACATCTCTGTCGTTACGACGCCACCTGCGGCGGCATGGTGAGGAACGCCTGCATCACGTGCCAGGCCATGTGGCGGTTGTTGGCGCTGCCGATCGAGTGCGCGGTCATCGGGATGATCACGAACTGGCGGTCGCCGTTGGGGAGCTGGTCGAAGAACTCGAGCAAATCCTTGTTGGTGGAGATGCCGTCGTGGTCGCCGTGCAACATCAGCACCGTGACTCTGACCTTGAGCGGGTCGACCAGCGGCAGCTTCGAGGTCATGTCGAGATAGGTCCCGGTCGGGACCTGGTCGCCGTATTGCAGCTCGAAGTCGGCCAGCGCCTTGGCGACCGCCGGATCGTAGCTCGAGGAGAGCCCGTCGCGGCTGAAGATCGATTTCATCATCGCGCGGTCGCGCAGCCGGGTGTTGTGGGTCTTGTAGTATTCGAGCTGCTTTGCCCGCTGCTGCAGCGTCGGGGCGTTCTCGCCCTTGTAGGTGAAGGCGGACAGCACCAGGCGGTCGACCCGCTCCGGCTGGACCATCGCATAGGCGCCGGCCCGGATCGCGCCGGATGACGTGCCGTACATGTGCATCTTCTCGCGGCCGGTTTCCTTCACGACGGTCGGGATCGCCGCCTTGAGGTCCTCAACGCCGCTCGCGATATCGGAATTGCCCGAGGTGCGCGACGACTTGCCGTAGCCCTCGTGGTCCATGGTCCAGACGTCGTAGCCGAGCCTCGCGAACACGTTCATCATCGAGTATTCGCCCTTGCCGGGCACGTGCAGGTCGTAGCTCGACTGGGCGCCGTTAGAGGAGCCGTGCACCAGGAACAGCACCGGCTTCGGCGCACCGCCGGCGGTGGGGGCGCCGACCCGCTTGCGATACATCTGGAGCGAGACGTCGCCCTTCTTCGCCGTGTATTCGGCGGTCCAGAACTCCGCCGGGGTCTGCGCCGCGGCCGGGGTCTGCGCTTTTGCCGCGCCGGCGAGCAGGGTGGTGGCAAGGCCGGCGCCCGCCGCCTTGATCACGTCACGCCGCACCAACGTATGTTTCATGGTCTCCTCCCAAAACGAGCCGGAGTTCCGGCCATATTGAAGCTCGCACCGAGCCTAGCGGATGATGAGCGGAAAATCGCAGATTTTTCGGTGAAGATCACGCCCAAAACGCAAGCATTTTCTTGATGTCCGACCGGGTTAGGTGCCGCTCGACCGCACTGCCGGAAGGCCGTCAGCGCCGAGGTAGCAGGGCAGGGCTCGCCCAGTGCCGGGGTGCGGGGCGCCTCATCCGCCGGGGCGTTGCGCCACGTCGGGCAGGGAGAAGCCCGCGACCCGCTTGTAGTTGTCTGACAGCGCGCGCAGCTCGTCCTGGGTGATGTACTTGTCGAGGTCGTCGAACGGCCGGTCGCCCACCAGCTCCTCGACCTTGATGTTGATGAAATCCGGCGGATGGGCGCGGTTGGTTCGCACCACCTGCGAGGCAGGGCCGCGGCGCCGGCTCTCGTAGTCCAGCAGGGCGTTGCGAGGGTCGCCATGGGCGGCGCGGCAGGCGGCGAGGCAATCGGCGAGGGTGCGGGCATCGATCGCGCCCTGCGCTGCCCCGTTGGAGCCGCGCGGGTACATCGGATGGGCGGCATCGCCGGCAAGGGTCACCCGGCCGAAGGTCCAGCGCGCCACCGGGTCTTTGTCCACCATGGGATATTCGAGGATCTGGTCGGCGGTGCGGATGAGGTCTGGAACGTCGAGCCAGGGGAAGTGCCAATCCTGGTAGAGGTCGAAGAAATCGGCGAGATTCCCGGGCTGGTTCCAGTCGTTCTGCTCGAAGGTGTCCTGCTTGATCTCCGCCATCCAGTTGATCAGCTGATTGCCGTCGCCATCGACGTTATCGATGATCGGATAGATCACCATCTTGCCGGTCAGGATCGAGCCGGTGCGTGTGTAGGAGCGGCCGGTGAGGAACGGCTTGCGGCGGGTGATGCCGCGCCAGGTGTTGATGCCGGCGAAGGCGACTGCGTCGTCCGGATAGAATTGCTTGCGCAGCGCGGAGTTGACGCCGTCGCAGGCGATCGCGACGTCGGCCCGGATACCATCGAGCATGGCGCCCGAGGTCGTCTCGCGCAGCCGCAGCGTGACGCCGGTATCGTCCTCTTCGACCGCGACGCAATCGCGGTTGAGGATGATGGCCTCGGCGCCGAGGCGGTCGATCGCAGCCCGCAGCAGGATCATGTGCAGGCGGCCGCGATGGATGCTCACCTCGGGAAACGGGTAGCCGGCGTACCGGCCGCGGTCCTCGCGGTAGATGAGCTGGCCGAACCGGTTGAAGAAGCAGCTCTCTCGGATCGGGACGCCGGCGCGGACGAGCTCGTCGTCGAGGCCGAACGCCGCGAATTCCCGCATCGCATGCGGCAACAGCGTGATGCCGACGCCGAGCTCCCGGATCTCCGGGGCCCGTTCGAAAACGCGGCAGCGCATTCCGTGCTTGTGGAGATTGAGGGCGAGCGACAGTCCGGCGATGCCGCCCCCGACGATCGCAACGTCCATTCGCGCAATGTCCATGCAGGTTCCCTTGAGCCGCGGTCCGGTCACGTTGGTTCGTGTCACTCTAATTCGACCGTCGCGCCGCCGTCAAAACGATGTCGCATCGAACGAATCCGCCCGGATGGGGCGTGGCTTGGCGGGCGGGCGCGGACCATGTAAGAGCGGTCTCTCGCTTCAGCGCCGCCGCTGCTGACGACAGACGTGACCAAATGCCCGCCAGTGCACGCGACCGATCAGGCTACACTTCGCCTCCGAATCCTCCGGAGCTTCTATGAACGGCGGCCTGCGGTCCCTCCTGATTTGGGTTGACGCGAAGATTGGTTGGGGTCGGGTCGGCTTCCTGTTGAGCCTGAGCATCATCGCCATCGCCGGCGTCATCCTTTACCGAATGCTGCGTGAGATCAATTTCGAGGACGTCGTCGATGCGATGGAGGCGGTGGAGAAGCACGACGTCGTCAACGCCGCGCTGTTCGTCGCCGCCGGATATTTCACGCTGACCTTCTATGACCTGTTCGCGCTGCGCACCATCGGTCGCCTCGACATCCCCTATCGGATCGCGGCGCTCGCGGGCTTCACGAGCTATGCGGTCGGCCACAATGTCGGTGCCAGCGCCTTCACCGGGGGCGCGGTGCGCTACCGCATCTATTCGCGTTACGGGCTCTCCGCCATCGATGTCGCCAAGATCTGCTTCATCGCCGGCCTGACCTTCTGGCTCGGCAATGCCACGGTGCTCGGCCTCGGCGTCGCCTGGGCGCCGCAGGCGGCCACCGCCATCGACCTGTTGCCGTCCTGGGTCAACCGCACCTTCGCCTTCGGCATCCTTGCCATCCTCGCCACCTATGTGGCGTGGGTCTGGCGGACGCCGCGCATTATCGGCCGTCACAACTGGACGGTGACGCTGCCCAACGGCCCGCTCACGCTGCTGCAGATTGCAGTCGGCATCGTCGATCTCGCTTGCTGCGCTGCAGCGATGTACATGCTGGTGCCCGACGAGCCCTATATCGGCTTTGTCACGCTGGCGGTGATCTTCGTCGCCTCGACCCTGCTCGGATTTGCCAGCCACTCTCCGGGCGGTCTCGGCGTGTTCGACGCCGCGATGCTGGTCGCGCTCTGGCAGTTCGACACCGAGGACTTGCTCGCCGGGCTGCTGCTGTTCCGGCTGCTCTACTACCTCGTGCCGTTCGCGATCTCGCTCGTCATTCTGGGCGGCCGGGAGCTGTGGTTCAGCTTTGCCGCGTCGCGTCTCGCGCAGCGCCGTGACGGTGACGCAGGCAAATCTCGCGATCAAACGTCATAGAAGTGTCATTGCTGCGCCATCTATACGTTGCCACGTATTCGCCAATGCCGACTCGGGCGTGTCGGTGGATGACAGGGCGTTTTGCCCGTTCGATGAATTGCGCATGATCTCGACCGGAAAATCTGCGATCGTGCGTTGATGATGCAACCAAGCCGCCGGCTTCCTATCTGTCTGGAACAGGGTTGAATTCGTCGCTTCGACGGTCCTCGCACTTGGAAGCCGGATGGGCTGGCTGGGACGACGCGAACCGGGGCGTAAAGTTACTCTCATGGCGATCCAGGAACGCCGAAACGATGTGGTGATGCCGGGCGGCGCCATGCGCCGCTTCGTGCGCACGCGTCCGGTCCTGCTCGTCGCCGCCGTGCTGTTCGCTGGCCTCGTCCAGTTCGCCGGTCTCGCCGCGGTTCCCGCGGTGATCGGGTTCGCAGTGATCGCGCTCGCCGTTCTGATCCGGGAGGCCGCGCTGCCGGGAACCGACGATGCTTCGATCTATGGCGAGCGCACCATGCCGCTGCTCGCCGACCGGATGGTCGATGCGATCATCGCGGGCCTGTCCGATCCCGCGCTCGCGCTCGCGCCGGACAGCCAGGTCATCGCTTTCAACGCCAGCGCCCAGCAGATCCTGCCGGGGATTTCGCGGGGCGAGCCGATCTCGTTTGCGCTGCGCGTCCCCGACGTGCTCGAGGCGATCCGCGCGGTTGCTGCGAGCCGGCAGCCGCAGCGCGTCGAGTTCTTCGAGCGGGTGCCGAGCGACCGCTGGTGGGAGGCCTTTATCGCGCCGTTGCTGCTGCCCGGCGAAACCCCGAACCAGGCGCGGAATCTCGTGCTGCTGACGCTGCGCGATCTCACGCCGCTGCGCCTCGTCGAGGAGATGCGATCGGATTTCGTCGCCAATGCGAGCCACGAGCTGCGCACACCGCTCGCCTCGCTGTCCGGCTTCATCGAGACGCTGCAGGGCCCGGCGCGCAGCGATGCGCCGGCCCGCGACCGCTTCCTCGCCATCATGAAGGAACAGGCGACGCGGATGGCGCGGCTCATCGACGATCTCCTGTCGCTGTCTCGCATCGAGCAGAAGGCGCACATCCATCCGGACAGCCCCGTCGATCTCGGCATCATCGTGCGCCAGGTTGCCGATGGTCTCTCGCCGCTCGCCCATGAGCGCGAGGTCGAGGTCAAGATCGCGCTCGGCAACGGGGCGCTGCTGGTTCCCGGCGATCGCGACGAGCTCATCCGCGTGTTCGAAAACCTGATCGAAAACGCGCTCAAATACGGCGCTCCCGGACGCCGCGTCGACATCACGTTGTCTAGGGAACCCTCGACAGGTGATCCGCGCGAGGCGGTGGTGTCGGTGCGTGATTATGGCCCCGGCATCGCCCCGGAACACTTGCCGCGGCTCACCGAGCGGTTCTATCGGGTCGACATCAGCGAGAGCCGGGCCCAGGGTGGAACCGGGCTCGGTCTCGCGCTCGTCAAGCACATCCTCAACCGGCACCGCGGCCGCATGGTGATCGAAAGCACGCCTGGCGCGGGGGCCACTTTCTCCGTCCGGCTGCCGCTCATTGTGACACCGGCCGCGGCCAAAATCCCTCATTAAAATCAATATTGTGGGCCGTCATTTCTCTGTCATCATGGTCACATAGAACGATGACATCGGCGGCGTAGCTTGCAACCAGCTCCACTTCCGTTTCGGAGCGAGGGGAGAGGACTAAGCTGGCTCGCCCTGCTCCCCGACCAGTGTTCCTGCGTTAGAGGCCAGCATTCGAAAATAACAACCCAAAAGCCGGCCTTGGGGAGGCCGCAGGTTAGCGCCTGTGGTGCTCTGCATCCGGCCGAACGGATGGAGAAAACACGTGAAGCTTGATCTTGCCCCATTCCGCGCCCTGCTGGCGGCCGGTGCCATCGCCGTCGCCGCGCCACTGGCCGCTTCCGCCGCCGACATCTCGGGTGCCGGCGCCACCTTCCCCTACCCGATCTACGCCAAATGGGCGGACGCCTATAAGAAGGACACCGGAGTCGGCCTCAACTATCAGTCGATCGGCTCCGGCGGCGGCATCAAGCAGATCCAGGCGAAGACGGTGGTGTTCGGTGCGACCGACGCACCGCTCTCCGGCGCCGAGCTCGATAAGAGCGGCCTCGTCCAGTTCCCGATGGTGATGGGCGGCATCGTGCCGGTCGTCAATCTCGATGGCGTCAAGCCGGGCGAGCTCGTGATCGACGGCCCGACCCTCGGCAAAATCTTCCTCGGCCAGATCAAGAACTGGGACGACGCTGCGCTCAAGAAGCTCAACCCCAACGTCAAGCTGCCGAGCCAGGCGATCGCAGTGGTCCACCGTTCTGACGGTTCCGGCACCACCTTCAACTTCACCGACTACCTCGCCAAGGTGAGCCCGGACTGGAAGTCCAAGGTCGGCTCGGCGACCGCGGTCGAGTGGCCGGTCGGCATCGGCGCCAAGGGCAACGAAGGCGTCGCCAACAACGTCGCCAACACCAAGGGCTCGGTCGGCTACGTCGAATATGCCTATGCCAAGCAGAACAAGCTGACCTACGCCAACATGGTCAACAAGGACGGCAAGACGGTGTCGCCGACCTCGGATACCTTCCAGGCCGCCGCCGCCAACGCCGACTGGAACTCGGTGCCCGGCTACGGCGTCATCCTGAGCGACCAGCCCGGCGCTCAGTCGTGGCCGATGACCGCTGCGACCTTCATCCTCATCCACAAGCAGCCGCAGGACCCGGTGGCCGCTGCCGCTGCCCTGAAGTTCTTCGCCTGGGCCTATGCCAAAGGCGGCAAGATGGCCGAGGAACTCGACTTCGTCCCGATGCCCACCGCGGTCGTCGGCAACGTCGAGAAGATGTGGGGCGGCAACATCAAGGACGCCGGCGGCAAGGCGCTGTTTGCGAACTGAGTGTGACCGATCGCGAGGAGGGCGCCGCCGGCGCCTTCCTCAACAACTTCCGCACCGAATCCGCCTCGGGTCAGCTTTCGGGTGCGCCGCTGCCGGCATAGAGTCGATGTGCCGTCGAGGTCGGGCGCACCAGCCGGTGTCGGGGTTTCCCGACGCCAGCCGATCGAACCCATCGTCGCGGCGGATCGGGAGAGCGGGACATGCACGAATCCGGGAGAACACCGGTGGTTGACCTCGCCCTGTCGAACGGCACCGCAGCCTCGTCGGACAGCACCGCGATACGCGGGAAAATCCTCAACCGTCTGCGGCTGAGCGATGCCGCGTTCCGCCACCTCACCCGCGGCGCCGCGATCCTGGTCCTGATCCTGCTCGGCGGCGTCATCGCCGCCCTGTTCAAAGGCTCCTTGCCGGCCCTGCAGGAGTTCGGCTTCGCGTTCCTTTACGAAGAGCGCTGGAATCCGGTCACCGAGAAGTTCGGTGCGTTCGCGCCGATCTACGGCACCATCGTCACGTCGGTCATCGCGATGGTCATCGCGGTGCCGCTCGGCCTCTTGATCTCGCTCTTCCTCACCGAGCTGTGCCCGATGTGGCTGCGCCGGCCGATCGGCATCGCGATCGAGTTGCTCGCCGGCATTCCCAGCATCATCTACGGAATCTGGGGTCTGTTCGTCTTCGCCCCGTTCCTCCAGCGCTTCGTGCAGCCGTTCCTGATCGATACCTTCGCCCCGATCCCGATTCTCTCGACGCTCTTCGAGGGTCCGCCCTACGGCATCGGCACGCTGACCGCCGGGCTCATCCTCGCGATCATGGTGCTGCCGTTCGTCACCTCGGTGTCGCGCGACGTGTTCGAGGCGGTGCCGCCGGTGCTCAAGGAGGCGGCCTACGGCGTCGGCTGCACCACCTGGGAGGTGGTCCGCAACGTGGTTCTGCCCTACGCCCGGGTCGGCGTCATCGGCGGCGTCATGCTCGGCCTCGGCCGGGCGCTCGGCGAAACCATGGCGGTCACCTTCGTGATCGGCAACGCCCATCGCGTCTCGGCCTCGATCCTCGCGCCGGGCACGACGATCTCCGCGACCATCGCCAACGAGTTCACCGAGGCGGTCGGCGATCTCTACACCTCGGCGCTGATCGCGCTGGGCCTCATCCTCTTCGTCATCACGTTCATCGTGCTCGCAATAGCGCGCTACATGCTCATGCGGCTCGAACGGCGGATGGGCTGACCCATGGACCTTTACAAGCGTCGCCGCGCCAAGAACACCATCGTCGTCGGTCTGTCGCTCGGCGCCACCGTGATTGGTCTCGGCTGGCTGGTCATGATCCTCGGGACCCTCCTGTTCGAGGGCCTGAGCGGCCTGTCGCCCGCGGTTTTCACCGAGATGACGCCGCCGCCCGGCTCGGCCGGCGGGCTGCTCAATCCGATCGTCGGCAGCATCATGCTCACCGTGATCGCCGTTCTCATCGGCACGCCGATCGGCATCCTCGCCGGCACCTACATGGCCGAGTACGGTAAGTACCACCGGCTCAGCATGGTGGTGCGCTTTATCAACGACATCCTGCTCAGCGCGCCGTCGATCGTCATCGGCCTGTTCGTGTACGAGATCATGGTCGCGCCGATGGGCCATTTCTCCGGCTGGGCCGGTGCGGTCGCATTGGCGATCATCGTCATTCCCGTCGTCGTGCGCACCACCGAGAACATGCTCGCCCTGGTGCCGCGGGAACTGCGCGAGGCCGCGACCGCGCTCGGCATGCCGCGCGCCCACGTGATCGGCTACGTGTCCTATCGGGCGGCGATGGCCGGGATGATCACCGGCGTTCTGCTCGCCGTCGCCCGCATCACCGGCGAGACCGCGCCGCTCCTGTTCACGGCGCTCAACAACCAGTTCTTCTCCGCCGACCTGAACGCCCCGATTTCGAGCCTGCCGGTCGTCATCTTCCAGTTCGCGCTCAGTCCCTACGCCGATTGGCAGAAGCTCGCCTGGATCGGCGCGCTGATCATCACTTTCGCAGTGCTCGCGCTCAGCATCACCGCGCGCGCCCTGACCGCCTCGAGGAAATCGTCATGAACTCCATGGACAGCGCCAGCACGGCCACCGCACCGCCGGTCCCGGTCGCCAGCAAGGATCCTGTCGCGCAGGGCAAGCTCGCCGAAAAGGTCCTGGTCCGCGACCTCAACTTCTATTACGGCGACCATCGGGCCCTCAAATCGGTCAACGTGCCGCTCTACGACCGCAAGGTCATGGCCTTCATCGGTCCGTCCGGCTGCGGCAAGTCCACCCTGCTGCGCATTCTCAACCGCATCTACGACCTCTATCCGAACCAGCGGGCCGAGGGCGAGGTGCTGTTCGACGGCGAGAACATCCTCACGCCCGGCCAGGACCTCAATCTCCTGCGGGCGCGGATCGGCATGGTGTTCCAGAAGCCGACGCCGTTTCCGATGTCGATCTACGAGAACATCGCGTTCGGCATACGGCTCTACGAGCGCATCTCGCGCGCCGACCTCGACCAGCGGGTCGAATCGGCGCTGCGCCGCGCGGCGATCTGGGAAGAGGTCAAGGACAAGCTCCACGCCAACGGGCTCAGCCTGTCGGGCGGCCAGCAGCAGCGCCTGTGCATCGCCCGCACCGTCGCGATCAAGCCCGAGGTGATCCTGCTCGACGAGCCCTGCTCGGCGCTCGACCCGATCTCGACCGCCAAGATCGAAGAGCTGATCGACGAGCTCAAGGACGACTACACGATCGCCATCGTCACCCACAACATGCAGCAGGCGGCGCGCGTCTCCGACTTCACCGCCTTCATGTATCTCGGCGAGATGGTCGAGTTCGACACCACGAGCAAGATGTTCACCACCCCCACGGACAAGCGCACCCAGGACTACATCACCGGCCGCTTCGGCTGACGCGCGCGCTAGCGGAGGGACGAAATGGTAATGACCGAACACACCCACAAGGCGTTCGACGCCGATCTCCAAGAACTCGTGCGCATGATCGCCGAGATGGGCGGTCTCGCCGAGCGGCTGATCGGCGACGCGATCGACGCGCTCAACCGCCACGACACGGCGCTCTCCCAGAGCATCATCGCCGACGACAGCAAGATCGACCTGCTGCAGCGCGAGATCGAAGAGAAGGCGATCCTCACCATCGCCCGGCGCCAGCCGATGGCGATCGACCTGCGCGACATCGTCGGTGCGCTGCGCGTTTCCAACGACCTCGAGCGGATCGGCGACCTCGCGAAGAACATCGCGAAGCGCGTCATGGTGCTCGACACCGAGCTCAACCTGCAGAAAGTCATGCGCGGGGTCGAGCACATGGCCGAGCTGGTGCTCACCCAGATCAAGGACGTACTCGACGCCTATTCGCGCCGCGACGTCGCCAAGGCCTTGGCGGTGTGGCGCGGCGACGAGGAGGTCGACGCCGTCAACAACTCGCTGTTCCGCGAGCTCTTGACCTACATGATGGAAGACCCGCGCAACATCAGCGTCTGTATCCATCTCCTGTTCTGCGCCAAGAACATCGAGCGGATGGGCGATCACGCCACCAACATCGCCGAGACCATCTATTACATGGTGGAGGGCAAGCCTCTGCCGGATGAGCGTCCCAAGGGGGACAACACTGCCACGACGCGCGTCCCGTTCCACATGTGACCGTTTCCACATGTGACCGTGGCGTGCGCGATGTCGAGGGCTGAATGACGGCGCGAATTCTGATCATCGAGGACGAGGAGCCGCTGACGCTCCTCCTGCGCTACAATCTCGAGGCGGAGGGTTATTCCGTCGAGTCGGCGGTGCGCGGCGACGAGGCGGACCTCAAGCTCAAGGAGAACACGCCGGACCTCGCCGTCATCGACTGGATGCTGCCGGGCCTGTCCGGCATCGAGCTGATCCGGCGGCTGCGCTCGCGCCCGGAAACTCAGGCATTGCCGATCATCATGCTCACCGCGCGCGGCGAGGAGACCGAGCGCGTGCGCGGCCTCGCCACCGGCGCCGACGATTACATCGTCAAGCCGTTCTCGGTGCCGGAGCTCTTGGCGCGCATCCGCGCGCTGTTGCGGCGAACCAAGCCCGAGCGCGTCGCCGGCGTGCTGTCGGCGGGCGACATCGAGCTCGACCGCGAGAAGAAGCGCGTCGCCCGCGCCGGCCGCGACGTACCGCTCGGCCCCACCGAATTCCGCCTGCTCGAATTCCTGATGGAAAATCCCGGCCGTGTATTCTCGCGCGAGCAGTTGCTCGACCGCGTCTGGGGCCGCGACGTCTACATCGACGAGCGCACCGTCGACGTCCATGTCGGCCGCCTGCGCAAGGCGCTCAACCGCGGCCGCGCCACCGACCCGATCCGCACCGTGCGCGGCGCCGGCTATGCGCTCAACGACCGCTTCGTGAAGAGCGCGTGAAGTGCGGCGCCTCGCCTTGTCATGCCCCGCGAAAGCGGGGCATCCGGTCACTTCCGGATTTGCGGTGGAGCAGAGTCTCGGAGCGGTAGGGCGCAATAAGCGAAGCGCATTGCGCCGTTGGCAAACTCAAGTGGCGCAATAAAGGGATTGCGCCCTACCGATCGCGCGACGGTTACTGCTTGCCCAGCCGAGCTGACAAAACTGGCGCTGTGGCCGGCGCCCCGCGCGCTACTCCCGTTCCGCGCGCTTTTCGCGGCGGCGCTCCGACACCGGCTGGTAGGCGATGCGCGAGTGATAGCCGCAATAGGGCAGGCCTTCGACGGTCTTGCCGCCGCAGAAGAAGAAATCGGTGGCGCTCGGATCGCCGATCGGCCACCGGCAGGTGTTCTCCGTCAATTCCAGGATCGTGCAGCGCTGCCCGATCGGAATGATGTTCTCGATTACCTCGGGCTCGGGCTCGAGATCGGCCTCGTAGACCGGCATCGGCGCCAGCGCGGTGTTTCCGCGCACGTTGGTCCGCGTGATCCGCATCATGTGCTGATGATGGACGCGCGGCTTGCGCTGCCGCGGCACCGAGGCGGAAGCGCTCTTGGCGCGGCCGGATAATCCGAGGCGATGCACCTTGCCGATCACCGAATTGCGCGAGACGCCGCCGAGCTCGGCGGCGATCCGGCTCGCCGAAAGTCCGTCGGCCCAGAGCTTCTTGAGCAATTCCACCCGCTCGTCAGTCCATGTCATGGCCAGCCCACCTTCGTTTTCTCGCAGGCACCTCGCGGCGGAATCCTTCTACGTCGACGCCCGACCCGAAGCCGGGCGCCGTGAACGCACCGCACCAACAAACTTAAGAAAATTGTCGCCGCACGAGATGTCGTATCAGTGCGCGGTAACGCTACTATATGCCGTGACTCGCGCGCAAGAGTCCGGGCCTAGCCCTCGTCCACATGTTCTCTTGTCACAAAGCACCCTATGACCCCAGTCATCCACAGATCGTCGTCGGGCGCCCGTTGCGGACCGCAGGATCGGTGCTTCGGCAGGGGCGCGTATGGGCCGCGCATCGTGTTGACTCCCGCCGAACCGGATTTAAAATACTTATGCGTGCCGCCCGCCGAGGCGGCACATTCATTTTGCGCACAATTCGCCGCTATCCAACGCATCAAGCGTGATCCGACGCACCAACAATGAGCCGTGCCGTGACCTCACATCTTTTGCCGACTTATGCCCGGGCCGACCTCGCTTTCGAGCGGGGCGAAGGCGTTTGGCTGATCTCGACGGATGGCGAGCGCTATCTCGATTTCACCGCCGGCGTCGCGGTCAATGCGCTGGGCCACGCCCATCCGCGCCTCATCGAGGCGCTCGACGCCCAGGCCCACAAGGTCTGGCACGTCTCGAACCTGTTCCAGATCCCCGAGGCCGAGCGGCTGGCAGCCCGGCTGTGCGCCGCAACCTTCGCCGACCTCGTCTTCTTCTGCAATTCCGGCGCCGAGGCGATGGAATGCTCGATCAAGGTCGCCCGCCGCTACCAGTATGTCAGCGGTCACCCCGAGCGCTACCGCATCATCACCTTCGAGGGCGCCTTTCACGGCCGCACGCTGGCGACGCTCGCCGCCGGCGGGCAGAAGAAATATCTCGAAGGCTACGGCCCGGTGGTCGAAGGCTTCGACCAGGTGCCGTTTGGCGATCTCGATGCCGTCAAGCGCGCGATCGGACCTGAAACCGCTGCGATCCTGATCGAGCCGATCCAGGGCGAGGGCGGCGTGCGCGTAGTGCCGACGCTGTTCCTCAAGGCGCTGCGCGAGCTGTGCGACACTAATGGCCTCATGCTCGTGTTCGACGAGGTGCAGACCGGCATGGGCCGCACCGGCAGCTTCTTCGCCCATCAGCGGGTCGGCGTGACGCCGGACATCATGGGGATCGCCAAGGCGCTCGGCGGCGGCTTTCCGGTCGGCGCCTGCCTCACCACCACCGAGGCCGGCAAAGGCATGACGGCAGGCACCCACGGCTCGACCTTCGGCGCCAACCCGCTGGCGATGGCGGTCGGCAACGCCGTGCTCGACGTCGTGCTGGAACCCGGATTCCTCGAAAAGGTCCAGCACAGCGCAATCCTGTTCCGCCAGAAGCTCGCGGCGGTCAGGGACCGCCACCCTGGCGTGATTTCCGACGTGCGCGGCGAGGGCCTGCTGATCGGCCTCGTCGCCGGTTGCCCGAACGGCGAGCTGGTGCAGGCGCTGCGCGCAGAAAAACTGCTCGGCGCCGCGGCCGGCGACAACGTCGTGCGCATGCTGCCGCCGCTCATCATCGAGGAGCCCGAGATCGCGGAGGCCGTGAACCGCATCGAGCGCGCCGCGGCGCACGTCGAGCGCGCGCAGCGTGAGCGCGCCGCGGTCGGCGAGGCGGCGTCATGACCAACGAGCCGCGGCACTTCCTCGATCTCATCGACATCGCGCCCGACGAGCTGCGCGGGATCATCGAGGACAGCCGCGCCATGAAGGCGCATGCCCGCGCTTCGCAGGCTCCGCCGATGGCGGGCAAGACGCTGGCGATGATCTTCGACAAGCCGTCGACGCGCACGCGCGTGTCGTTCGACGTCGCCATGCGGCAGCTCGGCGGCCAGACCATCGTGCTCACCGGCCAGGAAATGCAGCTCGGCCGCGGCGAGACCGTCGCCGACACCGCTCGCGTGCTGTCGCGCTACGTCGACGCGATCATGATCCGCGCCCTCGAGCACGGCATGCTGCTCGAGCTCGCGCAGTATGCCACCGTGCCGGTCATCAACGGCCTGACGCGGCGCTCGCATCCCTGCCAGATCATGGCCGACGTGATGACCTTCGAGGAGCACGTCGGCCCGATCCGCGGCCGCAAGGTGGCGTGGACCGGCGACGCCAACAACGTGCTCACCTCGTGGATGCACGCCGCGCGGCAGTTCGACTTCGAGCTCGCGGTCGCGACGCCGCCCGAGCTCGCGCCGAAGCGCAAGGTGTTGGAGTGGGTCGCATCGTCGGGTGCGGCGATCGAGATCGGCCACGATCCCGAGGCGGCGGTGGCGGGGGCCGATTGCATCGTGACCGACACCTGGGTGTCGATGGGCGACAAGGACGGCGCCCGCCGGCACAATCTGCTGCGGCCCTACCAGGTCAACAGCGCCCTCATGGCAAAAGCGAAATCAAGCGCCATATTCCTGCATTGCCTGCCGGCGCATCGCGGCGACGAAGTCACCGACGAGGTCATCGACGGCCCGCAATCCGCGGTGTTCGACGAGGCCGAGAATCGCCTGCACGCCCAGAAGGGCATCCTGGCGTGGTGCTTCAACGCGAGTCCGCGATGACGAATGTAGACGTCACTTCGCGCGCCCCCGCCGCCGAGGCGGCGGACGACGTGATCCTGCCGTTCGAGGTGGCGAGCCTCGATCTGCGCGGACGCGTCGTGCGGCTCGGCCCGTCGCTCGATGGCATCCTCAACGCCCATGCCTATCCGCCGGCGATCTCCAAGCTCCTCGGCGAGGCGATCGTGCTCACCGTGCTGCTCGGCTCCTCGCTCAAGTTCGAGGGTCGGTTCATTCTGCAGACCAAGACCGACGGCCCGGTGCGTCTGCTGGTGGTCGACTACCGCAGCCCTGGGCTGGTGCGTGCCTGCGCCCAGTTCGATGCTGCGGCTGTTGCTGGCGGCGCATCGAAATCGGCGGCGGAGCTGCTCGGCCGCGGCCATCTCGCCATGACGATCGACCAGGGCCCGGAGATGAGCCGCTACCAGGGCCTGGTGGCGCTCAATGGCGGCACGCTCGAGGATGCGGCGCATGAATACTTCCTGCGCTCGGAGCAGATCCCGACGCGGGTGCGTCTCGCGGTGGCGGAAGAGCTGAGCGCGAGTGCCGGCGGTCCGCGGCACCGCTGGCGCGCCGGCGGCATGCTGCTGCAGTTCCTGCCGAAGAAGGCCGAACGGATGCGCGGCCCCGACCTCGATCCCGGCGATGCGCCGGCCGGCACCGCGCCTCACGACGTCGCCGAGGACGAGGCGTGGGTCGAAGGCCGCTCGCTGATCGCCACCGTCGAGGACGTCGAGCTGATCGATCCGTCGCTGTCGAGCGAGCGCCTGCTCTACCGGCTGTTCCACGAGCACGGCGTGCGGGTGTTCAAGTCCGCCGAGGTCGCGGCGCGCTGCTCGTGCTCGCGCGAGAGCGTCACCAACATGCTCAAGAGCTTCACCCAGGCCGACCGCGACGAGATGGTGCAGGACGGCGTGATCGCGGTGACCTGCGAGTTCTGCAACAGCCGTTACGTGTTTGAGCCCGCCGAGGTCGCGGTGCCGGAGTGAGTGGAAGACCTGGCGCTGCGCGCTCAATTGAGCGTGCGCTTGGTCTCCGGGCCGTCCAGCGAAAACGCGGGAATGTCGATGTCGAACGACTCGCCGTCGGGCGTGATCACGCCGTAGCTGCCGGTCATGATTCCCGAAGGCGTCGGCAGCGGTACGCCGCTGGTATATTCGTAGGATGCGCCGGGCTCGAGCACCGGCTCCTCGCCGACGACGCCGGGGCCGCGGACCTCCTGGACGCGCCCGAATCCGTCGGTGATCCGCCAATGCCGGGTCTTGAGTTGCACGGTGACCCCGCTGCGGTTCGCGATGCCGACCGTATAGGCCCAGAAATACAGGCCTTTCTCGGCTGATGATTTTTCCGGCATGAAGCGCGGCGAAACCGTCACCTCGATGTCGCGGGTCACCCTCTGGTACATGGCGTCCTCAAAACGTCCGAAAGCCTTATCATCGTTGTTGCGGCATGAACAAGGGCCGCACGCGCCCGCCGAGGGCCCGCCAAGCGCCGCATCGTGACGCGGCCCCGGCGCCGCGGTCACGTCATACTATCGTCGGATCGTCGGCGCATCCCGCCTCTTCCAGTATGGTTGCCGCGGGACTTGGGAACATTGCCGTTGCAACCTCGCCGGGCGTGACCATGGTGTCGTTGGAAAAGTCTTCAGCTTTCCGCGATCATGTGCCGGACCGGCCGCCAGCGGTCGATGCCGGCGCGGCGGCGGAGCCTGCCGCAGTTCCGGCGAAGACGCCGGCGCCGCTCGCAAGCAGCGAGCGCGACCTGCGGCTCGATCTCTTCCGCGGCATCGCGCTGTGGCTGATCTTCCTCGATCACATCCCCTCGAACATCGTCAACTGGATCACGATCCGCAATTACGGCTTCTCCGACGCGACCGAGATCTTCGTCTTCATCTCCGGCTACACCGCGGCCTTCGTCTACGGCCGCGCGATGCGCGAGAGCGGCGTGATCGTCGCGAGCGCCCGCATCCTCAAGCGGGCCTGGCAGGTCTATGTCGCCCACGTCTTCCTGTTCGCGATCTACATGGCGGAAATCTCCTACGTGTCGGCGAGCTTCGAGAACCCGCTCTACGGCGAGGAGATGGGCATCTTCGATTTCCTCCGGCAGCCCGACATCACGCTCGTCCAGGCGCTGATGCTCAAGTTCAAGCCGGCCAATATGGACGTGCTGCCGCTCTACATCGTGCTGCTCGCGGGTTTTCCGCCGATGCTGTGGATTCTGCTGCGGGCGCCCACCGTCGGCCTCGGTGCGTCGCTGCTGCTCTACCTGCTCACCTGGACGTTCGGCTGGAACCTGCCCGCCTATCCGAACGGCTATTGGGTGTTCAATCCGTTCGCCTGGCAGCTTCTCTTCGTGTTCGGCGCCTGGTGCGGGCTCGGCGGGGCGAAACGCCTCGCGCCGTTGATCCAGTCCCGCATCACGCTCGTCGCGGCCGTGCTCTATCTCCTGTTCGCCTTCGCCATCACCATGACGTGGTACGTACCGGGGTTAGAACACTTCGTGCCGAAACTGCTCCAGGACTGGATGTATCCGATCGACAAGACGAACCTCGACGTGCTGCGCTTCGCCCATTTCATGGCGCTCGCGATCATCACCGTCCACCTCATTCCCAAGCAATGGAGCTTCCTCAACTCGATGTGGCTGCGTCCGGCGATCCTGTGCGGCCAGCATTCGCTCGAAATCTTCTGCCTCGGCGTCTTCCTGTCGTTTGCCGGGCACTTCGCCATGGTCGAGATCAACGAGGGGCTCGCCATGCAGATCGGGGTCAGCGTTCTGGGCATCGTCATCATGGTTGCAGCGGCGGCCATGATTTCGTGGTATAAGAGGGTAGAAGGACGAAGTCCCGGATCACGCTCTGGACCCCCAGGCGGAAAGACCCTCTTGGGAGGAGGGGCATGAGACCGTTGGCCGTGGCGCTGCTATGCGCCCTGATCGGTGGCGGGGCCTACGCCAAGGAAGCCGAGGAGTGCATCACCGCCGCCGGCGGGGTTGCGCCCGATTTTGCCATGCCCCGCGTGGCCGCGGCGATCGCCAAGAAGCACCTCGACATCGCGGTGATCGGAAGTGCCTCCTCCGAGCTCGCCGGGCCGTCCGGCGCCAATATCGCCTACCCGACCCGCCTGCAGGCGGCGCTCGAGAAGCTCCTGCCCGGCGTCGCCGTCAAGGTGACGACCTATGCCCGCCCGCGCGAAACCGCGGAGGAAATGGAGAAAAAACTCTCCCGGATCGTTAACGAGGCGAAGCCCGCCCTGGTGGTCTGGCAGACCGGCACGGCGGACGCGATCCGCGGCGTCGACCCGGAGGACTTCCGCGTCGCCCTCGACGACGGCATCGCCACGCTGCAGCAGGCCGGGGTCGATACCGTGCTCGTCAACATGCAGTACAGCCCGCGCACCGAGGCCATGCTGGCGATGGGCGCTTACGCTGATGCAATGCACATGATTGCGCTGCAGCGCGAAATCGACCTGTTCGACCGCTTTTCGATCATGCGCAAGTGGAACGAAGCCGGCACATTCGATCTCTATGCGGCGACCCGCAAGACCGATGTGGCCGAGCACGTCCATGACTGCCTTGGGCGCCTGTTGGCGAACGTCGTAACCGAGGCCGCCAAATTGACAAATGTCGACAAAAAAGAGACACGTTGACGCCATGTTCCCCCTCGGTCCCCGTTCCCCCCTGGCCGCGGCCCTCCTTGTTGTAGGCTTGGCTCATCTCCACCGCGATGGCCCAGACGCCGACGGCGCCTGCCGATCAGGCGCGCCCCTGCGTCGAAAAGTCGGGCCTCACCCACCTCACCCATCCGCTCGCGCACGTGGCGCAGCGGATCGCCAACGGCAAGCCGATCACCATCGTTGCCTTGGGTTCGTCCTCGACCGCGGGCGCGGGCGCGAGCGGTCCTGCGGCCTCCTATCCGAGCCGGCTCGAAGCCGAGCTCAAGGCGAGATTTCCGGAGCAGTCGGTCACGGTGATCAACCAGGGCGTCAACGGCGAAGAGGCCGCGCGAAATGCTCGCGCGCTTCGAGGAGAGCGTGGCCCGCGCCCATCCCGATCTCGTGTTGTGGCAGGTCGGGACCAACGCCGTGCTCAGGGACAACCCGCTCGGCCCGGTCGACCGGCTCGTCCACGACGGAATTGCGCGGATGAAGGCACTCGGCACCGACGTGGTGCTGATCGATCCGCAGTTCGCGCCGAAGGTGATCGACAAGGCCGACGCCGAGGACATGGTGAACCTCATCTCTGCGGAGTCGAAGCAGGCGAATGTCGACCTGTTCCCGCGCTTCGCGGTGATGCGGGAATGGCGTGAGCGCGACGGCATCCCGTTCGAAGCGTTCCTGTCGCCCGACCTCCTGCACATGAACGACTGGAGCTACGGCTGCATCGCCAAGCTCCTCGCCGGGAGCATCTCGGAGGCCGCAACGCGGCCGTTCGCCTCCGCCCGCGCCGCGCGCGGCCACTGATCATCTTGCGCTGAATGCCTCATCGATCGCGCTTGCGCGCGTTCGATGCCGCGCTACGCCTCACCGGATGCCTTGATGAAGTCGACGAACGCCCGCAGCGGCGCGGGCACGAGGCGGCGTCCGGGGTAGTAGAGAAACGGCCCGGAAAACCGCTGCCACCAGGGTTCGAGCACGGGTTCGAGCGCGCCGCTGTCGAGATGCGGGCGCAGCCAGTCCTCGAAAAGCTTGATGATGCCGGTGCCGGCAATCGCCGCGCTGATCGCGAGATCGGTCGCGCCGCCGGCGCTCACGAGCAGCGGACTTGGAGGGTCGACCCGCACCACCTCGCCGTCGCGCTCGAACTCCCACGGTATGATCGTGCGGTTGGCGAAGCGGCCGCGCAGGCAGGCGTGATTGAGCAGGTCGCGCGGATGCGTGGGCCTGCCGCGGCGATCGAGATAGGCGGGAGCGGCGGCGGTCGCGAAGCGCTGGACGCGCGGCCCGATCGGCACCGCGATCATGTCCTGCTCCAGCCGCTCGTCGTAGCGGATGCCGGCGTCGCATCCGGCCGCCAGCAAGTCGACGAAGCTGTCCTCGGCGATCACCTCCAGCCGGATCTCGGGATAGGCGGCGAGGAAGCGCGGCACGATCGCGGGCAGCACCAGCCGCGCCGCGCTGACCGGCACGTTGAGCCGGAGCGTGCCCGCCGGCCTGTCGCGAAAGCCGTTCACCACGTCGAGCGCCGCCTCCACCTCGGTCAACGCCGGGCCGAGCCGTTCGAGCAGCCGCTAGGCCCGCCTCGGTGGGCGCGACGCTGCGCGTCGTGCGATTGAGCAGCCTGACGCCGAGCTGCGCCTCCAGCCGGCGCACGGCCTCGCTCAGCCCTGACGCACTGGCGCCGCTCGCGCGTGCGCCGTCCCGAAAACCCCTGGCGCGCGCCACCGCGACGAAGGCGTTCAGATCACCCAGGTCGACTTTCATTGTTCGCCAATCCGCACAGCCTGTGCAGATTGTGCCCGATTATCGCGCGGGCCGGCAAGGCGTAGCTGTGCGTCGTCTCAAGTGGAGATCGACCCATGTCAAGCACCGACCAGTCCAGCATCGACCAGTCCGGCACGTTCACCCTCGGCGACCGCACCGTGAAGCGGCTCGGCTACGGCGCCATGCAGCTCGCAGGGCCCGGCGTCTTCGGCCCGCCCAAGGATCGGACGCGGCGCTGGCCGTGCTGCGCGAGGCGGTGGCGCGCGGCGTGAACCACATCGACACCAGCGACTTCTACGGCCCGCACGTCACCAACCAGCTGATCCGCGAGGCGCTGCATCCTTATCCCGACGATCTCGTCATCGTCACCAAGATCGGCGCCCGGCGCGGCGAGGATGGATCGTGGCTTCCGGCCTTCTCGCGCGACGCCCTGATTGCAGGCGGTCCACGACAATCTGCGCAATCTCGAGCTCGATGTGCTCGACGTGGTCAATCTATCGCAGCATGTTGGGCCATCCCGAGCCCGCCGAAGGGTCGATCGAAGCGCCGCTCACCGTGCTGGCCGACCTGCAGCGGCAGGGCCTGGTGCGTCACATCGGGCTGAGCCACGTGACCCCGGCACAGATCGCGGAAGGGCGCCGGATCTGCGAGATCGTCTGCGTGCAGAACCACTACAATCTGGCGCATCGGCGCGACGATGCCCTGATCGACGACCTTGCCCGCGACGGCATCGCCTATGTGCCGTATTTCCCGCTCGGCGGCTTCAGCCCGCTGCAGTCGTCGACCTTGTCCGACGTCGCCCGGCGCCTCGGCGCCACGCCGATGCAGGTCGCGCTCGCCTGGCTGCTTCGTCGCGCGCCGAACATCGTTCTGATTCCCGGCACGTCGTCTGTCGTGCATCTTCGTGAGAACCTCGCGGCAGCCGAACTCGACCTGCCGGACGATGCGCTCAAGGAATTGGACGGTGTAGCCAAGGCCGCCGCCTAAAGGTGCGCGAAACCCGCGGCAAGACCGTCGGCCGATCAGAAATCCGGTTTGTCGGCCTGCGGAATCGGATGGAGATTCTGATTGAAGTGATCCTCCCCAGCATTCTCGGCGCAAACCATCTCCACCATCGCCACCTGGTTCTTGCGCCATGTCTGTTTAAGTGTGAGCGGCCCGTTGAACGTGTCGGGATCTTCCACCGTTACGATCGCGGTCAAAGTCCTGCCGTCCTGGCTGATCGTGAACCGCTCGACGACGTGGAGTTTCTCGGTGTGCGGCGTGCGGAAGGAATCGATGTAGTGATACTCTGCCGCCGGCGAGCCCGATCGTATCGACCACGAGCGTGTCCCCGCCCTCGTAATGGCCGATGGATTCGCCGAACCAGGACGGCTTCACATTTTCCGAATGCTTGTCGGTGAGATAGATGCGGCGCGCGAAATGATCGCGCTCCCATATCATCCAGACTTGCGTTCGGCGTCTGGAGGAAATACATGGGTTGGAGAAAAAGGAGTTGGCCAGGCACGCCCCCAGGCCAGCAGCGCGATTGGGAGGTAAAGGGAATCGCCATCTTGCCGCTCAGCACCTCTTCATTCGTTGCCTGCATATGCTCCGCGGCCCAAGGTTTCAAGATCGGATCCTTCGTGTTCACGATCGGGGGCCGGAGATCGCCTGTCCGCAAGACAACCGCCATTTTGACATTGGCTGGTATAGGGATAGTTGGGATCGGTCTTCATTGGCCCGTGAGCCGAACCCGGCGGAGGGTCGAGCTGAAAATCCCAGAAGTTCGCGTTCCAGCCGAAATCTCGGGAACCAAGTTGGGGAATAGAATCCTCTGCGGGCGCGGCCACGGAAAAAGACGGAATAAGGGTGACCGCAAGAAAGCCGGCGACAACACCGCCTGCTAGCAAGCGGCTCCGCAATGTCGATACCAAAATGTGTGCTGCAAACGACGACATAGGCGTTTTCTCCACGTCACAAGGAACCCGAGACGTTACCAAAGGTCAGCACCTGACAAAATATCCCAGCTCATTCCGAAGTCACGAGAATTGCTCCCGCCCTGCCTGGCAGAATTGCTGCCCTGATCGCCTAATCGATGCTTATGCCGGCGGTCTTGACGACTGCCTCCCATTTGCTCCGTTCCGCCGCAAAGAACGCCGCGAATTCCTCCGGTGTCCCCGTGGCCGGCGTCGCGCCCAGCCGATCAAGCTGGCCGCGCATCTCCGGCTGCGCCACGGCCTCGTTGATCGCGGCGTTGAGCTTGGCGACGATCGCGGGCGGAGTGCCGGCCGGCGCCACCACGCCCTCGAAGCTCGACACGACGAAGCCGTCGACGCCGCTTTCGATCATGGTGGGCACATCAGGCAGCAGCGCGAAGCGCTTCTCGCTCGTCACCGCGAGCGGGCGGAGCTGGCCGTCCTGGATGTGCGGCATCACCCCTTCGATCGCCCCGAACACGAACTTGACCTGGCCGGCGAGCACGCCGGTCACGACCTCGGAGAGACCCTTGTAGGGGATGTTGACGATGTCGAGCGACATCTTGGCCTTGAACCATTCGCCGGCGAGATGGGTCGCGTTGCCGTAGCCCGACGAGCCGAAATTGAGCGTGCCGGGACTCTTGCGCGCCATGGCGACGAGCTCCTGCACGCTCCGCGCCGGGAACGAGGATTTCACCACCAGCACCTCGGGGCTGTCCGACACCTTGGCGACCGGCACGAAATTCTTGGCCGGATCGTAGTCGCGGTTCTTGGTGACCGCCGGGATCACGGCGAGCGTCGAGACGTTGCCGAACAGCAGCGTGTAACCGTCGGGCTCGGCATTCGCCACCGCCTTCGCCCCGATCGCGCCGCCGCCGCCGAGGCGATTTTCGATGATGACGTTCTGGCCGAGGATCGGCGCCATGCGCTGGCCGACGAGCCGCGCCACCACGTCGACCGGGCCGCCGGCCGCGAACGGCACGATGATCTTGATCAGGTGATCGGGATAATTCTGCGCCGCCGCACTCGTTGCGGCGATAGCGGCGAAGCTCGCGACGGCCAATGTGGCCGCGAGCGCGGGCCTTGGGCGTGGTCTCATCGGAATCCTCCCGGTACGGATGATAACGCGAATGCCGCGTCGAAGTCAGTTCGCCGTTGCCCGGGTGCGCGCTTTTCGGCCATAAGCGACGCAAGGCCGCAAACGCCCCTGCGACACGGCGGGCGCAACTGCCGGCCGATGGGAGGTTCCATGAAGACGCAGCTCGCAGCACTCGCCTGGTTTCCTGCTCTTGCGCTCGCCTTTTCTCTAGGTGCGGCGCACGCCCAGGCTCCGGAACCCAAGGGCCCGGTCGCCAAGCCGCTCCTCAATCTCGATCTCGCACCGGAAATGGACAGCGTCGCCGGCCGCGCATTGCGCATGCAGCTCACGACCTACGAGCCCGGCGCGTCCAACAAGGCGCACAGCCATAAGGACCGGCCGGAGGTCGTCTACATCCTTTCAGGCAAGGTCATCGAGCACCGCGGTGACGTCGCCAAGGAGTACGGACCGGGAGACACCTTCACCGCCGACCACACCACGACTCACTGGATGGAGAACAAGGGCACGGTTCCCGCGGTGATGCTGGTGACGGGCATTGCCAAGAAGGAGTGACGTCCCGCGCATCGCGTCGCGATTCTCCAAACGTGGCACTTCCCCCAAACAAAGAGGAGGCCCGGCCGCTTGCGCAGCCGAGCCTCCAAGTCGAAGCCATCCGCGCGCTGGGGGGGCACGGGGATGCGTGCGCGCGGAATATGGCTTCAGACAATGATGTGGGACCGCCGCCGGTTTCCAAAAGTGACGGGTTGCCGCACCCCGGGCGGCGTTGCGCCGCGGCGCATTGATCCGTGTCATGCCCGCTCACGGGCTTGTGAACTAGAGCTGCGGAAATCCGCCTCGATCCGCGGGAGGACTGGAATGTCGAAAGCGACTCAGGCGATGGGATCGCGGATGCTGATCGCCGCGCTCCTCATCGGTGCTGGTTTCATGGGGGCTGGCTTCGCTGTGCCGACCCGTGCGCAGGACCAGAGCGCGGCCACGCCCTCGGATACGATCTATGCCCGCAAGACCGTGATGGACACGATCAGCGAGAAGATGGATGCGCTCGAGGCCGCGAGCGCATCCAATCGGAAGATCGATCTTGGTGAAGCCCACGAGTTTGCCGATGTCATCTCCGTCCTGCTGATGGCCTTTCCGCACATGTTTCCGGCGGAAACCAATCTATGGAAACCCAACGTCGACAAGGACCCGGCGTTCGACACTTATGCCGCGCCGGAGGTCTGGACGAGGTTCGCCGACTTCTACAATCGCGCGGGCGCCGCCTCCAAGATCGCCTACAACGCGAGCCGCGCCAACGGGGAGGCGGAGTTCAAGGCCGCGGTCGTCGAGCTGCGCGGCGCCTGCGACGGCTGCCACGCCGTCTACCAGAAGACCGACTGAACGCTCCCGCTGATGCCCGACGTTGAACGCCCTTCCCGGGCGCTCTTTGTGGCCTCGAGGGGCGATGGTCCGGCACCGTCGATGATGCTAAGACGTCACGGGTTTCGTGCACGTGAGGGCGTCATGCTTCTGTCCCGTCTTCGCTTCGCGATCGTCGTCGCGCTCTGCAGCATCTGTCTCGGTGCCTTTGCGTGCCGACGCCGCCGGGTTTCCCGAGCGCGACATCACCTTCATCATCCCGAACCAGGTCGGCGGCGGCTTCGACGCCTATGTGCGCGCCATCGCGCCGGTGATGGAGAAATACCTTCCCAACAAGGTGAACATAGTTCCGCTCAACGTGCCGGCCGGCGGCGGCGCCAAGGGCGTGAACCAGCTCTACCGCGCACGGCCGGACGGCTACACCATCGGCATCCTCAACGTGCCCGGCCTGTTCATCCTGCAGGCGCGGGGCGGCGCCTATGACCTCGGCAAGTTCACTTGGCTCGCCGGGCTCGGCCGCGACCCCTATGGCCTCGCGGTGCCGTGGAATTCGCCGATCAAGTCGGTCGCCGACCTCAAGGCGCTCTCGGCGACGCGGCCGGTGAAGTTCACCACCACCGGCCCCGACGGCACCGCCTATGGCGTCACCATGGTCGCGACCGAATTGCTCGGCATCAAGCTCCAGCTCATCACCGGCTACAAGGGCTCGTCCGAATACATCGCCGCCGCCGTGCGCGGCGATGGCGACGCGGTGATCACCAATTTGCCGATCCTCGAGCGCTTCGAGGCGGGCCAGTCGCTGCGGCTGATCGCGAGCTTCACCACGGACGGCACGCGGCCCGACGTTCCCAATGCAACGGCGCTCGGCCAGCCGCAGCTTGCCGACATCATGGTCGAGCGCATGGTGGCAGGGCCGCCGAACCTGCCTGCGGACATCAAGAAGATCCTGGTCGAGGCGCTCGACAAGGCGGTCAAGGATCCGGCCGTGGTGGCCCTGTCGGAGAAGACCGGCATGGGGCTGTCGCTGCAGTCGCCGGAAGAGGTCGCGGCCGACGTGCGCTCGCAAGCGAATTTTTTCGACAAGTGGCGGAAATATCTGGTGCCGAACTGATTGCAACCGCGATAGAAATTGCGGCTGCGTAGAAGTTGTGGGCGCGGCGTGGGCAAGTTCGCGCCGACGCGCAGCACCGGACCGGCCGTTGCTCTGCCGGCGTTTCTGACAGATCGTATCGGCCATGTTGGATGCGTGGATTGCCGGCGTCGAAGGCCTGCTGCAGGTCAAGGAGCTGATGTTCCTCAGCCTCGGCATGTTCATCGGCCTCCTGTTCGGGGCGCTGCCGGGGCTCGGCGGCGCCACCGCGCTCGCCCTCCTGATGCCGCTCACCTACGGGCTCGAGCCGTTCACCGCGGTGGCGCTCGCCGGCGGGGTGATGGGCGCGGTGCCGATGGGCGGCTCGCTCACCGCGATCCTGCTCAACGCGCCGGGCTCGGCGCCCAATGCCGCGACCTGCCTCGACGGCTATCCGCTCGCCCAGCAGGGCAAGGCCGGCTACGCCATCGGCGCGGCGGCGACCGCCAATTCGCTCGGCGGCATCATCGGCACGGTGTCGGTGCTCGCGGTGCTGCCGGTGGCGAAAGAGCTCGTGCTGCTGTTCGGGCCGCCGGAGTTTTTCCTGCTGGCGATCCTCGCTCTCGTCACCGTCGCCGCGAGCCTCTCCGGGCGGATGCTGCGCGGCCTCCTGACCGGCGGCATCGGCCTGATGATCGCGACCGTCGGCTATGACAGCGTCACCGGCGACCACGCGCTTCGCCGGCGGCGTCGAATATCTGTGGGACGGCGTGCATCTCGTCCCGGCGCTGATCGGGCTGTTCGCGGTCGCCGAGATGATCAACCTCTCGGTCACCGGCGGCACCGTCGCCAAGGACATGCGTGCGGTGAAGATCACCGGCGTGATGAGCGGCGTGAAGGCGACCTTCCAGCACTGGCGCACGGTGCTGCGCGGCTCGATCATCGGCACCATCGTGGGCGCCATTCCCGGCGAGGGCGGCACGGTGGCGGCGTTCCTGTCCTACGGCATGACGGTGCAGGCCTCCAACGATCCCGACAGCTTCGGCAAGGGCAACATCCAGGGCGTGATCGCGCCGGAAGCGGCGATCAATGCCAAGGACGGCAGCGCGCTCATTCCCGACCATCGCCTTCGGCATTCCGTCCGGCGCCGAGATGGCGGTGTTTCTCGGCATTCTGGTGATGCACGGGATGCAGCCGGGCCCGCTGATGCTGGCGCAGAACCAGAACGAGATCTACGGCCTCGTCTGGGCGCTCACCGGGTCCTGCATCCTCGCCTCGTTCATCGGGGTGCTGCTGGTGCGCCCGTTCGCCTCATCACCCTCGTCGATTCACGCATCTTCGTGCCGATCATCATCGCGGTGGCGATGACCGGCTCCTATGCCGTCGACCGCAGCATCGAGAATCCGATCCTGACGCTGGCCTTCGGCATTCTCGGCTACATCATGATCCGGCACGACTATCCGCGGCTCACCATCGTCATCGCGCTGGTGCTCGGCGCCACCGCGGAGCGCAACTTCCACCAGGCGATGATGATCGGCGACGGCAGCTGGACCGTGTTCGGCTCGCGACCGATGTGCTGGGCGCTGATCGCGGCGATCGTCCTGTTTCTCGCGCTGCCGCCGCTGCGGGCGCGCCTGTTTCCGCCGCGCAAGAACCCGGCGGCAACCGGCAGCGGAAAGGCCTGAGCCATGGCACGCGCCTTCGGGACGGAGCTGTCAGAATATCTCCCCGCAGCCGGCGCGGCGGCGGTCGCCGCCGTCTATCTCGGCGCGGCCTACCAGTATTCGCCGGAGGCGCGCGCCGCGCCGCTCCTGATCGGCTGGTCGGTGATCGTTCTCGCCGCGCTCGACATCGTGTCGCGCACGCAGACCCCGATCGGCCGCGCGCTGCTCGGCTTCCTCAATCCGGTGACGAATCGTCCGCGCCACGGCCATGGCGCGGCCCCGCAGCCGGCCGGCAAGCAGATCATGGCGATCGTCTGGATTGCCGGCTTCGTCGCCGCCTTCGCCCTGATCGGGGCGGCGCTGGCCATTCCGCTCTACGTGTTCGCGGCGACCCGCTGGCGCGGCGGGCGCCCGTTTGCCGTGTGCCTGCTGTCGGCCGCCGTGACGCTCGCCGGCATCTGGTTCCTGTTCGCCTGGCTGCTGCGGCTCGAGCTCTATCCCGGCCTGCTGTTCGGCGGCTGACGTCTTTCCGGTCGCCGCGGCCGCGACGGCTCTTGTGATTCGGCGCGCGGGCGTTGAAAATAAGTGTGATCACAGCCGCCCAGGGAGAGAACAACCATGCATGAAATCACCGGCGAGCACTGGCATGAGCCGGAGGGAATGAAGAACGCCGGCTACGGCGCCTGGAAGCGGCCCAACACCCCCTACGACGATTACATGGAAGCGCAGGGCATTCCGATCTTCCGCGGCATCGGCGTGAGCGGGTGCAGGACATGCCGCTCAAGCGCTGGAACCGGATGGGCGGCAACGGCACCTTCATCCAGCTCTACGGCACCGAGGGCAGGTGGGGCTGCTACGTGGTCGAGGTGCCGGGCGCCGGCGCGCTCAATCCCGAGCGCCACATGTACGAGGAGATCATGGTGGTGGTGGAGGGGCGCGGCACCACCGAGGTGTGGACCGACGACCAGAAGAAGCCCCACACTTTCGAGTGGCAGCGCGGCTCGATGTTCTCGATCCCGCTCAACACCTGGCACCGCATCATCAATGCCGCGTCGAGCCCGGCGCTGATCCTCGTCGCGTCGACCGCGCCCAATGTCATGAACATTTTCCGCGACACCGACTGGATCTTCAATTGTCCGGTCACCTTCCCGTCGCGGTTCGACGGCAGCGACAACTACTTCAAGCCGAAGGACGACGTCGCGCCCGATGCGCTGCGCGGCCTCGCCATGCGCCGCACCAATCTGGTGCCGGACATCTTCAACGCCGAGCTCTATCTCGACAACCGCCGCTCGCCCGGCTACCGCCGCCTCGAGCCGGCGCTCGCTGGCAACGTGTTCTACCAGTTCGTCGGCGAGCACGTGACCGGGCGCTATTCCAAGGCGCACGCCCACATGTCGGCGGCGGTGCTCGTCTGCATCAAGGGCAAGGGCTACACCTACACATGGCCGCGTTCGCTCGGCATGACGCCATGGCAGGACGGCAAGGCCGACCAGGTGTATCGCCAGGACTACGAGCCGGTCGGCGTCGTCACCGCGGCGCCCTATGGCGGCGACTGGTTCCACGCGCACTTCGGCATCAGCAAGGAGCCGCTGCGGCTCATCGGCTGGTACGGCCCCAACAACCACCGCAAGGACAAAGCCGGCGTTCCCGGCGAGAAGGACACCGACGAAGGCGCGATCGACGTGACGGAAGGCGGCACCGCAATTCCCTACTGGCTCGAGGACCCGTTCCTGCGCAAGGAATACGAGGACACCCTCGCGCGCGAGGGCGTCGTCCTCGAAGATGGAGGAAGCGCTCTATCGCGCGCCGGAGAAGGTGTAGCGCGTGCAGTGCGCGGAGCCGTCGCGGAGAGTCCGGGTTTGGGTCCGATTGTCGCGGCCGTCGCGGAACGGACGCGCCGTGGTAGGGTGCCGCCGGCCGTCCTTCAAGGGAGAACCTTGGTGCATTCTGACGCCACCAATTCCAATGTGGTTTGAGATTTGGCAAAACCTGCAGTGATGCGTCTTCCCACCAGGGTTCCGGTCCCGCCCCATTTGCGAAGCAGCGCCGCCGCTCTCTCCGGCCTCGGCCTTGCGCTCATGGTCGCCGCGAGCGTGCTGGCGCAGGCGCCGAGCACTTATCCCGGCATGCCGCCGGTGCCGGACCGCGAGCAACATCTACAGCGAGACCGGTGTCGGCAAGCTGAGCCCTGCGGTCGCCAGTGCGCTGCCGCGGGTCTATGTGCCGCATGTCACCTCGAGCGATGTCTACGTCATCGATCCGACGACGCTGAAGGTGGTCGACTCGTTTCCGGTCGGCCTGCATGCCCAGCACGTCGTGCCGTCCTGGGATCTGAAGACGCTGTGGGTCGCGAGCGTCGGCGACCGCCGGGTTGCCGGCAGCCTCACGCCGATCGATCCGACGACCGGCAAGCCCGGGCCGATGGTCGACGTCGACGATCCCTACAACCTCTATTTCACGCCCGACGGCGGCTTCGGCCATCGTGGTCGCCGAAAGCGCTGAGCGCCTCGACTTCCGCGATCCGCACACCATGGAGCTGCAAGTATTCGCTCCCGCGTCCCGCAATGCCGCGGCGTCAACCACGCCGATTTCTCGATCGACGGCCGCTACGCCATCTTCACCTGCGAGTTCAACGGCTGCGCTGGTGAAGATCGACATGATCGAGCGCAAGGTCCTCGGCTATCTCAAGCTCTCCCGTGGCGGCATGCCCCAGGACATCCGCATCTCGCCCGACGGCAACGTGTTCTTTGTCGCCGACATGCATGCCGACGGCGTCTTCGTCATCGACGGCGAAAGCTTCACCCAGATCGATTTCATCCCCACCGGCATCGGCACCCACGGCCTCTACCCGAGCCGCGACGGCACCAAGCTCTATGTGACGAATCGCGGCTCGCACAGCATGCGCGGCCGCCGCGACGGCCCCGGCAGCATCTCGGTGATCGATTTCGCCACCCGCAAGATCGTCGCCGAGTGGCCGATCCCCGGCGGCGGCAGCCCCGACATGGGCAATGTCAGCGCCGACGGCAAGACGCTGTGGCTGTCCGGCCGCTTCGACAACGTGGTCTATGCGATCGACACCGCCGAGCGGCGGGGTGCAGAAGATCCCGGTCGGCACCGAGCCGCACGGCCTCACCGTATGGCCGCAGCCCGGCCGCTACTCGCTCGGCCACACCGGGAATATGCGGTGAAACTGCTTCGTAGCCCGGGTTGAGCGAAGCGAAACCCGGGGGCAGCGGGTGCGTTCGGCCCGACCCCGCATCTCGCTGCAAGCGAAATCCGGCTACGCGTCAACTCACCCCAAATGCAGCAAATGCGGCGCGAACAGGCCGAGCCCCATCAGGCCGATGCCGATCACCGCGACGCCGCCGGCGAGCCAGGCGAGCATCACCATCCCGGTGATGACGGCCGCCGAGCACAGCACGATGCCGATCTGGAACGCGGCCGAGGCGAGCTCGTAATTGTGATACTGCGCGAGCTTGGTGTCGCGCTCGTGCTCGGTATGCTTGGCGCGCTCGGCAAGCTCGACGGTGCCTTCGCCGGTTTCCGGCTCGGAGCGGTAGCGCGCCGCGGTCTTCTCCCATTGCGCGATCTGCTGCGCGATCGGCTCCCGCGCCTGGACCTCCGCCGCGGCGGTCGCCTCGGCCTTCTTCGCTTCGGCGGCGGTGAGCACCACCGTCCGGCGGATGTTCTTCGCCTGGAAGAAATTCCACAGGTCGGACGCCTTGATGTTGAGGTTCATCGCCTCGGTCTGCGCGCTCTTGCCGAGCACCTCGGAGAACGCGAGGAACAGCGCCATCACGGCGATGACCAGGGCGATCTTCTTGCTTACCCCGCCGGCATGCTCGATGTGCTCGGCATGTTCGACCTGTTCATGAGCTTCGGGCATCGCCCTCTCCCGGCTGATTCACGATGGGCGCCGACCATGCCGCGGACCGCGCGGGCCGCGCAAGGGGGAACATGCTCCTGCTTCAGGCGCGCGGATGAGCGCTGTTGTAGACCTCGAGCAGGCGCTCGGTGTCGACCGCGGTGTAGATCTGCGTTGTCGACAGCTTGGCATGCCCGAGCAGCTCCTGGATCGAGCGCAGGTCGCCGCCGCGGCCCAGCAAATGAGTCGCGAAGGAATGGCGCAGCGCATGCGGCGTCGCAGTCTCCGGCAGATTGAGCGCGCCGCGCAACCGTTCCATGACGAGCTGAATGATGCGCGGTGACAGCGGCCCGCCTTTGGCGCCGACGAACAGCGGCCCGTCCGGCCCCAGCGCATAAGGACACAGCGCGACATATTCGGCGATCAGCGCCAACACCGGCTGCAGCACCGGGACCATGCGCGACTTCCGCCCCTTGCCGATCACCGTGATCGAATCGCCGGCCCCGGGCTTCGGCACCTCCCGCGCCTTCAGCCCGAGCGCCTCGGAGATGCGCAGTCCCGAGCCGTAGAGCAGCGCCAGCACCGCGGCGTCGCGCGCGAGCACCCAGGGCTCGCGATCCTCGCCCGCGCGCAGCTCGGTGTCGGCGAGCCGCGCGCGCCGGCGTCACGGCGAGCGGCTTCGGCAGCGTCTTCTCGACCTTCGGCGCACGGATCGCGGAGAGCGCCGCGACGCGCCCCTTGCCCTGGCGTTCGAGAAAGCGGGCGAACGAGCGCGCGCCGGCGAGCGCCCGCATCAACGAGCGGCCGCCGATGCCGTCATTGCGCCGATGCGCCATGAAGGCGCGCACGTCCCGCGTCGCGAGCTCGCTCAGCATGGCGAGGCTGACGCGGCGGCCGAAATGATCGTTGAGAAAGGCGCAGGAACTGGCGCACGTCGCGGCCATAGGCCTCGACGGTCTCCGGCGACATCCGCCGCTCGGCGCCGAGATAGGCGAGCCATTGCCCGATTTCGCGGGCGGTATCGGGGGCGGCATAAAGGTGCTCGGCTCCCTCCGCTTCGCCCGGTGCCGGTGCGGTCTTCCCCATCGCCGTGCCTGCCGTTCTTTCGCTGCGACCCCATATTGGTTTATCTCACCGGGTGGTGTGAGCTTCCTTAAACACGGGATTTCGGCCGGCCCTATGGCAAAGCGCATCGTCGACGTGCTGGTGCCGGTGGCGCTCGACCACGCCTATTCCTACCGGGTCCCGGAGGACCTCGCCCTCGCCCCCGGCGACCTCGTGCGGGTGCCGCTCGGCGTGCGCGAATGCACCGCCGTGGTGTGGGCGGAGAACGAGAACCCCAATCCACGCCTCGACAACCGCTTGAAGGATATCGAGGCGAAGCTCGACATTCCTCCGCTCAAGCCGGAGCTGCGCAAGTTCGTCGAATGGGTATCGGGCTACACGCTCAGCCCGCGCGGCATGGTGCTGCGGATGGCGCTGCGCATGGGCGAGCAGCTCGGCCCGGAGCGCGTCCGCATCGGCGTGCGGATGGCCGGCCCGCCGCCCGCGCGCATGACGGCGGCGCGCGCCCGTGTGCTCAAGGCTCTCGCCGACGGCCTGGTGCGGGCCAAGGGCGATGCGGCGCGGGAGGCCGGCGTGTCGGTCGGCGTCATCGACGGGCTCGTCGACGAGGGCACCCTCGAGGCGGTGCCGATGCCGCCCGAGGCGCCGGCGCGGCCGCCCGACCCGGCCTATGCGGTGCCCGATTTCTCAGCCGTGCAAGAGACGCGCCGGCGCCGCGCTGCGCGAGCGCGTGCGGGACGGCGGCTTCTCCGTGACCCTGCTCGACGGCGTCACCGGCTCAGGCAAGACCGAGGTCTATTTCGAGGCGGTGGCGGAAGCGATCGCGCAGGGGCGCCAGAGCCTCATCCTGATGCCGGAAATCGCGCTGACCGCCCAGTCGCTCGACCGCTTCGCGGCGCGGTTCGGCGTGCGTCCGGCGGAATGGCATTCGGCGCTGAGCCCGCGCGCACGCGCGCGCACCTGGCAGGGCGTCGCCGCGGGCGAGGTCAGCGTCGTCGCCGGGGCGCGCTCGGCGCTGTTTCTGCCCTATGCCGATCTCGGCCTCGTCATCGTCGACGAGGAGCATGACGCCGCCTACAAGCAGGAAGACGGCGTGCACTACCACGCCCGCGACATGGCGGTGGTGCGCGGCCACATCGCCAAGTTTCCGGTCGTGCTCGCCTCGGCGACGCCGTCGATCGAGACCGAGGTCAATGCGCGGCGCGGCCGCTACCACCGCCTGGACCTGCCGGAGCGATTCGGCGGCCAGCACATGCCGGGCGTCGAGGCGATCGACCTCACGCGCGAGGGGCCGCCGCGCGGCCGCTACGTCGCGCCGCGGCTCGCCGCAAGCCGTCAAGACCGCATTGGAGCGCGGCGAGCAGGCGCTGCTGTTCCTCAACCGCCGCGGCTATGCGCCGCTCACGCTGTGCCGCGCCTGCGGCTTCCGCTTCGCCTGCCCGCATTGCGACGCGTGGCTCGTCGATCACCGCTTCAAGCGCCAGCTCGTCTGCCATCACTGCGGTTTCGCGACGCCGCGCCCCGCTGCGTGCCCGAAATGCCAGGCGGCCGACTCCTTCGTCGCCTGCGGCCCCGGCGTCGAGCGGCTGGAGGAGGAAGCGGCGACGCTATTCCCCGGGGCGCGAATCATGGTGCTGTCGAGCGACCTGATCGCGACCGCGGAGCGCATGCGCGAGGAGTTCAAGGAGATCGAGGAGGGCCGCGTCGACCTCGTCATCGGCACCCAGCTGGTGGCGAAGGGGCACCATTTTCCGAACCTCAACCTGGTCGGGATCATCGATGCCGATCTCGGCCTCGCCAACGGCGATCCGCGCGCGGCCGAGCGCACCTTTCAGCTGCTGCACCAGGTCGGCGGGCGCGCAGGGCGCGAATCCGGCCGCGGCTTCGTCTATCTGCAGACCCACCAGCCCGATCATCCGGTGATGCGGGCGCTGATCGCCTGCGACCGCGAAGCCTTCTATGCGAGCGAGATCGCGGCGCGCGAGAAGAGCCACTATCCGCCGTTCGGGCGGCTCGCGAGCCTCGTCGTGTCCGGCCCGGACCGGCCGTCGACCGAAGGCTCCGCGCGCCGCCTGTGCGCGGCAGCGCCGCACGACGAATCGGTGCGCATCCTCGGTCCGGCGGAGGCGCCGATCGCAGTGGTGCGCGGTCGGCATCGCTTCCGCGTGCTCATCAAGGCGCCGCGCGCCTATGATCTCTCCGCCTACATGCGCGAGTGGCTCAGAGGCGCGCCGAAGGCCGCCACCGGCGTCAAGCTCGAAGTCGACATCGATCCCATGAGCTTTCCTGTGAAGCGCCCGATCATCGACGAAATATATCGCTGTCATGCCCCGCGAAAGCGGGGCATCCAGTAACCCCCGCGCTGTCGATGGGGTCGGGACTGTGCCATCAATTCCAGTCCGGTGGTTACTGGATCGCCCGGTCGAGCCGGGCGATGACGGCCAATCGTAAGGAAAACGCGGTGCAAGCGTCGGAGACAGCACACCCGGGCAACACCGACCTCGACGCCGCCCACAAACTGCTGCGCAGCGTGTTCGGCTTTTCCGCGTTTCGCGACGGGCAGGCCGAGATCATCGCAGACGATCCTCGCCGGCCGCGACGTGCTCGCGATCATGCCGACCGGCAGCGGCAAGTCGCTGTGCTATCAGCTTCCCGCGCTGCTGCGCGACGGGCTCACCATCGTCGTCTCGCCGCTGATCGCGCTGATGCGCAACCAGGTGGCGCAGCTCAAGAGCTACGGCATCGCCGCCGCCGCGCTCAATTCGGCGAACGATTTTTCCGAGAACCGCGACATCGCCGAGCAGATCGCGCGGGGCGAATTGCGGCTCGCCTATATCGCGCCGGAGCGGCTGGCCAAGCCCGAGATCATGGCGATGCTCCGCACCGCGAAGCCCGCGATGCTCGCGGTCGACGAGGCGCACTGCATCTCGCAATGGGGCCACGACTTCCGTCCCGACTACATGAACATCGCGACGCTGCGCGACCAGCTCGGCATCGCCCAGACCGTCGCCTTCACCGCGACCGCGGACGAGGCGACGCGCGGCGACGTCGTCTCCCGGCTGTTCGCGGCGCCGCCGGAGCTGTTCATCCACGGCTTCGACCGGCCGAACCTGCGCCTCGCCATGAGCCCGCGCCGCGACGGCCGCAGCCAGCTCCTGCGCTTCATCGCGGCGCATCGCGGCGACAGCGGCATCGTCTATTGCAGCTCGCGCAAGGCGACCGAAGAGCTCGCGGCGTTCCTGCGCGGCGAAGGCGTCAATGCGCTCCCCTATCACGCCGGCATGGAGCCGGCCGACCGCTCGCGCCACCAGGACACGTTCCTGCAGGAGGACGGCGTGGTGATGGTCGCGACCATCGCCTTCGGCATGGGCATCGACAAGCCCGATGTGCGCTTCGTCGCCCATGCCAACATGCCGTCCACCATCGAGGCCTATTACCAGGAGATCGGCCGCGCCGGCCGCGACGGCCTTGCCGCCGACACGCTGACGCTTTTCGGCATGGGCGACATCACGCTGCGCCGCCGCCAGATCGAGGAGAGCGCCTCGTCCGACGAGCAGAAGCGGGTCGACCGCATGCGCCTCAATGCGCTGGTCGCGCTGTGCGAATCGCCGCGGTGCCGGCGGCAGACGCTGCTGCGCTATTTCGGCGAGACGATCGGGCCGTGCGGCAATTGCGACGTCTGCAGCGGCGGCGTCGAGGTGATCGACGGCACCATCGCCGCGCAGAAGGCGATGTCGGCGATCCTGCGCACCGGCGAGCGCTTCGGCACCGAGCACCTGGTCGATCTCCTGCGCGGCGAGGAGACCGACGCGATCAAGAAATTCGGCCACGACCGGCTGCCGACCTTCGGCGTCGGCAAGGAGAACGACCGCAACCAGTGGCGCTCGATCTTCCGCCAGCTCTACGCCGCCGGGCTGATCTCCCTCGACATCACCGGCTATGGGCGATGGACCGTGCTTCCCGCGGGCCGGCCCGTGCTCACCGGCAAGGCGACGCTCGAGCTGCGCCGCGACGCCGTCACCGAAGGCAAGAAGGCCGCGCGCAAGGCCGCCGCGGCGGCGGCGCTCGGCGACGGCGAGGACGATCAGGCACTGTTCCAGGCATTGCGGGCGCGCCGCTCGGCGCTCGCCAAGGCGCAGGCCGTGCCGGCCTACGTGATCCTGCCCGACCGCAGCCTGATCGACATGGCGAAACGCAAGCCGACGACGGCGGCCGAGATGGCGCAAGTGCACGGCGTCGGCGAGAGCAAGCTTGCGCGCTACGGCGAGGCGTTTTTGCAGGTGATCAGGGATCATCAGGGCGGGGGATAGGGCGCGATTGAGCGCTTGCGATGCCTTCGCTCCGCGTCATCGCCGGGCTTGTCCCGGCGATCCAGATAACTGTCGCACGGCCGTGCCACAGTCGATCGGGGTGCGCAGGGACAAGCCCGGCCATGACCATTTCGTGCGAATAAAGCGGCCGCGCGAACGGTCATTCGACCGCGCAGCCGTCATAACGGCTCGCATCCGCATCAGCCAGCCCGCCCTTTCAGCCACACACTCTCGTGATGTAACCTCACCCGCGCATAAACACGGCAAAACAGCCGCAAATCACGGGAGGAAATCCATGCGGGGCACCTGGAACCGCCGTAACGTCGTCGCTCTTGCGATCGGGACCGCCGCGGCACTCGTGGCGAAGCCGCTCGTCTCAGCCGCGCAGTCGAGCCGGGAAGCGGACGGCGCGCGGCTTCTCAAGGGCGCGCTCGACCTGCACTTCCACATGGATCCCTGGACGCCCGCCGCGACCAACGGGCAGGCGAGCATCGCCGACGTGCGGATCGCGCGTGCCCGCGGCATGCGCGGCCTCGTCATCAAGGATCACAACGAGCCGACCGCGCCGCTCGCCTACCATCTTCGCCCCGAGGTGCCCGGCCTCGAGCTCTATGGCGGCTTCGTGCTCAACCGCGCCAACGGCGGCATCAATCCCGCGGGCGTCGAGTTCATGGCGACGCACATCAAGGGCGAGCCGGGGCGCATCGTCTGGATGCCGGCCGGCGACGGCGAGAAGGAGGTGCGCGAATCGAAGAACCCGAGCGGGCCGTTCGTCGCGGTCACCCGCAACGGCGAGCTGCTGCCCGAGGTGAAGCAGGTGCTCGCGATCATCGCCGCGCACAACCTCGTGCTCGCTTCGGGGCACATCGCGCCCGAGGAGGCGCTGCTCGTCTTCCGCGAGGCGAAGCGCATGGGCGTGCAGCACCTGATCGCCACCCACGCCTTCGACCTCGCCGGCAAGATGACGACCGAGCAGATGCAGGAGGCCGCGAAGCTCGGCGCCTTCATCGAGTTCGACTTGCGCAACACGCTCGAAGGCGGGCGGATGGACGCGATCCGCAAGGTCGGGCCGGAATACTGCTTCCTCTCCGAATTCTGGACCAAGGTCACCGCGCCGAAGGAATACGCCGGCCTCGAAGGGATCGGCGCCTTCGCCGAGACGATGCGGGCCCACGGCTTCACCGACCGCGAGCTCGAGATCATGTTCAAGGACAACCCGGCGAAGGCGCTCGGCCTCGCGCCGTCGACGACCGGCGCGGCGCGGTGATCGCTTGTCACCCAGGCCAACGGTCTTGCCCGGCTTGGTCCGTGGGCGCAATCGCTTAGTGCGCCCTTCACGGATGGCGCTGTCGATGCCTATTCTGAGACTTTGCACCGCGCCGACCGGAATCCGGTGGTTACTGGATCGCCCGGTCGAGCCGGGCGATGACAGAAGCAGGTTTGAAGAGGTGCTCGCCTTTCGGCCGTATTGCACCGCACCCCCCGCTGTGTTAGCACACCGGCGGTTTGCCGGGCGGCGTTGCCGCGCGCCTTGCCTTGATCCAAGTCCTCCTTCAATTCCAAGGGCTTGCGTCTCCCCTCGGGGCACCGCTTCGCACCGGGATCGAGCCGAGCCGAACACGAGCGCAACGTGGCTGGGGAAAATCCGACGGTTTCCGGAGTGGCAGGACGCTATGCGACCGCGCTGTTCGAGCTGGCGCTCGAATCCAATGCCATCGATTCGGTCCGCTCGGACCTCGCCAAATTCCAGGCGCTGCTCGGCGAAAGCGCCGACCTCAAGCGACTGGTGCGCAGCCCCGTGTTCAGCGCCGACGTGCAGAGAAGGCGCTCGACGCGGTGCTCAAGGCCGTCGGCATCGGCGGCACCGCGGCGAACTTCCTGCGGCTCGTCGCGCACAACCGGCGCCTGTTTGCGGTGTCCGACATCATCCGCGACTTCAATCTGCTGGTGGCGAGCCACAAGGGCGAGGTGAGCGCGCAGGTCACCGTCGCCGAGCCGCTCTCCGCCGCTCGCCTCGCCGAGGTCAAGGCGGCGCTCGCCGAAGTCACCGGAAAGGACGTCGTCGTCGACGTCAAGCTCGATCCGTCGATCATCGGCGGACTCGTCGTCAAGCTCGGCAGCCGCATGATCGACACGTCGCTGCGAACCAAGCTTCATGCCCTCAAGAACGCGATGAAAGAGGTCGGCTGATGGACATCCGCGCCGCAGAAATCTCCTCGATCCTCAAGGAGCAGATCAAGAATTTCGGCCAGGAGGCCGAGGTCTCGGAAGTCGGCCAGGTGCTTTCGGTCGGCGACGGCATCGCCCGCGCCTACGGCCTCGACAACGTCGAAGCCGGCGAGATGGTCGAGTTCGAGAACGGCACGCGCGGCATGGCGCTCAATCTCGAAACCGACAATGTCGGCATCGTGATCTTCGGCGCCGACCGCGAGATCAAGGAAGGCCAGACCGTCAAGCGCACCGGCGCCATCGTCGACGTTCCCGTCGGCAAGGGCCTGCTCGGCCGCGTGGTCGACGCGCTCGGCAATCCGATCGACGACAAGGGCCCGATCCCCGGCGAACGCCGGCGGGTCGACGTCAAGGCGCCCGGCATCATTCCGCGCAAATCGGTGCACGAGCCGATGGCGACCGGCCTCAAGGCGATCGACGCCCTGATCCCGATCGGCCGCGGCCAGCGCGAGCTCATCATCGGCGACCGCCAGACCGGCAAGACCGCGATCGCGCTCGACACCATCCTCAACCAGAAGCCGCTCAACGCCACCGGCAACGAGAAGATCAAGCTCTACTGCGTCTATGTCGCGGTCGGCCAGAAGCGTTCGACGGTGGCGCAGTTCGTCAAGGTGCTGGAAGAGCAGGGCGCGCTCGATTACTCGATTGTCGTCGCCGCGACCGCGTCCGATCCGGCGCCGATGCAGTATCTCGCGCCGTTCTCCGGCTGCACCATGGGCGAGTATTTCCGCGACAACGGCATGCACGCGGTCATCATCTATGACGACCTCTCGAAGCAGGCCGTGGCCTACCGCCAGATGTCGCTCCTGCTGCGCCGGCCGCCGGGCCGCGAGGCCTATCCGGGCGACGTGTTCTACCTGCATTCGCGGCTGCTCGAGCGCGCCGCCAAGATGAACGACGAGCGCGGCGGCGGCTCGCTCACCGCGCTGCCGGTCATCGAGACCCAGGCGAACGACGTGTCGGCCTACATCCCGACCAACGTCATCTCCATCACCGACGGCCAGATCTTCCTCGAGACCGACCTGTTCTACCAGGGCATCCGTCCGGCGGTGAACGTCGGCCTCTCGGTGTCGCGGGTCGGCTCCTCGGCGCAGACCAAGGCGATGAAGAAGGTCGCCGGCAAAATCAAGGGCGAGCTCGCGCAGTATCGCGAGATGGCGGCGTTCGCCCAGTTCGGCTCCGACCTCGATGCCACCACCCAGCGCCTGCTCAACCGCGGCGCGCGCCTCACCGAGCTCCTGAAGCAGTCGCAGTTCTCGCCGCTCAAGATGGAAGAGCAGGTCTGCGTCATCTATGCCGGCGTCAACGGCTATCTCGATCCGATCCCGGTCAACCGCGTGAAGGCCTTCGAGGAGGGCCTGCTGGCGCTGCTGCGCAACCAGCAGGGCGAGCTTCTCGGCACGATCCGCGACACCGGCGACCTCAACGACGCGACCGCGGCGAAGCTCAAAAGCGTGGTCGACGGCTACGCCAAGACCTTTGCGTAAGATGCCCGACCGAAGGACGCCGGCGCACCGACGGATGATGCACCATGGCTAGCCTCAAGGACATGCGCGTCCGCATCGCCGCGACCAAGGCGACGCAGAAGATCACCAAGGCCATGCAGATGGTCGCGGCCTCGAAGCTGCGCCGCGCCCAGGTGGCGGCCGAGGCGACGCGTCCCTATGCCGAGCGCATGGAGAAGGTGCTGGGCAACATCGCGGCTTCGGTCAAGGACAGCCCCAGCGCGCCGCGGCTGCTCGCCGGCACCGGCGAGGACCGCGTTCATCTGCTGCTCGTCTGCACCGCCGAGCGCGGCCTGTGCGGACCGTTCAACTCCGCGATCGTGCGGCTCGCCCGCGAGCGCGCCAACGCGCTCATCGCCGACGGCAAGCAGGTCAAGATTTTCTGCGTCGGCCGCAAAGGCTTCGAGCAGCTGCGCCGCATCTACGAGAGCCGCATCATCGAGACCGTCGACCTGCGCGCGGTGCGCCAGATCGGATTCCAGCATGCCGACGAGATCGGTGCCAAGATCCTGGCGCTGTTCAACGCCGGCGAGTTCGACGTCTGCACGCTGTTCTTCTCGCGCTTCCGTTCGGTGATGGCGCAGATTCCGACCGCACAGCAGCTTATCCCGGCGGTGTTTCCCGAAAGCGCAGGCAACAACGGCGGCGCCGTCTACGAATACGAGCCCGACGAAGAGGACATTCTCGCCGATCTTCTGCCCCGCAACATCTCGGTGCAGATCTTCCGTGCGCTGATGGAGAATTCCGCCTCCTTCTACGGCGCGCAGATGACCGCGATGGACAACGCGACCCGCAATGCCGGCGACATGATCCGCAAACAGACCCTGACCTACAACCGCACCCGCCAGGCGATGATCACCAAGGAACTGATCGAGATCATCTCCGGCGCCGAGGCGCTGTAGGCCGCGCGCAGAACGCAAGACGAGGACGATAATGGCGAAGCCCGTTGGACACATCACCCAAATCATCGGCGCCGTGGTCGACGTCAAATTCGGCGAGCATCTGCCGGCGATCCTCAACGCGCTCGAGACCACCAACCAGGGCAACCGCCTGGTGCTCGAGGTCGCCCAGCAGCTCGGCGAATCGACCGTGCGCACGGTCGCGATGGACACCACCGAGGGCCTGGTGCGCGGACAGGAAGTCACCGACACCGGGATTGCGATCGCCGTGCCGGTCGGCGAGGGCACGCTCGGGCGCATCATGAACGTGATCGGCCAGCCGGTCGACGAGGCCGGCCCAATTCCGCACCAGGAGACGCGGCCGATCCACGCGCCCGCGCCGTCCTTCACCGACCAGTCGACCGAAGCCGCGATCCTGGTCACCGGCATCAAGGTGGTGGACCTGCTCGCGCCCTACGCCAAGGGCGGCAAGATCGGCCTGTTCGGCGGCGCCGGCGTCGGCAAGACGGTGCTGATCCAGGAGCTGATCAACAACGTCGCCAAGGCCCATGGCGGCTACTCGGTGTTCGCCGGCGTCGGCGAGCGCACCCGCGAGGGCAACGACCTCTATCACGAGTTCATCGAATCCAAGGTCAACGCCGACCCGCACCATCCCGATCCCAACGTGAAATCGAAGTGCGCGCTGGTGTACGGCCAGATGAACGAGCCGCCGGGCGCGCGCGCCCGCGTCGGCCTCTCCGGCCTCACCGTCGCCGAATATTTCCGCGACCAGGGCCAGGACGTGCTGTTCTTCGTCGACAACATCTTCCGCTTCACCCAGGCCGGCTCGGAAGTGTCGGCGCTGCTCGGCCGCATTCCCTCGGCGGTGGGCTATCAGCCGACGCTCGCGACCGACATGGGCGCGCTGCAGGAGCGCATCACCACCACCACCAAGGGATCGATCACCTCGGTGCAGGCGATCTACGTGCCGGCCGACGACCTCACCGACCCGGCGCCGGCGACCTCGTTCGCCCATCTCGACGCCACCACGGTGCTGTCGCGCGGCATCGCCGAGAAGGGCATCTACCCCGCGGTCGATCCGCTCGATTCGACCTCGCGCATGCTCTCGCCCATGGTGGTCGGCGACGAGCATTACGCGGTGGCGCGGCAGGTCCAGCAGATCCTGCAGCGCTACAAGGCGCTCCAGGACATCATCGCCATTCTCGGCATGGACGAGCTGTCGGAAGAGGACAAGGTCACGGTCGCCCGCGCCCGCAAGATCGAGCGCTTCCTCTCGCAGCCGTTCCACGTCGCCGAAGTGTTCACCGGCTCGCCCGGCAAGTTCGTCGATCTCGCCGACACCATCCGCGGCTTCAAGGGGCTGTGCGAGGGCAAGTACGATCACCTGCCGGAGGCCGCCTTCTACATGGTCGGCACCATCGAAGACGCCGTCGAGAAGGGCAAGAAGCTCGCCGCCGAGGCCTGATCGCTCGCCGCATCATCCCGCGGCGGGTGCTTCGGGATGACGGGCGAACGACCGCGGCGCGGATTATCGGACGAGAAATTTTCGGACGAGGAACATGGCCACATTCCATTTCGAGCTGGTGTCGCCCGAGCGGCTGATTTTCTCCGGCGAGGTCGAGCAGGTCGACGTTCCCGGCGCGGAGGGCGAGTTCGGCGTATTCGCGGGCCACGCGCCCTTCATCGCGACGCTCAAGCCCGGCATGTTGCGGGTCTATGGCGGGTCAGGCGCGCCGCAGCGCATCGTGGTGAAGGGTGGCTTCGCCGAAGTCGGGCCGACCGGGCTCACGGTGCTCGCCGAGCAGGCGGTGCCGGCGGAGGAATACGATCCCGCGATGATCGACGAAGCGATCAAGGACGCGCAGGAAGACATCACCGACGCCAAGTCCGACGCCGAGCGCGACAAGGGGCGGCAGCGGCTCGAGCAGCTGCAGACGCTGCGCGCGGTGCTGCAACAGTAACGCGCGATTCCCGGACGTCATCCGTAGGGTGGGCAAAGGCGCGCTCTTCGCGCCGTGCCCACGCGAGCCCTCGACGATCTTCGGACGTTGCGGTGGGCACGCTTCGCTTTGCCCACCCTACGCGCGACGCAGCCCCAGCCAGCGCCGCAGCGCGACGAGCGACCACACGCCTTCGACGAGGCCGAACGGCCAGGCGCCCTGCAGGAAGCCGTAGGTCGACGCCAGCACGCAGGTCGCGGCGAACGCCAGCACGAACCAGTGGCTGCGGTTCTCGAGCGCGTAGCAGACCATCATCGCGGTGACCGCGAACAGGCCGAACAGCGTCAGGCTATCCACATCGGCCCCTGAAGCTTTTCCAGATCAAGTTCGGGTGAAGCGCCGAAACTCGTGCACCACGCGCTCGTAGGTCGCGCGCTTGAACGGCACCACAAGCTCGGGCAGCCGCTCGATGTGCTCCCATCGCCAGGCGATGAACTCGGGCTCGTGGGCGCCGCCGCCGGGCGTGAGAATGTCGACCTCGCGGTCGTCGCCGGTGAAGCGCAGCGCGTACCATTTCTGGGTCTGGCCGCGATACTTGCCGCCCCAGGCCTGGCCGACAATGTCGCGCGGGATGTCGTAGGAGAGCCAGTCCTCGATCTCGCCGAGCTTCTCGATCGAGCGGATGCTCGTCTCCTCGTAAAGCTCGCGCAAGGCCGCCGGCCACGGGTCTTCGCCGCGATCGATGCCGCCCTGCGGCATCTGCCAGACGTGCGTCTCGTCGATGTGCTCGGGGCCGGAGGAGCGCCGGCCGATGAAGACGCGGCCGGCCGCGTTGATCACCGCGAGCCCGACGCACGGGCGGTAGGGGAGGTCCTCGAAGCGGGTCATCGCAGCGGCGCCTGTGAAGCGGAATTCGTCGATATCGCCGGCTTGGCGCGCTTCTGTGGCGCGCTCGGCTTGGCGCGCGGCGGCGGGGAAAGCGGCTCCGGCGCGTCGTCGTCGGCACCGAGCACGGTGCCGCCACGCAGGAGGTCGGCGAGGCCGGCATCGGGCGGCGGTGCGGTTGGCGTGCCGGAGGTCGCGGGAATCCTCACCTCCTGGCGGGCGCCGCTCCTGCCGTCGATGATGGTGATGATGCGATCGGTGCTGCGCCGGTGCGGCAGGCTCTGGGCCTTGCTGTCGTCGGGGGCCGTAGCTGGCGGGATGGCGCCGGTCACTTGCGGTCGCGAGGTCGGTGGAGCCGTCGGAGGTACCTGGAGGCGGGGCGCGGCCGGCGCGCTCACGACCACGGCCGGGGCCGGTGTTGCCATGGCCGGTATCGCGGCCTGCGGCGGGGCTGGCGTCGGCAGGCTGCGGCTGACCGGATCGTACCAAGCGGCCGCGCCGATCACGACCGCTGCCGTCGCGATCCCCAGCACCGCCGCGGCCACCGAATAGACGATGGGCCGACCCGCCGCCGGCCGTTGGAGGCCCAGCGGGGCATGAAGATCGTCAGTCGCCACGACGCGCCGCCTCGCGAATCATTGTGCCACTTTACCACGGCGCGCGCCGTGCCGGTTCCACCTACCGGCTCGCACGCACTATCAGCTCTCTCAAAACAAAACCGGCGGCCGAAGGGCCGCCGGTCCATTGCAAATGCGTGTCTACCGTCAGTTCGGCAGGTTCGCCGACTTCGGGTTCGGCGGGAACGCCGGGTTGATCTTGGTGCCACGGATGAGGTCCAGCGCCATGTTGAGCGCCTTGTCGTCCTTGGCTTCCGGCGGAATATAGGACTGCGATCCGCCCGCTTCGTCGCCCTCGGCCTTGAGATGGCCGCGCAGCGACGATTTGCCCTTGGTCTCGGTCGAGGCCCGCGCCTGGATTTCCTCCGGCACCTCCTGCAGCACCTCGATGTCCGGCGTAATGCCCTTGGCCTGGATGGTGCGGCCGGACGGGGTGAAATACCGCGCCGTGGTCAGCCGCAGCGCGCCGTTGCCGGAGCCCAGCGGGATGATGGTCTGCACCGAGCCCTTGCCGAACGAGCGGGTGCCGATCAGCGTCGCCCGCCGGTGGTCCTGCAGCGCGCCGGCGACGATTTCCGAGGCCGAGGCCGAGCCGCCGTTGATCAGCACGATCACCGGCTTGCCCTTGGTGAGGTCGCCCGGCCGCGCATTGAAGCGCTGGGTCTCCTCGGGATCGCGGCCGCGGGTCGAGACGATCTCGCCGCGCTCGAGGAACGTGTCGGACACCGAGATCGCCTGGTCGAGCAGGCCGCCCGGGTTGTTGCGCAGGTCGATGACGAAGCCCTTCACCTTGTCGGCGCCGAGCTGGCTGGTGATGTCGTTGATCGACTTCTTGAGGCCGTCCGAGGTCTGCTCGTTGAACTGGGTGATGCGGATATAGCCGACATCCTCGCCTTCGTTGCGGCTGCGCACCGAGCGCACCTTGATGGTGTCGCGCACGATGGCGAGATCGAGCGGCTTGTCGGCGCCCTTGCGCACGATCTTGAGCTTGATCTTGGTGTTGACCGGGCCGCGCATCTTCTCGACGGCCTGGTTCAGGGTGAGGCCCTGGACCGCTTCGTCATCGATGTGGGTGATGATGTCGCCGGCGCGGATGCCCGCCTTGGCGGCCGGCGTGTCGTCGATCGGCGCCACCACCTTGACGAGGCCGTCTTCCATGGTGACCTCGATGCCGAGCCCGCCGAACTCGCCGTGCGTCTGCACCTGCATGTCGCGGAAGCTCTTCGGGTCCATGTAGCTCGAATGCGGATCGAGCCCGTTGAGCATGCCGTTGATGGCGCCCTCGACCAGCTTGCTGTCGTCGGGCTTCTCGACGTAGTGCGACCGCACCCGCTCGAAAATGTCGCCGAACAAATTGAGCTGGCGATAGGTGTCCGCCGCGCCCGCGGCGCTCGCGCTCGTCGCGACCATGAGCCGGGACGGTTGCACCGCCATGAGGGTCAATGCGGCCCCGGCGACCGCGCCCAGGAGGACCAGAGAAGTCTTGCGCATCTTCCGCGAACCTTTGTTTGCCGTTGTGGCCTGTCAGCCGTTATCGCCTGTCAGGCATTTGCCCGACCGGCCTCCCGGACGATGTAGGTAGCATCGTGCCGTGATTCCAGCCTCGAGGCTCTTTGCCGTCATTGCACCAAACTTGAGCCTTGAACACAAATGCGCCGTCAGTTCGGCAGGGTTGCCGATTTCGGGTTCGGCGGGAACGCCGGGTTGATTTTTGTGCCGCGGATGAGGTCCAGCGCCATGTTGAGCGCCTTGTCGTCCTTGGCGTCCGGCGGAACATAGGACTGCGATCCGCCCTGCTCGTCACCCTCGGCCTTGAGATGGCCACGCAGCGACGATTCGCCCCGGGTCTCGGTCACCGCCGCCCGCGCCTGGATTTCCTCCGGCACGTCCTGCAGCACCTCGATGTCGGGCGAAATGCCCTTGGCCTGGATCGAGCGGCCGGACGGCGTGAAATACCGCGCCGTGGTCAGCCGCAGCGCGCCGTTGCCGGAGCCGAGCGGGATGATGGTCTGCACCGAGCCCTTGCCGAACGAACGGGTGCCGATCAGCGTCGCCCGACGGTGATCCTGCAAGGCGCCGGCGACGATTTCCGAGGCCGAGGCCGAACCGCCGTTGATGAGCACGATCACCGGCTTGCCCTTGGTGAGGTCGCCCGGCCGCGCATTGAAGCGCTGGGTCTCCTCGGGGTCGCGGCCGCGGGTCGAGACGATCTCGCCGCGCTCGAGGAAGGCATCGGACACCGAGATCGCCTGGTCGAGCAGGCCGCCCGGATTGTTGCGCAGGTCGATGACGAAGCCCTTCACCTTGTCGGCGCCGAGCTGGTTGGTGATGTCGTTGATCGCCTTCTTCAGGCCGTCCGAGGTCTGCTCGTTGAACTGGGTGATGCGGACATAGCCGACATCGTCACCCTCGGTGTGGCTGCGCACCGAGCGCACCCGGATCGTCTCGCGGGTGATCGCGATGTCCAGCGGCTTGTCGGCGCCCTTGCGCAGGATCTTGAGCTTGATCTTGGTGTTGACCGGGCCGCGCATCTTGTCGACGGCCTGGTTGAGGGTGAGGCCCTGAACCGCCTCATCGTCGAGATGGGTGATGATGTCGCCGGCGCGGATGCCCGCCTTGGCGGCCGGGGTATCGTCGATCGGCGTCACCACCTTGACGAGGCCGTCTTCCATCGTGACCTCGATGCCGAGCCCGCCGAACTCGCCGCGGGTCTGCACCTGCATGTCGCGGAAGCTCTTGGGGTCCATGTAGCTCGAATGCGGGTCGAGCCCGTTGAGCATGCCGTTGACCGCGCCCTCGACCAGCTTGGTGTCGTCCGGCTTCTCGACGTAGTGCGACCGCACCCGCTCGAAAATGTCGCCGAACAAATTGAGCTGGCGGTAGGTATCCGCAGCGGCGGCGCGCGCGCTGGTCCCGAGCAGCAACCGCGGCGGCTGCACCACCACGAGGGTCAAAGCGGCGCCGGCGACCGCGCCCAGGAGGACCAGAGAAGTCTTGCGCATCATCCGCGAACCTTTTGGCTGTTGCTCGTTGCCCACCAGGGCGTCGGATCGACGGGCGTACCGTCCTTCCGGAATTCGATATAGAGAACCGGCTGGGACGTCCCGGCCGGCGGAGAAGCAGAATCGGAAGCACTCGTCATCCAGGTGCCGTCGAGGAATCCGTCTTGGTCGAGGAAGCAACTTGTGTGCCGGCTCCCATCACCGCCACCGGTTCCCCGGTCAAAACGAACTGGCCCAGATCGACCGTGATCCGTTCCATACCCGCCAACAACACATGATATCCACCACCGACGTTCAGGATCAAGAGTTGACCGTAGGACCGGTAGGACGCGGCGTACACGACCCAGCCGTCGCTGGGCGCCGTCACCTGGGCTCCGGTCCGGGTCGCGATCGAGACCCCCTTTTCGGTGCCGCCCGCACCATCGGGTGCGCCGAAGTCTTTGATTTTAGCACCGGTCGCCGGCAATGACAGTGTTCCTTTGGCCGCAGCAAAGGCGATCGTCGGCGCGAGCCGCGCCGCTTCGTCGCCTTTTCCAGGGACCGGCGGGCGGCGATTTTGCCTCCTCGGCGCGATTCGCGAACTGCTCGGCGCGCCGTGTCGCCTCGATGGTCTGCTCGAGTTTTGCGATCAAATCTTTGAGATTGTCCGCCTGTCGGGCGAGCGAGAGCGCCCGCTGACGCTCCGCCTCGATCGCACGCTCGACCTCCGCCTGGCGCTTCTGGCGCTCCTCGACGAGGGCGCTCATGCGCTTCTGCTCCGCGCCGAGCGCGGCGACCTCGGTCGCCTGCCGGTCGCGCTCGACCGCGAGCTCCTGGCGGACGCGGACGAGATCGGCAAGCTCGGCCATCAGGCCCTGCGTCTCGGCGCGCATCTCCGGCAGCACGGCACCGAGGAACATCGCGGTGCGAATCGAATCGAGGGCATCCTGGGCGCCGGTGAACACGGCGGGCGGTGGGTGGTGGCCGACGCGCTGCAGCGCCGCCAGCACCTCGGCGATCAGCGCGCGCCGGCCGGTCAGCGACTTGCGCTTGTCCGCTTCGCTGCCCTCGAGTTCGTGCAGGCGTGTCTCCACCGCCGTCACCCGCTCTTCGGCGGCGCGGATGCGGGTGGCGCCTTCGACCAGCGACGCGGACAGCTTGCGCCGTTCCTCGGCAAGTGCCTCGTTTTCAGCCGTGAGCTTCTGCTCGGTTCTCGTTTGCGCGCTGCTGCTCGGTGCGCAGCGAATCGAGCTCCTGCTCGCGCGCCTTGAGCGCGTCGGCGGGGGACTTGTCGGCGGCGGCTGTCGGGCTTATCGGGCTTTGCGCCGGCTCGACGGCCGGCGCCCGCGGCCTGAAATGGTCGGGCCTCTTGAGCGGTCTCGCGATCGCCGAACCGGCCGCGAACGCCAGCGCGGCCGCGACGACGATACGGCAGCTCCAAAGGATCGTCCGAGATACCGATCGTTTCGGGCAAGCGATCGTCATCGGTCGCGGACCACCTTCGCCAACTTCAAATCGAGCCACTGCCAAAGCTCAAAGTCGCCGGCAATCAGAGCGCCTTGATCAGCAAGTCGAACCACCAAGCGTTACCCCTAGATCGAACCTCGACCGGGCCCAATCCTGGCACGCGGTAGGTTGAGAAATTCGTGTGCGAACAATTCGATCCTCTGCCGGTCGCGTAGCAGCGAAATAGGGCAGCATCACGCCGCGACGGCCGGCCGCCCGAACTATCGGATCGTCCGTGGGTTTCTCTTCCACGATCCTCTCCACGGATTTCTCTCGGGTTAGACGGTCCTCCACACCGAAAGGTTCTGCAACCTCCAGCGGGCATCTCCGGTCACTCCCGATGGTAAGGATGTCCCGTGAGAATCGTGAAGGCCCGGTAAATCTGCTCCAGCAGCATGATTCGGACGAGCTGATGGGGCCATGTCCAGGGGCCGAAAGCGAGGGTGAGATCGGCCGGCTGCCGGATCGCTTCGCCGAGCCCGTCGGCGCCGCCGATGGCGAAGAAGGCGGTGGCGCGGCCGGCGGCGCTCCAGGCCCGCAGATGCGCGGCGAGCGATTCGCTCGACAGGTTCTCGCCGCGGGCATCGAGCGCGATGGTCACGGCGCCGTCCGGGATCACGCTGCGCAGCGCGATCAATTCTTCGAGAACGCGCCGTTCGGTTTCGCGGGCGCGACTGTCCTTCACCTCGATGATTTCGATGTCGCGGATGCCGAGTGCGCGGCCGGTCTTGGCGGCGCGGTCCCGGTAGCGCTCGGCCAGTTGGCGCTCGGCGCCGGCCTTGAGCCGGCCGACCGCGGCGACGACGATCCGCATGCCTGTCCCTCTCGGCCGCGGCCACGTGGACGCGACCCATTCGGACGCGACCGATGCGACGCCCCTGTCACGGGGACCGCCGCCGGACCGCCGCCGGGCGCATCGCGCCCTCGCTAGAGGCGCGCGATCAGCTGGCGCGCCCCTGCGTGCGACCCCGCGTCCACAATCGCTCGAGATTGTAGAAGGTGCGCACTTCCGGGCGGAAGACGTGGACGATCACGTCTCCCGCGTCGATCAGGACCCAATCGCATTGCGGCATGCCTTCGACCCGCACGCCGGAGAACCCGGCGTCGCGAAGGTCTTCGAGCACGCGATCCGCGACCGATCCCACATGGCGGTTCGACCGTCCAGAGGTCACGACCATGTAGTCCGCGAGCGCGGAGTCCTTGCGAAGGTCGATTGTGGTGGTGTCCTCAGCCTTCATGTCGTCGAGGCGGGCGAGGACGATGCGGAGCGTCTCATCGGCGTCAGGGCGCGCCTTGGAGACGAGAGTGGGACGGTCAACGCCGTCCCGGAGGCTTGCAACTGTGGACAGAGGTTCCTTCCCTTTCGGTTCCACTGTGCCGGGCACCCTGCCCGGGGCCACGACCACAAGATAAGTGCAACTCCTTAACGGTTTCAAGCGCGGCACGTTCCCGAACCGTCGATTTGCGCTTGCCTGTGCCCGAAACGACACGCCCGTATCTTGCGCCCGGATCAGTGACTTTTTCGCGACTGCCGCGCTGCACGCAGCGCCGTCGACGAGAGCGGCGATTTCAGTCCGTGCAGGAACACCCAGGCCGGCGGGGCCCGGTCCGCGAGCTGCACCGCGTCGCGCTCCGGGAGGCGATAGCGGCCGAGCGCCTGCGCCGCGGTGCTGCCCATGGCGTAGAGGCTCGGGCCGAGGCGATCGACCACGGCGATCGGGACGAGGGCGGCGATGTCGCGCCAGTTCTGCCACCGGTGGAAGCTGCGCAGATTGTCGGCGCCCATGATCCAGACGAACCGGACGCCCGGGCAGCGGGATACGAGATAGCGGATCGTGTCGTAGGTGAAACGCACGCCGATCCCCGCCTCGAGCCCGGTCACGACGATGCGGGGGTGGTGCGCGATCTCGCGGGCGCGGGCGATCCGGCTTTCGAGCGGCGCGAGATCGCGGGTGTCCTTGAGCGGATTGCCGGGGGTGACGAGCCACCACACCTGGTCGAGCTGCAGCCGCTTCATCGCCAGCAGGCAGGCGGCGATATGGGCCTCGTGGGGCGGATCGAATGTGCCGCCGAACAGGCCGATGCGCTGGCCGGGCGCGAACGGCGGAATGCGATAGAAATCGGGAGTGCGGGGTGCGGCCGCGGTCTCCTCGACCTCGGCGCGCTCGAGCGCACGGGATGGTATCGGCATCGAAATTCGCGAACCCCTGCTCGGGCCGGGATGCCGACCCCACGCATGACCAGACGGGCCGTGTGGCCTGTCGAAGACTACGGACGCGTCTGGCCGTCGCCGCGGACGCGATACTTGAACGTGGTGAGTTGCTCGACGCCGACCGGGCCGCGCGCGTGCAACCGCCCGGTGGCGATGCCGATCTCGGCGCCGAACCCGAACTCGCCGCCGTCGGCGAACTGGGTCGAGGCGTTGTGAAGCACGATCGCCGAAGTCGACCTCGCGCAGGAAGCGCTCGGCCGTCGCGCGGTCGGCGGTCACGATGGCGTCGGTGTGGTGGGAGCCATAGCGCTCGATATGGGCGATCGCGTCGCCGACCCCGTCGACCACCTTGGCGGCGATGATGGCGTCGAGATATTCGGTGCTCCAATCCTCGGCGCTGGCGGCGGTCACCCGCGGGTCGACCGCCTGCACGTCGCGGTCGCCGCGGACCGCGCAGCCGGCATCGAGCAGCATGCGCACGAGTGGGCCGAGCTGGGAGCATCGCGGCGCGATCGACCAGCAGCGTCTCGGCGGCGCCGCACACGCCGGTGCGCCGCATCTTGGCATTGAGCACGATTGCCTTGGCCATCTCCGGGTCGGCGGCGCCGTCCACATAGACGTGGCAGTTGCCGTCGAGATGGGCGAACACCGGAAGGCGGGCCTCGGCCTGCACCCGGGCGACGAGATCCTTGCCGCCGCGCGGCACGATGACGTCGATCATGCCGTCGAGGCCGGAGAGCATCTGGCCCACCGCCGCGCGGTCGCGGGTCGGCACCAGTTGGATGGCGCTCTCGGGGAGGCCGGCCTGCGTGAGGCCGGCGGCGAGCGCGGCGTGGATCGCGCGCGACGTCCGCAGGCCGTCCGAGCCGCCGCGCAGGATCGCGGCATTGCCGGCCTTGAGGCAGAGCGCGCCGGCATCGGCGGTGACGTTGGGGCGGCTTTCATAGATGACGCCGACGACGCCGAGCGGCACGCGGACGCGCTCGATTTTCATGCCGTTCGGCCGCTCCCAGGCGGCCGCGACCGTGCCGACGGGATCGGCGAGGTCGGCGATGACCTCGAGCCCGGTCGCGACGGCCGCGATCCGCTTTTCATCGAGCGCGAGCCGGTCGAGAAACGCAGGCGTAGCGCCCGCCTTGCGCGCCTCAGCGAGGTCCTCGGCATTGGCGGCGAGGACCGCGGCGGTGCTGCCGCGCAGCGCCTGCGCCATGCCCCTGAGCGCGTGATCCTTTTCGGCCGCCGTCGCGAGCGCCAGACGGCGCGCGGCGGCCCGCGCCTGCGCCCCCATGTCGCGCATCATTGCGGCGAGGTCGCCGACCCCTTCGATACTCTTGAGATTTGCACTCATGTCGACATTCACCTGTCACGAAGCATACCTACCATGTTCCCCCGTGGGCCGCGAGGCCGCTGCACAATGCTATAGTCCGCCCCGCGGAACCCCCGGAACCAAGTGCACGAGCCGGGGTTGTTCGTTCCAGGCGAGATTGGCGACGGAGAACCTCAATCATGGCCATGCAGCCCCGGCTTCCTTCCCGGTTTCCGGTCGGCACGCGCTACGTCGTCGAAGGGGAACCGGCGAAGGGTGGCAAGCTGCGGATCGTCTCGCGCTACTTGGTGATGCCGAGCGGCGTGCGCTACGACCTCATGAACAGCGAACCCGCCCGCCCGCCGGCTCCGAGCCGCAAGACCCGGTTGCGCTCGACCGCGCAGCGCAAGGTCCGGCAGCGCAAGGTCGGGTAGCCGCGAAGCGCTACGCCCGCTTTCAACTTCACTTTCAGGTTCGACGAAGACGCCCGCCTCCGGGCGTTTTTTGTGTTTGTGCTTCCCCAAAAATAGCCCATAAAAAATGCCCGGCCGATTTGGCCGGGCATTCCGGGACTGGCCGGGTCGGAGACCCGGCCGATTCCTTTGACGCTCAGTGCGCGAGCGGATCAGGCCGCATCTGGAACTTCACGATCTTCGGCAGGGTGCCCTTGCCGGTTTCGCGATGGAACGGAGTGCGGTTTCCGTCCGTCGACCACAGGGCGCGGCCCTTCCATCCAGTGCTCGGATCGTCGATGCGGCCGTCGATCCACTTGGCGAAGAAGCCGAGCGGATAGGGGATGCGCATGTTGATCCACTTGCCGTCCACGAGCGCCATCAGCGACTCGTTGGCGTTGCCGGTTGCGAGCGGCACGTTGTCACCGAGGCCGAAGGTGTTCTGCTGATCGACCCAGGTGTAGTAGCTCGCCTCGGCACTGCCGTTCTCGGCGACGTTCTTGAACTGCGGGCCGGGGAACGGAGTGAGCGTCCAGCCCTCCGGACACAGCTTGCCTTCCGCTGCCTGCGGGCCGTTGAGCGGGCCCTTGCACTTGCGGCGGTCGAAGGCGCCGAGATGGCCGCTGGAGAGCGGCACATAGGCGACGCCGTTGCGGTCGATGTCGAAGCCGCGCGGCCCGAAGCCCGGGAACGGCGGCTCATAGACTTCCGACAGCTTGGTCTTGGGATCGAACCGAAGCACATAGCCCGGATATCCGAGCACCGCGCCCCACACCGTCCCGTCGGACGGATTCACGCCGACGCCGTAGAGGCCGGCGTTGAGCCGCTTGTCCTTGGTCGGATCGACGGCCTGGTTCGGCTGCACGTAGTCATCGGCCTTGCCGTTGCCGTTGGTGTCGATGATGACGGGGGCCCAACCCTGGGCCTTCGCCTCGTCGCCGGTCTCCTCGAGGATGCGGCGGTTGACCCAACCGATCGCGCCCTGCTGCGGCCCGCCCGCGCTCACCCAGATCGTGTTGTCGGGATCTTCCGCCAGCACGACGTGGTGAGTGTTGAAGCAGGTGCGCACCAGCTTGGTCTCGCCGGTCTTGGGATTGTACATCGCCAAGTGCCGGGTCGACTCCTTGAGCGGGAAGGCCTTCGCCGACGGATGATCCGAGCCTGCCTGGCAGAACTTCGGATTCTCCGGGGCGCCGACGCGCGAGGCGTACCAGACGTCGCCGCGCTCATCCATGATGAGGCTGTGCATGCTGGTCTTGGAGTCCCAGATCGCCTCTTCGCCCCAATAGGGCGACGGCGCCATGGTGTTGTTCTTGGTCGTCTCCATGTCCTTGTCGCGGGTCGGCATCGTCACTTTGGTCGGCTGATTGGTGTTCGGGTCGAACACCGGGAACCAGTCCGCGCTCTCTTCGGTGGCGCCGAAGTGCTTGCCATTGGCATTGATCGTCGGCTTGCGCTTGTCGGTCGACACCTGGTCGTGCATGTAGGACTTCTGATCACCCCAGTCCCACTGGGTGACCACGACGTTGCGCTCCTGACCCTGCGGCCGTTCCGGCTTGGCGAAGGGCAGCTCGCCCCCCGCGATCCGGTCGGTCCAGTCGGCAAGATTCTGGATGGCGATCTTGGGGTCCTGGCGGCCGAGCGCCTGGGCCATGTTGGTCATCGCCTGTCCGGACTGGATGCGGCGCTCCCAAGCCTCGGTCGAGTTCTTGAAGGTGCCGAGCTCCTTCGGGATTTCGCGCGTCGCCTTGTTGCCGAGCTGATGGCAGGCGTAGCAGCCGTTGGTCTTGACCTGGTCCATCCACTGCAACTGGCTCTTCATGATCGCAGCCATGCCGTTGCCGGTGGGACCGGTGCCCGGGAACATGCTCTTGTCCGGGATCTTCAGCATCGAGAACCAGTAGATCGCCGGATAGATCTGGGCGGCCGCCGCCTCGTTCGGCGCCGGGACCGCGGTGATGTTCACGATCTTGCCGGGCTCGCTCGTGGTCTTGGCGGAGTCGACGAGGCCGTAGCCGCGCGCCCACACCGTGTAGTTCGCCTTGGGCAGATCAGGAATGACGTAGCGACCCTGGTCGTCGGTCACCACGATCTTGTTCATCTTGGTGGGGAGATCGGTGGTCTCCGCAATCACCCATACGCCGGCTTCCGGTCCCTTGGGGCCGGTCACGACGCCGCCGATGTCGGTGCTGCCGATGCTCGGCGGGGCAGCCTGCTGCGCGCTCACCGGGCTCGGGGCCCCGAGAGCGAGGGCGATAGCAACCGCCGCCACGCTCAGGTACAACCCGCGTTTCGTCCTCATGTATGTCCTCCGCTTCGACTGATGCTTCTGTGGGGAAGGTGTTCGGCCGTCGGCCGACTTTTTGCCGAATGTCTGATCGCCTCAGCAATCGACGGCTTGGTGCCGTTCTTTTTGATCCTCACGACGAATATTTCATCCCGGCCGCCAAAGCAACTGACTTGGCGGCGCTCCGTTTTGTCGCGCCTCCTTCGCGCACCGCGCGACACGACCTGTGAGAAAAATCCTAGCGCGCGAGCGCAAAATTAGTCATGCGACGGCGCGAGTGCAGAGATCGGATTGTGGTGCGTTACACCGGCGCGGACGTAGCGCCGTTCGCCGACGGGCTCACCTCGCCGGCCGGGGCGCCGTGCCACCGCCGGTGGCGACGGGATCGACGCCGAGCGAATCGGTGACGCACTTCTTGGTGAAGCTCGTCCTTGCCGCGCCTTTGAGCTTCTTCTCCGCCGCCGCGATGCCGCACGACTTGTTGGCGTCCTTTTCGCACTTGTCCATGAAGCTCTTGCGCGCCGCGCCGGTGAGCTTCTGGTCGTCCGCCTGGGCCTTGCAGGTCGGCCCCTGGGCATAGGCGCTCGCCGCGAAGGTCGAAACGAGCGCGGCAAGAATCAGTCTCTTCATGGCTGCCCTCCTCCCGGAAGGATCGCGCGCCCCATCGTGATTCGCGAGGTTATCCCCGCAAAGTGCGAAATCCTAGAGACGCGACGAATGAGCTGTGGAAGGCGAGCGCGATCGATCGCGACCGGATCGGTCGCCAGCGTCTCCGTCCCCGTTGTCCGACTTTCAGCGCGATGCGCCGGGCCGGACGTGCAGGCCGCACTCCTTCTTGCTCTCGTCCTCCCACCACCAGCGGCCGGCGCGCTCCGGCTCGCCGGGACGGAGCGCCCGCGTGCAGGGGGCGCAGCCGATCGAGGCGAAGCCCTTGGCGTGAAGCGCATTGCGCGGCACCGCGTTCGCATCGGCGAAGCCGAGCACCGCCTCGCGGGTCCAGTCGTGGAGCGGGCTCAATTTGAGGAGCCCGCGCTCGGTGTCGGCGGCGACGAGAGCGGCCTGCCCGCGATGGGCCGACTGGTCGGCGCGCAATCCGGTGATCCAGCCGGCGGCGCCGGCGAGCGCGCGGCCGAGCGGCTCGACCTTGCGCACGTCGCAACAAGCCGTCCGCGCCTCCCGCGAGCCATAGAAGCCGTTGATGCCCTGGGCCTGGACCAGCGCTTCGAGGGCGTCGTGGCGCGGATAGATCGCCCGGATGCGGCGGCCGTAGCGCGCCTCGGTCTCTTCCCAGGCCGTGTAGGTCTCCGGAAACAGCCGCCCGGTGTCGAGGGTGACGAGATCGATGTCGAGCCCGGCCTCGCAGATCATGTGCAGGATGACCTGATCCTCGAGCCCGAAGCTCGTGGTGAAAGCGATCTTGCCCTTAACTTCGCTGCGGAAGGCCGCGAGCCGTGCCGCGGCATCGAGGCCGGCGAGCGCCTTCTCCAGTGCGCCGGCACGGGCGATCAGGGCCGCGGCCTGCGGCCGCTTCGCTTCGACCGGCAGCGCCAGCACCAGCCCGCCGCCGGCGATGCGCCCGCCATGCTCGAGCACGATCCGCCCGGTGCGCGGATTCGCCTCATAGAGGTCGATCGCGATCGGCGCCGCGAACGTGATCTCGACCTCGCCCACGTGGTTCTGTCCGATCGCGGCACTTTGCGTCGGCGTGACGTCGCCGGGATCGACGGCATTCTCGACCGCCGTGATCGTGCCGCGCGCCTCCGCGGGGCCGACGCGCACGTTGAGGGTGGCGCCGGCGGCGAGCGGCTCGTCGTCGAGCCAGAAGATGCGCGCGGTGACTTTGCGCGCCGACGGTGCGCCGACGGCGGCGGGCGCGAGGACGTCGCCGCGGGCGATGAAGAGATCGCGGTCGATGGTGATCCCGACCGAACGCCCCGCCTCGGCGGCGCTGCGCACGCTCTGCGCTCGGCCACGCCTCGATCGAGCGCACCCGCGCGCGCTTGCCCGACGGCGCCACCACGATCTCGTCGCCGACCGCTACTCTGCCGCTCTCGATGCGGCCGGCGATGATGCGGCGGTCGTCGAACTTGTAGACCGCCTGCACCGGGAGCCGCAGCGGCAGCGCGCTCGCGGGCTCGGCCGGGGCGAAGCGATCGAGCGCTTCGATCACGGTCGGGCCGTTGTACCACGCGATCGCCGCCGTCCGCGCGACAACGCCATCGCCGTGGCGCGCCGAAATCGGGATGACCGCCGCCGGCGTCACGCCGAAACCTTGCAGATGCGCGGTGATCTCGGCGTCGAGCTCGCGGAACCGGCTGTCGTCGTAGCTCACGCGGTCCATCTTGTTGATGACGACGACGACCTGGCGCACGCCGAGAAGGTGCAGCAGGTAGCCGTGGCGCCGGGTCTGCTCGCGCACGCCTTCGGCGGCATCGACGATGAGCAGCGCCGCGTCGGCCTGGGACGCGCCGGTGATCATGTTGCGCAGGAACTCGGCGTGCCCGGGCGCATCGATCAGGACGAAATCGCGCGACGGCGTGCGGAAGCGCACCTGGCTCGTATCGATGGTGATGCCCTGGTCGCGCTCGGTCTGCAGCGCATCGAGCAGGAACGACAGTTCAAAGGGCATGCCGCGCCGCGCACTCACCGCCTTGAGTTGTTCGAGCTTGCCGTCGGGCAGGCTGCCGGTTTCGGCGAGCAGGCGCCCGATCAGGGTCGACTTGCCGTGGTCGACATGGCCGACGATGACGATGCGGACGAGGGGACGCGGCGAGACGGTGGTGGTGATATCGAGCGAGACGCGGGCATTCATGAGCGCATTTCCCTAGAGATAGCCGGAGACGCGCAGCCGCTCGAAAGCGTCCTCGGCCTCGTGATCCATGGCGCGGCCGGAGCGTTCCGGCGTCTTGGTGACGTCGAGCTCGGCGATGATTTCGTCGATGGTGCGGGCTTCGGACGGCACCGGAAAGGTGATGTCGGCGTCGCCGAGCGAGCGGTAGCGCTTGCCGTCCTTGGCGAGATAGAGCGGGATGATCGGGATGCCTTCGCGCCGCGTGTAGGTCCAGATGTCGGTCTCGGTCCAGTGCAGGATCGGATGGACGCGCAGATGGGCGCCGGCCGGCAGCCGCGCATTGAAATGATCCCAGAACTCCGGCGGCTGGTCGCGGACGTCCCAGTTGCCTTCGAGGCCGCGCGGCGAGAACACCCGCTCCTTGGCGCGGGTCGCCTCCTCGTCGCGCCGGATGCCGGCGATCAGGGCGTCGAACCCATGCTTGGCGAGTGCGAGCTTGAGCCCTTCGGTCTTGCGCGCCGCCGAGCGGGCGGCGGGCGGCAGCGTCGGATCGACGGATTCGATGGGCGGGCACGGCTCGACGATGAGATCGAGGCCCCATTCGCGGCTGTAGCGGTCGCGGAAGGCGTACATCTCGGCGAACTTCTTGCCGGTGTCGACATGCATGACCGGAAACGGCAGGTGGCCGAAGAACGCCTTGCGGGCGAGCCAGATCATCACGTTGGAGTCCTTGCCGAGCGACCACAGCAAGGCGGGCTTCTTCATCCGGGCGAAGGCTTCGCGGAAGATGAAGATGCTCTGCGCTTCGAGCTCGTCGAGGCGGTCCATCGCGCTCATTCCTTTTCCGAGCCCGGCGCGAGACGCACCTTGAGGCCGCTGATGCGAGCCGACATCAGGATCTGGCAGGCAAGCCGCGACGACGGCTCGACCGCGAGCGCCTCGTCGAGCCGGTCCTCTTCCTCCGCGGTCGGCGGCACGAGGCGCTCGACCCAGGGCTCCTCGACATAGACGTGGCAGGAGGCGCATGCGCAGGCACCGCCGCAGGTCGCCTTCAGCGGGACGCCCCAGTCCCGGATCACCTCCATCACACGCCAGCCATCGAGCGCGGGCAGCATGTGCTCGCGGCCGGAGTGATCGACGACGAGGAGAACGATGTCGTCTTGCGGCGATTCGCAGCGCGTTTGTTCCAAGGCCAACCTCACGGAGAGAAGAAATTTTTTCTATTTGAGCCCGCGTTTTTCTATCTATATAGAATTATCTTCTCGTCAACGAGGAATTTACGCCGATGCGTTTCCTGCCGCTGTTTCTGGACCTGAGTGCCGGAAAAGTCGCGCTGATCGGCTCCGGGCCCGCCGCCCTCAACAAGCTGCGCCTGTTGCGGGCCGCTGGCGCGGACGTGCGCTGGTATTCCGACGATGTCGACGTCGCCGAGGAGATGCTGCTGGCCTCGAGGCCGCCCGGCCGGCTCGAGCTCTCGCTCGGCGATCCGCTGCAGGCGAACTTTCGTGAATTCCGCCTGGTGGTGGCGGCGACCGGCACCGGCCTCGACGATGCGGTGGCCGCGCTCGCCCGCGCCGGCAACGTTCCGGTCAACGTCGTCGACCGCCCGGAGCTGTCGAGCTTCATCTTTCCCGCGATCGTCGATCGCGGCGAGGTGGTGGTCGCGATCGGCACCGGCGGCGCTTCGCCGGTGTTGGCGCGGCGCCTGCGCGAGCGCATCGAGGCGATCCTGCCGGCGCGTGTCGGCGAACTTGCGGCACTGCTCGCGCCGCTATCGCGGCCGCCTCTCCGTCGCCCGCGACGGGGCGCAGAAGGTGCGGCGCTTCTGGGAGCGCGCGGTCGATGGTCCCGTCGGGGCCACCGCGCTCGCCGGCCGCGGCTGGGAGGCCGAGGCTCGGCTGATCCGCGACATCGCCGACCTGCGCAAGGAGCGTGCCGCGACCGGCACCGTGCATCTCGTCGGTGCCGGCCCCGGCGATCCCGACCTTCTGACGCTGCGGGCCTTGCATGCGCTGCAAGGCGCCGACGTCGTCTTCTACGACGATCTCGTCACCCCGGAGATTCTCGACCGCGCGCGGCGCGACGCCGAGCGTGTCTTTGTCGGCAAGCGCCAGCGGCGCGCCGGGCATCGGCCAGGACGAGATCAACCGCCGCCTGCGCGATGCCGCCCGCGACGGCCGCAACGTCGTGCGGCTCAAGGGCGGCGATCCCTTCGTGTTCGGCCGCGGCGGCGAAGAGCTCGAATATCTGCGCCGCCACGACATCCCGGTCATCATCGTTCCCGGCGTGACCGCGGCGCTCGGCTGCGCGGCGGAAGCCGGCTTGCCCCTGACGCTGCGCAACGAGGCGACCAGGGTCGCGCTCGTCACCGCGCATCGTGCTGATGACGCAGCGGCCGCCGATTGGTCGGGGCTCGCCGATCCGACGACGACCGTCGTCGTCTACATGGGGCTCGCGGCCGCCGCGGCGGTGCGTGACGGGCTGATCGCGGCGGGCCGCGATCCGCAGACGCCGGTCGCGGTTCTCGCGCGCGGCACCCGCCCCGATGCCGCAACCGTCACCGGCACGCTCGATGCACTGGAGAGGCTCGCCGCAGACGTCGGCGAGGGCCCCGCTGTCATTGTCGTGGGCAACGTGGTCGCGTATTCCGATCCCTGGCTCGCCGCGCTTGCGGCGCGCGCGCCCAAGGAGATTGCCGCATGACCTCGCCGCTGCAGCAGAAGCTCAAGATCACCGGACCTGTCGTCGTCACCGCCAATCGGCTCGGCGACGGCGCCGTGGTCTACCGCACCCTTGGCGGCACATGGTCGACGGCGCTTGTCGAGGCCGCCGTGGTCGACACCGTGCCGGCCGCGACCGCGCTGCTTTCCGAATCCGTCGCCGACGACATCGGTGCGGTCGGTGCCTATGTGGCGCCGGTGCAATTCGACGCCGACGGCCGTCCGCAGCCGGGAAACCTGCGCGAACAGATCAGGCTGACCGGCCCGACCATCGTGTACGCGGCAGCGGGGGCCTGACATGTATCTCTACGACGATTTCGATCGCATCCTCGTCGACGAGCGCGTCGCCGAATTCCGCGACCAGGTGCGCCGCCGGCTGTCCGGCGAGCTCACCGAGGACGAATTCAAGCCGCTGCGGCTGATGAACGGCATCTACCTGCAGCTCCACGCCTACATGGCGCGGATTTCGATCCCCTACGGGACGCTGTCGTCGGATCAGCTGCGCATGCTTGCCCATGTCGGCCGCCGCTACGACCGCAACTACGGCCACTTCACCACCCGGCAGAACATCCAGTTCCATTGGATCAAGCTCGAGGACCTCCCTGACGTGATGGCGGACCTCGCGCGCGTCGGCCTGCACGGCATGCAGACCAGCGGCAATTGCGTGCGCAACGTCACCACCGACCAGTGGGCCGGCGTTGCGCCCGACGAGGTCGAGGACCCCCGCATCTGGGCCGAGCTCCTGCGCCAGCACTGCACGCTGCATCCGGAATTCACCTTCCTGCCGCGCAAGTTCAAGATCGCGCTGACCGCGTCGTGCTCATGATCGCGCGGCGGTGAAGATTCACGACATCGGCCTGCGCATCCATCGCAACGGCGCCGGCGAGGTCGGCTTCGAGGTGACCGTCGGCGGCGGGCTCGGACGCACGCCGTTCATCGGCAAGACGATCAAGCCGTTCCTGCCGAAGCGCGATCTCGTGAGCTATGTCGAGGCGATCCTGCGCGTCTACAATCTCGCCGGCCGCCGCGACAACATCTACAAGGCGCGCATCAAAATCCTGGTCCACGATCTCGGTGCCGAGGCCTTCGCAAAGGAAGTCGAGGCCGAGTGGCTGCCGATCAAGGACGGCCCGCTGGCGCTGGATCCCGCCGTGTTGGCCGACGTCGCCGCGCGGTTCAGCTATCCCGATTATGAAAAGCTCGACGACAATCCGCCGGAGCTCGTGCGCCTGCGCAAGACCGACCGCTGGTTTGCCGCCTGGCTCGACAATTCCGTCGACAATCACAAGGTCGCCGGCCATGCGATCGTGACGCTCTCACTCAAGGCCGAGGGCGCGACGCCGGGCGATGCCACCTCGGACCAGATGGACGTGATCGCCGATCTTGCCGACCGCTACTCGTTCGGCGAGATCAGGGTCTGCCACGAGCAGAACTTGGTGCTGCCGCATGTCGCGCAACGCGACCTGCCGGCGCTGTGGCGCGCGCTCGACGCGGTCGGCCTCGCCACCCCCAATGTCGGCCTCGTCTCCGATATCATATCCTGCCCCGGGCTCGACTATTGCAGCCTCGCCAATACGCGCTCGATCCCGATCGCGCAGGAAATCACGCACCGGTTCAGCAATGTCGACGTCGCCCGCGATCTCGGCAAGCTGCACATCAACATTTCCGGCTGCATCAATGCGTGCGGCCATCATCACGTCGGCCACATCGGCATTCTCGGCGTCGAGAAGAACGGCGAGGAGTTCTTCCAGATCACTATCGGCGGCCGCGCCGACGAGAAGGCGGAGCTCGGCGCGCTCATCGGACCCGCGGTGCCCTATGGTGCGGTCGTCGATACCGTCGAGGACATCGTCGCGGCTTATGTCGAGCTGCGCGAACGGCCGGACGAGCCCTTCCTCGAGACGGTGAAGCGGCTCGGCGTCGAACCCTTCAAGGAGCGTGTCTATGCCACTCATTAAGAACGGCCGGGTCGTCGAAGACCGTTTCGTCCGCATTCTCGACGATGCCCCGATTCCCGACGGCGTCCCCGCCATCGTTCCGGCGGCGCGCTTCCTCGCCGACGCCGAGGACATCCTGCGCCGCGACGCGCCGACCGGAATCGAGTGGCCGAACAACCGCAAGATCGCGGAGCTCGAACCCTATGTCGATCGCCTTGCGGTGATCGTGCTCGCGTTTCCGAACTTCAAGGACGGGCGTGGCTACAGCCAGGCCCGTCAGCTGCGCGAACGCTACAACTTCGCGGGCGAGCTGCGCGCCGCCGGGCAAATTTTGCGCGACCAGTTCCTGTTCCTGGTCCGCGCCGGCTTCGATTCCCTCGAAGTGAAGAAGTCCGCCGATGCCGATGCGTTCGCTGCAACGCTCGCGCGATACTCGGTGTTCTACCAGCCGTCGGGCGACACGCGCGTCGCAGCGCCGCAGCGACGTCTTGCCAGGATGGCGACGTCGGCGCCGCGCGAGATGGTGCGCTGAGGTCCTCGCCACGACTAAAGTTTGTGCGTTCAGCACGGACCTAGCAGGCGGCACGCTACCGGAAGAACGGCGCTTCCGTCGCATCGCGAAATATGAAATTCGCTTTCATTGACGCGAGCGTGCTGCACACGATTCACTTGGCATCGAAGCAGGAATGGTTCCTGTCAGGGAGATCGGCTTGATCACGTTCAAATCCAGCTTTGCCAAATCCATGTTTGCACGCGCCACCATCGGCGCGTTGTTCGCCGCCCTCGTGAGCAGCGCCGCCGGCGCCGCCGACGTGACGCTGCTCAATGTTTCCTACGATCCGACCCGCGAGCTCTATGCCGACATCAACGCGGCGTTCGCGCGTGAGTTCTCCAAGACCGGCAAGTCGATCGAGATCAAGCAGTCGCATGGCGGATCGGGCAAGCAGGCGCGCTCGGTGATCGACGGCCTTGCCGCCGACGTCGTCACCCTCGCGCTCGCCTACGACGTCGACGAGATTTCCGATCGCGGGCTCATTGCGCCGGGGTGGGAGCAGCGGCTGCCCAACAACGCCTCGCCGTTCACCTCGACCATCGTGTTCCTGGTGCGCAAGGGCAATCCGAAGGGCATCAAGGACTGGAACGACCTCGTCCGGCCCGGCATCAAGGTGGTGACGCCCAATCCCAAGACGTCGGGAGGCGCGCGGTGGAACTATCTCGCCGCCTGGGGTTATGCCGCGAAGAAGCTCGGCTCCGACGCCAAGGCCAAGGAATTCGTCAAGGCGCTCTACGCCAATGTTCCCGTTCTCGACACCGGCGCGCGCGGCGCGACGGTCTCGTTCGCGAGCCGCAATGTCGGCGACGTGCTGATCGCATGGGAGAACGAGGCGTTCCTCGCGCAGCGCGAATTCGGCGCGGACAAATTCGACATCGTCGTGCCCTCGCTCTCGATCCGCGCCGAGCCGCCGGTCGCCGTGGTCGACAAGGTGGTGGACCGCAAGGGAACCCGCGCCGCCGCGGAGGCCTATCTCAAGTTTCTCTACACCAAGGAGGCGCAGGAGATCGCGGCACGCCAGTTCTATCGGCCGACCGACCCCGAGGTCGCGAAAGCGTTCGCGGCGAGCTTTCCCAAGCTCGAGCTCATCACCGTCGACGAAGCATTCGGCGGCTGGCGCAATGCCCAGAAGACTCATTTCGCGGACAAGGGTGTGTTCGACGAGATTTATGGCCAATGAGCCTCGATGCAGGTATTCTTCCGCTCCGAATGGGGCGTCAGACTACGATCGGCGCGCGCGATCGCTTCCGGTGGCATAGGCCGAGCGTCATTCCGGGCTTCGGATTGACGCTCGGCCTGACCCTGACCTGGCTCGGCCTCATCGTCCTCATTCCGCTCGGCGCGCTGTTTCTCAAGACCGCCGAGCTGAGCCCCGCCGAGTTCATCTCGGTCATCACCAGTCGCCGCGTGCTCAACGCCCTGAAGTTGAGCTTCGGGATTTCGCTCGCGGCGGCCGTGCGTCAACCTCGTGTTCGGCACGCTCGTCGTCTGGGTGCTGGTGCGCTACGACTTCCCGTTGCGGCGGGTGTTCGATGCCATCGTCGACATCCCCTTCGCGCTGCCGACGGCGGTCGCCGGCATCGCGCTCACCGCGCTGTTCTCCGATAACGGGCTGCTGGGCGGAGCGCTGTCGGCGGCGGGGATTCAAGTCGCCTATACGCCGCTCGGCATCCTCGTCGCGCTCATCTTCATCGGGCTGCCGTTCGTGGTGCGCACCGTGCAGCCCGTGCTCGCCGATTTCGAGGCCGAGCTCGAAGACGCCGCCGCGAGCCTCGGCGCCGACCGTTGGCAGATCGCGACCCGGGTCGTCCTGCCGACGATCTGGCCCGCCGTGCTCACCGGCTTCGCGCTCGCGTTCGCGCGCGGCGTCGGCGAATACGGATCGGTGATCTTCATCGCCGGCAACATGCCCAACATTTCCGAGATCGCGCCGCTCCTGATCGTCATCAAGCTCGAAGAGTTCAAGTATGGCGACGCCACCGCGATCGCGGTGGTGATGCTCGTCGCGTCGTTCGTCGTCCTGTTCCTGGTCGACCGCCTGCAGCGCTGGTCGGCGCGCCGGACCGGAGGCGGGTAAGTGTCGGTCGCGATACCCACGATCGCGCCGCGGGGCCGCAAGCCCGCTGTTCCCGTGCGCACGGAATCCGCCGTGGTGCGCTGGAGCCTCGTCGCCGCCGCGGTCGCGTTTCTCACGATCTTCCTCGTGTTGCCGCTGGTGACGGTGTTCGCCCAGGCGTTCTCGCGCGGCGTGTGGCCCTATCTCGCGGCCGTCGCCGATCCCGATGCACTCGCCGCGATCCGGCTCACGCTGCTGGTGGCGGCGCTCTCCGTCACCATCAACCTGGTGTTCGGGGTGATCGCCGCATGGGCCATCACCCGGTTCGAATTCCGCGGCAAGGGCGTGCTGGTCACGCTGATCGACCTGCCGTTCTCGGTGAGCCCGGTCATCTCGGGGCTCGTCTTCGTGCTGCTGTTCGGCGCGCAGGGCTATTTCGGCCGGTTTCTCCAGGCCCACGACATCGCGATCATCTTCGCCCTGCCGGGGATCGTGCTCGCCACCCTGTTCGTGACGTTTCCGTTCGTCGTCCGCGAGCTCGTTCCGCTCATGCAGGAGCAGGGCGTCCAGGAAGAGGAGGCGGCGGTCCTGCTCGGCGCCTCCGGCCTTTCGACGTTCTTCCGGGTGACGCTGCCGAACGTGCGGTGGGCGTTGCTCTACGGCGTGCTGTTGTGCAACGCGCGGGCGATGGGCGAGTTCGGCGCGGTCTCGGTGGTCTCGGGCCACGTGCGCGGCGAGACCAACACCATGCCGCTGCACATCGAGATCCTCTACAACGAATATCATCTGACGGCGGCGTTCGCCGTCGCCTCGTTGCTGGCGCTGCTCGCTCTGGTGACGCTGCTCGCCAAGACGCTGCTCGAACGCCGCATCGGGGCCGGCCGATGAGGATCGGCGTTCACAACGTCACCAAGCGGTTCGGCGCCTTCGCGGCGCTCGCGGGCGTCGATCTCGAGATCGGCGACGGCGAGCTGATCGCGCTGCTCGGTCCGTCCGGCTCCGGCAAGACCACGCTGCTGCGGATCATCGCCGGGCTCGACTGGCCCGACGAAGGCGAGATCTTCTTCGATGGGGAGAACGCGCGCGCGCGCAGCGCCGGCGCTCGCAACGTCGGCTTCGTGTTCCAGCACTACGCCCTGTTCCGCCACATGACGGTGTTCGAGAACGTCGCGTTCGGCCTGCGGGTGCGGCGGGGCGAGAAGCGCGTCGGCGAGGACGAGATTCGCGCGCGGGTCGGCAAGCTGCTCGATCTCGTCCAGCTCGGCTGGCTCGCCCATCGCTATCCGAGCCAGCTCTCCGGCGGCCAGCGCCAGCGCATCGCGCTCGCCCGCGCGCTCGCCATCGATCCGCAGGTGCTGCTGCTCGACGAGCCGTTCGGCGCCCTCGACGCCAAGGTGCGCAAGGAGCTGCGGCGCTGGCTGCGCGAGCTCCACGAGAACATCCACGTGACCTCGGTGTTCGTGACCCACGACCAGGAGGAGGCGCTGGAGCTCGCCGACCGCGTCGTCGTCATGGACGGCGGCCGCATCGAGCAGATCGGCACGCCGGAGGACGTCTACGAGCGGCCCGCCACCGCCTTCGTGCACGAATTCATCGGCGAATTCGTCGTGCTGCCGATCACCGTCACCGATGGTGTCGCCCGCCACGGCGGCGAGCCGGTCGGCCTCGACTCCCAGGGGCTGCGGAGCGGCACCGGGCGGCTGTTCGTGCGCCCCTACGACATGGCGGTGGTGCCGGTCGCCGACGCGCCGCTGGCGGGCCGCGTCACCCGTATCCACGGCCTCGGCCCGGCGCGGCGGATCGAGATCGCGCTCCGCTCGCAGGACGGTGCCGTGGTCGAGATCGACGTGCCGCGCTCGGGCGAGCTCGCGCCCGGCCAGGAGGTCGGGCTGCGGCCGCGGACATACCGGATTTTCGCCACCGCGCCGCAATAGGCAGCGCAGCAGGGCAGCGCGATCACGCGCTGCGGAACGACTTGTGCTGGCCGACGAGATTGCGCTGCGGGAATGCGCACCTTCTTCTCGGGATCGGCAACGGCGTGGCCGATCCGCTGCGCGGTGCGGCCGTGCTTCTTCAGGATCGCGAGGACCGGATCGGCGGCGGCAGGGTCGACCACGTAGCAGAAGCCGATCCCCATGTTGAAGACCTCGTACATCTCGCTGTCGGCGACGCCGGCGAGGCGCTGGATGAGCGCGAACACCGGCTGCGGCTCGATCAGGCGGTCGATCTCGAAGCCGACCGCGGAATCGACACGGGTGAGGTTGAGCAGGCCGTCGCTGGTGATGTTGATCAGCGCCTTGACGCCCGCGACCGTCTCCAGAATCTCCATCGCCTCGGGCACGTAGATGTCGGTCGGCCGCAGCAGCTCCTCGCCGAGCGTGGTGGCGAGCTCGTCGAACTTGTGACCGACGCCGAACCCGCCGTTGACCGAAGAAGGCGCGCCGCGCGAGCGACAGGCCGTTGCTGTGGATGCCGCTGCTGCGCACGCCGATGACGACGTCGCCCGCGCGCACGTCCCTGCCGCAGATCACCTTGTCGAGCGCGACGCGGCCGATCGCCATGCCGACGAGGTCGAAGCCGCGGACGATGTCCTTGAGCTGCGCCGTCTCGCCGCCGGAGATCGAGACGCCGGCCATCCGCGCGCCCTCGCACAGCCCGGCGCCGATCGCGTCGAGCATGGCGGCGTCGGCCTCGTCGATCGCGATATAATCGACGAGGGAGAGCGGCCGCGCACCGACGCAGATCATGTCGTTGACGTTCATGGCGACGCAATCGATGCCGATGGTGTCGTATTTTTCCATCATCGAGGCGATGATGGTCTTCGAGCCGACGCCGTCGGTGCACAGCGCAATCCCGGTGCCGTCCATCTCGATGACATTGGCGAAATAGCCGATCGGGAGGACGACCCGCCCGGTGCCGTGGCGGGGCCAGGTGGCTTGCACCCGCCGCACGATGTTGCCGAGCCCGGCGTCGGCTTCCGCGGTGTCGACGCCGGAATCACGATAGGCTTCCGCGCGCGCGTTCATGCTTTTGCTCGCTTCCATCAAATCCGATCAATCCTTATCACGCGGGCGGCGACCTGCCACGCGGCTGGGAGAGCCGGGAGCGACCACCCGCCGCGCCGCATTTCCCATACATCTTTAACCACCGGTCAATGCCCGGAAACTCCTCACAACGAAATTAACCCTGCGGCAATGGCTGCACCGTAGGTTGCCCACAGGTTCGGATGACCGGGGCGATCAACAGCGCCGGCGCGGGACCGGCGTAGACAGAGATCTTTGGGATACAGGAGCACACCATGACCAACCTCGTGACGCGCTTTGCGAACGACGAGTCCGGCGCGACGGCGATCGAATACGGGCTGATTGCCGCCGGCATCTCGGTCGCCATCATCACCGTCGTGAACACGCTCGGCTCGCAGCTCAAGTCGACGTTCACCAGCATCTCCACGCAGCTCGCCACCGCCGGCAAGTAAGCGGTCACGAGGGCCTGAAACGTGCAAAGCCCCGGCCGCTCGGCCGGGGCTTTTGCATTGGGGAGTGTATCGGGAGCTTCGAGGAACGCCGTCTCGGCACCCCCGGCCTATTCCTCGCGCACGGGCGGTCCCGGACGCTTGCCGCCGGAATAGTTGATCACGAGATCGCAGCTCAGGCACTCGAAACGATCCGCCTCGCGGCCGCCGTGACTGCGGCTCGCAAGCATCGCCACCCCGCAGATGGGGCAGTGCTTCGGGCGAGGCGGCGGCACGTTCAAGATGCGGCGATCCAGATGCACAGGACAGACGGCTCCAGGTTGAAGACAAGAGGATAGGGAGGGCTGGCGGCCGCGGTCTTGATCCAGATCAAAGGCCGGGGCGGCCGGCCGAACGACGACCCGCGGGCGTGACCGGATCGCCACGGTCCGGAACGCTGCTGGCAGCCCGCAAGTCCATGCAAACACGACGAAAAACCGGAAATTTCCGCAGACTCGGCCGATGCCGCCGGTCGCGGTGGTTTGCCTTCGGCCTGTGTCCCACCGGGCACAGCCTTTCGCCCCCTCGGGTGCTAGCTTCACCACCCGGGGCGTCCCCGGCCGTTCGCGTCGGAGTTGCGTTGAGAGAGCCTCTGATGAGACAGTTCCTGTTCGCAAGCGTAGCTTTGCTGGCGCTCGTCGGCGCCGAGACCGCGCGCGCGGCGGATCGGCCTCCCGACGTGATCTATCCGGCGAACTATCCCGCGGCGGCGGTGCCCTATCCTGCGGCGACGGCGCCGTTCACCTTCAGCGGCTTCTATGCCGGGGCGACCGTCGGCGGCGTGCTCGGCGGCACCAAGTATCTCGAGACTCCGAGCGGCGCATTCGGCCCCGCGGCGGCGAGCGTCGCCGGCGTGGGAACGAGCTCGACGGCGCCGCGCGGCGTCCTCGGCGGGCTCGAGCTCGGCTACAACTGGCAGTTCGGTCACTTCGTGGTCGGCATCGAGACCGATTTCAGCGGCTGGGACATGTCGGCGAATTCCGGCATGTCGGCGGTCGGTACGGCGGTGCCCATCTTGCCGGCGTCCTCGGGCGGCGTGATGACCTATTCCTCCTCGGGCACCGTCACCTCGAACTGGCTCTACACCCTGCGTCCGCGCGTCGGGTTCGCCAACGGCAACATGCTCACCTACGTCACCGCCGGGCTCGCGGTGACCGATCTGCGCTTCTCGGAATTGATCACGCTCGGCACCGGTGCGCCGATCCTCACGGGTTCGACCTCGAACACCGTGGTCGGCTGGACAGCCGGCGGCGGCGTCGAATATGCGCTGACGTGGAACTGGTTCATCAAGGCGGAGTATCTCTACGCGAGCTTCTCCAACCAGACCGCCCCGCAGGTGACAGGCGCCTTCCCGTCACTCACCGGAACGGCGACTGCCAATCTCAACGCCAACATCCTCCGCGCCGGCTTCGACTACCGGTTCTGAGCGGGACGGCCGAACAGAGCGCATTCCGGGCCTGTCGAGGAGCGCGGAGCGCCTTCGCAGGACGGCCGCTCCGGCGGTGGGGCCATGACGCGTCCGACTCCCAGTGGCGAATGAATCGAGCAGCCTCGCTCACCTCACCGCATTCGCGGAATTGAGGCTGTCGCGCAGCGCGGCGCGGCGCATGTAGCGCCGGGCCGCCTCGCGGATCCTCCGCGGTGCGGCGCAGCTCGTCGAGGCTTGCGGCGCGCGCCTGCGGATCGCGCTCTTCCATCATCTTCTTGTTGGCGATGGTCTGCGCCTGCACGTACTCCACCGCGGCGTGGCGGCGCTGGCGCGAGTAGAGGTCGAGCGATGTCTCGTCCGCCTCGCCGTGCCACACCCGCGCGAGCTTGTCGGCGAGATTGACGGCGTCGTGGATGCCGCCGTTCATGCCCATGCCGCCGATCGGGTTGTTCACATGCGCGGAGTCGCCGGCGAGCAGCACGCGGCCGCGGCGGAAGGTCGACGCCACGCGCTGGCTCACGCCGTAGACGTTGACGTATTCGATCGGGTACCGGCCGGGCTTCGGAAAGAACTTCTGCAGCCGCGCCTCGACGCGCTCCGGCGCGAGCGTGGCCTCCTCGCTCTCCTCGGAGGGGATCGGCACGATCACCCGCCACAGCCCCGGCGGACGCTCGCCATTGACCTTGAAGACGTTCGCCCACTCGTCGGGATCGGCGAAATAGTTGCGCAGCGTGCAGGCTTCGGATTGACGGTGGCGAAGTCGAACGGCGTCGCCACCTTCAGGAATTTTTCCGGATAGGTGAAGCCGTCGAACGAGATGCCGGCGAGCTTGCGCACCACCGAGCGCCCGCCGTCGCAGCCGATCACATAACATCCGGCGATCCGCTCCGTGCCGCCGTCCGTCACCACGGTGACGTCGACATGGTCGCCGCGGTCGTCGATGTCGGTCACCGTGCTCGCGAAGCGCACGTCGAAATCGCCGCAATCGGCGTAAGCCGCGGCGATCGACGCCGTGAGCTTGTACTGCTCGTATTGCAGCACGAAGGGAAAGCGGAACTCGTCGCGCATCAGGTCGAGATCGAACTCGGCGACCATCGCGCCGCTGACGCGATCGTGGAAGCGATAGCACGGCGATTTCAGGCCGAGCGGCAGGATCCTCTGCGTGACGCCGAGGTCGTCGAGCAATTCGAGCGTCGTCGGATGGATCGAGGCGGCGCGCTGGTCGGTGACCGGCGCCGGCTCCTGCTCGAACACGGTGACCGGCACGCCGCGCCGGTTGAGCGCCAGCGCGCAGACCATTCCGACCGGTCCGGCACCGACGATGACCGCGCGGGCACTAGTGTCAGGCATTCGGAGCGAACCCTCTTGATCCGAACGCAACGGCACATGTCGGACGAGATCGTGCCCGAAATCAAGACGCCGTCGCCCTATTCGCGCCGCCCGCGTCTCAGTGCGGCTTGAGGTCGAGCTCGCGCACGATGTCGCGCCAGCGCGCGGTGTCGGCGGCGATGATCTCGGCGAACTCCGCCGGCGTCGCGACGATCGGGTCGACGCCGACCCGCACCAGCCGCTCCTGGAAGGCGGGGCTCTTCTCCGCGGCGATGATCTCGCGGGCGAGCGTGTCGACGATCTCCTGCGGCGTGCGTCCGGGCGCGACGAGGCCGTTCAAGGTGATGGACGGCGGGCTCGGCAGCGTCTCGGCGACCGTCGGCACGTCCGGCAATTGCTTGGTGCGCGTCGTCGCGGTCACCGCGAGCGGCCTGATCTTGCCGGAATCGAGATAGGATTTGAGCTCGACCGGCGTCGCCATCACCATCGAGACGTGGCCGGCGATGAGGTCGGTGAAGGCCGCGCCGAGGCCGCGATAGGGCACGTGCACCATGTCGAGGCCGGCGCTCTTGAGGAAGATCGCCGACCGACACGTGGCTGAGGCTGCCGGTGCCGGCCGAGCCGAAGGGAATTTGGCCGGGCCGCGCCTTCACATAGGCGATGAAGGCGGGAAGCGTCGTCGCCGGCACCGCGGCGCCCACCGTGACGACGAACGGGCTCGTGCCGACGATGGTCACCGGCTTGAAGTCCTTGCACCGGGTCGAAGGTCGCCGCGGTGGTGAACGGCGCCATGGTGATCTGGAACACCGGCGTGAACAGCAGCGTGTAGCCGTCGGGCGCCGCCTTGAGCACGCGCTCCGCCGCGATCACGCCGGCGGCGCCCGGCGCGTTCTCGACGATGAAGGGCTGCTTCAACGCCTCCTGCAGCCGCTCCGCCATCAGCCGCGCCAGCACGTCGGTGATGCCGCCGGCGGTGAACGGCACCATCACCGTCACCGGCCGCTCCGGCCACGCCGCCTGCGCCGCCGTCGCGGTGAGGCGACGCGGTGAGGCCGAGGGCGATGAGGATAGGCCGGATCGCTCTACGCATGGTCGCCTCCGAGGAAGGCTGCATTTGAAGCATGGTACGTGCCAACATCGGGGCAAATGGCAGAGGAAATGCCGTCGCGCCCGCCGCGCGTGTGTCATGCCCGCCAATGAAGCCGCGTAAAGTCGACAACTTATCCACACATTTTGGCCTCGGAAGCTGACTATCCCGGCAAAGGCAACTTTGGGGGCGAGGGCTATGGCAGATGTGATGGACCTTCCAGTCAAGGTCGTCAGCTACCAAGAGGAAGCGAGGGAATGCCTCCAGTTGGCCGAGGCTGAGTCACAGGGCGAGCTGAGGACCATCTTGATGGGGATGGCGCTGGGGTGGCTCGAGCTCGCCAATCACACGAGCGCCTCGCAAGAGATTTCAGATTGAGCATGCCGAAGCCTGATCGTGGCGGCGCTTGGCCCTGACCGGCCGAGCCAGTCCAGCAATCGCGCCGCTTGGCTCTACGACTCGACATTGGCCAAGGGCTGTTGACGTACTCTCGTGAAACCTAGGGGGTGGACGATGAGCGGCATTGAGCAAGCGCTACAGGACGACGACATCTTTATTTCGGATGAGCTCATTGGGCGCCTGCACGGCGCGACTGAAAACACCGTGCTTGAACTGGTAGCCGCATTCCAAGCCGATCGGCGGGCGAGCTTGGCAGTGCACTGCTACCGCAAATCTCACCTCCGCCAGACCGGTCTCACGATTGCGAGCACTTGCGATCTGAGCGCCCTGGTTCATGTGTGTGGGCCATTGCGTGGGCAAGCGATTTTTGCTCAGTCGCGCACACGCTCCGACAAACCGGGAAAAGTGTTGGGGCGTCTGCGGCCCGCGATCACTCTCGCTTGTTCTGCCGGCGGGACCTATCCCCCGCTCGTCGACGTCGATGACACGCCGCCGCACTGAAACAGGCCGTTCCCGCCTAGATGACGACGGCGGCCAAGCAGCGCCGTTGAGGACGGTCCGCGCCAGAAGACATTTCGCAGACTGACGCCACCCGCGAAACGCCTCAGGAGGGACTCGACGGCCTCCACTTCGCCAGGACGATCGGCGTCGATGTCAGGCCGAATTGGAGCGAGCGCAAAACATGAAGCTCCCGGCCCTGGGGAGAGCCGGGAGCAGTAACGGATTCCGAGGCGCGTTACGCGGGGTTACGGGGGGCGCCGGGAACATGGTTACTGTAGGCTGAATTGGTTAATGGATTGCCTGCCTGCGTGACGATTGGCGCGGAAGGAAGCAACGGTGACGTCCGGAGCAAAGACGCGAGCGCGATGCGCTTGCGACCGGCTACGCCGCTCGGTCAGCAGGGGCGGGCACCAACAGCACGAGATACAAGTTCGGGCATGGAAAGCGGGCGCATTGAATGTGCGATCGGTTCAATTCATCGCCTGATCGATTGCATCGTGTCCGATCGCGGTGCAACTCGTTTGACTGTGGCGAGGCAACCCTGTCGATGCCGCCCGCTCACCTGCGGATACGCGGCGCCCGACCGTAGCGCACGGGCACTGCACACCCCGATGCCGGTTTCCGTGACCCAGCACGCCCGCCAGACGCTGCAATAGGCATCGTAGCACTGGATATTGCACACCGCACCCGGATCGGGGCACGGCGACGCAGCCGCATGCGCCGTCGTGGCGCTCGCGCCCAATCCGATGGCTATCAGCAAGGCGCGCAGAGATACCTGTCGCATGTTCATCGCCCAGCATTCCTGGCGGAGAGGGAGGGAGTTCGACCCCCGATACGGTTGCCCGTATGCCGCATTTCGAGTGCGGTGCTTTCAACCACTCAGCCACCTCTCCGCGGCCGGAACCCAAGTCCCGTTGTGGTGCGCGGTGTTCTAACGAAGGCGGTGCGGCGAAACAAGGGCGGCGGCGACTCCCGGCCTCGCTTGTCGCGCCCTCCGTTCGGGCTTATGTGGAGGGCCGGAAAACGGCCCCAAGAGCCGACACGCGAACGAAAAGTCAGGGAATTTCAATGAGCGGACGTCTCCCGCGGCTGCTGATCGTGGCGATCGCCTTCCTCGCCGGGCTCGGTGTCTGCCTCGGCGGCATCCTGTATTTCACCCGGGCCGGCACGGGGCCGATCCCGATCCCGACCGCGGCGATCGGTGGGCCGTTCCGGCTCGTCGACCAGAACGGCGCGCCGTTCTCCGACCAGAACCTCAAGGGCAAGCCGTTCCTCGTCTTCTTCGGCTTCACCCATTGCCCGGACGTGTGCCCGACCGCGCTCTTCGAGATGTCGGAGATCATGCGCAAGCTCGGCAGCGACGCCGACAAGACGGCGGCGCTGTTCGTCACCGTCGATCCCGAGCGCGACACGCCGGCGAGCATGAAGGACTACCTCGCGAGCTTCGATCCGCACATCCGCGGCCTCACCGGCGATCCGGCGGCGCTCGCCGCCGTCGCCAAGGCCTACCGGGTCTACTACAAGAAGGTCCCGCTCGATGGCGGCGACTACACCATGGACCACACCGCCATCGTCTATCTCATGGACAAGGACGGCCGCTTCATCAGCCCCTTCAACATGAAGCGCACCGCGGACGTCGCCGCGGCCGACCTGCGCAAATATCTGTGATCCGCCATCCGACTTGCGGCCCCGGGGAGCCGCATCCGCCGGGGCCGCCTGATGAACCGGAAAGAACGCCGCGCGGCGGCGAGCGCCGACCGGGCCGGTCGCAAGCAGGCCGGGCCCGATGCGCTGTTTTCGGCGGCGCTCGGACATCACCGCGCGGGACAACTCAGCGAGGCCGAGCGGCTCTATCGCGAGGTGCTCGCGCGCGAGCCGCGCCATGCCCCGGCGCTGCACTTTCTCGGCGTGCTCAGCCATCAGCAGGGCCAGAGCGCCGCCGCGGTCGAGCTCATCGAGCAGGCGATCGCGGCGGACGGCAGCATCCCCGACTTCCACTACAATCTCGGCGTCATCCTCGAAGCGATGGGCCGGCGCGACGAGGCGGCGGCGCGCTACCGGGGGGCCGCCGAGCTCAAGCCCGATCATTTCGGCGCATGGCTCAACCTCGGCAATGTCCTCATCGCGCTCGGCCGGCTCGAGGAAGCCGAGGCCGCCTGCCGCACGGCCGCGACGCTCGCTCCGCAGTCGGGCGAGGCGCGCTACAATCTCGGCACCGTGCTGGCGCGGCGCGAACGCTACGCCGAGGCGGCGAGCGAGTTCGCCGCGGCGGCGCGGCTCAAGCCGGACTTCGCCGCCGCCCATGCGAGCCTCGGGGCGGCGCTGCTCGCCGCGCACGAGCCGGCGCAGGCGGCGCCGCATCTGCGCCGCGCCCTCGCGCTCGACCCGCGCCATCTCCACGCGGCGGTCAATCTCGGACAGGCCGCGCTGGCGCAGGGCGACGAGGCCGGTGCGCTCGAGGCGGCGCTTGCCGCGCTCGCCATCGGCGAGAGCCGCGAGGCGACGTCGCTGTTCGCCCGCGCCGCCCGCCATGCGCAGCCGCGCAGCGACGACCGTCGTTTCCGCGAGCTCATCGCGCGGGCGCTCGAGGAAGGGTGGGACAACCCGGTCAATCTCATCGTTCCGGCGATCAGCCTCGTGCGGAATGAATCCGGCGGTGAAGGCGGCGCTCGAACGTTCTGCCGCGCCGGCGGCGACCCCGCCGTCGCTCGCCGAACTGATCGCGCCCGCGACCCTCGCCGACCTCGCGCAGGACCGCGTGCTCTGCCGGCTTCTCGAGGTGCTGCCGCTGTGCGACGCCGACCTCGAGCGCGTCGTCGTCGCCCTGCGGCGCGCGCTGTTCGAGGTCGCGCGCGGCGGACGCGGAGCTGCCGCCGGACGGTCTCGCCGTGCTGTGCGCGGTCGCGCGCCAGTGCTTCGTCAACGAATACGTCTCCGGCGCGAGCGACGAGGAACGCCACCGGCGCCGCGGCGCTGGGCGACCGGCTCGCCGCCGCCGCGGCGCAGGGCGCGGATGTCCCGCCGCAATGGATTGCCGCCGTCGCCGCCTATCATCCGCTGGCGTCGCTTCCCGGCGCGGAGCGGCTCGTCGAGCGGCCGACGCCGACCTGGCCGGCGCCGATCGCCGCGCTGCTGGCGCAGCAGGTCACCGAGCCGCGCACGGAACGGGAGCTGCGCGCCACGCTCCCACGCCTCACCGCGATCGAGGACGGCGTGTCGCGCGCGGTGAAGCAGCAATACGAGGAGAATCCCGATCCGCGCTGGATCAGCCGCCGGCCCGGCCGGCGCGCCGGTGTCGCTCGACGCCTATCTGCAGGCGAAATTTCCCGATTACCGGCCGCTCGGCCGCGTCGCCGATCGCGGTCCTGATCGCCGGCTGCGGCACCGGCCAGCACGCCATCGAGACCGCGCAGCGCTTTGCCGATGCCGACGTGCTCGCCATCGATCTCAGCGAAGCGAGCCTCGCCTATGCGCTGCGCAAGACCAGCGAGCTCGGCCTGACCAATCTCAAATATGCCGCCGCCGACCTCCTGGCGTTCGACGGCGCCGGCCAGACCTTCGACCTCATCGAGGCGAGCGGCGTGCTGCATCACCTCGCCGATCCCTTCGCGGCATGGCGCCGGCTGCGTCGCGCTGCTGCGCCCCGGCGGGGTGATGAATGTCGGGCTCTACAGCGAACGCGGCCGCGCCGACGTGGTGCGCGCCCGCGCCTTCGTCGCCGAGCGCGGCTTTGCGGCGACGCCGGACGGCATCCGGGAATGCCGCCAGGGGATGCTCGCCTCCGACGATCCGCTGCTCGCCGCCGCATGCCGGCGCGCCGATTTCTACTCGCTGAGCGGCTGCCGCGACCTCCTGTTCCACGTCGAGGAGCACCGCCTGAGCCTGCCGGAGATCGCGGCCTTCATCGAGAGACGCGGGCCTCGCCTTTCTCGGCTTCGACGCCGAGACGGCGCTGCTCGAAAATATGCCGCGCGGTTCCCGCGAGGACGGCGCCAAGACCGACCTTGGATGCTGGCACCAGTTCGAGACCGAGATCCTGAGACCTTTGCCGCGATGTACCAGTTCTGGGTCCAGAAGCGGTGACGGGATGGTGGGCGCGCCCGACGACCTGAACTCCCCGATTTGCCATGCCCGATCTTGCCCGACGGGGTGCGACGTTGCGGATCGTGCCCGCGCCGGCAGGCCCCACTTTTTCGTCTATAAACGGCTGGGGGGCGTCGTGCGTCGCTATTGCGAGAGCCGGACCCCCCGGTCAAGGACAGAACGCCGATGCCGCTTTCCGATTTCTTCCGCCTGCCGTGGACCCCTGTGGCACCGCCGTGCCGCGCTATCGGTATCGCCGGGCCAAGCCCGGCGACGAAGGCGGGCGCCACGGTGGGCGCCATCGTCGCGTTCCTCATGGCGCTCGCCCTCGCCGCGCCGATCGGCACCCGTCCTGCCGCCGCGCAGGGCGCCGCGGGCCAACCGGGTGCGCCGCTGGTCGTGCCCGGTTTCTGGGACCCGCGGCGGCTCCCCGAGCGGTCCGACGTCTCGCGCATGGGCACCATCCGCTTCATGACCGAGGTCGATTACCCGCCGTTCAATTTCGCCGGCCCGGACGGCAATCCCGCCGGCTTCAACGTCGATCTCGCGCGAATGATCTGCGAGGAGCTCAAGGTCAACTGCACCGTCCAGATGCGCCGCTTCGACACTCTGTTCGACACGCCTCACCCAGAACCGAGGCGATGCCGCGATCGCCTCGATCGCGGTCACCCCCGACGCGCGGCGGCGCGCCGATTTCTCCGATCCCGACCACCGGCCGACCGCGCGCTTCGCCACCCGCCGCGACAGCGGCATTCTCGACGCCACCCCGGAGAAGATCGAGGGCAAGAAGATCGCGGTGGTCGCCGGCTCGGCGCACGAGCAGTATCTGCGCACCCTGTTCACCGAGGCCGAGAGCTGCGGCCGTTCCGCGACAGCGAAGGCGCTCGCGACGCGCTGCGCAGAGGGCGACGTCGACCTCGTGTTCGGCGACGGCTACGGCCTCTCGTCCTGGCTGAACGGCGGTGCCTCCGACCGCCCGCCGCGCGTTCACCGGCGGCCCCTTCACCGAGAGCCGCTTTTTCGGCGAGGGCATCGGCATCGCGGTCCGGCGCGGCAACGACCCGCTGCGGCTCGCGCTCAACTGGGCCATGTTCCGCATCTGGGAAAGCGGGCGCTTCACCGACCTGTGGCTGCGCTATTTCCCGGTCAGCCCGTTCTGAGCCCGTCGTTTCGAGTTGAGTCTCCTTGGCGCTTGTCATAGGGAACCGCCCGAAGCATGACCGGTTTTTGGGGCATCGTCATGGCCGGGCTTGACCCGGCCATCCCGCTTAGAAAGGCACAGCCGTGCCACATTGTCGGGATCGCCGGGTTAAGCCCGGCGATGACGGCGAATAGGTTCACCTCATCCGGCATGCTCAGTCGGCGCTGGTGCGCGACGCGTGAGTTGCCCAGCGGCGTCCGGGCCTGGAGTATCCGATGCCCGATGTGATGACCTCCGCCGCTCCCGAGCTGCGGGATTTTGCCGAGCGGTGCAACGCGTGGCCGTTCGAGGAGGCGCAGAAGATCGTCGAGCGCCTGAAGCGAGGGGCCCTGCCCGACAACGGCGGTGATCTTCGAGACCGGCTACGGGCCCTCGGGCCTGCCGCACATCGGCACCTTCGGCGAGGTGGCGCGCACGACCATGGTGCGCACCGCGTTCCGGGCCCTCACCGAGGACGCGTGCCGACGCGGCTGATCGCCTTCTCCGACGACATGGACGGCCTGCGGAAGATCCCCGGCAACATCCCCAACCAGGAGCTGTCGAGCCGTACCTCGGCAGCCGCTGACCGTGGTCCCCGATCCGTTCGGCACGCACGAGAGCTTCGGCGCGCACAACAATGCGCGGCTGCGCGCCTTCCTCGACTGCCTTCGGCTTCGAGTACGAGTTCCTGTCCGCGACCGAGTGCTACAGGTCCGGGCCGGTTCGACGCGGCGCTGCTGCGCGTGCTCGCCCGGTACGACGACGTCATGACGGTCATGCTGCCGACGCTTCGGCGAGGAGCGGCACGCGACCTATTCGCCGTTCCTGCCGATCAGCCCGAAGACCGGCAAGGTGCTGCAGGTGCCGATCGCTCGACCACAACGTCGCGGCCGGGACCATCGTCTTCCGACGACCCGACGACGGCGAGCGGGTCGAGGTCCCGGTGACCGGCGGCACGGTGCAAGCTGCAGTGGAAGCGCCGACTGGGCGATGCGCTGGGCGGCGCTCGGCGTCGACTACGAGATGGCCGGCAAGGACCTGATCGACTTGGTCAAGCTGTCGAGCCAGATCTGCCGCGTCCTCGGCGGCGAGCCGCCGGAGGGCTTCAACTACGAGCTCTTCCTCGACGAACAGGGCCAGAAGATCTCCAAGTCCAAGGGCAACGGCCTCTCGATGGAGGAGTGGCTCCGCTACGCCGCGCCGGAGAGCCTCGCGCTACTACATGTTCCAGTCGCCGAAGGTCGGCGAAGCGGCTCTATCTTCGACGTGGCCCCGAAGGCGACGGACGAATATCTGCAGCAGCTCGAAAGCTTCAACCGCGGCAAGGCCGAAGGGACCAACGCGCCGGCGATCGACAATCCGGTTGGCACGTCCACGCCGCCGCGCCGCCGCAGCACGGCTCGCCGGTCACCTTCGCCCTGCTCCTGAACCTGGTGTCGGCGGCGGACGCCTCCACCAAGGAAATCCTCTGGGGGTTCCTGGAGCGCTATGTGCCGGGCGCGACGCCGCAGAGCGAGCCCCTGCTCGATCACCTGGCCGGCTATGCGATCAACTACTACGAGGACTTCGTGAAGCCTTCGAAGACGTTCCGCATCGCCGGCGACACCGAGCGGGCTGCACTGATCGACCTGCGCGACGCGCTCGCAGCTCCCGCCCGACTTGTCGGCGGAAACGATCCAGGAGGTCGTCTACGGCTTGGACGCCGCCCGCCCTTCCTCGACACCTCGGGCAAGGCGAAGACCAAGGACGGCAAGCCCGGCGTATCGCTCGAATGGTTCAACATGCTCTACCAGGTGCTGCTCGGCCAGGAGAAGGGCCCGCGCTTCGGCTCGTTCGTCGCGGTCTACGGGCTCGGCAACACCGTCGAGATGATCGACGGCGCGCTGGCGCGCTCGGCGTGAG
>CAWCCG010000016.1:0-62423 GCA_963793985.1 uncultured Alphaproteobacteria bacterium | reverse complement strand
CCATGCGCCGCGTGATGCAATCGGACACCGTCGTGTCCATCCTCGCGCCGACGCTCGTCGGCATCGCGCTCATCGCGGTTTGGGAAATCGCCTGTCGGGTCGGCGGTGTGCCGGTCTATCTGTTCCCGAAGCCGAGCGATATCGCGGCAGCATTCTGGTCAGACGGCCCTACCCTGCTCGGCGCGCTCCGATCAACGCTGCGCGTCGCGCTGCAAGCCTTCGTCGCGGCGATCATCGTCGGCACGCTCGTCGCATTTCTCTTCGTGCAGAGCCCGCTGATCGAGAAGGGCCTGTTCCCCTATGCGGTGCTGCTCCAGGTGACACCGGTCGTCGCCATCGCACCGCTGATCGTGATCCTGGTGAAGAACACCCAGATCGCGCTCACCCTGTGCGCGACGATCGTGGCGCTGTTTCCGATCATCTCCAACACCACGCTCGGACTGCGCAGCATCGATCCCGGGCTCGTCAACCTGTTCCGCATGAACCGCGCCGGGCGGCTCCAAACGCTCGTGCGGCTGCGCATCCCCAGCGCGCTGCCGTACTTTTTCGGCGGTTTGCGCATTTCGAGCGGCCTTGCGCTGATCGGCGCGGTGGTCGGCGAGTTCGTCGCCGGCACCGGCGGCCGCAGCTCCGGGCTCGCCTATGAAATCCTGCAAAGCGGCTTCCAGCTCGACATCCCCCGCATGTTTGCGCGCTCCTCCTCATTACGCTTGCCGGTGTAGCGTTGTTCGTCTTCATGGTGGCGCTCTCCAAGCTCGCGCTCGGAGAGTGGCACGAAAGCGAAGTCGGAGCCGACGCATGACACTGATCCGCGGTGCGGAAGGAATTTTCACCGGCCTGCCGGGCGAGGCCATGCGCGCCAATGGCGCGATCCGCATCGAAGGCGACCGCATCGCGGCGATCGGTGACCTCGCGCCCGAGCCCGGCGAGCACGTCATCGATGCCTCCGGCTGCGTGATCTATCCCGGCCTCGTCTCCACCCATCACCACCTGTTCCAGAGTATCCTCAAGGGCGTGCGCTCCGGCATCAACCTGCCGCTGATGGGCTGGCTGCGGTCGGTGCCGCACGCCTATTGGAGCGAGATCGGCGAGGAGGAGCTTTACGTCGCGGCGCGCATCGGCCTCGTCGAGCTCCTGCTCTCCGGCACCACCACCGCCGCCGACCACCACTACATGTTCTCCGACACCTACCGCTTCGATCCGGCCGACGTGATCTTCGCCGCGGCGCGCGATCTCGGGATGCGCCTCGTGTTCTGCCGCGGCGGCGCCACGGTGTTCCGCAACTTCGATACGCCCGGCTACAAGCCGATGCCGACCGAGCCGCTCGATGCCATGATCAAGTCGGTCGAAGCTTGCGCCCAGCGCTACCACGACCCCTCCCCCGCCAGCATGAGCCGCGTCGTGTTCGCGCCGACCGCGCCGCCCTGGGCACTCGCGCCGCCGGAGCTGAAGGTGGTCGCCGCCGCCGCCCGCGGGCTCGGGCTGCGCCTGCACAGCCATATGTCGGAGACGACGGACTATGTCGACTTCTGCATGGCGAAGTTCGGCAAGCGCCCGATCCACTGGATCGCCGAGCATGATTGGCTGGGGCCCGACGTGTGGTTCGCCCATCTCGTGCACATCGACAACGAGGAGATGCAGCTTCTTCTCGACACCGGCACCGGCATGGCGCATTGCCCGCAGTCGAACTGCCGGCTCGGCTCCGGTGTCGCGCCGGCCGACCTGATGGCGGCGGCCGGCGGCGCGGTGTCGCTCGCCGTCGACGGCGCGGCCTCGAACGAGTTCGCCGACATGATCAGCGAGATGAACAGCGCCTGGCATACCCACCGCGCGCTCAAGGGCGCTGCCGCCACCACGGTGGAGGACGTCGTGCGCTGGGCGACCGTGAACGGCGCCCGCGTGCTCGGCTTCCCCGATCTCGGCGCGCTGGCGCCGGGCAAGCTCGCCGACCTCGCCGTGTTCGATCTCGCGAGCCCGCGTTATTTCGGCCTGCACGACAAACTGATCGGACCGGTGGTCGGCGCCGGCACGCCCGATCTCAAGCTCTTGATGGTCGGCGGCCGCATCGTCGTCGAAAACGGCGCGATCCCCGGTTTCGACCTCGAAGGATTGCGGCGCGAGGCGGCCCGCGTGGTGACGCGGCTAATGCACTAGGAGACTGGACCCATGAACCCTTTCCGACCTCATCCTGAGGAGGCGCGAAGCGCCGTCTTCGAAGGATGGCCCCACCCGCTGCGGCCTGTGGCCGTCCTTCGAGACGCCTCCGCAGGCTCCTCAGGATGAGGTCGGGAAGAGATTAGGAGACGGCTTTAGAGCTCAAGGAGAAACGCCCATGCTCGCCACCCAACAGAAGGTGCTCCGCCGGTTCTGGTACGCGACGCTGCCCCTCGACAAGCTTGTGGCGGGGCCGCAGCCATTCACGCTCCTCGGCGAGAACATCATGCTGTTCCTCGACGAGAAGGGTCAGCCCGCGGCGCTGCGCGACCGCTGCCGCCACCGCACCGCCAAGCTCTCCAAGGGCTGGTGCCGCGACGGGCATATCATCTGCGGCTATCACGGCTGGAAATACGACCGCACCGGCAAGCTCGTGAGGATTCCGCAGTTCGCGGCCGGACCAGCCGCTCCCCAACGTCGCCGTCCAGTCGTTCCACTGCGAGGAGAAGTACGGCTACGCCTGGGTCGCGCTCGACGACCCGCTGCTGCCGATCCCCGATCTGCCGGAGGATCGCATGCCGGGCTTCCGCCGCATCCACCAGTTCGACGACCGTTGGAACACCGCAGCGCTGCGCATGATGGAGAACTCGTTCGACAACTCGCACTTCTCCTTTGTCCACCGCGCGACCTTCGGCCAGCAGGACCAGCCGAAGCCCGAGAAGTACGAGCTCGTCGAGACCGACTACGGCTTCCGCGCGGAGACCATCGTGCCGATCAAGAACCCGCCGGCGGCACATCGCATCACCGGCACCGCCGATCCGATCACGACGCGGCACATGCGCAATGCATGGTTCATGCCGTTCTGCCGCACCCTCGACATCGAGTACCCGTCGGGCTTGCGCCACATCATCTTCAACTCGGCGACGCCGATCGACGACGGTAGCATCCAACTCGTCCAGATCCTGTTCCGCAACGACCGCGAGCAGGACTGCTCGACCAAGGAGCTGATCGACTGGGACGCCGCGATCATTGCCGAGGACCGCGAGATTCTCGAATCCACCGACCCCGACGCCATCGTCGACGTCGAGCGTAAGATCGAGATGCACATGCCGTCGGATCGCCCCGGCCTGATCATGCGCAAGCGTCTGCTGGCACTCCTCACCGAGCACGGCGAGACCGAGGTGCCGCGGCCAGCGGCCTAGGAGAGACCGCCCAAATCGCGCGAAGTTGATCCAAATCGCGGCGCTCACATTTTGGGCGTGCGGATTGTTTGGACAATGACTGCACCGGCATGCTGCGCATTGTCTCGAATTGCTGCGCGGAGCGACGCGACGAAGGCTGTGGAACATTGCCGACAAATGGCGATTCATTCGATCGCGCGAGGGCTTGGCAGTCCAGCGCGACGGGCCAGTCAATTTTCAACCGCATTGCCTGCATGCCAGCACGGCGACGATGCGCCATACCGCAAGCGATGCGGCGACCCGACCTGAGGTGACGGCGAGCCGCGCGGTGACGTGCCGGTGATATCAGCCCCGCTCGCAAATCCGGTGCGTCGTTGGCGGCTCGTCCATACATCTTGGAGAACGACAATGAAAACCATGCTGCTTTTGTCGACGCTCGCAGGCCTCGTCGCCGCGACGCCGTCCTTTGCGCAATCGGCTCCGAACAACTACTCGCCGGCGTTCGGCTACCCGTCCTACGCCGCACCGAACGCGCGGTCGCCCAACGTCAATGCGCCGGAGTCGTTCGGCGCCTGGGAGTCCGGGTATACCTCGGACGGCGCCGGCCAGGTCCGCACCCGGAGCCGCCAGTAATCGGCATCAGCCGTCATGGCCGGGACAAGCCCGGCCATGATCACTCAACCCGGCGCACTCCAAAGCCAGCCCTCCGCGACGACGTATTCCCTGCCCTCGCCTGCCCCGATAGGGTAGCGTCCGAACGGCAACGTTTACCGGGAGAGCGAACATGACGACGGCGGATCGACGGACGGCGCAACCGCGTGGCCTTCGTCAGCCTCGTCGCCTGCACCCTCTTCGCCGCCCTCACCCCCGCCACCGCCCAGACCTGGCCCACCAAGCCGATCCGCTTCGTCATCCCCTTCGCGCCGGGCGGGGTCGCCGACATCGCTGCGCGCGTCGTCGGGCAGAAGCTCACGGAGGCGTGGGGGCAGCAGGTGATCGTCGAGAACCGCGCCGGCGGCAACGGCTTCATCGGGGTCTCGACCGTCGCCAAGGCGGCGCCCGACGGCTACACCTTCCTCGTCGCGACGCTCGGCGAGATCACCATCAACCCGTCGCTGTTCAAGGAGCTGCCCTACGACGTCGAGCGCGACCTTGCGCCGGTGACCTCGCTCACCGACACGCCCTGCGTGTTCGCCGTCAATGCGGCGTCGCCCTACAAGACCATGGCCGACCTCATTGCCGACGCCAAGGCGCGGCCCGGCAAGATCGCGGTCGCGACGCCCGGCAACGGCAGCGTCAACCAGATCATCATGGAATGGACCGGCCTCGGCACCGGCACGAAATTCCAGCACATCCCCTACAAGGGCGGCGCACCGGCGGCCGCCTCGCTCGCCGGCGGCGACCTGCCCGCGGGTGTGCTCGCGGTGTCCTCGGCGACGCCCCATGTGCGCAGCGGCCGCGTGCGCATGCTGGCGATCACGACGGCGCAGCGCTCGCCGCTCAACCCGGACCTGCCGACGCTCCAGGAGAGCGGCGTGGCCGACGTCGACGGCACCAACTGGACCGCGCTCTATGCGCCGAAGGCGACGCCGCAGCCGATCATCGACAAGCTCAATGCCGAAGTCGTGAAGATCCTCGCCATGCCCGACGTCAAGGAGCGCCTCGCCACCGGCGGCGCCACCACCATCCCGTCGACGCCGGCGGAGGTCGCCGCGCGGATCAAGCGCGAGACCGCCGCGTTCAAGACGATCATCACCCGCGCCAACATCCAGGCGGAGTGACGGCGGTGCCGCGCTCGTTCGGTCCGCGGCGGTAGCCGCATGCGCATCCGCTCGCCGCGCGACTTCTGGGCCGGCCTGCTGTTCGTCGGCATCGCCGCGGTGTTCATCGCACTTGCGAGCCAGTACCGGTTCGGCGAAGCCCACCGCATGGGCCCCGGCTACTTCCCGATCATGGTCGGCGCGCTGCTCGCGATCCTCGGCGCGGTCGTCGCCGGCCGCGCGCTCGTGTTCGACGGCCCGCCGCTGCCGCGTTTCAATCCGCGCCCGCTGCTGGTGACGCTCCTTGCCGTCGTGCTGTTCGGGCTTGCGATCGAACGGCTCGGCCTTGCCGCCGCGATCGCGGTGCTGGTGCTGGTCAGCGCCTTCGCCGACCGCGACGTCCGCCTGCTGCCGAGCCTTGTGCTCGCCCTGCTGCTGATCGCGTTCTCGGTCGCGACCTTCGTGTGGCTCCTCGGCCTGCCGCTGCCGGTCTGGCCGCAGTGGTGAGCGCGCGGGGCTGACGATGGGCATCTGACCTGGGCATCCGCCGATCTCTGGTTCGGCCTCGGCGTCGCGGTGACGTGGCAGAACCTCGTCTATTGCTTCATCGGCTGCGTGCTCGGCACGCTGGTCGGCGTGCTGCCGGGCATAGGCCCGGTGGCGACGGTCGCGATGCTGCTGCCGTTCACCTTCAAGCTCGGGCCGACGCCGGCGCTGATCATGCTCGCCGGCATCTATTACGGCGCGCAATATGGCGGCTCGACCACCGCGATCCTGGTCAACATTCCCGGCGAATCCTCCTCCGTCGTGACGACGCTCGACGGCTACCAGATGGCGCGGCGCGGCCGCGCCGGCCCCGCGCTCGGCATCGCCGCGATCGGCTCGTTCTTCGCGGGCTGCGTCGCGACGGTGCTGATCGCGGCGTTCGCGCCGCCGCTCGCCGAGGTCGCGCTGAAATTCGGCCCGGCGGAATATTTCTCGCTGATGGTGTTCGGCCTCGTCGCCGCGATCGTGCTCGCGCGCGGCTCCCTCATCAAGGCGCTGTGCATGGTCTGCGTCGGGCTGCTGTTCGGCATGATCGGCACCGACGTCAATTCCGGCGTCATCCGCTTCGCCTTCGGCCAGTCGGAGCTTGCCGACGGCGTCGGCTTCGTCGCGCTCGCCATGGCCTTCTTCGGCATGACCGACGTCGTGCTCAACCTCGAAAATCCCGAGCACAAGAGCGTGTTCGCGAGCCGCATCGGCAGCGTGCTGCCGAGCCTTGCCGATCTGCGCACGAGCTTCTGGTCGGTGGTGCGCGGCACCAGCCTCGGTTCGATCCTCGGCATCCTGCCCGGCGGCGGCGCGCTGCTCGCCTCGTTCGCCGCCTACATGCTGGAGAAGAAGATCGCGAAGCCGCCGCGGCACTTCGGCGAGGGCGACATCCGCGGCGTCGCGGCGCCCGAAAGCGCCAACAATGCCGGCGCCCAGACCTCGTTCATCCCGATGCTCACGCTCGGCATCCCCTCCAATCCGACCATGGCGCTGATGATCGGCGCCCTGATGATCCAGGGCATCGCGCCGGGCCCGCAGGTGATGACCGAACGGCCGGAGCTGTTCTGGGGCCTCATCGCCAGCATGTGGGTCGGCAATTTGATGCTGCTCGTCCTCAACCTGCCGCTGGTCGGCTTGTGGATCCGCCTGCTCGCGGTGCCCTACCGGCTGCTTTATCCCTCGATCTTCGTGTTCTGCTGCATCGGGGTCTATACCGTCGACACCAAGGTGTTCGACGTCTATGCGCTCGCGGCGCTGACCGCGCTCGGCTACCTCTTCCTCAAGCTCGATTGCGAGCCGGCGCCGCTCATTCTCGGCTTCATCCTCGGCCCGATGATGGAGGAGAATTTGCGCCGCGCCCTGATGATCGCGCAAGGCGACGCCAGCGTGCTGGTGACCCGGCCGATCTCCGCGGGCTTCCTGTTCGCCGCCGCAGCCCTCCTGATCGCGATCGCCGCGCCGACGCTGCGGGCAAAGCGCGAGGAGGCGATGCAGGAGTAGCCCTTCTTCTCCCTCCCCGTCTTCGGGGAGGGCAGGGTGGGGTCTTGCTTCCTTGCTCGCTACGCTCGCGGACCCCACCCTGCCCTCCCCGAAGACGGGGAGGGAAAGGCCCCCTGGTAGGATGGGTTGAGCTCTTGCGAAACCCATCACCTCACCAGCCACGATGCGACGGCGTTTGGGGAGAGAGCGATGGGTTTCGCAAGAGCTCAACCCATCCTACGCGCTGCCGATCAGCGGCAGACGCACTGCGACTTCGGCATCCCCGTCCAATAGCCATAGGCATAATACCCGCAGGCATTCGGAACGACGCAGTGCCGGGACACCGGCTGCTGAAAGTGGGGATTGTAGGTCCAGTAGCCCCCGTTGTGGCCCGCGACGTAACGCCAGGCGCCGACGTCCATGACGAAGCCTCCCGCCCCGGCGCCGGCGGCAGATGCCAGCAACAAGGTTGCAGCGGAAAGCGTGACAGCAGCGCAAGTCAGCAAGGTCTTCATCGATCGCCTCCTCGAAGCGGCCCACCGTGTCGAAGGAATATGAGGAGTTCATGACCCAGCGACCGGCTCCCCGCCCGAACCACCGGAACTCGCAAGGCTGGGGAGCGTTGTCGCCGCTGCCCTTGCGGGGGCCGGCAACTCCGCCTATTAGTGCCGCTTTAATGAACATCGCCCCGAAAACATCGTTCGTCCTTCACCAGCGCCATCTGTTGGGGATCGAAGGATTGTCGCACGACGAGATCACGGGGCTGCTTGATCTCGCGGAGGAATTCGTCGATCTCAACCGCCAGATCGAGAAGAAGCGGGCCTCGCTGCGCGGGCGCACCCAGGTCAACCTGTTCTTCGAGGTCTCGACCCGCACCCAGTCCTCGTTCGAGCTCGCCGGCAAGCGGCTCGGCGCCGACGTCATGAACATGTCGGTGTCGTCGTCCTCGATGCGCAAGGGCGAGACCCTGATCGACACCGCGATCACGCTCAACGCCATGCACCCCGACATCCTCGTGGTGCGCCACCACGCGTCCGGCGCGGTGGAGCTGCTCGCGCGCAAGGTCGACTGCTCGGTGATCAATGCCGGCGACGGCTCCCACGAGCACCCGACCCAGGCGCTGCTCGATGCGCTCACCATCCGCCGCAACAAGGGGCCGATCGACGCGCTCACCGTCGCGATCTGCGGCGACATCCTGCATTCGCGGGTGGCGCGCTCGAACATCATCCTGCTCAATACGCTCGGCGCGCGGGTGCGCGTCGTCGCGCCCTCGACCCTGCTGCCGCCCGGCATCGAGAACTTCGGCGTCGAGGTCTGCCGCGACATGCGCGAGGGCCTGCGCAACGCCGACATCGTGATGATGCTGCGCCTGCAGCGCGAGCGGATGAACGGCTCGTTCGTGCCGTCGACCCAGGAATACTTCGCCTATTTCGGCCTCGACGCGAAGAAGCTCGCCTATGCGCGGCCCGACGCCCTCGTCATGCATCCCGGCCCGATGAACCGCGGCGTCGAGATCAATTCCACCGTCGCCGACGGCGCCCAGTCGCTGATCCGCGAGCAGGTCGAGATGGGCGTCGCGGTGCGGATGGCCGTGCTCGAGGCGCTCTCGCGCAACCTGCCGAACATGTGACCGTGCGCGTCCCGCCGGAGTAACAGCATGCTCTCCGATCGCCGCCCGATCCTGCTCACCAACGCGCGGATCGTCGATCCCTCACGCGACCTCGACATCGACGGCGACCTGCTGCTCGCCGACGGCGTCGTGCGCGACGCCCGGCGCGGCATCGGCGCCGCCGGCGTCCCCGAGGGCACCGAGATCATCGACTGCCGCGGCAGGGTCGTCGCGCCCGGCCTCATCGACATGCGCGCCTTCGTCGGCGAGCCCGGCGCCGAATACCGCGAGACCTTTGCCTCGGCGAGCCAGGCCGCCGCCGCCGGCGGCGTCACCACCATCGTGTCGCAGCCTGATACCACTCCGGTGATCGATGATCCGGCGACGGTCGACTTCGTGCTGCGCCGCGCCCGCGACACCGCGATCGTGCGCGTCCATCCGATGGCGGCGCTCACCAAGGGCATCAACGGCGCGGAGATGACCGAGATCGGCCTCCTCAAGGCCGCCGGGGCCGTCGCCTTCACCGACGGGGCAAAGAGCGTCACCAACGCCCAGGTGATGCGGCGCGCGCTGATCTATGCCCGCGATTTCGACGCCCTCATCGTGCACCACACCGAGGACCCCGACCTCGTCGGCGAGGGCGTGATGAACGAGGGCGAGTTCGCGGCGCGGCTCGGCCTCGTCGGCGTGCCCACCACGGCCGAGACGGTGATGCTCGAGCGCGACATCCGCCTCGTGGCGCTGGCGCAATCGCGCTACCACGCGGCCTCGATCACCTGCGCCGAATCGCTCGAGGTGCTGCGCCGGGCCAAGGAGGCCGGGCTGCCGGTCACCGCCGCGGCCTCGATCAACCACCTCACGCTCAACGAGATCGACGTCGGCTCCTACCGCACCTTCTGCAAGGTGACGCCGCCGCTGCGCCGCGAGGTCGACCGCAAGGCGCTCGCCGAGGCGCTCGGCTCCGGCCTGATCGACGTCGTGATGTCCGACCACAATCCGCAGGACGTCGAGACCAAGCGCCTGCCCTTCGCCGAAGCCGCGCCCGGCGCGATCGGCATCGAGACCATGCTGGCGGCGAGTCTGCGCCTCGTCCACGGCGGCGACATCACGCTGCCGGCGCTGATCAAGGCGATGTCGACGCGCCCCGCCGAGCTGCTGGGCCTCGCTGGCGGCACGCTGCGGCCGGGCAGCCCCGCCGACGTCGTGGTGTTCGACCCCGACGCGCCCTGGGTGCTCGACCGCGACGACCTCAAGTCGAAATGCAAGAACACGCCGTTCGACGAGGCGCGGCTCACCGGCCGCGTGGTGCGAACCATCGTCGCCGGGCGGACGGTGTACGAATTCGTGTGAGGCTCGAATTTGCTCGGCGTCATCGCCGGGCTTGTCCCGGCGACCCCGATCATGGGGCACGGCCGTGCCTCGTTAAGCGGGGTGGCCGGGACAAGCCCGGCCATGACGCACATGAATGAGACGAGGCCAGCGACCTCGATCCGGACTCCAGAGCAATTCATTTTTCTACAGAGAAATCCGGGCAGAGTAGGATTGATACTTTGGCAGGAGGAATCAGCATGGCCGATGCCGGAGAGCTTTGGAGCGCGGTGCCCGCGGGTCTTGCGGCACTCGCCTTCGGCTATCTCGCCGGCTCGATTCCGTTCGGGCTCGTCATCACGCGGCTCGCCGGAATGGAGGACATCCGCACCATCGGCTCCGGCAATATCGGCGCGACCAACGTGCTGCGCACCGGCCGCAGGGAGCTTGCGGCGGCGACGCTCGCCGCCGATGCGCTCAAGGGCACGCTCGCGGTGCTGGTGGCTCGCCACTTCGGCGGGTTGGAGCTTGCGAGCATCGCCGGCTTCGGCGCCTTCCTCGGGCACCTGTTTCCGGTGTGGCTGAAATTCCGCGGCGGCAAGGGCGTCGCGACCTTCATCGGCATTCTGCTCGGCCTTGCCTGGCCGGTCGTGCTCGGCTTCGGCGCGGTGTGGGGCGCGGTCGCCTGGCTCACCCGCTACTCCTCGCTCGCCGCGCTCGCCGCCTGCGCCGCGACGCCGCTGATGCTGTGGCTCGGCGGATGGCACGCGCCGGCCGAGCTGTTCATGCTGCTCGCGGTGCTGATCTTCGTCAGCCACCGCGCGAACATCGCGCGGCTGATGGCCGGCACGGAGACGAAGATCGGAGCAAGGGCGGGGTAGGTTCGCGCACGCAGCTGTCATTGCTCCGCTTACAGACCTCGTCCTGAGGAGCCGCGCGCTATCCGGCGTCTCGAAGGACGGCCACAGGCCGCAGCGTGCGGGGCCATCCTTCGAGACGCCGGCGCCGCGGCCGGCTCCTCAGGATGAGGCTCTGAGGGAGCTTCGCCCGCTTACCCCAGCATCTCCCGCACGCGCTTGCTGCGCTGCATGCGATAAAACGGCACCGGCAAGTCGTGGGTGAAACCCGCGGCGGTGCGCAGCTTGAGCTCTTCCAGCACCGCCATGGTGATGCCGGGCATGTCGAGCTTGAGCAAATCCTCGATGCCGAGCCAGACGAGCTCGACGAGCTCGCTCTCCGCAGTGACGACGCCGTCGATGCGCTCCGCGATGGCGTCGGCGTCGACCGCGAAGAAGCGGGTGTCGAAGCGCCGCGGCCGCCCCGGCGGGGTGATGGCGCGGGCGATGAAATGGACGGCGCCGAGGTCCGGGTGCACTCCCGATTTGGCGAACGCCGCCCATTCGGCGTTGGGCGGCGTCATCGGCGCATCGCGCTTGACGCCGAGCACGAGGCCGGTCTCCTCGAACACCTCGCGGATCGCGGCGAGCGGAAAGCCCCGCGCCTTCATCGGGCTCGGATAGCGCGTCTCGCGCATCAGCCGCGCCTCGACTTGGCGGTCGAGCGGGGTCGCCGCGCTCATGCGGCGGTCGTCGAGCTCGACCCGGCCGCCGGGAAACACGAACTTGCCGGGCATGAACTTGTGGCCGTGATGGCGCCGGCCGAGCAGCACCTTCGGCACCGCGCCGCTGCGATCGATCAGCAGCATGGTGGCGGCATCGCGGATGGGCACGCCGGGCAAGTTCTGCTTGGTGTCGCCGACGCTCAAGAATTCGGCGAGGCGCGCGGTCGGGTCCGAATTCACGCGCCCTCCCCTGTCACTGATCGGTTTCAGGAACGTAGTTCGGATCGAAGCCGTGCATGTAGTTCGCCCACTGCCAGCCGACGATCGCCCCTTTCACCGGCTGCAGCAGCCCGATGGCGAGGCCGATGGTGAGCGTGCCCCATAACAGCGCGTGGAGCCAGTAGGGCGGCGCGAACTCGATCTCGACGACCAGTGCGAGCGGCACCACGATGTGGCCGACGATCAGGATCACGAAATAGGCCGGCGCGTCGTCGGCGCGCTGATGGTACAAAGCCGTGCCGCACACGGCGCAATGGTCGACCACCTTGAGAAACGCGCCGAACAGCCGGCCCCGGCCGCAATTGGGACAACGGCAAAGGAAGCCGCGCCGCAGCGCCCTCCATCCGTTGCGCCGAGGCAGCGCCTCCGGCTCGAAGGTCTGCTCGTGCGAGCTCATCGCCGCTTCCGTGTCTTGTTCGCCTTGCGGCGCGGCGGGGCTATCTTCGTCCCGCGAACGCATCTCGCGGCGCGGCCGGCCGCGTCGCGCCGGATGCGAGGTCCGTGCCGGACCGCTCGTGGCCCCTGCCTTGCCCTCCGACACCAACTCGAACCGCAGCGCGCCTGCGACCGGTGCCGCCTCGACGAGGCGCACCGTGACGGGATCGCCGAGCCGGTGGGTCTCGCCGCTGTCGGCGCCGACGAGCGCGTGGGCGCGCTCCTCGTAGCGGAAATACTCGTTGCCGATGGTGGCCGCCGGAATGAAGCCGTCGGCGCCGGTCTCGTCGAGCTTGACGAACAGACCGGAGCGGATGACGCCGCCGATGTGTCCGGTGAAGGTCGCGCCGATGCGGTCGGCGAGGTGATGCGCGATCAGCCGGTCGACCGTCTCGCGCTCGGCCGCCATGGCGCGGCGCTCGGCGGCGGAGATTTTCGCCGCCGTTTCGCCGAGCGAGCGGACATCCGTGGAGTTGGGCAAGCCGCCGTCGCCGAGCTTGAGCGCGCGGATGAGCGCGCGGTGCACGATCAGGTCCGCATAACGGCGGATCGGCGAGGTGAAGTGGGCGTAGCGGCGCAGGTTCAGCCCGAAGTGGCCGTAGTTCTCGGCGGCGTATTCCGCCTGGGCCTGGCTGCGGAGTACGATTTCATTGATGAGCTTCTCGGTGTCGCGGCCCTTCACGCGATCGAGAATGACGTTGAAGCGTTCCGGCCGGATCGCCCCGGTCTTGGCGAAGGAAATATCGAGGGTCGCCAGGAACTCGCGCAGCGCATGGAGCTTCTCCACGGACGGCTCGTCGTGGACGCGGTAGACCAGCGGCGTATTCGCCCGCTCGAGCGTCTCGGCCGCGGCGACGTTGGCGAGGATCATGAACTCCTCGATCAGCCGATGTGCATCGAGCCGCGGCGGCGAGATCACCCGGTCGATGGTGTTGTCCGGCTTGAGCAGGATTTTCCGCTCGGGCAGGTCGAGATCGAGGGGCGCGCGCTCGTCGCGGGCGCGCTTGAGCGCGGCGTAAGCCTCGTAGAGCGGTGCGATGACGAGCGCGAGCAACGGCTCGGTGGTGTCGTCGGGGCGGCCGTCGAAGGCGGCCTGCAGCTGCGCGTAGTGAAGCTTGGCGAAGGAGCGGATCAGCACCCGGTGGAAGCGGTGCTCGCGCTTGCGGCCGTCGGCACCGATCACCATGCGCACCGCGATCGCCGCGCGGTCGACGCCGGGCTTGAGCGAGCACAGGTCGTTGGAGATGCGCTCCGGCAGCATCGGGACGACGCGGTCGGGGAAGTAGACCGAGTTGCCGCGCCCGAGCGCCTCGCGGTCGAGGGCCGAGCCCGGCGTCACGTAATGGGCGACGTCGGCGATGGCGACGTCGACGACGAAACCGCCGGGGTTCTTCGGATCGGTGTCGAGGCGCGCATAGACCGCGTCGTCGTGATCCTTGGCGTCGACGGGATCGATGGTGACGAAGGGCACCTCGCGCCAGTCCTCGCGGTGGTGATCGAGGCCGGCCGGGTGCGCCGCCTTCGCCTCGTCGAGGGTTTCGCGGCGGAACTCGTGGGGGATGCCATGGGCGTGGATGGCGATGAGGCTCACCGCCTTCTCGCTCGAGAGCGAGCCGAGCCGCTCGACGACGCGCGCGTTCGGCAGGCCGAGCCGGCCGTTGCGCGCGACCTCGACGGCGACGAGATCGCCCTCCTCCGCGCCGTTCACCGCGGATGCCGCGATCGACAGTTCGCGCCCCAGGCTCTTCTTGTCGATCGGCACCAGGCGGCCGCCGTCGCCCGTCCGGCGGAACACGCCGAGCACGCGGTGCTTTGCCCGGTCGAGCACCTTGATGGCGCGGCCGCGGTACTCGGCGCCGTCGCCGTCGGTCGATTTCTCGATGCGGACGAGCGCCTTGTCGCCGACCCCCGGTATTTCGTTCGGGCGCGCGCGGCGCGGCACGTGGAGGCGGATTTTCGGCGGATCGCCGTGGGCCTCGGTGTCCCATTCGGCGGGGACGCCGATCAGCTCGCCGTCGGTATCGCGGCCGGTGATGTCGGCGAGAACGACGCTCGGCAGGCTGCCGGCGTGATGGAGCTTCTTGCGGCGCTTTTCGATGCGGCCTTCGTCGGCCAAGTCGCGCAGCATGGTCTTGAGCGCGGCGCGGTCTGCATTCTTGAGCCCGAAGGCACGGGCGATTTCACGGGTGCCGACGTTGCCGGCTTCCTTGCCGATGAAGGCAAGCACGTCTTCTTTGCTGGGAAAGGTGTTCTTATGTGGTTGTGATATCAAACATTCATCCGGAAAAACGGGAGTGCGGGCTCGATTGCCCGCAGCTCTTAGATAAGCGCCGAACTCGGCGAATTGCTAGTCGGGTTCGGTTTCTACTACCTCGCCCGCTTGCGAGCGAGCACTGTCGATGGCCCGGCTTGCAGCCGGGCAATCCAGGAGCCGCCTGCGCTGTCGATGTGGCCGAATCGGGGCGCGCAATACGGAATCGAAAGTGGCTCACTGCCCACCCTCGCCCGTCAAGCCGGGCGATGAGAGTCACTGACCGGAGCATGCCGCGCCTTACTTGCCGGCCTTGGCGCGCTTGGGAGCTGCTTCCGCGGCAGGCTTCGCTGCCGGCTTCGGCGGCGCTGGCTTCTTCGCCGTCTTTGCACGAGCGGTAGACGTCGGCTTCTTTGGTTTTGCCGATGTGGCAGCGACGGGCTCGGCTGCTTCGACGCCGTCCGCGTCAGGAGCAGCATCAGCGGCTTTGGCCTTGCCCTTCTTCGGCTTCGCCGTCTCGGCCTTGTCGCCTTCGCCTTCTTGGCCCCCTTCCCTGCCGCACGCTTTCCGCCGCCGGTGCGTTCCGCGCGCGCGGCGATCAAGCCCAAAGCCTCTTCGAGCGTGATCGTCTCCGGCGTCTTGTCGCTCGGCAGCGTCGCGTTGATGCCGTCGTGGGTGACGTACGGCCCGTAGCGGCCCTTTTTCACCAGGACCGCCCCGCCCTTGTCGGGGTGGTCGCCGAGCGAGCGGCCGGGATCGCCGCCGAAGCGCGCGCGCGGCCCCTTGGCGATCTTCTCCGCGATCAGCGTCACCGCGCGGTTGAGCCCGATGTTGAAGATGTCGTCGCCGGAGTCGAGATTGGCGTAGGTCTTGCCGTGGTGGATGTAGGGACCGTAACGGCCGGAATTGGCGACGATCGGCTCGCCGTCTTCCGGGTGCCGCCCGACTTCGCGCGGCAGCGACAACAGCTTCAGCGCCGTCTCGAGATCGATATCGGCGGGATCCATGCCGCGCAGGAGGCTCGCGCGCTTCGGCTTTTCGCCCTCGACCGCCTCGCCGAGCTGCACATAAGGCCCGAACCGGCCGTTGCGCAGCGTGACCTCGAGCCCGTCGGGATCGCGCCCGAGCGGCCGCGTCGCGGTCTCCTCGGCGCCGTCGGCGCCGGGCACCGAGAACGGCCGCGTGTACTTGCATTCCGGGTAGTTCGAGCAGCCGATGAAGGCGCCGAACTTGCCGAGCTTGAGCGACAGGCGCCCGGTGCCGCAGGTGGTGCAGCGGCGCGGATCGACCCCGTCGGTGCGCGGCGGAAAGATGTGCGGCGCCAGCATCTCATCGAGCGCGTCGATGACCTGGCTGATCTTGAGGTCCTTGATCTCGCCGACGGCGCCGGTGAACGCGATCCAGAACTCGCGCAGCAGCTGGCGCCACTGGACCTCGTTGTTGGAGACGCGGTCGAGCTGCTCCTCGAGGTCGGCGGTGAAATCGTATTCGACGTAGCGGGCGAAGAAGCTTTCCAGGAACGCGACGACGATGCGCCCGCGGTCCTCCGGCACCAGCCGGCGCTTGTCGATGCGGACGTATTTGCGGTCCTTGAGCACCTGCAGGATCGAGGCGTAGGTCGAGGGACGGCCGATGCCGAGCTCTTCCATGCGCTTGACGAGCGAGGCCTCCGAATAGCGCGGCGGCGGCTCGGTGAAGTGCTGGGTCGCGGTGATCTCTTTCTTGGCGAGCGGCTCGCCCGCGCTCATCGCCGGCAGCCGGCGCGAATCCTCGTCCTCGGGGTCGTCGTCGCGGCCTTCCTGGTAGAGCTTGAGGAAGCCGTCGAACTTGAGGACGCTGCCGGTTGCGCGCAGCTCGAGCACGCGGGCCGCCACCTTGGCGGTGATGTCGACAGTGGTGCGCTCGATCTCGGCGGACTCCATCTGGCTCGCCACCGCGCGCTGCCAGATCAGCTCGTAGAGCTTCGCCTGATCGGCATCGAGCTTGCCGCGCAGGTTACGGGGCAGCCGCGACACGTCGGTCGGGCGGATCGCCTCGTGGGCTTCCTGGGCGTTCTTCGCCTTGGTCTGGTAGCGGCGCGGCGCATCCGGGACGTAGGACTTGCCGTATTCCCCACCGATCAGCGTGCGGATCGCGGAGATCGCCTCGTCGGCGATCTGCACGCCGTCGGTTCGCATATAGGTGATGAGGCCGACGGTATCGCCGCCGATGTCGATGCCTTCGTAAAGCCGCTGCGCGACCCGCATGGTGTGGGCCGGCGCGAAGCCGAGCTTGCGGCTCGCCTCCTGCTGCAGGGTCGAGGTGGTGAACGGCGGATACGGGTTGCGCCGCGTCGGCCGCGCCTCGACATTGGCGACGGTGAAGGCCGCAGTCCCGAGCGCCTGCTTGAAGGCTTCCGCCTCGGCACCCGTGCCGATGTCGAGGCGCTGGATCTTCTGCCCGTCGGCGCCGACGAGGCGCGCCTCGAAGGTCTCCGCCCGCGGGGTGGCGAGCATCGCCACCAGCGACCAGTATTCGCGGGTGACGAATTTCTCGATCTCGAGCTCGCGGTCGCAGACGAGCCGCAGCGCGACCGATTGCACGCGCCCCGCCGACTTTGCCCCCGGCAGCTTGCGCCACAGCACCGGCGACAGCGTAAAGCCGACGAGATAGTCGAACGCCCGGCGTGCCAGATAGGCATCGACCAGCGCCTGGTCGATCTGGCGGGGATGCTTCATCGCCTCCGTCACCGCCTGCTTGGTGATGGCGTTGAAGACGACCCGCTCGATCTGCTGGTCCTTGATGGCCCGCTTCTGCCGCAGCGCCTCGAGCACGTGCCAGGAGATCGCCTCGCCCTCGCGGTCGGGGTCGGTGGCGAGAATCAGCTTGTCGGCGCCCTTCACGGCGGCCGCGATGCTGTTCAGTCGCTGCTGCGACTTAGGATCGATTTCCCAAAGCATGTGGAAATCGTGCTCGGGATCGACCGATCCGTCCTTGGCCGGGAGGTCCCGCACATGGCCGAACGAAGCAAGAACCTCGTAGCCACGGCCGAGATATCCGTTGATCGTCTTCGCCTTGGCGGGGGATTCGACAACGACTATCTTCATGAAATTCCGCTGCTATTTGTCGTATTCGAGCGCCTTCTCAAGCCTGGCCCTGGCAAGCATTGCCCGGGAACATGGGTAACCGCGCCGCGCCTGTCAAACGGCAAGGCGCGCATGGCTTCGCCTCACGGGGCAATTATTAGGAGTTGTTTACAACCTAAACAGTCTATATCTAATTTCTTCAACCGAAGCGCGTGACGTTTGCAGCGAGGACATGAGCGCCGATTTGCCCCCTCAACCCCGCGCGCGCGACGCCGCCGGCTACATCGCGGAATTGACGGCCGACTTGGCACGTCTCGCGCGCGAGAACGGATTCAAAGAGCTCGCCTATCTGCTCGAGGTCGCCCGGCTGGAGGCTGAGATGAAGGCCGGCAGGACCGTGGGCCCGCGCCTGCCTGACGAGCAGAGATAAAAGAAAGCGCCGCACCCTGGGCCGCTTTGAGTGGCGGTGGTGCGGACCGGACCGCTCAGCACGCGTGTAGTGCGCGACACAGGCAGCGTTGGCGCCGCGCCAAATCGTGCTGCGGGTCGATGGCGAGCGCCTTACTCCCAGAGGGCTTCTTTTCCGGTCGCCGCTGCGGCTATAATCGAGCCGGCGCGGCGAACCCGAAAGGATCAATCCGATGAAGGCGTTGTGGCTTTGCCTCTGCCTCGGGCTCGCGGCGTGCGCGGACACCGGGACGAAAACCTGGTATCGCGCCGACGGCAGTTCGCACGCGCCGGGACAGATCGAGTCCGACAAGGTCGCCTGCGAGCAGGAAATGAGAAAGCCGCAGGCGACCCGCGCTGCCGGGCTCGACCGTGATGTCGTCCAGGCCGATGTCTTCGAGAAATGCATGACCCGGCTCGGCTATACCGACTCCAAGTTCGGTGGCCCGCCTGCGCCGGTTGCCGCAAGCGCGTCTCCGCCGGGTGCGCCCCCGGGAGCGCCGGGTGCGGTCGCGAGCGCTCCTCCAGGCGCAGCGCCCGCTGCGCCTGCACCCGCGGCACCTTCCGCGGACTGCCGCAAGGTGAGCGATATGCGCTTGTGGCTGCCGCTCTGCCCGTGAGGGCAAAGAGCCGGAGAAGCTTCGCATTTAATCGAAGCTTGTCGAGTAATCGAAGCTTGTCGGGAGCGGCCGCAACGGGCAGATTCCCGGCACGCCGGGAGCTGTTCACAAGGCGACATAACGGGAGGTTTTCCATGAACATGAGGACGAAATTCACCGCGGTCGACGGCGGCGCTCTGCCTGAGCGCGCTCGTTGCAGGCGCTGCAAGTGCCGGCGAAATCACCGTGGTCTCGAGCGGCGGGCCGCTGCCCGACGTCCTGGGAACGCTGATGCCGATGTTCGAGAAGGCGACCGGCAACAAGGTGAAGATCAGCTTCAAGGGCGAACCGGCGATCGCCGAGGACATCAAGCAGGGCGCCGCGGACCTCGTCATCACCAACACCGAGGTCGTCGACGACCTTTCCGGGGCCGGCAGCGTGTCCGGCAAGACCTTGCTGATGATCTCGAAGGTCGGCATCGCGGTGAAGGCCGGCGCGCCGAAGCCGGACGTCTCGACGCCCGACAAGCTCAAGGCGGCGCTGCTCGCAGCGAAGACCGTCGGCTACAGCCAGGGCGCCAGCGGCCGGCACTTCGCGACCGTGCTCGACAAGCTCGGCATCGCCGACGCGATCAAGCCCAAGGCCGTGGTCGTGCAGGGCCGTCCGGTCGGCGCGGCCGTGGCGTCCGGCGAGGCGGAGCTCGGCTTCCAGCAGGTCGCCGAGCTGCGCCCGGTCGCCGGCGTCGACCAGTTCGGAGAATTGCCGCCGTCGCTGCAGAAGGCGATCCCCTACTCCGCCGCCATCGTCGCCAAGGGTAAGGACGCGGACACCGCGAAGGCGCTGGTGAATTACCTGCGGTCCGAGCCGGCGCTGGAGGTTCTCAAGAAGAAGGGCATGGATGTTCCGTAGAGCATCTTCGGTTTGCAGTGAATCGTCATGGCCGGGCTTGACCCGGCCATCCCGCTTAGCGAGGCACGGCTGTGCCACATTATCGGGATCGCCGGGTCAAGCCCGGCGATGACGGTGAATAATTTCGATAAGTCGATGCGGCGTATCTACGGCACGTCGCGCTGCCAGTCGCCGCCGGAGAGGACTTGCCGCGCGCGGTCGAGCTCCTCCGGCGCGACGCCGGCATGCGCGGCGACGGCGCGCAGCAGCGCCTCGTTGCCGGCGACATAGTCGAGCACGCCGGCGAGGAAGCCGGGCTCCGCGGCGGCTTTGCGGATTTCATCGGGACCGATGCCGGTCAGCGCCAGGAAGCGCTCGAGGTGCTCGGCATTCACGGCAAGATAGCCGAGCGCCACGACGGCGAGCGACGCGGCGGCCTCGGCGCGCGCCTCGCCATTTCCCTTGCCCGGCCGGCGCTCCTTCATCATTGGCGATCGACGTCCATCATTTGGGATCGACGCCGGCGCGGGCGGCTTCCGGCTTCTCGGTGAGAATCTCGCGGGCGAGCGCCAGCACTTCGGGCGGCGAGGCGTGGATGTCGATCATCAGGCTCTGCACCGCGGCGCCGCCGACCGGCCGCACCTCGAGGGCGAGCGCACGCATCTCGGCGAGGAAATCCGGGTCCGCCATGGTGGCGTCGAAGGCTGTGCGCAGAGCGGCAACGCGGTCTTGCGGCACGCCGGGCGGTGCGGCGAACGGGCGTGCCACCGCCTGCCGCGACACGATGAGCTTGAGCGCCGCCGCGCGGCGGGCATCGGTCGGCATTTCCATGATGGTCGGGACGTCGGCGAGATCCTCGTGGCGTTCGAGTGCGATCTGCAGCGGCACGGTGATGCGCTTTGCCGTCAGCATATCGCGGTTGCGGGCGAGAAGGCTCGTCCACGACCAGCCGCAGCGGCCGTCGATCTCGCCGCGCTCCATGGCGAGCACGAGATCGGCGCCGCCGGGATAGCCGGTGACGATGCGGATCGGCAGGCCGAACAGGTTGCGCAGCACGGTCGGAAAGACGTCGCTGTCGGCGCCGGTGCCCGACGCGCCGATCACCGTCTTCTTGGCGGCCATGTCCTGCCAGGTGGCGATGCCGCGCGGCGCATTGAAGGCGCACACGCTCACCTCGTTCGCGATGCTGCCGATCCAATTGAACTTCGGCGCCTCGAACTGCGCGCCCTCGGGATGGCCGAACAGCGGCTCATAGACGACGCCGCGGGCAAACGTCGCGATCACCGTGCCGTCGCGCGGCGCGGCATTGAAGAGATAGTTCACGACCTTGAGGCTGCCCGCGCCCGGCATGTTCTGCACGACGATGGCGGGCTCGCCGGCGAGATGCCGGCCGAAGAACCGCCCGAGCGTGCGGGCATAGAGATCATAGCCGCCGCCGGGGCCGAACCCGACCAGGATGCGCACCGTCTTGCCGGCGTAGAACGGCTCGGCCGCACCGGCCGGCGTCGCCGACCCCACTGCGATTTCCACAGTGATCGCAGCGCAGAGCGCGGCGAAGAGCGGCAGCGCCGTTCTCCGCAGCGCGCGCACCAAGCCTTGGCGCGGGGGCGCCATGGTGTCGCGCTATTCGGCCGCGACGTGGGCGCGGCTCTGCACGTCCGTGTTGACGAGTTGCAGCGGCGAAGCGGCCTTATCGAGCATGCCCCAGCTCTTGACCCACTCGTAGGTGCGCGCGAGCTCCTCGTCGGGGATCGGCGCGGGATCGACGACGACGATCCGGCTCTCGCGCAGGTCGTCGACCGTGAGGCGTGCCGATCTCGGGATCCTTGGCCTTGTGGTAGTCGATGAAGTACTGCAGGTACTTGCGCTTGTCGGCGTTGATCCGGCGCACCGCCTCGCGCACCGCACGGTTGAACGCCGAGTAGGTCTCGCCGTCGACCTTGTCGGAGGCGACCTCGGTGCCGTGGTAGAAGCCCGAGCAGATGACGCGGCAGCCCTTCTTCTCGGCGAGGCTGAGATACGGCTCGGTCAGGGTCGTCGCCTCGACCTCGCCGGACATCATCGCGGCGAAGCGCTTGCGCGATCCGTTGCTGACGCTGCACAGCTTGATCTTGTCGCGCGGCAGGAAGCCTTCGAGCAGATGCAGCGCGAGGTAATGGGTGCCGAAGTAGAACGGTACGCCGACCCTGCGGTCGGCGAGCTGCTGGGCGGTATAGACGTCCGAGTCCGGGCGCACCACGATGCCGGCGAAAGCTGACGATGCCGCGGCGGCCGATCTGCCGGCTGTTCACCGCGGTGTCCTGGACCCGGCAGTAGTTGCCCCATTCGCAGGCGTTGTACATGTCGGCCTTGCCCTGCTCGAGCAGGCGGCCATGGCTCGCGAAGGGATCGACGGACGGCCGGATTGGTGATGCGCGAGTCGGCGCCCTGAAGTTCGACGTCTTCGCGGTCGGCCCATTTGATCTCGAGCCCTTCTCGTGCGAAGAGGCCTTCGTCATAGGCCACGAGCTCGGGCAGGCCCTGGAACGGCGCGGTGGATTCGAGCACCAATGTCTTCATGGGGGCGACTGTCTTCATGGGGACGACCTCCGGTCGACTTGTCAGTCCAGGCGCCGGCAGCGCGTCAACGGCGGCAAGGCATGAACTCGCCTTGCGAATTCCGGCTCGCATGCGCGGCGGTAGAGCGAAAGGTAACCACTTCGCCAATGAAAATGCCAGAGGCCCGCGCCATGGTATCCGAACTCGTGTAAATTTGCCGTGCAATCGAAGAAAAGCCGTGCGATCCGCCTCTTGGTGTTTGATTGCATTTGCGTTTCTGTAAGGATTGCCGACTACGGTCCCGCCGGCGACAGGGGCCACCCGGGAGCTGTTCTGCGCTGCGCAGAGGCTCTTAATAGACACAAAGAATGGGGTTCCTGGGATGGCTAAAACCGTCCTGATCGTGGAAGACAACGAGCTCAATATGAAGCTCTTCCACGACCTGTTGGAGGCCCACGGCTACAACACCGTGAGCACCCGCAACGGGGTCGAAGCGATCGACCTCGCGCGCAAGCACCGCCCCCACCTCATCCTGATGGACATCCAGCTCCCCGAGGTCTCCGGCCTCGAGGTCACGAAGTGGATCAAGGACGATCCGGAGCTGCACGCCATCCCGGTCATCGCCATCACCGCCTTCGCCATGAAGGGTGACGAGGAGCGCATCCGCCAGGGCGGCTGCGAGGCCTATCTGTCGAAGCCGATCTCCGTCGCCAAATTCATCGAGACGATCCGCCAGTTCCTCGGCGCCGCGGAGGAAGAGCGCCGATGACCGCGCGGATTCTCGTGGTCGACGACGTGCCGGCCAACCTGCGCCTGCTCGAAGCTCAACTCGCGGCTGAGTATTTCGACGTGGTGAGCGCGGCGAACGGCGCCGAGGCGCTGTCGATCTGCGAGCGCGGCGAATGCGATCTCGTGCTGCTCGACGTGATGATGCCGGACATGGACGGCTTCGAGGTCTGTCGCCGCCTCAAGTCCAATCCGGCGACCCAGCACATTCCGGTGGTGATGATCACCGCGCTCGACCAGCCGAGCGACCGGGTTCGCGGCCTCGACGCCGGCGCCGACGATTTTCTCGCCAAGCCCACGTCCGAGCTCGTGCTGATCGCCCGCGTCCGCTCGCTGGTGCGGCTCAAGATGATGACCGACGAGCTGCGCATGCGCGCCGTCACCTCGCGCGAGATCGGCCTGGAGAATCCCGCCTTCGAGGCGGTCGCCGACACCGGCCGCGGCGCCCACGTCCTCATCGTCGACGACCGCAGGACCTCGTGGGAACGGATGGCGCAGTCGCTCGCCTCCGAGCACGTCGTCGATGTCGAGGCCGATCCCCGCCAGGCGATGTTCCACGCTGCGGAGGCGTCGTTCGACCTCGCGATCGTCTCGCTCGGGCTCGAGAACTACGACGGCCTGCGGCTGTGCAGCCACCTGCGCTCGCTCGAACGCACCCGCAACCTGCCGCTGCTCGCGATCGCCGATGCCGAGGACAATGCGCGGCTGATGCGCGGCCTCGAGATCGGCGTCAACGACTACCTGATCCGGCCGGTCGACCAGAACGAGCTGCCTCGCGCGGGTGCGCACCCAGGTCAAGAAGAAGCGCTATGCCGAGAAGCTGCGCGACAACGTGCAGATGTCGATCGAGGCGGCGATCACCGATGCGCTCACCGGGCTCCATAACCGCCGCTACATGGAGATCCATCTCGGCACGCTCGTCGAGCAGGCGGCGGCGCGCGAGCCGGCCGCTCAGCGTCCTCGTGCTCGACATCGATTTCTTCAAGGCGATCAACGACAGCTACGGCCATTCCGCGGGCGACGACGTGCTCAAGGAGTTCTCCCGGCGGCTGAAGAAGGCGGTGCGCGGCATCGACCTCGCCTGCCGGTTCGGCGGCGAGGAATTCGTCGTCGTCATGCCCGACACCAGCATCGCCATGGCGACCATGGTCGCCGAGCGGTTGCGCAAGCGCATCGCCGGCGAGCCGTTCCGCATCAGCCAGAACACCCGCACGGTGCAGGCGACGATCTCGATCGGCATCGCCGCGATGCGATCCGTCGAAGACCGCCCGGGCGACATCATCAGGCGCGCCGACGAGGCGCTCTATCGGGCGAAGCGGCAAGGCCGCAACCGCGTCGTCGCCGACGCGGCGTAAGGCGCGACGACGGTGTCTACATGATGGTCATGGCCGGGCTTGTCCCGGCCACCCGCGCTTAACAAGGCACGGCCGTGCCACATCATCGGGGTCGCCGGGACAAGCCCGGCGATGACTGGGATGATTCGTCTTAGCGCAAACGGGCTCCGGATTCACAGAATCAAACAGGGCGCCGAACGGCGCCCTGTGAGCATTCCCAGTCTCCCGGCAGAAGCTACTTGATCTTGGTTTCGCGGAACTCGACGTGCTTCTTGGCGACCGGGTCGTACTTCTTCTTCACGAGCTTGTCGGTCTTGGTGCGCGAGTTCTTCTTGGTGACGTAGAAATAGCCGGTGTCGGCGCTCGACAGCAGCTTGATCTTGACCATGTTGGCCTTGGCCATGGCGGCATCCCTCGAGTGGCAGCGCGGCAATGCCGCAGTTGGGCGGAACGTAACGGCGGAGGGCCAAAAGTCAAGAAAAGCGCCGTTTTCTTCTCCCTCCCCGTCTTCGGGGAGGGCGGGGTGGGGTTCTTTCTTTGCTCGCTGCGCTCGCGGACCCCACCCTACCCTCCCCGAAGACGGGGAGGGATCAGAAGCCGCGCGGCGTTGCGGCTTAGCCGCCGCCGACCCCGTAGCCGCCCCTGCCCCGAACCGCCATACTGCGGCAACGGCCGGGGAACTCCTTTCGTGGCGGACACTGAACCGATACGTCTGAGCGACAGCCAGCGGCTCGACTGGCTGCGCCTCATCCGCAGCGAGAATGTCGGGCCGCGCACGTTTCGCTCCCTCGTCAATCACTGCGGCGGCGCCGGCGCGGCGCTGGCGGCGTTGCCGGAGCTCGCCCGCCGCGGCGGGGCGGCGCGGCCGCTGCGCATCTGCACGCAGGAGGACGCCGAGCGGGAGATCGCGGCCGCCGCGCGCATCGGCGCCCGCTTCGTCGCGCTGGGCGAGGCCGACTATCCGCCGCATCTTCAGGTCGTCGACGACGCCCCTCCCCTCCTCGCGATCCGCGGCAATGCCGCCGTGCTGCGCGGACCGCTGGTCGCCATGGTCGGCTCGCGCAACGCTTCCGCTGCGGGGGCGAAGATGGCCGAGCGCCTCGCCCGCGATCTCGGTGCGGCCGGCTTCGGCGTGGTGTCGGGTCTTGCGCGCGGCATCGACGGCGCCGCCCATCGCGCGAGCCTTGCGACCGGCACCGTCGCGGTGCTCGCCGGCGGGCAGGACAAAGTCTATCCGGCGGAGCACGCACCACTCGTCGATGCGCTCATCGAGAGCGGCTGCGCCATCTCGGAAATGCCGTTCGGCTGGGAGCCACGCGCCCGCGATTTTCCCCGCCGCAACCGGCTGATCTCCGGCGTCTCGCTCGGGGTCGTGGTGATCGAGGCGGCGAAGAAGTCCGGCTCGCTCATCACTGCGCGGATGGCATTGGAGCAGAACCGCGAGGTCTTCGCGGTGCCGGGGTCTCCGCTCGATCCCCGCGCGGAAGGCTCGAACGGCCTCCTCAAGCAGGGCGCCGTGCTCGTCACCGAAGCCGACGACGTGATCGCCGTGCTGCGTCCGATCATCGGCCGGCCTCCCGACCAGCCGATCGCCGAGCCCGCGCCGGGCGCCGGCCCCGACGAGCCGGCGGCGGACGCGCGGGCAAAGATCATCGCGCTTCTGGGGCCGACCCCGGTCGCCGTCGACGATCTCATCCGCCTATCCGGCTGCTCGGCGTCCGCGGTGCTCACCACGCTCCTCGAGCTCGAGCTCGCCGGCCGCCTCGACCGTCAGCGCGGCGGCCTCGTCGCGCTGGTGTCGGGCTGAGAGCGTCTCACCTTCGATCGCGTCGTCCGGGCATCGAAACCAGCACGTCGACACTCATGCGACGGTGAACTGGGCCATCATGCCGGAATCCTCGTGCTCCAGGATGTGGCAGTGCGCCATGTAGGGATCCTGCGAGCCCGCCGGATGGGGGAAGCGCACCAGGATCTCGCTCGCGCCCCCGGCGGAGATCGGGGCGACATCCTTCCAGCCGGCGCGGTAGGGCGGCGGCGGCCTGCCATCCTGCGAGATGATCCGAAACTGGCAGCCGTGGATGTGCACGGGATGCAGCATCAGGTCGCTTCCCTCGGAAATTCGCCAGCGGAGGTCCTGATTGCGGGGGGCGGAGAAGTCCATTCGTGCGAGCGAGAACGGCTTTCCGTTCACGCCATTGGCAGAGAGCTGGTCCGCTTCCGGCGGCGCCGGCTCGTTCACGATGAGGTTCGTCACGCGCGCGACCACCGCCGGGTCGGCCTTGCCGCGCGCCCATGCCCAGCCCCGCCGCTTTGACCGGCCCCATCCCCTGCGCATCCCTGAACATGTTCATCACGAGCTGTTGGCTGATCGCCGGCGGCTCGCTGGGGAGCGCCGGCAGCGTGGCGAGGCGGGACGGCAGTTGCCCCGTCCCTTCCGCGCCATCCGGGCGGATCGTCACCAGCGAGAGCGGCTGATCGAACGGAGGCAGCCGCATGATCGGCTGCGGGTTCGGCAGGGTCACGAGGTCGAAGGCCTTGCCGTCGCGCCCGTCCACCAGCACTTCGAAACGCTCGCCGGCATGCACCAGCACCTCTTTGAGCTCGACCGGACTTTCGAGCAGCCCGCCGTCGGAGGCGATCACGTAGAGCGAACGGTTGTCCGAAGCGGCGAGGTAATAGCTGCGCGCATTCGAGCCGTTGAGAATGCGAAAGCGCAGCCAGCCCCGCGCGGTTTTGGCCTCGGGATAGATGGCCCCGTTCACCAGCACGGTGTCGCCGACGTATCCGAACGTGATCGCCACGTAGTTCATTCGGTCGAAGAACTTTCCGTCGGGCGTGAAACGGCGGTCCTGGATGACGAGCGGGATGTCGTCGACGCCCCAGCGCGTCGGCAGCGGCAGGCGCGCCGCTTCCTCGTCGTCGACGATCAGGAGCCCTGCGAGGCCCTTGATCACCTCCTGCGCCGTCGACGGGTAATAGTGCGGATGGAACCACAGTGTCGCCGCCGGCTGATCGATCGCGAGCTCGGTCCGCCACTGCTTGCCCGGCGCGATGACCTGATGGGGTCCGCCATCGTTGGCTCCCGGGATGATCAGCCCATGCCAATGCATGGTGGTGTTTTCCGGCAGGCCGTTGGTGACCTCGACGGCGACCTTCTCTCCTCGCCGCACGCGTATGGCCGGGCCCGAGATAGGGTCCGTTGATGCCGTAGGTCGGCGTGACCAGGTTGCCCAGGAAGCGCATCGAAGCGGGTCGCGCATCGAGCGCGATCATGCCGCTGGCGTTCGCGCGAAGCTCCGGCGGAATCGGCAGAGACGGCCGGGCGCTCTGCTGTTGCGGCGCGGCTTGCTGCGCCGCAGCCTTGCCCAGGGGGAATCCACCGGCCATCGAGGCCGCCGCGCCACCGAGAAGCACCGTTCGCCGCGAGAGCTTTGCCATCGCTATTCTCCCCGTGTTGCCTCGATTTTCCGCGCCGATCGCCGGCAGCCTAACGCGGCGCAGGATGCATTGGAACCTGGGTGCGGCCAACTTGGTGCGGCCACAGCTGGGTGCAGCCGACGGCAACTTTCGGCTTAGTGTCGGACGGTCGGATGACGTTGATAAGAAGCCGCGGAAAGCCCTCGCGCAGATCGGCACCGGTCCGAGGTCCGGCCCGATGGGCGGAGACTCAGCTAATATGCCGGGCAACCCGGGGTCAACTGCGGACGGCGCCATGGATGGCTTCTGCCGTGACTGCCTTGCCGATGGGACCGACGGCGCCTACCGCTGCGCCGGCTGCGGCTCGCCGCGCCTCGTGCGCCACCCCGAGCTTGCAAGCCTTTCCATCGCCCATGTCGACTGCGACGCCTTCTATGCGGCGATCGAGAAGCGCGACAACCCGGCGCTGCGCGACAAGCCGCTGATCGTCGGCGGCGGCCACCGCGGCGTGGTCGCCACCGCCTGCTACATCGCCCGCACCTACGGGGTGCGTTCGGCGATGCCGATGTTCGAGGCGCGCCGGCTCTGCCCGCATGCCGAGGTGGTGCGGCCGGACATGGCGAAATACGCCACCGCCGGGCGCGAGGTGCGCGCACGCATGCTCGACCTCACGCCGCTCGTCGAGCCGCTGTCGATCGACGAAGCCTTTCTCGATCTTTCCGGCACCGCGCGCCTGCACGGCGTCGCGCCGGCAAAGACGCTGGCGCGATTCGCCAAGCGCGTCGAAGCGGAGATCGGGATCACGGTCTCGATCGGACTGTCGCAGAACAAGTTCCTGGCCAAGATCGCGTCCGACCTCGACAAGCCGCGCGGCTTCTCGGTGCTCGGTGCCGCCGAGGCGGCAGCGTTCCTCGCGCCGAAGCCCGTGACCTTCATCTGGGGGGTCGGCAAAGCGATGGGCGCGAGCTTGGAGCGCGCGGGCTTCCGTACCATTTCCGATCTCCAGCGCGCCGACGAGGCGACGCTGATGCGAAAATTCGGCACCGAGGGGCAGCGGCTTTCCCGGCTCTCCCGCGGCATCGACCGGCGCGCCGTCAACCCGGAGCGCGAAACGAAGAGCGTGTCGGCGGAAACGACGCTGGCCGAGGACCTCGCCGCGCTGCGCCCGCTCACCCGGCTTCTGTGGGAGCTTTCCGAGAAGGTCTCGGCACGCCTCAAGGCCAAAGAGCTCGCCGGCACGACGGTGACGCTCAAGCTCAAGACCGCGGACTTCCGCCTGCGCACCCGCGCGCTTTCGCTGGCGGCGCCGACCCAGCTCGCGGCGAAGATTTTCGGCGCCGGGCGCGAGCTCCTGGCGCGCGAAACCGACGGCACGAAGTTTCGCCTGATCGGCATCGGCGTGAGCGCACTCGCCGGCGCCGAGGAGGCCGACCCGGCCGACCTCGTCGACGTCAGCGGCCGCCGCAACGCCGCCGCCGAGCACGCGGTCGATGCGCTGCGGGCGAAGTTCGGCCGCGACGCCGTGATCCGCGGCATCGCGCTGGAGGATGAGGGGAAGGAGTGACGGGCCGCTTCGAAGGACGCGCCCCACGCCGTCATTCCGGGGCGACGCGCAGCGGCGAACCCGGAATCCAGCCTGCGCTCCCTTCGGTGTCATCGTCCGGCTTGACCGGACGATCCAGTAACCACCGGACTCTCGATGGGGCACAGTCTCAGTAACACCGATGGCACAGGGGTTACTGGATTGCCCGGTCAAGCCGGGCAATGACAGTTCGGGCGCAGCGTTCACCCCAGCGCGTTCTTGCAGATCGTGCCGCCGCGCATGATGAGGGCGAGGCGCTCGCCCTGCCCCGTCAGCACGGCGAGGTCGTCGAGCGGATTGCCGTCGACGAGGAGAAGATCGGCGAACGCGCCCGGCGCGAGGACGCCGAGCTTGCCGGCCTGTTGCACGATCTCGGCGTTGATGATCGTCGCGGCGCGCAGCACGTCGGCATTGCTCTGGGCCTTCGCGCGGAGCAGAAACTCCTTGCTCTGCGCCGGATGGGTCTCGCCGAGGAGATCGGTGCCGAAGCCGACCTTGACGCCGGCGCGCAGCGCGATGTCGACTGCCTCGAGCCCGCGATCGAGGACGTCGCCGAGCTTGCGCAGGCTCTCTTCGGGAAACTTCAGCGATTTGCCCAGCTCGGCGATCTGGTCGTAGGTGACGAGCGTCGGCACGAGGTAGGCGCCGCGTTCCGCCATCACGCGCGCCGCCGCCTCGTCGATCAGGTTGCCGTGCTCGATCGTGCGCACGCCCGCGGTGACGGCGCGCGCGATCGATTCCGGAATGTAGGCGTGCGCGGAGACATAGGTCCGTCGCGCGCTCGCCTCCTCCGCCGCGGCGCGCATTTCGTCTGCGGTGTATTGCACCATGTCGATCGGGTCGTAGGGCGTCGCGACGCCGCCGCCCGCCATGATCTTGATGTGATGGGCGCCGGCCTTGAGCTCCTCGCGCACGGCTCGGCGCACGGCGTCGGCACCGTCGGCGATGTGGCTGAAGGCGGTCGTGCGGATCGCGCAGGCGCAGAGCTGGGGATGATGGCTCGCGGGCTCGAGGTCGCCGTGTCCGCCGGTCTGGCTGATCACGCGGCCCGAGCGGAAGACGCGCGGTCCCTTGATCAGGCCGCGGTCGAGCGCCGACGAGATGCCGGCGTCGAGCCCGCCGGCGTCACGCACGGTGGTGAAGCCGCGCCGCAGCATGCCTTCGAGGATGAACTTCGTCTCGATCGCGACCCACGACGGCGACCGACGCACCATCGCGGCGAGGTCGACCGTGGTGAGCGCCGCATGCACATGCGCGTCGATCAGACCGGGCATCAGAACCCGGCCGCCGGCGTCGATCACGTCGACGTCGGCGCCGCCGCGGAGCTCGCGGCCGTCCTCGGCGACCTCGACGATCCGGTCACCCTCGACACGGAGCGACGCGCCCGGCCTCAGCTCACCGGCGGCGGGATCGAGGAGCCTCGCATTCGTGATGATGGTTCCGGGCATGGGCCGCCTCCCTCGCGCCGGCGTCCGCGACAACGCGGAGCGGCGCCCGGGCATCATAGGGCAACGCGTTCGAGGTTTTGTGAAAGAGAATGCGCCCGTAGGGTGGGCAAAGCGAAGCGTGCCCACGTGCAGCTTCGTCAGGAAGCAAGACCGCGTGGGCACGGCGCGAAGGTGCGCCTTTGCCCACCCTACGGCTGCTACGCGCTACGCGCCTCTCACTTGCAGGGCGCGGTGTCCTTGAGCTCGAGCTGGGACATGATGCCGGACACGACGAAATCGCCGTAGTCGAGCGAGAGCGCGCGGGAGATGCCGTTCTCGAACAGCTCGAAGCCGATCGCATAGACCGGGATCTGCTCGCCGTTCGCGGCGTTCTGATCGAAATAGCTGATGGTGACCGGCCAGCGCCGCAGCTGCGCCAGCGCCGCCTTGCCCGCCGCGGCGTCGTCGGGCTTCTTCTCGTCGGGCGTGATCTCCTTGCCGATCACGGTGAGCGTCGAATAGGTCTTCTCGCCGTTCTCCGAGCCGTCATAGACCGGCAGCTCGAGCAGCGTCTTGCCCTCCTTCGCGGCGTCGATGATGCGGCGCATGTGCTCGGTCGGGAATACGATCTTGACGGCGAGGTCGAGCTTCTTCTCGCTGGGCTTGTTGATCTTGACCTCGACCTCCGAGGAGCTGCGCTCGGCATTGCCGTCGACGGAATCGACGACGCGGTCGTTGACGGTGTTCTTCGAGTTGAAGCGGAAGGTCTTGGCGTCGCCGTCTTCCCAGGTGGTGGCCTGGAGGTCGCTCAGCGCCACCTTGCCCTCGCCGCTGTCGATCTCGGAGACCTGGCGGAACTGCAGCGCGTAGCCTTCGCAGGCGCTGCCGGCGAAGTCGTAGAGGATGCGGCCGCGCACCGATGCGATCTGGCGCTTGCCGCGGGTCTTGGTGAGGGTCAGGTCATAGACCGCGCGGTGCGGCGCGAGCACCGTCGCGCTCTCGGCCGGCGCGAACTCCGATTGTCCAATGAGCGCAGCCACCGCCAGCGCGGCAGCCGTCGGCACGGCGAAATGAGCTCGCGTCAATCGAACCTCCTGTTTGGAATCCGGCACCGCTGTCCTGCTTGCCCGGCATTGCTTCCACACCGCGGCGATCGAGCGCCCGGGAACCCGCCCATCCGGGACCCACCGCCCGCATTGCCTGCCAAGATTGCGGCGATTCGGGGCCGGGCCATCAAACTTAGAATTCATGAACAAACCCCGCAACCCGCCGCAGCGCCTCGAAGTTTAGGTGAATCATGGTGTTTGTTGGGCTTGGTTCCTGCCTGGCTCCCGCCCTGGCTCCTGCCTGCCTCCTCACGCAGCACCGGCTGTGCCACCCTCCCCGCGCTTGCAAGAAAACGGCCGATCGGCGAATGATCGGGCCTAACGCGGCAGGAGGGGCCCATGTCCGGAGCAATCGACAAGAAACTCGAGGAACTCGGCATCACGTTGCCGACGCCGGCGGCGCCGGTTGCCAATTATGTGGGCTTCGTGCGCTCCGGGCGGCTGCTGTTCGTGTCCGGCCAGCTGTGCCTCCAGGACGGCAACCTCGTCGCCAAGGGCAAGCTCGGCGGCGGCGTCTCCGTCGAGCAGGGCCAGGCCGCCGCGCGCGCCTGTGCCGTCAACCTGCTCGCCCAGCTCCAGGCGGCGCTGGGCGACCTCGACAAGGTCGTCCGCGTGGTCCGGCTCGGCGGCTTCATCAATTCGCAGCCGGACTTCCTCGACGGGCCGAAGGTGATGAACGGCGCCTCCGACCTGATGGTCGCGGTGTTCGGCGACAAGGGACGGCACGCCCGTACCACCGTCGGGGTCGCGGTGCTGCCGGCCGACGCCGCGGTCGAGGTCGAGGGCACGTTCGAAGTGTCGTGAACGCGCGAGGTGTCGTGAACGCGACACGCCGGTTAGAGGACGTCGCCCGGCTCGCCGCGCGGCCGATCGCCCATCGCGGGCTGCATGACGCGGCGCGCGGCATCGTCGAGAACATGCCGGGCGCGATCGCGGCGGCGATCGCCGGCAACTACGGCATCGAAGTCGACCTGCAGATCAGCGCCGACGGCGAAGCCATGGTGCATCACGACGACCGGCTCGGCCGCCTCGCCGCCGGCGATGCCGCCCTCGCCGATCTCCCCGCCGCCGCGCTCAAGGCCGTCGCGTTTCACGCCACCGCCGAGCGGATGATGACGCTCGGCGACCTCTGCGACCTCGTCGCCGGCCGCGTGCCGATGATGATCGAGCTCAAGAGCCGGTTCGACGGCGATGAGCGCGTCGCCGCCCGCGCCGCGGCGGTGCTCGCGGGTTACCGCGGCGCGGTCGGCGTCGCCTCGTTCGACCCGGCGCTCGTCGGCGCGCTGCGGCGGATCGCCCCGCAACTCGCCCGCGGGATCATCGCCGAGCGGCGCTACGACCATCCGGAATGGCAGCGTCTCGGGCGGCTGCGCCGGCTCGAGCTGGCATTCCTCCTGCATGGCCTGGCGAGCCGACCGGATTTCGTCGCGTACCGGGTGCGCGATCTCACGGCGGTTGCGCCGCGGGCGGCACGTCATATCTTCGGCTTGCCGCTACTGACCTGGACGGTGCGCAGCGACGCCGACCGCGCCGTTGCCGCGCGCTTTGCCGACCAGATCATCTTCGAGGGATTCCGCCCCTGACCATGTCCCGTAAGCCGGCCGCCTCGTCCGAGACCCCCGACTTGCGCATTCGCGTGATCCCCGCGATCGCCGAGATTGCCGCTGCGGACTGGGACCGTTGCGCCGCCGGCACCGACCACGCCGCCGGCACCGATCCCCCGCCGGCACCGACCCTTGCGCGAGCCCCAATCCGTTCACGCGCCACGCCTTCCTCTCGGCGCTGGAGGTCTCGAAATCGGCGACGGCACGCACCGGCTGGCAGCCGCAGCACCTCGTCGCCGAGACGGCGGACGGCACGATCGTCGGCGTGGCGCCCTGCTATCTCAAGTCCCATTCGCGCGGCGAATACGTGTTCGATGCCGGCTGGGCCGACGCCTATGAGCGCGCCGGCGGCCGCTATTATCCCAAGCTCCAGGTCTCCGTGCCGTTCACGCCGGCGACCGGCCGCCGGCTCCTCGTCGCGCCGGGCCCGCATGCGGCGGTCGCTACGTCCGCGCTTGCCCAGGGCCTGGTCGAGCTGTGCCGGCTGCGCGAAGCGTCCTCCGCGCACGTCACCTTCATGACGGAGGCGGAGTGGGCGCTGCTCGGCAAGCGCGGCTTTCTCCAGCGCAACGACCAGCAGTTTCACTGGGAGAATGGCGGCTTCTCGACGTTCGAGGATTTCCTCGCGGCGCTCGCCTCGCGCAAGCGCAAGACGATCCGCCGCGAGCGGCGCGAGGCGCTCTCCTGCGGCATCGAGGTCAAGTGGCTCACCGGCTCCGATCTCACCGAAAGCGCGTGGGACGCCTTCTTCACCTTCTACACGGAGACCGGCTCGCGCAAATGGGGCCGGCCGTATCTCACCCGCGAGTTCTTCTCGCGGCTCGGCGAGACCATGGCGGCCGAGACCGTGCTGATCATGGCGCGGCGCGCCGGACGCTACGTCGCCGGCGCCATCAACTTCGCCGGCGCCGGCACGCTGTTCGGCCGCCACTGGGGCGCCATCGAGCACCATCCGTTCCTGCATTTCGAGATCTGCTACTATCAGGCGATCGACTATGCGATCGCGAACAAGCTCGCGCGCGTCGAGGCCGGCGCGCAGGGCGAGCACAAGCTCGCCCGCGGCTACCTGCCCACCACGACCTACTCCGCGCACTACATCGCCGACCCCGGCCTGCGCCGCGCCATCGACGACTATCTCGTGCGCGAACGCGCCTATGTCGCGGCGGCGGGTCGCGAGCTTCTCGAGGCGAGCCCGTTCCGCAAGGACCTCGCCCAGGAAGAAGCGGACGCCGGGTTTTAGCAACCTCGGCTCATCGCCCATTTGACCCATTCATAACGTCATCAAACCTACGCCCCGCCGTCACCTTGGCGATGCATAGATGCCGCCGCTCAGCCATCCAACCAAGGGGGTGTCGCATGGAAATGCAACGCGGTTCGAAGGGATTGGTGCTCGCGGCGGCGCTGCTTGCTACGGTCAGCCTGCCGACGACCGGCTTCGCTGAAGAGTTGCGGACGCGGCATGTCCTGCTCATCAGCATTGACGGCTTCCATGCCGTCGACCTCGAGGTTTGCGTCGCCAAGGGAACCTGTCCGCATCTGGCGGGCCTGACCCGGAACGGCGCGACCTACACCAATGCATCGACCACCAAGCCGTCGGACTCGTTTCCCGGACTGCTCGCCCAGCTTACCGGGGGCACACCGAAATCGACCGGTGTCTTCTATGACGACAGCTATGATCGCACGCTGTTCGCGCCCGGCAGCAATTGCACCGTCGGACCCGGCACCGAGACCAACATCGCAGAGCCTGTCGATTTCAACCTGCATTCGATCGATGGCGGCGTGAACGCCAGCCTGACCGGGTTGAACAGCGCGGTCGCCATCAATCCGAGCAACCTGCCAGGGTCGAATGCCCACGGCTCCTGCACCCCCGTGTGGCCTCACAATCTCGTGCGCGTCAATACCGTTTTCGGCGTGCTCCACGAGCATCGCCTGCGCACCGCATGGTCCGACAAGCACCCGGCTTACGACCTCATCAATGGCAAGGGCCCTGCGATCAACGGGCCGGGAACCAATGTCGACGACTTCTTTGCGCCGGAGATCAATTCCGATCTGAGCCAGGCCAATATCAACCTGATCGCGTCAGCTCGGTCTCCACTCCACGGTGGCGGCGCCGGTCGCCAACCCGTCCCTGGATTTCACCGGCTCGATCGATGGCGTCGAGTGGTATGACGGCATCAAGGTCCAGGCGATTCTCAACGAGATCAGCGGCCTCGATCATACCGGAACGCACCATCTCGGCGTCCCGGCGCTGTTCGGCATGAACTTCCAGTCGGTCAGCGTCGGACAGAAATTGCAAGGCGCCGGGTACACGGATCCGTTCGCCACGCCAAGCGCAAAGCTCGCCAACGCCATCTCCTTCGTCGACGCCTCGATCGGACAGATGGTGGCTGCGCTCAACCAACACGGCCTCGGCCGGGACACGTTGATCATCGTCAGCGCGAAGCACGGTCAGTCGCCCATCGATGTCACCAAGCGCAAGGCTCTCGACGACAGCGCCGTGATCGCGGCGCCGATCGGCGGCAACTTCGCCTTCGACATCGCCGACGACGGCGCCCTGATCTGGCTCAAGCCGCCCTACAGCGCCGCCAACGTCGCTGCAGCCGTGGCTGCCCTCAACGCGTTCCAGGCCGCAGGGAACGACACCGGCATCGTCGAATGGTTAGCCGGGCCGTTGCTCAGCCTCCCGTTCCAGGATCCCGCGAACGATTCGCGCACGCCCGATATCATCGGCATTGCGCGGACCGGCGTTATCTACACCGGCGGATCGAAGATCGCCGAGCATGGCGGCTTCAATGAGGACGACACTCATGTCGCGCTCGTTGTGGCCGGCGCCTCGCTCGAGCCGTCCGTCGTGACCGCGGCGGTGTCGACGACGCAGATCGCGCCGACCATTCTTCGAGCCCTCGGAATCGATCCGCTGGAACTCGAGGCCGTGCGTATGGAAGGGACGAGGCCGCTTCCCGGCCTGCGCTGACGCCTCACTCCTGACCGAAGCACCACGCGGCTTCGGCTGAATCTCGGAAGCGGCGCACCCTCTCCGCACGGGGTGCGCCTTCTCCGCGCCGCTTGACGGATCGCGGCGAGGCCTCAAGATGGCGCCGCCGAGGAGGCCCGCGATGGCGAACTACGATCCCAACAACCTGTTTGCGAAAATCCTGCGCGGCGAATTGCCGTGCCACAAGGTCTACGAGGACGACCGTGCCTTCGCCTTTCTCGACATCATGCCGCGCGCGCCGGGGCACACGCTGGTGATCCCGAAGGCGCCGGCGCGCAACATTCTCGATGTCGACCCTGATGATCTCGCGCACCTCGCCATCGTCTCGCAGAAGATCGCCAAGGCCGGCATGAAGGTCTTCAAGGCCGACGGCGTCACCATGCAGCAGTTCAGCGAGCGCGCCGGAGGCCAGGTGGTATTCCACCTCCACGTCCACATCATCCCGCGCCAGACGGCGTCGCGCTCAAGCCGCCGGCGAGCTTCAAGGAGGAGCCCGCGGTGCTGTCGGACCAGGCGCTGCGGCTTGCCACCGCTTTGCGGGAGGCGTGAAATTCGCGAAGGGGCTGAGCGCTCCTCCTTCAGCGTAGCGCTGCGATCTCCGACAGACGAGTTCCTGTCGAAGCGCATGACCGCAAGATCAGCGGCTTCTTCGGCGCGGAGTTCTCCGATAGAAGGCGTCCCCAACCACGTTCATTCGCCAGAGCTCCCAATACACGGCCTCGCAACCGAGTTGGAGCGCGTGACGGGCCACCGCGGTCATCAGCGCGCTGCCTACTCCGTTGCGGCGCACGTCCGGCCGCACGTAGAAATCGCCGAGCCACAGGCGCCGACTGGCTGTGTGGGCCTCGAACCCTTTGCACATGAGCACATAACCCCCGAGCCGGCCGGAAACCTCGGCGACCAGACAGTCGAACCATCGCTCGGGCCCAGAGCCATCTCGGATGAGGTCCGATTCGACGAGATTTGGCTCGGTGTCGCCGACAGCAGCCGCGAGCGCGCGGGCCATCTCGACGACGTCGGCGGCATCTTCCGGCCGCATCGCGCGGACCGGCGTAAGATCATTGCCGAGGACCATGAGCTACCCCGCTACCCAGACGCCCGCCAGAGATGCCGAGCATGCCGACGACGACGCCGGCGAGCACCGAGCGCTTGAGCACGAAGAACGCCGTCACCTGGGTCCCCCAAAAACGAAAATCGCCGGGACATTGCCCGGCGATCGTCGGTCTCGTCGGCCGTTACGGCCCGCCCGTCACACCTTGACGAGCGGGATCTTCGGCACCGAACCGCGGCTCGGCGGACCCTTGGGACCCGGCGGCTTCGAGCGGCGCGGCGCGCCGCCACTCCCGCCGCTGCGGCGCTTGCCGCGCACGCGCACCGGCGGAATCTTCTCGGGCTTCGGCGTGATCGGGCCGTCGAGATACTCGAAGCCGAGCTTCTCCTCGTCCGACCCCTCTTCCTTGACGACGATGACGCGCACGTGCCCGCCGTCCTTGAGCTTGCCGAACAGCACCTCGTCGGCGAGCGGCTTCTTGATGTGCTCCTGGATCACCCGGGCCATCGGCCGCGCGCCCATCTGCTCGTCATAGCCGCGCCCGATCAGCCATTTTGCGGCATCGTCGGAGAGCTCGATGGTGACGTCGCGGTCGGCGAGCTGCGCTTCGAGCTGGAGCACGAACTTCTCCACCACCTTGGCGATGATCTCGGTGGTGAGATGGCCGAAGGTGATGATGGAGTCGAGCCGGTTGCGGAATTCCGGCGCGAACAGGCGGTTGATCGCCTCGACGTCGTCGCCCTCACGCTTGGTGCGGGTGAAGCCGTAGGCGGCCTTGGCCATATCGGAGGCGCCCGCATTGGTGGTCATGATCAGGATCACGTTGCGGAAGTCGACCTGCTTGCCGTTGTGATCGGTGAGCTTGCCGTGATCCATGATCTGCAGGAGCACGTTGAAGAGATCGGGATGCGCCTTCTCGATCTCGTCGAGCAGCAGCACGCAGTGCGGATGCTGGTCGACGCCGTCGGTGAGGAGCCCGCCCTGGTCGAAGCCGACATAGCCGGGCGGCGCGCCGATCAAGCCGCGACACCGTGTGCCGCTCCATGTATTCCGACATGTCGAAGCGGATCAGCTCGACGCCGAGCGATAACGAGAGCTGCTTTGCGACCTCGGTCTTGCCGACGCCGGTCGGGCCGGAGAACAGGTAGCAGCCGATCGGCTTTTCCGGCTCGCGCAGGCCGGCGCGGGCGAGCTTGATCGAGGACGCGAGCGCCTCGATCGGCTTGTCCTGGCCGTAGACCACGCGCTTGAGCGTCTCTTCGAGATGGCCGAGCACCTCGGCATCGTCCTTCGACACGGTCTTCGGCGGAATCCGCGCCATGGTGGCGATGGTGGTCTCGATCTCCTTGAGGCCGATCGTCTTCTTGCGCTTGCTCTCGGGCAGCAGCATCTGCGCCGCGCCGGACTCGTCGATCACGTCGATCGCCTTGTCGGGCAGCTTGCGGTCATGGATGTAGCGCGCCGAGAGCTCGACCGCCGCCTTGATCGCCTCGCTCGTGTATTTGAGCTTGTGGTAGTCCTCGAAATAGGGCTTGAGGCCCTTCATGATCTCGATCGCGTCCGGCACGCTCGGCTCGTTGACGTCGATCTTCTGGAACCGGCGCACCAGCGCGCGGTCCTTCTCGAAGTACTGGCGGTATTCCTTGTAGGTGGTCGAGCCGACGCAGCGCACGGTGCCGGCGGCGAGCGCCGGCTTGAGCAGGTTCGAGGCGTCCATCGCGCCGCCGGAGGTCGCGCCGGCGCCGATCACGGTGTGGATCTCGTCGATGAACATGATCGCGCCCGGATAGGCCTCGATCTCCTTGATCACCTGCTTCAGGCGCTCTTCGAAGTCGCCGCGGTAACGGGTTCCGGCGAGCAGCGTGCCCATGTCGAGCGCGAACACCGTCGCGTTCTTGAGCACGTCGGGAACCTCGCCATGGACGATGCGCCGCGCGAGCCCTTCGGCGATCGCGGTCTTGCCGACGCCGGGATCGCCGACGAACAGCGGATTGTTCTTCTGGCGGCGGCACAGCACCTGGATGGTGCGGTTGATCTCGGTGTCGCGGCCGATCAGCGGATCGATCTTGCCGTCGCGCGCCTTCTTGTTGAGGTTGACGCAGTAGTTGTCGAGCGCATCGCCCTTCTTCTTGGGCTCCTCGCCGGACTTCTGCTCGGCCTCCTCGTCGACCCCGCGGGTCGGGCGCGCCTCGGTCAGACCCGGCCGCTTGGCGATGCCGTGGCTGATGTAGTTCACCGCGTCGTAGCGCGTCATCTCCTGCTCCTGCAGGAAATAGGCGGCGTGGCTCTCGCGCTCGGCGAAGATCGCGACCAGCACGTTGGCGCCCGTCACCTCCTCGCGGCCGGACGACTGGACGTGGATCACCGCGCGCTGGATCACGCGCTGGAAGCCGGCGGTCGGCTTGGAATCCTCTCCACCGTCGGTGACGAGATTCTCCAGCTCGGATTCGATGTAGGCGACGAGATTGCGCCGCAGTTTGTCGAGATCGACGTTGCAGGCGCGCATGACGGCGGCCGCATCCTGGTCATCCACCAGCGCGAGCAACAGGTGCTCCAGCGTGGCGTATTCGTGATGACGTTCATTGGCGAGTGCCAATGCCCGGTGTAGCGATTGCTCGAGACTGCGCGAGAAGGTGGGCATCAGTTTCTCACTTCGGTTGTTTCCATGTCAGTTCAATCCCCCCTGATGACTTTTTTTCGACGCTTCCTTCCCTCGCTTCGTCACTTTTTCTCCATCACGCATTGCAGAGGATGCTGGTGTTTCCGAGCAAAGTCCATCACTTGCGTCACTTTGGTCTCCGCCACCTCGTACGTATAAATGCCGCATTCCCCGATTCCGTGGTGATGCACATGGAGCATGATGCGAGTCGCGGCCTCGCGGTCCTTGTTGAAGAACCGCTCCAGCACGTGCACCACGAACTCCATCGGCGTGTAGTCGTCGTTGAGCAGCAGAACGCGGTAGAGGTTCGGCTTCTTGGTCTGGGTCTTGGTCTTGGTGATGACCGCGGTGCCGGGCCCGCCCGGCTCTTTGTTGCTGTTGCGCTTGCGGTCGTCGTCCGCAGCGTAAGGCGCGATCCGCACCTGGGTGCCCGCAGGAGCTGGTGTGCCCGCACGAAACGAGCCCGAGATGGCAGTGCTGCTTATGTCAGTGACGGTAGTCATGGGTGGCAATGGCCTTCGACGTCCAGTCGAACACGAGCATGCCGCAAAGCGGCACGGCCGTGTAGTGCAAATTTTTGCGCTCTCGACAGCGCATAGATAGGTGCCACACGCGAAATCGCCACCGTTCCGCCTCCCGGCACCCTCCGCGCAACCCGACGGGTCGTGCGCTTTCGGGACACCGGACATGTTGCACTGGCAAATGCGATGCCATCTTCCGGCACATGTCTTGCCGACACGTGCGGGTGCGGCTTGCCGACACGTGTCGGTGCGTAGCTTTGAACGATGAGCCACACCCGCCGGTTCCCTTGCACATGACCGCGCGCGACGGAGACCCCGCGTTGCATCTCACATGCGCCATCGGCCTTCGCGGCCAACACCTTGATCGATCGGGCTGACCGCCGCCTGAGTGGAGACCGCGCGCCACTCGCGAGGGCGATCGTGCGCTCACGACGATTTGCGTCCGAGTTGGCTCGCCTTTGTGCTCGCCGGCCTAGCGACGATTTGAGATGGTTTGGATTTTAGATGAAGTGGACGGCGTCATCGTCGGGCCTGCATCGGCCTGCGATTTGGCAAGCGACCTGGGAGCGACTTGGCGAGGCTTTGCGCCAAGCCGCAGCGCCCCCAGCTTGTCGGGAATTCGACATTTGCCCGCGAGCGCGACGCGTCGATCACGGTGAGCTCACATCGCGACGCGCAAATTCACCTCGGCGAGATGTTCAGGCTGTTCGATCAGGCAGTGAGACCGCCCGCCGCAAAATCCGTCTCTCAAAGTGCTGGCAGTGCCCGCACGCATGCTCGGCGATGCGCGCCACGGCAGAGGCCAGCCGTGGGGTCTTCCGGCTGTGGAGTGTCTTAGAAGTCCGACAGAAGCACGTGCTGCGGAAGAAAAACGATTAACCGATTAAAGCAAAGTAGTGCCACGCTGCCTGATGGGCGGATGTCTGATGGGCGCTACGGCGCCCATCGCAAACAAACGCGGCACAATCCGAAAAACGCAACGCCCGAACGCAATCCCTCGTGGCTCGCCGGCGCACGTTGTGCGCCGCCGCTCAACGAACCGAATTACTTCGGGGGCATGGTCTTCGAGGTGAAGCCCTCGAACGGCTTGTAGGTTTCCTTCGCGAGGTCGGCGCAGAGCTCGCCCATCTTGGTCGCCTGGGCGACAAAACCCTCATAAGCCGACTTGGCATAGGCGGTCTGGATTTCCATCGCCTTCTCGATCGACTTGGCGCCGAGCAGCTTTTCCATGGTGGCGGAACCTTCCTCGAACGACTTCTTCGAGTAGTCCGCGGCCTCGGCGGCAATGGCCTGAACGCTCTTGGACATATGGCCCCATGCCTTCATGGTCGCGTCCATGTTGTCCTTGCCGTATTTCTGCACGTCCTCGAAGTTCTTCAGCATGGTTCGGTTCTCCCGCCGGCTTGTCCGGCTTGATGGCGTTGGGCCGGCACAAAGGCCTCCAGCGACCCAGATTTATGCCGCACTGCACAAAAAGTCAACAATGCTTTTTGCGACGCAAAATTGCTGATTTGCCCCTGGGGATTGCTTAACTGCGTGGCAACTTTGGAACTTTATTGTGCTCGCGGTGCCTTGGTGCCGCCCGTTTTCGCGGGCAGGAATCGTCTGGGGTGAAAGGTTTCGACGCCGCCTGTGACGGTCGCGTGTCAGAATCTTTCGAACGGAGCGATCCCGCCAAGGATCGCGTCCGCGGCGGAAATGTCCGGCAACGTCCGGACGGGGGAATGGGGGATTAAATTGTCGCAGAAAACCTCTGGTTTGCGCGGCTCGGGCCGCGTGGCGCTCGGTCTTGTCGGCGTTTTTGCGGTGACCACCATCGCTGTGCTGCCGGCCGATGCGAAGCACTATCGTGCCAACGTCTCGAGCCATGAGCGCGACCGTGACCGCTCCTCCTCTTCGTCGTCGTCGCCGCCCTATGCGGCGATCGTGGTCGACGGCAACTCCGGCAGTGTTCTCCATTCCGCGAACGCCGACGAATTGCGCCATCCGGCATCGCTGACCAAGATCATGACGCTCTACCTGCTGTTCGAACGGCTCGATGCAGGCAAGATCAAGCTCGATACCCAGCTTCCGGTGTCCGAGCATGCCTCGGTGCAGGCTCCGACCAAGCTCGGCCTCAAGCCCGGCCACACGATCGCGGTGGAAGACGCCATCAAGGGCCTCGTCACGAAGTCGGCGAACGATGCGGCTGTCGTGATCGCCGAAGCGCTGGGCGGCTCCGAGGGCGATTTCGCGGAGTTGATGACCCGCAAGGCCCACGCGCTCGGCATGGTGCACACGGTCTATCGCAATGCATCCGGCCTTCCTAACGACGAGCAGGTGACCACGGCACGCGAGCAGGCGGTGCTCGGCCGCGCCGTCCAGGAGCGCTTCCCGCGCTTTTACCGTTATTTCTCGACCTCGAGCTTCACCTATCACGGTGAGACGATGTCCAATCACAACCACCTGCTCGGCCGAGTCGAGGGGGTGGACGGCATCAAGACCGGCTACACCCAGGCCTCCGGGTTCAACCTCGTCACCTCGGTCCATCGCAACAATCGCCACATCGTGGCCGTGGTGCTCGGCGGTTCGTCCGCCGGCGCGCGCGACGCGAAGATGCGGTCCCTGATCGAAGAGCACATGGCCCGTGCTGCGACGCAGCACACCGCGCCGCTGATCGCCGAAGGCGCCGTCGCCATGCCGGTCACGCGGACCGCCGAAGCGAAGACCGACACCAAGGTCAGGACCGCCGCGCCGTCGATCGCTGAAGGTGCCAGAGGCACCCAGACGGAGGCGAAGACCGACGTCAAGACGAAGAGCTACGAGGTCGCTTCGGTGCCGCAGCAGCAATGGCCGGCCTCGAAGTTCGCGGCGGCCGCCGAAGCGGCGGAGAGCGCTGCGGCGCCTGTGGCTGCCAAGCCGGCGCCCTCGCCGACCAGGTCCGCGTCGACCGCCAAGCCGGCGCTGGTGGCCGCTGACGACACCATCAAGCCGATCCCGGTCAAAACCATCAAGGTGAAGCTCGCGCAGTTCCCGGGTGCGGGCTCCGCGACGACGGCAATGAGCGAAGGCTCCGTGGACGCCGCCGCGCCTTTCAAGGTCATTCCCGGCAAGCCGGCCCCTGCAGCGGCAGTTGTCGCCGCACCGGCTGACTCCTCGCCGGTGGCGCCGGCTGCTCCCGTCGCGGCTGTGGCTGCCGTCGCGCCGGCCGCGCCTGCGGTGAAGGCGCAGCCCGTCGACCCGACGCCTGCCGCTCCTGTACAGATCGTGCCGACGGCTCCGCCGGCCCCGGCTGCGAAGGCCGCAGCGCCGGAAGAGACTGCAGTGGTCGCTCCGGCTCAGGTCGCGCCCAACGCCCTCGCTCCCGCCGAGCCGCCCGTTGCGACGCCGGCCAAGTCTCCGGACAACAAGTCTCCGAATAACAAGTCCCCGAATAAAGCGCCGGCCGCCAAGGCTGGCGGAATGATGCTCGCCGCCGCGGCGCCGCCGGTCCTGATTGCGGCACCGCCCGCTGCGGCACCGGCTCCGACCTCCTCTCCTGCTCCGGTCGCAGCTGAACCGGTCAGTGCCGCAGCCATTGTTGCCGCACTGACGGCACGGCCCGCGCCGGTTGCGGCCAAACCGCCCGCTCCGGCACTCCCGCTGCATCCGCGCCTACTCCGGTCACGGCTGCTCCCGCTACGAGGACCGTGATTGCCGCTGCGGCACCTGCTCCTTCGCCGGTGTCGGCCACTTCGGTCACGGCCACTCCGGTCGCGGCTGCGCCCGTTGTGACGACCGTCATCGCCGCTGCGGCCCCTGCCGCCCGCGCAGGCCACTTCGGTCAGCGCTGCGCCGGCCACGGCGACCGTCATCGCCGCGGCGAGCCCGGCCGCCGAGCCGACGGCGAAGGCGAGCAAGCCTCAGCTGGTGGCTTCGATGACGCAGACCGCGCCCGCCGAGACGGCGGCTGTGGAGCCCATCGCTGCTCCCGAGAGCGAGACGGCACCATCCTACCCGGCCGTTCAGGCCTTCAAGCCCGCATCGAAGCCGAAGGCGGCCGCAGCTCCGGCCCCGGTCGTCGAGGCGTCGGCGCCCGAATCAAAATCCAGCCGTGCAGCGCGCGCCGGTTGGGTCATCCAGGTCGGCGCCTTCGACGCCGAACACGATGCTCAGCAACGCCTCTCCAAGGCGCACGCCAAGATCGGCCAACTGCTCGACCGCGCCGATCCCTTCACCGAGACGGTCCTGAAGGGCGAGAAGACGCTCTACCGCGCGCGTTTCGCCGGCTTCCAGCAGAAAGACGAGGCCGAAGCGGTCTGCAAGCAACTAAAACGTAACGATATTGATTGTATGACTATTAAGAACTGACCGCAGACGTCAGACCTACGATGACACCGGGGCGTTGAACGAGAAGGAGCTGTAACAGTCAGTACGAGGAGGAAACTCCTCGGCGTAGGCGTTGGAGTTATCGATGGCGTCGAAGCAGCACATCCTTCGCCTCATTGACACGGGCGGCGAGGTACGTAGACCCCCCTTGGTCGGGGTGAAGTTTCTTCATGAGCCCGCGGTGGGCGCGACCGATCTCTTCAGCGCTCGCTCCCGGCTCAAGGCCAAGGATCTGATAGGCCTCCTCCTTGGTCATTTTGCCGGATCGCGGCGGGTCGCTCCCCGCTGCCGGGTCAACCTGCGCGTCTTCACGCCATCCGGGATGCCGGCGGTCAAGATACGCTGCCAGTAGGTCTCGGCTTTCCACGTCGAATTCGCCGAGCAGTCCGACGAGCGTCGAAAGCTCGAGCGTGTCGAGCTTGGTGCCGGCGAGGCGTCCGGCGATGATCTCGCCGGTCATCGCGCCGGTGTCGTGGTCGAGCTCGAGCGCGAGGAAATTGGAGCGGACCTGCGAGCGCCTGGCCCGCGCTCTTGCGGTCGCGATTCCAGAACCCCGATCCCCCTCCCATCGGAATGTAGCCGAGCAGGCCGAGGCCGGTGAGGCCGAGCGGTACCGCGACCGAAAGCTGGCCGCGCACACCGAGGAAGGCGGCGCCGGCGAGCGCGACGATGCCGCCCGCGGTGCGCCCGACCCGGATCAAGTATTTCGGATCGGCCTTGGCGAACGACTTCGCAAGCCACAGCACCAGAATGAGCGCGATGAGACCGATGAAGATCGTCGGCATCTACTATCTCATCTGTTCCAAAAGCCGCACCGCGCCGGCACTGCGCCGCGCCGAAAGGTCGTTGAGCGCCTTCATCCCGCCCGCCGCATAGGCGGCGACCGCCCGCAACAGCTCGCGCAGCTCGTGCGCTGCGCCGGCGTCGAAGCGGCAATAGGCGCCGCGCGAGAGCCGCGCGATCTCGCGGAAGGCGCGCTCGGCGACGGCATCATGGCCCTCCTGGAACATGAAGGCGGGCACCCCGCGCAAGCCGAGCTCGCCCGCGGTGGCGCAGAGATGGTCGATCCCCTCCTCCATGGCATCGCCGACATAGACGAGCGCCTGCACCTTGGCCTTGCCGGTCTCCTCGCGGGCATGGGCGAGCACCCGGCCGAGCTGGGTATGTCCGCCACGGCAGTCGATCTTTTCCATCAGCGCGGCGAGCGACTTCGGCTCCGACACCCAGTGCGAGGCGCGACACTCGCTCACCCCGCGGAAATAGACGAGCTGCACGTCGAGCCCGCCGATCGCCTGCGCCTCCAGAAACATGTCGGCCTGCAATCGGCAGGCAGTGTCCCAGGTCGGCTGGCGGCTCATGGTGGCATCGAGGGCGAAGATCAGCCGGCCCCGCCCGCTCGGCGCCGTGCGCTCGAACGAACGGACCTTGGCGAGAAAGGCGTCGATCTCGGCGCGCGACGTCGGCGCCGCCGGCGTGCCGCCCTGCCCTGCCGGCGCCGGGGTGCGATCCTCCGGAACCTTCGCCATTCCCGCGACCTCTGTTGTCGGCCCGACTCTTACCGGCCGGCCTTAAGGTGGCGGTCGCCGCGGCTTCGCGCAATGGGGCCGCTTGGGGCCGGTACGTTTGGGGCCGGTAGAAGCGGCCCCGCTCTCGTTTGCGGCGCCTGCCGCACTGCATGAATTTCTGATTTCGAGCGGCGAGGCCGCGCGATGCGCACGGCCCCGCTGCATTGCGGCTTGTCAGTTGGGCGCGCCTTCGATGTAGAACGAGCGGAATTTGGCGATCTTGTTGCCGATCTCACGGGCCTTCTTGTAATCGGCCGAATTGCGCCACGCCATCAGCTTCTCCGGGCTGTCCCAGATCTGGACGGCGACGCGCGCCTTGGGCGCCTCGCCCTCCACCGACTTGGCGGGTCCCGCGGCGACGATACGCCCGCCGGCATCTTTGATCGATTTCTGCGCGAGCGGCACGTATTCCTTCACATAGGCATCCATGTTCGGCGCATCGATCTCGGTGACGTAGTAGATCGGCGGTTTGGCCTGGGCATGGAGCCCCTGCACCGCTGCGGCACCGAGCGCCGCACCCGCGACCATGGCCAGTCCCAATCCGATATGGCGATTCATGATGTTCTCCTTCGCGTGACAACAGGAAGGCGCGCTGCAATAAGCGCCAACGAACGCACGGACTTCGAGGACGTCCGCGCAAGATCAACTTTTCGAAGTACCGATAATGCCCGCCGATGGCATGCGCGCTGCCACTCTAAAAAAAGGGTGCTTCGGCACAGCACGCTGGCAGCTCGGCGACGATGTTACACCCGCCGCCGCGGCACGCGGAAGGGGGTCGCGGCAGCGGCACCACCAGGCCGCGCGCTACTCCATGCTGTCGGCGACCCGCGTTCAACGCGGCCGGGTGCGGATCATGTAGGAGTCGTAGGAATACTCCGCGACCTGCCACCACAGATACTGATCGTTGCGGAACGCCAGCATCGATCCCCAGATGGTCTTGAAATCGTCGTTTCGCGCCGAGATTTCGGCATAGAGCTCGAGCGCCGCCTTCTGGCAGGCGTCCATGATGGCCGGCGAGAACGCCCGTAACTGCGTGCCGGCGGCGAGCAGCCGGCGCAGCGCCGGTGGATTGGTGGCGTCGTATTTCGCCAGCGCCCACTCGTTGCTCAGCGACGCCGCGCTGCGCATCACCGCCTGGTAGGTGGGCGGCAGCGCATTCCATTTGTCGAGATTGATGAAGTAGTGCGCCATCGCCTGGCCTTCCCACCAGCCGGGGTAATAGTAGTAGGGCGCGACCTTGTTGAAGCCGAGCTTCTCGTCGTCATAAGGGCCGACCCATTCGGCCGCGTCGATGGTGCCCCTCTCCAGCGCCGCATAGATGTCGCCGCCGGGAATCTGCTGCGGCACGACGCCGAGCCGTGACAGCACGTTTCCGGCGATGCCGGCGATGCGGAATTTCAATCCGTGCAGATCGGCGACGTCCCGGATCTCCTTGCGGAACCAGCCGCCCATCTGGCATCCGGAATTGGCGGCGACGAGCGCGGTGTAATTGAACTTCCTGTAGAACTCGTTCAACAGCTCCTGGCCGCCGCCGAAGTACCACCACGCGTTCTGCATGCGCGCATTGAGGCCGAATGGCATCGCGGTGCCGAGCGCGAAGGTCGGGTTCTTGCCGACGAACAGATAGGATGCGGTTTCGCACATCTCGACGGTGCCGCTCTGGACCGCGTCGGCCGCATTGAGCCCCGGCACGATCTCGCCGGCGGCGAACACCTCGATGCGAAACTTGTGGTCGGTCGCTTCCGCCACCGCCTTGGCGAACTGCTCGGAGGCGCCGAATATCGTGTCGAGCGATTTCGGAAAGCTCGACGTCAGGCGCCACCTGAGCTCCGGCATCGATTGCGCAATGGCGGGCTTGGCGACCGCACCGGCTGCAAGGCCGGCACCGGCCGCTCCGAGAAACTGGCGACGTTTCATGCGGTGTCTCCCAGGGCGACGGAAACCGGGGGGCCTCGCCCAGCAGAAATGGTTCGATCGCAGGCTGCAACAAGCCCTGCCGCCCGGCGATGGCATTCTTGCGGCCTTTTGATCTCAAGAGGGAGTTTCGGCGCGCCGCGCCGACAGCGCGAGCGAAAGTTGCGGAATGCGGTTGTCCGCTGGGACGCCCGACGTGGCCCTGCGCCGGTATCGCGGACCGGCCGGCCGCGACACGCGCCGCGCCGCCGGGGAGATCGAGACTAACTCATTCCGACTTGATGCCGGCGTATCTCACGACCTTGAGCCACTTCTCGGTTTCGCGGGCGATGATCTTGCCCGTTTCGGCGGGCGAAAGCGCAAGCACGTCGCCACCGAGCTCGGCGAGCTTCCGCTTCATCGTGGGATCGCCGAGGGCGCCGTTGATGGTGCTGTTGAGCGTGTCGACGATGTCGGCGGGAATGTTCTTCGGCGCCACGATGCCGTACCACGAGCTCGCCTCGTAGCCCGGCACGAACTCGGCGACCGCCGGCAGGTCCGGCAGCCCTTCCCACCGCGTCGCCGACGTCACCGCGAGCGCCCGCAGCCGCCCGGCCCTGACGTGCTCGATCGAGGACGGCACGTTGTCGAACATCATCTGCACCTGGCCGCCGAGGAGGTCGTTCAGCGCCGGGCCCGAGCCGCGATAGGGCACGTGGGTAAGCTCGACGCCGGTCATCATGCTGAACAGCTCGCCATAGATATGCGGGCCGCTCCCGGTGCCGTTCGACGCCATGGCGACGCGGCCGGGATGGGCTTTGGCATAGGCGATGAACTCGGGGACGGTGATCGGCCGGAACCAACGGATTGACCACGAGCAGCGTCGGCGCCCGCATGATCGAAGCCACCGGCGTAACGTCGCGAAGGATGTCGAAATTGAGCTTGGGGTAGACCTCGGTGCTGATGGAATGCGGCGGCAGGCCGATCTGCAGGAGCGTGTAGCCGTCCGCCGGGGAGCGAGCGGCGGCCTCGGCGCCGACATTGCCGGCCGCACCGGGCCGGTTCTCGATGACGAAGGGCTGGCTCAACTGCACCGACAGCCATTGCGCGATCAGCCGCGCCAGGATGTCGCCGACGCCGCCGGGCGGAAAGCCGACGATGATGCGGACCGGCCGGTCAGGATAGGTGCGCGCCATCGCGACGCGTGCCGAGGCCCGGAACGCCGCAGCGCCCACCGGGAGACGCAACAATCCTCGGCGCGAAAATCTCATCGGCGGCCTATCCAGCGGCAACACCATGATGATCGTGCCTTGCGCTCGTCGGATCAATTCCCGTGTGGAACAATTTCAAGTTGAAATGCCTAGCCGAACGCGAGGTATAGGCATATGATCGATTTCGCTCTAACCATATAGAGGGCCCCTATGCCTTCCGTCACGATGGAGTGGGAAAGCCGCCTCGGCCGGCGGCTGCGGGTGCGCGACCTCTACATTCTCTCCACCGTGGTGAATTCCGGCAGCATGGCCAAGGCGGCGCGCCGGCTTTCCATGGCCCAGCCCTCGGTCTCGGCGGCGATCGCCAATCTCGAGCACATGCTCGGCGTCCGCCTGCTCGACCGCAGCCCGCGCGGCATCGAGCCGACGATCTATGCCGACGCGCTCCTCAAGCGCAGCATCGCGGTGTTCGACGAGCTCAAGCAGAGCGTGACCGATGTCGAGTCGCTCGCCGATCCGACGACCGGCGAATTGCGGATCGGCTGCCCCGAGATGTTCATCGCGACCCTGCTGGTGCCGATCATCGAGCAATTCTCGGTGAGGTATCCCAAGGTGATGGTGCACGTGCAGGACGTGCCGCCGCCCGCCATCCGCCATCCCGGCCTGCGCGAGCGCGCCTACGACCTCGTCATCGGCGGACATCATCCGCCGGCGCCCGGCGACCACAGCCTCGACGACCTCGACATGCACTACATCGTCGAGGACCAGATGATCATCGCCGCCGGGCCGCGCAGCCGATGGGCCTCGCGCCGCAAGATCGACCTCGCCGAGATCGTCGACGAGCCGTGGATGCTGCCGCCGCCGGTGAGCGCGAACTACAATCGCATCGCCGACGCCTGCCGGCAGCGCGGCCTCGCGGTGCCGACGCCGCGCCTCGTCGGCTTCTCGATGTACATCGTCAACCGTTTCGTCGGCAACGGACCGTTCCTCGCGGTCTACCCGCGCACCGTCGCGCTTTATCTCGGGCTGAAGGTGCTTCCGGTCGACCTGCCGGAGCGGCCCTGGCGGATCGCCATCGGCACCTTGAAGCACCGCACCCTGAGCCCGGTGGTGGAGCGCTTCATCGCCTGCGCGCACGAGGTCACGAAGTCGCCGCCACGCAAGAGGTGACGGGTCGCTGCCACCGCGGCACCATCGTCGCCGCTCGGCGATTGGAGCGCTAGGCTCGCGTCGCGCCATGCGCTTCGAGCAGGAGCAGAATCTCCTGCTGCTCCGCCCTTGCCTCCGGCGACCCGCTGCCGCCACGGCCGGAATTGACTTGCGCGAGACGCAGCGCCGTCGAGCCGCTCTTGTTCTTGCGTCGAGGATCGGCACCGCCGTCGATCAGCGCCTTCACGGCGGCGGCGCAACGGGTCCGCACGGCCTTGTGCAGCGGAGTCGCTCCACCTTGATCGGGCGCGTTCGGATCGGCGCCGGCCGCGATCAGACGGGCGATCGTCCTTGCCTGCGCATGCGGATGCCACGTGGGTGAACCGGGCGTCCCGGCCGCTGCGGCGTGAAGCGGCTCCGCACCGCGCCGGTTCGTCGCGCGCACGTCCGCGCCGGCGCTGATGAGCCTCTCCACGAAGTCGGTCCGGTAGCCGGCCGCCGCGATGTGCAGGGCGGTATCGCCCGCGTAAATGTATCGCCCGATTTTGGCGAGGAAGTACGGCTGCGCCGTCGCTCTCGAAGCGCCGGTCTTGAAGCATGCTCTCGCCAAGTCCGGAGATACGGCGAGCAACCGCGCCACCGCATCGGCGTCGCCATCGACGATCGCACGCACCAGCTTCATGAGCTCCGAATCGGATGTCTGGGACACAATCACCACCGCTTCTTCGCGCAAACTGATGCAAGCGCGTGAGCTCTCCGAGAATCCGCCGACCGCCACTCGGTCGAGCCATAGGGCGGCCGATGCTATCTCGTCCAACCCGGCACGGCGACGATTTCCGGCGCCGGCGAGCCGACCCAACACCCTCGCGATTGGGTAGCGAGACCACAGCCGCTTTGTTAGGTTCGCCGCCCCGCATCGGAGAGAGGATCACATGGCGCGCGGCCCGGCCATCGCCCACACGATTTCGGCGCTCGATCGCGCGATCAAGAAGTACCGCGTAGCGGGAGAGTCCGTGGCGCTGGTGCCGACCATGGGCGCGCTGCACGCCGGCCATGTCACGCTGATCGAGCACGCGCGCCGCAAGGCCGACCGCGTCGTGGTCTCGATCTTCGTCAATCCCGCGCAGTTCGCCCCGCACGAGGACTTTGCGAGCTATCCGCGCCCGTTCGACGCCGACATCGCGGTGCTGCGCAAGCTCTCCGTCGACCTCGTGTGGGCGCCCACCCCGGACGTGATGTATCCGCCGGGGTTCGCGACGCGCGTGTCGGTCAAGGGGCCGGCCGAGGCCGATCTCGAGGACCGCTTCCGCCCGCATTTCTTCGGCGGCGTCGCCACCGTGGTCGCAAAGCTCTTCACGCAGTGCCGGCCGGACTACGCGATGTTCGGCGAGAAGGACTATCAGCAGCTCAAGACCGTCACCCGCATGGCGGCCGATCTCGATCTCAGGGTCGAGGTCGTCGGCGTGCCGACGGTGCGCGAGGACGGACGGCCTCGCGATGTCCTCGCGCAACGCCTATCTCGACGCCAACGAGCGCGCCATCGCGCCGACGCTCTATCGCGTGCTGCGCGACTGCGCGGCACGCATCGCCGCCGGTGAAGCGATCGCGCGGGTCGTCACCGAGGGCTGCACACGCGATCGAGGCCGCGGGCTTCGCCGTCGACTATCTCGAGGCGCGCAACGCCGAAACGCTCGCGCGCGCCGAGACGCTCGCCGACGGCCCGCTGCGCCTGCTCGTCGCCGCCCGGCTCGGCAAGACGCGGCTCATCGACAACGTCGCGGTGTGAGCCATGGTCCTTGCAATCCCGGCCGCCCTCCTCCTGCTGGCGCTGGCGGTGGCGCCGCAACTCTCGGTCCCACGGCGACGGCCGCGTTAGCGTCATCGGCCAGTGCTCACTCTGGCGCTACTTGATGAATGAGACTCAGTGTAGATGCGTGAAGTTTTTTGAAGCGAACATGCCTCGTCGGTCTGAGACGAGAGCCTCGCTAGTCGTAAGCTCCTTGCGCGGAGAGGCCTCGCAGCAACGCGGCCCTTGATGCACTCATCGCATTTGAGAGCTTTGACGACCCGCCGAACTTCGCGCATCGTGCCCGGTCAGGTTCAAGATATCGTAAGAGAGGGGCTATGGCGTATGTTGGCGGCTGCCAGTGCGGACGCGTAAGATACCGGGCCGACGAGCCTCGGGACCGTGCGAGCATCTGCTACTGCCGCATGTGCCAGAAAGCGTCCGGCGCGCCATTCATGGCCTTCGTCCGCTTTCCCGCCGCTCAGGTGGCGTGGTCATGCCGCCCGACCTTTTCGCCAGTTCGAACCTTGTCGAAAGGGGATTCTGCCGCAACTGCGGGACGCCTCTGTCCTATCAGCAGATCGGAGGGCCAAACATCAGCCTGACCATCAACAGTCTCGATGATCCCGAGTTGGTTCACCCCGAGATGCGATTTTCTGCCGGCGCGGAGGTTTCCTGGTGTGGCTCGTTATCAACGTTGCCAGCCAGGGAGATGGATGTCACGGCGACGGCCGGTTTCATCAATCATCAGCGCCAAGCCGATTGAGCGGGCCCCTCATACGTCGCAATGTGACCGGTCCGCACGACGCGGGACCGGTCACAGTACTTCGATCACAGGCTTGCGCTCACAGCCTCGCGCTCACAACGAGGAGAGATAGCGCGCGATGGTCTCCCGCTGCGCCGGCGTCGTCGCCTGCATCAGCTTGACCATGTCGGCGTTGTTGTCGCGCGTCCCGTCGGCGAAGCTGTTCAAGGCGGAGAGCAGATAGTCGTAGCTCTGCCCGGCGAGGCGCGGCGCCGGCAGGCCGCCTTCGAAATTCGGCTGATGGCAGATGCGGCAGACGGTGAGGCCGTCCGGCGCCGGGAGCGCGGTCACCGCCGGGTTCTTCGCCGGCCAGGTCTTCGCCGCGAAATAGGTCGCGACCTTGCGGATATCCGGCTGTTTGATCTGCTCGGTGAGCGGCGTCATGATCGGATTGTCGCGATCCTTGCTCTTGTAGTCGTGGATCTGCTTGACGAGGAAGGCGGTCTGCTGGCCCCAGATGATCGGGATGTTGGGGGCGATCGGCTGGCCGTTCTGGCCGTGGCAGGCGTTGCACACCGCCATCTGGGTCTCGAGTTCTTGGGCCATAGCCGGCAGGCCGAGCAGCGCCGCGACAGCGACGGCAAGCATGGAAATGCGCATTTTTTTCATGTTTTGGACGTCCCTCATGAGCGCCCGTGGCCCCGGATTGAAGAACGGGGCGCGTCCGGGCAGGTGTGAACCCGCCGAACACATGCCGCGGACGCCGATGCGGCGCAAGCCCTCATTTTGGTTGCGGAAACGTTGCCGCGGGCGGCTTAACGCCCGCTTGAGCCGCTCGATCGCCGGGGGCCCGCCCTGCGCCTTGTCGGAGATCGGCGGCCGCGGCAGCTTCGCGGTGCCGGGCTCGATCGTGAACGTGTAGGAGAGCGTGTACCACGGCCCCTTGACGTCCGGCGCCGGCGCCGGCCCGTCGTGGCGGACATAGTGGCCGATCAGCGCCCGCGTCACCCCGAACTGGGAGTCGGTCTCGAGGTTCGGATCGTCGTCGGCGTAGACCTGCGAGATGTGGGTCTTGAAGCCGGGCTTGTAGATCAGGAAATGCAGATGCGACGGGCGCATGTTGGCGCGGCCTTGCGCGCGCAGGAGATCGCCCACCGGCCCGTCGACCGGGACCGGATAGCCGGCCGGCTTGATGCTGCGGAAGCTGATGTGGCCGTCGGCGTCGGAGGTGAACTTGCCGCGCAGATTCATGTCGGCCTGCGCCGGATCCTGGTTCTCGTAATAGCCCTCGGTCGAGGAGTGCCAGATGTCGACCTCGGCGCCGGCGACCGGCTTGCCGTTCTGGTCCTTGATGTAGGCATCGACGAAGATCGGCTCGCCCGGCGTCGGCGAGCGCACGATCGAGGCGCCGTTCTCGGTCGGCGGCGAATTCGTCCGCCAGAACGGGCCGAGCAGGTTCGCAGTGGTTTCGGTGGCGCCCTTGTCGCCGTTGTTGAGCAGGCAGACGAGCGTCGAGACGCCGAGCGAGCCCGACATCAGCACGACCTCGTTGTGGCTCTCGTTGGTGCGCTGACCGAGCGCAGCGATGGTCGCGGCGGCGCGGTGGAGCTCTTCCTCGGAGAGCCGAACCTCGCGCACGAAAGCGTGGAGATGGCGCACCAGCGCCGACATCACCTCGCGAAAGCGCGGATCGGGCGCGCGCTCGATTTCGGCGAGCACCGCCGGCGTGACGTCCTCCTGGGTGCGGATGATCATGTTGCGCTCTCCGTGTCGCGGGGGCTTCGCCGCCTTTGAATTTCCTCCAAATCGGAGCACACTGGCGCGATAACCAGCTGCAATCGGCTGCCCCGATGGGAGGACGTTTCCCGTGTCCATAGCGAGCCCGCAGACCGCTGCCAAGCCGGCGGAACGCATGAATGCCCGCGAGGCGATGGAGAGCCTCAACGCCGAGGCCGGCAAGTTCAACATCTGGCTGCGCACCCAGGCCAATGCGCCGGCGCAGCGGCCGTGGTTTCGCGACACCGGCGTCGAAGCGAGCGGGACGCTCGCCGCCGGCCGCGTCGGCGCCAACCAGATCAAGGCGGCGCCGCACCGCTGGCGCTGGCGCGAGATCGGGCCCTATCTCGACCGCATCGCCGACATCGCCAAGAACTCCGACGTGTCGCCGATCGAGTTCGCCGAGCGTCAGCAGTTCCTGCTGACCAATCCCGGCCTCGGCGGCCGGCTGCAGGTGACGAACACCATCCGCTGCGCGGTCTCGATCTACAATCCCGGCGACGTCGCGCCGGTGCACATCCACACGCCCAATGCGAGCCGCACCATCCTCTCCGAGAACGGCGGCTACACCGTCGTCGAGGGCGAGCGCTGCGCGGCGGCGCGCGGCGACCTCATCCTCACCCCGCACGGCACCTGGCACGACCACGGCAATGACGGTGCGACGCCGGTGGTGTGGATCGACGTGCTCGACTTTCCGCTGATGGAATTCCTCGACTGCGTGTGGCTCGACGACGAATTCCACGGCGAGCGTGAAGGCAACAGCCGTGCCCAGGCGGCGAACGCGCACCGACGGCTATTCGGGGAAGCTCTACGGCGCCGGCGGCCTGCTGCCCGGCTTCGTGTCGCACCAGCGCGGCATCGGCGCCGGCGCGACGCCGATGATCCACTACCGCGGCGCCGACGTGCGCGCGGCGCTCGCGGGCCTCGCCGGCGAAGCGGGCGATCCTTACGAGGGCATCACGCTGCGCTTCGTCAATCCGGCGAACGGCGCGCCGGTCTTCCCCACCCTCGCCTACACCGCGCAGCTTTTGCGGCCGGGCGAAGAGACCCGCGCCAAGCGCGAGACCGCGAGCACCATGTACACGGTCATCGAAGGCTCAGGCGCGACCGAGATCGCCGGCAAGCGCTTCGAGTGGGAGAAGAACGACATCTTCGTGGTGCCGAATTTCCTGTGGCGCCGCCACGTCAACACCGGCCCCGGCGACGCCGTGCTCTACGCGATCTCCGACGCGCCGCTGATGGAGAAGGTCGGCCAGTACCGCGCCCAGGGGCGCCGTGCCGACGGCAGTGTGGAGAATTTGGTGGCGTAGGACCGATTTCGCGGAAGGGTCGCTGCGTCATCCTGCGACCCTGCGCCGGATTGACGGGCGACCGGCCGTCGCGGCACGAGGTGGCCGCGTCGCGTGCCGCAGGTCGTTACAATTGTAGCGGTCTCCCACGCAATTCCTTTGACGACGGTAGCGATAACAACAGATGCAGCGATCCCTTATTCGGCACGCGACAGCCTGACGACACGCGAGGCCGGGCAAACTTCAACTCTTGATGGGATTTCGGATCGTGCATCTCGACGTTTCAACCCTGGTCGTCATGGGAAGCTTCGCGTCGGCCTGTGCCGGCATCGCGCTTCTCGTCGCCTGGTGGCAAAATCCGAAAGTGCCCGCGCTGGGCTTTTGGGGCCTCGGCAACATGGTCAACGCCGTCGGCATCCTGGGCCTGATCCTCGGGCCGGCCGCGCAGCGGCCGGTCGTATCGATCGCTTCCAGCGCGCTTCTGACACTCGGAATGGGCCTCATCTGGAAGGCGGCCCGGTCGCTCGACGACAGATGGGCGCCGCTCGGCCTCGCCGTGCTCGGAGGAGTAGCGGTCGGGCTCGCTGGCGCCGTCCCGGCGACCCGGAGCCATCTCGATATTCTGAACCTGACCATCGGCGCCTGTTACATGCTTGCCGCGTCCGGCTCCCTGTGGTTCGCGCGGCGGGAGCGGCTCGCGGCCCGCTGGCCGCTCATCATCCTCACCGCCATTCATGCCGCGATTCTGGCGAGCGGCGCCTACGCCTTCTTCGATGGCTCGATGGGCCACGGACGAATCCCGGCCGTGATGAGCCTGTTCGGCCTCATCCATTTCGAGTCGATCGTCTTCGTTCTCGGCACCGCGGTGTTCCTGCTTGCACTGGTCAAGGAGCGCAGCGAGGCCGCGAGCAGGATCGCAGCGGTGACCGATCCGCTGACCGGTGTCGCCAATCGCGGTGGCTTCATGCTGAGCGCCGAGCGCGTGGTGGAACGGTGCCGCATCGAGGGGACGCTGGTCTCGGTCATGATGTTCGATCTCGACCGCTTCAAGGGCATCAACGACACCCATGGCCACGCCGCCGGCGACGCGGTGCTCCTGCAATTCTGCGAGGTGGCGGCGGCCGCTTTGCGCGCCAACGACGTGTTCGGCCGAATCGGCGGCGAGGAATTCGCCGCGGTGTTGCCGGGCTCCGGAATCGAAGCCGCCTATGTGCGCGCTGAACGCATCCGGATTCTGTTCGCCGAGACCTGTCGCTACGTCGGCGACCGCCAGGTCGGCGCCACCGTCAGCGGCGGCGTCGCGACCGGCGCCGCGCACCAGACCGTCGAGACGCTGCTCGCCGCCGCCGACGCCGCGCTCTATATCGCCAAAGTCGAGGGGCGAAACCGCATCAAACGCTCCGACGATCCCCCGCCGAACGGCAGCAAATCGACCGTCATCCGCGTCGCCTGACGGTTGGCCGCATCGCCCGGGATATGACCTCAGCGCGCCCCGAACCGCCCGCTCCTCTTTCATCGCCGACCGATTTGCGGCAAGCTGCGGCTTGACACACGCCGCGCGGTAGCTTTCAGCGATGTCCCTGAGCAAGGGCTTCGCCGTCAGCCGGGGAGCGTGCGGCCCGTCCCTCCACGCGCCGCCGTCTCAGGGAAAAGCGGACCAGCGAACGTCGACCTGAGGCAGATCAATATCGTGCAGCTCGATCTACCGACCTTGGTGACGATGGGAAGCTTCGTGTCGGCGCTGCGCCGGCATCGTGCTTCTTGTCGCCTGGTGGCAGCACCGCGACGTGCCCGCGCTGGCGTTGTGGGGGCTCGGCAATTTCGTCGACACGTCCGGCATCTTCTGCCTGATGGTCGGTCCGGTGCTGCAGCGGCCGGCCCTGATCACCCTGGCCGATGGTCTCTTGGCGCTCGGCCCCGGCCTGATATGGAAAGCGGCGCGGTCGCTCGACGGGAAACCGGCACGGTGGAGCCTCACCTTGCTCGGAGCCGCCGTGGTGGGACTGGCGAGCGCGTCGCCGACGACGCGCAGCGCCATCAACACGCTGTGTTTCACCTCGAGCGCCATCTACCTGTTCGCGGCCTCCTACTCCCTGTGGAGCTCCCGGTCCGAGCGGCTCGCCGCGCGCTGGCCGCTCATCGTCCTGACGGCGCTCGACGCGGCCGTTTCGGTGGTCGCAGGGTATGCTTTCCTGCGCGGCTGGATCGACCAGAACACGGTCCCGACCGTGCTCAGCCTGTCCGGGCTCATCCATTTCGAGAGCATGCTTTTCCTGCTCGGAAGCGCGGTTTTCCTTCTCGCCTTCGTCAAGGAGCGCGAGGAGACCGCGAGCAGGATCGCCGCGAGCACCGATCCACTCACCGGCATCGCCAACCGCGGCGGGTTCATGCTGCGCGCCGAGCGCGTGGTGGAACGCTGCCGCCGCGACGGATCGCCTACCTCGGTCCTGATGTTCGACCTCGACCGCTTCAAGGAGATCAACGACACCTTCGGCCACGCGGTCGGCGACACGGTCCTGTTGAAATTCTGCGAGGTCGCGAGCGGCGCGTTGCGCGCGAACGACGTATTCGGCCGCATCGGCGGCGAGGAATTCGCCGTGGTCTTCCCGGGGTCGGGTATCGAAGCGGCCTGTGCGCGGGCCGACCGCATCCGCATCTCGTTCATGGAAGCGTGCCGGAAGGTCGGCGAATTCGAGGTCGACGCCACCGTCAGCGGCGGCGTCGCGACCAGCGCAGCGCCGCGCCGGAGCCTCGACACCCTGCTCGCGTCGGCCGACGTCGCGCTCTACAACGCCAAGACCGAGGGGCGAAACCGCATCAAGCGCTCCAACGACCCGTCCTCGGACACCGGCCAGCCCGGCGTGATCCGCGTCGCTTGAGCCGGCAAGCTTATCACCTCCCCGGCTTCGAGGAGAGTGGCCGAGCGCAAGCGAGGTCGGGTGGGGTCCGCGAGCGAAGCGAGCAAAGGAAGAAAGAACCCCACCCTGCCCTCCCCTGAAGCGGGGAGGGAAAGTGGCCTACAGCAGCCCCATGTCGCGCAGCTCGCGGCGTAGTGCCTCGGGCATGTCCTTGGCGCCGGGGGCGGCGCGGTCGAGATCGCGCGGCGCGTCGGCGGAGCTGAGGTAGCGCCAGCCCTGGAAGGCACGGTAGGGCCGCGGCTCGACCAGCACCGGCTTGCAATCGAGCACGATGTGGCAGCGCCCGATGCCGTCCTTGTCGACGAAGGGACGGATATCGAGGATGCGCTCGCGGCACATGATCTGGCCGCGGATCACCCAAAAAAGCGAACCGCCGCCGACGATCTCGTCGCCGCGCTTGGGCACCATGCGGGTGGTGTGGTTGCGCTCGCGCTTACGCGACGCGCCGTTGCGCGCCTTGAGCTTCTGTTTGATCCAGTCCTTGAGGTCCTCGACGGAATCGCAACCGACACAGAGCTTGAGGAGATGCAGCACGCAACGCCTTTCGTTTCGATGGGGCGGCGGATGTTAGCTTCGCGGAAGGGGCGGGAGAAGTGCGCTGTGCACAACGATGGTTTTCGTGCGCCGCGAGACAGAGCCCCACCCTGCCCTCCCCCGTCGACGTCTCGCCTCGTCCAGCGCCGCGGTGGCTCTCGCATGCTGCGGGGAATACGCCGCGCCTGCGGCAGGTTTGGAGGGCCTCGGCCGCTTCATCGACGACGTCCGAGGTAAGCCGGTCCCGACGACGAGCCATATCGCCGTAGCCGCGCCTTGATTACTTGGCGAACGAGCGGGGAGTTCGTCGATGTGGCGGCTCAAGCGGAGTCTGTCACCAGCCATACGACACTGGACAGCGTCCACAATCGTAAGTACCATTTAAACATTGATACAAGTCGCGATTGCGTGCGAGGTGGCGGTGACGGCCAAGGCGATCGAGCCAGACGACTTCGAAGAAATCCAAAAGGCGCTGAACGAGGCTTCAGGCAAAGCGTCGGCGCTTTGGGTGGCCTTCATTACCTTTGAGCTCTATTTGGCCATCGCGTTCGGATCGGTAACGCACCGCGCGCTCTTTCTCGAAGAAACAATCAAACTGCCCGTCCTGAATGTCGATTTGCCACTCGCTGGCTTCTTCATTGTTGCGCCGGCTGTACTCGTGATTTTCCATTTTTACGTTTTTCTGCAATTGCTCGCGCTTGCCGAAAGGGCAAAGAGCTACAACGAACTGCTCAAAAAGCAGCCTGCGAGTGATAACGATGCTGTACGGCAGCGCTTGGACGGCTTTCTGATCTTGCAGTTTCTTGTTGGGCCATCAAAGCAACGCAAAGGATACGTCGGCCTCTGCCTACGACTTGTCGCCTGGATCACCCTGGTCGGAGCACCCATACTGATCTTGCTCCAGGGGCAAATTACTTTCCTCCCCTATCATCAGCAGTTGATCTTGTGGGTGCTACGCCTCTGGATCCTGGTCGATCTGCTCGTGATCTGGTTCTTTTGGAATCCCGTTCGCAGTGATGACGATTCGATCGTCAAGCAAATTCCAGCTGCGGCGTGGTGGACCGTTGGTGGAATTGCGACGGGTTTTGTCGTCGTTTTCAGTATCTGCAATGCCACCTTTCCCGGCGAATACGTTGATCGATTCTTCACTTCACCGCCGTTGCGGACACTGCTGTTTGAAGGACCCGTCGAGGAGGTGAGTGGAAGGCCGCGGAGCCTGTTCTCGAACCGACTCATCCTTACCGACCAGATTTTTGTCGATCCTGACAAGCTGGACAAAACTGAAGTCAGCCACTCGTTTCGCGGCCGCGATCTTCGCGGAGTAGTCCTCACCAGGGCAGACCTACGCAAAGCGGACTTTACCGGCGCCATGTTGAACGGCGCCAATTTCGATTCTGCAAAGCTCCGTAATGCGCGATTTGGATGTGAGGCGACCGGTGCAAGACGCGCGAGCCTGCTTTGGCCTGACGACGGCTGCGCTTGGCTTCAGGACGCATCGTTCGCCGAGGCGAGTTTGCAAGGCGTGAACTTCGAGAGGGCCCGCCTGGAAGGCGCGGATTTCCGCAAAGCTCTCGTGCAGGGCGCAAGCTTTATCGAGGCGCACCTGCACGGAGCTTCCTTTATCGGGGCAAATCTCATTGCCACGAACTTCGAAATGGCGGTGCTGCAAGGGGCCAATTTTGATGGAGCGCGACTGCAAGGCGACAATTTCCATCAAACGAAGGCGCAAGGCGCTAAATTCGATCGAGCTCACCTGCAAGGTGCGACGATCTCCGATGCCAAGCTCACACTGGCGACCCTCGCGGGTGTAAAGGTTTGGCGCGTTCGAGGTACCGCGGCCTCGAATGACTTCGCTGACACCGACCTTCCCGGGCTTGATCTTACCGCGACACCGTGGGCGGAAAGCGATCCTGCAACCCGATCGTTTACTGCCTGGTTTGACCAAAACTTGAAGGAGATTTTGTCCGAGAAAGCTCGTGACCAGATTACGCTGGGTCTCGGAGATATCACGTCACCGAACGTGATCAATGAGGACTTTTGGCAACGTGAGATGTCCAAGCCGCCGCTCATCGACCAAAAGGTCGCGACCTTGACGGTAGGTCTCATCTGCCAGAACGAGGACGCTTCCCACGTGCTCCGTGGCTTGCTTCGAAGCGGCCGTTTAAGCATGACTGACTCGAGAAAAAATATCGTCGCACAGACGCTCCGCCAAGCTAGGTCCGACACAGCTGATTGTGCCGCCCTCCGTCACATCACTAATGATGTTTGGTCAGAGCTGAAGAGCAATGGCATAGATACCGAGGGTGCGGTTTCGCCACGGCCATAGTTTGATGCCTGCTCGGGCCGGTCTGACTGGGGCCTACCGGTGAAAATTCGATTGGGTCGGCCTAACGAAAATGTGCCGCGAGCGAGCTGGTCGCCTGAACAAGGGAAGCCGCTCTGTGCCCCGGCCCGCCCCGAGGCGGGTCTATTCTTGACGAGCAAACTTGCGCAAGCGATCGCGGTGACGTCCGCAGATCAAGACGCTTGAGTTTACGGTTCCCGAGTCGTTGCTGGCGCGCGCCGACGATGTGATCGAGTAAGCCGTAGGCCAAGATTTGTGACTCCGATGCCTGCAACTCGACGCATGGAGGAATGGGA
>CAWCCG010000015.1:0-266240 GCA_963793985.1 uncultured Alphaproteobacteria bacterium | reverse complement strand
TGACCGCGCTGACCCAACTCGGGCTGATCAAGGCGGCCTGATCGCGGCCTCCGCCATGAGCCGCCCCGAGAGGGGCGGCTCACTCCGCTTGTGGAACCAACGCTACCTCCGCCAGCGTCTCCGTCGCGGGCGATCGAATTCGAAAGCAAGGACCGGAGTGCGTCCGGCCGGGATTGGCGACATCATCTCTCCTGACCATATGAAGGTGGAAGAAGATGACTGCGACGCAAGCCACGACCCGGAAGTCCACGGCGCCATCGGTGGCCGATGATCCGCGATGGGCACGCATCGTCGCGCGCGACAAGACCGCCGACGGACAGCTTCTGGTATTCGGTTTCGACGACGGGCGTCTATTGCCGGCCGTCGTGTCCCTCGCGCATCGCCAATCCGAAGAACGTGCAGCTCCACGACAGTCTCGAGAGCGCCAAGGCGACCGGCTTCCGGCCGTGCCGGCGCTGCAACCCGGAGGGCGCCTCGATCGACGCCGAGAATGCGGCCCTGGTGGCGAAGGCGTGCCGGATCATCGAGGAAAGCGAGGAGGAGCCCTCGCTGGAGGAACTGGCGAGGCGCACTCGGTCGCAGCCCGAGCTACTTTCATCGCGTGTTCAAGGCCGTCACCGGGGTCACGCCGAAGGACTATGCCGCCGCCGACCGCGCGAAGAAGGTCCGCCGGGGACTGGCCGGCGGCAACAGCGTCACCGAGGCGATCTACGACGCGGGCTTCAATTCCAGCGGACGTTTCTATGAGAGGTCGACGGACATGCTCGGCATGACTCCGTCGCAATACCGCGCCGGCGGCGCGAACGAGGAAATCAGGTTCGCCGTCGGGCAGAGCTCTCTCGGCGCGATTCTGGTCGCCTCGAGCAAGAAGGGCGTTGCGGCAATTCTGTTGGGCGACGATCCGGACAAGCTTGTCCGCAATCTCCAGGACCGTTTCCCGAAAGCGCATCTCGTCGGCGCCGATCGCGACTACGAGGCTCTGGTCGCGCGGGTGGTCGGTCTGGTGGAGACGCCGGGGATCGGCATCGACCTTCCTCTCGACGTCCGCGGCACGGCCTTCCAGCAGCGTGTGTGGAACGCGCTGCAGGGAGATCCCCGTCGGCGGGACTGTTTGCTACGCCGAGATCGCCCGGCGGATCGGGTCGCCGAAGGCGGCGCGCGGCGTCGCCGCCGCCTGTGCGGCGAACAATCTCGCTATCGCCATTCCCTGCCACCGCGTCGTGCGCAAGGACGGTTCGCCTTCGGGATATGCCTGGGGTGTCGAGCGCAAGCGTGTTCTGATCGACCGCGAAGCCTCCCGGAAGGCGTGACCGGGCCTCCGCTCAACCCCAATCGATCGCGATGCATCTTCAGAACCGCGTCACACCCTTCGGCGAGATTGTGGCCATCTCCCAGCGGGGCATGTTCACCGGCAATCGCGGCATCATCCACGATCCGGCGACAAAGACCCTGCTGAACAGGCGCTGGACCAGCAAAGCCTGGCTCGTCTGCAGCTGCGAATACAAAGGGCGCCGCCGGATCGTCATGGCCGGGCGAAGTTGGACCGAGCTGTTCTTTCTCGATGAGGCCGTCGCATTTGCGGCGGGACATCGGCCTTGCTTCGCCTGCAGACGCGAGGCGGCCCAGCGGTTTCGCGAGTCCTGGGCGGCCGCGAAAGGCGAGCCCGTTCCCTCTGCCGATGCGCTCGACACCGTCTTGCATCGTGAACGGCTCGAGCGCGGCCGCAAACGCGTCCATCCGATCACCGGGCCCCTCGCAGCTCTCCCTGACGGTGCGATGGTCGTGGTTGCCGGAGCGGCATTCATCCTCCACTCCAGACAAGCCCATCGATGGACGAACGAGGGCTATGCTCCCGCGGAACGGCTCGCGCACGCCGATGGATTGCTCACCCCGCCGTCGACGCTGATGGCGCTCGGCGCAGGCTATCGGCCTGTGCTCCATCCATCGATCACTCGAGCGGACGGGCCACGCCGCGCCTGATCTTCTTGAACGCGCTTGCTCCCGTTTCCTTCTTGTGGACGCGACGTCAGCACTGCGAGAACCGCCAAGCTGCCGATGACCTCGCGCCCGGCCTTCACGCGCGCGGTGCTTTCATGACTACCGCTAGGTCGTCGAAAATTTCTCGATTTGAAAGCAAGGAGCGGAGTTTGGCGAGGCTCGCATCTCCCTAGTTTCGATCATGAGGACAAACGAAGGAGTTGCACCATGAACCTCATGATGTCGGAAACGGCTTGGCGCCCGATGCGCGCAGCAACGCAGGGCGATGTCGCCGTCGAGATTCTCTTCGATGCGATCGGCGAATGCGCCTTGGGCCAGGTGCTCATCGCGCGTAGCGGTTCGGGCGTATGCGCCATTCTGCTCGGCGCTGGCCGCGACGAGTTGGAATCGGACCTCGCCGCTCGTTTTCCAAAGGCGCGGCTCGTCGCCAACGAGGCGGCCATCCACGACGATCTGGCAAAAGTGATCCGCTTCGTGGACAAGCCTGCCGCCGGGCTTCATCTCACGCTCGACCTGCGCGGCACGTCGTTCCAGCGCCGCGTCTGGGAGAAGCTTCGCGCGATCCCCGTGGGGCGAACGGTGACCTACACCGAGCTTGCCCGCTGGGTCGCGCCCCTGACATCGCCCCGCGCGATCGCCGGGGCCTGCGCGGCCAATCCGATCGCGCTGGCCGTGCCCTGCCATCGCGTCGTGCGAAGCGACGGCAATCTGGCAGGCTACCGCTGGGGCATCGAGCGCAAGCGTGAACTGCTCGCGAGAGAGGCGACGGCCTGAATCGGCGTTGCAAGCCGCTTCACTGGCCTCTGTGGCTGCCGCCGCAGAGGCCGGGCTGCCCCCGGTGACCGGAAAGTCCCTGCGTCACGCACCGCACGCATAGCGTTGCCGAAGCTTCTATTTCTTGCACCCGGCCTTTTCGTGCTTCGGCTCCGGCTCATCCCAGTCGTTGGCGGGAAGGTGGTCGAACGGCGCGGTGAAATCCTGCCGGATCATCCGGAACCGCGCTGGTACCGGTTTTCCACCCTCGTATTCGACGATCCAGAAGTAATCGTAGTTGTCATCCGGCCAGCTGTCCGGGACATCCTTGATCTGGTCGAGGCGCAGGAGCTGTCGCAGCGTCACCGCCTCGTGCGGATAGTCGTTCTCGAGCTTGCGCTTGGCGATGTGCTTGTGCTCCCAGGTCATAATCACGGTCTTGCCCGCATAGGCCGGATTGCCGAGAGCGTCGCGCGCGGCCTCCCGGGTGCGCGCGTTGAGCTCGGTTTCCTTTTCGTCATCGTCGCCGGGCGAGATGGTGAAAGCCGTGACCGGCGAGACCCCAGGTCTGCGCGACCGGCGAGATCGTCTCGATGGTGTGCAGTGTAATCGCGAGAAGCGCAGCCGGCGCCTCTCCATCCCGAAGCAACGAGTGCGCGGCCCCGCGGCCGAGGAACTGCTTGGCGAGCGCCTGCGCCCGTTCGACACCGACCGCGCACAACTCGTGCGCGTTAAGCTTCTCCGCGTGGCGCAAAATGATGATACGCGCCGGCTCGGCAATAGCAGCGGTGGAAAGAGCCACGAGACCGATCGCACTCCACAGCAGAGAACGGCGCACGATCCCGCTCCGTCGAAATCGTCACCTTATTTCAGTTCGACTGATACGACAGCGCGTCCGCAACTTCCACCGGCGACTGGCCCCTGGCCTCCAACTAAAAAAGCTGGAGGCCAGGGGGGCGCTTTGGTCAGACGCCCCAGTACGGCGGGACGTTGTAGTAGTCGTCGACCGCTTGACCGCGCCGGTTCCAGTCCCAGGTCTCATGGGTTGAGTATTTCGGCGCGCCCTGGAGTTGCTGGTCGCTGACATTCACCTCGTAGCCTTCGAGGCGCGGATTGTAGGTCAGCAGCGACCACGGCAACGGATAGTATTCTTCGCCGATGCCCATGAAGCCGCCGAAGCTCATCACGGCATAGGCGACCTTTCCGCTGCGCTTGTCGATCATGACGCGCGCGATCGCTCCCACCTTGTCGCCGTTCGAGCGATAGACGGCCGTGCCCTCGACCTTGTCGCTGCCGATCAAGCCGTGCGTTTCACGGGCTTCGAGTGTCTGCGCGGAGTGGAGATTCGATTCCATAGCCATGGGTGTTTCCCCTTGTGTTCATCGCTTCCATCGACACAAAAGCCGACCGGCGCCGGTCTTGAATGACCGGTCGATCTTTCTGCTTCGCCATTGTGTCGTCGGATCACCAACTTTGAGGGGGCGCCGTTGTTCCCATAGTCACGGCGCGTACGAGTGCCGCGGGAGCGAGGCACGGTTGTACCTCGCCTCTGCAAAAGGACACGCCGCCGCCCGGTGGGACGGCGGCGTTTTCACACCCTTCGGTGATTCGGCGGCGGTGCGCCGCGTTTATGCCCAGCCCAGCCGGCGCATGACGGCGCGGCCCATCACCCAATCCTTGTCGCTCTCGGTGAGGAACGGCAGCTCCTCGGTGAAATGGGTGATGCGTTGCTGGTAGGTGAATTTGGGGAAGCGGTCGATGCCGGCGGTGAGGTCGGTGCCCCAGAAGCAGCGGCGCGGGCCGAACGCATCGAACACGCGGTGCAGGTGATCGGTCATGTCGCGGAACGGATAGCCCTCGGACGACTTGTGCGGCACCGAGGACATCTTGACCTGCACATTCGGGTATTTCGCGAACAGGACGCATTCGGCGACGGCTTCGGGAATCTTGCCCTGCTTTGCGACCTCGTCGGAGAGATTCATGTGGTCGATGATGAAGACGAGGTCGGGATTGCGCTCGACGATGCGCAGAAAGTCGGGCCCGCGGCCGGAGGTCGGCGTCATCACCGGGATCCCCGCCTTGGCGGCGGCCGGCCAGAACCAGTCGGCGGTGCCGTCGGTGAGCCAGGCGCTCTGCAGGCGGTTGAAGGTGTGGCGGACGCCCAGCATGCCGGGCTGGTCCTTCCAGGTGGCGAGCGCTTCCTTCGATTTCGGGTCGTCGAGGCGCAGCCGCCCCATCACCGCAAAGCGGTGCGGCCACTTCTTCGCGGCCTCCATCGCGTATTCGTTGTGGTAGCCCTCCCAGGACGGCGGAATGATAACGAGGCGGTCGACGCCGGCTTCGTCCATGCGGGCGATGAGCTCGTAGTAGGAGAACGGCCGCGGGATGTGGGCCTGCCCAATGCCGTCCGCCGGCCACGGCCGCTCCGGCGTGTTCATCAGCCAGATGTGGGCCTGGGCGTCGACGATGGTGCGGCCACCCATCATGGCCTTGGCGGGCTGCGGCTCCGAAGTGGCGAGCGCCGCACCGGCGGCAGCACTGGTGGCGAGAACATCGCGGCGTGACAACATGAATTCCTCCCTGCGTGGCATTCGACCGATGCCTGGAGCGATTGTCACCGCTTTGGCCCCGCGCCGCAACACGGGGATTTGCCCGGCAGACCCGCGATCTCTATGAGCATGATGAGCGCCGGCCTCCAAGCCCCGGCCTGGTGATGGAATGACCGTGCGAACGCCTCCTGAAGCCCTGCTCGCGACCCTTGCCGGAACTGACGGCCGGATCAAATACGTGAGCCTCGAACGTGCCGAGGCGCAGGGCCTGGTTGCCGCGAGCCGGCTTCCGCTGACCCTGAAAATCCTCGTCGAAGGCGCGCTGCGCCACGCGGAGGATCCTGCTGCACTCGATCTCGCCGGTCTCGCCGAACGTCCCCGGCGCGGCAGCCTGGAATTTCAGCCGGCGCGCCTGCTGCTGCAGGATTTCACCGGCATCCCGCTGATGACCGACATGGCCTCGCTGCGCGACGAGATCGCAAGGCGCGGCGGCGATCCGGCCAAAGCCAATCCGCAAATTCCGATCGATTTCGTGTGCGATCACGCCCTGATTGCGGTGCACGGCGGCCGGCCGGACGCGCGAGCCCTCAACGAAGAGATCGAGATCGCGCGCAATCGAGAACGGTTCGAATTCCTCAAATGGTGTGCCGGAGCCTTCGCGAACATCCGTCTGATCCCGCCCGGCAGCGGCATCATGCATCAGCTCAATCTCGAGTGGCTTTCGACGGTGGTGTTTCTGGAACAGGCGGGCGGGATGACCCTGGCGCGCCCGGATACGCTGCTCGGCACCGACAGCCACACGCCGATGGTCGGCGGGCTCGGCGTGCTCGGCTGGGGCGTCGGTGGCATCGAAGCGCAGGCGGCGATGCTCGGGCATCGCGCTCTCCTCACCGCGCCGCGCGTCGTCGGGCTGCGATTGACCGCAGAGCGGCCGAGCGGCGTGACTGCCACCGACCTCGTGCTGCATGTCGCCGAGTTCCTCAGGCGGTCCGATGTGGTCAATGCCTTTGTCGAGGTGTTCGGCGAGGCGTTGAGCGCGCTGCCGATCGAAACGCGCGCCACTATCGCCAACATGGCGCCGGAATACGGCGCGACCAGCGTGTATTTCCCGATCGATCGCGAATCTTTGAAATACCTGCGGCTGACCGGGCGGGGAGAGGATCACGTTGCGCGGGTCGAGGCTTATGCCAAGGCCCAAGGCCTGTGGGACGGCCCGGGAGCACGTTCGGGCGACGACATCTACGACGCCGTCCTCGAATTCGATCTTTCCAAAGTCGAGCCGTCGCTTGCCGGGCCCAAGCGGCCGGAGCAGCGCACGCCGCTCGCGAAAGTGCCGGACTCGTTCCGAAAGACATTTCCGGAAGCGCCAGAGTCCGGATCGACGGCAGTCAAATCCGGTGACGTGGTCATCGCCGCCATCACGAGCTGCACCAACACCGCGAATCCGAGCGTGATGCTGGGCGCGGGCCTTCTGGCGCGCAATGCCGTCGCGCGCGGGCTCACTGTCAAGCCCTGGGTGAAGACATCGCTCGCGCCGGGCTCGCGGGTGGTCGGCGACTATCTCGCCGCAGCCGGCCTGCAGCGCGATCTCGACGCGCTCGGATTTCAGATCATCGGCTACGGCTGCACGACCTGTAACGGCAATTCGGGCCCGCTCGCCGACGCGATCGCAAAAGACATCACCGCGAACGACATCGCCGCCGTGGCCGTGCTCTCAGGAAACCGTAATTTCGCCGGCCGCATCCATCCCTTGGTGCCGGCGTCCTACCTCGCGTCACCCGCGCTGGTGGTCGCCTATGCGATCGTGGGCACCGTGCTGATCGACCTGTCGCGCCAACCGCTGGGGGAGGGAACGGACGGCCAGCCGGTCATGCTCGCCGACATCTGGCCGACCGACGCCGAGATTGCCTCGCTGCTGTCGCTCGTTTCGCCGCAGCGTTACCAAAAGGCCTATCGGGACGGCGCGTTGGGGCATGCGAGTTGGTCCGAGATCTCCGCCGCGGAGGGTGTCCAATTCGCATGGCGTGCGGACAGCACATTCATCACGCCGTCGCCGCTCGACATGCCGCCGGCCTTCGACAGCGATAGCGACGCGATCGACGACATGCGGGCGCTGGCGATCCTCGGTGACGGCATCACCACCGACACGCTGTCGCCGAACGGTGCGATCCTGGACGGGACGCCCGCGGCGCGTTTCCTCGCCGCGCGCGGCGTCGCGCCCGCTGACTTCGGCAATTATGCCGCGCGGCGCGGCAGCCACGAGATCGCGGTACGCGGAATGTTCGCCAATCCGCACATCGAGAACGAAATGCTCGCAGGCAAACGTGGTCCCTACACGCTGCTGATGCCGGAGGGTGAGGAGGTGACGATCTTCGACGCCGGCATGGCCTATGTCGCACGCGGCACGCCCGCCATCATCGTCGCGGGGAAGAATTACGGCAGCGGATCGTCGCGCGACTGGGCGGCGAAGGGTTTGCGGCACCTCGGGGTCCGCGCGGTGTTGGCCGAAAGCTACGAACGCATCCACCGCGCCAACCTGGTCGGCGTTGGAATTCTGCCGCTGACCTTTCCCCGCGGCGTGAACCGCAGCACCCTTGGCCTCACTGGACGCGAGCGCTTCCGTTTGCGGGGACTGCGCGGCGTCGCGGCGGGCGGACAACTAGCCCTCGGCGTCGTACGCGAGAGCGGCGATATCGACACCGTCATCGTCGATGTCAGTCTCGAGACGGACAAGGAGACCCACGTTCTGCGCCGCGGCGGTCTTCTGCCGATGCTGCTCAACGAATTAACGGCGTAAGTATCGCGCAGCGTTCGAGGAAGGCGTCACTCAGGCTTGACGCCGGCGAACTTCGCGACCTTGCGCCACTTCTCGGTTTCGCCGGCCACATATTGGCCGAACGCGGCGGGCGTCATCGGTCGGGGCACGTCGCCGAGCTCCGCGAACCTCGCAACCATCGCCGGCTCGGCGAGGACCGCGTCGATCTCCGCGTAGAGCCGATCGATGATCGTTGCCGGCGTGCCCCTGGGCGCGCCGACTCCGTACCATGTGCTCGCCTCGAAGCCCGGAACGGATTCGGCGACGGTCGGCAGCGCCGGGAGCTTCTCCGCCCGCTGTGCGCTCGCGACCGCAAGCGCACGCAACTTGCCGGTCGACACGAATTCGAGCCCCGAAGCAAGCGAGGGGAACAGCACCTGGACCTCTCCGCCGAGCAGCCCGGTGAGCGCCGGGCCGTTGCCGCGGTAAGGCACATGGGTCATGTCGACGCCCGCCATCATCTTGAACTCTTCGCCGGCGAGGTGACCGATGCCGCCGGTTCCCGCCGAACCCATGTTGACCTTGCCCGGGTTGGCTTTGGCATAGGCGATGAACTCCGCCACCGTCTTCGCCGGCACCGCGGGATTGACCGCCATCACCAGTGGCGTCCGGCCGATGCCGGCGACCGGCGCGATGTCGCGCAGAAAATCGAAACCGAGGTTGTCGTAGACCGCGGCATTGGTCGCGTTGTTGGAGCTGACGAGGAGGAGCGTGTGACCGTCCGGCCGTGCGTGGACAACGGCGTCGGCGGCGAGATTTCCGGCCGCGCCGGGGCGGTTTTCGATGACGAAGGGCTGGCCGAGGCGCTCCGACAACCTTTGCCCCAACAGGCGGGCGACGAGGTCGTTGCCGCCGCCGGGAGCGAATCCGACGATCCAGCGGACCGGCCGCGACGGATAGGCTTGCGCCGCGGCGGTCCGCGTGACGATCGGGACCGCGGCAGCGCCTGCTGCGAGATGCAGAAATTCACGGCGGGAAAACGCGGCCATTCCGTGCTCGCTATGGACCCGCCGAAGACGTTACTGCGAGGCTTGCGATGACTGGACCGACCCCGTTCTGCCGCTCGAGATTCCACAGCGTATCGAGAGCCGCACGCGCCTGTTGCGCGGTCAGGCGGCCCGCGACATTGCCACGGAATTTTCGCTCGATGTCGGGTCGCTCGATGGGCCGCTCAGCAAAGCCCGGCAGGTCGTTGACCTGCCGCGACACGGTGCGGCCGTCATCGAGGTTCGCCGTGACCCGATTCGGAACCGCCTTCGGTTGAAGGGCAGTGAGGGCAGCGTCCTCCCGCACGGTGATCTTCTTCATGAAATCGAGGATGCGGGGATCGGCGATCTTGTCCGGGGCATAGCTCGCATTCGTGATGTCGCCGTCGAACATCGCGCGTGCGACGATATAGGGCAAGCTGTGATCCGCGGTCTCCCTGGTTTTCGGGGCCCATTTTTCGGGATCACGCCCGGCGTTGGAATATCCGACCCGCGTCGTCGCCACCTCGATCTTGGCGATGCGCGCGGTGCCGCCCGCCTCCTGCGCCACCGCGACCGCCGCCGGGATCGCGGTCTGGGAATAGCCCTGCGCCGGATAGGGTTTGATGCTGCAGTCCCGCACCTTGAACCTCGCGCCTTGTCCGCGTCCGCCGAATGCGCCGACATCGAGCTCGAAAGGTCCGGTCACCTGCTTGAACAAACCCGCCTCGCCCTCGAAGATCGGGGCCGGGCCGGTGAGGCCTGCCCGGGCGAGCTGTGCGGCGAACACGGCATTGCGGCCGGCTTCGGCGTCCGCGACGCCCTTCCAATCGGAGAGGGCCTGGAGCCTGGTCTGATTCATCGCGATGTGGCCGTTGAGCGCGAGGTTGACCGCCTGCGTGAGCTTCTTCGGCCCGAGCCGCATCAGCTTTCCCGCCGCGAGGGCGGCCGCCGGCAAGCTGTAGATCGGATGATCCCATCCCCGATTGCCGAGATCGGCGGCGTCCATCAGCCGGCAGTCGATCTCGTAGGCCAGCACGATCGCGGTGAGGAGCGCCTCTCCGTTCGCCTGCTCCGCCTCGCCGACGGCGAGGCAAGGTGTGACGTTGTCGCTGGGGTGGCCTGAGCCACGCGCGAAGTAGAAGTCGTTGAGATCGTAATAGCGCACCGCCACACCGTTGGCGAAGGCCGCAAGGTCGACGGTGGTCTTATCGCCGGTTCCGAGAATGGTGGCGGCGCGGCCGCCCGTCGCAACCGCGACCTCCCGGCAGATACGCACGGGCTCCTCGTCGAGCGCCGAGATCGCGCAGCCGAGGGCGTCGATCAGATGCGCCTTGGCGGCTTCGATCGTCGCCGCGTCGAGATCGGCGAACTGCAGGCCATCGGCATAGGCCGCGAGCCGGTCGGCGAGGTAAGAACCAGGCGCCTCCGCTCGCGCGATCAACGGCCAGGCCGCAACGCTCCCCATGCCCACGATGAACTCACGCCGCCGCATGTTCGTTTCCTCCACGGTTTTTTATGAGCTTATCGCAATCTACTGTGCGCGGGAATTGCTCACCGGCCTGTTGGCTGCGGCCGTTCGTGCCGTCCAGCAAATCATTCGGGCCAAGGAAGATGGGGATCGCAGCCACGTACGGGTGGCTCCCGCCGAGCCTTTCAAGGCTGCTTCAAAGCCACTAAGGTGGACAGGCAGCACCCTGTAGACGAGCCTGGAGCACGGCAATGCCCGCCGACGTCACGATGGAGCGTCTGGACGATCAGATCGGGTGGTACGGGGACCGCAGCAGTTGGAACCAGCGCTGCTACAAGACTTTGAAAGTCGTTGTCATCGTGGTCGCCGCGTCGATCCCCGTGCTGTCCGGCTTGCCGATCTCCATGCCTGACGGCGTGCTGCGGTGGGTGTTGGGGGCGCTGGGCGCGCTGATCGCCATCATCGAAGGCGTGCAGCAGGTCTATCAATTCCACACCAACTGGATTTCCTACCGGGCGACTGGCGAAGCGCTGAAGCGCGAAAAGTTTCTCTATCTCGCCAAGGCCGGTCCCTACGCAGCCGCCGCTGACAGCAACGTGCTTCTCGCCGAGCGTATCGAAGCGCTGATGACGCAGGAAAATGCGAAGTGGGTGTCGTCGCAGGAGATCGCAGACAAAAGCGGGGCCAAATCGCCGGAGGCTTCCACAAAATCGCCGGAGGATTCCACCAAGCCGTCGGAGGAATTCCACGAAGTCGCCGGAGGATTCCAAATAAGCTCGCCGTGATCCGCTCGCGCCGCTTCGCGTTTGCGCTTCGCGCCTTCACCGTGCGTCGGACGGGCGCCGCGCGAAATCATCACGCCCTTTTCAGCAACTCCTCCTCCACTTTCGTTGCCCAAGCCGGGGCGGCGCCACGCGCCTCCCGCGCGGCCCTGATCAGCGAGAGATTTCGGGCCGTGGTCTTCGGCTCCCACGGCTCCCGAATCTTCGTCACCGCCTTTTGCAGAGCCTTCCGCGCCTCGGCTTCGTCCATCGCCAGGACCGCCAATTCCAACAGCGTGGCATGATCCCAATAGTCCGGCTGGCCTCGCGCGATCTTGCGTTCGACCGCGTATCTTGACGATCGGCAGGATCTGCTGCCGCCGGGGATCGGGCGGATTGCGCACCTCCATCAATGTCACCGCATTGACGCCCGGAAACGCGTCTCGCCAGTCGGCTTCGAAGCCGCGCAGGTAGGTCTCGATCGCCTCGTCCAGATAGCCATCCGCCGCGACGCCGTCGCCGGCCTTGGTGGCGTCGTCCCACCGGTCCTTGTAGACGCGGCCCAGGAGCCCGAGCGTCTCGCTGCTGGCGCCACGTTCGTCCACGAGCCGTTTGAGAACGCGCTCGGCTTCGTCGCGTCTGCCAAGGCGGTTGAGAGCGAATCCAAGTTGTTCGCGGACCATGACGGTCGCGGCGAGGGGAGGGGCCATTTTCGCGACCAGCGCGACCATGTCTTCCCACGCCGAGACCGCGCGGTAGGAGAGGTAGAGATCGACGACGATCCCTGATTCCTGATCGGCGATCTTGCCGAGCTTCCGTTCGACGGCGCGGGCCGCATCGGCGGTCTTGGTTGCGCGCGCGGCGGTGAGCTCGTCCTTCACCTCGTTCGAGTAGGCGACCTGTTCGCGGAACGTGTCGGTCTTTTCGTGAGCGACTTGGGGCTCCTGGATGTAGTCGAGCAACTGGAAGACCGGGCTGTCCTTGATGCCGTTGCAGGCCGCGACGAGCATCGCGGTAATCGAAGCCTTCGCGTCCGTGAGCTTCGCGGGATCGGGCGCACCGTCGGTGCCGAGATGATAGGGCACCGTGCGGAGCATCTGAACATCGAACGGCAGACGGCTGGTCCCTGCGATCACCGGTACCGTGCTCCACGGCTTGAACGCGTGACGCACGCCGAGCTCGTAGAACACGTTGGCGTTGGCGAGCGTGAGATCGGCCACCGCGTAGGGGCACAGGATCAGACGCTCGAACATCGGCTTGTGGATGATGCCGCCGATCGTCTCCTTGTCGGCGCGCAGCGGTTCGAGGCCCGCTGCCGAAACCGCAGGCGCAATCAGCTCCGAATAGACGCGATCGAAGTCGATCAGGGCGCCGGTCGGATCGGGCTTCTGCCCGAACGGCATCAGGACGAAGCAGAGCGGGGCCATCACGTTCGTCCTTGGTAAAGGGCAGCGATCGCCTCGATCTGTTCTGGGGAGCAGCCGGCGAGGTCGGCGGTGCGCACGGCCTGTTCCTGAATCGAAAGCGCCTGCCAGGGCTGCAATGGCATCTGCGCTACTTCTGCATGCTTCCCGATGCCCTCGGCCATATGCCCGAGGATCAGCTGAGCGTCAGCCTCGGTTGCGGTACGCCAGAACGGCTCGCGGGGGCTCTCGGAGAGCCGGCAATGTTCGAGGACCTCGCCGGCCCGCTCCCTTGCCGCGTGGAAATCGCTGCCATAGGCGAGCTCCATGAAGGCGAGATTGATGCCATGATAGAAGGCCTGCTCATGATCGGGCGGGGTTTTGGCGTTCGCGCGTTCGTAGGCGCGTCGATACATCTCGAATGCCTTTTCCGCGTCCGCGCGCCGCCGCTCCAGCAGCCAGCGACGCTTGTACCTTCCGCCGAGGACGCCGAACGCATCGGTGCCCCGCGCCTCCCGACCCTCCAGAAACTCGATCGCGTCCTGACGCCGACCCACGGAATCGAGCGCAAGGCCAAGGGAAACGGCTCCGGTGTCGTCGAGTTCCGTTCGGATCGGCCACAAGGTGTCGATCACCTGCTGAAACTTGCCTCCTTCCACGGCGAGGCGAGCGGCGGACCTCGGCCCGGAGGGCGCCGCGTCGCGGGTCAGCGTCTATAAGGATCATCTGCACGCAGGGATCGTCGGCGGAGGCGGCGTTGAGCATCGTCAGGTGATTACCGGGAATGACGCGGCGCATGGCTTCCGGAAAGGGTCCGAGCGAGGAATTCGGCGGCACGAATTGATCGGTCTCGCCGGCAACAGCGAGGAGCGGCGGCAGCTTCTTTTCCGCGTCGAGCTTGGTCCAGTCTTCGCGAAGGCTTTGGACGAACGGGCCGCTCGCGCTCATGTTCTGCGTCTGTTGCTTGAGCCACGAAACCAGCGTGGCTTTGACCAGCCCCGGCTGGGCGTCCCGAATAGGATGACTTGAGTGACGCGTGTCCGCGAAGCTTCGGATACTTCACAAGCGCCCGCTGCACGATGAGGCCGCCCATGCTGTGCGCCACGAGGGTCGAGCTGTCGTAGCGCGACGAATCGAGGGCGGTGTTGAGCTCCGTCGCAATCTCCTCGAGGCTGGCGTCGGCGCTCCACAGGTTCACGATGTCGAACCGGCGCCTGCTCTGGTAGCCGAAGCCGGCGAGGTCCCAGCCTGCGAGCTCCGGCTGCTGGTGGAGGAATTCGGGAATATCTCCCCACGTTCTCTCGACGTCTCCGGTGAAGCCGTGCACGAAGACGATCGCGACGCGTGTTGCCTTCGGATTCGGTAGAAATCCTTCAGAATAGGCCGCATCTGGTCCTCCTCGCGCTTCGATATCGAGGCTTGCGCGGGCGCTCAGTTCGCCGGCGCGAAATTTTGGTCCGGATCGCGGCCGGCTACGCAGTATAACATGGTCAAAGAATTTGCGAGGCGATCCTGTCGCCTGGCGATGACAGCGGCGCGACGATCAATCTGCGCACGATAACATATAGGTCGCTACGCAATCATATCCATGGCACGCCGCAGGCTCTTGCGCATGCGATCAACAGCGCCCTGCATGCGCGTAGGTTACCGATCGAAGGATCGATTTCGCGCGGCCTTAGCCGCCAAGGCCACTCACCCCTGCGCGCGCCGCTCCACATTGGCGATGCGCGTCGGCACGCCGAACTCCTTGCGGCAGACGTCGGCGAGCGCGGCGACACCGTCGCGGATCGTCTGGTGCGAGGGATTGCCGAAGCACAGCCGCATGCGCGGCCGGCCATAGGCCTTGTCCGGCGACCACTCGTGGCCGGGATTGATGGCGACGCCCGCCGCCGCGGCGGCCTGGGCGAGCTTCAAGGTATCGACCTCGTCGGGCAGCTTGACCCACAGGAAGATGCCGCCCTTCGGCGCCTCGAACTCGGCGGCGGTGCCGAACTGCTCGGCGAAGGCCTCCATCATGGTCTCGCACTTCGCCTGCAGCGCCCGGGTGAGCACCGGCACGTGGGTCGCAAAATGCGGCGCGCAGTATTCCGCGAGCAGCATCTGCTCGACCGCGCCGGAGCCGGCATCGGTCTTGAGCGGCAGCATGCGCGACAACAGCTCCCACGGCGCGACGACGAAGCCGACGCGCAGCGCCGGCGCGATCGATTTCGAGAACGAACCGATGTGGATGACGCCGCCGCTCTTGGCGAGGGCATAGATTGCCGGCGGCCGTTTACCGTCCCAGGTGAGGTCGGCATAGCAGTCATCCTCGAAGATCGGCACGCCGTATTGTTCGGAGAGCTTGAGTAATTCGAGGCGGCGCGCCTCGCCCATGATGGTGCCGGTCGGGTTCTGCACGGTCGGGATGGTGTAGATGTATTTCGGCCGCACGCCGCGCCGCTTGAGGTCCTCGAGCGCGGTGGCGAGCGCGTCCATGCGCATGCCTTCCTCGTCGAGCGGGATGCCGACCGCGGTGACGCCCAGCCGGTTGAGCCGGTTGAGCGAACCGAAATAGCTGACTTGTTCAAAAATCACGGTGTCGCCGCGCGTGAGCAGCAGGCCGTTGACGAGGTCGAGCCCCTGCAACGAGCCGGAGGTGATGAGAATCTCGTCGGCGGCCGCGGTGATGCCGGCGTCACGCTTGAGCTTGGCGACGAGGAATTCGCGTAGGCGGCGATAGCCGAGCGGCCCGCTTTCGAGACCATAGGTCGAGAGCGACCGGCCCTCGCGGGTGAGCACCGTGTTCGCCGACGCGATGAGATCGTCGAGCGGGATTTGGTCGGCGTCGTTATGGCCGCCGATGAAGTTGTATTTCGGAAATCCCGCGAACTTCACCGCCGCCGGCGGCAAGCCCGGCGCAAGCAGCGGAGAAAAGTCGAACGCTCCCGAGGTCATGAGGCCCTCCCTGTTTGCGCTAGGAGGGGCACAACGCGCTTGAGGAATCAAGCGGCGGCGGGGGCCGCGTCAGCAGGCGAGGCATGCAGATGCGGCCTGCAGACACAGAGACGACCTCATCCTGAGGAGCGTCCGAAGGACGCGTCTCGAAGGATGGCCCCATACACTGCGGCCTGTGGCCGTCCTTCGAGACGCCTTGCTGCGCAAGGCTCCTCAGGACGAGGTCGTTTAATGGATTGAATACCCGGGAGACCGAGGAGGCCTGGTCACAGGCTGCACAGGCCGTATTTCGCGACCTGGTCGCGGAAGGTATTGGCGAGTGCGCAGACCGGCGCCGCCGCCAGCTTGGCATCGGTCAGTTTGCGCTGCTCGAGCAGAACGAGCGAAAGCAGCATCTCCATGCGCTGGGCGAACGCCGGCTTGAACATGAGCCGGAGCAGCTCGCCGTCGCCGAGCGCGGTACGCAGCTCGCCCTCGGCGTCGTTGAGGTTCTTGGCGTCGATCAGCGCGAGGGCATGGTAGAAATGGCCGCGGGGATCGTGCGGGTGGGTCGCGATGAGCCCGGCGGCGGCCGCCTTCGCCGCGTCGTCGGTCGCCGGCAGCCGGTCGCGGGGAAACAGCAGCGCGGCATAGCTCTGCAGCTTGTGGTCATAGGGAACGCGGGTCGCGCCATAGGCTGCGCCCGCGACGCCGAGGGCGGCGACCAGCAGGGCGAGGAACGCGAGCCGCGGACGGCCGACCGGGACCGCGCCGGAGGCCGTATCGCTCGGCCACAGCGCGAGCAGCAGCATGGCGGCGGCGCCGCCGGCGATGGCGCCGCCGACATGGGCGCCGTAGTCGACCATTCCGAAGCCTACGGAGGCGATGGGCAGCATCGACAGGAGCAGCACCTGGATCGCGATGATGCGCAGCCGCCCGCGTGTCGGAGCGGCGAAGCGGCAGCTGAGCACCAGCATCGCCGCGAACAGGCCCATGATCGCGCCGGACGCACCGACCGAGACGGTGCTGCGGGGGTTGATCAAGAGCGATCCGACCGAACCGGCGAGCCCGCTGACCACGAACAGCGCCGCGAACCAGCGCGCGCCGATGGCCGGCTCGAGGATACGCCCGGCGACGAACAGCGCGATGCCGTTGACCAGCAGGTGGACGAGCCCGGTATGCATGAGCGGGGCGAGAAACATCCGGTACCATTCGTCGGAGCCGACCGCCGCCGCATATTGCAGGCCGCCGAGCGCGAGCAGGGTGCGCACGCCCGGCTCGAGCAAGCCGCGGGTCGGTTCGATGGCAAGGGCGAGCTCGGCGGCAAACACCGCGGCGAGCAGGGCGAGCATTGCGTAGGTGAGCCATGGCGTGCGGCGGGTCCGCGCCGCGTCGTTCGCCGGCGCCGGTGGCGCTTCGAGCTGGGCAGACGCGGAGGGCGGGGCAGCTTCGAGCGCCTCGTCGGCGCCCTCGGCCTCATCGTCGGCAACCTCGTACCCGTCGAGAAAATGGACAGGCGGAATGTAACGGGCTGCGGCGCAATGCATGAAAAAGCTCCCCGTAACGCTAATGCGTCCCCTATTCGGGAGCGGCCGCAGCCGCCATCCCCCGGTTAGTAGATTGGGGTGGGGCCGAGGTTCACCGGGGCGGTGCAAAATGAACCGCGGCGGCCCGGAGGCCGCCGCGGCGCGTATATCCCAGTCCTTGCAGCGCGTTACGCCGTTCGAATCCCGTGATGCATCAGCGGGATCGAGCGGATGCGCTTGCCGGTCGCGGCAAAGATCGCATTGAGGACTGCCGGCGCCGCCACCGAAATGGTGGGCTCGCCGACCCCGCCCCAGAAGCCGCCGGACGGCATGACGATGGTCTCGACCGCCGGCATCTCGTGGAGCCGCATCATCTGGTAGGTGTCGAAGTTCGTCTGCTCGATGGCGCCGTCCTTCACCGTGCACTCGCCATAGAGCATCGCCGTGAGCCCGTAGACGAACGAGCCCGACATCTGCCGCTCGATCTGCGCCGGGTTGACGGCGGTGCCGGGATCGATCGCACCGACGATGCGGTGGATCTTCAGGTCGCCCTTGGCGCTGATCGAGATTTCGGCACAGGCGGCGATGTAGCTGCCATGCGCCATGTATTGCGCGAGCCCGCGATAGACGCCCTGCGGCGCCGGCGTGCCCCAGCCGATCTTGTCGCCCACCGCCTTGAGGACGGCGGCGTGCTTCGGCTTGAGCAGCTTCAAGCGGAAGGCGAGCGGGTCCTGGCCGAGCTCATGGGCGACCTCGTCCATGAAGCATTCGGTGTAGATCGCGTTGTGATTGACGTTCACCCCCCGCCAGAAGCCGGCGAGGATGTGGGTGTTGCGCATCGCGTGGTCGATCAGGAGGTTCGGGATCTGGTAGCCGAAATTGCCCTCCGGCGAGGTCGCCGTCAGTCCCTGGAACACCACCGGGTCCATGCCGGTGGCATCGAGCCGCTCCGGCGCCAGCGAAGCCGAGATCGACTGGCCGGAGATGCGCATGTGGAAGCCGGTCACGTTGCCGTTGGCATCGATGCCGGCCGAGAGCTTGCACTGCGTCACCGGATGGAAGCCGCAGTGCGTCATGTCCTCTTCGCGCGACCAGATGAGCTTCACCGGCGTGCCCGGCATCTGCTTCGCGATCGCCACCGCCTGGCGCACGTAATCGACGCGGCCGCGGCGGCCGAACCCGCCGCCGCACACCAGCACCTTGTGCACGTCGCAGCGGCCGATCGGCAGGCCGGACTCCTCGGAGACGGCGGCGAGCGCCGCTTCGCCGTTCTGGGTCGGCCCCCACACCTCGCACCTGTCGGCCGTATAGAGCGCGGTCGCGTTCATCGGCTCCATGGTGGCGTGGTTCTGGTAGGGGAAGCTGTAGACCGCCTCGATCTTGCGCTTGGCGCCGGCGAGGTCGGTTTTGGCGTCGCCCGCCTTGTTGCCGACGAAGGCCTGCTCGGCATCGAGCCCGCCCTCGAGGAATTTGGCGATAGTCGCGCTCGAGACCTTGCCCGCTTCGCCGGTGTCCCACTCGACCGGCAATGCCTCGACCGCCTTGTGGGCGTGCCAGTAGCTGTCGGCGACGACGGCGACCCCGGAATCGCCGACCTGCACCACCTTCGTGACGCCGGGCATGCCGGCGACCTTGGCGGCGTCGAAGCTCTTCACCTTGCCGGTGCGCACCGGGCAGTCGCGGATCGCCGCGATCAGCATCCCCGGCATCTTCAGGTCGATGCCGTAGATCAGCTGCCCGTTGACCTTGTCCGCGGTGTCGAGCCGCTTGAGCGGCTTGCCGGCGATCTTCCAGTCCTTCGGGTCCTTGAGCTTGATGTCCTTGGGCGGTTCGATCTTCGCCGCGGCATCGGCGACCTTGCCGAAGGTCGTGGTGCGGCCCGACGGCTGGTGGGTGATGACGCTGTTCGAAGCGCTGCATTCCGACGCCGGCACCTTCCATTCGTTGGCGGCGGCCGCAATCAGCATGGCGCGGGCGGCGGCGCCGCCCTGGCGAACGTATTCGTGCGAGGTGCGGATGCCGCGGCTGCCGCCGGTCGACATGTCGCCCCAGATGCGCTTGCGGGCGAGATTCTGGCCCGGCGTCGGGTATTCGGTCGTGACCTTCGACCAGTCGCATTCGAGCTCCTCGGCGACGAGCTGGGCAAGGCCGGTGAGGGAGCCCTGGCCCATCTCCGAGCGGGCGATGCGGATCACCACGGTGTCGTCCGGGCGGATCACCACCCAGGCGTTGACTTCCGGGGCGCCGTCGGCGGCGCGGGCGACGTCGGGACCGAACGGAATGCGCAGGCCGAGCGCAAGCCCGCTGCCGAGCGTTGCGGCGCCGACGACGAAGGAACGGCGGTCGAGTCTTGGGAACGAAATTCATGGCAGGCCTCCTCACGCGTTCGCCGCGGCGTGGATGGCCGTGCGCACCTGCTGGTAGGTGCCGCAGCGGCAAATGTTGGTGATCGCCGAATCGATGTCGGCGTCGGTCGGCTTCGGCTTGGTGGCGAGGAGCTCGGCGACCGCCATGATCATGCCGGACTGGCAGTAGCCGCATTGCGGCACGTCGTTGTCGATCCACGCCTTCTGCACCTTGTGCAGCACGCCGTTCTTGGCGAGCCCCTCGATGGTGGTGATCTCGGCCCCGGCGACCGCGGAGAGCGGCACCGAGCAGGACCGCGTCGCGACCCCGTTCACATGCACCGTGCAGGCGCCGCACTGGGCGATGCCGCAGCCGAATTTGGTGCCGGTCATGCCGAGGGTGTCGCGGAGCACCCACAGCAAAGGCGTGTCCGGTTCGACCGTGACCTCGTGGCGTTGGCCGTTGATGATGAGCGTTGGCATTGTTTTCTCCCGTTCATCGCCCATGAAGATTCATCGCATTTGGAGGCGGGCGAAACGTCTTTGCCGCGCGTCGCCTCGATCAGGTTCGCGCGCGTCGCGGCACTATAGATTGTTCTCGTTCTAAAGAGAATCCGCCCTGCTGCAGCTTTCGGCAGGCAGCGGCGGCGAGGGGCGTCCGCGTAATCGCGGGCGCCTTCTTTTTCGCGGGTGTGTGACGGAGGTCACGGTCGCGCCGCGCGACGCCTCCTACCGTTCGCAACGGTGATGGGACGAGGGCGCCTTTGGGCTCCCGCCGGATCGGAGAGGCCGCGATGCGGAACCACGCTTCCAACGAGACCGAGACTGTCCTGGTCATGGCCTGCGCCATGATCGCGATCTTCGTTGCGATCCTCAACGCCGACGCCACGACGGCGATCGGATTTTTCCACTGACGCAGCCATTTGGACGCAGCCATTTGAAGGAGACAGCACGATGAACAAGCCGTTCGATTTCAGGCACTCGCCGCAGGACGCGGCGACCTTCCGAAGATGGCGCCGCGGCATGGCGGTGTTCTACGGCAGCGTCGGATTGCTCGTGGCGGCGGTGCTGATCGCAGCCCACTTCGCCGACGTCGCGCTGCACGTCGCGAGCCGCTGACCCCGTTTCCTCGAACAAGCGAGATCACGCCCATGTCTGATGGTGAAACGTTCCCGATCCACTCCGATGGCCCCTATGTCGGACGATGCCTCAAGCACGCGCGTCGCCGCCGATGGGGCTGGAGACCGCGCCTGCGTCGTCCCTTCGAGCAACCCTCGATGTACCGGCGCCCGTACGCAGAGCCCGCAGATTGCGACCCGTCCAGTCAAGTCGCGCCGGGCGACAGCTGACTTCCAGCCATTCCGCCTGCTGATCACGTTCGTGCCGGCGATGCGACGTCGCGCCTATTCGGCGCGTGCCAAATTTGGTGCTAGCTTCCCCTCGACTTTGCCACGGAGGAAGCGATGGACCGCAGATGGCTGGTGAAAGTGTTCAGTGCCGGATTGGTGACGTTGCCGCTCGTCGACCGCGCGGCGGCCTATGAGAAGTCGAGCGAGAAGCACCACAAGCTCGCCATCCACGTCGACGTCAACGATCCCGAGGTGATGAAGCTCGCCTTCAACAACGCGCGCAACGCCCACGAGCTCTACAAGGAGTGGGGCGAGGATCTCGCGGTCGAGATCGTCGCCTACAGCCAGGGCCTGCACATGCTGCGCGACGACACCTCGCCGGTGAAGGACGACATCAAGGCGCTGCGCGAGAAGGTGCCGCAGGTCGCCTTCGGCGCCTGCAACAACACCAAGAAGGCGATGGAGCGCCGCGAGGGCAAGACCCTCGTGCTGATCCCCGAAGCGACCCTCGTGCCCGCCGGCGTCGTCCGCCTCGTCGAGTTGCAGGAGCTCGGCTACAAATACCTCAAGCCGTAGTTCTACGGCTCACGTAGCCCGGATGAGCGAAGCGATATCCGGGGACAGGGCCTGACCTGATCGGAAGTCAGCTCCCGCATGTCGCTGCGCTCATGCGGGCTACAGCCGCCGCGATGCGTTGCTCCCCGCCTGCGGCGCAAGCGGGGAGGCAAGCGGGAGGGACGGGCGCCTCGAACTCTACTTGTTCGCCGCTGCCGCAGCGCGCCGCTGCGGCGGCTTCCTGCATCTCGCGGATCTTGGCGCGGATCGGTCCGAACGGGCCGAACTTGTGCTGCTGCTGGTCGAAGCCGTCGACATAGGGGCCGTAGGGGGTATCGGCCGACTTCTGGAGCTTGAAGGGGAAATCCTTGGCGAGGTCCGGCTTCACCGGCCGTTCCTTGCTGTTGATGTAGCCAGCGACATCGTAGGCGTCGTCGTCATTGAGCGCCGGCGTATCCAAGGTCGTGCCGAGCGGCATGTTGTGCTGGGCGAACGCCGCCGCCGTGAGCACGCGCGCTCATGCCGGCGCCGTTGTTGTAGCTGTCCGGCCCCCACAGCGGCGGAAACTGATAGCCGTGCCCGGTCGCGGCGCGCTTGCCGAGGCCGTCAGTGCCGTGACAGACCGCGCAGGTCGCGGCATAGACCTTCTCGCCGTGGGCGAGGTCGACGGCGCGGTCGGGCGTCTTGCTCGGCGAGCGTGCCGGCGCCCTTGAGCTTGGCGCCGTCGGCGATGCCGGTCGAGAGCCACTTCATGTAGGCGAGGAACGCCTTCATCTCGGTGCTGTTGAGCGCGAGCGCCGGGCCGTTCATGCTGCGCTCCATGCAGCCATTGATGCGGTCCTCGAGCGTGCCGACCTCGCCCTCGCGGCCGCGGTATTGCGGAAACTGGCCCCACACGCCGGTGAGCGGCATCGCGTAGGGCTGGGTGCCGGCCTGGAGGTGGCAGTTCTGGCAGGTGAGGTTGTTGCCGGAGAGGCGCTTGGCCGGATCGGCGACGTTCGGGCCGATCTCGTTCGGCGTGTTCGTGACCAGGGCGTGGCCGTATTTCACGAGCTTGCTGAAGGGATCGTTACCGAGCGTCGACATCTTCGGCGGCGCCCACTCGGTGAGATCGACCTGGAGCACCTCGGCGCCCATCGCGGTGCCGATCATCGCACTGCCCATCAGCGCGCTACCCGACGCCAGCACCAGCCAGAGATATGTCGGCAAACCGAAACCGTTCGAACGTTTCATGCGGAATCCCCTGCAATAAAGCGCGGCAGCATTGACCGTTTTCATGCCGCCGACAAGGCGCCAGTTTGCCGCCGGTCCGCCCTGCCTCGCCCGCCCTCGCGGAGCCGCGCCCCCTTCTCGCACAGCAGGAAATGTTGTATTTTAACCTCAACTGTCCCGCGAATGGGACGTTGGCGCCGGCTACGGCGTCTGCCATCGACCACGGGGAAACGCATGAAACATCTGACATTGCTGCTCGCGGGCGCCGCGCTCGTCTTCACCGGTGGCGCCGTGCTGGCGCATCACTCCTTCGCCATGTTCGACCAGGAGCACCCGATGGAGGCCGACGGCGTGGTGAAGGACTTCAAGTATACGAGCCCGCACACCTTCATCATCCTGACCATCAAGGACAAGGACGGCACCGTCGAGGACTGGAATCTCGAAGGCGGCAGCCCGAGCGCGCTCGCCCGCGACGGCTGGAACAACAAGTCGCTCAAGCCGGGCGACGAGCTGCATCTCACCATCGACCCGCTGCGCAGCGGCGCGCCGGGCGGGGCGTGGAACGTGAACAAGATCAAGTTCAAGGACGGCGCGAAGATCGGCGGCCAGACGCACTGACCGATCGTTCTTCGGGGTTAAGAGGCGCCGGCATTGTCCGGCGCCTTTGCTTTTGGCGTCGCCGGTTCGGACGTTCGCGAACGGCGCCAATCAGCGCGCGAGGCTCTGGATGTAGGCCGCGACGTCGTTCGCCTCGGGCCGCGACAGCGCAAAGTTCATCTTCGCATGCGGTCCGACCAGGTTGAGCGCGATCGCCTCGGCGTCGAAGCCATACTTCCTGCCGATGACGAGAAACGGCGGCGCGTCGGCGACGATGTCGTTGCGCGGGCTTGCCGGTGACGATGTGGCAGGCGGCGCAGCGCTGTTGCGCGAGACGCCGCCCGGCCTCGATGTCGGCTGCGGTCGCGCTCGTCGCGGCGAGCGAAAGAGCCGAGAGAACGGCTACCACGATCGGTCTCACGATCGGTTTCATGGGCGGTGTCCTCGAGTGGTGATGTCCCTGAGTGGCCAAATCCCTGAGTAGCCAAGAGCGGCAGCGCGGAAAGGCATGGACGTCTTTGTGCTCCGCCGGCAATGCGCGGCATTGATCGCCGTCAATCCCTGCGCCGCTGACCTAGATCAACGCTCGTGCAATGACTCGCGCATTACAAGTCCCCTGATGTGGCAGCCCATATCCTCAGCGCCCCACGGCTCCGACCTCGAGCTCTCCGTCATCGAGCGTGACATGACCCATGCGCTGACGTTTCCCTGCCGGCGCGGTCTCTACGGCTGGATCGACGCGACGACACAGCGGCGCGTCGACGTGCGCCCGACTCACTGGCGCCCGTGGAGCGAGCCGGCGGCGGCGTGAGATTCTGCTGCGCCTCGCAGTCAGCACTCCGAAGCGAGCCCATGCAGGCCGTCATTCCGGGGCGCGCGTCAGCGCGAACCCGGGATCCAGAACGGCAGCACAGCCATCGAAGCAGCCTGGATTCCGGGTTCGCCGCTCACGCGGCGCCCCGGAATGACGCCCGACGACTGGCCGCCTCGCGTCGCCGCTCCCTGCCAAGTTTTTTGCCGGCGCCATTTTGCGAGGAACAACCCCATGCAAAGTAGAAAACGACGCGCTTGGGCTCTCGATCTCGGTATGATGATGCGGCAATGCCGCGCGTCCGGCGCGCTTCGAATGCAGGGATGCCGCTTGCGCGGAAGCGCCGACCGATCGCAGCCGCCGGCCGCGGCCGCTCTCCCTCTCCCGCTTTGCGGGGGAGGGTCGGGGAGGGGGCCGCGGCGGTGAGGCGATCGCAGGCGTAGCGGAGGAGGGCGACTCAGCTTCCCCCTCCCGGCCTCCCCCGCAAGCGGGGAGGAGAAGGCAGTCGCGCGGGGAGGGCTTGCGCCCGTCACCCGTCGAGCCCGTCACCCGATGAGCCCGTTAGCCGATGACGTAGTTCAGGCCGACCTTGCTCTCCAGCGTGGCGCTCGCCGCGTGGAGCGAGACCGCCCAGGTCTGGTCGCCGACGACGCCGTCCGCGGCGACGCCGCCCCAGCTCTGGAAGGCCTTCACGGCGGCCTCGGTCTTCGGCCCGAAATCGCCGTCGATGCCCTGCGGGGTGACGTTCCACGCGCCCGGCGCGCCGTTAGTGAGCAGCGTCTGGAGCGACTTCACCACGTCGCCCTTGGAGCCCTTCTCCAAGCGTCGGCATCGGGCCGCCGTCGGGCAGCGCCGCCCAGGTCTGCGGGCCGACGACGCCGTCGGCGGTCAGGCCCGCCCCCTTCTGGAACTCTTTCACGGTGGATTCCACCTGGCCGCCGAACACGCCATCGATCTTGAGACCGAGGTCGGGCGTGCGCCGCAGCGCGCGCTCGAGCCGCCGAACCGTGTCGCCGGTGGCACCGAAACTGATGGTAGGCTGTCCCGGATTACTCATGCTTCCCTCCAGCTTTCGAGGTTGCTCGATTGCGGCGCCCGCACCGCGGCGGACGCTGCACTGGAAGAGTGTCCCCGCGCGGGGCTCCGGGTTATGAAGCGGCTCACATGCGTGCGGGTTCCGCCTGGTTCCGATGATCTCGGTCACACAGGAACTCGCGAAGCGGGGGCGGGTCGGCGCCGGGCCGACGCCGACGAGATCTCCGCCGGGGCGTGCGGGGATGACTTTAGACCCCCAACCCCGGCATCAGACCCACCGCCGTCATCAAACCCCACCGCCGTCATTGCCGGGCTTGACCCGGCGACCCCGATAACATTGCACCGCCTCGCCGCGATGCGAATGGCCAGGCCACCCCCCCGCAAGCCGAGCGAAGCCCCCAGCCATGACGATTTCATCCCAATCGAACAGCCTCTAGACTGTGCGTTGCGGCCGCAAAGCCGATCCGATGATGCTCGTCGTCAATCCTGCGCCCTTAGAGGAATGCCCATGCGCCAGATGTCCGTCCTGATCGCCGCCGCGCTCGTCGCCAGTCTCGTCGCGTTGCCCGTCCTTTGGGCCCCGACCGCCGAAGCCGCGGCGCGCAAATGGCACGGCGCGCGCTTTCACGGCGCCGAGGTCTATCTCCCCGCCCACGCCTATGCCGGCCCCGCCGCGCCCCCGATCTTCAACGACGGCGGCGCCTATTGCTGGCACTGGTTCCGCAACGGGCGGGGTTGGGCGACGACGTGGTGGTGTTGAGGGGGCGGTCGTCCGAGGACTTCGTGCGAAGCCTGAAAACCCCGTAAGGCGCTCAGAAGGCCTGGGCGCCAAGGAGCCCCTCGAGGGCGTTGCAATTGGGCCGGGCCTGAGCCCGGCCCTACGTTGCGTTTACTCCCGCCCGCAACATCGTTCACTTCGCCGCGAGCGCAATGCTCGGCCACGCGTCCATCTGTATGCGCGCGACGAGCGTGTAGCCGCCGTTCTCCGGGCGGAAGACTGTGGCCTCGCCCTCCTTCACGTCGAACCAGTCCTTGCCGAGGGCATCGATGATGTTCGGCTTGTGGGTGACGAGCACGGAGTTGGTGCCGGGCTTCGGCGCAGTGCCAAGCAGCTTGCGGAATGCCGCGGCGCGGCGGGTGTTCTCATCCGGCGTTACGACAAGCCCGCCCTCGGTGAGGTCGGGCGTCTTCTCGATGTCGGGGAAGCCGGCGAGGACGGCCGTCTCGTAGGCCCGGTTGTATTTGCTCGTATAGACCTTGCCGACGGGAATGCCGGCCTGACGGAGGGCATCGCCGAAGGCCTTGGCCAACGTCTTGCCGTTGCCGTTGAGATTGCGCTGCGCAGCGATGTTGTTGAAGTTGAGCGGATCGGTGTCGGCTTGATCGGTGAAGGTCGCGCCATGGCGCACAACGATCACGTATCCGCCGGCACGCAATTCGCGCCCAAGGTCGCTGTTTCCGGCGAATGCAACGCTCGGTGCAGCGATTCCGATCGTCGCGAACGTGGCGAAGCCGGCAACGAGCGCGGCGATCGAGCGTCTTGAAAAATTCAACATGGGTGTAACTCCTGATGGTAGGGGATGATGGGATGAGGTGGATGAAATGGCTTCGCAACGACGCGGCGTTTGCGTCGTCGCGTTGGCTGCGTCTCGTCAGTCGAGCATCGCGCGGCGCGTGGGTATTGCCATTGTGCGGACTGCGTGCCGTCAGCAACGTGCCGGGGAATTGCTGCACTGGCGGGAGGTTTGCGCGCGCTGCTGGTAGATGTCGCCCGTATGGGTAAAGCTGGCGCGCGGCATCTCCTGATCCAATGCGCGCGTGTGGCGATGTCCGAGCAGATCGTCCTGGGCGGAAGCCGGTACGGTGAGAACGGCGCCGAAGGCGATGGTCAATGCGAGCGCGGCGAGACTGATTCTGGTCGTCATGTCGTTCTCCTGTATGAAGCGTGCACACAGACCGTTCGCCCCTTTCAAGGTAGGGCGCAGCAGTTGCTGTGATGGACGGCGATCGGTGCCTGTGACGGCGATAAAACCGGCCGCACGATCGAAAAATTCCGTGGCAGCTCATCACGACATCTTGACCGGCGCCGGCTGCGCGCCTGCCCATCGGCGAACGGTCAGTTGACGGTTAGACCCGATGCACGCGGACGATGCTCGCGTCGGAAGGGTCTACGTCCGAACCAACCCCACCATCCGCTGCACCGCCGCCGGACCAATTTCGTCGCCTTGCCCGTCCTTTGGGACCCGACCGTCGAAGCTGCAGCGCGCAAATGGCACGGGGCGCGCTTTCACGGCGCCGAGGTCTATCTCTCCCGCCCACGCCTATGCCGGCCCGGCCGCGCCCCCGATCTTCAACGACGGCGGCGCCTATTGCTGGCACTGGTTCCGTAACGGCAGGGGGTGGGCGACGACGTGGTGGTGCTGAAGGGGTATTGAAGAATTCACGTTCGCTTACCGAACACAAATCGATACGCTTCAGCTAAGTCACCATCCTCTTCATATTCGTCTTTTTCGAGGAATCCGGACGCTTCGCCTTTGGCGAGAAAAAGACGTACGAACGCATCGGGCCCTAAGTATTTGTAGATAACACGCGTGATCCTTCGGCTGTCTTCGCTCAGCGCGTTGTGCAGATTGGAGACAACGTGAGCTTTGTTTCGAAGTTGTTTTACAAGCTCGGGCTCTTTGAACGAACCAAGCAGTGCATCTGAAAATAGGCACGTAAACAAGCGCTGGTAGTATTTTCGTTTAGAGAGTCTGACATCTAGCCAATCGATGCTGGCTTCGATTGTTTTAGACCACAAAGACACCAGGGCAGCTGCTGCACCTAATACTACCGCAAGAAATACAACACCTATCCAAATCATATTTGTATAATGATCTATTGATGCCTAAGTCCGCTTCTGAATATCTTCCATATAACGAGCCTTAGCGGTGTAATGATCCTCAATTAGGGTGTAAAAAGCATCTAAGTTGGGCTCTTCACCATAAACAGGACTCGATGGAATAGGCATAGTATTGTCGGTTACATAGACCAAAAGTTCATAAGGCGTTAAAACAGGCCTTTTAGGCCGGGAAAACCACTTGTCTGGAACGTATCCTCGCATCAATTCGTCTGGAGGAAAGAAGAAGGGATCGGACTGGTTAATGCCCCGTTCAGTATCCAGGTCGGCGATCCTGGATCGTACAATGGACCGCACTCTCGCAACCTTATTCAACGCATATTGTGATGCGCGGACGCCAGCATCATATTTATTTGTAAATATGAGCTTGTATAGATCGGGTTTTTGGGTCGCAAGTAATGCGACAAAGGCGCAAATTATCGCCAAATATCCTGAGACGATTTTTGTTTTTTGGTAAAGATTTGTCGCGCGATTAATACGCTGTATTTTTAGATCTTCGTAGTCGTCATCTGCGCGCCGAGCGCGTGCTTGCTCTTGAATGAGAAAGGCAACGAGCTCTCGGGACTCGGCGGGAACAAGATCTCGGGCTCGCGCCGACCTGAGGGCCGCATCTCGTGCGGCAATAAGCTCTTCAGCGCACTTTCTGTCTCGGAAATATACTTCCTTGATCTTTAGCCTGAACGCAACTTTAATTTCCTCTTCACTGGCGCCGTTTGGAATGCCCAGCACCTCAAAGGAAGTGGCCATAATACGTTACTCGATCAAATTGCTCGTGAGACAAGCGCCCAGCTTAGTGGCGCGAACGAGAAACTCAATGGTCGTCTCATGGAGGCCTGCCATAGAGGCCGAAGGGCGTTCCTGGATCGCCTCAGTAGCGGCGCGTAGGGCGCAATAAGCGAAAGCGCATTACGCCGTCTTTTGATCTGCGGCGCAATAAAGCGATTGCGCCCTACGGCTGTACGCGAGGCTATCTCCCAACCAACCCCACCATCCGATGCACCGCCGCCGGGATCGGCGCGATCACCGGGACGCTGAACATCGGCGTCAGCGCGATCGCCGCATTGCCCAGCGGCCCGCCGCCGATGATCACGGCTTCGGCCTTGTCCTGCGCGATGCAGGTGGCGACGACCTGTCGCAAGGCTTCGACCAGTCGGGCGGGATCGGCGACGAGGGCGTTCGGATCTTCGGTCGTGACCCGGGTGCCGGTGTAGAGCTTGGCGAGGCCGAGCTCGGCGGCTCTGGCGTCGATCGAAGCAACGAGCTTGGGCGTGGTGGTGGCGACGCCGAAGCGGCGGCCCTTGTCGGAGGCCGCGAGCATCGCCGCCTCGGCGATGCCGACGACGGGGACCTTGGTTTGCCGGCGCAGGTCGGCCCAGCCGGGATCGCCGAAGGCGCTGATGATGATCCCGGACACGTCCTTGCCGAGCGCCAGGCCGAGCTCGACGACCTGGGGAGCGGAGGCTGCGAGCGCTTCCGGGTCGATGATCATCAGGGGACCGTTCGGAGCGGTGGCGCCGGCGATCTCGATGACGTCGGGTGCGGCTGCTTGCGCGATCTTCACCATCATCTCGGTGGTGGCTTTGTTGGTGTTCGGATTGATCAGCAGAATGCGGCGGGTGTCGGCGGCGCCGGCGGGGCGGCGCAATGCCGTGGGGCCGGTCATCGCGGCCGCTCCGGTCACCGCAAGCAGATGCCTTCGTGAGATGAGCCCGCGCATGTTTGCCTCCCGTGTTCGAAGAGCTTTGCACAAAGGCTAGCAAATTCCGTGCTAGCGGGCCCATCCGGACGCACAAGAAGTGCCGCGCGCGCTTCGGCGCGGTGTCGAAACGATACGCGGGGGCTCCGGCGGAGTTCCGGAGCGTCCCTTTTCCTTGCATCCAAGTTCTCTTGCATCCGAGCGCGTTCGCTGGGATGCTGTCGGTTGCAGTTGTTGGATGCCGGCACCCGTCCAGGGGGATACGCGATGGCTGACCACAACGATCCCAATGCGGTCAATTCGATTTTTTCCGACATCGACGTCAGTGCCGCCGATCTCTACGACATTTTTGGATTTCCAAGCCCCGACAGCGACGGCGGCGAGAAAGTCGTCATCGCGCTGACCTTCGCTTCCGTCCCCAAGGCCGGCACGCTCGACAGCGACCTGCTCTACCGCATCCGCATCAGGCCGGACCGGCGTATCACCCGCGACGAGGACGACCACAGCCTCGCCGGCATGCTGCGCTACTTCGACGGCGTGAAGAAGAAATATCTCGGCATCCTCAAACCCGCCGAGGTGCGGGTGACGATCGACCCGAGCAACCGCGCGATGGTGAAGTGCATCGGCTTTCCGGGCGGCGCCTTCTCGCGGCTGATCGACACGAATGTCGCCACGACGCTGCAATCGCCCGGTGGGCATCGCATCAAGATCTATGTCGGCGGCCGCGACGACGCGTTCTTCAACGACCTGCCGGGTTTCTTTCGCTCGATCAACTACGCGCCGCAGTTTTATCACGTGCCGCACACCATGCCGGAGGCGCGCGAACTGCCGATCCCCAAGACGTTCCTCGAGCTCGAGCGCAACGACCTGTTCAACTACAACCCGAAGATTCCCGATCACGGCCACGGCGTGAAGCTCGACCTGCCGCCGGGCCCGTGGACCTGGACCGGCAACAAGTTCGCGAAGGACGCCGACGGCAATTTCCGCTTCGTCTATTCCGGCAAGGACGCGCAGGCCGGCAAGAACGTCAACGCCATCATCCTCGAGATCCCGCTCGCCTGCATCACCGACACGCCGAACGATCACCGCATCGTCAACACCTGGGGCGAGAGCTGGGTGCGCAAGGCCGCGCATAAAGTCGAGTCGATCCCCGACGAGCCGTTCTGGATCGAGCGCCCGCTCGACCTCGTCGAGGCGATCGAGCTCGACGACGAGCTCAAGCAGTACAAGCTGGTCGACACCGACGGGCAGGCCTTCGCCGACGCCGCGTTGAGCGAGCGCGAGGACAGCCGGCAGATGGGCGCCAACAATTTCTGGCTGGCGCCGCATTTCGTGAAACGGTTGGCGCATCTCGGCTGGGGCTTCGGGCCGTCGGTCAGCGCGCTCGGGCTCAAATGCGCGTTCGATCACGACAACTCGCCGGTCTCGGTGCATCGCCACGAGGCCTCGGTGCTGACCGCTTTCCCGCGCGTCAAGAAGGTGCTGTTTCAGGACCTGCGCATGCCCGACGATTCCTGGAATCCGAAGGGTCTCGACATCCCGTTGCGCCGCGCCGTCGAAATCTTCATTCCCAACGTCAACTCGATCGACATGGACACCACCGGCAGCTGGCCATTCGGCCGGCGCCTGGAGGACCAGGTGGCGACGCGCTTTCTGTCGGTGTTCCTCGACATGGACGCCGAGTTCAAGGGGAAGAAGTACTCGGTCGAGTTGCTCAACGACCAGTCGCTGTGGGACGGCGCGCCGATCGTGCCGAAAACGCCACCCAATCCGCTCAAGAACGACAAGGAATTCCTCAAGGAATTCCCCTATCTGGCCGAGCCGTGGTGACGGCGCTCGCCGCGCCGATCGCGCTCACTCATACGCTGCCGGCCGGCACCGACTTCGCCGAGGAGCTGCGGCGCCTCGACGAGCGGATCGCGACACACCGCGACGCTGCGCTGGCACCGCCGACCGACACCGAGCGGGTGACGACGTATGTCGACGCGTGCTACCGGCGCGCGCTGCTGACCGGCGATCTCGAGGCGCTCGGACGTGTCGAGTCGCTGATCGACCGCGGCATAGCGCTCATCCCGCATCCCGGCGATCTCTGGCTGCTCAAGGCGCGCCTTGCCTTTCATCTGCACCGTCTCGCCGACGTCGCGCATATTCTCGACGCCGTCGCGCCGGCAAGGAACAGCGCGGAAGGCCAGACGCTTCTCGCCGACCTCGATGTCCAGCACGGCCGGGTGGGCGACGCGGTGGCCCGCTACGAGGCTGTGATCGGGAAGCACCGCTCCTGGGCCGCGCTCGCGGGCCTCGCCTGGCTGCAGTTCAAGTTTGGCGATCCGGCGCGCGCCGACCGGCTTTACGCCGAGGCCGCGGACGAACTGACCGCCAAGGAGATGCGCTCGTTCGCGTGGCTCGAACTCCAGCGCGGCGTGCTCGATCTCGCCCACGGCCGGCACGAGGAGGCGCAGCGGCATTATGCGCGCGCCGGACGCGCATTTTCGGGCTGGTGGCTGGTCGACGAGCACCGCGCCGAGCTTTTGGCGCACCAGGGCAACCTCGACGGAAGCGATCACGCTCTACGAAAAGATCGCCGCGGAACGGCCCGAGTTGCGGCCCGAATTGCACCAGGCCCTCGGCCAGCTCTACCTGCTGACGGAGCGGCCCGGTCGCGCCAGATCACATTTCGTGCAAGCACGCGCCGGCTATGTCGACTCGGTGCGGCGCGGCGGCGTGCATTATTTTCACCACCTCGCGGATTTCTATTCGGAGGCCATGGTCGACGGCGCCAGGGCGGTCGACTGGGCGCGCCGCGACCTGGCGTTGCGCGAGAATTTCTCCACGCAGGCCGCGCTCGCCTGGGCGCTGCTGTGCGCCGGCCAGGCCGCCGAGGCGATCGAATGGATGGATCGCGCGCTCGCCTCGCGGCGTCAAGGATGCGCATCTCTACGCGCAGGCTTCTGCCGTTTACCAGGCCGGAGGCAACGGAGCGCAAGCGTCGCGCTGTCTAGAGCTTGCGCGCGCCATCAACCCCCGCTCGAGTTCGTTCCACGTTCATCGATAGGGGGCTGACGATGGTGGGCGCGACAGGGATTGAACCTGTGACCCCTCCCGTGTGAAGGGAGTGCTCTCCCGCTGAGCTACGCGCCCGCTCCGGCGGACCCGGCATTTAGCCGATCACGCGGCCGCAAGCAAGGATGGGTCGTGCGCAGTGGCCCGGCTGGACTGCAGGCCCACCTTGCCGTCATCGCCGGGCTTGTCCCGGCGACCCCGATAACCAGGGCACTGCCGAGCAACGCGGATGTGTCGCGCCGCCTTGCCTTGTTAAGCGGGGTGGCCGGGACAAGCCCGGCCATGACCAGCCCAAAAAAGAACCGAACCGGCTAGACGGCCTTACTGCAGCTGCCCGGGTTGGGCCGGGGCCGGCACGGCGGGTGCGGCGCCGGGCGCGGGCGAGGCCGACTGGATCGGGCGTTTGCGCTTCTTCGGCGGCGCCCCCTTGGGCGGGGCCGGATGCTTGAGCTCGACGAACAGCGGGTTCGGGTCGAGCAGGGAGGCGGCGGTGCCGCTGCTGCTGCCCTCGGGCGCGACCGGCTTCACCGTGCGCGTCTCGGTCCCGTAGCCGGTGAGCGAGATGGCGACGGTGAATTCGCTCGCGAGGCTGACGGTGAGCGCGCACGGCGTCCGGCACGTCGCGCCGGTCGAGAGCTTGGCGTCGGCCCCCGGCGGGTTGGACTCGATCGACAGCGAGGCCGTCGTCGGCTTGGACGAAAAGAAATCCATGCTCGGCATCGAGAACGAACAGGCGGCGACACCGAGGCCGGTCGCCACCACTCCTACGATGCGAGCGGCGAAGCTTATTCCCTGCCTGCCGTTCACGCGAAAACCCCCAATGCACACCTCATGGCACCCACATCCCCCGGCCGACGCACGCGGCACCCGGCCGGTTTCCGATTTAAAGCATTAGCGCACTGCGCGAATTTCCGCACCCGTAAAATCTTCGCAAGACTCCAATGTGACAATCCCGGCTTCCTCAGGCGCCGCCCGGCAGCGCCAGGGAACCCTGTACAGCGCTGTCACGCTGCGTCAACAGTTCCGTAACGGAATCCGACCAATCCATTGAAATGGCTGATGATTTTGTCCGGCGCGAGCTGCGACACCGGAATGTTGGTGTAGCCGAAGTCGACCGCGATCACCGGGATGCCGGCGGCCTGGGCGGTGGCGATGTCGGTCGGCGAATCCCCGACCATGATCGCCCGGTCGATGTCCCCGCCGGCCCGCTCCAGGGTCTTGCGCAGGAAATCGGGGTTGGGCTTCTGCACCCCGAAGGTGTCCTGGCCGCAGATCGCGGCGAATCGGCGGGACAGGCCGAGCGCGTCGAGCACCCGCATGGAGAGCCGTTCCAGCTTGTTGGTGCAGACCGCAAGCCGATGGCCGTCGGCGGCGAGCACGTCGAGCGCCTCCTCGACACCCGGAAAGGCGCAGGAGCGGTCGGCGGCATGGAGGCTGTAATGGGCGATGAAATCGCCGAACATGCGGTCGAGATCGGCTTTGGTGCGCGAATTGCCCTGGCTCGCGAGGCCGCGCTCGATCATGTAGCGGGCGCCGCCGCCGACCAGCGTCCGTCCCTCTTCATAGGGGATGGGAGAAAGCCCCTCCCGCCCCAGCACGACATTGAGGGTGTCGACGAGGTCGGGCGCGGTGTCGACCAGCGTCCCGTCGAGATCGAAGATGACGGTCGTCATGCGTCCCGTGCGTTTCAGGCGGATGATCCCTATCTCAAGGGGGTGCCGATTTCCCCCCATCCCTCGCCCCCGATTCTGCACATCGAGACGGCAGGAAAATGGTCGCAACCGGAAGCACGAACGTTCGCGCCGACGCAAAGCGTGGGGGCCGGGCGGCGCGTGCCGCATTTTTTCCTATTCCGAGAGATCGATCGCGGTCGAATCGGCTCACGCTAAGCTTGATTTGGAGCATGAAGTTGGCGGAAAAGTCTTTAACTTTTGCTCCAAGGCACCCTCGGAAGAAAATGGATCTATTCGCCGTCATCGCCGGGCTTGACCCGGCGATCCCGATAATGCGGCACGGCCGTGCCTCGCTGAGCGGGATGGCCGGGTCAAGCCAGGCCATGACGATTCAGAGCTTTGCCGGCAGGGCCTCATGAGCACCGAACCGCGCAGCATCTCACCCGACGACCTCAAGCGCGCCGCGGCGATCCGCTCGCTCGATTACGTCGAGCCCGGCATGCGGCTCGGGCTCGGCACCGGCTCGACGGCGCGCCATTTCGTCGAGCTCCTGGGCGCCCGCGTGCGCGATGGGCTCGACGTCGTCGGCGTGCCGACCTCGGAGGCGACCCGCGCCGATGCGGAAAAGTTCGGGGTGCGGCTCGACCACGCTCGACGAGACCCCCGAGCTCGACCTCACGGTCGACGGCGCCGACGAGATCGGCCCCGGCCTCGCCGTCATCAAGGGCGGCGGCGGCGCGCTGTTGCGCGAGAAGATCGTGGCCTCGGCGTCGCGGCGGATGATCGTCATCGCCGACTATTCGAAGGCGGTGCCGGTGCTCGGCCGCTTCCCGCTGCCGGTCGAGGTGGTGCCGTTCGGCCTTGCGGCGACCTGCCGCATGATGGAGACGGCGATCCGCGAGGCCGGCTGCGCCGGTCCCCTGGTATTGCGGCGCGACAAGGCGGGCCATCCTTTCGTCACCGATGGTGGGCACTTCATTGTCGACGCGGCGCTCGGCGAGATTCCCGATCCGGCTCGCCTGGCATCGCGTCTCGCCGCCGTCCCCGGCGTGGTCGAGCACGGGCTCTTCATCGGCCTGGTGCGGATCGCGATCATCGCCGGGATCGAGGGCGTGCGGGTCGTCGAGATATGAAACGTCAGGAGGAGATTTCCATGGGGCTGAAACGATCCGTGCTCTGCACCCTTACCGGGGCCTATCTTGGGTGCTTCATCGTTCGCCGCCGCGCATGCCCAGGCGCCCGCGCCGGCGCCGACCGCGGGGGCGGTCGCCGCAGCCCGCGAGCTGATCGTGGTCAAGGGCGGCGCGGCGATGTTCGAGCCGGTGATCCCCGGCGTGATCGAGACCGCGAAGAATTCGCTGGTGCCGAACAATCCGAACCTGACGCGCGAGCTCAACGATGTCGCCGCGCAGCTGCGCAAGGACTATGAGGGCAAGAAGGCCGAGCTCGTCTACGAGGTGGCGCTGATCTACGCCGCGCACTTCACCGAGCAGGAGCTCAAGGACCTCGTCGCCTTCTACAAGAGCCCGCTCGGCCAGAAGATGCTCAAGGAGGAGCCGCTCGCGCTCGACCAGAGCATGAAGAAGGCGCAGGACTGGTCGCAGAACTTCTCCGAGGCCGTGCTCGGGCGCATCCGGACCGAAATGACGAAAAAGGGTCACCCGTTGTGACGACTGCGTCGCACGACGTCGATCTCTTCGTCATCGGCGCCGGCTCCGGCGGCGTGCGCGCGGCCCGCATCGCCGCGGGTTACGGCGCCAAGGTGATGATCGCCGAGGAGTATCGCATCGGCGGCACCTGCGTGATCCGCGGCTGCGTGCCGAAGAAGCTCCTCGTCTATGCCTCGCGGTTTTCCCACGAGTTCGCCGACGCTGCGGGCTTCGGCTGGACGGTGCCGGCGCCGACCTTCGACTGGCCGACGCTCATCGCCAACAAGGACAAGGAAATCGCGCGGCTCGAGGCGGCCTATCGCACCAATCTCGAAAAGGCCGGCGTCGAGATCGTCAAGAGTCGCGCGGTGATCGAGGATGCGAACACCATCCGCCTCCTGAGCTCCGGGGCTCATGTGAGCGCCGCGCACATCCTCATCGCGACCGGCGGCTGGCCGCATCCCGGCCGCCCGATCCCCGGCATCGAGCATGCGATCACCTCGAACGAAGCGTTTCATCTCGACCGACGCTGCCGGAAAGCATCGTCATCCAGGGCGGCGGCTACATCGCGGTCGAGTTCGCCTGCATCTTCGCCGGCCTCGGGTCGCAGGTGACGCTCGTCTATCGCGGCGAGAACATTCTGCGCGGCTTCGACGACGATGTGCGCACGCATCTGCGCGGCGAGATGGAAGCGCGCGGCATCAAGGTGATCACCGGCCAGCTCGTCGAAGCGATCGAGCCCAAGGACGACCGCTATGTGACGGCGCTGAGCGACGGCCGCCGGCTCGTCGCGGAGCGGGTGATGTTCGCGGTCGGCCGCAAGCCCAACATCGCCAATCTCGGCATCGAGCACGCCGGCGTCACCGTCGCCGACAACGGCGGCATCGCCGTCGACCGCTATTCGCGCACTCACGCTCCGCATATTTTCGCGGTCGGCGACGTCACCAACCGGGTCAATCTCACCCCCGTCGCCATTCGCGAAGGCCACGCGGTCGCCGATACGCTGTTCGGCGGAAGGCCGACCGCCGTCGACCACGTCCACGTTCCGACCGCAGTGTTCTCCGAGCCGGAGATCGGCGTCATCGGGCTCACCGAGACCGAGGCGCGCGAACGCCTCGCCCGCGTCGACATCTACAAGGCGAACTTCCGGCCGCTCAAGGCGACGCTATCGGGGAATCCGAGCCGGGTGCTGATGAAGCTCGTGGTCGACGCCGCGACCGACCGCGTGGTCGGCTGCCACATCGTCGGCGAAGGGGCGGGCGAGATGATCCAGCTCGTCGGCATCGCCGTGAAGTCCGGGGCGACCAAGGCCGATTTCGATGCCACCATGGCGGTGCATCCGACGGCGGCCGAAGAGCTCGTCACCATGCGCCAGCCGTCGGTGCGGCATTGGCGGGAGGCTGCCGAATAGGAAAGTTTACCGTGGTGCGCGGCTGCGGGTCTCGTGTATAAGCCGCGCGATCATGATGCCGAAACGTTGCAGACTTTTCGGACAAGATCATGCTCAAAAATCAATGAGCTAAGATCGTTACGCAGAATACGAGGAGCATCGCGTCATGGCCGAGCGTTGGACGCCCGACAGCTGGCGGGGAAAGCCGATCCAGCAGGTTCCGGTCTATCCGGACGTGGCGGCGCTTGCCGAAGTCGAGAAGCAGATCGCGACCTTTCCGCCGCTCGTTTTTGCAGGCGAGGCGCGGCGCCTGAAGAAGTCACTCGCGCGGGTCGCGGCCGGCGAGGCGTTCCTCCTTCATGGCGGCGACTGCGCCGAGAGCTTCGCCGAGCATGGCGCCAACAACATCCGCGACTTCTTCCGCGTCTTCCTGCAGATGGCGGTGGTGATGACGTTCGCGGCGGCGCTGCCGGTGGTCAAGATCGGCCGCATCGCCGGCCAGTTCGCGAAGCCCCGCACCTCGCCGACCGAGAAGCGCGACGGCATCGAGCTGCCGAGCTATCGCGGCGACATCATCAACGGCAACGAGTTCAACGCCGCAGGCGCGCACCCCCGACCCGCGCCGCCAGGTCGAGGCCTATCGCCAGTCGGCCGCGACGCTCAACCTGCTGCGCGCTTTCGCCCAGGGCGGCTACGCCAACCTCGCGAGCGTGCACAGCTGGATGCTCGGCTTCGTCAAGGACAGCCCGCAGTCGCGCCGCTACACCGAGCTCGCCGACCGCATCTCGGAGACGCTCGGCTTCATGCGCGCCATCGGCCTCGACCTCGAGGACCATCCGGAGCTGCGCACCACCGATATCTACACCAGCCACGAGGCGCTGCTCCTCGGCTTCGAGCAGGCGATGACGCGGGTGGATTCGACGAGCGGCGACTGGTACGCGACCTCCGGCCACATGGTGTGGATCGGCGACCGCACCCGCCAGCTCGACCACGCGCATGTCGAGTACTGCCGCGGCATCAAGAATCCGCTCGGCCTCAAATGCGGCCCGTCGTCGAAGCCCGACGACCTGCTGCGCCTCATCGATGTGCTCAATCCGGAGAACGAGCCCGGCCGCCTGACGCTGATCTGCCGGATGGGCTCCGACAAGGTCGGCGACCTCCTGCCGCCGCTCGTCCGTGCGGTGAAGCGCGAGAAGCGCGAGGTGGTGTGGTCGTGCGATCCGATGCACGGCAACACCATCTCATCGGCGACCGGCTACAAGACGCGGCCGTTCGACCGCATCCTCTCCGAAGTGAAGAGCTTCTTCGCCATTCATGCCGCCGAAGGCACCTATGCCGGCGGCGTGCATCTCGAGATGACCGGCAAGGACGTCACCGAATGCACCGGCGGCGCCCGCGCCATCACCGACGAAGATCTTGAACGACCGCTACCACACCTTCTGCGATCCGCGGCTCAATGCCGAGCAGTCGATCGAGCTCGCCTTCCTGCTGGCGGAGTTGCTCAAGAAGGAGCGCCTCGGCCGCGCCATGCCGCTCCCGGCAGCGGCGGGGCTTTAGGGGGAGGGGCGGGCGGCGCGAGGCGCTTTCCCGCCCGCCAGCGTCATTCCGGGGCGCGCGTCAGCGCGAACCCGGAATCCAGGCGGCTCCACCTGTTGCGTTGAAAGCACCTCTTTGCGGTCATGGCCGGGCTTGTCCCGGCCACCCCGATCATATGGCACGGCCGTGCCCAGTTATCGGGGTCGCCGGGACAAGCCCGGCGATGACGGCGTGAGAGGGTGGATCGGTCGCGCAGCGCGAGCCCCGGAATGACGCGAGTGCGCGGCGTCGGACTTAAGACTTCCGCAAACAAGCGCCGCGATGATGCGCGCTCCGGCATTGGGCCGGCCGCGTGCGCCATGCCTGTCGATACACCCGCAACGCAAGCCCCCGCCGACGCAATCCGCCGGTCGCTGCGTCTCATCGGCGTCGCGCTGAGCCTCAACACCGTCCTGTTTCTGCTCTTCAGCTTCGCCACCGGCCAGTGGCTCCTCGACAGCGCCGGCCGGCTTGCCGACAGCGACTTCGTCGACGTATGGGCCGCGGGAAGGCTCGCGCTCGACGGCCATGCGGCCGCCGCCTGGGATTGGGCCATCCATCGCGACGCCGAAGTGGCGGCGCTCGGGCATGACTTTCCCGGCAACTACGGCTGGCATTATCCGCCGACGTTCCTGTTCGTTGCGGCGGCGCTGGCGACGCTGCCCTATCTTGCCGCTCTGCTCGCCTGGCTCGCCGTCACGCTGCCGCTCTACCTCGCCGCGGTCCGCGCCATCATGGGCGAGCGGCTCGGCATCCTCGTCGGCTGTGCGTTCCCCGCCGTGATGTGGAACATGCTGGTCGGGCAGAACGGATTTCTCACCGCGGCGCTGATCGGCTTCATGCTGGTGTGTCTCGACACAAGGCCGATCGTCGCCGGCGTGCTGCTCGGCCTCCTGACCTACAAGCCGCAATTCGGCATCCTGTTTCCGATTCTGCTGGCGGCGAACGGGCAATGGCTCGTCTTCGCGGTCGCCGGCGCGACCACCGTTCTTCTTGTCGCGGCGTCCGCCGCGGTGTTCGGTGTTGGCGCCTGGATCGCGTTCTTCACGTGGCTGCCGGCGACGGGCGAGATCATCCTCGGCGACGGCCGCGCCGGGCTCAACAAGCTCCAGAGCCTGTTCGGCCTGGTGCGCTGGCTCGGCGGCGGCACGACGGCCGCCTGGATCGCGCAGGGGCTCCTGATCGCGGCTTGCGTCGTCGCCCTGGTGATGCTCACGAGAGACCGCCGCGTCCCGAACGAGGTCAAATCGGCAGCGCTCGCGACCGGGGCGCTGCTCGCGACGCCCTATCTCTACATCTACGATTTTCCCGTGCTGATGATCCCGCTCGCCTTCCTGCTGCGGCTTGGACTGCGCGAAGGATTTCTGCCGGGCGAGCTCGCCGCGATGGCAGCCGCCGGCGGTTTGGTGCTGATCTTCCCGCTCGTGCCCGTGCCGACGGGCTTCGCGGCGGCGGTGATCGTGGCGGCGATCATCGGCCGGCGCGTCGTGGGGGAGCGCGGGGTGCGCGGCCTGGAGAACGCAGCGTTCACGCCGTTGCGTGGAGCGTAGACCTTGTTCGGCTCCACGGACTGGTCATGGCCGGGCTTGTCCCGGCGACCCCGATCACGTGGCACGGCCGTGCCCTGTTATCGGGGTCGCCGGGACGAGCCCGGCGATGACGGAGTGTGGGTCAAGCTCCCGGGCATGACACATTGGGCGTTATTGCCGCCGCGCGAGGCAGCGGTTAGATCAAGGGCATGGACACGCGCCTCAACCCCGGCCCGCTCGACCGCCTGTCGCTGACCATCGCGCAGCTCAATCCGATCGTCGGCGACATCGCCGGCAATGCGGAGAAGGCGCGGCGTGCGCGGGCCAAAGCGGCCGCCGACGGCGCCGACCTCATCGTGTTTTCCGAGCTCTTCATCTGCGGCTATCCGCCGGAAGACCTCGTGCTCAAGCCGGCGCTGCAGGAGGCCTGCCGCAGCGCCGTCGAAGCGCTCGCCGTCGAGACCGCCGACGGCGGTCCCGCCGTGCTGATCGGCACGCCCTGGGTCGAGAACGGGCGCCTCTACAACGCCGTGGCGCTGCTCGACGGCGGACAGGTCGCCGCGCTGCGCTTCAAGGTCGATCTGCCGAATTACGGCGTGTTCGACGAGAAGCGGGTGTTCGCGGCGGGCCAGATGCCGGGGCCGATCAATTTCCGCGGGCTGCGCATCGGCGTGCCGATCTGCGAGGACATCTGGGGGCCGGAGCCGGTCGAATGCATCAGCGAAACCGGCGGCGAGATTCTGCTGGTGCCGAACGGCTCGCCCTACCGGCGCGGGGTCATCGACGAGCGCCTCAACGTTGCGGTGGCGCGGGTCAAGGATGCCAACCTGCCGCTCGTCTATGTCAACCAGGTCGGCGGCCAGGACGAGCTCGTGTTCGAAGGCGCTTCGTTCGTCCTCAACACCGATCTCACTTTCGGGGCGCAACTTCCGGCGTTCCGCGAGGCGGTGGCGACGGTCAGGTTCACGCGCACCGGTGACGGCTGGCGCTGCAGCGACGGTCCGAGCGCCGTGCTCGAAACCGGCGACGAGGCCGATTACGCCGCCTGCGTGCTCGGCGTGCGCGACTATGTCGACAAGAACGGCTTTCCCGGCGTCGTCATCGGACTCTCGGGCGGCGTCGATTCCGCCCTGTGCGCGGCGATGGCGGTCGATGCGCTGGGGCCGCAGCGGGTGCGCTGCGTGATGCTGCCGTATCGTTTCACCTCGCAGGATTCGCTCGATGACGCCGCCGAGATCGCGCGCGCGCTCGGCGTCCACTACGACATCGTGCCGATCGCGAACGCGGTCGAGGGCCTCGAAAAGGCGCTGTCGCCGCTGATGGCGGGCTTGAAGCGCGACGTCACCGAGGAGAATTTGCAAGCCCGCGCGCGCGGCACCATGCTGATGGCGGTCTCCAACAAGTTCGGCCTGATGGTGATGACCACCGGCAACAAGTCGGAAATGTCGGCGGGCTACGCGACGCTCTACGGCGACATGAACGGCGGCTTCAATCCGGTGAAGGACCTCTACAAGACCGAGGTCTATCGCCTCTCGCGCCTGCGCAACACGTGGAAGCCCGAAGGCGCGCTCGGGCCCTCCGGCCGGGTGATCCCGGAGAACGTTATCGTGCGCGCGCCGACCGCGGAGCTGCGCGAGAACCAGACCGACCAGGATTCGCTGCCGCCCTACGACGTGCTCGACGCCATCCTCGAACGGCTGGTCGAGCGCGAGGAGCCGATCGCCGCGATCGTTGCCGCCGGCTTCGACCGCGACCTCGTGCAGCGCATCGAGCGCCTGCTCTACATCGCCGAATACAAGCGCCGCCAGGCCTGCCCCGGCGTCAAGGTGACGCTCAAGAGCTTCGGCCGCGACCGGCGCTATCCCATCACGAACAAATTTCGCGACCCCGGCGTTGCGCCGTCGGCGAACACGGTCACTGCGAGGGGCGTCGCTGCGCCGAGCGAGTCGATCGATTTTTGAGGGGGTATTCGCGTCGAGCTCACACGGTGAGCTGCTCCGGTCGAAGTGGTCCTTCGAATCGACGCGCGATCAAATGATATTGATGGGCGAGGCGGTGAGCGCGCTGGGAATTCCGTCTGCGTCCGTGCACTAAGGCCGCTCATATTCTCGGAAAGGACATCATGGCGCTGCGAATTGTCAATTCCTTGGCTGAGCGGGGTGAGCCTTTCATCCTCCTGTTGGGTCGCCTCTGTATGGGCTCGCTTTATCTGGTCGCGGGGATCAACCATTGGCGGGAGCTGACCCGTCTCACGCATTTCATGACCGGACTGCCCGGCGGGGTAGATGCGTGGGCGATGCTGACGGCGACCATTGAGGTCGCGAGCGGGTTGGCGCTGGTCCTCGGCTTCCTCACCCGCGAATTTGCGCTGCTCTTGGTGCTCTTCAACTTGAGTGCGGCGATGATCGGCCATCCCTACTGGTCGATCGTCGGCGACCCCAACGCGCGCTGGGCCCAATTCATAGGCTTCTGGAAGGACATCGGTCTGGCCGGAGGCGCGCTCTTCCTCCTTGCGCGAGGTGCGGGCCGTCTGAGCCTGGACCGAAAGCCGTGAACAGACGAAGGAAAGCAGATCGGGGACGCGGGGATCGCGAGCATCTGTGCTCGCGGCGCGACCGGGTGCCCGTCATGGCTCGGGTTCCTGTTCGATCCCGGTATGCGCGGCGGACTCGCGGTCCTTTACCGATGTCCATCCCAGATATCGCTCCGCTCATCCGGCTACGGTGCATCCCCAAAATCCCGCAACACCATGTCCGGCGCGCTCGTGTTGTGGCGCGACGGAGACGGCGGCCCGGCGCGGAATTCGGTAACCGAAGCGCGGCGAAAATCCATCACCGGAGCGGTCGCGAAGGCGCGGGCGCCAGGCGCGAGCCAAGTGGCTTCCGCGGTGTCGTTGTTCGTCTCGGTGACGAACATCGAGCGCAGCGCCGCGAACGGGAGCGGCGGCGCGACGGCGGGGTCGAGGGTGGCCGCGATTTCGATATGCTCCTCGTCGACTGCCTCGACCCGCAGCGTTGCGGTGCCACCGCGGGCCAAAGCTAGGCGGAAGGTCAGCGTCGCCGGGTCGAACGCGATCTCCCTGATGTCCACGAACGGGCGCGCCGTTGGCTCGACCGGGCCGAGCAGGAACGACGAGCCATAAGCGCTGTAGCCGAGATGGGGCGGCGGCAACGGCCGGGCGCGCCAGTAGCCGTCGGCGGGATAGACCACCAGCACCTCCTCGGTGCGCTGCCGGTATTTGGTGAAGAGCTGCAGGAGGTGCAGCCCGTTCTCGACGCGCTGGCCGACCCGCACCGGCACCGTGTTGGGACGCCAGAACGAGGAGAAGGTGTAGCCGACGAGCTGGAGGTCGCCGGTCTCGTAGAGCGTCACCCGCCGCGGCTCAGCCTTGAAGACGGGATCGCCGGACATGTCGCAGTGGCGGAAATCCGGTGCGGAGCGGTCGGCGACGATGGTGCCGGCGTAGGCGGGATGCTCGGCGACGATCTTGAACCGGCGCACCTCCGCCGAGAGAAACTGGAAATAGACGTTGTCGGTCTCCGCGCACAGCGTCGGCACGCTGGCGTTGACCACCTCGACCGCGAGCGGCGCAGCGGCCCGCGCCGCGCGCGGCAACGTCAGCGTCGCCGCGGCGAGGAGAAGGCATTCCCGGCGATCAATCGAGCGTCGCATAGATGTCCCCGGAATTGGCCTCGGCCGGCAGCGCGGCGAGCCAGGACGCGATGTGAGACGCCGTCCACGGCCGTTCCTCCACGAAAGCGAGGCTTTCGCCGAGTGAGGCGCGGAAGCTCCGGTACCCCAGCGCCGCCGCGCGGCCGATACAGACGAGCGCAAGATCGCGCTGGATGGTCGTGAACTCGAACGACAGCGCCGGCACCGGTGACGACAATCCCGCCAGCGCCTCGGCCTCGAAACCTTCGACGTCGATCTTGATGAAGCGCGGCCGTCCGTGCCGCGCGATCAGCGCATCGAGCGTCATCACCGGCACTGCGATGGTGCGCGTCCAGTGCTGGCCCTCCCAGCCCGGCGCGCCGTCGGCGGCGGCGATGAAGGCGTCGGACGCGGTCGACACCGTGGGATTGTCGAGATTGATCCGCAGCGTAACGGTGCCGGCGGCGCGCCCGACCGCCACCTTTTCGACCGTCACCTGCGCGGTCGAGGCCGAACAGGAGGCGCAGCGTCGTCGCCAGCGCCGGCTGCGGCTCCGCCACCACGACGCGCGCACCGAGGCGGCGAAACGCGGCGACGCGGTCGCCGACATGGCCGCCGATGTCGAACACGAGGTCGCCGGGCGCGACGAAGCGCCGATAGATCGCATCGAGCGCGGCGCGGCGGTGCCGCCCGCCGTAATAGATGCGCAGCGAGCGAACGACCCCGCGTGCGGCTCTTATCCGATCGAGCATGCCTCGGGCTCCGCCGATGGCGGCTGCGCGCCGCGCTTGCGCGACGCCAGCGCCGGCAGGGCGAGGGCGTCGAGCGGCGAGGGCAAGGTCTCCTCCGGCAGCCGCCCGAGGCCGATGCGCAGCAGCAGCCGGCCGACGGCGGGATCGGCGGTGATCACCGCGAGCGGGATTGCGGCTGCGAGCCCGCCGGCGACGAGCAGCGCCACCGGGATCGCCGCCGGCGCCGTCATCGCAAGCGTCACGATCACGCCCCAGCCGAGCACGGTCTGCGGCCACAGCCGGCGCACCGCGAGGCCGAGCGGCACCGCATGGTCGTCGCGCGACTGGCCGCCCCAGCCGACCCGCACGCCGAACGGCAGCGCGGCGAGGAACACCGTGTGCTCGAACCACATGATCGGCGACAGCAGGATGAAGAACAGGGTCTCGGAGGCGACGCCCGCAAGGAACCGCAGGCCGCCGCCGAACGCCTTGCGCGCAGCGGGTCGCAGCATCACGTCGGTCGTCGTCGCGATCTTCGGCGCGAACCAGGTCACCAGCACGAGGATGAGCACCGCAAGCCCGCTGCCGGGCGACACGAAATCGGACGGCCGCGCGGCATGCGCCACGCCCCAGGTGCCGAGCACCATCAGCAGCATCCAGGCCGGCGAGCCGAGAAACATCAGGATCGCGAAGGCGAGCTGGTAGCGGCTGACGAATTTGAGCCCCGGCAGCATCATGAAATGCCAGTACTGCATGTTGCCCTGGCACCAGCGGATGTCGCGGCGGATGAACTCGAGAAGCGTCGGCGGATTCTCCTCCCAGCCGAGATCCTCGTCGACCAGCACGCGCACCTCGTAGCCGGCGCGGCGCATCAGCACCGCCTCGATCTGGTCGTGGCTCAGCACATGGCCGCCGAGCACGTCGCCGAGGAAGCCGTCGGTCGGCAGCATCGGGATGTGGCAATGCGCCATGAAGGGCGCGAGGCGGATCACCGAATTGTGCCCCCAATGGGGGCCGCAGTCGCCCTGCCACCAGGCGCCGCCGATGGTGTAGGAGAACATGCCGAGCCGCATGCCGAACTGGAAGATGCGGGCGAAGGCGCTGGTCGAGGGCATGCCGACCACGAGCCCCTGCAGCAGTCCGATCTCCGGCGACACCTGCATGATCCGCACCATCCGCAGGATGGCGGAAGCCGGGATGAAGCTGTCGGCGTCGAGCGTCACCGCGAATTCGTGGTTCGCCCCGAAGCGCTCGCAGAAGTCGCGGATATTGCCGGCCTTGAAGCCGCTGTTGTCGGTGCGGCGCCGATACGTGATGGCGACGCGACTGCGCCACGCCTCCGTGAGTGCGGCGAAGCTCGCATCCTCGTCGGCGGCGGTGACGGGATCGCTGGTGTCGCTGAGCACATAGAGATGGAAGCCTTTGCCGACGCCCGCGGCGGCGAGGCCTTCCAGCATCGGCGTGAGATTGCGGATCACGCGGGCGGGCGGTTCGTTGCGGATGCAGCACATGACGGCGACCGAAGCCGTGATCGGCTCGTCGCCGCGGATGCGCCCGGCGGCTGCAGTCACCGCGGCGGCCGGATCGCGGGCAAAGCGCATGATCACGAAGCCGATCGCCGCGTTCCAGAACCCGATCACCGTCCACGGCAGCGTCACCAGGAACAGCGCGAGCAGCACCACATCGAGGGCGTCGAGGCCGCCCGCGGAGAGCGCATGGGTCGCAAGCCCCATCAGCAAGAGGATGGTCCCCAGCACGAGACCCGCGAACACGATCCGGCGCATGGTGAGCGCGTCGGCCTGCCGGACGCGCGGGTCCGGGGGCAGGGGCTTGGTGTACAGCATGAACAAATCGCTTGGATAAGATCGGGAGGCGAAATATAGCGGCTCCGCGGTTTCCAAGTCCAATGACCAAGTCCAATGACCAAGATCGCCGGCCGAGTCCGCTAACGAAGTCCAGCGAGGATCACGTGGAGGAGCGCGCGTTAGACGCCGAGGCGCTGTGGTATGTCGGCCCCGGCAAGGCGGAAATCCGCCCTGAGGAGGTCGCCGCGCCCGCGGCCGGCGAGGTCCGGCTCACGGCGCTTTATAGTGGCATCAGCCGCGGCACCGAGCGCCTCGTCTTCAACGGCCGGGTTCCCGAGAGCGAATACGCCCGCATGCGCGCGCCCAACATGGGCGGTTCTTTCCCGTTTCCGGTGAAATACGGCTATGCAACGGTGGCGCGCATCGAAAGCGGGCCGGTCGACCTCGACGGCCGGATCGGCTTCGTGCTCTATCCGCATCAGACCGCGTTCAACTTGCCCGCGGATGCCGTGACGCTGCTGCCGGCGGATGTGCCGGCGTCCCGCGGTGTGCTCGGCGCCAACATGGAGACGGCGCTCAACGCCGTCTGGGATGCGGCGCCGGGACCGGCAGACCGCATCGCCGTGGTCGGCGGCGGCGTCGTCGGCGCGCTGTGCGCGTGGCTGTGCGCGAAGCTCGCCGGCGCCGAGGTCACACTCGTCGACATCGAGCCGAAGCGGGCGGAGATCGCAATCGAGCTCGGAGTAGGGTTCTCGCTGCCGTTCGACGCGCCGGTTGATTGCGATGTCGTTTTCCATGCGAGCGCGACGCAAGCGGGGCTTGCGACGGCGCTGCGGCTCGCCGGCGACGAGGCGTCCGTCATCGAATTGAGCTGGTACGGTGCCGCCGAGGTGACGGCGCCGCTCGGCCAGGCGTTCCACAGCCGGCGGCTGCGATTGATCTCGAGCCAGGTCGGCCAGGTCGCGCCATCGCACCGGCCGCGGTGGTCGTATCGCCGCCGGCTCGCCGCCGCGCTCGGCCTCTTGCGCGACGATGCGCTCGAAGTGCTCGTCGCACGGCCGATCGATTTCTACGAGCTGCCCGCGGCGCTGCCGAAAATCCTCGCGCCGTCCGGCGATGTGCTATGTCCGCTGGTCCGCTATCCCGCCGTCAAGGCCCACGTCGTTCGTTCATAACCAGATCGCGGTGTTGCCGAGATTGTCGCGCCATAGGATGTCGGCCTTGCCGTCGCCGTTGAAGTCACCGGTACCGACCACGGTCCAGGCGAGCCGCACGTTGCCGAGCACGGCCGACGATGTCGGCGTCGCGCCCGACATCAGCCACACTGCGGTATTGCCGCTGCCGTCGCGCCGGAGGTCGCCGCGGCCATCGCCGTCGAAGTCGGCGACGCCGGCCACCGTCCAATTGGTCGGGACATTGCCGACGCTCAGGGACGAGGCGACGGCGTGCCGTTCATCAACCACATCGCGGTGTTGCCGCCGGAGTTGCGCCACAGCAGGTCGGCCATGCCGTCGCCATTGAAGTCGCGCTGGCCGACGAGCTGCCAACTCGTCGGCACCACGCCGAGGCCGTCGGTCGCAAGACCTGGCGTTCATCAGTAAGCCATGCGCCGGTATTCTGCCCCGCGAGTCGAGTTCTGGCGGCCGGCGTCCGAAAGCCTCCAGGGGAGGAAACCGCGGTTTTGGGATGTTGGGGGTGCGGCAGTCGCTATGGGGATTTGACCGCAGCTCGTGGGGATTTGGCGCGAGGACGACGCGGTTGATCGCGACCGTGATCGACTTGGGTTCGCATCGATGGCCCCTCGTCGAGGTGTCTGCCGGCGCCGAGCGGTGAACTTCGACTGGGCGACGGGGATCGGCGTGGCCGATTTGAACGAGCGCCGCCGTCGCGGGTTTGTAACCGGCGCAAATGACGAGCAGCACTGCGGCGTCGTGAGTCGAGCATCGTCGTCATGAGGTATCGATCCTGATCGCGGCTGGCGGTGTGCTTGGCCGATAGCGTGGGGTGGTACCGCGTCGGAAGTTCTCGATGACGATCATGCGGCCGCCGCAACAGGGACACGGGTGGGAGAGCGTCTTCGGTTCGCCGTCGTCACTCGCATCCTGGTCCGGTTGGCGTGGCTGCGGCGGTACGGCGAGCAGTTCACGGGCGCGCGCGATGTTGTCGACGCGCGAGGCGCTGGCGAACAGGCCGTAGTGGCGGATGCGGTGGAAGCCTGAGGGCAGCACGTGGATGAGAAAGCGGCGGATGAACTCGGAGGTCGCGAGCGTCATCGTCTTGAAGCGGTCACGCCCGTCGCGGCGGTAATCCTTCCACCGGAAGGTGACGCCGTCGCGGTCGCACGCGATCAAGCGGCTGTTGGCGATGGCGACGCGATGGGTGTAGCGGGACAGATAGGCGAGCACGGCCTGCGGCCCGCCGAACGGCTTTTTGGCGTAGACCACCCACTCGGCTTTGCGTGACGACGCGAGATAGGCCGCGAAGGCATGTGGGTCGGCGAGCGCGGCATGAGCGCCGAAGAACTCCAGGCGATCGGCCGCGTGCGCGGCGAGGAGCCTCTCCAGAAACAGCCGGCGGAACAGACGCGAGAGCACGCGCACCGGCAGGAAGAAGCCCGGCCGGCACGATATCCAGCGCGTGCCATCGAGGGAGATGCCGCCACCGGGCACGATCATGTGGACGTGCGGATGGTGGGTGAGCGCCGAGCCCCAGGTATGGAGCACCGAGGCGATGCCGACGCGGGCTCCGAGATGCTTGGGGTCGGCCGCGATCGTGCTCAGCGTCTCGGACGACGCCTTGAACAGGATGTCGTAGATCTCTGCCTTGTTCTGGTAGGCGATGTCGCTGACCGGCGCCGGCAGCGTGAACACGATGTGATAATACGGCACCGGCAGCAAGTCGGCCTCGCGCTCGGCGAGCCATTGCTTGGCTGCGGCGCCCTGACACTTCGGACAATGCCGGTTGCGGCAGGAGTTGTAGGCGATCACGCTGTACGGGCAGTTCTCGCAGCGCGCGACATGCCCGCCGAGGGCCGCCGTTCGGCAGCTCTCGATCGCCGACATCACCTTGAGCTGGCCGAGGCTGACATGGCCAGCGTTGGCTTTACGCCACGCCGGTCCATGGCCGCGGAAGATATCCGCGACCTCCAGCCTTGGACGCGCCACGCGCGCCGCGCTTTAGGTGGGCGGCTCAGCCTCCTTGAGCCTGCAGGTGATGCGATCGAGCGGGCTCATGATCTGCCGGATGGTCCTGGTGGCGACGCGCGTATAGAGCGCCGTGGTGTCGAGCCGGGCATGTCCCAGCAGCACCTGGATGATGCGGATATCGGTGCCCCGCTCGAGCAGATGGGTGGCAAAGGAGTGTCGAAGCGTATGCGGGGACACGCGCTTGCCAATCTCAGCCATATGGGCCGCCGCGTGGCAGGCGCGGGTGAGCTGCCGCGTCGACATGGGGCTGATCGGGTCCTGTCCGGGAAACAGCCAACCCTGTGGGCGTGCTGTCTTGTACCAAGCGCGCAACAACTCAAGCAGATGCGGCGACAGCATCACGTATCGGTCTTTGTGGCCCTTGCCCTGTTCGATCCGGATCACCATGCGCTTGCTGTCGATGTCGGATACCTTCAGCGCCACCACCTCGGACACGCGCAATCCCGCCCCATAGGCCACGCTCAATGCCGCCTTGTATTTGAGCCCCGGCGCCGCTTCGAGGAGGCGCGCTACTTCCTCAGGGCTCAAGACGACCGGCAACTTGCGGGGTTCGTGAACAAACTGGGTGTGATTCACGATATCGCCGCGCCCAAGCGTAACCCTGAAAAGGAACCGCAGCGTCGAGACGCTTTGGTTGAGGGTCGATACACCAGCGCTGCTTGCGGCCAGATGAAGCTGATAGCGCCGCACATCCTCGAAGGTCGCCGTGTCGGGAGAGCGGCCGAGGAATGCGGCAAAGTGCTTGACCCTTTGCACGTAGTCATGTTGCGTCTTCGGCGCGAACTTGCGGATCGTCATGTCTTCGATCATGCGCCGGCGCAACGGGCTCTTTGCCTCGTCGGTCATGGGGATGCTCCTGTCTCGAGTGAGGTTGCAAACCCCTCATCTTCAAGACAGGACGTTCCCCTCCGCCACCGCCGCCTGCCGCAGCACCCTACCGCGCGAGCGGTTTAGTCCTCTGGCCCAAAGCCGCCCTCGGGGGCATGTCACGCATGTCCGCATCTCGCGAAAAGCCGACACCGGCGTGCTCCGCCTGCCCGTTGTTGAAACCGGCGAAACTTGCTTTAGAGACTTCACGGGCAGGACCGTGCACACATCGTCTCGCCCGCAAACGGAAGGACATCCCCGTTGTACGCCGTCGAAGTCTCCGACCACATCATGATTGCGCATTCCTTCCGCGGCGAAGTCTTCGGGCCGGCGCAACGGCTCCACGGTGCGACCTTCGCCGTATCGGTCGCGTTCATGGCGCGGACCCTCGACGCGAACGGCATCGTGGTCGACATCGGCCGCGCCTTCGATGTCCTCAAGGAAGTGTTGGGGCCGCTCAACTACCGCAATCTCGACGACATCGTCGAATTTCGCGGGGTGAACACGACGACCGAATTCCTGACGCGCCACGTGTTCGATGCGCTGGCGGCGGCGGTGAAGGCAGGGAAGCTCGGCCGCGACGGCCGCGAGATCGACGCCATCCGGGTGACGGTCGGGGAATCCCCGACGGCGCGCGCCTGGTACGAGGGAGCGCTGTGGTAGCGCTCGGCTTTGCCGTGCCCGGTTCGCTCGACCAGCCGACCGGAGGCTATGCCTATGACCGTCGCCTGATCGCCGCGCTTCGTGCGCTCGGCTGTGCGATCGACGTCATCGACCTCGGCGAAGGCTTTCCGTACCCGTGCGAAAATGCGCGAAAAGGTGCGCTGGCGCTCCTTCGGGCGGTACCAAAGGGGCGGCCGATCGTGATCGATGGGCTCGCGCTCGGTGTGCTGCCCGAGGTCGCACAGGCCCTGGCGCCGACCCATCCGCTGATCGCGCTGGTGCACCATCCGCTTGCGCTCGAGAGCGGGATCACGGCCGAGACCGCAGCCGCCCTGGCGGCGAGCGAGCGCGCGGCGCTTGCCTCTGTCCGCCATGTCGTCACCACCAGCCCGGCGACACGGCGCGCGCTCATCGCCGATTACGCCGTGGCGCCGGAACAGGTCACGGTGGCGCTGCCGGGGATCGAAGCGGTCGCCGTCTCGCCGCGGCCGCGCCGAGACGCCGTGACGCTGCTTTCGGTCGGCGCGGTGGTGCCGCGCAAGGGTTACGACGTTCTCATCGATGCGCTCGCGACAACTGCCGATCTCGACTGGCGGCTCGTCATTGCCGGGGACCGCACCCGCGATCCGGCGACGGCCGACGCCGTTGCGGCGCGGATCGCCGCCTCGGGGCTCGGCGCGCGCGTGAGCCTGCGCGGCGCGGTCGGAGATGACGAGCTCGCGCGCCTCCACGCGGAGGCCGACGTGTTCGTTCTCGCGTCCCGCCACGAAGGCTACGGGATGGCCTTCGCCGAAGCAATCAATCACGGCCTCCCGGTGGTCGGCACTCGCGCGGGTGCCATTCCGGAGACGGTGCCGGAAGGCGCCGGCATCCTGGTCGAATCCGAGGATGTGCCGGCACTCGCGGCAGCGTTGCGGATGGTGATCGCTAACAGGGGGGCGCGCGAGAATTATGCCGCCGCGGCGTGCGCCGCCGCCGTGCATCTCCCGCGATGGGACGCGACGGCGCGCATCTTCCTCAAGGTGATCGAGGGCGTGTCGTGAGCTTTTCGCCGCATTGGCTCGCGCTGCGCGAGCCCTATGACCGCGCAGCGCGCAATCCCGCCGTGCTCGAAGCGGTTCGGGCAGCCTTCGCTGGCCGTCCGGCGGTACGCGTCGCGGACCTCGGCTGCGGCACCGGCTCGACCATGCGTGCGGTGGCGCAGCTGCTTCCGCCCCGCCAGACCTGGCGCCTCGTCGACAATGACATCGCGCTGCTCGAAGCGGCGGCGGAGACCACGCCGGCGATGTACGAAGTGACCACCGCCCACATCGACCTCGCCGACGATCTCGGCCATGCCGTTGCCGACGACAGCGACTTCGTCACCACCTCGGCCCTGCTCGACCTCGTGTCGGCGCCATGGCTTGAGCGGCTGGTTGCGATTGTTGCGATCAGCCGCCGCCCGCTCTATGCGGCGCTGAGCTTCGACGGCCGCGTCGACCTCACGCCGGCCTGCCGCGACGATGCGGCGATCATCTCCGCCGTCAATCGCCACCAGCTCACCGACAAGGGCTTTGGGCCGGCGCTCGGGCCGCAGGGCGGCGCGGCCGCGGTGGCGGCTTTGGAGGCGGAAGGATTTGCGATTGCGACAAGGCGCCTCCGACTGGGTGTTCGGACCGGCCGATGCGGCGATCCAGCGCGAGATGCTGGCCGGTTGGGCCGATGCCGCGGCTGAGATGGGCATCGCGCCAAGTTTACTCGACACGTGGCTCGCCGAACGCCATGACCATGTCGCCGCGGGTCGCTCCGTGATGCGGATCGGTCACCTCGACTTCTTCGCCGCGCCGATCGGCACCCGTTGATGGCTGAGGTCGCAGTCGAACAGCACCTCGCTGCCGATCAGGTGGGTGCGGGTGTGCGGCCGCAGCGCCTCCTCGCACCGCGCGATCGGGGTCAGCGCGAGGCCTGAGAGTCCGCCGCCGAGGATGATCGGCGCCACCACGACATGGAGCCGGTCGAGACAATGCGCCTCGAGAAAGCGTGAGATCGTGCCCGGAGCCGCCCTTCGATGAGAATCCGCCGCAGCCCGCGTGTCGCGAGGCTCTCGAGAATCGCGCGCGGGCGAAACCCCGCCATTGCCCATCGGCAAGGCGATGGATTCGATGCCCGCAAGCGGGCAGGCGCCCTCCCGGGTGACGATGAGGCGCTCGACGCCGTCATCGCGCAGCGCCCGCGCACAGGCCGGCAGCCGGCGGTTGGGATCGATGATGACGCGGACCGGATGCGGGCCGCGCACCCGCCGCACTGTCAGCAGGGGATCGTCGGCGACCGCCGTTCCGACCCCGATCACCACGGCATCGACGAGGGCGCGCAGCCGGTGGAGATGGTCGAGCCCGTCGCTGCCGTTGATGTAGTGGGAATGCCCGGTCATGGTCGCGGTGCGGCCGTCGAGCGACTGGCCGATCTGCCCGACGACCACGAGGTCGTCGACGCGGCCGGCGCGCAGCGGCCCGAAAATGCTCTCCCAGCGCGGCGGCGCGTCGCACAGGCCGGAACGGATCGCGGTGAGCGCCTCGCGCCAGCCGGCATCGTCACCAGCGCTGTCTTGGGAGGTCTCGAGCAAACTCATGAACATCCATGCCAGGAGAACGGTATTCGGCCAACCGCACCCGGATAACCGCGCCGGAGCTTGAAGGTGCCACCATAGCAGGAAATTACTACCGGGAATTGGCAGTCAGGCCTTGGGGTTATCTTACGGGTTATCCTTCGCGTTACTTGGTTCCCTGGAATGACTTGGCCGCCCGATGCCGTGATAGGTGAAGCCCTCGATCTCCTCGGGGCGGTAGACGTTGCGCAGATCGACCAGCACCGGCTGTTTCATCACCGTGCGCAGGCGCTCGAAATCGAGCGCCCGGAACTGCTCCCATTCGGTGACGATGACGAGGGCGTCCGCGTCTTCGGCGCAGTCGTAAGGCCCGCGCGCGAACTCGATCCCGCCGAGCACCTCCTTGGCCTGGGCCATGCCGACGGGGTCGTAGGCGCGCACCCGCGCGCCCATGTCGGTGAGCGCGGTGATGAGCGGGATCGACGGTGCTTCACGCATGTCGTCGGTGTTCGGCTTGAACGTGAGGCCGAGGATCGCGATGGTCTTGCCGCGCACGCTGCCGCCGAGCGCTGCGGCGACCTTGCGTGCCATGCCGCGCTTGCGCGCCTCGTTGACGGCGGCGACCGTCTCGACGATGCGCAGCGGCGCCTCGTTGTCCTGCGCGGTCTTGATCAGCGCGACGGTGTCCTTGGGGAAGCACGAGCCGCCGAAGCCGGGGCCGGCATGCAGGAATTTCGACCCGATGCGGTTGTCGAGGCCGATGCCGCGGGCGACCTGCTGGACGTCGGCGCCGACCTTTTCACAGAGGTCGGCAACCTCGTTGATGAAGGTGATCTTGGTCGCGAGGAAGGCGTTGGCGGCGTATTTGATGAGCTCCGCGGTCCGCCGCGTGGTGAAGAGAATCGGCGCCTGGTTGAGGTAGAGCGGCCGGTAGAGCTCGGTCATCACCTTCTTGGCGCGCTCGTCCTCGGTGCCGACGACGATGCGGTCGGGATGCTTGAAGTCCTGGATCGCGGCGCCTTCGCGCAGGAATTCCGGATTGGAGACGACGGCGACATCGGCATCGGGCCGGGTCTCGGCGACGATCCGCTCGACCTCGTCGCCGGTCCCGACCGGCACGGTCGACTTGGTGACGACGACGGTGAAGCCCTTGACCGCGGCGGCGATCTCGCGCGCAGCCATATGGACGTAGCTGAGGTCGGCATGGCCGTCGCCGCGGCGCGACGGTGTGCCGACGGCGATGAACACGGCCTCCGCTTCGGCCACCGGTCCGGGGAGGTCGGTTGTGAAGTCGAGCCGCTTCTCGCGCATATTGACGGCCACCAGCCGGTCGAGGTCGGGTTCGAAGATCGGAATGTCGCCGTCGCGCAGGCGGGCGATCTTGGCGGCGTCCTTGTCGACGCACGTGACCTGATGCCCGAAATCGGCAAAGCAGGCCCCGGACACGAGCCCGACATATCCGGAGCCGATCATGGCGACGCGCATGGTGAGAACTGATCCTTGGTTGGTGAGGCCGAACGAATGGCGGCACGGGTGATAGCCCGTTCCGGCCGGTTACCCAAGGGGCCGGCCAAACGCCGCTTTTGCGGCGTGCGGCGCTGGCGCGACGCGGCCACGCATGGCAGGCCCGCCTCTTTCATGACCACCACCGCCGCGAAGTCCTTTCCATTTGGTCAATTAGTTGGCATATCTTGGTGTTGTTTCAGGGGGAAGATGGCCGTCGGGGGCGGCGATAAGCTCTCGCGTACCCGTCGGGCATAGTGTTCTCATGCAGTTGAAAAATCCGCAGAGTGGCTTCGGTTTGTTCGGAACCGCTGACGACATCGCCGTTCAGCGTGGCATCGCCGAGTTCCAGGCCGGCCGGCCGGTATTGATCGAGGCGCATGGCGAGCGCCTTGCGGCGTTTCCGGTCGATGGCCTTACGGAGGCGGCCTACGACGCGTTCGGCGCGCTCTGTGCGCCGGCCGAGGTCGGCCTCGTGGTGACGGCGCGACGGGCGGGCGTCATCGGGTTCGATTCGCCAGGGCCAGTGTTGATTCCGCTGTCGGCCAAAGACACCCGCGACGCCATCTGGTCGATCGCCGCCGGCCTCGACGGCAAGCCGCGGTCGCAGATGCGGCCGGCAGGGGAGGCGGCGGCGCAGGCCGTCGTCCTCGCGAAGCTCGCCCAGCGGCTTCCCGCGCTGCTGGTCGCCGATGCCGGCGCGCTCACGCCCGCCGTCAGCGACCAGATGATCACGGTCAGGGCCGACGCCGTCGCGCGCTTCGGCACCGAGATCGTCGATACGCTGGAGATCGTCAGCGAGGCCCGGATTCCGCTTGAGGACGGGGTCACGGCGCGGTTCTGCGTGTTCCGCGACGCGGTCGGCGCGAGCCCGGTCGCGATCATCGTCGGCGAACCTGATTTTTCCGCGCCGGTGGCGGTGCGGGTGCACTCGGCCTGCCTCACCGGCGATGTGTTCGGCTCGCGCCGCTGCGATTGCGGCGCCCAGCTCAAGCTCGCCATCGCGCAGCTCTCGGAATCCGGCGGCGGCGTCGTGCTCTACCTCGAGCAGGAAGGCCGCGGCCTCGGGCTTGCCAACAAGATGCGCGCCTACGAGTTGCAGGACGGCGGCCTCGACACCATGGACGCCAACATGATGCTCGGCTTCGACGACGACGAGCGCGACTATGGCGTCGCGGCGCGTATGCTGCAGATGATCGGCGCGAAGCGTGTTCTGCTGCTGACCAACAATCCCGGCAAGCTCGAAGCGCTCAGCGAGGGTGGCGTCGACATTGCCGCCCGCGTGCCGCTTCACACCCGGATCAACCCCGAGAACCGCCGCTATCTCGCGACCAAGGCGGCGCGCGCCGGCCATTGGCTCGAGGACATGCTCGAAGCCGCCAAGCCGGGGCGCGATGCCATCGGCTCACCGGCCGAGTAACGCCGGCCCCGTCGGTGCCAACAGGAATGCCCTCCATGAGTGCGATCGTGCGCGCCGCCGGGATGCTGGCGGTCGGCGTCACGCTGTCGGCCGCAATGCCAAGCCTCGCGGTGGGTGCCGACTATCCCACGAAGCCGGTGCGCATCGTCGTCGGGTTTCCTCCCGGCGGGTCGGTCGACATCACCGCGCGGCTCGTCGGCCAGTTCCTGGCGGAGCGGGTCGGCCAGCAGTTCGTCATCGACAATCGCCCGGGCGCCGGCAGCAACATCGGCACCGAGGCGGTGGTGAACGCGCCGGCCGACGGCTACACGCTGCTGCTGTGCGGATCGTTCAATGCGATCAGCGCGAGCCTCTACTCGAAGCTGAATTTCGTGTTCATGCGCGACATCGCGCCGATCGCCCCGGTGTCGCGGTCGCCGAACATCATGGTGGTCAATCCTTCGGTGAAGGCTACGACCGTCCCCGAATTCATCGCGCTCGCCAAGGCCAATCCAGGCCGGATCAACATGGCCTCGACCGGCAACGGCACGACGACCCATCTCTCCGGCGAACTGTTCAAGTCGATGGCCGGCGTCGACATGGTCCACGTGCCTTATCGCGGCAACGCGCCGGCGCTCACCGATCTCATGGGCGGCCAGGTCCAGGTGCTGTTCGACAGCCTCTCGACCTCGATCGAGCACGTCAAAGCCCGCCGGCTGCGCGCGCTCGCGGTGACCTCGGCGGCGCGCTCGCCGGTGCTGCCCGACCTGCCGACCGTCGGTGACTTCGTGCCAGGCTACGAGGCGAGCGCGTTCTTCGGCATCTGTGCGCCCGCTGCCACGCCACGGGAGATCGTCGAGAAGCTCAACCGCGAGATCAACGTTTCGCTTGCCGATCCGCGCATGCGGGCGCGCCTCGCCGATCTCGGCAGCGACGCCATTCCGGATACGCCCGCGGCCTTCGCGCGGCTGTTCGCCGACGAGACCGAGAAGTGGGCGAAGGTGGTCAAGCTTTCAGGGGCGAAGGCGGATTGAGCATGTAGCCCGGATGAGCGAAGCGACATCCGGGACCAAAAGAGCCCCCATGTCGCCGCGCTCATGCGGGCTACGAAAATCCGGAGCTAAGCTTACGGAATGCGCGGCGTCGTGCTCATCGGATTGAGCGGCGCCAGCCGGTGCGACGCCGGCATCGGCGGGACGACCGCCTCGCCGGGCTCCTGCAAGTCCTGCAGCGAGCGGCGGATCAGCGACGCCATCGCATCGCCGTCCGGTGCCGCAGTCGGCACCGGGACCGCCGGCACCACCATGGACACGCGGCCAGGCAGCCACGGCGTCGGCGACGTCTCGGGATAGGTGAAGCTCGCCGGGCTCGGCGCGGGCAGCACCGCGCGGGCGAGCGCCGCCTGGGCTTCGCTGTAGGCGCGCGGCCAAGTCGCTGCCGGCAATTTGTTCGACTGGCCGGGGCGGAACACGATGTGGCCTTTCACCTTCGTCGCCACCTTCGTCACCACCGTCGCCGACGCATCGAACGGATGCGTCACCCCGAAATTGGCCGGGCTCGGCGCCGGGAGAACGATCGTCTCGTCAGCCTCGGCGAAGGAAGCGGGCCAGATCTGGCGCATGTGGTTGTGGACGACCCACTGGCTCGCGAGCGTCGCGGTCTTGGGCAGGTCGGGGGTCGCCGGCACGACATGGACGATGCGGTAGCCGCGGCGCTTCAACTCGTGCAGCAGGGTGGGGAGTGCCTCCACCGTGCGCGGCTGGATGTCGTGGAGCAGCAGGATGCCCTTGCCGTAGGCCTCGATGCGCTGCAGCGCGCGCGTATAGACCTGGGTCGGCGAGATCTTCGTCCAGTCGTCGGCGGGGAAGTCGGCGCTCCACGTCATCAGGTTCTGCGAACCGAGGTACTGGTCGATGGCATTGGTGCGGGCGAGCCCGGGGATGCGGATGAACGGCGCGGGCGGGTGGCCGAGCACCGACGTCACCGAGACGATGCCGCCGTGCAGCTCCTCTTCGGCCTTGGCGAGGGCCACCTTGTGCAGCTTGAGCGGATGGCTCTGGCTATGGGTGCCGATCGTGTGGCCTTCGGCCTCGACCTTGCGGGCCACGTCTGGAAAGGTCGTCGCCATCTTGCCGACGAGGAAGAAGGTCGCCTTCACGCATTCCTTGGCGAGGATATCGAGGATGTGATTTGTCTTGGGCGGCAGCGGGCCGTCGTCGAAGGTCAGCACGACCTCCTTGTCCTCGAGCGGCAGGCTCTCGCGGTACTGCATGCCGCCGAGCCGCGGGTGTTCGAGGGCATCGACGACGATGGTGCGGCTGGTCCCGATCGCGTCGGGATTGCCGGGGCATTCGCCGGCAGCGGCTGTGAAAGCGCCGGCCGTGACCGTCAGCAGTGTCGCGGCCACCACGGCCGGAAGGACGCCTTGCATTTCAATTCCCCCGCACGCCTTTCGCCACATTCGTTACGATTCACCGTGCCAACGCTTAGTCTCCATAACCAGTCAGTAAGTTTAATTTTTCGTGGATAATGAATGGTCAATTTGTGATTTTCTGCGGCGCCGAACTGCGACTAATACGGGTGCCTTCGGCGAGCCGAGACGCCGGCACCGCACGAGGCTCGCGACAACTCGGCAAACGGTCCAAGCTCATCATCCAACAGACTGATTATGCAGTGATTTTCCTTGTCGTCGGGCCGGCCGCAAGCGCGTGCTGGCGTCGCCCGGAACAACCACAAGGTACTATGGAACTTTTCGCATGCCCACCATGCTTAGGTACGGACCTCCCGATGCCTAAGTAGGGGGCAGCCGCTCCGTCCTTGGTCTACACCCGCGCGACGAGGGAGCACGTCCCCTTTACCAAATGCGAAACCGGCAGCGGACGCTTGGGTGGAAATGGTAATGTTGCCGCGCGCATCATTTCTGCGACCTCCGCGTCGGCTCAGGGACCGGTTCATCAAATGATCCCCAACGCTTGGACAGGATTTGATTTTGGCCTGGGCGAGGACCTCGACCAGCTGCGGGCGACCGTCCACGGTTTTGCCCAGGACAAGATCGCCCCGCGGGCGGCCGAGATCGATCGTGACAACGTGTTTCCGCGCGATCTGTGGCCGCAGATGGGCGAACTCGGGCTGCACGGCATCACGGTCGAGGAAGAATTGGGCGGTTCGGGCCTCGGCTATCTCGCCCACTGCGTCGCCATGGAGGAAGTGTCGCGGGCCTCGGCGTCGGTCGGCCTGTCTTACGGCGCGCACTCGAACCTGTGCATCAACCAGATCAGGCGCAACGGCTCGGAAGCGCAGAAACAACATTATCTCCCCAAGCTGATCGCGGGCACCCATGTGGGCGCGCTCGCCATGTCCGAGCCGAACGCCGGCTCCGACGTGGTCTCGATGCGCACCCGCGCCGACCGCAAGGGCGACCGCTACGTCCTCAACGGCGCCAAGATGTGGATCACCAACGGTCCCGTCGCCGACACCATGGTCGTCTACGCCAAGACCGACCGCACGGCCGGCGCGCGCGGCATCACCGCCTTCATCGTCGAGAAGGGCTTCCCCGGCTTCCAGCCGGCCCAGAAGCTCGACAAACTGGGGATGCGGGGGTCCGACACCAGCGAGATCGTCTTCACGGATTGTGAGGTGCCGGAAGAAAACGTGCTCGGCGCGGTGGGCAACGGTGTCAACGTGCTGATGTCGGGGCTCGATTACGAGCGCCTGGTGCTGGCGGGCGGACCGCTCGGCATCATGCAGGCGTGCCTGGACCTCGTCATCCCCTATGTGCACGAACGCCAGCAGTTCGGCCAGCCGATCGGGCGGTTTCAACTGATCCAGGCGAAGCTTGCGGACATGTACGTCACCGCGAACGCCGCCCGCTCCTATGTCTATGCGGTGGCGCGCGCCTGCGACGACGGCCGGGTCACCCGCGAGGACGCCGCCGGCGCCATCCTCTATGCCGCCGAGCGCGCCACCTGGATGACGCTCGAGACCATCCAGTGCCTCGGCGGCAACGGATACATCAACGATTTTCCCGCCGGACGCCTCCTGCGCGACGCCAAGCTCTATGAGATCGGCGCCGGCACCAGCGAAATCCGCCGCATGCTGATCGGGCGCGAAATCTACGAGAAGAGCCGCTAGCCGACGGCGCCGCCCCAAGGGACCCGAGCGGATCGGACGCGGCATTTGAGCGCTGGCCTGCGAAAGCCGGCGCATGGAAGCGCAAGCCGTCGTGCGCCCGGCGCATGGGCTGCCGAAAGGGCGCCCGGGTAAGCGCGTTGCAGGCCTTGGAGAAGCTCGCCCGGCGCGCTTCGACGCGAGGCCAATTGCGTGGCGGATAGCAACCGTCGCAGTGCGGGAAGCATTTGATTTGTCATGTGTCTGTCATCAACGCGGGGGAGAACGACTCCGCCACCGCAACAGGGGATAGCGATGACCGACCTGGCTTTACCCGGATCGATCGAGCCTGCACATACGGCCCGATCTCAATAAGGGTTTCAATCCGCTGACCATTATCTTGTTCGTCGGCATTCTCGCCGCCGGATTGCTTTATGTCGCCTACAGCCTTCTCGCCGACGTCGATGCGGCCGGCACGAAGATCACCTCCTACGCGCCGTTCATCCTGCTGTTCGTCGCCCTCCTCATCGCGCTCGGCTTCGAATTCGTGAACGGCTTCCACGACACCGCCAACGCCGTCGCGACCGTGATCTATACCCACGCGCTGCCGGCGGAATTCGCGGTGATCTGGTCGGGCTTCTTCAACTTCCTCGGCGTCGCGCTGTCGACCGGTGCCGTGGCGTTCGGCATCATCTCGCTGCTGCCCGTCGAGCTCATCCTGCAGGTCGGCAGCAGTGCCGGCTTCGCCATGGTGTTCGCGCTGCTCATTGCCGCGATCATCTGGAACCTCGGCACCTGGTGGCTCGGCCTGCCGGCTTCGAGCTCGCACACGATGATCGGCTCGATCATCGGCGTCGGCGTCGCCAACGCGCTGATGCGCGGCCGTGACGGCACCTCCGGCGTCGACTGGGGCAAGGCCACCGAAATCGGCGAGGCGCTGCTGCTCTCGCCCATCGTCGGCTTCGTGCTCGCCGCCCTGCTCCTGCTGCTGATGAAGTACCTGATCAAGCGGCCCGAGCTCTACGCCTCGCCGAAGGGCAACACGCCGCCGCCGCTGTGGATCCGCGGCCTCCTCATCCTCACCTGCACCGGGGTGAGCTTCGCCCACGGCTCGAACGACGGTCAGAAGGGCATGGGCCTCATCATGCTGATCCTGATCGGCATCGTGCCCACCGCCTACGCGCTCAACCGCGCCATGCCGCCGAGCCAGATGGAAGCGTTCGTCGCCAACTCGGCGGCCGCGGCGAAGGTCGTGGAGACGAGGGCGGCGGGCTACAACGTCATCGGCGATCCGCGGCCGGCGGTGACGAACTACGTCGCGCTGCACCAGATCAACGAGGGCACCTTCCCCTCGCTCGCGGCGCTGATGAAGGAAATCGCCAAGCAGGTGACCGAGTACGGCACGCTCGGCAAGATCCCGGCGGCCACCGTCGGCAACACCCGCAACGACATGTATCTCGTGTCCGAGGCGATCCGCTTCCTCATGAAGGACAAGGAAGCCGATCTCACCAAGGAAGACGTCGCGACGCTCAACGCCTACAAGGGCTCCCTCGACGCCGCGACCAAGTTCATCCCGTTCTGGGTCAAGCTCGCGGTCGCGATCGCGCTCGGTCTCGGCACCATGGTGGGCTGGAAGCGCATCGTCGTCACCGTCGGCGAGAAGATCGGCAAGACCCACCTGACCTACGGGCAGGGCGCGGCGGCCGAGCTCGTCGCCGCCGGCACGATCTTCGCCGCCGACCACTACGGCCTGCCGGTGTCGACCACCCATGTGCTCTCGTCGGGCGTCGCCGGCACCATGGCGGCGAACGGCTCCGGCCTGCAGATGTCGACGTTGCGCAACATCGCGCTCGCCTGGGTGCTGACCCTGCCGGCCGCGATGATGCTCTCCGGGTTCCTCTACTGGGTGTTCAGCCACGTCTTCTAAGCCGCTGTGTCGCAACAGTGAGAGGCGGCCGGGTTCAGCCCGGCCGCTTTTTCTTTGCGCGGGTCGCTTGGTTCGAAGCCGCTCCGGGGCTCCGACGCTTAATCGATGTCGATCCGCACGACATCGCGCACCGAGCGGCCGCCGCGGCGGTCGCCAGGCACGATCAGGCGTAGCGCGTGATCGGGGAGGGGCGCCCCGTTCATCTGGTCGGCGACCTGGATGGGCCGGCCGGCGAATTGCGGGCCGATCTCGGCGAGCGCGACGGCGGCGACGTATCCGTCCGCGCCGGTGATGCGGACGACGCGATGAACCTGCTCGGCGGGCTTTCCCGGATCGACGGCGCCCGAGGCGACGAGGACATCCCACAACAGCGGACCGCTCCAGTCGTTCTGCTGCTCGCCGTGACCGGTCATGAAGCCGACGCGCTGGGTCAACCGCGGCAGTGCGGCAATGCGTTCGGGGGAAAGGGCGCGGGAGGGTTCGCCGGCGCGTTGGATCAGCAATCCCGGCGAGGGCTGGACGGGTCCGACGAGCGCGACCGGATCGAATCCGTGGGCCTTGAGCAGCGCCTGGCCCGTCTCCGACATCACGAAGGTGGCGAAGCGATACGCCACCGGCTTTGCGGTGAGCACCACCATGCCGTAGGCCGGGCCCACGGTGAGCTCGGGCGGCAGCGGCACGACCGCAAGCCCGGGGACCGCGGCGGCGACTTCCGGCGCTCCGCTGCAATAACCGAGCGCGACGTCGGCACGATCGGCGAGGAATATCCCCTCCAGCGCGCCCTTGCCGGGAACCAGCGGCGGGGTCCTGGCGCCGCCGCCGTAAAGCTTGAGCGCCTTGGCCTCGAGCGCCGCGCGGGCGCCGGCGCGTGCCGCCTCGGCGCGGCCGAACACCGCCCATGCGTAGTCGCCGGCGGGGTCCGCGCCCGGCGTCGAGGTGGCGAGGCGCACCGCCGGATCGAGCAGGCGCTCGAGCATGTTTGCCGGCGTGAGGCCGACCGCGCTCCGCGCAATGGCGCACAGCCGGTTGCGGGTGAAGTTGACGACGAAGCGCTCGGGATGGCCGACCGCGAGGCGCTCGGCCTGCGCCATGTCGGCGGAGGCGAAGAGATCGACATCGGCCCCGGCCTCGATCTTCTCGCGCATCAGGCCCGATGGACCGAATTCGGGCGCGGCGACGGTATCGGGGCCAGCCGGGAATCGGCGCAACAGATCGCTGAAGGCGGTGGCAAGGCTGCCGGCGCCGGCAACGTGCAACGTGTCGGCCGATGCGGCCGGTGTGGCGAGAAGCAAGGCGATCAGGCTGACAAGGCGAGGCGGTTCGACATGGTTCCATCGGGCTGCAGTTCGTTATATCGTCGAACATATAACGGTGGGTGCCATACGCAAATTCGCAGGGCTGCAGCTTCACGATATGTTCACTTGTGGCAGGCTTCCTCCTGCGCGACATCTCTGCACCCGACCGAGGAAATGCACCGAGCGGCCAGAACGCCGCCGGTAATCCAATGCCGACGTGCCGCCGCAGAGCCCGGGGCCGGAACAGGAGAAACGACAATGACGGATACGACCACATGCGTTTCTTGCGCACGCGTTTCCCGCATTTGGTCAGGAGCCCCGTGGTCAGGAGCCCCAGGCCGCGCCGTGGCGGCGACGGTCGTGGTGCTTGGCCTCGCTGCGATGTTTGGCCAGCTTCCCGTCGGCGCAGCCGAGCCGGCGACCGTCATACCGGCGCCCGCCGCCGATGCGTCGGCCCCGTCGGGCGACGGCCTCCAGACCATCGTGCTCGCCGGCGGCTGCTTCTGGGGCATCCAGGCGGTCTATCAGCACGTCGAGGGCGTGCACAACGCGGTGTCCGGCTATGCCGGCGGCAACGGCGCCAATCCGACCTATGAGCAGGTGAGCAGCGGGCGCACCGGCCACGCCGAGTCGGTGCAGGTCACGTACGATCCGCGCAAGGTCTCGCTCGGCAAGATCCTCCAGATCTACTTCTCCGTCGCCCATGATCCGACCCAGCTCAACCGGCAGGGCCCCGATGTCGGCACCCAGTACCGCTCGGCGATCTTCTATTCCGACGATGCGCAGAAGAAGGTCGCGCAGGCCTACATCGCCCAGCTCGGCGGCGCCTCCGTCTTCCGTCGGCCGATCGTGACGCGGCTCGACCCGCTGGCCAAGTTCTATCCCGCCGAGGCGTACCACCAGGATTACGCGCTCACCCATCCCTACAGCCCGTACATCGTGTACAACGACCAGCCCAAGGTCGAGAACCTGGAGCGCCTGTTCGCGGACATCTATCGCCAGAAGCCGGTGACGGTCGCGTCGGTGGGCGGCAAATCCTGAACGGGCGCCAAATCCTGAACGGGCGGACAAGTCCTGAACGGAGACGCAAAAAGGAATATCCATGTTGACTCGCGTCACCCAGAAGCGCGCGCTCGGCACCACCGAGGTCTCGGCCATCGGCTTCGGCTGCATGTCGCTCTCCAACGTCTATGGCGCGAGCGACGACGGCGCCTCGGTCGCCCTCATCCGCGAGGCGCTCGATCTCGGCGTGACGATGCTCGACACCTCCGACATGTACGGCTTCGGCCACAACGAGGAGGTGGTCGGCCGCGCCATCGCGGGCCGGCGTGCGGAGGTCTTCCTGGCGACGAAGTTCGGCAACCTCGGCGGCCGCGGCGGCAAGATCGCCGACGGGCGGCCGGAATACGTGCTCGCCGCCTGCGATCTGAGCCTCAAGCGGCTCGGCGTCGACGTGATCGACCTCTACTACCAGCATCGCATCGACCCGACGGTGCCGATCGAGGACACCGTCGGCGCGATGGGCAAGCTCGTCGAGCAGGGCAAGGTGCGCTTCCTCGGCCTGAGCGAGGCGGCGCCGGAGACCATCCGGCGCGCCGACAAGGTTCACAAGATCGCGGCGGTGCAGAACGAGTACTCGCTGCTCTACCGCGTCGAGGCCGAGGAGACGCTCGTCACCACGCGCGAGCTCGGCATCGCCTTCGTCGCCTATGCGCCGCTCGGCCGCGGCATGCTGACCGCGAAGATCGAGGACCCCGCGACGCTCGCGGACAACGATTCGCGCCGGCGCCATCCGCGCTATGCCGAGGGCAATCTCGCCCACAATGTCTCGCTGGTGGCGCGCATCGAGGCGATCGCGCAGCGCAAGGGCTGCACGCCCGGCCAGCTCGCGCTCGCCTGGCTGCTCGCCCAGGGGCCGGACCTCATTCCGATCCCGGGCACCAAGCGCAAGGAGCGGCTCGTCGAAAATCTCGGTGCGCTCGCGGTCAGCCTGAGCAAGAGCGACGTCGAGGAGATATCGAATGCGATCCCGGCCGGCGCGGCGGCAGGCACGCGCTATCCGGAGCAGCAGATGAAGAGCCTTTATCTGTAGAGCGGCTTGGATCGGATGGCCCATCGGCGCATCGCCGGGCTTGACCCGGACGATCCCGATAGCGTGGCACGGCCGCGCCTTATATCGGGATGGCCGGGTCAGCCCGGCCTACGCGATGCCGTGGCACCTCGCGGATGCCGCCTAGGGGATGCACGCCGTGCCCGAGTGTCGCAACCCGAGAACCACCGTGACCACCCCCTTCGTCGAAGCAAACGGCGCCCGCATTCCCGCGATCGGCCTCGGCACGTGGGATTTGCGCGAGCGCACCTGCGTGCGGATGGTCGAGCAGGCGTTGCGCCTCGGCTATCGCCATGATCGACACCGCCGAGATGTACGGCAACGAGCGCGAGGTCGGCGAGGGGATCCGCGCGTCGGGCATCCCCCGCGCGCAAGTCTTCGTCACCACGAAGGTGTGGCCGGACCATCTCGCGCCGCGCGAATTCGAGCGCGCCACCAAGGAGAGCCTCGCCAAGCTCAAGCTCTCCGAGGTCGACCTCCTGCTGATCCATTGGCCGAACCCGCGCATCCCGCTCGCCGACACCATCGGCGCGCTGTGCCGGATGAAGCGCGAAGGTTTCGCGAAGCACATCGGCGTGTCGAATTTCACCGTCGAGCTCGCTGGAGCAGGCGGTGAAGCTCGCGACCGAGCCCCTGGTGACCGACCAGTTCGAATGGCATCCCTTCATCGACCAGACGAAGGTGGTCGAGGCCTGCCGTCGCCATGGCCTCGCGGTGACGGCCTACAGTCCGTTGGCGCGGGGCAGGGTGCTCTCCGACAAGACGTTGCAACGGATCGGCGCGCAGCACGACAAGACCGCCGCACAGGTGGGGCTGCGCTGGCTCGTCCAGCGCGGCGCCATCGTCATCCCGCGCAGCTCGCGGCCCGAGGGCCTCGCGGCGAATTTTTCGATTTTCGACTTCGAGCTCTCGCCGGCCGAGATGACGGAGATCGCCCGGCTCTCCCACCCGCGCGGACGGATCGTCGACTGGTCCGGCGCGCCCGACTGGGATTGAGCTAGTTTGGACGTCGCGGATTCAGTTGCCGTCATCGCCGGGCTTGTCCCGGCGACCCCGATCATGGTGGCACGGCCGTGCCTCGTTGATCGGGGTGGCCGGGACAAGCCCGGCCATGACCATTCCGGTGAAGACCGAGCGTGCCAAGGCGACGCATCAGCCTTCGTCGACCTTCATCAGATAGCTGTAATGGATCGTCTGAATCTGCTTCCGCTCGTCGAACTTCACCCGCATCTTGCTCGCCGAAACCCTCCCGACAACGACGCCGCGGTGGCTCGCGTATTTGGGATGTCGCGCCAGGCCGCGCTCGCTCATGCAAACGCGGTCGCCGAGCGCGAGCGGAGGTGAGAGCTCGGCCACATCGCCTGATTTTTCCATCATGGTTCGCCCCCTCAATGCGCTTCGACCGGCCCCGCCACCCGCGGCGGCTTCCGCAGCAACGTGATCGCGGCGAGGCTGACGATCAGCCCGACCCCGACGATCCAGAACGCGTCGCTGTAGGCCATCACGAAGGCCTCGCGGCGGACCTGGGCGGCGATCACGTTGAGCGCCTGCGCGCGCGCCGTGATCGGGTCGATCACATGCGCCTGCATCGCGACGATCATCGCGCCGAGCCGCTGCTGGGTGAGCATGGCGTTCTGCGTCATCGCCTCGGCGAGCACCGAGAAGTGGAAATGCTCGCGCCGCTCGATCATGGTCGAGAGCGTGGCGATGCCGATCGATCCGCCGAGGTTGCGCATCATGTTGGAGAGCGCCGAGGCGTCGGCGGTGTCGCGCGGCGCCAGGCCCGCCGTCGAGATTTGGCTCAGCGGCACCGTGAACAGCGGCTGGCCGGCGGCGCGCAGGAGCTGCGGCAGGATGAGCTGATCCATGCCGACGTCGTGGGTGAGGTCGACGTTGATGAAGCAGCTCGCCGCGAACAAGCAGCGTGCCGACGATGATCAGGATGCGCGGATCGAACCGCTTCATGAAGAACGGCATCGCCGGAAACAGCACGAGCTGCGGCAGCCCGCTCCACATCACGACGTAGCCGATCTGCTCGGCATTGTAGCCCTGGATCTGCGCGCAGTAGACCGGGATCACGTAGATCGAGCCGAACGACACCGCGCCGAGCACGGTCATCAGCAGGCAGCCGCCGCCGACCGAGCGGTTGCCGAGCACCCGCAGATTGATGAAGGGCTTCGCCGCCATGAACTCGCGGACGATGAAGCCTACGATGCCGATGACGGCGAGCCATGCGGCCTGGACGATGACCGGCGAGCCGAACCAGTCTTTGCGCTGGCCTTCCTCGAGCACGAAGGTGAGCGCGGGAAGCCCGAGCGCCATCAATCCGATGCCGATCCAGTCGCCCTTGGGGAGCTCCTCGAGCTTCATCGAGGCCTTGGGGAGCGCATAGAGCTGGAGCGCGAGCGCCACCGGGCCGGGCAGCAGGTTGAGATAGAAGATGTAGTGCCAGGACAGATTGTCGGTGAGCCAGCCGCCGACGGTCGGGCCGATCGCCGGCGCAAATGTCGCGGTCAGCCCGAACATCGCGATGCCGACGCCCTGCTGCGACTTCGGCAGCCGCGTGCGCACGATGGTGATGGCGGTCGGGATCAGCACGCCGCCGGTAAAACCCTGTCCGGCGCGGAAGAAGATCATCTCGGTGAGGCTCGTCGACAGCGCGCAGGCGAGCGAGAAGCCGATGAACAGCGCCGTGTTGGTCGCGAGATAGCGGCGCAGCCCGAAGATCGACCCGAGCCAGCCGGTCAGCGGAATGACGATGATCTCCGCCATGAGATAGGCGGTCGAAATCCAGCTGCCTTCCTCCGGCGAGGCGCCGAGCGCGCCCTGGATGTCGGAGAGCGAGGAGTTGGTGATCTGGATGTCGAGAATGGCGGTGAAGGCGCCGAGGATCGCCGCCGCCACGGCGAGCCAGTCGGTGAGCGAGGCCTTCTGTTCCGAGGCTTTGTGTTCCACCGTCGCGTCGGGCATCGGTCGGACTCGAGGATTGTTGCGTGGATGATGGTCGCTCCTCGCGGCTGTGGGGCAGTCCGCGAGGAGCGGGGCTCGCGACGCCGGTCAGCGAAGCTCGGCGAGGCCGACCAGCGTGCGCGGCACCGGGGTGAGACGGTCGTGCGTCTCCACCGTCGCCTCGACCGAAAGGCCGGGGCGCAGCTGCGCCAGCAGGGGATCGTCGGCGAGGTGGATCTTCACCGGGATCCGCTGCACGACCTTGGTGAAGTTGCCGGTCGCGTTCTCCGGCGGCAGCAGCGCGAACTGGGCGCCGGTGCCCGGCGAGAAGCTCTCCACCTTGCCGCGGAACTCGTGATTGCCGAACGCATCGACGGTGAAGTTCACCGTCTGGCCCTTGGCCATCCGGCCGATCTGCGTCTCCTTGAAGTTCGCGACGAGATAGATGTCGCGCCCCATCGGGACGACGGTCAGCAGGTTGACGCCGGCCTGCACCAGCTGGCCGACGCGGACCGAGCGGTCGCCGACGACGCCGTCGATCGGCGCGCGGATCGTGGTGTGGCCGAGATTGAGCTTCGCCTGGTCGAGCTTCGCCTGTGAGCCGCTGATCGTCGCCACGGCGCTCTTCGCCAGCGCCTCGTAGGTCACCACCTGCTTCTCCGCCGCGATCAGGGCGGACCGGCTCTTGGTGAGCGTCCCCTGGCGCTGCAGGAGGTCGGAACGGGTCTGTTGGGCCCGTTGCGTCGTCCCGGCGCCGCGGCTGAGCAGGTCTTCCGAACGCGCGGCTTCCTGCTGGGCGAAGGTGAGGGCGGCCTCGGCGTTCATGATATCGGCGCGCGAGGTCTCGACCTGGGCCTGCTGCTGGACGACGGCGGCCTTGTAGCCGTCGAGCTGGGCCACCGCCTTGTCGAGATCGGCCTGGGCTTCGGCGATCGCGACCTTGTAGTCGGCATCGTCGATGGTCGCGAGCACGTCGCCCGCCTTGACCGGCTGGTTGTCGGTCACGAGCACCGCCGAGACGAACCCCGCCACCTTGGGGGCGACGGTGACCTTATCGGCCTGCAGGAAGGCGTTGTCGGTCGTCTCCTGGAAGCGGCCGACCGTCCACCAGTGCCAGCCATAATTCCCGCCGAGGACGAGCGCGATCACGGCGGCCCCGGCCATCAGCAGCTTGCCCTTTCGCCCCCGCGGTGGGGCGGACGTCGCCGCTGCCGCGGGCGTGCCCACCGGCAGCGTCGCCGGCGGCGGTGCTTTGCTCGTGGGTAGCGGAATCGGCTCTGATGGGCCGCGCACGAGCGGCTTTGCCGCCTCGTGATCGATCCCCCGATCGACCGTAACCAACTTCAACCCCTGACGGTCCGAAGACGTCGAATCCATTTCCCCAATCCCCATTGAACGAAACGGTACCGTTTTGTTATAGGGGCATTGACCGGGAAGCGCAAGTGGTGTCTGGCCGTTGAGCTATGAAAATTTGCCCGGTCGTGGGTGACCGGGTTCCACGGGAACGTGCGTATCGGACAGGTCCGACTTGACTATTCCGCCCCAGACAAGTCCCGGCGCCACTCCGGCGGCCGGCCGTCCCACGGCGACGCGATCAAGCGCGACGAGCGCCTGATCGCGATCGCGGCGTCGATGTTCATGGAGCGCGGCTTCGAAGGGCACGAGCATCGATGCGGTTGCCGAGGCCGCCGGCGTCGGCAAGGCGACGCTCTACGCCCGCTACAAGGACAAGGGCGAGCTGTTCGCCGCCGTCCTGCAGCGCAAGATCGACCGCTGGCTCGCCGAGAACGAGACCGCCGAGGAAGCAGCGACCGGTCGGATCGAGGATGTCCTTCTCGCGCTCGCACGCCGGACGATCGCGGGCGCGCTCACGCCGGAAGCCGTCGCGATCAGCCGCATCGTCATGGCGGAATCGGCGCGCTTCCCGGGCCTCGCCAAGCGCATGCACGAGCAGGGCTGGCAATGCAGCAACACCGCGGTCGCGGCACTGCTCGACCGCTTCGCCAAGGCCGGTCAGATCGAGGTCGAGGACACCATCGTCGCCGCCGATCTCTTCCTGAGCCTCGTCATCGGCCGCCAGACCCGCATGGCGATGCTCGGCATCGAGACCGATCCCGATCAGGTCGACCAGCGGGTGCAGGCGGCGGTGAAGCTCTTCCTCAACGGCGTGCGGCCGCGGGCGAGGGGGTGAGCGTCCTCTTCTCTCCCTCCCCGTCTTCGGGGAGGGCAGGGTGGGGTTCTTTCTTTTGTTGGCTCGCTCCGCTCGCGGACCCGCCCGACCTCGCTTGCGCTCGGCCACCCTTCCCGAAGCCGGGGAGGGATCGGTCCGCTCCGCCTCACGCCGCAGAACAACGGCGCGAGACCATTCCGCCCTCGATTACGAGTTCGCCCCGCGCGCGCCGGTTTGAATGATCGACCCGACATGCTCGCCGCGCAGCGCCGCGGTGAGCCGGCCGGGAACGAGTCCGTTCACGACTTGCACGCGCTCGATGTGCTGGGCGTTCGCCATGACATCCAGCAGCGCGCGATCGACCGGCAGCGTGCCCTTGAGCTTCGCAAGGTCGGCGGCGCTCGTCTCCCGGATGAGCTGCGCCTTTTTCCCGTCGGCACCTTGGGGATCGGTGGTGTACACGCCGTCGACGTCCTCCACGATGGTGAGGCCGGCAGCTCCCAGTGCGTCGGCGAGCAAGAATGCGCCGGTGTCGGCCCGGTGCATCGGGATACGCGAACCCGGGAACTCGTGGTGGTGATACGGAGGAAATGCGCTCCCGACGACCGCGCGGGTTGCGGAGAGGTGAATGGCGAGCTGGCTCGCGATGGTCGGGTGCTCGATATAGGAGACGCCCTCCGGCGCGAGCAGGCTCGCGAGGATATGACCGTTCTGGCCGGCTTCGCTCGCGGCGAGCGGCGCAAGCGATCCGACCGGCAGGCCGAGGTCGAGGCCGACGCTGTAGAGGTGGCGGGCGCGGATGCCGGCACCGGTCAGGATCAGCAGCCGGTGCTCGAGCAGAAGCGCGCGCAGCTCGTCCACGAGCGGGAGGATCGCCTCATGGCCGCGGTCCATGATGCGGCCGCCGATCTTCACGACCTGCACCCAGGGGAGCAGCCGGATCGGGCGTCCGGCGGCGACCGGGCGGGTGAGGTCGTCGTCGAGCAGGGTCTGGCGCGCGAGCGGCGAGGCGACGTGCTTGATCTGGTTGGCGGTTGCCATGGAGATGGTCTCCTTCAGCTCGCAGTGATGATGGTGCCGACGTGCTCGCCGGCGAGCGCACGGGTCAGATTGCCGGAGACGAGGCCATTCACGACCTGCACCTCGCGGACGTAGCGTGCCGAGGCGAGCAGATCGAGCATCGGGAACTCGAGGATCGAGTCGTGCAGGCCCTTGGCCTTCATCTCGTCGACCGAGATCTTCGGGATGAACGTGGCATTCTTCGAGGTCTTCGGGTTCGCGGTGTAGAGGCCGTTTTCGTCTTTCACGTAGATCATCGCCTTGCAGCCGAACTGCTCGGCGACGAGGAAGCACCCGGCGTCGGTGCGGTAGGGCGGGATCACGCCCTCGGCTGCGGGCCGCATCCACAGGCCATAGGGCGGCATGCCGGCAAAGACGACGGCGTTCACTTCGGCAAGGAAGAGCGGGACAGCCGAGAGCCCGGCGCCGCTGACCGCGGAGATGCCGTGCTTCGCCAGGAGCTGCCCCAGCATCGCCGCGTTCTGATCGGCGACCGAGGCGCCGAGTTGCGAGAGGACGCCGGCCGGCAGGCGAAGCCCGGCGGCGATCGAGTAGAGATGCCGCGCCCGGGTGCCTGCTCCAGTCCCGATCAAGAGCTTGTGTTTCTTGCGGGCGGAGACGATCTCGTCGACGAGCGGATAGACCGCGGCGCGCCCGCGATCGATGACGCTCTGTCCGCCGATCTTGATCACAGTGGTATCCGGCAGGATGCGGAAGTCTTCCGACGCATCCGCCGCAGCCAAAAGCTGCGGATCGGTGAGCGAACGCTGCATGAGGAGCGCCTCGAGCTCTGCGGTCGTGTTTGCCATGGGAAGATTCCCTTTCGTTTTTTCCAAGCGGCGAGCACCGCTCCGGAACCCGAACCTTGCTCGTTTTGAGTTTCGAAACCCCTCCTAACGATCAACGGACGAGACCTCAAGGAGCAACGATAGCGAAACTTTCCGTGCCGCAGCAGTTGCCAGTCGTCGGGCGACGAAATTCACCCCATTTGGCGTATCGAGGCCGTGTCCTGGCTGCGGTCGGACGGCTCTCCGACCGGAGCTTTTGACACCTCGATCCTGGATCTCCCATCCGGAGCCTCCCAAAGAACTGGACGGGGTGGTGCGTCAAAGTGCGCAGCACCATTTAGTCGGCTCTATTTCGATGCTAGGGTCGAACGAGGTCGGTTCTCTTTCACGTATTGCTTTTGCTCGGGGGTGGGGCGTCAGGAGTTATCCATGCGCCCGAACATCACTCTGTGGTCGGACTACGGGTCTCCAAAGCAGACGCATTGGAGAGTCGCCGTATCGGCGACGCACCCGGTCCTCGATCGGTCCCAAAATCCTGCTGGTCGCCGTCGCCTGCGTTGCCGTCGTTGTCGGCATCAGTGGCATCTATCCTCAGATCATCGATTCCGAATGGGTGCAGAATGCAGGCATCCACGCGAAGAGAACGGCCGGAGAGGCGACGAGAACGCGGGGGTCCGGGCTCGTCACCGCTATACCGTTGTCGCCCCGTCCCGCCGTAACGACGGGTGAGGCTGCAGCTCCAGCGCCGCCCGCCGCGCCCGCACGGGCGGCTGCCGAGCCGCCGAAGGGGCGGAGCTCGGTCGCTGCGGTCGAGTTGCCGCCGAATGAGGCCGCGCCGCCGCGCTGCCGACATTCCGGACGCTCAGGCCATGGCCGATCCACCTGCGCAGGCCGTGGCCGATCCGCCGGCAAAGCCTGCGGCGGCTACCCCGGTGATGATCAGGCCGGCGCAACGGTATGTTGTCGCAAGGGCGCCCGTGGTGGTGAAAAAGCGCGTGGCCCGAACTGAGCACCGCCGCAGCAACTCGGGAGCCTACGCCCAGTATGGCGGCTGGGGCGGTGGCTGGGGATGGCCGGGCATGGGCAGCCCCTACCACTTTTGAGCGGCGCTCATGAGGCCGCAGCGCCGCTCGCGTCCTTTCACACACAGGACGCGGGCCTGCGGCGCTTACGAGGACTTCGATTGGCTTGAGCGGTTGCGGCCGGAGCTGTCGAGCGCGTCGGCGCGGGCGAGCAACAGGGCGCGCTCCCTGTCGTTGCCGGTCAACTCGGCGGCTAATCGAAACTCGGCGCGGGCTTCGGCGACCCGTCCCAGCTTCTCCAGAAGATCGCCGCGCACCGTGGGCAGCAGGTGCGATCCCTTCAATCGCGGCTCGTCCTTGAGCGCGTCGACGATCGCCAGCCCCTGGGCGGGCCCGAACGCCATGCCCACCGCCACCGCCCGGTTGATCTCGACGATGGGCGAGGGCGCGGCGAGCGTCAGTGCCTGGTAATAGGCCGCGATGGCGATCCAATCGGTGTCGGCGGCGGTCGCCGCACGGGCGTGGCAGGCGGCGATCATCGCCTGCAGCAGATAGGGGCCGGGCGTCGGCGTCAGGACCATCGCGCGGTTCAATCCGTCGAGGCCGCGCCGGATCAGCGACCAGTCCCATCGGCTTCGGTCCTGGTCGAGCAGCAGGATCGGATCGCCGCCCCTCGTCGGTGCGGGCGGCGAAGCGCGAGGCCTGCAGCTCCATCAATGCGACGAGCCCCTGCGCCTCGGGCTCCTGCGGCATCAGCGCCGCCAGCGATCGGCCGAGGCGCAGAGCCTCGCCGCACAGGTCGGCGCGGAACCAGTCCGATCCCGCCGTCGCCACATAGCCCTCGTTGAAGATCAGATAGACCACCTCCAGCACGGCGGCGACGCGGTCTGCGCGCTCGTCCCCGCGCGGGGTCTCGAACGGGATGGCGGCGTCGCGCAGGGTCCGCTTGGCGCGCACGATGCGCTGGGCGACGGTGGCTTCCGACACCAGGAAGGCGCGGGCGATCTCGGGCGTCGACAGCCCGCCCAGCAGCCGCAAGACGAGGGCGGCGCGCTGCTCGGCCGGCAGCACCGGATGGCAGGCGGTGAAGATCAGCCGCAGCAGGTCGTCGTCGATGTCCTCATCGAGCGCCGCCTCGACGTCGGGCGTCTCGCGCTCCAGCTCGGCGAGGTCGACGGCCAGTTCGCGATGCTTGCCGTCGATCAGGGTGGTGCGGCGCATCCGGTCGAGTGCCCGGTTCTTGGCGACTTGGGTCAGCCAGGCGGCCGGGTTGTCCGGGATGCCATCGCGAGGCCAGCGCTCCAGGGCCAGCACAAAGGCATCCTGCGCAATCTCCTCGGCCAGGCCGACGTCGCGCAGCAAGCGGGCGAGCCTGGCGGCGAGCTTCGGCTGCTCGATCCGCCAGACCGCTTCGATGGTCGCGGCGGTGGCGTCACCCCTTCAGCTCGCGGAAGCCTTCCGCCGCCTTCTGCACGTCCTCGGGGAATTCGCTCAGCTCGTGGACGCGGCGGATCTCGATCACGTCGTCCTTCGCGGCCGGGCAGCGGCGGGCCCATTCGATGGCCTCCTCGCGCGAGCGCACGTCGATCATCCAGTAGCCGCCCAACACTTCCTTGACCTCCGCAAAGGGGCCGTCGGTGACAGTGGGCTTTCCGCCCTTGAAGCTGACCCGCGCGCCCGAGGACGGCGGATGGAGCCCGTCCAGGGCCAGCAGCACGCCGGCCTTCTTCAGTTCCTCGTTGTATTTCATCATCGCCGCCACCGCTTCGGCGCTGGGCATGGCGTCGGGCGCCGCGGAGGCGTAGCCGCCGGGGATCATCAGCATCATGAATCGCATTGCGTGTCTCTCCGTGGTTGGTCCGACCACTCGACGAACGAGGAACGGCGGAATCGACAGGCGCTCGAAAAAACTGGAGCGGACGTACGTGACCGGTCGGGAACCGCGCATCGATGGCAATTTCAAGGAAGCCGGACCCAAGGAAGCCGGACCGAAGTAGACGGGAACAACGCCGCTTCTCCAAACCGGCGGCACCTGCTATCCCGGCGGCCATTCCGGCTCCAGGCCAACGAGGGCAGCAATGAATTCCGCCGTGTTAGACGTCCTGCGCAAGGTTACGACCGCCACCATCACCACCATGCTGCTCAAGAAGGGCATCAGGCGGTGCTGGATGAACGGGCCGAAACCGCTGGTGCTGGGCGGCGAGCGGTTGATCGGGCCCGCCTTCACCCTGCGCTTCGTGCCGGCGCGCGAGGACCTCGCGACGCCGGAAAGCTGGTCGAAGCCGATCTCGACCCGCGGCGCCATCGAAGCGATGCCGGAAGGCGTCATCGTGGTCGCCGATGCCATGGGCGTGCCCGGTGCCGGCATCTTCGGCGACATCCTCTGTGCCCGCATGAAGAAGCGCAACGTCACCGCGCTGGTGACGGATGGGGTGATGCGCGACCGCGTCGGCGTGCTCGCGAGCGGGCTGCCGGTGTGGTGCGCCGGCGTCGCGGCGCCGGCCTCGGTCAACGGGCTCACCTTCGTCGGCTGGAACGAGCCGATCGGCTGCGGCGGCGTCGCGGTGTTCCCGGAGGACTACATCGTGGTCGACGACGACGGCGCGGTGGTGATCCCCAAGGACCTCGTCGATTTCGTCGCCCATGAAGGAGCCGAGCACGAGCTTTACGAGAGCTGGGTGTTCACCGAGGTGGAGAAGGGCGTGAAGCTGCCCGGTCTCTATCCGCCCAACGACGAGGCCAAGGCGCGCTACCAGGATTGGCGGCGCAGCCTCGACTAGATGCAAACCACCCGGCGTCATCGCCGGGCTTGACCCGGCGATCCCGATAATGCGGCACGGCCGTGCCAAACTGAGCGGGATGGCCGGGTCAAGCCCGGCCATGACGAGGCTCCATTGTTCTTCGCGGTTTCCAAGCTGCTGGCGTTCTTCGAGGAGCCCTCGAACGTCATCATTCTGGCCGGCATCGTCGGCCTCGTCCTGACCCGCACCCGCTACGCCCGCTGGGGCTGGCGGCTCGCGGTGGCCTCGCTGGTGCTGATTGCATTGATCGGCTTCCTGCCGATCGGCCGGGCGCTCACGATCGCGCTCGAGAACCGGTTTCCGCGCTGGGAGGAGGCCGGCGCGCCGCCCACCGGTATCGTCGTGCTCGGCGGCGCGGTGAGCGCCTATCGGCTCGCGACCCGCGGCCAAGTCGGCCTCACCGATGCGGCGGAACGGATCGTCGTCGTCCCCGAGCTCGCGCGAAAATTCCCCGACGCGAAGATCGTCTACAGCGGCGGCGACCCCGGCCTGTTCACCCAACGCGGCAACGAAGCCGACGTGGTCCCCGCACTGTTCGAAAGTCTCGGCGTGCCGCGGAGCCGGATCATGCTCGAGAACCGCTCGCGCAACACCGCGGAGAACGCCGCCTTTTCGAAGGCGCTCGTCGCGCCGAAGCCGGGAGAGCGCTGGCTGCTCGTCACCTCCGCCATGCACATGCCACGCGCGATCGGTGCCTTCCGCGAGGCCGGATTCCCGGTCGAGGCCTATCCCGTCGACTATCAGACCAATGGCTGGCAGGACTTGCGCAACGTATTCGGGAGCCTCTCGGCGGGATTGGGCCAGTTGGACGGCGCGCTCCACGAATGGATCGGGCTCATCGCCTATCGCCTCTCGGGGAAATCGTCGGCGCTGTTTCCGGGGCCTCTGCCGGAACCTTCTCCGGCAGCTCCGCGGTGAGGGCGCGCTGCGCGGCCGAGGCGAACTGGCGCCGCCACATCACGACGACGATCGCGGTGGTCGACACCATCAGCGGCCACGGCCCGGCGAACCAGCCGAGATAGCCGAGCGCGAAGAAGAACGCGCGCTGGCCGCGGTTGAAGTGCCGGCCCGCGGACTCGAAGAGCTTCGTCGTGCGCAGCACGTGGCGCTCCGCTTCGGCCGAGGCGCGCTCGCTCGCCGGCGGCATCGCGCCGAGCATGATCGCGACGTAGTTGTAGAGCCGATAGGCCCAGGCGAATTTGAAGAACGCATAGACCAGGATGAGGATCAGGCCGGCCGCCTTGATCTCCCACTTCGCCGCGGTCGGCGGCTCGCCGACCTGCAGGTTCTCGATCACGCTGTTGATCTCGTTGGTCGCGCGCAGCATGGTGAGGCCGCCGCCGATCGCAAGCAGCGAGGTCGAGGCGAAGAACGCCGTGCCGTTCTGCAGCGCGGCCATGATCTGGGCATCGAACATGCGCAGCTCGCGGTGGAGCGCGCGGTGCATCCAGATGTCGCGATAGTCGTGCATCCGGGCATTGAGCCCGGTGCCGCTGCCCGGACCCCATTCGACCGCGATCGCATAGCCGCCCCAGGCGAGCAGGAAGAAAGCGAGCGCGGTGATGTCGAGCGGAGGCAGGATGTGCATCGGCGGTCTCCGGCGAATTGGCTAGTCCCGGGCTGCGCGGGAGGCGCTGCAATGCTGCCCCGCGCCGCCGCCATGCGCAACACGGCGCGGGCTTGACGCTACCGGGCCCTCTGCCACATTGCGGCGCGACGGGAGAGACGCATGGCGCAGAACATCACGCAGCACGTCGAGGACATGGTGGCCGCGGCGGAACGCGAGATCGAGACCTTGCCGGTGGCGGAGGCGATCGCGCTCCATGGCAGTCCCGGCGTCACCTTCGTCGACCTGCGCGACATCCGCGAGCTCGACCGCGAGGGCAGGGTGCCCGGCGCCTTCCATTGCCCGCGCGGGATGCTCGAGTTCTGGCTCGATCCCGCGAGCAAGTATCACAAGCCGGTGTTCGCCGGCGACGGCAAGTTCGTGTTCTTCTGCGCCGCCGGCTCGCGTTCGGCGCTCGCGACGCAGACGGCGCAACGGATGGGGCTCAAGCCGGTCGCCCATATCGGCGGCGGCTTCGGCGCGTGGCGCAACGCCGGCGGCCCGGTCGAGATGAAGCCCAAGGCTTGAGGTCGCCGATGACACTCCGGCTCGTTCTCGGCAACAAGAACTACTCGTCGTGGTCGTTCCGGCCGTGGCTCGCCATGAAGGTCGCCGGCATTCCGTTCGAGGAAACGGTGCTGCCGATCTACATCCCCGGTGCGCGCGAGAAGATTCTCGAATTCTCGCCGTCGGGAAAGGTGCCGATCCTGATCGACGGCGCGGTGCGTGTGTGGGAATTGCTCGCGATCATCGAATACGCCGCGGAGAAATTTCCCGGCGCCGGCCTGTGGCCGCTGCAGCGCGAGGTTCGCGCGCATGCCCGTGCCGTCGCGAACGAGATGCACGGCGGATTCCTTCCGCTTGCGCCGCGCCTGTCCGATGAACATGCGCCGGGAGCCGGGCGCGATCGAGCTCTCCGCCGACGTGCTCGCCAATGTCGCGCGCATCGACGAAATCTGGACGGACTGCCGCGCCCGCTATCGCGGCCCGTTCCTGTTCGGCGCGTTCGGTGCAGCGGACGCGATGTTCGCGCCGGTGGTGTCGCGGCTTCACACCTATGCCGTCGCGGTCGGGCCGATCGCGCGCGCCTACATGGACGCAGTGATGGCGCTGCCGGCCTGGGCGCGAGTGGCAGGCCGCCGCGACGGAGGAGCGCTGGGTGCTGCCGGAATTCGAGATCGCGTAGCGACTATCGCGCAACGACAGCAAACGGGGAGAAACTCCCTCAGTCGCCGGTCGCTTTACGCCGCCGCTCGAGATGACCGTGGACCCGCTCACGAATCTCCGTGATCTCGTCGGGAGACAACTGCTCCAGGCCCACGAACACGTTTTGCGCGCTGCTCGCGCGGATGAGCTCGTCGAGCTTGGCTTGGAGCGCGGTGCTGTCGCGGTTCTGTGAGGTCTGGATCAAAAAGACCATGAGGAACGTGATGACACTGGTGACCGTGTTCATCACGAGCTGCCACGTGTCTGAGAACTGGAATGCCGGTCCCGTCGCCAGCCAAATGATGACGGACAAAACGGCGCCCGCGAACACGATGGGATAGCCCGAGGCTTCCGCCACATAGTTTGCGAACTGCACAAATCGCTTGTTCATTGCCCGTCCCCTTCCTGGCTGGTCTCGGCAGAGATGCCGGCCGGAGTCGCAGTGCTCTCGACGGCCCGCGTCACGCAGCCGGCAGGCACCATAGCCCAACGCCTTGGCGAGGGTTCGGGTCGACAAGGAGAATCTGGCTTGCACCACTGCAACAAATCGTTGGTCAAAGCGTTTGTACGGGTGGATCAACACGGAAGCGCTCAGCAGAAATTCGGCGAGGATGTGGAAACAAGCAGAAACGGCGCCATTCGATCAGGACATTACTGTCTTGGTGTCGGACGGCTGCAGAAGCCCCTACGTTCTTCTGAGGCCGTGCCAGCGGACGAGGGAGGGCTGGGTCGCATCCGGCACGAAGACGCCGCTCGCAGTCGTGCCGCTGAAATGGATGCCGCTGCAAAGTGTCCCGACGCGGGGACGCTACCGTCGTGCGGTCACCGTGCTTGAACGGCTGGCACGCCGACCGTGACGCAGGTCGTCCGTGACCCACGTCGACCCGATGCAAATCTCGGCGTGTGACTAACCCTCGAGCAAGTGCTGGTTACCGGCCGCGTACCTTGACCGCCGCCATCCCGGATGGCGTGAAGACGCGCACAGCAACGCTGCAGCGAGGAACAGCAACGCTGCAGCGAGGAGGCCCCTCCCGCGATCCGGCAAGCTGACCAACGAGGAAGCCTATCAGGCCCCTGGCCTTATGCGAGGACTGTGCGCGGCGCAAACCCGCCTCAACCCTGGGCTCATGAAGAAACTGCATCCCGACCAGCGGTGGCCTGCGTATGTCGCTATCCGCGTCGATGAAGCGAAGAATGTGCTGCGTCGATACCATCGATGACTCCGAACGCGCTTTCCCGCGATCAATGCTTCACGACGCGGATTGGTTTCTGGCGCACCGGTCAAATTCTCGACAGATCGAAATCGTCGGGCCCGACGCGGGCCGATAATGAAGAGCTGGGTACGAGAGCGCCTCGTCGCCACCGGACGCGATGCATTGCGGCCGCCAAGGCGGCGCAGGTCGCATATTTGTCACAAAGCAACCATAGGTTTCGGCGGGGGGATGAAATTCGCCCCGCCGTTCTTGTGGAAGCCGATAATGCGATCTCATTTTGCAGCGGCGGTCGCGGTGCGTTGTGCCGCGCTCGTTTTCCTACTTGCGTCGGGGAGTGCCTCTCTCGCGCAGCCATCCGGAAAGGCCAAGCCTAAGTCCGCGGCGCCTCAACAGCCCGCCACGCCGACCCCCCCGAGCACCAAGTGCATCGGCGTCGTTTCGGCGATCGGCGACACGTTCAGCCTGCGGAAGATCGGGATCACGGTCTTCGGTAACGACCTCAACAAGGTCCCGATCGAGGCTTGGCAGATCGACGATCTCGTCGTCAGCAAGATCAGCACGTTCTTGAGCAAGAGCTGGACGGTACGGCGCATCAGCTATCCACGGGGTGCATTCGGCTCGCTCGATGAAGAGCATCCGCTGTTTTACAAGTACGACGAGGATCTCGCCGGGATCGTTCGCCGGGTGTCGTCATCTACGCCGTGTGATCACTATGTCGTCGTCGTGAAGAGCGGCAGCGCTTTTAGCGAGACCAATCAGAGCGTCTACGGCCTCGGTATCGTCGAAACCGGCGCACCGTTTCGGATGGGCGACCTGCTTTACGCCCTCTATTCGATCCGGATTTACGATGGGCAGACCTTTGCCGTCCTGGGACGAAAGAATGCGGTGACCGAGGAGCCGAGCTTGCTCAGCAACTTCGGCAAGCCCATCGGCGGTCCCCACCTCAAGGTCGATACGTCCTGGTGGCCGGATTCCGGCACGCCGAGCCCGATGGTGAAGGACGGCATCCGCTCCCTCGTGACGAAGAGCCTCGACGTGACGATGCCCTTGATCCTGCGGGTGGAATAGATGCTTCGTTTCGCAACCGAATTCCCCGGACTGGCGACGCGCCGCGCGGCGCTCGTCCTGCTCTCGATGTGCCTCGCCGGACCGGCGCTTGCCCAGGAGCCGGCGCCGCCGAAGGCGCCTGCGCACGCCCGCCAACGTCAATGCTGCCGACAATGGCAAATGCATCGGCGTGCTCTCGGCGATCGGCGATTCCTTCAGCCTGCAAAAGGTCGGGATCACCGCGTTCGGCAACGAGCGGAACAAGGTCCCCATCGACTCCTGGCAGATCGACAATCTCGTGGTCACCAAGATCAGCGCGTTCCTCAGCAAGAGCTGGTCGGTGCGGCCCATCAGCTTTCCGAAAGGAACATTCGCCACGCTCGAGCAGGACCATGGGCTTTTCTACAACTACGACGCCGAGCTCACCGGAATCGTCCGCCGCGTGGCATCATCCACGAAATGCCGTCACTACGTCGTTGTTCTCAAAACCAGCAGCCGGTACGGCACGACCAATCAATCGCTCTACGGCCTCGGAATCCTGGAGGCCGGTGCTCCCCTTCATCCCTGGAATCACATCGACTACCTCCACGCGCTCTACGTCATCCGGGTCTATGACGGGCAGACATTCGCCAAGCTGGGCGAGCGCAGGGCGAGCTTGGACGAATGGCATTTCTCCGACATTCAGGGCCCATACCGGCAGGTCGACAATGCCTCGTGGCCGCGGCCCGGCGGGGCACCGGGCGCGGCAGTGAGAGACGGCCTGCGGTCGCTCGTCGCGAAGAGCCTCGACGTGACCATGCCGCAGGTGCTGCGCATTCAGTAAGCCGACTACACCACCGGCGAGCGCCCGCCGTCGACGTTGATCGCGGTGCCGGTGATGTAGGCTGCGGCGTCGGAGGCGAGGAAGCAGGCGAGGTTCGCGAATTCCTGCGCGGTGCCGACGCGGCCGAGCGGGATCTCCTTGCCCATGTCGGCGAGGACGTCGGCGATCGGACGCTCCATCGCCTTGGCGCGGCGCACCCACTGGTCGCTCTCGATCAGGCCGACCAGCATCGCGTTGACGAGGATGCCGTGCGGCGCGCCTTCGCCGGCGAGCACCTTGGTGAGGGCGAGGCCGGCGGCGCGCGACACCGAGGTCGGCGCGCTCGCGGCGCGCGGCGCCTTGGCACCGATGTTGAGCACGTTGATGATGCGGCCGAAGCGCTGCGCCTTCATGTGCGGCCAGGCGAGCCGGGCGAGGCGGATCGCGGCGAACAGCTTGAGGTCGAGGTCCTCCTGCCACTGGGCGTCGGTCACCTCTCCGAACGGCCTGGCATTCGACATCCCGGCATTGTTGACGAGGATGTCGATCGGGCCGAGTGCGGCGGTGACCTCGGCAAAGCCGCGGGCGATGTCGTGGGCGCTCGCGACGTCGCAGACGACCGGCAACAGGCGCTGCCCGGGTTTGGCGCCGATCGCCGCCACAGCCTCGTCGAGCGGTCCCTTGCGCCGTGCCATGATGGCGACGTCGGCGCCTGACGCCGCGAATTCCTTGGCGATCGCCAGCCCAAGGCCGAGGCTGCCGCCCGTCACCAGCGCCTTGCGGCCTTTCAGCGAGATTTCCATGCGGTGCCTTTGCGTCGGGGGAACTGAGGCCGAAGGCGCGTGCCCTTCAGCGGGAGGGCGGCCGTCCCATAACCCACGTGATCGCGTTCGTCAGCATGCGCCGGTAGCGCGGGTCGCGCCACACCGCTTCTTCGTGGCCGAGCGCCGTATAGAACACGCGGCCCTGGCCGTATGCGCGCGTCCAGGCGAGCGGCCAGCCATAGGGCTGCGGGCGCACGTTGGGCGCCTTGAGATCGACGGAAGAGGGGTCAAGCCGCAGCAGCACCTGCGAGCCCGCCACGTCTAAATCGCGGATTTGGTAGATTTCGTCGCTGATCGTGAACGACGGCGACAGGAAGCCGACCAGCGGATTGCCGGGGTCGGCGACCGTGACGGTCACCTTCTGATGCCAGGGGTGCTCGTTGAAATAGCCGCCGATGAGCTTTCCGTAGTCCGGCCAGTCGTAGAAGGTGTCGGTTGCCGAGTGCACGCCGATGAAACCGCCACCGGTGCGCACGAAGTCGAGGAGCGCCGCCTTTTGCGCCGCGCTCATCGGCAATTCGCCCGTCGTGAAGAACATCACCGCGCGGTAGCCGCGCAGATTTTCCGGCGTGAATGCCGCGACGTCCTCGCTGGTCGTCACCGCAAAGCCGCTCTCCGCGCCGATCTCCTTGAGCACCGCCTGCGATGTCGGAATGACCTCGTGGCGATAGCCGGCCGAGTGGGTGAAGTAGAGAAGGCGCGCGTCCTCGGCCTGTGACGGCGTCGAGAGGAGGGCGGCAGTCCATATCAGCGCCGCCGCCGTTGCGGTCGCCATGGCTGCGGCGTTGAACGTGCGTCGGGCCTGGGTTCGACAGCACCAATTCATGATCGCCATGCCTCTTTGGTACGAGGATAGTCCCATCAACGAGGGAACGCCAAAGGTGGCCGTGCCGGCTGCTTTCGCAGCCTTCATCCGGCATGATACGCTTTTGCTCGTGGCGCGTCGGGCGCGCACAGGAGTGACATGGAAAAGGCGCTCGCATTTGCGGTGACCCTCGTCGGAGCCGGCCTGATGGCGGCCTCCGTCGCGATGTTCGGCGTGCAGGCGCCGCCGCACGCCCAAGCGGACGTAGCGGGCTGGACCGAGACGAAGTGGCCGTTCCTGCTCGATCAATGGGGGATCGGCAGAGCCTTTGCCTGCACCGACTGCGGCGGCAAGGTGGAGGTCTATGTCCGGCCCAAGATCGGGTTCTGCAACTGCACCACCGGCGTGTCCGACGATGCGGAACTCGAGCGGGTGGCCGACACCGATCTCGTGAGCCCGAAGACGCGGCCGACCGGGCCAAGCCAGCCGGTCAAGATCGGCTGGATGAACGGCCTCGCCCGGTCCTATGGCGTGTCGGATGGCGAAACCGGCGAGACCCTGCTCTCGGTCGCCTACAACAGTGAGTGCGACGTGGTGGTCGCAGTGGCGATGCTCGGCGATGGTGACCCGGCGGTGGTCACGCCGAAGCTCTTGGCGTTTCTCTCTACCGAGCCGATGCTGCACTGGGCGAGGAAAGAGCTCGGCCTGGAGTGAGGTGGGTTCGGGGTACGACTCGTAGCCCGGATTGAGCGGCACGCGAAATCCGGGGGCGGCGGCGCCCCAATCGCAACGCCGCGAAAAGCCGGCACGCCCGACCCGGATTTCGTTTCACTCAATCCGGGCTACGAGCTGCGTGCTGGCTTGAACGGCTTGCTCAAAAACGCCGATCCGGCGAGCCCGTAGCGCCACGGCAACTCGACCGCTTTGGTAAGGCCGATTCGCGGGCCGGTCGCGATCTCGACCGCGCCGGGGCGGGCGAACAGCGCAAAGGGCGGCCGGTCGAGCCGGAGCCCGTAATGGGCGTCGGTCACGGCGAGCGCCTCGCATAGGCGCCCCGGTCCGGAGCACAGCAGCCGCTCGTCGGCGAGGCCGCGTCGCCGTCGCATCGTCGCAAGCCCTTTCGTCGGCTGCAGCGCCCGCAGCAGCACGGCGCTCGCGCTGCCTTCCCCCTCGCATACGAAGTTGAGGCACCAGTGAATTCCGTAGGAGCGATAGACGTAAGCGAACCCCGCCGGCCCGAACATCACCGCGTTCCGGGCGGTGCGACCCCGGTAGCTATGTGCGGCCGGCTCGGTATGATGATAAGCTTCGACTTCGACGATCACTCCGCCGATACCACCGACGAGCAATGTTGCCCCAATGAGCTCCGGTGCGACTTCAAGGACACTGCGATCGAAGAAGCTCTGGGTCAGTGACTCACGACGATTGTGCAAGGTGGCCACACGTGTTGCTCATCCGCAATATTTTCGGAACATTTCCTATATTTTGTGTCGCACGCCCGACATGCCCATATTCCGCCACAGCGCTGCATGATCTCGATACCGTGGCTGTGGGCGCACATGGGTGGGTCGAGTTCGTCTGATTTGGAGTAAGGCACGTTTACATGGACGCCAAGACCAGCCTCAAAGGGAGACTTCCTAGTCGTCACGTCACCGAGGGCCCCGAGCGGGCGCCGCATCGCTCCTACTACTATGCGATGGGGCTGACGACCGAGCAGATCCATCAGCCGTTCGTCGGTGTCGCGACCTGCTGGAACGAAGCTGCTCCCTGCAACATCTCCCTGATGCGGCAAGCTCAGGCGGTGAAGAAGGGCGTCGCCGCCGCGAACGGCACGCCGCGCGAATTCTGCACCATCACCGTGACCGACGGCATCGCCATGGGTCACGAAGGCATGAAGTCGTCGCTGGCGTCGCGCGAGGTGATCGCCGATTCCGTCGAGCTCACGGTGCGCGGCCACAGCTATGACGCGCTGATCGGGCTTGCCGGCTGCGACAAGTCGCTGCCGGGCATGATGATGGCGATGTGCCGTCTCAACGTGCCGTCGATCTTCATCTATGGCGGGTCGATCCTGCCCGGCACCTTCAAGGGCAAGCCGGTCACCGTGCAGGATGTGTTCGAGGCGGTCGGCAAGCACTCGGTCGGCGAGATGTCGGACGACGACCTCGAGACGCTCGAGCAGAACGCCTGCCCCTCGGCGGGCGCCTGCGGCGCGCAGTTCACCGCCAACACGATGGCGACGGTGTCCGAGGCGATCGGCCTCGCGCTGCCGTACTCGGCCGGCGCGCCGGCGCCGTACGAATTCCGCGACAGGTTCTGCATGGTCGCCGGCGAGCAGATCATGGATCTCATCCGCAGCAATCTGCGCCCACGCGCCATCGTGACCCGCAAGGCGCTGGAGAACGCGGCCGCGGTGGTAGCCGCCTCCGGCGGCTCGACCAATGCCGCGCTGCACTTGCCGGCGATCGCTCACGAATGCGGGATCACTTTTGATCTCTTCGATGTCGCAGAAGTGTTCAAGCGCACGCCCTATATCGCGGATTTGAAGCCCGGTGGCCGCTATGTCGCCAAAGATCTGTTCGAGGCTGGCGGCGTTCCGTTGCTGATGAAGACCTTGTTGGATCACGGTTTTCTGCATGGAGAATGCATGACCGTGACCGGCCGGACCATAGCTGAGAACATGAAGCGCGTGGCGTGGAATCCCGATCAGGACGTGGTGCGGCCGGCCGACCGGCCGTTGCTCGCGACCGGCGGCGTGGTCGGGCTTTCCGGCAACCTCGCGCCGGACGGCGCGATCGTCAAAGTCGCCGGCATGGAGAACCTCAAGTTCACCGGCCCGGCGCGCTGCTTCGACGGCGAGGAGGCCTGCTTCGACGCGGTGAAGAACCGCAAGTACAAGGAAGGCGAGGTCCTGGTCATCCGCTACGAAGGGCCGCGCGGCGGCCCCGGCATGCGCGAGATGCTCGCGACCACGGCCGCGCTCTACGGCCAGGGCATGGGCGGCAAGGTGGCGCTGATCACCGATGGCCGCTTCTCCGGCGCGACGCGGGGCTTCTGCATCGGCCATGTCGGCCCGGAGGCCGCGGTCGGTGGGCCGATCGGCCTCCTGCGCGACGGCGACATCATCGCGATCGACGCCGACAAGGGCACGCTCGAGGTCAAGCTCGATCAGGCCGAACTCGAACGCCGGCGGGCGGAGTGGCGCCCGCGTGAGACCTCCTTCGGGTCCGGCTGCATCTGGAAATTCGCGCAGCAGGTGGGGCCAGCGCGCCAAGGAGCCGTCACCCATCCGGGTGGAGCGGCCGAGAAGGCGTGCTATGCGGATATCTGACAACATATTGCCGTTGGCGCTGTTCGTCGCGGGGCTCGGCGTCGCGTCGGCCTTCGCCTTCGACGGCACCCGCACGCCGGGCGATGTCACGCCCCCGGTCGTCGCCGGTCCCGGCGCGATCCACACGCCGGGCGGCCAGAATGGCCCGATGGAGGCGTTCCAGTCGGGAACCAAGGCGCTGCGCGCCGGCGACACCAAGGCCGGCATAACCGCGCTCGAATATGCCGCAGCGAACGGTCACACCATCGCGCAATGGAAGCTCGGCCGCATGTATGCGGACGGTGACGGGGTCAACCGGGACGACCTGCGCGCGTTCGAGTATTTCCGCGGCGTTGCCGAGGCCCATGCCGACGAGGCGCGCGGCACGGCGCAGGCGCGATTCGTCGCCAACGCCTTCGTCGCGCTCGGCAACTATTACCTCGAGGGCATTCCCGATACCTATGTGAAGGCCGATCCCGACCGGGCGCGCGAGATGTTCTCCTACGCCGCTTCCTATTTCGGCGATCCCGATGCGCAATATCGTCTCGGCCGGATGTATCTCGACGGCAATGGCGGCGGAAAGGATCCGAAGCAGGCGGCGCGCTGGCTCTCGCTCGCCGCGCACAAGGGCCAGTTTCAGGCGCAGGCAGTGCTGGGCGGGATGCTGTTCAAGGGCGAGCAGGTGCCGCGCCAGGCGGCCCGCGGCCTGATGTGGCTCACCCTTGCCCGCGACGGCGCCCCGCCGCGCGAGTCCTGGATCGCCGAGCTCTACGCCGCCGCGATGAAGCAGGCGACGCCCGAGGAACGGGCGGCGGCCTACACCAATCTCGAAGGTTGGCTCAAGGGCCGCCGCGAGTAGGGCCCTGCGAGCATGATCGTCCGAAAAGCGCAGTTTTCTGAACTTCTTGATTTTGAGCATGATCTTATCCGAAAAGTCTGCAACTTTTCGGGATCATGCTCCCGTTCATTCGATCGCGAGGTCGATCCACACCGGCACATGGTCGGACGGCTTCTCCCATCCGCGTACATGCTTGTCGATGCCGCAGGCCGCGAGCCGGTCGGCCGCCTGGGGCGAGAGCATGATGTGGTCGATCCGGATGCCACGGTTCTTCTGCCACGCACCGGCCTGATAGTCCCAGAACGAATAGACGCCGGACGCGTCGGTGGTCGCCCGCACCGCATCGGTGAGGCCGAGGTTCGCATAGGCGTGGAAGCGCTCTCGGGTTTGCGGCAGGAACAGCGCGTCCCCGGCCCAGGCAGCGGGGTCGGAGGCGTCGGCGGGGGCGGGGATCACGTTGTAGTCGCCGGCGAGGACGAGCGGCTCCTCGAGCTGCAGCCGTTCGCGCGCATATTCGGTCAGGCGGTCGATCCACCGCAGCTTGTAGCCGTACTTGTCGGTCTCCGGCGGATTGCCGTTGGGCAGGTAGATCGACGCCACCCGCACGGCACCGTCGCGCGTCGAGACCACCGCCTCGATGAAGCGGGCATGATCGTCGCCGTCCTCTCCGGGGAGCCGCGCCGTCACCTCGTCGAACCGCAGCTTGGAGAGAATGGCGACGCCGTTGAAGGCCTTCTGCCCATGCACGGCCACGTTGTAGCCCAGCGCCTCGAACGGCTCGCGGGGAAAGGCGTCGTCGACGCACTTGGTTTCCTGGAGACAGACGATGTCCGGCTCGCGTTCTTTCAGCCAGGCGACCACATTGTCGACGCGCTGCTTGATCGAATTGACGTTCCAGGTTGCGATTCGCATGGCGGTATCAGGGGTTGGCGGCGGGTGGGAACGAGCCTTGCACGTTGTGCCGGCGGTCGGTGTGCCGTGGCAAGCGTCGATTTGACCGCGTCGGTACCGCAGCGGCAACCGCGCGGACGCCTGGAATCGGCGGAAATTTGTGCTACGGCTATTGTGCAAGTTTTGTGGCGATGGATAATGTGGTGCCCTGCCGTGTTTTTCGGCGGCAAGCCCATTTCCGGGCAGATGCAGCAACCGGGCCCAGGCGGTACAAAAAATCCCGGGCGGGGCGAGAAATGACCAAAGGTAAGGCGGTCGGCGGCTTGGTATTGGCGCTAGCCCTTGCGGTTGGCGCCGCGCGCTGGGGAGCGTTCGGCAATCCTCAGGAACTCGGAGAAAAGTACCCGCCGCTCAAATGGGTGCTGGGCGAGCACGTCGCCAAAACTCAGACCTCCGGTCCGCGCCCCGTCGCCGTCGAAGTGGCGACCGCCGTCAAGCGCAAGACCCCAGTCCAGATCGAGGCGCTCGGCAACGTGACGACGATGGCGAGCGTCGCCGTCAAGCCGCGCCTCGACGACGAAATCGTCGGCATTCATTTCAGCGACGGCGCCTTCGTGAAGAAGGGCGACCTGCTCGTCACCCTCGACCCGCGCACGCTGCAGGCGCAGATTTCGCAGGCCGAAGCCCAGATCGCCCGCGACCAGGCCCAGCTCGAGCAGGCCGAACGCGACCTGCGGCGCTACTCCGAGCTCGTCGGCAAGGGGGCGACGCCACAGCTCAATGTCGACAATGCGCGCACCTCCGGCGATATGCTGCGCGCCGCGATCCGCGCCGACAATGCCGCGGTCGAAAACCTCAAGGTGCAGCTGAGCTTCTGCTTCATCCGCGCGCCGATCAGCGGGCGGATCAGCCAGGCCTCGGTCAAGGTCGGCAACTTCGCCCGCTCGGCCGATCTCATTCCGATCGCCACCATCAACCAGATCGCGCCCATCTACGTGACGTTCATGGTGTCGCAGCGCAGCCTGCCCGACCTCAGGGTCTCCATGGCCGAGGGCGAGGCGGTCGTGGAAGCGGTCATTCCGGGCGAGTCCCGCAGCGCGATGGGCCGGGTGACCATGATCGAGAACGCCGTCGATCAGACCACCGGCATGGCGACGGTCCGCGCCACCATGCCGAACGACGACGAGTTGTTGTGGCCCGGCACGCTGGTCACCGCGCGGCTCACGCTTCGCACCGAAGAGGCGATCGTGGTTCCAGCGCTCGCCGTCCAGGGCAGCCAGCAGGGCAACTTCGTCTACGTCATCAAGGACAATGTCGCCACCGTCACCCCGGTCAAGGTGGCGAGGTCGCTCGGGTCCGAGAGCGTCATCGAGAGCGGCCTCAAGGAGGGCGACGTCGTCGTCACCGACGGGCATCTCCTGCTGACCGACAAGGCGCGCGTCGCCGTCCGCGAACGCAAGCCTGGGGTGTGACGTGAACATTTCGGAGACCTGCATCCGCCGTCCAGTTATGACGACGCTGATCACGGCGGCGCTCATCGTTTTCGGGATCTTCGGCTACCGGCTGTTGTCGGTGGCCGCGCTTCCGGCGGTCGACTTCCCGACCATCCAGATCACCGCCAATTTGCCGGGCGCGAGTCCGGAAACCATGGGCGCCTCGGTGGCCGGCCCGATCGAGCGGCAGCTCTCGACCATTGCCGGCATTACCTCGCTCACCTCGACCTCGTCGCTGGGCTTGACCACCATCATTATCCAGTTCGACCTCAACCGGAACATCGACGGCGCTGCCCTCGACGTGCAGACCGCGCTCACCGTTGCGGCGCGCCGGTTGCCGATCGAGATGACGATTCCGCCGTATTTCCGGAAGGTTAATCCGGGCGATTTCTCGATCCTGCTGTTCAGCCTGGTATCGCCGACGCTGCCGCTGTCGGTGGTCGACGATTATGCCGAGATCACCCTTGCCCAGCAGATTTCCCAGCTGCCGGGCATCGCCCAGGTGCTGGTGTTCGGGGCGCAGAAGTTCGCCGTCCGCGTCCAGGTCGACCCGACTGCCGCGGCGGCTCGCGGCATCTCGCTCGACGACGTGCGCAACGTGGTGGCCAAGGCGAACTCGAACACGCCGGTGGGCACCATCGCCGGGCGCAACCAGAACACCACCATCACGGCAAGCGCCGCCATGCGGCATGCCGACGAATACAAGGACGTGGTGGTCGCCTATCGCAACGGGCTGCCGCTCAAGATCAGCGAAGTCGCGAAGGTGGTCGATTCGGTCGAAAACGACCTCGTCGCCAATCTCTACAATAACCAGCAGTCCATCGTGCTGGCGATCTTCAAACAGCCGGACGCCAATACCGTCAAGATCGTCGATTCCATCCGCGAGCGCCTACCGATCTATCGCGCCCAGATTCCGGCGGCGGTCAAGATGGAGATCCTCGCCGACCGCTCGATGTCGATCCGCGAAGCCGTCGAGGACGTGCAGGTGACACTGGTCATCGCCGTCCTGCTGGTGGTGATGGTGATCTTCCTGTTCCTGCGCTCCGCGGTGGCGACCATCATTCCGGCGCTCGCGGTGCCGATCTCGCTCATCGCCACCTGCGCGGTGATGTACGGGTTTGGATTTTCTATCAACAATATGACGCTGCTCGCCCTGACGCTGTCGGTTGGCTTCGTGGTCGACGACGCGATCGTCATGCTGGAGAACATCGTCCGCCACATCGAGGGCGGCATGCGGCCGTTCGAGGCCGCGCTCAAGGGGTCGGCGGAAATCGGCTTCACCATCATTTCGATCACCTTCGCCCTGATCGCCGTGTTCATTCCGGTGCTGATGATGGGCGGCATGGTCGGCCGGGTGTTCCGCGAGTTCGCGGTCACCATCGCGGCGGCGATTATCCTCTCGGGCTTCGTGTCGCTGACACTCACGCCGATGCTGTGCGCGCGCGTGCTCAAGGCCCATCACGGAGACGAGAACCAGAACATCGTCCTGCGCCTGTTCGAGGCGATGTTCCGCAGCTGGCTGCGCGGTTACGAGGTCTCTCTCGACCTGTTCCTCAAGTACAAGTCGGTCGTCATCCTGGCGATGTTCGCGACGCTGGTCGGCACCGTCTGGCTTTACATGATCATTCCGAAAGGATTCTTCCCGACCGAAGATACCGGCTTCGTCAGCGCCACGGTGGAAGGGCCTTCGGACATCTCGTTCAAGGCGATGTATACTCGCCAGCAGGAGGTCGCGGAGCTCCTGCGCCAAGACCCGGGCGTCGACTACATCAACTCGACCGTGGGCACCGGCGGTCCCAACCCGACCAACAACAACGGCCGTCTCTTCATCGCGCTCAAGCCGCGGCACGAACGCGCGGAGAACTCGACGGCGATCATCCAGCGCCTGCGCGCCAAGGCCAACTCACTCACCGGCGTCCAGACGTACTTCCAGAACGTCCAGAACATCAACATCACCGGCCGCGTCTCCAAGAGCGAATACCAATACACGATGCAGTCGAGCGACATCCCGGCGCTCTACGCCGTCGGTCCGGACATGCTCGAGAAGATCAAGGCGCTTCCGGGCCTGCGTGACGTCACCGGCGACCTCTACGTCAAGAACCCGCAAATGACGTTGGAGATCGACCGCGCCGCCGCCGCGGTCTACGGCGTCACCGTCGATCAGGTCCGCCAGGAGCTCTACAACTGCTTCGGCTCGCGCCAGGTCGGCACCATCTACACCGCGTCGAACGACTACCAGGTCATCCTCGAGTGCGACAAAGGCATTCAGGTCGATCCGACCGGGCTTTCCAAGATCTACGTGAAGACCAATACCAACGGCGCACCGACCGCCGCCGGCGCACCCGCGGCCGGATCGGGCGTTGCGGGCGCGACAACGCCGAACGGACCGGCGATTCCCCTTTCGGCGGTGACGAAGCTGACGCCGACGCTCGGCGCCTTGCAGGTCAATCACCAGGGCCAGCAGCCCTCGATGACGGTGTCATTCAACCTCGCGCCGGGCTTCCCGCTCGGCGCTGCGGTCGACGCCATCAAGGAGATCGAGCGCCAATCGAACCTGCCGGCCTCGGTGGTGACCGGGTTCCAGGGGGCGGCCCAGGTGTTCCAGGACAGCCTGAAAGGGCAGGGGGTCCTGGTGCTCGCCGCAGTGTTCGCCTCCTTCGTGGTGCTGGGAATCCTCTACGAGAGCTTTATCCACCCGATCACCATCATCTCCGGGCTGCCCTCGGCCGGCGTCGGCGCGCTGCTCGTGCTGATGATGTTCGGCATGGACCTCTCGGTGATCGCGATGATCGGCATCGTGATGCTGGTCGGCATCGTCAAGAAGAACGCCATCATGATGATCGACTTCGCGCTGCAGCGCCGCGCCGTCGGGCTCGGCGCCGAGGAGGCGATCCGCGAGGCCTGCCTGCTGCGCTTCCGGCCGATCATGATGACGACCTTCGCCGCGGTGTTCGGTGCGCTGCCGATCGCGATCGGGGCGGGCGCCGGCGCCGAGCTCCGCCAGCCGCTCGGCGTCGCGGTGGTGGGCGGCCTCTGCGTGTCGCAGCTCCTCACCCTCTACATCACGCCGGTGGTCTACATCTATCTCGACCGGCTCGATCGCATCCTCAAGCGTCGCCTGGAGCCCCCGGCCGATCTCGGAGCGCCGCACGAGCACCCGAAGCCGCACGCGGTGGCGGCGGAGTAAGAGAGGGCGGTGCTCGTCAGTCGCCGCCTTCCCAAAGCTTCAGTTCTTCCTCGGGGAGGGGACCGAAGAAGAATACGTCCGGCAAGCTGAGCTTGCCCTTGAGGGCACCGAAACGGCGCCTCGTGGCCCGTTTGGCGATCGGCATGAGCTTGACAACAGGACGACCGCCGCGGGCAATGATGATTGCCTCGCCCGCCTCGGCGCGCGCGATGAGCTCTGAAAGTTGCGCCTTTGCCTGTCGAACGGTGACGACGGTCATGGCTGCCGGAGCTTTTACAAGGAAAAGCTGGTCCCGCAGCCGCAGGACGAGGTCGCGACGGGGTTGTTGATGCGGAACGACGCCCCCATCAGGTCGTCGATAAAGTCGATCTCGGCACCCGTCATGTACTGGACCGAGACCGGGTCGATCAGCACCGTGGCGCCATCCCGGCTCAGCACGAGGTCGTCATCGCTGCTGGCGTGGTCGAAGTCGAATTTGTATTGAAAGCCGGAGCAGCCACCGCCCTCGACGCTCACCCGCAACATCGCGCCGGCCGGCTCGTCCTTGAGAATCTCGCCGATCCGCCGTGCCGCCCGCTCCGTCAAAACCACTGCATTCGCCATGGACGTATCGTCCTTCGCTGGTCCTTCGCTCGCTTGCTCCACTCCGGCGCTGCCGCGACCATCGGCGCGCCGCTCGCCCGGCGAGCATCAGCTTAGTTATGTGCGGGGGGAAACGAGGTCAACTGAGGGCGGGACGGCCCGATGGCGGTAAGTGGAGCCCCGCCCCGCGCGCCCTATGCCACCGATCCGCTGGCGAGCCGGGGGCGCCTCCATGCCGAGCCGCCGAGCGCCACCCGCAGCGATTTCCGGCGCGACTGCGACCGCATCATCCATTCCTCGGCGTTCCGCAGGCTCGCCTACAAGACCCAAGTGTTCGTCTACCGGGAGGGTGACCATTACCGCAACCGGCTTACCCACACCCTCGAAGTGACCCAGATCGCCCGCTCGCTGGCGCGCGCGCTCGGCCTCGACGAAGACCTCGCCGAGGCCTGCGCGCTGGCGCACGACCTCGGCCATCCGCCGTTCGGCCATTCCGGCGAGCGCGCCCTCGATTCCTGCCTCGCCGCCGACGGCGGGTTCGACCACAACGCCCAGACGCTCGCCGTCGTCACCCGCCTCGAGCGCCGCTATGCCGGCTTCGATGGCCTCAACCTCACCTGGGAGACGCTCGAAGGCCTCGCCAAGCATAACGGCCCGCTGATCGACGCGGCCGGCCGCCCGACCGGCAGTGCGACGCGCCGCGGCGTCGCCCGCGAGATCACCGAATACTCCGCCCGCCAGGACCTCCGGCTCGCCGAATTTCCGAGCGCCGAGGCCCAGGCCGGCGCCATTGCCGACGATATCGCCTACGACGCCCACGACATCGACGACGGTTTGCGCGCCGCGATGTTCTCGATCGAGGACCTGCGCGAGTTGCCGTTGCTGCGCGACATCCTCGCCGAGATCGAGGCGCAGCATCCCGGCCTCTCCGGCCGGCGGCAGTTTCATGAGCTGGTGCGCCGCCTGATCACCCGGATGATCGAGGACGTGATCGCCTGCTCGCAGAATCGCCTAGCTGCCGCGGCGCCGGGCGACTGCGACGCCATCCGCCGCGCCGGCGCCGCGGTGGTGGCATTTTCGCGCGCGATGGCGGCGGCCGATCGCGCGATCAAGGACTTCCTGTTCCCGCGCATGTACCGCCATCCCAGAGTCATGCGGATCATGGGCGAGGCCGAGGCGGTGGTGCACGCCCTGTTCGCCCGGTACCAGAGTGAGCCCGGCGAGCTGCCGTGGCGCCGGGGCGAACCGGAGCGCGGCGAGGTCGCGTTGCGCGAGATCGCCGATTTCATCGCCGGGATGACCGACCGCTACGCACTCTCCGAGCACGCCCGGCTTTTTGACTCGACCCCGGAATTGCGTTAGGCCGCGCCGCCCGTTGGCGCGCCGAAATCATGGACCACATGAACGTCTTCTCCGTCTTCACTGCGCATGTCCGCTCGGCAGTAGAAGCTCTTGCTGCGGAAGGGATTTTTGCTTCGCCGCTGGACCTCGCGCGGATCGTCGTCGAGCCGCCGCGCGAGGCCGGCCATGGCGACCTCGCGACCAACGCGGCGATGGCGCTCGCCAAGGACGCCGGCCTCAAGCCGCGTGACCTCGCCGAGCGGATCGCCGCCGAGCTCCGCAAGCGCCCGGAGATCACCGCGGTCGAGATTGCGGGCCCCGGCTTCATCAACATGACGCTCGACGCGAACGTCTGGCGCGACGCGCTGCGCGCAGCGATCGCCGCCGGCGCTGGCCACGGCCGCAGCGATCTCGGCAAGGCGGAAAAGGTCAACGTCGAATACGTCTCGGCGAACCCGACCGGGCCGATGCATGTGGGCCATTGCCGCGGTGCCGTGTTCGGCGATGCGCTCGCGAACCTGCTGGCCTTCACCGGTTACGCCGTGACGCGGGAGTACTACATCAACGACGCCGGCGCCCAGGTCGACGTGCTCGCCCGCTCCGCCTACCTGCGCTACCGCGAGGCGCTGGGCGAGGACATCGGCCCGATTCCGGACGGTTTATATCCTGGGGATTATCTCAAGCCGGTCGGGGCGGAGCTGGCCGCCGAATATGGCCGAAGCCTCGAACAGATGCCGGAAGAGAAGCAGCTGGCGATCGTGCGCGCCAAGGCGATCGACATGATGATGGGCGAGATTCGCCAGGACCTCGCCGCCCTCAACGTCAAGCACGACGTCTTCTTCTCCGAGCGCTCGCTGATCGCCGGCCCCCGCGACGAGGTCGCCGCGACGATTGCCGACCTTCGGGCGAAGGGCGAAGTCTATGAAGGCCGTCTGCCGCCGCCCAAGGGCGCGCCGATCGAGGACTGGGAGGATCGCGAGCAGACGCTGTTTCGGACCACCGACTTCGGCGACGATGTCGACCGGCCACTGATGAAATCGGACGGTAGCTACACCTATTTCGCCTCCGACATCGCCTATCACAAGTCCAAGGTCGAGCGCGGCTTCCGCAACCTGATCGACGTCTGGGGCGCCGATCACGGCGGCTACATCAAGCGCATGAAGGCGGCGGTCGCGGCGGTGAGCGGCGGCAAGGCCGAGCTCGACGTCAAGGTGATCCAGCTCGTACGCCTGTTGCGCGACGGCGAGCCCGTCAAAATGTCGAAGCGTTCCGGTGATTTCGTCACGTTACATGAAGTCGTGGATGAAGTCGGCCGCGACGCCGTCCGGTTCATGATGCTTTACCGCAAGAACGATGCGGTGCTCGACTTCGACCTCGTCAAGGTGAGGGAGCAGTCGCGCGACAATCCGGTGTTCTATGTCCAGTACGGCCACGCCCGCGGCCACTCGATCTTCCGCAACGCCCGCGCGGATATCCCCGACCTTCCCGAGGATGATACCGCCCGCGCCGCTCTGCTCTCAGAGGCTAATTTCACCCAGCTCGAAGATCCCGCCGAGATCGCGCTGATGCGCCGCATCGCCGTTTACCCGCGGCTCATCGAATCGGCGGCGAGTGCGCACGAGCCGCACCGGGTAGCTTTCTACCTCTATGAGCTGGCGAGCGAATTCCACGCGCTCTGGACCAAGGGGAAGGATACGCCTCATTTACGCTTCATTATCCAGAATGATCCAGAACTTACATGGGCTCGTCTCGCGCTGGTGCAGGGCGTCGTGACCGTGCTAGCTTCCGGGCTTGGTTTGCTCGGAGTCGGCGCTCCCGTGGAGATGAGGTGAGCCCGGCGTCGCCGGTCGCGATCAAGTCTGCGATTGACGGGGCGTCATCGCGCAGCTCATGGCTGGCGCCAACGAGGTTGCGAGAGCAGAATGACTGACGACGCGTTCCCCCGATCGTCGCGCGCGTATCCGCAGCACGGTCAAGACGTCTCGGACGGGCGTGAGCCCAATTCCGATCCCTTGATGGAACTCGCCCGCCTGATCGGCCAGAGCGATCCGTTCGGCTCGCCGCAGGGACGCGGTACCAATTCGCCGCGCGCGCCTGACCTGCCGACCCGCGGCCCGATGGCACGGCCTCCCTCGTCGCGCGACACCTTCCCGCGCACTGAGCGCCACGACGAGGAGCGCTACGAGGAAGAGCCCGAGGCGCCGCGGCCGTCCCGCGGTCACCCATTTCCTTCGCTCCGTCTCCCGCCGCTTCCCGCCGCTCCCGCGCCGAGCCGGGAGCCTTCCGTTGCGAAAGCCGAGCGCACCTACCAGGAGCCGACTTATCCCGAGCCCTCTCACCGGGAGGCCGCATATCGGGAGCCGCCAGCGTACACCGAACCGCGATACAGCGAACCCACCCACAGCGAACCGCCTTACAGCGACGCGCTTCGCGCGCATCCTTCCCACGCTCAGCCGGCCTATGTGCCCACCGGGCAGGAGCGCTATGAGCCGACCTTCGGCACTCACGATCATGCTGGCGAACAGAACGACCATTACGCGCGCGGGGCGGGCGCTTACCCCACCGTGCCGGACCAGCATCATGCGGCCGAACACGCCGGACGCTATGCGAGCGAAGCCGAGCAGGAGGATCACGATCCTCGCCTCGATGGCCGACAGCACGATGGCCGGCAGCACTACACCGCCCGTGACACCGCCCACGCCGAAGGCGAGCACGATGAACACGGCGAGCACGATCCTCGCTACGCCACCGGCGAGCATGACGCGCACGGCGAATACGATCCGCGCTATGCGGAGGAGGGCGAAGACGGCGAGCATGGTCCGCGCTACGCCGCCGCCGAAGAGGACCAGTACGACGACGAGTATGAATACGCCGAGGATGAGGACGGGTACGAAGAGCCCAAGCGCCGCAACCTCGTCAAGATCGCCCTCGCGAGTGTGCTCGGCGTCGTGGTGGTGGGGACCGCGGGCGCGTTCGGTTACCGCGCCATGTTCCATGGCGGCGCGAGCGACGGGCCACCGCCGCTGATCCGCGCCGACAACACGCCCACCAAGGTGATGTCGACGCCGACCGTCGCCGACGCGAGCGCAAAGCCGATCAACGAGCGGCTCGCCTCCAGCGAGCGCATGGTGTCGCGTGAGGAGCAGCCGATCGATCTGCGCGATCCGCGCAACGCCAGTGGTGCGATCGTCGCCCCGGTCGGCACCGGTGGCGTCGTGCCCTATCCGACCGCGCCTTCGACCACCTCGGCAGCCCCGGCTACGTCGCCGGCGCCGACCGAGCCGAAGCGGGTGCGCACCGTGACCATCCATGCGGATACCGGCCCGCAAGCCAATACGGCGCCCAATGCCGCCGCTGCACCGGCCGCGCCGACAGGTGCGCCCGCCCGGCCGCCGGCAGCGGCGCCGCGAGCGGCTGCGCCGCCCGCCGCTACCGGAAATGCGCCGATGTCGCTTAACCCGCAGTCGCCGCCCACGGTCGCTGCCGTCGACACCACGCATCCGGCACCCCGCGCCACGCCACCAAGCGGCAGCGGCGGCTGGATCGTGCAGCTCTCCGCCCAGAAGACCGAGGCCGAGGCACAGGCCGCTTTCCGCGCGGCCCAGGCCAAGTATTCGGCGCTCGCCAACCAACAGCCGCTGATTCGCAAGAAGGACCAGGGCGAGCGCGGCGTGTTCTACGCGACCCAGGTGGGCCCGTTCTCGGGGCGCGAGGAAGCCAATCAGCTGTGCGAAACCCTCAAGAGTGCCGGGGGTAACTGCTTCATCCAAAGGAATTGACGCCGCCGCCCTTGCTCTTGGCCGGAGGCGAGTCTAAGCCGCGCCCATGGCGCCACGCGCATTCATCACGGGGTTGACGGGTACGACGATCTCGCCGGACGAGCGCTCGTTCGTGCGGGGCGCCGATCCGTGGGGCCTCATCCTGTTCAAGCGCAATGTCGCAGACCCCGCGCAGGTGCGCGCGCTCACCGACGAGTTCCGCGCGATCTGCGGGCGCGACACGCCGGTCCTCGTCGACCAGGAAGGCGGGCGCGTGCAGCGCCTCGGCCCGCCGCATTGGCCGGCTTATCCGGCAGGTGCGGTCTTCGCGCGGCTCTATGCGCGCGACCCCGCGCTCGGCCTGCGCGCGGCGAAACTCGGCGCCCGCCTCATCGCTGCCGATCTCGCGGCCGTCGGCATCACCGTCGATTGCCTGCCGCTCGCCGACGTGCCCATTGCCGGCGCAGATCGGGTGATCGGCGATCGCGCCTACGGCAATACCCCCGAACAGGTGTCGGCAGTCGCCGCGGCCGTGACCGAAGGCCTCATGAGCGGCGGCGTGCTGCCGGTGCTCAAGCACCTGCCCGGGCACGGCCGCGCTACCGCCGACAGCCACGAGCGGCTGCCGGTGGTCGAGACCGATCGCGCGACGCTCGAAGCGACCGATTTCGCCGCGTTCCGGCCGCTCGCCGGGCTGCCGCTCGGCATGACTGCGCATGTTGTATTCACAGCCATCGATCCCGGCCTTCCAGCGACCACCTCTGCGGTTATGATTCACGAAGTGATTCGGTCATCAATCGGATTCGCTGGAGCGTTGATGAGTGACGACGTGTCGATGGGTGCGCTGACGGGCTCGATCGCGGAGCGGACGCGGCGTTCGTTCGCGGCCGGCTGCGATCTCGTCCTCCATTGCAACGGGGTGCTGAGCGAGATGGACGCGGTGGCGTCGCAAAGTCCGGAGCTTGCCGGCGAGGCGTTGACGCGCACCGCGCGCGCCTCGGCATCGCGCCGCGCGGCGGACGATCTCGACCTCGAGGCCGCCCGTGCAGAGTTCGCCGGGCTCCTCGCACAGGCGGCTGTGGTGGCGTGATGACCGACGATCCGAACACCGACGATCCGAACACCGACGATCCGAATCCGAGCGATCCGAATCCTGATGACGTGAAGCCTGATGACGTGAAGCTGGGCGATACGAACGCGGGCGACACGGATGCGGGTGATGCGAATACGCCCGACGCGACTGTGGCCGACGCAAAGCCCGGCGACGCGGCGTTCGCCGAGGACCCCGCCGTCGATCGCGGCGCCGGCGAACCGACGCTGATCGTCGATGTCGAAGGCTTCGAAGGCCCGCTCGATCTCCTGCTCGTCTTGGCGCGCCAGCAGAAGGTCGACCTTTCGAAGATCTCGATCCTTGCGCTTGCCGACCAGTATCTCGCCTTCATCGAGCAGGCGCGGCGCACGCGGCTCGAGCTGGCCGCCGATTATCTCGTGATGGCGGCGTGGCTCGCCTATCTCAAGTCGCGCATGCTGCTGCCCGAGCCGGTCGCGCCCGAAGGCATGAGCGCCGCCGACATGGCGAAGGCGCTGGCGCTGCGGCTGCAACGCCTCGAGGCGATCCGCGAGGCCGGGACGAAGCTCTTCGAACGGCCGCTGCTCGGCCGCGACGTGTTCGGCCGCGGCGATCCGCAGCCGATCGCCGAGATCAAGCGGCCCGAATGGTCGGCGACCCTTTACGATCTTCTCTCGGCCTATGCGTCCGAGCGGCAGCGCAAGGCGCTCGCCCGGGTGCGCCTCGCCAAGCGTGTCGTGTGGTCGCTCGCCGATGCCCGTAGCATGCTGGAACGCCTCGTCGGCACCAGCAGCGGCGAATGGGGCCGCCTCGACGAATACCTTCTCGCTTATGCCGTGGAGCCGGCGATGCGGGCGACTGCGCTCGCCTCTTCGCTCGCGGCCACGCTCGAACTCGTGCGCGAAGGCGCCATGGAAGTTCATCAGTCGGCCGCTTTCGCCCCGATCTATCTGCGCAAGCGGGCGGCGGCCGGCGGCGACGGAGCGGCCGCGGCGCCGTGAGCCGCGGCCTCGATCACCAAAGCGGGAGGATGCGTTGATGGGTGTGCTGGCCGAGCTGCGGGCCGAGACGTTCGAGGAAGACAGCAAGGAGCCGGAAATGGCAACCGAAGCGCGGCCGGAGGAATTGCGGCTGCTCGAGGCGCTGCTGTTCGCCGCTGCCGAGCCGCTCGATGAGAAGACGCTCGGCGGCCGCCTGCCTTCGGGTGCCGATGTGCGCGCCCTGCTGCGCCAGCTGCAGATCGAATACGCGCCGCGCGGCGTCAACCTCATCCATGTCGGCAACCGCTGGGCGTTCCGCACGGCGAACGATCTCTCCTGGCTCCTGACCAAGGAGGCGATCGAGCCGAAGAAGCTCTCCCGCGCCGCGGTCGAGACCCTCGCCATCATCGCCTATCACCAGCCGGTGACCCGCGCCGAGATCGAGGAAATCCGCGGCGTCTCCGCCGCCAAGGGCACCGTCGACGTGCTGCTCGAGACCGGCTGGATCAAGCCGCGCGGCCGCCGCAAGGCGCCGGGCCGGCCGCTCACTTACGGCACGACGGCGGAATTCCTGTCCCATTTCGGGCTCGAGGCGGTGGGCGATCTCCCCGGCCTCGACGAGCTCAAGGGCTCCGGCCTGTTCGACGCCGCGCTCCCGCCCGAGTTCGGCGTTCCCGAGCCGTCGGACGATCCCGCGCTGCGCGACAACGAGGACCCCCTCGAGCCCGGCGATCTCGATCTCACCCTCGCCCCGCGCCCGGATACCGGCGAGGAGGGCGACGTCGGAGGAGTAGGGTGCCCAAAAGGGCAGGGGTGGGGAGGGGGCCGGTGCCGTTTCCCGGCGGATAGCGTCTTCGCATTTCCGCTGGCGCCTTCAGCGCTCGATATCCCGCAAACCATGCGGCGAAATCGGACGGCCTGAAGTCCTTGTTTTTGCCTGCCGTGAGGCCTAGGTTCAGGTCAAATCAAGAGGCGAGGCCCCGCCCGTGCGGCCCGTCGCTGCGGAGGGTTGATCCGATGGGTTCCATGAGTATCTGGCACTGGATCGTGGTGATCGGCGTCGTGCTGCTGTTGTTCGGGCGTGGCAAGATTTCCGAGCTGATGGGCGACGTCGCCCAGGGCATCAAGGCCTTCAAGAAGGGCATGTCGGAAGACGAGGCCGCCAAGGTCGAGCCGCCGAAGACCGAGCCGGTCAAGACGCTGGACCATCAGGCCGAGCGGACGCCGGCCTCCACCGCGAAGAGCCAGGCGCAAGTCTAAGCGTCGCTGCGGCCACGCAACTATCGGGCGCGCACCGAGATGGCGGGGCGTTCGCCGACAGCGGCGGGCGGGAGCGTGAAGCGCGATGTTCGACATTGGTTGGAGTGAGTTCGTCGTCATCGGCGTCGTCGCGCTCATCGTGATCGGGCCGAAGGAGCTGCCCGCCGTGCTGCGGGCGATCGGGCAATGGACGACGAAGATCCGCCGCATGGCCGGCGAGTTCCAGAGCCAGTTCCAGGAAGCGATGCGCGAAGCCGAGATGGCCGACCTGAAGAAGTCGGTCGACGAGCTCAGCGACGCCGCCAAGGGGATCACCGCCGATCCCTTCGACTTTTCCGAATCGACCAAGTGGGAGCCGAAGACCGACACGGCCGCAACGGCAAGCGAAGTCGGCGTCGGCTGAAGCAGCGCCGGCCGCTGCGACGGAAACTGCGCCCGCAACCGAGGCTCCGGCTGCCGCAGAGCCTGCCGCCGATGCGCCGGCCCGCCACTGAGGCACCCGCCGCAGCGAGCACGGCGCCGGCTCCGGACCCCGGTACGCACGCGACGCCGCCCGCCGCCGAGCCGATGGGGAGCGGCCGGGCATGAGCCACGAGGACATCGAGGCGACCAAGGCGCCACTGATCGATCATCTGATCGAGCTGCGCTCGCGCCTCATCAAGGCGCTGATCGCCTTTGCCATCATGTTCGTGCTCTGCTTCGTCTTCGCCAAGCAGATCTACAACATCCTGGTGTGGCCGTTCGTGTTCGTGGCGGGACCGGAGAATTCGCGGTTCATCTACACGGCGCTGCTCGAATACTTCGTCACCCAGCTCAAGCTCGCGATGTTCGGCGCGGCGTTCCTGGCGTTTCCGGTGATCGCTTCGCAGATCTACATGTTCGTGGCGCCCGGCCTCTATCGCCACGAGCGCCAGGCGTTCCTGCCCTATCTCGTCGCCACCCCGGTCTTCTTCGCGATGGGGGCGATGGTGGTCTATTTCGTCGTGATGCCGATGCTGGTGCGCTTCTCCATCGGCATGCAGCAGGCGCCGGTCGACGGACGCGCCGAGATCGCGCTGCTCCCCAAGGTCGGCGAATATCTGTCGCTGATGATGAGCCTGATCCTCGCCTTCGGCGTGGCGTTCCAGCTTCCGGTGATCCTGACGCTGCTCGGGCGGGTCGGCATCATCACCTCCGACCAGCTGCGCGCCAAGCGGCGCTACTTCATCGTCGTCGCCTTCATCATCGCCGCCGTGCTCACGCCGCCCGACGTGCTCAGCCAAATGTCCCTTGCAGTCCCCCTGCTGCTTCTCTACGAGGGGTCGGTCTGGTCGGTGCGCATGGTCGAGCGCAAGGCGGCGAAGGCGCAGACTACGGCGGCAAAACCGGCCGAGTGAGCCGTTCGCCCGCCTTGATCTTCGACGCTTTGATCACCGCATTGTCGTGTCCGGTGTTGCGCCGGTCATCCCGCGCGATGGGGCGACCCGTTCCGGCCGGATCGGGATGGCCGGGCGAAGCCCGGTGACGGGAGAGAAGACGTCGTCATGCACGACATCAGGTGGATTCGCGACAACCCCGAAGCGTTCGATCGTGGCCTTGCGCCGGCGTGGCCTCGCGTCCGAGGCTTCGCATCTGATCGCGCTCGACGAGCGCCGCCGCACGGCGATCGCGAGGCTCGAGCAGGCGCAGGCGCGCCGCAACGCCGCCTCGAAGGAGATCGGCGAAGCGAAGAAGGCGAAGGACGACGCGCGCGCCCGCGCGCTGATGGCCGAGGTCGCCGACCTCAAGGACACCATCCCGGCGATGGACGCCGAGGAGAAGCAGGCGTCAGTCGAACTGAGCGAGGCGCTCGCCCGCATTCCCAACCTGCCGGCCGACGACGTCCCCGACGGCGTCGACGAGCACGGCAATGTCGAGCACCACAAGTTCGGAGCGAAGCGCGACTACGCCTTTCCCGTCGAAGCAGCATTTCGAGCTCGGCGAAGCGCTCGGGCAGATGGACTTCGAGACCGCGGCGAAACTCTCTGGCTCGCGCTTCGTGGTGCTCAAGGGCGGCCTCGCACGGCTCGAACGTGCGCTCGCCCAGTTCATGCTCGACCTGCACACGACCGAGCACGGCTACACCGAGATCGCGCCGCCGCTTCTGGTGCAGGACGAAGTGATGTTCGGCACCGCGCAGCTGCCGAAGTTCGCCTACGACCAGTTCATGACGGCGCGCAATCTCACCCAGTATCTCGACACGGTCGACGAGGATGTCGAGCAGCTCACCCTTGCGCCGCGCTCCGGCGCTGAGCTTGCAAAGGCGTCGGAGGATACCGCGGCGGTGAAGCAGCTCGACCGCCGCTTGTGGCTCATACCGACCGCCGAGGTGCCGCTCACCAATCTCGTGCGCGAAGAGATCGTCGAGGAGGCCGAGCTGCCGCTGCGGTTCACCGCCTGCACGCCGTGCTTCCGCGCCGAAGCGGGTGCTGCGGGCAGGGACACCCGCGGCATGATCCGCCAGCACCAGTTCACCAAGGTCGAGCTCGTCTCGATCACCACGCCGGATGAGAGCCGCGCCGAGCATGAGCGCATGCTCGCCTGCGCGGAAGAAGTACTGCGCCGGCTCGACCTCGCCTATCGTGTGATGACGCTGTGCACCGGCGACATGGGCTTCCCGTCGCAGAAGACCTACGACATCGAGGTGTGGCTCCCGGGCCAGAACCTGTACCGCGAGATATCGTCGTGCTCGGTCTGCGGCGATTTCCAGGCACGCCGCATGAACGCGCGCTACAAGACCAAAGGCGGACGCGAGAACCGGTTCGTCCACACCCTCAACGGCTCGGGCGTCGCGGTCGGCCGTGCGCTGATCGCGGTGATGGAAACCTATCAGCAGGCCGACGGCTCGATCGCCGTGCCCGACGCATTGCAGTCATATATGGGCGGCATCAAGTCGATCGCGGCCAAGTGAGCGGCCGGACGAGTCGCGACGGTATAATTGCGGATGCGCATTCTCATCACCAATGACGACGGCATCCACGCCCGCGGGCTCGCGGTGCTCGAGGAGATCGCGCGCGCGCTCTCCGGCGACATCTGGGTGGTGGCGCCGGAGACCGACCAGTCCGGCGTCTCGCATTCGCTCTCGCTCAACGATCCCTTGCGGTTGCGCGAGATCGGGCCGCGCCATTTCGCCGTCAAGGGAACGCCGACCGACTGCGTGATCATCGGCACCCGGCACGTCATACCCGATGCCAAGCCCGATCTCGTGCTGTCCGGTGTCAATCGCGGCCGCAACGCCGCCGAGGACGTGACCTATTCCGGCACCGTCGCCGGCGCCATCGAAGGCACCGTGCTCGGCATTCCCTCCTTCGCGCTGTCCCAGGCCTATGCCGGTGCGACCAAGCTCGATCCGCATTGGGATACCGCGCTCAAATTCGCGCCGGACCTGATCCGCCGCGTGCTCGCCGACGGCATGCCGCGCGATGTCTTCGTCAACATCAATTTTCCCGACTGTCCGCCCGAAGGGGTGAAGGGCATCGCGGTCACGAGCCAGGGCAAACGCGACCAGGAGCTTCTGCGCATCGAGCCGCGCTACGACGGGCGCGGCAATCCGTATTATTGGATCGCCTTCGAGCGCAACCGGCCGCTGTCCGAGCGCAACGGCACCGACCTCTCGGCGCTCGCCGACAACCGGATCGCCGTCACGCCGCTGCGCCTCGACATGACCGACGAGCCGTTCATGACGCGGCTCGCGGAGATTCTCGAATAGCGCGCCACTTTGCGTTAGATCAGTGGATCAGCGTAGCGTGATCGAGGTGAGTCTCTGCGGAGACGGGCTGCCGCGTTCCGGCACGCATTCGCGCGCCGCTGCAGGAGCTCTCGCCGTTGTCATCGGGGAGGCGTTTTTGGTCTCGCCATCGCGCGAACCGCATATCGGCCGCATGCAGTTCCTGCTCGACCTGCGGCGGCGCGGCATCATGGACGCGAACGTGCTGCGCGCCATGGACGAGGTGCCGCGCGAGCAGTTCGTCATGCCGAACCAGGTGACGTCGGCTTACGCGGATCGCGCCATGCCGATCGCCTGCGGCCAGACCATCAGCCAGCCCTATGTCGTCGCCTACATGACCGAGCAGCTGCATGCGGAGCCGCAGCACAGCTTGCTCGAGATCGGGACCGGCTCCGGCTACCAGGCGGCGGTGCTGTCCCGTGTCGTGAGACAAGTCACCACCATCGAGCGATACCGCACGCTGGCGCAAGGAGCGCGGACGCGGCTCGCCGCGCTCGGCTACGACAATGTCGAGGTCATCGCCGGCGACGGTCTTGCGGGCGCGCCGGACCGCGCACCGTTCGACCGCATCATCGTCACTGCGGCGGCCGAGGAAATCCCGCAGGCCCTGGTCGACCAGCTTGCGGTCGGCGGCATCATGGTGCTGCCGCTCGGCCCGCACCACGGCAGCCAGTCCCTCGTCCGGCTGACCCGCACCGAGAAGGGGGTCGCGCGCGAGGATCTGATCGGCGTGCGCTTCGTGCCGCTGCTGCCGGGGCAGGCGCGAGAATTGTAAAAATTTGCGCTCTTTCGTTTACCGTTTGGCCGGCGCCGACGGCGACAAACGTGGCCTGAGCACGCACGGATCGCGCACGAATCCAAGGACTTAATGCAGATCGCCGGCCCCGTCCGACGTCCCGAAGGACGTCCGGAAAACCTTAATCCGACGCCTAAACTTTAAAGAGATGTTTACTTCGGTGTTGTCTAACTCAGTACTGTGTGGGTGTGGCGTGTGCGTGTGGGTATCATCATGGGGCGAGAAACATCTCGACGGGGGACGCATCTGGCGTTGCGATTCGGTGCCTTGACGGCAGTCGCCGTCGGTGCCGCGGCCTGCAGCTCCGAGGCGGTCCGGCTCTCCGACAATCCTAACGCGTCTCCTTATGCGACGGCGCCCGCGAATTATGCGGCGGCGCCCGCGAACCAGATGGTGGCGCAGCCCGCCCCTGTCGGGCGCATCGAGCGCCAGCCGCTCTATCAGCCGCCTCCGCCGCCGCCACCTCCGGCCCCCACCTCCGAGGTGACCGGGACGGTCCGTACCGGCGGCCATTGGGATTGGCAGGGCGGGACGCCGGTCGTCGTCGCCCATGGCGAGACGATCGCCGCCATCGCCCACCGCCACAATGTTCCCGCCCACGAGATCGTGCGTGCGAACGGGCTCAATGCCTCTTCGACCCTTCAGGCGGGACAGCGGCTGGTGATCCCGCGCTACGTCGCCGACGGCGGATCGGCGAAGCTCGCCCATGCCGCGCTGCCGCGCCATCCTGCGCCACCCGTCGCCGCGACCGCCGCGGTTGCTGCGCCGGCGTCGCCGGGCGATCACGTCGTCGCCTCCGGCGAGACGCTGTCCTCGATCGCACGAAAGCATCGCATCACCATTCGCGAGCTCGCCACCGCGAACAGCATGACGCCGGAAACGCCGCTCAAGGTCGGCATGAAGCTCAACGTCCCGGCGCGCACAGGGACGCCGACGGGGGCACCGACCAGGACCGCATCGCTCGCGCCGACCGCGCCAGCGGTACCTGCACCGGCGCCCGCGAAGCAGACCCTGCAGTCGGTCAAGTCGGCCGAGCAACCCGCTGCCTCCGCGCGGATCGCGACTCCGGCGGTCGAGGCGACGACGGACGAGTCCGGTCCTGCGGCTGCGGCCGGCATGCCGTCGTTCCGCTGGCCGCTGCGCGGCCGGGTGACCACGAATTTCGGCTCCAAGACCGCGGGCGGCGCGAGCGACGGCATCGACCTCGCTGTCCCTGAAGGCACCGCCGTTCGCGCTGCCGATGACGGCGTCGTCGCCTACGCCGGCAACGAGCTCAAGGGCTACGGCAACCTCGTGCTGGTCCGCCACGCCAACGGCTTCGTCACCGCCTATGCCAATGCGAGCGAGATCAACGTCAAGCGCAACGACCAAGTCCATCGCGGCCAGGTGATCGCGAAGTCGGGCCAGACCGGCACGGCGGCGACGCCGCAGCTGCACTTCGAGATTCGCAAGAACTCGGCCCCGGTCGATCCGATGCAGTACCTGCCGTCCGATAAGACGGCATCGGCGCCGCTGTAAAAGCCCGGCGGCACGTAGGCCCTTTGGACGTTGATGCGCGTCCATGGACGGCGTATGTGTGATTTCGAGCTTCACTTGTCCCGAAACGTCTGCGACTTTTCGGGATCGTGCTCGAAGACGCGCGATGCCGACTGTTCTGCGGATCTCCGGCTTTCGGTTCTTTTTCTACAGTCTCGAGGGATCGGAGCCCCCGCACGTTCACGTCGAACATGGCGACGCTGTCGCGAAGTTCTGGCTTGAACCCGTCAGGCTCGCGGAGTTCCATGGGTTTCGAGCCCATGAGCTGAACCGGCTGCTCGCTCTCGTCGTCGAGCATCGCCTCAAGTTTATGGAGGCCTGGAATGCCCACTTCGGTCCTCAAAGTCGACGCGACGGCCGTTGACGTGATGGTGACCGATGATCAAGTCACCGTTGCGCTTGCCGATGGGCGCGAACTGGCGGTGCCGCTCTCATGGTTTCCGCGCCTGCGTGAAGCAACCGAGGCACAACGCCGCAATTGGCGTTTTATCGGCCGCGGGCAGGGCATCCATTGGCCGGATGTCGATGAGGATATCTCGGTGGTGAGTCTGCTGCGCGCAGCGTGAAAGCGCGCAGTCGCTCCAATCCCTTCCCACAATCGCCGCCCCGAAGCCGGCAAGGTACTACTCCAGCATCACCCCCATCCGGCCGGCGAGGTCCTGGACGTATTGCCAGGCGACGCGGCCGGAGCGCGAGCCGCGGGTGGTGGCCCATTCGAGCGCCTCGCGGCGCAGCGTCGCCGGGTCGACGGGCACGCGGAAATGCGCGACGTAGCCCTCGACCATCGCGAGGAACTCGTCCTGGCTGCAGCGGTGGAATCCGAGCCACAGGCCGAAGCGATCGGACAGCGAGACCTTTTCCTCCACCGCCTCGCCGGGATTGATCGCGCTCGACCGCTCGTTCTCGATCATGTCGCGGGCGAGCAGATGCCGCCGGTTGGAGGTGGCGTAGAGGATGACGTTGTCGGGTCGCCCCTCGATGCCGCCTTCGAGCACCGCCTTGAGCGACTTGTAGGAGGTGTCCTCGGCGTCGAAGGAGAGGTCGTCGCAGAACACGAGAAAGCGATACGGCGCGGGGCGCAGCAGCGCCATCAGGTCGGGCAGGCTCTCGATGTCCTCGCGATGGATCTCGACGAGCTTCAACAGCCCCGCATCCTTGCCGAGCCCGACATTGACCGCGGCATGGGCAGCCTTGACGAGCGAAGACTTTCCCATGCCCCGGGCGCCCCACAACAGCGCGTTGTTGGCGGGCAAGCCGCGCGCGAAGCGTTCGGTGTTCTCGATGAGGATGTCGCGCATGCGGTCGATGCCCTTGAGAAGCGACATGTCGACGCGGTTGACGCGCGGCACCGACCCGAGCCTGCGGGCATCGGGAAACCAGATGAAGGCGTCGGCGACGGTAAAATCGGGTGCCTTGGGCGGTTGGGGCGCGAGCCGTTCGAGTGCCGCCGCGATGCGCAGGAGGATGTCGGCGTCTGGCGCGGCGTCGGGCGGCGCGAGCTTCTCAGGTTGGGACATGGAACAGCCTTTATTGGTCGCTCCCCATAGCGGGGCAGGGGAGCGGCCGCAAGCCGGTTCCGCAGTGCAAAAAATGCCGGCGCGAAAACCGGTTGGCGGCCCTTTTGGCGGGCGCATGGCGCGCATTGCAATCGGGCCGCCGGCCAGTATATTCCGCGCAAACTTCGCGTCCGGCGACGTTTTTTCGCGACCGCCTCGCGGTCCCTTCCGAGGAGATTTGGCAAAATGGGCGGCGGCGACTTGATGACCAATCTGGGCGGCCTGCTGCCTTTCGTCCTGATTTTTGTCATTATGTACTTCCTGATCCTCCGCCCGCAGCAGAAGCGGGCGAAGCAGCACCAGGAAATGGTCAAGAACCTGCGCCGCGGCGACAACGTGATCACCTCGGGCGGGCTCGTCGGCAAGGTCACCAAGGTGGTCGACGACGACCAGGTGGAGATCGAAATCGCCGACGGGGTGCGCGTGCGTCAGGTCAAGAGCATGATCGCCGACGTTCGCGTGAAGGGTGAGCCGGTGAAAGACGAGGCGGCGAGCTGAAGTTCGGCCGCAGAACGGTAGATACAGATGTTATATTTCTCGCGCTGGAAGGTCATCGCCATTCTGCTCACGGCAGCGGTGGTGTGCAGCTTTTCGATTCCGAATTTCTTCCCCGAGTTCGGTGACCAAGACCTGGCCGGCCTGGGCGCAGCGGCGCCTCGTGCTCGGCCTCGATTTGCAGGGCGGCTCGCAGATTCTGCTCGAGGTCGACCTGAACGACGTGCGCAAGCAGCGCCTCGACAATCTGCGCGACGAGGTGCGCCGCACGCTCCGCGATTCCCGCATCAGCTGGACGACCCCGCCGATCGTGCGCGGCAACAGCGTCGAGGTGCGACTGCGCGAGGGCAGCGATTTCCAGAGCGCGCTGACGAAGCTGCGCGAGCTGTCGCAGCCGCTCGGCGGCGTGCTCCAGGGCAACGGCCAGCGCACCCTCGAGGTCACCGACGCCGGCAGCGGCCTGATCCGGCTGACCCCGAGCGACGCCGCGATGAACGAACGCATCCGGCAGACCATCGAGCAGTCGATCCCGATCGTCGAGAAGCGCATCAACGAACTGGGCCTCGTCGAGCCGACCATCCAGCGTCAGGGCGCGGACCGTATCCTGGTGCAGGTGCCGGGCCTCGGCGATCCGCGGCGCCTGATCGACCTCCTCGGCCAGACCGCCAAGCTCGAGTTCCGCATGGTCGACACGTCGGTCAGCCCGCAGGAGGCGCTGCAGGGCCGTGCGCCGCCCGACTCCGAAGTCCTCTACGAGACCGAGCAGGGCCAGCAGGTCCCGATCCTCATCTACAAGCAGGCGCTCGTCGAGGGCGCCGACCTGACCGACGCCCAGGCGGGCTTCGACCAGCGCACCAGCGAGCCGATCGTCTCATTCCGGTTCAACACCAGCGGCGCCCGCAAGTTCGCCGCGGCGACCCAGGAGAACGTCAACCGCCGGTTCGCCATCGTGCTCGACAACAAGGTGATCTCGGCGCCGGTGATCCGTGAGCCGATCCTCGGCGGCTCGGGACAGATTTCCGGCAACTTCACCGTGGAGTCCGCGAACAATCTCGCGATCCTGCTGCGCGGCGGCGCCCTGCCGGCGAAGCTCACCGTGATCGAGCAGCGCGTGGTCGGCCCCGGCCTCGGCGAAGACTCGATCAAGGCCGGCGTGCACGCCTCGATCGCCGGCGCGATCCTCGTCATCGTGTTCATGCTCGCGACCTACGGGCTGTTCGGCCTGTTCGCCAACATCGCCGTGGCCATCAACGTCGGCATGATCATCGGCATCCTGTCGTTCCTGAGCGCGACCCTGACGCTGCCCGGCATCGCCGGCATCGTGCTCACGGTCGGCATCGCGGTCGACTCCAACGTGCTGATCTACGAGCGCATCCGCGAAGAGGTGCGCAACGGCCGCACCCCGATCAGCGCGATCGACGCCGGCTTCAGCCGCGCGCTCGCCACCATCCTCGACTCCAACATCACGACCTTCATCGCCGCGGCCGTGCTGTTCTTCATCGGCACCGGCCCGGTGCGCGGCTTCGCGGTGACGCTCGGGGTCGGCATTCTCACGACGCTGTTCACCGCCTTCACCCTGACGCGCCTGATCGTGGCCACCTGGGTGCGCGTGCAGCGCCCGCAGACCGTGCCGATCTGACCGCGCACGCTTTAGAGAAACGAGATCACAGTGCATCTCCTTCGTATCGTACCGGACAACACCCATTTCGATTTCATCCGCTTCCGGCGGATCAGCTTTCCGATCTCTGCGGTGCTGTCGATCATCGCCATCACGCTCTACTTCACCCATGGGCTGAACTTCGGCATCGACTTCTCCGGCGGCACCCTGATGGAGGTGCAGAGCAAGACCGGCCCGGTCGACATCGCGAAGATGCGCTTCACCGTCTCGAACTCTCGGGCTCGGCGAGGTGCAGCTGCAGGAATACGGCAGTCCCGACACGGTGCTGATCCGCATCGCGCAGCAGCCGGGTGGCGAGCAGGCCCAGCAGCAGGTCGAGCCCAAGGTCCGCGCCGCGCTCGGCGACGGGGTCGAGTACCGCCGCATCGACGTGGTGGGCCCGCGCGTGTCCGGCGAGTTCCTGCACTGGGGCATCATCGGCATCATGGTGGCGATCGGCGCCATCCTGGTCTACCTGTGGTTCCGGTTCGAATGGCAGTTCGCGCTCGGCGCCATGATCGCCAACGTGCACGACATCGTGCTCACGCTCGGCTTCATGTCGATCACCCAGATCGACTTCGACCTCACCAGCATCGCGGCGCTGCTCACCATTCTCGGCTATTCGCTCAACGACACCGTCGTCATCTACGACCGCATCCGCGAAATGCTGCGGCGCTACAAGAAGATGCCGATGACGGAGCTGCTCAACATCTCGATCAACTCGACGCTGTCGCGCTCGGTCATCACCCACGTCACGGTGTCGCTCGCCTTGCTCGCGCTGCTGCTGTTCGGCGGCCAGGCGATCCACAGCTTCACCGCGACCATGATGTTCGGCGTCGTGCTGGTCGGCACCTACACCTCGGTGTTCATCGCCTCGCCGATCCTGATCTATCTCGGTGTCGGCACCGGCCGCCAGAACGCGCCCGATACGCCGGAGAAGGAGGCCGTTGCCGAGGCGCCGCCGGAACGTGCCGCGACTCCCGCGGTTGCCGCGCGCGTGCGCCGCTGACGCTGCCCGGAGACCGGCGGCCGCATCTGCCGTACCCGGCGGTGATCGAGGCCTATGGCAAGGGCGGCTTCCGCTTCGCCGATATGTCCCACCGCGGCTCGATCCTGTGCCTGCCGCAGGGCATCTGGACGAGCGACGTGACGACCGCCGGCGACATCGACCTCGCGTCGCTGTCGCTCGCGCTCGCCGACGGCGCCGCAATCGACCACTTTCTGATCGGCACCGGCAAGGACATCGCCGTGCTCGCGCGCGCCGTCCGCGACGCCTTCCGCAGCCGCCACATCGTGGTCGAGCCCATGAGCACCGGCGCCGCGGTGCGGACCTACAACATTCTACTCGGCGAGCGTCGCCGCGTCGGTGCACTGCTCATTGCGGTGGAGTGACCGGGGCGGAGCGACGTACTTGCGCGTCATCGCCGGGCTTGTCCCGGCGACCCCGATAGGGTGGCACGGCCGTGCCATTATGCCATCGAGGTGGCCGGGACAAGCCCGGCCATGACGATTTCCAACAAGGCGGGACGCGCCCTGAGGGCTGATGCAAGACGCCTATGCCCATTGCGAGGCGGTGGTGCGCGCCGCCGACAAGGACCGGTTTCTCGCCGCGCTGTTCGCGCCGGCGGAGCGGCGGCGGCATCTCTTTGCGCTCTATGCCTTCAACGGCGAGATCGCGCGTGTGCGCGAACTCGCGCGCGAGGCGCTGCCGGGTGAGATCCGCCTGCAATGGTGGCGCGACGTCCTCGACGGAGAAGCGCGCGGCGAGGTGTCGGCGAACCCCGTCGCGGCGGCGCTTCTCGATACCGTCAGCGCCTGCGGCCTCCCGCTCGATCCGCTTATCCGCCTGATCGATGCCCATGCCTTCGATCTCTATGACGACGCCATGGCGACGCTCGCCGAGCTCGACGCATATAGCCGCGACACCGACGGGGCGCTGATGAGTCTCGCCGCACGCGTGCTGGCAGACGACGAGGCAACGACCGTTGCCGCGAGTGCCGGCATCGCCTGCACGGTGACGAACCGCCTGCGCAGTTTCCCGGCCGACGTGGCGCGGCGCCAGATGTTCGTGCCGCTCGAAGATTCTTGATCGCCACGGCGTCGCCCGTGCGGCGATCGAGGCGCGCCAAAACTCGCCGCAGCTGCGGGCGGCGCTCGCTGACATGCGTGCCCATGCCCAAGGCGCATTCGCCGAATTTCGTCGTGCAGCGACGGAGATTCCGGAGCGCTGCGCGCCGGCCTTTCTCGCGGCGGCCGTCGTGCCGGCGTGGTTGAAACGGCTCGAGCGTGCCGCCGATCCGTTCGGCGCGGTCGAGCTTCCGCAATGGCGGCGGCAATGGATCATCTGGCGCGCGGCGCGGCGGTGGCCGCGGCTCTGAACATCTTTGATTTGCGCATGATCTCGTCCGCAATGACTGCAACCTTTCAGGATCATGCTCTAAAGCACGAAGCGGTCGCGCATGTTGCGGCGGGCGTTGAGAATGTCGTGGACGACCCGCCGTTCGGCATCCGACGTGATCAGCGGATCGATATCGTCGACCTGATTGGTGGCGACGAGCTGGAGGATGTCGGTGCGCAAACGGCCGTTCGTGTTGCGGGGGAGCGTTGCCACGATCTGGATGAATTGCGGCGCGTTGTCCTTGCCCACCGCCGCGACGACGCGGTCGCGCAACGCATCCTCGGTGACGGCGCCGTTCGTCTCGACGAAGGCGTAGAGCGCGGTGCCGGCGATCCGGTCGGGATAGACCAGCACCGCGGCGTCGCGGACGTCGGGATGCGATTTGAGCGCAGCGGCGACGGCCGGTGCGCCGAACAAGTTCTTGCGTGCGGCGACGATGCCCGCGACGAGCGCGGCCTCCTGCGCCGAGGTCAGCAGCGGATCGATCAAATCGACCTGATTGGTGCTGATGAGCCGCAAAATGTCCGCCCGCACCGTGCCGTCGGTGCGGCGCGGCAGCGTCTCGACGACCTGGATGAACTCCGGCAACTGGTCCTTGGCGATGGCCGGCACCAGCCCGGCGCGTAGCGCGTCTTCGGTGACGCCGGCGCTCGTTTCGACGAAGGCATAGAGGCCGACCCCGCTCATGCGGTCGGGAAAGTCGAGCATGGCGACGTCGCGGACCTCGGGGAGCTTGCGCAGCGCCGCGTCGATCGCCGGCGCATCCTTGGCCATGCGCGTGCCGCCGCCTTCGGCGTCGATGAAGCCGAACAGGCCGCGCGTCACCAGCATGTAGACCTTCTTGCCCGTCGCCATCCAGATTCGCGTGGGCAGGCTCTTGCGCGCGAGCACGCGCTTTTCCATCGCGGTGAGCGCGTCCGGCACGTAACGCCGCTTGTGCTTGAGGAAGTGGCGCAAATCCTCGTAGGCGAGAATGCGGAACAGCCAGTTGCGGCGCCGAAAGGTCGAGGCGAGCTGGAAATCCAGGAGATAGGCGTGGCCGTCCGGGCTGCGCAGCCAGTTCTGCTCCTTGGCGAGATCGTTGTGGGAAATGCTCAGACGATGCAGCGCGTGCAACGCCGCCCGCGCGCGGCGGAAATAGGTGAGATCGCCATAGGGCCGCGCGATCTTGAGCGCGCTGCCGGGGATATAGCCGCGCACCAGCCGCTGGTCGTCGTCGTAGAGAAGCGGCGGCGCGACGCCGAGCCGGTTCGCGGCGGCGAGCGCGCGCCGTTCGCGATTGAAGAGATGAACAGCGAGCGGCCGCGACCACCACGGCACCTCGTCGAGGCGGCGCAGCACGCCGGGGACATCGCCGGCATCGCCGTGAAAGATGCCGCGCTCCACCGTGGAGAAGACGTCGCGCTTGAGGACGATCGCCGTCTGCCAGCGCCCGGCGAATTCGCGACGCCGCCCCGGATCTTTCATGTCAGGCCGGCTTCCGCAAGGCGAGACATCGTGGGCCGGCTCGCCCAGGCCGTTCTCGCCAAGCCGGGTGCCGCATCGTGTGCGGGCCCGTCTCCGAGGTCTCAGGCTCGCCGGGCACCAGAGCCGCGCCATCCGCGGTCACCGGCAGGCCGCGGCTCCAGCGATCGAGATCGGCGAGCGCCCGCGTGGTGAGGGCGCGGCGCTTGGCGAGCGTCTTCTCGGTGCCGCGCAGCCGCGTGCCGTCGGCGCTGCGGCTCGGCGATTGCGTGAGCGGCGGGAACAGCCCGAAATTGACGTTCATCGGCTGGAACGAGCGCGGTCCGGCGTCGATCGTCTCGATATGTCCGCCCGTGATGTGGGCGAGCAGCGCGCCATGAGCGGTGGTCGGCGGCGGCACGTCGAATGCCTCGCCATGCCGTTCGGCGGCGGCAAAGCGCCCGGCGAGCAGGCCGATCGCGGCGGATTCGACATAGCCTTCGCAGCCGGTGATCTGGCCGGCGAAGCGCAGCCGCGGCATCGCACTGAGCCGCAGCGTGCCGTCGAGCAGCTTCGGCGAGTTGAGGAAGGTGTTGCGGTGGAGGCCGCCGAGCCGCGCGAACTCGGCGCGTTCGAGGCCGGGGATCATGCGGAACACCCGCACCTGCTCGGCATGCTTGAGCTTGGTCTGGAAGCCGACGATGTTGAACAGGGTGCCGAGCCGATTGTCCTGGCGCAGCTGGACGATGGCGTGCGCCTTCTCCTGAGGCTGGTGGGGGTTGGTGAGCCCGACCGGCTTCATCGGCCCCCAGCGCAAGCGTGTCGCGGCCGCGCTCCGCCATCACCTCGATCGGCAGGCAGCCGTCGAAATAGGGCGCCTTCTCCCAGTCGTGGAACGAGACGCGATCGCCGGCGAGGAGCGCGTCGACGAACGCGTCGTACTGCGCGCGGTCGAGCGGGCAGTTGATGTAGTCGGCGCCGCTGCCGCCGGGCCCCGCGGCGTCGTAGCGCGACTGGAACCACGCGACGTCCATGTCGATGCTGTCGCGATGGACGATCGGCGCGATGGCGTCGAAGAAGGCGAGCGCCGTCTCGCCGGTGAGTGCGGCGATCGCGTCGGCGAGCGCCGGCGAGGTCAGCGGCCCGGTGGCGACGATGACGCTGTCCCACTCGGCGGGCGGCAGGCCGGCGATCTCGCCGCGCGCGATTCTCGACCAGCGGATGGTCCGCGAGCGCCGTGGTCACGGCCTGCGAGAAGCCGTCGCGGTCGACGGCGAGCGCGCCTCCCGCCGGCACCTGGTTGGCGTCGGCGGCACGCATCACCAGCGAGCCGAGCCGCCGCATCTCCTCGTGGAGCAGGCCGACGGCATTGTGCTCGCGGTCATCGGAGCGGAACGAGTTCGAGCAGACGAGCTCGGCGAGGCCGTCGGTCTTGTGGACCGCGGTCGCGCGCTCGGGCGCATCTCGTGCAGCACGACGGGCACGCCGCGGGAGGCGATCTGCCAAGCGGCCTCGCTCCCGGCAAGGCCGCCGCCGATGACATGGATGGGTTGCATCGGAACCGTGGATATTGGAAATAGCTGGGGAGTCAACCGCGAAGCCCGCTTGCGGAAGCCCCGGAGGAACCCATGAGGAACACCCTGTCCACTGTCGCTTGCGCGATGTCCACCGTCGCGTGCGCGATGTCCACTGTCGCCTGCGCGATCGTCGTCCCCTGCGTGCTCGGCGCGGCCGTCACCGTCGCGCAGGCGACGGACCTCAAGGTGCTCACCGCCGGCGCCTTCAAGTCGACCGTGGTGGCGCTCGCCCCCGAATACGAGAAGGCGAGCGGAAACAAGCTCATCATCGACAACGATACGGTCGGCGGCCTGGTCAAGCGGGTCGAGGGCGGAGAGACCTTCGACGTCATCGTGCTCAGCCCTGCGGCGATCGACGAGCTCGCCGCCAAGGGCAAGGTCGCGCCGTTCAGCCGCACCAACCTCGCCCGCGTCGGCGTCGGCGTGATGGTGAAGGAGGGTGCGCCGAAGCCCGACGTCTCGACGGTCGATGCCTTCAAGAAGGCGGTGCTCGATGCGAAGTCGGTGTCGTTCATCAATCCCGCGAGCGGTGGCTCGAGCGGCATCTATGTCGAGAAGCTGCTGGAGAAGCTCGGCATCGCCGACCAGGTGAAGCCGAAGGAGAAGCTCAAGGACGGCGGCTATGTCGCCGACCTGATCCTGTCCGGCGAGGCGGAGCTCGGCATCCACCAGATCAGCGAAATCGTGCCGCACAAGGGCGTCACCTTCGTGGGCCCGCTGCCGGACCCGATCCAGAACTACACGGTCTATGCGGCGGGTGTCGGTCCCAACACCAAGTATCCGGACGAGGCGAAGAAGGTGGTCGCGGCGTTCAGCGGGCCGTCGGCGCAGGCCCTGTTCAAGTCCAAGGGGATGGAACCGGCTCCCTGAGGCGGCCGTTCCTGCCATCAGGTCGTCGTCATTGCCCGATAAGCCGCGCGGCGAAAACGGAGGAGAGCCCCATGTCCGCATTGACGCTCTATCACGCCGCGCGCTCGCGTTCCTCGGTCGCGCTGTGGATGCTCGAGGAGATCGGGCAGCCCTTCGGCATCCACCTCCTGAGCATCAAGAAGGGGGACAACCGCGAGCACCCCTATCTCGACGTCAATCCGATGGGCAAGGTGCCGGCGCTCAAGCACGGCGACGCCATCATCACCGAGGTGGCGGCGGTCTGCTGCTACCTCGCCGATGCGTTTCCCGAAGCCGGACTGAACATCCCGATCGGTGACCCGCGTCGCGGGCCGTATCTCAAATGGCTGTTCTTCGCTCCCGGCGTGGTCGAGCCGGCGATCTTCGACCGCGCCTTTCCCCGCGCCGCCGAGGCGCCGCGCGCGGCGCTCCCCTTCGGCGAATTCGACACCGCGATGAACGTGGTCGCCAAGGCGGTGACGCCGGGCCCGTTCCTGATGGGCGAGAAATTCACCGCGGCCGATGTCGTCATCGGCTCGCAGCTGCGCTGGGCGACGATTTTCAAGCTGATCCCGGAGCGCAAGGAATTCACCGACTACATGGCGCGCTTTGCCGATCGCCCGGCCGCCAAGCGCGCCCAGGCGAAGGACGAGCAACTCGCCAACGCCTAGTCGCCCGCAGGTGATCCTGCGCGACGGCGCGGAAGGTTCGGATTTGGACAGCGAAGATCGCAACGCTTCGCAGGCGGAGGCGGCCGACACCACGGCCGTGATCCTGCCGCTGCGCGTGCTCTATTTCGAAGACCTCGCTGTCGACATGAGCGAGGCGTTTTCGAAGAAGGTGTCGTCGTCCGACGTGGTGGGCTTTGCCGAGGTCACCGGCGACCGCAATCCGATCCATCTCTCGGAGCATTTTGCGGCGCGCACGACGTTCGGCACGCGCATCGCCCACGGCCTCTATACGGCGAGCCTGATCTCGGCGCTGCTCGGCACCCGGCTCCCTGGGCCGGGAGCGATCTACATCTCGCAGACCCTGAATTTCCGCGCTCCGGTTCGAATTGGCGACACGGTGACTGTCGTCGTCACCGTCGCAGAGCTGATCCCTGAGAAGTCCCGCGCCCGGCTGCGCTGCATCTGCAAGGTCGACGACGACATCGTGCTCGATGGTGAAGCGCTCGTAAAAGTGCCCTCAAAGGCCACCGCGAGGCCGCTGGGGCCCATTTGATTTCCCGGCGCGCCGATGAAAATCGCGAATTGTTTTTTGCTTCCAATGTGTTAACCAGGTGCAAGATCGCGGCTTTGTGGTTGGCATGGCTGGCCTGCCGGAATGTCGGAGGATAGTCGTATTGATGTCATCCGAGCGTCACGCTAAGTAGCGCGTGGCGGTGGGCTGCCAGCGAGTCGAAGTTTCCGATGAGTTTCGAGATCGAACGTAAGTTCCTCGTGCGTAACGATGATTGGCAGCAGCTTGCGGCCAAGCATTGCGATATCCGCCAAGCCTACCTGACCATCGGCGGCAAGGCCTCGGTCCGCGTCCGCATCCGCGACAACAGCACGGCGACGCTGACCGTGAAGTCCCGGCCAGTCGAGCTTCGCCGATTGGAACTCGAATATCCGATTCCCATGCTGGAAGCCGAGGCCCTGATGCCGCTGCGCCAGGGCTCGATCGTCGAGAAGGTGCGCTATCGCATTCCCTGCGGCGATCTCGCCTGGGAGATCGACGTCTTCTCCGGCGAGAACGAAGGCCTCGTCATCGCCGAGATCGAGCTCCGCGACGAGCACCAGCACGTCGACCTGCCGTCCTGGATCGGCGAGGAAGTCACCGGCAACGCGCAATACTACAACAGCTTCCTGGTGCAGACCCCGTACCGCTCCTGGTCCGAGCGCGACGCGGAACTCCCGGTCGGCAAGCGGGCGTGATCTTTCCCTCCCCGTCTTCGGGGAGGGCAGGGTGGGGCTCTTCTCGCTCGCTCCGCGCTGCGCGGACCCCACCCGACCTCGCTTTCGCTCGGCCACCCTCCCCGAAGCCGGGGAGGAATCGAGGCCTATTCCGCCGCCACCACGCGCTTGCCCTTCGTTCCGCGCCGCGCCAGCACCGGCGCGAGGAACGCCCCCGTATAGCTGCGCTTGACCTTGACGATGTCCTCCGGCGTGCCGGAGGCGACGATCTCGCCGCCGCCGTCGCCGCCTTCGGGGCCGAGGTCGATGATCCAGTCGGCGGTCTTGATCACCTCGAGATTGTGCTCGATGACGACGACGGTGTTGCCCTGGTCGGTCAATTCGTGGAGCACCTCGAGGAGCTTTGCGACGTCGTGGAAGTGCAGGCCGGTGGTCGGCTCGTCGAGGATGTAGAGCGTGCGGCCGGTGGCGCGCTTCGCGAGCTCCTTGGCGAGCTTGACGCGCTGCGCCTCGCCGCCCGAGAGCGTCGTCGCCTGCTGGCCGACATGGATGTAGTCGAGGCCGACCCGGTGCAGCAGCGCGAGCGGCTCGCGCACCCGCGGCACCGCCTTGAAGAAGTCGAGCGCCTCCTCGACCGTCATGTCGAGCACGTCGGCGATCGACTTGCCCTTGAACAGCACGTCGAGGGTCTCGCGGTTGTAGCGCTTGCCCTTGCAGACGTCGCAGGTGACGTAGACGTCGGGCAGAAAGTGCATCTCGATCTTGATGACGCCGTCGCCCTGGCAGGCCTCGCAGCGCCCGCCCTTGACGTTGAACGAGAACCGGCCGGGCTCGTAGCCGCGCGCCTTCGATTCCGGCAGCCCGCGAACCATTCGCGGATCGGCGTGAAGGCGCCGGTATAGGTCGCGGGGTTCGAGCGCGGCGTGCGGCCGATCGGCGACTGGTCGATGTCGATGATCTTGTCGATGTGCTCCAGCCCCTCGATGCGGTCGTGCGGGGCGGGCCCTTCGCTCGCATTGTTGAGCTTGCGCGCCACCGCCTTGTAGAGCGTGTCGATGAGGAGCGTCGACTTGCCGCCGCCGGAGACGCCGGTGATGGCGGTGAAGAGGCCGAGCGGAATCTCCGCCGTCACGTTCTTGAGATTGTTGCCGCGGGCGTTGACGACCTTGATGGTGCGGCGCGGATTGAGCGCACGGCGCTCCGGCACCGCGATCGTGCGCGCGCCGGTGAGATACTGCCCGGTCAGCGAATGCTTGTTCGCCATGATGTCGGCCGGCGTGCCGGCGGCGACGATCTCGCCGCCATGGATGCCGGCGCCCGGGCCGACGTCGACCACGTGATCGGCGATGCGGATCGCATCCTCGTCGTGCTCGACCACGATCACGGTGTTGCCGAGGTCGCGGAGCCGTTTCAAGGTTTCGAGCAGGCGCGCATTGTCGCGCTGGTGCAGCCCGATCGAGGGCTCGTCGAGCACATAGAGCACGCCGGTGAGGCCGGAGCCGATCTGCGAGGCGAGCCGGATGCGCTGGCTCTCGCCGCCCGACAGCGTGCCGGATGCGCGGGCGAGCGTGAGATATTCGAGCCCGACGTCGACCAGGAAGATGAGGCGCTCGCGGATCTCCTTGAGCACGCGGCCGGCGATCTCGTTCTGCTTTGCCGTGAGCTCGGCCGGCAGCGCCGCGAACCATTCCAGTGCGCGCTTGACGCTCATCTCGGCCACTTCGCCGATGTCGCGCCCGCCGACCTTGACCGCCAGCGCCTCGGGCTTGAGGCGCTTGCCGTGGCAGGCGCTGCAGGGAATGGCGGTGAAATACTTCTGCAGCTCCTCGCGCGCCCATTCGCTCTCGCTCTCGCGAAAGCGGCGGTCGAGATTGGTGACGACGCCCTCGAACGGCTTCTTGGTCTCGTAGGAACGCAGGCCGTCGTCATAGACGAAGCGGATCGCGTCGTCGCCCGAGCCGTTGAGGATCGCGTCCTGCACCTTCTTGGGCAAATCCTTCCACTTGGTGTCGAGGCTGAATTTGTAGAACTTGGCGAGCGCTTCGAGCGTCTGGGTGTAATAGGGCGAGGTCGAGCGCGCCCATGGCGAGATCGCGCCCTTGCGCAGCGTCGCATTGCGGTCGGGAATGACGAGATCGACGTCGGCCTTCTGCTCGAGGCCGAGGCCGCCGCAGGCCGGGCAGGCGCCGAACGGATTGTTGAACGAGAACAGCCGCGGCTCGATCTCGGGGATCGTGAAGCCGGATACCGGGCAGGCGAATTTCTCCGAAAACACCATGCGGCTCGCGTCCGACGCCGCGGCGGCGGCGAGCTTGGTTTCCTTCTTCGCCTCGCCCCGCGCCTGCGCGGCCGCCGGCGCGTCGGCGAACTCCACCACGGCGAGGCCGTCGGCGAGCTTCAACGCGGTCTCGAAGCTTTCCGCGAGGCGCTGGGTGATGTCGGGACGCACCACCACGCGGTCGACCACGACGTCGATGTCGTGGTTGAACTTCTTGTCGAGCGCCGGCGCCGAGGCGATCTCGTGGAACGCGCCGTCGATCTTGATGCGCTGGAAGCCCTTCTTGAGGTACTCCGCGAGCTCCTTCCTGTATTCGCCCTTGCGCCCGCGCACCACCGGCGCCAGCAGGTAGAGCCGCGTGCCCTCGGGCAGCGCCATCACCCGGTCGACCATCTGCGACACGGTCTGGCTCTCGATCGGCAGGCCGGTGGCCGGCGAATAGGCGATGCCGATGCGCGCCCACAGGAGCCGCATGTAGTCGTAGATCTCGGTGACGGTGCCGACCGTCGAGCGCGGATTCTTCGAGGTGGTCTTCTGCTCGATGGAGATCGCCGGCGACAGCCCGTCGATCTGGTCGACATCGGGCTTCTGCATCATCTCCAGGAACTGGCGCGCATAGGCGGAGAGGCTTTCGACGTAGCGGCGCTGGCCCTCGGCATAGATGGTGTCGAAGGCGAGCGAGGACTTGCCCGAGCCCGACGAGCCCCGTGAACACGACGAGCCGGTCGCGCGGGATTTCGAGATCGACGTTCTTGAGATTGTGCTCGCGCGCACCGCGGATCGCGATGATCCGGCCGCCGTCCAGGTTGCGGCGCGGACGGTTGTCGAACAGGTCAGTCATGCCCGGGTCGATCTCTATGCTTCATGCTTCATCGCGTGGAGCAAATCCCCCGCCGCAGGCCGCGAATTCGACACGGGAGTCGCTGGTTGCGTCCGCGCCCGGCCCCTGGACCGAAGGTAGTAACTATGGGCGCGCGCGCCAGTCTCCGGCACGTCCTGGCCGGGTCTCGGGTCATGCATGTGGACAAGTGGGACCGCGCGGCTTCCGCCGCATGTTCCGCTCGGCTAGGGTGTCGGCGCAAAAAATACCAGTGGAGGATCGAATGAGGATGACGGATTGGCTGCCCGCCTGCGCCGGTGCGGCGATGGTGGCGGCAACCCTCGGGCCGTCACGGGGCGATGGCGCAGGGCTATGCGGTCGAGACGCGGCCGACGTGCCGTATGTCGAGCATGACGGCGTCAAGCTCACCGGCAATCTCTATCTCCCCAAGGGGCTCGACAAGGCGCCGATCCTGATCGCGGCCCATGGCGGCGGCTGGCAGGGCGGGAACCCCGACGCGTTCAAGCTCTACGGTCCGTATCTCGCGAAGCACGGCTACGCGGTCTATGCCATCCGCTACCGCCTGGCGAAGCCGGGGGCGAAGAGCTATCCGCAGGCCGTCTATGACGTGAAGGCGGCGATCCAGTTCGTGCGCGCCAAGGCGGCCGAGCTCAACGTCGATCCCGCGCGCATCGGGCTGATGGGCGCGTCGGCGGGCGCCCACCTCGTCTCGCTCGTCGGGGTCGCGGCCGGCGAGCCGCAGTTCTCGAGCCTCTACCGCGACGATGCCGAACGCGGCCGTCCCGGCGGACGTCAAGGCGGTGGTGTCGTTCTACGGCATCTACGACATGCAGGCGCAGTGGGAGCATGACCAGCTCGCCCGGCCGTCCGACCAGATCACCGAGAAGTTTCTCGGGATGTCGCCGATGAAGGACCGCAAGGTCTATTTCGAAGCCTCGCCCGCGGCCTACGCGACCTTCGACAAGAACCGCACGCGCTTCTTCCTGATTGCGGGCAAGGAGGACGACATCGTCGATCCCAAGCAGGCGACGGACTTCCTCAACCTGCTCAAGCAGGCCGGCTTCAACGCCAACATCGCGCTCCTGCCGGGGGCGGCGCATGCCTGGATCCAGGAGCCGGTGGACGACCCGTCGACGTTCATTTCCGCAGTGTCGCCGCGGGTGCTGCGGTTCCTGCAGGGGGCGCCTGTAGCGCCTGCGGCGGCAAGCCGGCTGCCGCTAGCTGCGCAAAAAGCAAAGGGCCGGCGTTGAAGCCGGCCAGTCGCTTGCAAAAAGCAAAGGGCCGGCTTGGAAGCCGGCCCTTGAGTTTCAATCGCGCCCTAGGCCCTCCCGGCGGTACCTCCACCCGATCGAAACTCGTGTCATCGCTATAGCCGGATATCCGCGAATTGGCTGTCCTTTTGTTGCCACAGTGCGGGGAATTCAGGCACCTGTTGAGGAGGCTGTGGACGACTTGCTCCGGTCTGCCTGTCCTTGCTAGAACAAACAGAGAACATAATACGGCGCCGGCGCACAAGGGGCCGAATGGCAGGGTCGCCACCGCAGTTTGAAATATCCTGCGATTACAGCTTGCCTGTGGGTAAGCCGGCGCGCCGGCGGTCCGGGGCTCGCCCCCGATGCGGCTTTGGCGCAGGGTGTGCCGCGAATTCACTGGGCGCCGATCGGATTTCGGTGGTGATTGAACGTACGGAGAGTGGGTCATGGCAGGCAGCGTCAACAAGGTCATCCTGGTGGGCAATCTCGGTGCCGATCCCGAAATCCGCCGCACCCAGGACGGCCGCCCGATCGTCAATCTGCGCGTCGCGACAACGGACACGTGGCGCGACAAGGGAAGCGGCGAGCGCAAGGAGCGCACCGAGTGGCACCGCGTCGTCATCTTCAGCGAGGGCCTCGCCAAGGTCGCCGAGCAGTACCTCAAGAAGGGCGCGCGGGTTTATCTCGAAGGGCAGCTCCAGACGCGCAAATGGCAGGACCAGGGCGGGCAGGACCGCTACTCCACCGAGGTCGTTCTGCAGAACTTCAGCTCCCAGATGGTGCTGCTCGACCGCGCCGGCGGTGGCGGCGGCGGCGGCGGCAGCTACCCCGACGACAACGGCTCCGATTTCGGCGCGAGCTCCGGCAGCTCCGGTGCCTCCGGTGGCCGCAGCGCGCCGGCACGCCAGCCCGCCATGGCCGGCGCCGGCCGTCGCGACGACATGGACGACGAGATCCCGTTCTGAGTTTGGCTAGCCCGTCATTCCGGGGCGCGCGTCTTCGCGCGAACCCGGAATCCAGCCTGTAATGAGAGCGCTGAGGCCGCCTGGATTCGGGTTCGCGCTGACGCGCGCCCCGGAATGACGGACTCTCTCCTCACCGCGCGATAACATCCATCCACGCACTGTCATCGCCCGGCTTGACCGGGCGATCCAGTAACCACCGGACTCTGGATGGGGCACAGTCCCAGTCACACCGATAGCTCGGGGGTTACTGGATTGCCCGGTCAAGCCGGGCAATGACAGCGAATGGGAATGAATAACGGGAGACCTCCATGAAAGCAGCGATCCTCGGCGACGGCGGCATCGAGATCGGTGAATTACCGAAGCCGGTGCCGAAGCCGAACGAGGTGCTGGTCCGCGTTCGCGCGACGACGCTCAATCGCGCCGACCTCCTCGTCGCGTCGGGGCATCAGCACGGCGCGGTCGGCGGCAAGGGCGCCCGGATCGGCCTCGAATGCGCCGGCGAGGTCGAGGCGGTCGGCAGCGAGGTCGAGGGCCTCAAGCCCGGCGATCGCGTGATGGGCTCGGCGCCCGGCGCCCATGCGGAATACGTCGTCACCGATTATGTGCGCCTGCACCGCATCCCCGCCAACAACATGACGTTCACCCAGGCCGCGTGCTTTCCCGTCGCGCTGCAGACCATGCACAACGCGATCGTCACCGCCGGCCGCTTCAAGCGCGGCGAGAGTTTGCTGATCCAGGGCGCGAGCAGCGGCGTCGGCCTGATGGGCCTGCAGATCGGCAAGCTGATGGGCGCCGCGGTGGTGATGGGCACCTCGACCAATCCGGCGCGGCGCGCGCGGCTCGCCGAGTTCGGCTGCGATGTCGCGATCGACACCACCGATCCCGCGCTGGCCGGCGCAGGTCAAGCAGGCGACCGGCGGCAACGGCGTCGATCTCATCGTCGACCAGGTGTCGGCGAGCGTCGCCAACCAGAATCTCGAGGCGGCGAAGGTGCTCGGCCGCATCGTCAATGTCGGCCGGCTCGGCGGCATGAGCGGCCCGTTCAACTTCGACATGCATGCGGCAAAGCGCATCGACTATATCGGCGTCACCTTCCGCACCCGCACGCCGGAAGAAATCCGCGAGGTCGTCCGCTTGATGCGCAAGGACCTCTGGCCGGCGCTCGAAGCCGGCAAGCTCACGATGCCGATCGACAAGATCTTCCCGCTCGCCGACATCGCCACGGCGCTGGAGATGATGCGGGCCAACCGGCACTTCGGAAAGCTCGTCATCGAGATGTGACGCGATCGAGAAGCGTCCTCGTGAGGATGTGAATTTCGTACGGACCTCAGCCATCGAGACGGCGCTTCGCGCCTCCCCGGGATGAGGTCGCTGATACATTCGCAAGCTCTCGGGTTGTGGCGCCGCCGGCATGTGACAACGCGACGCGGTGTCCGTCGCACGGGACATATTGGCAATCGACTTCCCTTGCCGCGTCATCCGGAACATCGCATTGTGGCGCCGTTTCGCATTGGAATAATGCGAGGGAGGAAGCGATGACTGAAGAGGCCTTCGGCCGGCGAGATTTTTTGAAGGGCGCCGTGGTCGGCGGTGCCGCTGCCGCGACGACGCGGCTCGAGGTGGCGCCGGCACAGGCGCAGCCCGCGACGCCGATCCCGGCTGCGGGCGCCGGCAGTCCGGCCATGGGCTATGCCTGCCTCAATCTCGACGAGGCCGCCTTCGTCGAGGCGCTGGTCGATCACATGATCCCGGCCGACGAGTACACGCCCAAGGGCACCGACCTCGGCATCAACATCTACATCGACCGTGCGCTCGCGGGCGGCTGGGGCAAGGGCGAGCGGCTTTACATGCAGGGGCCGTGGAAGAAGGGCGTGCCGAGCCAGGGCTATCAGCTTCCACTCGTCCCCGCCGATCTCTATCGCGCCGGCATCGAGGCGACCAACGCCCATTGCCGCAAGACCTATGGCAAGGCGTTCGACCGCCTCGACGCCAAGCAGCGCGAAGAGGTGCTGGTCGGCCTCTCGACCGGCAAGGTGACCTTCCCCGACGGCCTGCCGGTGCGGGACTTCTGGACCGTGCTCTACCAGACCGTGATGGAGGGCATTTTCTCCGACCCGATCTACGGCGGCAATCGCAACAAGGCGGGATGGAAGATGATCGGCTTTCCCGGCGCCATCGCGGTCAACCGGGAGAACGTCGCGAAATACCGCGACAAGGCATTCCCGATCGATCCCATGGGCATTGCGGACCTGAGCTGAGGGGGCGGACATGGCCACAAAACTGAAGGAAGTCGACGTCGCCATCGTCGGGCTCGGCTGGACCGGCGGCATTCTGGCGAAGGAGCTCGCGGACGCGGGCCTCAAGGTCGTCGCGCTCGAGCGCGGCGAGATGCGCACCAGCGGCGCCGACTACTCGCTGCCCAACATCCGTGACGAGCTGCGCTACGTGGTGCGTCAGGAACTGATGATGAACACCCAGCGCGACACGCTGACGGTCCGCAACAATCCCTCCCAGGAGGCGTTGCCGATGCGCCGCCTCGGCTCGTTCCTGCCGGGCGAGGGCGTCGGCGGATCGGGCGTGCACTGGAGCGGCCACACCTGGCGCTGGACCGACATGGAGTTCAAGGTGCGCTCGCTCTACGAGGAGCGCTACGGCAAGAGCTTCATTCCCGAGGACATGTCGATCCAGGACTGGGGCATCACCTATGACGAGCTCGAGCCCTATTACGACAAGTTCGAATACACGGCGGCGGTCTCCGGCAAGGCCGGCAATCTGCGCGGCGTGATCCAGGCAGGGCGGCAATCCCTTCGAGGCGCCGCGCTCCCGCGAATATCGCGCTGCCGCCGCTCACCGAGATTTTCTCGAGCGTGATGTTCGGCGATGCCGCGCGCAAGCTCGGCTACCATCCGTTCCCGCGGCCGTCGGCGAACGCCTCGCAGGCCTATACCAATCAGTACGGCGCGAAGTTCGGCGCGTGCCAGTATTGCGGCTATTGCCAGCGCTTCGGCTGCGAGGCGAACGCCAAGGGCAGTCCGCATATCGCGGTGATCCCGGCGGCGCTCGCCAATCCCAATGTCGAGCTGCGCACGCACGCGTGGGTCACCAAGGTCAACAAGGATTCGGACGGCAAGCGCGTCACCGGCGTGACCTATACGAACGTGCTCAACGGCGAGGAGTTCGAGCAGCCGGCCGGCATCGTGCTGTTGTGCGCCTATGCCATCAACAACGTGCACCTGATGCTGCTCTCAGGCGTCGGCGAAGCCTATGATCCGGTTTCGCAGAAGGGCGTGATCGGCAAGAACTACTGCTACCAGACCGGCACCGGCGCGACCCTGTTCTTCGAGGGCCGCCATTTCAACCCGTTCATGAACGCGGGCGGCTCCAACGTCACCATCGACGACTTCAACATCAACTGGGCGTTCGACCGCGGGCCGCACGGCTTCGTCGGCGGCTACAACGTCGCCGGCGGCTTCAACACGGTGCTGCCGATCGGCTACCGGCCGGTGCCGAGCGGCACGCCGCAATGGGGCACGGCGTGGAAGGCGGCGACGTCCAAGTGGTACCAGGCGGCGATGCAGATCGGCGCCAGCGGCGCCGTGATGGCGAACCGCTACAACTACTTCGATCTCGATCCGACCTACCGCAACGTGTTCGGCCAGCCGCTGATGCGCATGACCTTCGACTACAAGGAAAACGAGCACAAGATGGGCCGGCACGCCGCCGACCTCATCAACAACATCGCCCGTTCGATGAATCCGACGCGGGTCAATCAGGCGGTCGCGCGCACCGACCCGTGGACCGTGGTGCCCTATCAGAGCACGCACAACACCGGCGGCACCATCATGGGCACCAATCCGAAGGCGAGCGCCTTGAACAAGTATCTGCAGAGCTGGGACGCCCACAACCTGTTCGTGGTCGGCGCCAACGTCTTTCCGCACAATGCCTCCTACAATCCGACCGGCCCCGTCGGCGCGCTCGCCTACTGGACCGCGGATGCGATCAAGAACCGCTATCTCAAGAACCCCGGCCCGCTGGTGTCGGCATGAGGGTGGTGTCGGTGGGACGGATCGACGTGCGGCACCTGGGAATTGCGCGGCTTCTGCCGGCCGCGGGCCTCACGGGAACGGCAGCAAGGTCGGCTATCGCAGCATCGGCCTTGGCCGTGCTGCTGGCGGCAACGGGCGTGGCGCGCGCCGACGGCGACGCTGCGCGCGGCGAGAAGCGCTTCGACGAATGCGTGACCTGCCACTCGCTCAAGGAGGGCGTCAACGGCGTCGGCCCGAGCCTTCACGCCGTGTTCGGCCGCAAGGCCGGCGGCCTCGACGACTTCCGCTACTCCCCGGCGATGAAGCGCAGCGGCCTCACCTGGACGCCGCAGGCGCTCGCCACCTTCATCGCCGACCCGCAGAAGGCGGTGCCCAACAACCGCATGCCCTTCGCCGGCATGCCCGAGGTCGCCGACCGCGACGACCTCATCGCCTACCTCGAGAAGGCGGCGAAGTAGTCGTCTTTCCCTCCCCGGCTTCGGGGAGGGCAGGGTGGGGCCCTTTTTTCCTTGCTCGCTGCGCTCGCGGACCCCACCCGACCTCGCTTCGCTCGGCCACCCTCCCCGAAGTCGGGGAGCGACGGTTCAGTCGGTCACCGGCACCATTCAAAGACGCGGCCGTATCGAGCCGCCACGGCGAGTTCGCCGCGGCGCAATGCCTCGCGAACTGCATCGAGCTTGCGAGCATGTCCACCGACAGGTAAGGCGACCAGCCGCTTTCATCCTCGATCAGATCGATCGGGATTTCGGCTGCGTACCGCCCCTCGTGAATGAGTTTCGTCCGACGGCTCATCGCTGGCTCCTTGTGCGGCCATGCCTCGCTGCGGTTCAGCCGCTCAAAATTGATCACCTTCACCCGATGCCTTGCCGCCGTGGTGGCGAGAACACATTGTCCGGGTCAATTCGGCGTTTGATCTCTCGCAGCCGGAGAAGATTAGCTCCGTAATAAGCGGCGGCTGGGTCGGCGAGCCCGGGATCGGGGAAGTTCTGGTAGCTTCCGCCTTGAGGCATCAGGGCGGCGCAGGCTTCGTGGAAATCCCGTTGCCAGGCGAGGTTGGCGTTCAGCGTGGCGGGGCTGTCGCGCGCCGTCCAGTTCAGCTCGGTGCCGGTGAGCCATTCGGCCTCGCGATGGACAAAGGCGGTGGCGGTGGCGGGGATGGCCCGGACTCGTCCGCCCACATGGAACATCTTGAATTCGCGCCTCGGCGCGCGTGCCGGGCCAGGCGCGGCAGTGGCGAAACACCTCCTCCGCGATCCGGTCGGTCATGGGCGTGCAATAGCGCGAGGTCTCTTGGTAGCGGTTTGGCGGGCCCGGCTCGCTGAGGAATTTCTGGGCCTCCCAGTAAGGTGTGGTCTGCACGGTCGACGTATCTGGGGCCGAGACGGCGAAAACGGGGGCGAGGATGGTGCGCATCTCGTCCTCCGAGCCGCGCAGCTGCCCGAGCAGGCGGATCGCGTTCGGGTGCTGGCTGCCCTTGCGTGTCGCCTCGACGGACAGCCTCGCACCCATCCGGTCGGGCGCGCCCTCGAGGCTGCGTGCGAGTTGGATGAAAACGTCCTCGACCTTACGGTCCCAGACGAGCTTGAAGCTCGTCATCGGCTCGGCCTTGACGGCGCGAAGGGTGAACCGCAGCGCCACGCCGAGATTTCCTCCCCCGCCACCGCGAAGGGCCCAGAACAGATCGGTGTTCTCGTTTTCCGAAGCGCGCACCACCTGACCGTCTGGCAGCGCGATCTCGATCTCCTGCACGAGATCGCAGGCGAGGCCGTGGTCACGCATCGCGAACCCGATGCCGCCGCCGAGCAGAAACGCGCTGGCGCCAACGCCAAGGCAGCGGCCATGCGGCGCGGCCAGCCCGTCCCCGCCGACGTCCGTCCTGGCACCGGCGAGCGCCTGGTACACGTCGGCATTCAGCGCGCCACCGGCGATCTCGACAATACCATTGCCGAGATGGCGCACCCCGCGCATCAGGCCGGTATGGACGATGAGGCCAGCCACGACGCTGCAGCCGGCATAGCTGTGGCCGCCGGAGCGCAGCACCATCGGGATTCCGGACTCACGCGCCCAGGCGATGGCTGCCAAGGTTTCGGCGGCGTCGCGAGGCCGGGCGACCGCAAGAGGAGTGATGTCGTCGTAGCGGAGATTCTGTGGCCGTGTGAGCGCGGCGAACCCGCGGTCGCCTGGCTTCAGCACGCCGCCTTTCACTTTGTCTGCGAGGTTCTTCCACGCGGATGCCGAAGGCTGGGGTGGCTTGGCGCCGCTGATGGAGGGAGCAAGGAACGTCGCGGCGGCCGCGGTTCCAGCGAGTTGGATAAAATGTCGGCGTGGAAGAATCATGGTGCCCCATCGCAATTGTCGGCGGCGACCTCATTATACCCGTATTCGTAAATGCGAACCCTTCGGTGAGGTCGCGCGCTTTCCCTCCCCGACTTCGGGGAGGGCAGGGTCGGGCCCTTGCTTCGTGACATGTGATGACCCGTAGGCAAGGCGAAGCGTACCCACGCTTGTAAAGTGATGACGAAAACCGCGTGGGCACGGCGCTGCGCGCCTTTGCCCGCCCTACAAGCTGGATCGACGCCGGCATCGCGGACGATGCGGATGTCGCACGGAAATGGGGGCGGGAAACGCCTACTTGCGGGCCGTTTTCGAGCATCCCCGCCAGCCGCGGCGCAGGCCAGTCCGGCGTTAACACAACGTATTGAATTTACTACTATAAATATCCCCACTTCGCGGCCGCTTTGGGTGGTAATCCGGCCGCGGAATCGCTATCTACAATCGACGGAATCACACGAGCTTTCAGGGGCGCTTTTCACTCTTGGCCGACAACGATCAAACACCCGGAGACGGCGGGTCTTCCGAGCGCCCGATCTCCATCGTCGAGGAGATGAAGCGCTCCTATCTCGATTACGCCATGAGCGTGATCGTGGCGCGCGCGCTGCCCGACGCCCGCGACGGCTTGAAGCCGGTCCACCGCCGCATCCTCTACTCGATGCACGAGAACGGCTACGAGTGGAACAAGCCGTACCGCAAGTCGGCGCGCGTGGTCGGCGACGTCATCGGCAAATACCACCCCCACGGCGACCAGTCGATCTACGACGCGCTGGTGCGGATGGCGCAGGACTTCTCCATGCGCCTGCCGCTGGTCGACGGCCAGGGCAATTTCGGCTCGGTCGACGGCGATCCGCCGGCGGCCATGCGCTACACCGAGGTGAGGCTCGCCAAGGTCGCGAACGCGCTGCTCGAGGACATCGACAAGGACACCGTCGATTTCCAGGCGAACTACGACAATTCCGAGCGCGAGCCGGTGGTGCTGCCGGCGCGTTTCCCGAACCTGCTGGCGAACGGCGCCGGCGGCATCGCCGTCGGCATGGCGACCAACATCCCGCCGCACAATCTCGGCGAGCTCATCGACGCCTGCGTCGCGCTGATCGACGATCCCGCGCTCGGCATCGACGACCTCATCAAGATCATCCCCGGACCGGATTTCCCGACCGGCGCGCTCATCCTCGGCCGCGCCGGCATCCGCGCTGCCTATCACACCGGGCGCGGCTCCATCATCATGCGCGGCAAGGCCGAGATCGAGACGCTGCGCAAGGATCGCGAGGCGATCGTCATCACGGAAATTCCCTACCAGGTGAACAAGGCCACCATGGTGGAGAAGATCGCCGAGCTGGTGAAGGAAAAGAGGATCGACGGCATCTCCGACCTGCGCGACGAATCCGATCGCGACGGCTACCGCGTCGTCATCGAGCTGCGGCGCGACGCCGTGCCGGACGTCGTGCTCAACCAGCTCTACCGCTTCACGCCCCTGCAGACGAGCTTCGGCGCCAACATGGTGGCGCTCGACGGCGGCCGTCCGCAGGTGATGAACCTCAAGGACCTGCTCGTTGCCTTCGTCGCCTTCCGCGAAGAGGTGGTGTCGCGGCGCACCAAGTTCCTGCTCAACAAGGCGCGCGACCGCGCCCACATCCTGGTCGGCCTCGCCATCGCCGTCGCGAACATCGACGAGGTGATCCGGATGATCCGCTCGGCGCCCGACCCCAATTCGGCGCGCGACGCCCTGATGGAGCGGGCATGGCCGGCGGCAACGGTGGTGGCGTTGATGGAGCTCATCGACGATCCCCGCCACCGGGTGGCGGAGGACGGCACCGCGCGGCTCTCCGCCGAGCAGGCCCGCGCCATCCTCGATCTGCGGCTGCAGCGGCTCACCGCGCTCGGACGTGAGGAAATCAAGGAGGAGCTCGACAAGCTCGCCGCCGAGATCACCGACTATCTCGACATCCTGCGCTCGCGCGCCCGCATCCAGTCGATCGTCAAGACCGAGATGATCGCGGTCAAGGACGAGTTCGCCACCCCGCGCCGCTCCATCATCGTCGAGCAGGAAGGCGAGATGGAGGATGAGGACCTCATCCAGCGCGAGGACATGGTCGTCACCGTCTCCCATCACGGCTACGTCAAGCGGGTGCCGCTGTCGACCTACCGGGCGCAGCGCCGCGGCGGCAAGGGCCGCGGCGGCATGCAGACCCGCGAGGAGGATTTCGTCGCCCGCCTGTTCGTCGCCAACACTCATACGCCGGTGCTGTTCTTCTCCTCGCGCGGCCAGGTCTACAAGGAGAAGGTGTGGCGGCTGCCGCTCGCCACGCCGCAGGCGCGCGGCAAGGCGTTGATCAACATCCTGCCGCTCGAGCAGGACGAGCGCATCACCACGATCATGCCGCTGCCCGAGGACGAAACGAGCTGGGCGAACCTCGACGTGCTGTTCGCCACCACCGGCGGCACCGTACGGCGCAACAAGCTGTCCGATTTCGTCGACGTGCGGCGCTCCGGCATCATCGCCATGAAGCTCGGCGAGGGCGAGGCGATCGTCGACGTGCAGATCGCGACCGAGCACGACGACGTGCTGCTCACGACCGCGAACGGCCAATCGATCCGCTTCGCCGTGCCCGAAGTGCGGGTGTTCACCGGGCGCACATCGATGGGCGTGCGCGGCATCGCGCTCGAAGACGGCGACGCGGTGATTTCGCTGTCGATCCTGCGCCATGTCGATGCGACGGGCGAGGAGCGTGCCGCTTATCTCAAGCGCGCCAGTGCGGTCCGTCGCGGTCTGAGCGAGGAGCCTGAGGAGGCGGTCGACGCCGAGCCGGAAGTCGAGGAGGCAACCGGCGCCATCGAGCTCGGCGAGCAGCGCTATGTCGAACTTTCCGCGGTGGAGCAGTTCGTGCTCACCATCTCCGAGCGCGGCTTCGGCAAGCGGACCTCGTCCTACGAGTACCGCACCACCGGCCGCGGCGGCAAAGGCATCGTCGCCATGGACAACCGCGAGCGCGACGGCACGCTGCGCGCCAAGATCGGCCGCCTCATCGGCTCGTTCCCGGTCGAGGAGCAGGACCAACTCGTCCTCGTCACCGACGGCGGCCAGCTGATCCGCTGCGGCGTCTCCGAGATCAGCATCAAGGGCCGCAAGACCCGCGGCGTCATCGTCTTCAGCACCGCCGACGACGAGCGCGTGGTCTCGGTCGAGCGCCTGAGCGAAGAGGGCGAAGAGAACGGGGAGTGAGCTTTCTTTCCCTCCCCGACGTCGGGGAGGGATGAGACGTCACAAATCCAACGTCTGGGGCGCGAACAGCTCCTCGATCTTGACGCGGCGCTCCGCGAGCCCCTGGGCGTGCACGTAGTCCGCGATCGTCTCCAGCACCTTGCGCGTCGCCTTGACGCCATACGCCATCGGATCGGCGGCGAGCGCGCGCTTCACGTCGTCGCCGAGGACGCCGGTCTCGAAATGCGAGGCGAGCGCGGTCGCTCCGGCGCGCAGCACGGCGGCGCGGGCGGCGGCGAAGGCGGCGTAGAGATTGAGCACGATCCAGGGGTGCTGCTCGACGAGCGTGCGGCGGACCACCACGGTGTGGTTGATCGGGTAGAGCCCGGTCTTGGCGTAGTAGCGGCGGCCCTCGGCGGCGCGGTCGGGAAACAGCGTGCGGACGCGCTTGTCGGTGGAAAGGTCGATGCGGCTGCGGTCGACGAGGTTCGGATTGGTGAGATAGAGCAGCGTCGCGTCGAGCTCGCCGCGCGTGAGCATCTCGCCGATGTTGGTGCTCGCCGGAATCGGGTTCACCGTCACCCCCGGCGGCGGCTTGAAGCCGGTCGCGCCGCCGTGGCTCTTGTCGCCGCGCTCCATGAAGAATTCCATCTCGCGGGGCGCGACGCCGAACTCGTTCTCGAGTGCGCCGCGCGTCCAGATCGCCGCCGTCTGCTGATACTCCGGCACGCCGACGCGCTTGCCGTCGAGGTCCGCCGGCGCCGCGATCCCGGCGTCGGCGCGCACGAGGATGCGGGTGTGGAAGAACTCGCGGGTGGTGAACACCGGCAGCGCGACCCACGGCGTCGGTCCGCGCGACGTCGAGATGACGAGCGACGACATCGACATCTCGGAGACGTCGAACTCGCCGAATTTGAGCTGCCGCCAGAACATCTCGGAGGGGTGCACGACGGTCGGGGTGAGCGCGATACCCTCCGGCGCGACGGCGCCGTCGATCAGCGGGCGCGTGTTGGGATTGTCGGAGAGCGCAATGCTCAGCGGCAGCCGGCTGCGGGACATGCTCATTCTTCCTTCAGCCGAGCTTGGCGACGATCGGTCCCCATTTGTCGTGCTCGGCCTTCATGTGCCGGGCGAGGTCCTCCGGCGTGCCGCCGCGCGGCTGCGCGGAAAGCCGCGTCAGCGCCTCCTTCATCTGCGGCGACGCCAGCGCGGCGTTGGCCGCCTGGTTGAGCCGCGCCAGGATCGCAGGCGGGGTGCCGAGCGGCGCGAGCAGCGCCACCCAGGCGCCGCTGTTGATGGCGCCGTAGCCGACCTCGGGCATGGCCGGCACGTTCGGCAATTCGGCGAGGCGCGTCGGGTTCGACACCGCGAGCGCTTTGAGCTTGCCTTCGCGGATGAACTGCAGCGAGGTGCCGAGCGTGTCGAAGGTCATCGGCACCTGCCCGGCGACCACGTCGGTGAGTGCGGGGCCGCCGCCCTTGTAGGGCACGTGGACGATGTCGGTGCCGGAGAGCTGCTTGAAGAGCTCGGCGGTGAGATGGGGCAGGGTGCCGGCGCCGCCGGTCGAGTAATTGAGCTTGCCGGGATTGGCCTTGGCATAGGCGACGAGCTCGGCCACCGAGTTGAACGGCGCTGCGGGATTGGCGACGAGCACCTGCGGCGTCTCGGCGATGAGCGCGACCGGCGCAAAACTGTTCTCGTCGTAGCCGGCGTTCTTGTAGACCATCGGGCTCATGATGAGGCCGCTCGCGGCGCTCACCAGCAAGGTGTAGCCGTCGGGATCGGCGGCGGCCGCCGCCTTGGAGCCGAGCGTGTTGCCGGCGCCGGCGCGGTTCTCGACGATCACGTTCTGGCCGAGGAACGGCGGCAGCGCATTGGCGAGAATGCGCGCCATCACGTCGACCGGGCCGCCGGCGGGGGTCGGCACGATGATCTTGACGCGGCCGGTTGGGATAGGGCTGCGCCGCTGCGGGTTGAGCGAGCGCGATGCCGAGCGCCGCCAGCGCGGCGAACAGAGTGCGGATCATGGTCCTCCCCGATGTGTTCTGGCCCGCGAACGCGCGTGGCGGATTATCGGTCTAACTCACCCCGTCGGCAGCAAGCGGTCAAGCAGCGGTACTTGCCGACGAGACTGCGGTGTCACGTCGCGCCTCGCCACCAGGCCGCGAGCTTGCCGCGCAACTCTTCCCAGGCACCCAGGAAGGGGTGAAACGTGAAGCGAATGCGATGACTGCCGGGCCCGACCTCGACCGCGCGGAACAGCACGTCGGCCTTGAGGATGGGTGCCGGCACGCCATCGACGTCGGCGCGCCACCACGGATGCCAGGCGTCGGTGAGCAACAGGAAGCCTCCCGTGTCGGATTCGACGTCCACCGTCACCTCCGTATTCCTGTAGTCGACGATGCGCGCCGTGCCTTCGCCGCGCAGGTCCGGCCGGGGGATGCGGCGGGGCGTGCTCGAGGAGCAGGGTGCGCTTGGGGTCGATCGCGGCGGGCCAGCCGGACCGGATGAGCTCCTCGAAATCGACCACGCGGTAATCGTGCAAGAACATCACCCGCGGCAGCGCACGCGGGTTCTCGTAGATGAAGGCATCCGCCGTGCGCGCGATCATCTCGAGGTCGCCGGGATGCAGGGTGGGATCGATGCGCTCCACCGGCACGCCGGTCACGATGAATCGCACGCCGAAGAGATCGGCCATTGCCGAGCGATACGACGGATAAAGCGGCCGAAACGGGCGCTGCTCGGGAACCGCGACCGTATCGCTGACCCCGGTGGTCGCGCGAAATCGCGCAGCCGCAGCGGGTTCTGGGCGAACAGGTGATCGAAGCCGTGGGCGAGCCCGAGGTTCGGCCAATGATAGGCGATCGCGATCAACTCGACGCGGTCGCGACGGTCGGGAGCTGCGGTCTCGGCAAGCTTCTTCTCGAGGAGGGCCACGGTCGCGTCGCGGGTTTGCGGCAGCAGCGCGTCGTAGCGCGACGGCGACAGGCCGGTCGATTCGTCCGGTGCGTTGTTCCAGGCGAGATCGCCCGCGGTGAAAGCGAGAAGGAGCACCGCAGCCAGCGTCGGGCGTGCCGGCGCGAGGCGGAACGTCACGGCGATCAAGACAATTCCCGCCCCCGCAAAGACAATGCCGGTCGCAATCGGGACGGCGGCGTCGCGAAGCTCGCCGGCCGCGCCGGCGATCGCTGTCGCCGCGGCCGCGAGGATGACCACCAGCGCGATTTCGATCGCGGGGAAATGCCACCGCGATGCTGTGCCGGTGAGCAGGCGATGGACGAGGTAGCCGGTGTTGACCGCGATCATCAGCCCGATGACGAAGGTCGCATCGGCCGGCCGCCGGAACAGATCGACGCCGGGCAGCACGTCGTACATCACGCCAAAGACCGGGCGTGTACCAGCCGAGCGCGTAGGCGAGGCAGGCAGCAAGCGCGATCAGGAAGAAGCGGATCTCGCGCGCCCACAGCAGCCCTCGCGCGATGCCCATGCCGACGATCAGAAGGATCGCCAGGATGCCGCAATAGATCTGGCCCATGTTCTGGGCCAGGGACAACTGTCCGCCGCCGATCGTGTCGCTCCATACCAGGCTCGGCGGACCCCAGAATTCGACCTTCGGGTCGGCGGCGCCGTAGAGATCGGCGAACATGAGCATCAGCAGATGCGCGGGGTGCAGGGAGCCGCGCCCGGCATGCTCGAACCCGATGTCGGGCCGATTGGAATTGGCCGCAAGCAGCGCCGACATGACGACGGGGACGATGGCGATGGCGACGGCGACCACGCCGCTCGCGACGAGCGGCAGCACGGTCGCCTTCACCCGGGCAAGGCGACTTGGTGCCGGACGACTTGGTCCTGGACGATTTGGCCCATCGATCCAGAATGCGAGCACGTAGCCGGCGACCACGTAAAGCCCGAGCATCGCGACCTGGTCGCGATCGACCGCCAGCAGGCCGATGACGACGCCGGCGGCGAGCGCCATAACCCCACGACGCCCGTTCGAGCGTTCGCGCCATGAGCCACAACGCGATCGGCAGATAGGCGAGGCTGATGATCTGGCCGGTGTGCTGCAGGCGCGACGCCGCGGAGGCGCCGAACGCAAAGATCAGCGCGGCGACCATGGCGCCGCCGGGGTGCCAACCGTGATCGCGGAAGTACATGATGACCGCGAGGCTTCCGGCAAAGAGATAGGCGAAGGTGACGAGATCGGCCTCGCGAAAGCTCGGCGCCGGCGTGAGCGCCGCGAGAGCAAGATGCAACGGCGAAAAGATCAGCGATTGCGGATCGGCGATCTGCGGCCAGCCGGCGTAGAGGTTCGGGCTCCAGAACGGCGACTGGCCGCGCGCAAACGAGCTCGCGAGGAACTGCAGCTCCGGCTGGAACTGCGATTTCGCGTCCCACGGAATGGTGACGGCGCCGGAGAGCCACGGCCACGCCAGCACCACGAAGCCGAGCACATAGAGGCCGAACAGGATCGCAAAGGCGCTGAGCTTCGACGCGCCCGCAACAATGCCGTCCGAGTGCGCCGACATCGCGTCAGTCGAGCCGGATGCCCGCGGCGCGCACCGTCTCCGCCCATTTCGGAATCTCGGCGGCGATCGTCGCGCCGAAACTCTCCGGCGCGTGTGCCGTCGCCACGAGGCTCCCCGCGAACGCGACGGCGAGCAGCGTGAGCGTTGCCATGCGTGAAGTCCGGCTCTTCATCGCGACATCCATTCGCTCGATCCCTGCGCGAGAGGAGGCGAGGGTTCGTGGCACATTATCTCGTTTCGCGTTTGGTTGCGAAGTGTGCACCGTCATTCCGGGGCGGTGCGCAGCACCGAACCCGGAATCCAGCCTTCTGCGCTAAGCGCGACTTCCGAGAGTTCTGATGTCCGGGTTCCGGCCTGCCGCCGGCTCCGGAATGACGGGAAGGGCGGAGGCTCGCGCCAACCTACGGCATCCGCGCCGGCCGCGGCTCGGTGGCGGCGAGCACGCGGGCCATGTCGTGGTAGCCGCGGGCTTCGGCGTGAGCGAGTGCCGTCATGCCCTGCCGGTCGGTGAGATTGACGTCGGCGCCGGCGCGCGCCAGCGCCGCGACGATGGCGCTGTGAGCCGCGCCGCCGTTGCCGAGCACGACGGCCTCGATGAGCGCGGTGAAGCCGAGCGCGTTGAAATGATCGAGCGGCGCGCGGGCGGCGATGAGACGCTCGACGACGTCGACGCGGCCGAGATGGGCCGCCTCGATCAGCGCCGTGCTGTCATAGGGGCCGACGATGGCGCGCGGATCGGCGCCGGCGCCAAGCAAAATGTTCACCATCTCGAGGTCGCCGGCGACCGCGGCGATGGTCAGCGCATCGAAGCGCTGGCGCTCGCGTGCATTCACGTTGGCGCCGAGCCGGATCAGGACGCGGGCCGCCTCGTGATGGCCGAAAAACGCCGCGACATGCAGCGGCGTGCGGCTGCGCGAATCCTGGATGTTCGGCTTCTCGCCCGCGGCGACGAGGCGCGCGATCGCCGCGGCGTCACCATCGGCCGCCGCGGCATGCAGGCCGGCGTAGATGCGCAGCTCGGTTTCGCTCGGCGCGATCTGCGCAAGGCGCAGCGGCTCTCCGCGGCGGCGGGCAAGGTTCCGATGAGGCCGTTCGCGGCGAACACCGGCATCAGGAGCGTGCAGCGCATGGCCGATATCTTAAGACCTCGGCACGCCTGCACGGCAGCGAAAACGCCGGCCTGCGTACGGTGGATCGATGGAACAAGGCTCGCCGCGTTTCGCGTCGATCGGCCTACCGCATTCTTTTCATTGGATAATGCCGCCCGGCGCTACGGCGCGGCGAACCGCCGCGGTCGGCCCCGCGCACAGGGCGCGGCAATTCCGCCCGGGAGGCCAGCCGGCCGAACCCCGTCGCCTTGCCTGCGGCCGGCGCAGCGGCTAGACCGGCGCCATGCAACCGGTCGCCCTTTATGTCGGCTCCTTCGATCCCGTGACCAACGGGCACATCGACGTGGTGCGCCATGCCGCGAAGCTCGCCAGCCGGCTGGTGATCGCGGTCGGCGTCCATCCCGGCAAGATCCCGCTGTTCAGCGCCGAAGAGCGGCTCGCCATGATCACCGAGACCTGCGCCGACATGGTGCGCGGCCAGGGCTGCGACTTCGACTGCATCACCTTCGACGACCTCGCGGTGACGACGGCGCGGCGGGTCGGCGCCACGCTGATGATTCGCGGGTTGCGCGACGGCACCGATCTCGATTACGAGATGCAGCTCGCCGGGATGAATGCGGCGATGGCGCCGGAGGTGCAGACGGTGTTCCTGCCGGCGTCGCCGCTCGTTCGCCCCATCACGGCCACCCTGGTCCGGCAGATCGCCGCCATGGGCGGCGACGTCTCGTCCTTCGTGCCGGCCGCCGTCGCGGGCCGCCTGAAGAAGAAATTTGCAGGCAAGGTATCCGACCGACCGGACGCCCGCCGACAAGGCCGCGTCCGCCGGCCGGACGAGCTGAATCACGACACCACAACCGGCAGCTACGCCATCCACCGAGAGGAAGTCCCATGATGCGCATGCTCGCACTGTTAGCGGTTCTCTTCGTCGCCGCACCGGCCGTCGCCCAGCAGGGCCTGCCCGCCGGCGCCGATCCGCAGAACACGCTGGTCATCGACACCACCCAGGGCCGCATCTACGTGAAGCTGCGCAACGACCTCGCGCCCAAGCATGCCGAGCGCTTGAAGCAGCTCGCCCGCGACAAGTTCTACGACAACGTGCCGTTCCACCGCGTGATCGCCGGCTTCATGGCGCAGACCGGCGACGGCCAGAACGGCAACGGCACCGGCGGCTCCAAATATCCGGACCTGCCGGCCGAGTTCTCCAACGTGCCGTACAAGCGCGGCGTCCTCGGCATGGCGCGCACCAACGATCCCAATTCGGCGAACAGCCAGTTCTTCATCATGTTCGCGGACGGGCCGTTCCTCAACGGCAAGTACACCGTGGTCGGCGAAGTGCTGTCCGGCATGGACGTCGTCGACAAGCTCAAGAAGGGCGAAGGGCAGAGCGGCAGCGTGACCGCGCCGGACAAGATGACGAGCGTGCGCGTCGCCGCGGACGCGAAGTGACGAAGCGTCCGCGCCGGTCGTGGCGCGGCAACCGCTCGTCATGCGCCGCTGCCGCTGGCCCGCGTGCGGCGGCGACATCGCCCGACGGCCGTTCGTCATCTTCATCATCGACGATTGCAACATTGAAAGACGATAGACATGAGCACTGAAAACACATTGATCCTCGAGACGACGAAGGGCCCGGTGACGATCGAGATGCGGCCCGACCTCGCGCCGCAGCATGTCGCGCGCATCAAGGAGCTGGTGCGCGAGGGCTTCTACGACGGCATCGTGTTCCACCGCGTGATCGACGGCTTCATGGCGCAGACCGGCTGTCCCCAGGGCACCGGCACCGGCGGCTCCGGCAAGAAGCTCAAGGCGGAGTTCTCCCGGGAGCCGCATGTGCGCGGCGTCGTTTCGATGGCGCGCGCCCAGAGCCCCGACTCCGGCGACAGCCAGTTCTTCATCTGCTTCGACGACGCGAGCTTCCTCGACGGCAAGTATTCCGTCTGGGGCAAGGTGACGTCGGGCATGGAGAACGTCGACAAGATCAAGCGCGGCGAACCGGTCGCCAATCCCGACAAGATCGTCAAGGCCCGCATGGCCGCCGACGCCCGGCCTGACGAGTCCGCCGCACTCTTTCCCTCCCCGACTTCGGGGAGGGCAGGGTGGGGTCTTTCTTTTCTCGCTCGCTATCGCTCGCGGACCCCACCCGACCTCGCTTCGCTCGGCCACCCTCCCCGAAGCCGGGGAGGGACGCAAACACCCATGCGCACCGACCTGTTCGACTTCGAGCTTCCGCCGGACCGCATCGCGCTGCGGCCGGCGAGCCCGCGCGATGCGGCGCGGCTGCTCGTGGTGCGGCCGGGCGCGGCGCCGGAATGCGAGGACCGCAGCGTGCGCGATCTTGCCGAGCTGCTGCGCCCGGGCGACCAGCTCGTCGTCAACGACACCAAGGTGATCGCGGCGCAGCTTCATGGCCGGCGCATCGGCCGCGGGCCGGACGCCGGGCATCGAGGCGACGCTCATCAAGCGGCTCGACGGGGCGCGCTGGCAGGCGCTCGTCAAGCCGGCCCGCAAGCTCGCGGTCGGCGACGTCGTCCGCTTCGGCGCGGAGGGCAGCGTGTGCTTTCTCGAGGAGCTCGACGCCACCGTCGAGGCGAAGGGCGAGGCCGGCGAAGTGACTTTCGCCTTCGCCTTTCACGGACCGATCCTCGATGCCGCGATCGCGGAACGGGGCGAGGTGCCGCTGCCGCCCTATATCGCCGCGCGCCGGCCGACCGACGAGCAGGACCGCGCCGACTACCAGACCATGTTCGCCCGCGAGGAGGGCGCGGTGGCCGCGCCGACCGCCGGGCTGCACTTCACGCCGGAGCTCCTCGCCCGGCTCGACGCGCAGCGGCGTCGCGCTGCACACGATCACCCTGCATGTCGGCGCCGGCACGTTTCTCCCGGTGAAGGCCGAGGACGTCGCCGGCCACAAGATGCATGCCGAGTGGGGACACATCGATGCCGCGACCGCGGCCGCACTCAACGCGGCGCGAGCGGCCGGCGGCCGCATCGTCGCCGTCGGCACCACCTCGCTGCGGCTCCTCGAAAGCGCGGCCCGCGACGACCGCAGCATCGCGCCGTTTGCCGGCGAGACCGACATCTTCATCACCCCCGGCTACCGCTTCCGCGCCGTCGACGTGCTGATGACCAACTTCCACCTGCCGCGCTCGACCCTGTTCATGCTGGTCTCGGCGTTCTCCGGCCTCGAGGTGATGAAGCGCGCCTATGCCCATGCGATCGCATCGGGCTATCGCTTCTATTCCTATGGCGATGCGTGCCTGCTATTCCCCGCCCATGGATGATACGCGCGCCGCGCCCGCCTTCTCGTTCCGCATCGCCGCGACCGACGGTGCCGCGCGCACCGGCGTGATCGAGACCGCGCACGGGCCGGTGCGCACGCCGGCCTTCATGCCGGTCGGCACCCAGGGCGCGATGAAGGGCGTGCACTGGCGCGACGTGAAGGCGTCCGGCGCCGACATCGTGCTCGGCAACACCTATCACCTGATGCTGCGGCCGGGCGCCGAGGAGATCGCGGCGCTCGGCGGGCTGCACAAGTTCATCAACTGGCCCCATCCGATCCTCACCGATTCCGGCGGCTTCCAGGTGATGTCGCTCGCGAGCCTGCGCAAGCTCGACGACAACGGCGTGGTGTTCCGCTCCCATCTCGACGGCGCGACGGTGTCGCTCACGCCGGAGCGCGCGATCGAAATCCAGACGCTGCTCGGCTCCGACATCGCCATGCAGCTCGACGAATGCATCCGCCTGCCGCAGCCGCGCGCCGAGCTGGAGCGCGCCATGAACCTGTCGCTCGCCTGGGGCGTGCGCTGCAAGCGCGCCTTCGCGGACAGCCTGGCGACGGGTGGGCCGGGCCGCGCGCTCTACGGCATCGTGCAGGGCGGCGACGACCGCGCGCCTGCGCGCCGCGAGCGCCCGCGCGCTCGCGGGCATCGGCTTCGACGGCTACGCCATCGGCGGGCTCGCGGTCGGCGAGCCGCAGGCGGTGATGCTCGACATGATCGAGACGGTGGTGCCGGAGCTGCCGCCCGACGCGGCCGCGCTACCTGATGGGGGTCGGCACGCCCGACGATCTCCTCGAAGCGGTCTCCCGCGGCATCGACATGTTCGACTGCGTGCTGCCGACCCGCAACGGCCGCCACGGCCTCGTCTACACGCGCTTCGGCCCGATCAATCTGCGCAACGCCCGCCACGCCGCCGATCCGCGTCCGCTCGACGAGGAAAGCCGCTGTCCGGCGGCCCGCGACTATTCGCGCGCCTACCTGCATCACCTCATCAAGGCCGGCGAGATTGTCGGCGCCATGCTCGCGAGCGAGGTCAACCTCTACTACTTCCAGGACCTGATGCAGGGCATGCGCGACGCGATCGCGAAGGGGCGGCTCGCGGAATTCCGCGCCGCCGCGAAGGAAGGGTGGGCGAGGGGGGATATTGCCGGCGGTGTGAGGTATGGTGCGCGTGCCCATACACCAAAGACTGTCATTGCCCGGCTTGACCGGGCAATCCAGTAACCCCTGTGCCATCGATGTTTCTAAGACCTTGGCCCCCACCTCGAGTCCGGTGGTTGCTGGATCGCCCGGTCAAGCCGGGCGATGACAGTTTCGGCGTGGGTGAAGCTTCTCGGGAACTGCAGTACGTAGGGTGGGCAAAGGCGCATAGCGCCGTGCCCACGCGTTCTTTGCAAGTAGCTGACAGCGTGGGCACGCTTCGCTTTGCCCACCCTACGGGATCAGAACACCACCAGCGGATTGACCGGCGATCCGGTGCCGCCTTCGACCGGCAGCGGCGCGAAGGTGATCATGAACTCGTAGCGGTTGAGCCGCCGCGCCGTCGCGGCGAGCTCCTCGAGGTCGAGGCACTCGACGATGTTGATGCCCATCCAGATCAGCACCGCGACGTGGATCGGGTTGCGCATGCCTTCCCAGCCGGGCCGCGGATTCCAGTCGATGTTGAAGTCGTGGCCGATGAAGGCCGGCAGGCGCTCGTGCATCCACGGGATGGTGTCGGGGTAATAGCCGGCGACCTGGCCGGTCCACGGCCCGAGCGCGGCGCGGCGCTTCCAGCGGCCGGTGTAGAGGAGCGGGATGTCGCCGGGGCCGATCTTCACGCCGGACTTCTGCTCCCACGCTTCGAGGTCGGCCCGCGTGACCGGCGTGTTGGGGTCGACCCAGTCGACGCCCTTGAGCTGGGCGATGTCGTAGAGCACGGCGCGGGTGGTGATGCCGCCCTTCCAGTTCATGATGCTGCCCTTGATGCAGCCGCTCTCGTTGGTGATGTTCTCCTTGACCGGGACGCCGTTGTACATCTGCCCGTTCTCGAAGAAGTGGCACCAGGTGTCGACGTGCGCGACCGTCTGGCCGTGATAGCTCACCTGGTAGTTGTCGGTCGTGCCGGTATCGGTGATCGCGTTGGTGACGCGGTGAAAGACGCCGGGCGCGAGGACGTCGGCGGCGGCGACCTGCGGCTCGTTGTGCGCGAGCGGCACCACGATGCCGTCCTTCACGAGCTTGTTCGCGTCGAGCACCTTCTGGGGCGTGATGAAGTTCGTCGTGCCCTTGGACTCCTCACCGACCGGCGCCCAGCGGCCCCAGGTCTTGAACTCGGTGCGCCACTTTTCGTACTGGGCGCGCAGCGCCGCGGTGTCCGGCGGCGCGGGAGGCGAGGGCGCCTGCGCGGCCGGTGCGGGCTGGGCGTCGGCCGGGACGTTTGCGCCGACAAGGCCGGCGGTCGCCAATCCCGCACACATGGCGACCGATGCCAGACGATTTCTCATGCATTTCCTCCCATTGTGTTCAAGGCTTTTGATTGCGCCGTTCGCCGGGCACGTGCTGTGCGCCCGTTCGAGGTGAAGATAGCATGTTCGATCTCGTAGGGTGGGCAAAGGCGCGCGCTTCGCGCCGTGCCCACGCGTGGCTCTGGACGTGCATCGGATGAAGGACAGCGTGGGCACGGCGCGAATTCGCGCCTTTGCCCACCCTACGGTCGCCGTCAGGCCGCGCCCAGCATCAACTGCGCAATCCCGGCGCCTCGCGGCCGGTGCGCGCCACGTATTCGGTATAGCCGCCGCCGTATTGGTGAATGCCCTCGGGCGTCAATTCCAGCACGCGGTTGGACAGCGCGGCAAGGAAGTGCCGGTCGTGGGACACGAACAGCATGGTGCCCTCGTATTGGGACAGCGTCGTGAGGAGCATCTCCTTCGTCATCATGTCGAGGTGGTTCGTCGGCTCGTCGAGCACCAGGAAATTCGGCGGGTCGTAGAGCATCAGCGCCATGACGAGCCGCGCCTTCTCGCCGCCCGAGAGCACCCGGCATCGCTTTTCCACGTCGTCGCCGGAGAAGCCGAAGCAGCCGGCGAGCGAACGCAGCGAGCCCTGGCCGGCCTGCGGAAAGGCATCCTCCAGCGTCTGGAACACCGTGCGCTCGCCGTCGAGCACGTCCATGGCGTGCTGGGCGAAGTAGCCCATCTTCACGCTGCCGCCGAGCGCCACCGTTCCCTTGTCCGGCGCCGTCGGTGCCCGCGACGAGCTTGAGCAGCGTCGACTTGCCGGCGCCGTTGATGCCCATGACGCACCAGCGCTCGCGGCGGCGGACGGTGAAGTCGAGGCCTTCGTAGATGCGGCGGCTGCCATAGCCCTTGTGCACTTTCTTGAGGCTGACCACGTCCTCGCCGGAGCGCGGCGCCGGCAGGAAATCGAACTGCACCGTCTGGCGCCGCCGGGGCGGCTCGACCCGGTCGATCTTTTCGAGCTTCTTCACCCGGCTCTGCACCTGCGCGGCATGCGAGGCGCGCGCCTTGAAGCGTTCGATGAACTTGATCTCCTTGGAGAGCATCGCCTGCTGGCGCTCGAACTGGGCCTGCTGCTGCTTCTCGGCGAGCGCGCGCTGCTGCTCGTAGAACTCGTAGTTGCCGGAATAGGCGGTGAGCGCGCCGCCGTCGATCTCCACCACCTTGGAGACGATGCGGTTCATGAACTCGCGGTCGTGCGAGGTCATCAGCAGCGCGCCCTCGTAGCCCTTGAGGAAGCCCTCGAGCCAGATCAGGCTTTCGAGGTCGAGGTGGTTGCTCGGCTCGTCGAGCAGCATGGCGTCGGGGCGCATCAGGAGGATGCGGGCGAGCGCGACGCGCATCTTCCAGCCGCCGGAGAGCGCGCCGACGTCGCCGTCCATCATCTCCTCGGAAAAGCCGAGACCGGCGAGCACCTCGCGCGCCCGGCCTTCGAGGGCATAGCCGTCGAGCTCCTCGAAGCGCGCCTGCACCTCGCCGTAGCGCGCGACGATGTCGTCCATCTCGTCGGCGCGATCGGGATCGGCCATCGCGGCCTCGAGCTCCTTGAGCTCGGCCGCGACGGTGCTCACCGGCCCGGCGCCGTCCATGACCTCGGCCGCGGCGCTGCGCCCCGACATCTCGCCGACGTCCTGGCTGAAATAGCCGATGGTGACGCCGCGATCGACCGCGACCTGGCCCTCGTCGGGATGGTCCTCGCCGGTGATCATCCGGAACAGCGTGGTCTTGCCGGCGCCGTTCGGACCGACGAGGCCGACTTTCTCGCCCTTCTGGAGCGCCGCGGAGGCTTCGATGAAGAGAATCTGGTGGCCGTGCTGCTTGCTGATGTTGTCGAGACGAATCATGCGCGAATGGGGGTCCGGGGAGGTTGCTGCGGACGCCCTTATGCCACGGTGATGTGACGGAGGAAGCGGATTTCGAGCGGGGTTAGACGAATTGAGAACCCGGACGGTGCGCCGCCGGCGTTCGCCAGCAGTGTTTGCGGCACGGTGAGGCCTGGGGTTTTGGCGGTCTCAAGGTTGATGACGAGCTGGTAGGATGGGTTGAGCCCTTGCGAAACCCATCACCTCGCGCCAGCCGCCGTGCGACGGCGTTCGGGGAGAGACGATGGGTTTCGCAAGGGCTCAACCCATCCTACGCGCTCGACCCATCCTACGCGGGCCAATCCTACGGTCATCGACGATGATCAAGTGCATTCAGATCGTCGACAATTTCCTCGATAGGGCGTCGGTCGAAAATCGGCACGGAGCGCCGTCTCGGCAGCGATCCGTTCCGATTCGCGCCCTGCGCGCCGCAATCGCCGCATCAGAGTAGCTCCCGCGGCCTCGGCTTTCGCTTTGCCCACCCTACGGGGCGCTGCGTTCAATCCAGCGTCTCGCGATAGAACCGCACGGCGATCACGATCACCACCGAGCGCGAACAGCGCGAGCGGCCACAGCTCGGGCAGGATGTCGTCGAGGCCGTTGCCCTTGAGCAGCATGCCGCGGACGATCCGCATGGCATGCGTCGTCGGGAACACCTCGCCGACATATTGCGCCCAGAGCGGCATGCCGCGGAACGGGAACATGAAGCCGGACAAGCAGGAACGACGGCATCAGCGTGAGCTGGGCGAACTGCATCGCCTGCATCTGGTTCGCCGACACCGTGGAGAAGGTGATGCCGAGCGCGAGATTGCCGGCGATGAAGAAGCCGAGCGCGACGAGCAGCAGCGGGATCGAGCCGCGCATCGGCAGGTCGAAGAACAGCGCCGACGAGGCGAGGATGATCAGCACCTGGATGTAGCCGATGGCGACGAACGGCATGATCTTGGCGAGCATCACCTCGAGCGGCCGCACCGGCATGGCGAGCAGATTCTCCATGGTGCCGCGCTCGCGCTCCTTGGTGATCGACAGCGTCGTCATGAAGAGCGTCGACATCATCAGCACGATGCACATCAGGCCCGGCACGATGTTGAGCACGGTGAGCTGCTCGGGATTGTAGCGGGCGTGGACCACGAACTGGAACGCCGGGTTGGTGGGCTGGCTGCTGCATCACCGGCGGCAGGTCGCGGTTGAGCACCGAGGCGATGGTCGCGAGCGCCGCGGTGGCGTTGCCGATCGCGGAGGGATCGCTGGCGTCGGCGTCGATCAGGATCGAGGGCACGTCGCCGCGGTCGACCGCGCGGTCGAAATTCGCCGGCAGCTCGACCACGAACAGCACGTCGCCCTGGGCGAGCGCGCGCTCGGCCTCGGTCTCCGAGGTGAGGGTGCGGATCGCGTAATAGCCGCTGTTCTGCAGCGCCGCGACGATCGAGCGCTCGTATTTCGAGTGCTCGACCGACAACAGGCCGGTCGGCAGGTTCTTCGGATTGGTGTTGATCGCGAAGCCGAACAGGAAGAGCTGCATCACCGGCACCAGGATGATGAAGCGCAAGCGTGAGCGCGTCGCGCGTCACCTGTATCCATTCCTTGCGCATCAAGGCGCGCAGGCGCCGAAACGAGAAGCGCTCATCATGGCGGCGCCTGCCGGTTCTGGTCGACGCTGAGCATGTGGATGAAGACGTCCTCGAGGCGCGGCTCGACCTCCTGCCAGGTGAGTGTGCCGCCGAGCGCGCCGCCGTTCGTCAAGTCGCCGTTGACCTCGCGGATGGCGCGCTCGAGCGCGGCGCGGTCGGTGCCGGCGACGTGGAGCGCGCGCCCGAACACGGCCGCCGCCTCGACGCCGGGCAGGCGGCGCAGCCGGCGGGCGGCTTCGTCGACGTCGGCGCCGGTCACTTCGAAGGTGATGAGGCCGGAGTGGCGCGACACCTCGCCGGCGTCGCCCTGGACGACGATGTGGCCGTTGGCGAGATAGACGATGCGGTGGCAGCGCTCGGCCTCGTCCATGTAATGGGTCGAGACCAGCACGGTGAGGCCTTCGCCGGCGAGGTCGTGGATCATGTCCCAGAACTCGCGCCGCGCCTTGGCGTCGACGCCGGCGGTCGGCTCGTCGAGGAGGAGGAGCTTCGGCTCGTGGAGGATGCAGGCGGCGAGCGCGAGGCGCTGCTTCCAGCCGCCGGAGAGCTGGCCGGCGAGCTGGCTGCGCCGGTCGGCGAGCCCCATGCGCGCGCTCACGTCCTTCACCGCCTCGCGGGCGTGCGGCATCTCGTAGACGTCGGCGACGAGATCGAGGTTCTCCTCGACGGTGAGGTCCTCGTAGAGGCTGAACTTCTGCGTCATGTAGCCGACCTGGCGGCGGATGCGCGCCGAGTCGCGGATGATGTCGTGGCCGAGGCAGGTGCCGCTGCCGCCGTCGGGGACGAGCAGGCCGCACAGCATGCGGATGGTCGTCGTCTTGCCGCTGCCGTTGGCGCCGAGAAACCCGCAGATCTGGCCCGCCGCGACCTGGAGGTCGAGGCCGTCGACCACGCGCCGCGTGCCGAAGCTCTTGCGCAGCCCGTGCACGTCGATGACGAGCTCGGTCATCGCCCGACCCGCGCGGTCCTCCTCGCCTGCGCCGTCTGCACGAGGCCGCTGTCGGGCCGCACCGCGATGGGCTGGCCGGGATTGATCAGGGCGGCCTGCTCCGCGGAGGGCCGCGCCTCCACCATGTAGACGAGCTTGGCGCGGATCGTCTCGCTGTAGATCACCGGCGGCGTGTATTCGGCCTGCGGCGAGATGAAGGAGATGGTGGCGGTGAGATCGGCCGGGCAGTTGTCGCAGACGAGCCGGACCTTGTCGCCGATATGGACCTCGGCGAGCCGCGGCTCGGGCACGAAGAACCGCACGAAAATGTTCTCCGGCGGCAACAGCGACACCACCGCGCCGCCGGCGGGGATCGTCTCGCCCGGCCGCGCCAGGACGTCGGCGACGACGCCGGCGACCGGCGCCATCACGTGGCGCTGATCGAGCCGCCACTGCGTCATGTCGACCGCGGCCCGCGCCGCCTCGACCGCCGCCTGCTGCGCCTTGATCTCGCGCTCGCGGCCCATCGGGGCGCGCATCTGGGCGAGCGCCGCCTCGAGGCCCTGCACCTTGGCAATCGCGGAGCGCAGGTCGGCGCGCTGCTGGTCGACGATCTGCTGGCGAGACGGCGTTGGTCTTCACCAGCAACTCGTTGCGCTTGAGGTCGGACTGGATCTTGTCGCGGGCGGCCTGGGCGTCGGCGAGATTGGCTTCGGCCGGAGGATCTCGGTCGGCTTGCCGCTCGCCTGGAGATTGGCGAGCTGCTCCTCGGCTTGCCGAAGCTGTCGTGCCGCCTGTTCGCGCGCGGCGAGGTCGGCGGTGTCGTCCTGCTCGAACAGCGGCGACGCCGGGCGCGACCTTGGTGCCGCGCCGCACGGCGAGCGTCATCAGCAGACCCTGCTGGGTCGGCCCGACCTTGACGAAATCGGCTTCGGCATAGCCCTGCCATTGCAGGGGCGGCGAGGGTCGCGATTGATCCACCACCAAGCGCCGCCGGCGCCGGCGAGAACGAGCAATGACAGAAGTCGCCAGCTTTGCGGACGGACATAGGCCTTCCCCTTGACCTACTTCCCCGAGGTATCTAATGTAACCGAACTGTATCGTTGCATTATCACCTTTGCGGTGATGTGGCAAGCGAGTTCCATGCCGGCGTGCGGGAGACGTGGTGCCGCAGGGTGGCGCGTTCCCGATTGCGGGCTTATGGAATGAGCCGGCCGTTCTCATCGGTCAGAGTTTTTGGGGCAGGAGATCCGATTGTCCGACCGGACGCTCGAAACAGGTGCATTCAAACGCGGCCCCGGCGGACGCCCCACCCGGGAGGAAGCAGAACGCCGACATCGCGGCCTAATCGAGGCGGCGTTTCGGCTGTTCGCCGAGAAGGGATGGGACGGCACCTCGATCGACGAAATCTCCCGCCGCGCCGGGGTCGCCAAGGGCTTCATCTATTCCCGCTACCCCGACAAGGCGGCGCTGTTCGTCGCGGCGATCGAATGGGTCATGGAAGATGCCATGGGCACCCTGCAGATGAGCGAGCCGCTGCCGGCGCCGGTCGAGGAGGGGCTTTATACGTTCGGCAAGCGCCTGCTCGACCTCGTGCTGCGGCCGGATGCACTCGCCTTCTTCCGGCTGTTCATTGCCGAGGCGCCGAAATTTCCAGGGCTCGGCGAGCATTTCGTCACCCGCAACAAGCTGCTCGGCTTGGTCGCCGGCGTGCTTTCGCAATATTCGGACCTCGCGCCGGTCACGCCGGAGGAGGCCCGCACCCGCGCCGAGCATTTCGTGATCCTCGTCGTCGGAATTCCGCGCACGCTCGCGCTCCTCGTCGGCCGCGAGCCGCCGGAGCAGGAGGCGCGGCGCCTGCGCGCGGCGATCCGGCTTTTTCTCGACGGGTGCCGCGCGCGCGGTGGCGGAGGCGCAAGTGGCCGCGCGTCGCGATCGAGTGTCGTGGCGAAGCGACGAGTACGCTCGCTCGATTGACGCGGCCCGACTACCGATCGTTCAGCAGCGGGTCCTCCTCGGGAAATCCCACAAAGGCCGTGGCCCGGTCCTTGGTTGCGGGATCGGGGCCGCGCCCCTCGGAGAAGGCGAGGTCTTCGAGGCGCCCGCCGCGCAGCAGCCCGGGGAGACCATAGTTTCCTTCGACGCAGCGCGGCTCCGGATAAATCCGGTTGTCGCGATCGCTCTGCTTGGTGAATTCCTGCTTCACCGTCCAGGGCCGCGTCCACACCGTCGGATCCTCGATGGTCACGACATATTCGAGCGTCGTCGGTCCCGTCCGCGTCCAGCGCTCGATCAGGTGCAAATTCTCGCGGGCGCCCCGGTAATCGGTTTTCGCGCTGAAGTTCGTCACGTCGATCACGAGGGTGTCGCCCTCCCAGTGGCCGCGCGAGTTGCCGAACCACTGGCGAATGCTGGCGGGCAGATGGGGGCCGCCGTCCATCACGATGTTGCGCTGCCAGCCCTGGCCCTGACCAACGTCGTAGAACATCGTGATTCCGCCGGGCGTCTGCACGATCCGGCGGAAGCTGCCGCCGAATGAGGTGCCGAACTCGGGAAGCCCGCCGGTCAGGCAGCGCTCCGACAAGCCGCCGTCTTCCGGACGGTCGTAGCGGTTCATCCGCGCGGTGTTGTAGCGAGGAGCAAGGTCGGCGAAACGCGGCGAATGCGTCGGATCGTACTTCCCACCATTGCAGCGCGCGGACTTGCTCTTGCACGTGTCGGTCGCTTGCAGCAGAGCGAGACGGAATTCCCGATCGGCGGCCGCCATCTTCTGCGCTTCCGGCGTCAGCCGCGGGATCCGGCCATCGGGCGGATCGACAACCAGCGACGTGCGCGCCCCGACGTGCTTGTTGGACAAAAATACCGCGTGGTTATACGCCCGGGCGACGTCGAGGTCGGTCCCGCGCTCTGCCGGTCTCTCCTCGCCGTAGAGCGTCGTTCGCTCTCGATCTATGTCTTGGCGCTGGGCCTCGGTGAAAAGCTCCTGGCTCGCGAACTTGGGCGGGCGCTGAAGGGGAGTATCGAACTCGTCGGTCCAAATTCCCTGGAGATCAGGATCGCCCCAGGGTGTCTTGGACGCCGAGGTCGACTGCGCCGATGTCTGCGTTTCGAATGCGAAGAGCGCGGCGGTGCCGGCCAAGGCGGCAATAGCGACTGTTGCCATCGAGAAGCGGCCGCGCATGATGATCTCCTTCGCCTTGCAGGTTATCCTCTCGTACTTCCCACTGCGTGTGCGATCGTATCACTGCAACGTGTGCAGGGAAACGTCGGTTTCCTGCGTGCCTGAGCCGGCCGCGGTATATCCCGGAGAGAGTCCCGGAGAGAGATGGAGAACCCTTTCATGACGCAACGGACGAGCCTTTGTGGCGCCCTCGTCGGCGCCCTGTGGATGACGTTTCAACCGGGCGCGCTCTCGCCATGCGGGGCCGCGGAGGTCGCCGCGGCCATCACGTATGACTTCATCCCGCGTCCGGCCGGGCTCGCGGACGAGTTTCGCCCGAGCGGGGACACATCGCTCAAGTTTCTCACCATCAAGACGATCGACGGCTATCCGATGGAAGCTGCGCTTTGGCTTCCGAACGGAAAGACGGCCGCCGATACGACGCTGGTGGTCATGGTGCATGGCAGTGGCGGCAGCTATCGGCGTCCGCCCGAAAGCACCATTGGTCCGCGCCTCGCGGCCAAGGGCTATGCTGCGCTCGCGATCGATACGCGCCAGCACGACGACAAGATCAATACCGACAACTTCCTCGACATTCGCCGCGATATCGAGGCCGCCGTCCAGGTCGGTCGCGCGCTCGGCTACCAGAAGCTCGTGCTGGCGGGACACAGCCTCGGCAACATCCAGGTGCAGTACTTCGCCGCGACCAATTGGGACCGCGACTGCGGGCCGTCGTCCTGCTCGGGCCTTTCGCCAACCTGCCGTGGAAGTCGAGAAACATCCTGGTGCAGAACGAGGAACGGTTTCGCGCCCTCATCGAGGCTTCGATGAAGTCGCTGCGCGACGGCACGCTCGATCAGATCCTGCCCGTGAAGATGCGCTTCTCGAACCCGGTCAGCTCGACCACCGCTTCAACCGGACAGGACGTGCCGATCACCGGACAGCACTTTCTCACCTATCGCTTTGATCGGACGAGCCTCGCGGACGGCACGTTCTGGATCCGTCACATTCCGAAACCGATCCTGATCGTCCGCGACCAGTCCGACGGCGTCGTGCTGCCGTTCGAACCCCACATGCTCGTGAGTGCCGCGCATGCCGAGGGTTCGCTCGTGACGAGCGTCGATCTTGTCGTTCTTCCCGATACGAACCCGGTCAGCCTCAAAGGCCATTATTTCGACGGCAACGAGCAGCCGCTGACCGACGTGCTCGCGAAGTGGCTTGCCGATCGACAACTATGACGAGAGGTCGTCGCTGATCGGGGCGCGGATCGAGCGATGTCTCGGCCGCGCCTCGGACGTCCGCCGGCGGGTGTGACCTAGAACCCGAAGAACTTTTCGCGCAGCGCGTCCTCGTACTGCTTCTTGGCGGCCTTCACCTTGGTGCGAATGGCGTCCTCGCTGAAATGCGCCGCCTCCCATTTGTCGAGCTCGGCCACCGTGTGATTGACCGAAGCCAGCGCCTCTTCCTGCTTGATCGCCGCGATCCATTCCTCGACGGCGGCCTTGTAGTTGGCCTGCATTTGATCGAGGTCGATAACGTCATTCGCCATGTCCCAGCCTCCAGCCGTGAAGCTCGCAGCGACCATACGGACGAAAGATGTTGCAGCTGTGTGACATGCCGCGGAAGCGTCATGATACCGAGGCTCGGCGCAGGCCGGAGTGGCCGCCGCGCCCATTGAACGCAGGGCCTCGACGGGGCCGCTGCGGCGGCGCACAATAGCGCCCATCAAAAAACGTGATGCGCCGGCCGCAAGGTCGGAGCATTCAAGAGGACCAGCATGACGGTCAGCCTGAAAGTCAATGGCGCAACGCGCGCGGTGCCGGCGGAGCCGGACACCCCGCTGCTTTATGTTCTGCGCAACGATCTCGCCCTCAATGCCGCGAAATTCGGCTGCGGCCTCGCCCAGTGCGGCGCCTGCACCGTGCTCGTCGACGGCAAGCCGGTGCGCTCGTGCATTACCGACGTCTCCTCGGTCGCGAATTCCGAGATCACGACGCTCGAAGGCCTCGGCACGCTGGAAAAGCTCCATCCCCTGCAGAAGGCCTTCATCGAGGAGCAGGCGGCGCAGTGCGGCTACTGTATCGCCGGCATGATCATGTCGGCCAAGGTCCTCCTCGACGCCAATCCGCATCCGAGCGAAGCCGAGGTGAGGCAAGGCCTCGCCGACAATCTCTGCCGTTGCGGCACCCACAATCGCATCATCCGCGCCGTGCTGCGGGCGTCCCGTGAGATGGGGAGGACTTGACATGAACATGCTCACACGGCGCGAAGTCGCCGCCGGCCTCGGCGGCATCGTGGTCGCCTTCACGCTTCTCCCGCGTCTCGACATCACCGCGCTTGCCCAGCAGGCGGCGCCGCTGCCCGGCAGCCTGCCGCAGAACCCGATGCTGGACGCCTGGATCCGCGTCCATGCCGACGGCACCGCGACGGTGTGCACCGGCAAGGTCGAGCTCGGCCAGGGCGTGACGACCGCGCTCGCCCAGATCGCGGCGGAGGAGCTCGAGCTGCCGCTGTCGCGCCTTCACCTGATCTCCGGCGACACCGAGAAGGCGCCGAACGAGGGCGTCACCTCCGGCAGCCAGTCGATCGAATACAGCGGCGTCGCGCTGCGGCTCGCCGGCGCCCAGGTGCGCGAAATCCTGCTCGACCTTGCCGCGAAGCGCCTCGGCGTCGACGTGGCGCAAGCTCGCGGTCGCCGACGGCGTGATCGGCGCGCCGGACGGCCGCAAGGTGAGCTACGGCGAGCTCGCCGGCGAGGCCGATCTCCACCGCGAGGTGAACCCCAAGGCGCGGCCGAAGCCGCCCTCCGCCCACAAGATCGTCGGCAAGTCGATCGAGCGCTTCGACATTCCCGGCAAGGTCACCGGCGGCGCCGCCTATGTGCAGGACCTGCGGCTCCCCGGCATGGTCCATGGCCGGGTGGTGCGGCCGCCCCAATACGGCGCCAAGCTCAACACGATCGACGAGGCGGCGGTGAAGGCGATGCCCGGCGTCGTCGCGGTGGTGCGCGACGGCTCCTTCCTCGGCGTCATCGCCGAGCGCGAGGAGCAGGCGATCAAGGCGAGCGTTGCGCTGGCGAAGAGCGCGACCTGGACGCCCGGTCCGCCGCTCCCCGACGAGGCCGGCATCTACGACCATCTCCTGTCGTTGCCGGCCGAGGCGACCGTCATCAGCGAGAAGCAGGGCCCGCTGCCCGACGGGGCGAAAGTCCTCGAGGCGACCTATCGCAAGCCCTACATGGCCCACGCATCGATCGGCCCGTCCTGCGCGGTGGCGCAGTTCAAGGACGGCAAGATGACGGTGTGGACCCATTCACAGGGCGTGTTCCCGCTGCGCGGCAACCTCGCCATGGGCCTCAAGCTGCCGCCCGACAAGATCCACTGCATTCATGCCGAGGGCTCCGGCTGCTACGGCCACAACGCGGCCGACGACGTCGCCTTCGATGCGGCGCTGCTGGCGCGGGCGGCGCCGGGCGGCCGGCCGGTCCGCCTGCAGTGGATGCGCGGCGACGAGTTCGGCTGGGAGCCGTTCGGGCCCGCCATGGTCATGAAGACCAAGGCGGCGCTGTCGCCGGACGGAAAGATCGTCGACTGGAACTACGAGGTCTTCAGCAACACCCATTCGACGCGGCCGAGCGAGCCGGGCGGCAACAATCTGCTGGCGAGCTGGTATCTCGCCGAGCCGCAGCAGCCGGCCCCGCCGCGCGGGCTGCCGATGCCGGCCGGTGGCGGCGACCGCAACGCCGTGCCCCTCTACGACTTCCCGCGCCAGCGCGTCGTCAGTCATTTGATCAAGCCGATGCCGATCCGGGTCTCGGCGCTGCGCACGCTCGGCGCCTATGCCAACGTGTTCGCGACCGAATCCTTCCTGGACGAGCTTGCGCTCGCAGCCGGTGCCGATCCGGTGGCGTTCCGCCTCGCCCATCTGAAGGACCCGCGCGCCCGCGCGGTGATCGAGGCGGTGGCGAAGAAGGCCGGCTGGAAGCCCGGCGAAAAGGGCGACGGCCGCCGCGGCCGCGGCATCGGCTTTGCGAAGTACAAGACGCTCGCGACCTATGTGGCGGTGATCGCCGAGGTCGAGGTCGACCGCGCGACCGGCAAGGTCTCGGTGCCGCGGGCCTACTGCGCCGTCGACTCCGGCCAGATCATCAACCCCGACGGTCTCGCCAACCAGATGGAAGGCGGCATCGTCCAGTCGGCGAGCTGGACCCTCAAGGAGCAGGTCCGGTTCACCCGCGACGGCATCAAGTCGCGCGACTGGCTCGGCTATCCGATCCTCACCATGCCGGACGCGCCGACCGTCGAGGTGGTGCTGATCGACCGGCCCGAGGAGAAGCCGCTCGGCTCGGGCGAGGGATCGCAAGGCCCGGCGGTCGCCGCGATCGCCAACGCCTTCGCCGCCGCCACCGGCAAGCGCCTGCGCGACCTGCCGCTGTCGCCGGAGCGGGTCAAGGCGGCGCTGGGATAGCGACTTGCGTCTTGCGATACCCCTTCCGCCTGCACGCTCATTCCGGGGCGCGCGTAAGCGCGAACCCGGAATCCAGGCTTTCTTCTCTCGCGTCCACAGCAAGGGCTGGATTCCGGGTTCCAGCCTGCGGCTGGCCCCGGAATGACGGCGAGTGGTTCGCTGGCACCCGGACCACGCGCGGCATCGGATGTGGCAACGCTGCCGGTGGCACGGTTGCCGATTGCATGACATTGTGCGGCCGGTCAGAAGAAGCCGGAGCCGCCGCCCGCGAGCGGGCAGGCGCGCCGCCAGGGAGACGCATTCCCATGAACAGCTTGAACCGGGCGATACAATCATACGCTTGCCGCGTGGCTCATCCTCGCCGCGACGGCCGCCACCGCCCAGACCTACCCGACCCGCCCGGTGCGGGCGATCCTGCCGTTCGCCGCCGGCGGGCTCGCCGACATCACGACGCGCATCGTGTCCGACAAGCTCGGCGACAAGCTCGGGCAGCGCATCATCGTCGACAATCAGCCCGGCGCCGGCGGGATCGCGGCGGCGCGATCGGTGCTGGCGGCGCCTCCCGACGGCTACACGCTCGCCGTCGTCACCAATGGCAGCGCGATCAGCGTGCCGCTGTTCAAGACGCTGCCCTTCGATCCGGTCGCGGACTTCGTGCCGATCTCGGCGATGGGAACTTTCGACCTCGCGCTCGCGGTGAACGCCGAGTTCCCCGTACCGGACGATCGGCGACTTCATCAAGGACGCCAAGGCCAATCCCGGCAAGCTCAACGTCGGCACCATCAGCGTCGGCAGCACCCAGAATCTCGGCGCGGAACTGCTGCGCTCGATGTCGGGCGCCGACTTTGCGCTGGTCACCTATCGCACCGCGCCCGAAGCGCTCATCGCGCTGTTGCGCAACGATATCCAGCTCATCGTCGAATACTACGCGACGGTGAAACCCGGCCTCGACGACCACAAGGTGCGGGTTGTGGCGACCTCGGGCGAGCAGCGTTCGAAGGTGCTGCCGAAGGTTCCGACGGTGTCGGAGTCCGGAGTTCCCGGCTATGTGGTGACGTCCTGGAACGCACTGTTCGCGCCGAAGGGAACGCCGCCGGAGGTGATCGCAAGGCTCAACGAGGCCGTCCGCGACGCGATCGCGCTGCCCGACACCAAGCAGCGGCTGCTCGATCTCGGGATCGAGGCCCAGGCCGGTACGCCCGAGGAGATAGAGCGCACGGCTCAAGGCCGACATCGCCAAATGGACCAAGGTGATCGAGGACGCCAAAATTCCAAAACTATAGGCGCGTGAGTTTTGCCCGGCGCTCCGTCGCAATAAGTCGCCGCCTGACTGTGATAAGTCACAGTATAAGATGATCTTTACGTCATTTCTTATGGTTTAATGCCGATCTTGGGATCGGAGCCTCTGTCGGTGCGCACAAAGACAAGCGCCAGACACAAGGCTGATATCTCGAAATCGACGAGGATCATCGCAAGCGCCAAAATTTCGGAACCGTGACAGAGCCCGAATTTCGGGACGTCGAAGCTGGTTCCTGCCATTCGTGTCGATGGTTTTGGAATGTTGTTTTAGGAACCTATGGTTTTAAAATATTTTGAACTTGCGTTGTAAACGAGCCACGTGAGTTTCGGATAAAATCCGACGGACGGCCGCCTAATTGTCGGCCACAAATTTCCCATTTCCGCGCCGAAGCTTGTTCTCAGAGCCAAATCATTGGCTCTTTCGGGGGGGAAGGGGGAAGTTCCATGTCAAAACACGGGAAGTCGTTTGCCTGCTTGTCGGGTTCCATCGCCGTGGCCGTTGATCGGCGCGGCGTCCATCACTGCGTCGCCTGCCTTCGCGGCGCCCTGCACCGGACCCGGTGCTCCGACGACCACGCAAACGAAATGTCTGACCGCCATCACCATTACCGGAAGTCCGCTTCGTTCCTTCGACATCAGCTGGACCAATCCGGACCGGGCGGAATACTACTTTGCGGATCGTTCGAACGCCGGCATCGACGTCATCGATACGCAAACCCTGAAGTTCGTCCGAACCATCGGCGGGTTCGTCGGCATCAAGCTCAACCCCATGACCGGAGGGGTGAACAACAACATTTCGGGGCCCGACGGCGTGACCTCACACGGCCGTTGGCTCTATGCCGGCGACGGCGACAGCACCCTCAAGGTGATCGATCTCAACGCCGCCGCGGCCAATCAAGCAGGTCATCAGCACAGGCGGCACGACCCGCGCTCGATGAAATGGCCTTGACGTCGGACGGCAAGTTGCTGATTGCGGCCAACAACGCCGAGGATCCTCCGTTCGCGACGCTGTTTGTCGGCAAACGGCGACAACGCGACCAGCAACGTCAACAAGATCATCAAAATCACGGTCGACCCGACGATTATTCCGACGGGCTTCGGCCTCTCGCTCGAGCAGCCGGCCTGGGATCCCACGACCAAGCGCTTCTACACGTCGATCCCGATCATCGCCAACAACCCGACGGGCTGCAATTATGGCCAGCTCGCCGGGCCCATAACTTGCCACGGCGGCTTGCTGGTGACTGATCCGCTGCAATCCGACGGCGGTGCAGGGCGCATTCGATCCGACCACAAATACCGGCGTCGTTCCGCTTCCCGCCTGCTCGCCAAACGGCGCCACGGTTGGACTGCATGACGAGCTCATGCTGGGGTGCACGCCGGGGAACAACCCCAGCGACACGCAGACGACTTGATCATCAACGCGAAGACCAAGCAGAGCGTAAGCGCGAACGGCATCACCGGGTCCGATGAGGTTTTCTATCAACCGCGGTGACAATCGTTATTATCTCGGCGCCAGCAGGAGCCCCGGTGGAGCAAAGTTGGGCGTGGTCAGCGGCGAAAACCAAGTTCTTCATCGAAGGCATCCCGCAATCGTCCGGCTCCCACTCCGTGGCGGCCGATTCGAAACGAAATCTCATCTTCGTTCCGCAAGTTGCCCCCGTCGCGGTTGTCGGAATCAGGCGGCGACACCACGACGGTCGGTGCGGGAATCTGCGGCGGCAACGGCCGGATGTGTTGCGGTCTACAAGCATGATCTCGATGACGATGATGACGACGGTGATGATCACGATCACCATTAGAGGGCTCGCATCCGTCGCCACAACATGGTGACGGCGTAGCCGCCAACGGGTTGAGCACGACAAAAAGCGGAAGGTCGCAGGGCCGGGGCCTGTTGCTCCGGCCCTGTCGCATGTTCGGCGCGAACCGGTACCATCGCGATAGCGCTCTTTCGGCATGAGCGCGAACGCGGCGTGGCCGCACGGCACCATGCGAAGTCGGACACGCCATGGATTGGTCGCAGCCGATCGATCTCTACTGCGAGCGCACCGATGCGGCGTTCTGGTCGGAGCCGGTCAACGCCGTCTCGAACGTCGCGTTCCTGATCGCGGCGGCTGCCGCCTTCGTCCGCTGGCGCCGCGGCGACCGTGGGGACTGGCCGGCGCTGGCGCTGATCGGCGTGGTGACGGCGGTCGGCATCGGCTCGTTCACGTTTCACACCGTGGCGACCCGCGGCGCGGTGCTCGCCGACGTCGATCCCGATCGCCGTCTTCATCTACGGCTATCTGCTGCTCGCGCTGCGCCGCTTCCTGCATCTGCCGTGCATCGCGGCCGGCGCGATCGTCGTCGCCTATGCCGCCGCGGCGCAGGGGCTGTCGGCGCTCGCGCCGCCGCGGTTTCTCAACGGCTCGGTCGGCTATCTGCCGGCGCTCGCCGCGCTGATCGCGGTCGCGGCCATGGCGAAAGAGGAGCAGGTGCGGCGCGGCCTCGCCGCTGGCGGCGCTCGTGTTCGCGATCTCGCTGGCGTTGCGCACCGCCGACATCGCGCTATGCCCGGCGTTTCCGCTCGGCACCCATTTCGCCTGGCACATCCTCAATGCGGTCGTGCTCTACATCCTGCTGCGCACCGCGATGGCGGCGCGGCCAAGCAAGGTGGGTCCGTAGGGTGGGTTAGCCGAAGGCGTAACCCACCGTGGGCGTTTCGCCCGTCCGTGCAGGCCGGCGGAATACGCTGCGCTATTCCGCCCCACGCGCCACGCCAAACCGCGCCGTCAGAGGACTTGCCTGGGGCCTCACGAGCACCAGGTTGCGCAGCACGAACGTTCAAGACACGTTTTCGTGCACCGCTCCACATTACCCGGGGAACGGACTAGACTTGAAGCAGGACCCAAGCGAGTCCGGCTCCGATGACGGCTCGGCAGGCGTGCGTGCCTTCGCCGATTCCCCGGGAGAATGGAGGATCAGATGGCAGTCCAGTTCAAGGTCAACGGCAAGGCGGCGCAGGCGGACGCCCCGCCGCAAACCCCGCTGTTGTGGGTGATCCGCGAGGAGCTCAAGCTCACCGGCACCAAGTTCGGCTGCGGCACCGGGCTGTGCGGCGCCTGCATGGTCCACATCGACGGCAAGCGCGCGTTCTCGTGCCAGACCCAGCTCTCCGAGGTCGCGGGCAAGGCGGTGACCACCATCGAAGGACTGTCGCCCGATTCGTCCCATCCGGTGCAGAAGGCCTGGCTCGCCGAGCGGGTGCCGCAATGCGGCTACTGCCAGTCCGGCCAGATCATGAGCGCCGCCGATCTCCTGGCGCACAATCCCAAGCCCGATCGCGCCGCGATCGTCGCCCACATGAGCACCAACATCTGCCGCTGCGGCTCCTATCCGCGCATCGTCCGCGCCATCGAGCGCGCCGCGAAGGAGGCCTGAGCCATGACCATCCATATCGATCGCACGTACGCTCGCCGCGCCGTCGCGCCGCGATTTCATGGTCGGCGCCGCCGGCGCGACCTTCGCTTTTGCCATCGGCGATGCCGCGAACGCCGCCGCGCTCGGTCCCGAGGGGACCGGCAAGACCATGAGCCCGTGGGTGACGATCTCGACCGACGACACCGTCGCGATCATGTCGCCGGCGGCCGAGATGGGGCAGGGGTCCTTGACCTCGCTGCCGCTCATCCTCGCCGAGGAGCTCGACGCCGACTGGGCGAAGGTGCGCATCGTCGTCGCGCCGCCGAACGACGAGCTCTACAAGAATCCGGGCTTCGGCTACATGTACACCGCCGGCAGCAATGCCGTGACCTCGTACTTCAAGCCGCTGCGCCAGTTCGGCGCGCAGGTCCGCAAGGTGCTGCTGGCGAACGCCGCGAAGCACTGGAACGTGCCGGTCGAGGAGCTCACCACCGAGCCGAACGTGGTGGTGCATGCCAAGAGCGGGCGGCGGCTCGGCTACGGCGAGATCGCCGCCTTCGCCGAAGTGCCGGCCAAGGCCCCGGAGGTCGCCGAGAGCGAGCTCAAGAAGCCGGAGCAGTTCCGCCTCATCGGCAAGGATGTGATGCGCATCGAGCTGCCGCGAAAAGTCAACGGCAGCGCGCAATACAGCATCGACGTCCAGGTGCCCGGCATGCTCTACGGCGCGATCCTGCGCGCGCCGGTGGAAGGCGCCGCGCCCGGACAAGATCGACGACGCCCGCGCACGGGCGGTGCCCGGCGTGCTCGAGATCGTGAAGCTGCCCTACGGCGTCGGCGTGATCGCGGACAAGCCGTGGGCCGCGTTCAACGCCAAGGCGGCGCTCGACGTCACCTGGACCCGCACCGGCAAGGCGTGGGGCTTCGACAGCGACAAGGCGCTGGTGGCGTTCGCCGCCGCGGCGCGCGACTTCTCGCAGCCGACCAAGCTGTGGGGCAAGGAGGGCGATGCGCCGGCGGCGCTCAAGACGGCGGCGAGCGTGATCGAAGCGGAATACCGCAACGATCTCGTCTATCACGCCCAGATGGAGCCGCTGAACGCGGTCGCCTCGGTGTCGCCGGACGGCAGCACCTGCGAGGTGTGGTGCGGCGTGCAGTCGAAGACCATCGCCGTCACCGTCGCCGCCGACGCGCTCGGCATCAAGCCGGACAAGATCGTCTATCACGACATGCTGATGGGCGGCGGCTTCGGCCGGCGCGGCCATCGCGACGAGGAGTACGTCCACGACGCGGTGGTGCTGTCGAACGCGGTGAAGAAGCCGGTCAAGGTGATGTGGACGCGCGAGGACGACGTCCACAACGGCCGCTTCAATCCGCTCTCGGCGCATTACCTGCGCGCAGGCTTCGACGCGTCCGGCAAGCTCGTCGCGTTCCATCATCGCAAGGCCTGCGACGAGGTGACCGCGTTCCAGGACCCGGTGCGGTTCGAGCGGCAGAAGGGCCGCGACGGCATCGCCTTCAACGGCCTCGATGCACCCTACTACGAAATCCCGAACCGGCTCGGCGAGGCGGTGCCGCGCGAGAGCGGCTTGCGCACCTCGAGCCTGCGCGGCATCGCGCATCTCACCAACATCTTCGCGATCGAATCGTTCATGGACGAGCTCGCGCGCAAGCGCGGCATCGATCCGGCGGCGTTCCGGCGCGAGCTCGTCAAGTCGAACCCGCGGGCGATCGCCATCATCGACCGCGTCGCCGCGATGGCCGACTGGGGCAAGAAGCGCGACGGCAGTGCGCTCGGCTTCACCTACATGAACTATTCGGGGACGCAGATCGCGCTCGCCGTCGAGGTCGTGCTCGACCGCAAGACCGGCGCGCTGCGGGTCCCGAAGGTGTGGACCGCGCTCGATCCCGGCATCGCGGTGCAGCCCGACAACGTCGTCGCGCAGACCGAGAGCAGCATCATCTATGGGCTCGGCTTCGCGCTCACCGAGCGCATCACCATTGCCGACGGCGCGGTGCAGGAGTCGAATTTCTACGACTACCACGTGCCGCGCATGAACGAGATCCCGGAGATGGCGATCGAGGTGATCTCGACCAACAACCACCCGACCGGCGTCGGCCAGATGGCGACGCCGCTGGTCGCCCCGGCGATCGCCAACGCGGTCGCCGAGATGACCGGCGTGCGCCTGCGCCACACGCCGATGACGCCGGAGCGGGTGAAGCAGGCGCTCGGGTGACGGTTGGGCGCCCGCACCGCGGTACCTTTTGATGTATGATCGCAACCCACTCACTGTCATCGCCCGGCTTGACCGGGCGATCCAGTAACCACCGGACTCTCGGTGGGGCAAAGTCTCTGCCACATCGACAGCGCAGGGGTTACTGGATTGCCCGGTCAAGCCGGGCAATGACACGCTTTGGGTGGTGGTCATGCAAAAGCCGCTCACCGCAAACGGAGCGGCCGCAACGCACGGGGAGGTCGGAATGCGTGGTATCGCCTTGTTTCTCGCTGGAGCGCTGGTCGGACTTGCGGCAAGCGCCGTCGCCCAGAACCAGTCGCCCAATCGCGGCATCGTCGGGATCAACCACGTGGCGCTCGCGGTGCCCGACCTCGACAAGGCGGTCGAGTACTACACCAAGACGATGGGCTTTCCCGAAGCCTTCCGCGTCAAGAACGCGGCGGGGCAGGTGCAGCTCGTCTACGTGCAGGTGAGCCAGAACACCTTCATCGAGCTGCAGACCGTGAATGCGCAGCGGCCGCAGGGCATCTATCATTTCGGCGTGGTCGTCGACAACATGCCCGCCGCGGTGGCGATGTTCAAGGAGCGCGGCGCTGCCGTCGGCGAGACCGTGAACAGCGCGACCAAGGCCGTCCTCAACAACATCATCGATCCCAACGGCGTGCGCATGGAATTGCTCGAGCTGCCGCCGGACTCCCTGCACCGCCAGGCGATGGATCGCTGGCGGTAGCGAAATTCTCCTGAACCGTCATGGCCGGGCTTGTCCCGGCCACCCCGATCATGGGGAGGCACGGCCGTGCCTTGATATCGTGGCTCGCCGGGACAAGCCCGGCGATGACGCGCATTGGGGTTGGGCGCTGGAGAGTTCTGCGCTACCCGATGAGCGCGCCGGCGCCCGCGCAGACAAGCACGACGAGCCAGGGCGGCGTCTTCCACACCGTGAGCAGGAGGAACGCCGCGAGCGCCACCGCGAAGTCGAGCGGCTTCAGGATGCGCTGCCGTCCACACCGGGTTGTAGAGCGCGGCGAGCAGCAGCCCGACCACGGCGGCGTTGACGCCGGCGAGCGCCGATTGCGCGAACGGCCGGCCGCGCAGCACCTGCCAGAACGGCAGCACGCCGATCACCAGCAGGAACGACGGCAGGAAGATCGCGACGAGCGCGATCGCGGCGCCGAGCCAGCCGTTCGGCGCCGGGCCCATCACCGCGCCGAGATAGGCGGCGAAGGTGAACAGCGGCCCCGGCACGGCCTGCGCGGCGCCGTAGCCGGCGAGGAAGGCGTCGTTGCTGACCCAGCCCGGCGGCACCACCGCGGCCTGCAGCAGCGGCAGCACCACGTGGCCGCCGCCGAACACCAGCGAGCCCGCGCGATAGAAGGCGTTGAACAGCGCCAGCGCCTGGTTGGGAAACGCGGCCGACAGCAGCGGCAGCCCGATCAGCAGCGCGAAGAACACGGCGAGGCAGGCGATGGCAAAGCCGTGGTGGATGCCGGCGCCGTGCGTCACCGGCGCCGGTGGGCGGTCGCTCCGCAACAGCACGATGCCGGCGAGCGCGCCGAGCGCGATGGCGCCGAGCTGGCCGACGGTGGTCGGCACCGCCAGCACCAGGGCGGCGGCGGCGACGGCGAGGCGTCGCCCGCGTCTTGCCGGTCGCCATGGTGCTCGCCATGCCCCACACCGCCTGCGCGACCACCGCCACCGCCGCGATCTTGAGGCCGTGCAGCCAGGCGGCGTCGACCGCGCCGAGATGCTCGACGCCGAGCGCGAACAGCACCAGCGCAATGGCCGAGGGCAGGGTGAAGCCGATCCAGGCCGCGAGTGCGCCGGCGAGCCCGGCGCGCGTCAGGCCGATGCCGATGCCGACCTCGCTGCTCGCCGGACCCGGCAGGAACTGGCACAGCGCGACGAGGTCGGCATAGGCCGCCTCGTCGAGCCAGCGGCGGCGGGCGACGAACTCCTGGCGGAAATAGCCGAGATGCGCGATCGGGCCGCCGAACGAGGTGAGCCCGAGCCGCAGGAAGGCGATGAAGACTTCCGCCGCGCGTCGCCCTTGCCGGGCGCTGGCACCTCGATTGCATGTTCGCTCATCAGCGAGGGCGCCGGCTTTGTTCGATCCGAAGGGCGGTGGCCTCTTCTAGCACGAAGCGACGTTTCCGGCGCGAAGCGAGCGGGTCGGCTGCGGGCACAGGGCAGGCGCCGGCCGTTCAAGCCGGTGTCATCTTGCCGGTCCATGATGCGGGGAGGGGGGCGTTCCGCGTTGGAAAGCAGATGGTTGGCGCCCTTCCTTCCACACCGCGAGCGAGCTTCGCTTGAAGCGCGGCCTCCCTCTTCAGGATCGTCCATGGCATCGACATTTCCGCTCCGCCTCGTCCACGGTTACCGCGATTTCCTCGTCGGGCGCATGCCGATCGAGCGCGACCGCTTCCATGAGCTCGCGCGGCGCGGCCAGTCGCCGGACGTCATGATCATCGGCTGCTGCGATTCCCGGGTGTCGCCGGAGGTCATCTTCGATGCCCATCCGGGCGAGCTGTTCGTCGTCCGCAACATCGCCAATCTCGTGCCGCCGTTCACGGGGGACGGCGTCTGCCACGGCGTGTTCGCGGCGCTCGAGTTCGCGGTGCAGGTGCTCGGCGTCGGCCACATCATCATCCTCGGCCACGCCCGCTGCGGCGGCATCCGCGCCTTTGCCGAGCACGGCCCGCCGCTGTCGCCGGACGATTCGATCCACAAATGGATGTCGCTGATCGCCCCGGCGGCGGAGATCGCCGGCCCGCCGGGCGACGATTACCTCACCCGCCTCGAGCAGGCCTCGATCACCAAGAGCCTCGAGAACCTCATGACGTTCTCCGTATGTCGAGGCGGCGGTGAAGAGCGGTGCGCTCACGCTGCACGGCGCCTATTTCGATGTCTCGACCGGCCAGGTGTTCGTCCGCCACGTCGACGGCTACCGCGACATCGCCGCCGAGGCCGGCGAAGCCGTGGGCGCGTGACGGCGGCATCCTCGGTGCCACCCGGCACGGCCGGGCCCCATTCCGACACGAATTTCGACGTGGCTGTGTCCTTCGCGCCACCACGGCGTGGCACGTCCGCTGATATGTCTATAGGCGGAGCGAGATTTGCATGATTTCCGTGGCACACCAGACGATGGTTCGGCCGCTGGCTGTTGGGGCTGTTTCTGATGGCCCAACTGGCTGGCGTCGTGCCGTTGGTCACCGTGCATCTCGAGCATGCGATCGCGAGCGAGCAGGATGCCGCCGCCGATTCCGACGAGACCGGCACCCCTGCTCACGCCGCGAGCCACGCCCATCACCACCACGTTCACCACGGCAGCAGCCCGCACGACCACGGCGCGAGCGACCCGAACGATCAGTGCTGCACGCTGCACCATCATCTCGCGGGCGTGCTGCCGGGCTTGGCGCCCGCCGGCGTCGCTGATCTCGTCGTAGCCGCGATCGTGTCCCTGCCGCCGGCAGCCGCTCGTGCCGGCCGATCCCGGCCTGCTCGAACGCCCGCCAAAGCTCCTGTCCGTCTGAATCGTGCCGTGCCGGCCTGTCGTGGCCGCGCACTCCATTGGGATTCGACGTATGTGGAGCTGTCATGTTTTCACCCGATCGGGCGGGATGCGCCCGCCGTCGGCGGGCGCCGCACCGCACCCGGCTGACATTTGCGATCGCGCTGGCGATCGCTGCGCTCGTGGCCTGCGCCGTCTGCGGCCCCGCCGACGCCGGCAAGGTCGGCCGCCAAGGAGGCTGCGAAAGCCGCGGACGTCGATACCGAGCACCTGTTCGGTTTCACCGAGGGCAGCGACATCGGCGAGGCCGGCGAGCGCGAGCTCGAATCCGACACGACCTTTCGTTCCGGCAAGAACACCGGCGCGTTCAACACCACCGCGTCGGAGCTCGAGTTCAAGTACACGGCGTTCGAGAACTTCCGCATCTCGGCGGCGGCGACGCTCGCCTATTACGACATCGGCGGCGTGACCGACATGGATGATCGCCGCCAGGGCTCCCTGCAATCGCTGTCGCTCAATGCGCGCTATCGCGTGCTCAACCGCGACTCCGCGCCGTTCGGAATGACGGTGAGCTTCGAGCCCCATTGGGGCTTCGCCGACGAGACGAGCGGCGTTCCGATCCGGCACTTCGGCTGGGAGGGCGATCTGCTGTTCGACCGCGCCCTCGTGCCGGGTCTCCTGTTCGGCGCAATGAATGTGCACATGGATACCGACCGTGCGGAAACCACCGCCGGCGGCGGAGCGCAACAGCAGCCGACGCTCGGCCTGTTCGTCGCCCTGGCGGGCCAGGCGATGCGGGGTGTGTGGATCGGCGGCGAGGCGCGATATCTTCGGGCCTACCAGGGCGCGGGTCTCGAGACCTTCACCGGGCACGCGCTCTATCTCGGCCCGACGCTCTACGCGAAGCTCGGCGAGAAAGCCTGGCTTTCCGCCGCATTCGACGTCCAGGCCCGGGGCCGGGCCGTCGATACGCCCGGGCGCACTCGATCTCGTGAACTTCGAGCGCTACCAGGCGAACTTTCGTCTGGGCTTCGATTTCTGATCGGAGTGGGGCGCCGCGGCCGTTCTCAAACGAGCAGCCGCACGCGTCCCTCCTCGACGTCGCTCTGGGCGAGCGTCATCAGCTCATGGACGAGGTGCATGGACGCCGCGGCGGCGTCGCCGGTGCCCTCGTGGGTCACCGTGTAGACCACGGCGGTCGCGGGCTGGTCGCCCGCGAACACGCGGATGCGCCACCCGTCGGAAAATGCCGACGCCCGCACGCTCAGGTGCCGGCTGTTGAAGAGAAAGTCCCTGGTCTCCATCACGATGTCGCACTCACCAAAAATGCCGAGCTTCGGCCGAGGGTCGTCGCGAGCGTGTCCGCGACGCCGATTGTTCTTCGATCGGCGCGCATCACGGTATGATCTGCGTCAATCGCGGGGCAAATCCGGACGCGCAGCCGGCCCGTCTAGTGCGCCGGGTCGGGAGCCGCGCTGGCTTCGCGCCGCGATGCCCAGCGATCCGCCATCCGTTCGAGGGAGTAGTAGAGGCTCGGAAGGATGAACAGCGTCAGCAGGGTCGCGAGCAGCAGGCCGCCGATCACGACGGTCGCGACACCGCGCTGGACGTCGCTGCCGACGCCGGTCGCGAGCGCTGCCGGCAGCATGCCGACGGTCGCGACCGTCGCGGTCATCAGGACCGGGCGAAAGCGCTCCGACCGCCCCCTCGATCACCGCGTCGCGCAGCGCGATCCCGCTGTCGCGGACGCGGTTGAGGTTCGCCAACATGATGATGCCGTTCTGAACCGCGACGCCGAACAGGGCGATGAAACCGACCGCGCTCGCGATGTTGAGCGTCTCCCCGGTGACGAACAGCGCGATCAGTCCGCCCAGGGTGGCGAGCGGCAATATGCCGAGAATGAGGAACGCCTGACGCAGCGCGCCGAACTCGGTGTAGAGCAACAGCAGCATCAAACCGACCACGAGGCCGAGAATGAGGGTGAACCCCCTCTGGGCGCGTTCCTGGTTCTCGAACTGGCCTCGATATTGGATGCTGTACTTGGACTGGTCGAATTGCACGGTCTGCGCGATCCGCTGCTTCACTTCGTTCAGGTAGGAGACGAGATCGCGATCGGCCAGATCGATGCGGACCGACAAAAGGCGACGATTGTTCTCGCGCGTAATCGTGCCTTCTGCATTGCGTTGCGTGATCTTCGCGACCTGCGCCAACGGAATCCTGCGCTCCGCTCGAGCTCGTGAGCGGAAGTTCGCCGAGAGCGTCCGGATCGAACCGCGAGCTCAGAGGAAAGCGCACCGTCACGTCGTAGATGCGGTCGCCGACGTAGACCTGAGTGATCGCGGCGCCTCCCACGCCGTTCTGGATCGAGGCTGGTGATGTCGGAAACATTGATGCCGTAGCGTGCGGCCGCCGCCCGGTCGGCCTCGATGGTGATCTGAGGCATCGGCGGCTCCTGGAAGATCGAAGCCGACGCGGTGCCACGGGTGTTGCGCAGGACGTCGACGATCTCCCCGGCGATCCGGCGATCCTCCTTGAAATCGTCGCCGACCACCTGGATGACCAGCGGGCTGTGCGCGCCGCCGACGAGGTCGTAGACCATGTCGCTCGATCGGCTGGTTGATGCCGACGTTGATCCCGGGAATCTGGAGCAGGCGCTCGTTGAGCTTGCGCACGAAGTCGGCCTTGGTTTCGCCCTTGGGCCAGGTGTCATAGGGCGTGAGCCCGACCGGAGCCTCGATGTGCGACGGCGTCCAGGCGTCGACCGCTTCGTCCTCGCGGCCGAGCTGGGTGACGACGTACGACACCTCCGGAAATTCGCGGATGGTCCGGCGCAACTCGTTCGCCATTTCGCTCGCGGCTTCGAGGGACAGTCCGCTGGGAAGCTGCACCTGCAGCCACAGCGCACCTTCGTCGAGATCGGGAAGGTAGTCCCGCCCGACCTGGCCGCCGAGGAGTCCGACCGCGACGAAAGCGAACCCGGTCGCGAGATACGAGAGCGACGGCAAGTTGAGCAACCTGTTCAGCAAGCTGCGGTAGCCTCGGGTCAGCCACTCGAGCGGCCGGTTGCGGAACGCGGCCCGAGGCCTGCGAAGTGCGAGGTAGGCCAGTCCCGGTGTCAGCGCGAGGGTGCAGAGCAGCGCGCCGAACAGGGCGAAGCAGACGGTGTAAGCCATCGGCGTGAACAGCGCCGCCTCGCCCCGCTGCAGGGTGAAGAGCGGCAAATACGCCGAGGCGATGATGAGCGTCGCGAAGAAGATCGGCCGCGCGACCTGGGTGGTCGCCGATCGGATGTCCTCCTCGGTCAGTTCCTCGTTGGGCTTCGACTCGCGCCGGCGAAGGATGTTTTCCGTCACGACGATCGCGCCGTCGACGATCACGCCGAAATCGAGCGCACCGAGCGACAGCATGCTCGCCGACATGTGGGCTGCGTTCATCAGGATCAGGATCGAAGCGAGGGCGAGGGGAATGGTTACTGCCACGACCAGCGCGCTGCGCGGGCTCCCGAGAAACAGCATGAGAACGACGATGACGAGCCCGACGCCTTCGAGCAGCGTGGTCCCGATCTTGTGCACCGTCGCGTCGACGAGATTGCTGCGGTCGATATAGGGAACGATGTGGACGTCCTGCGGCTCGAGCTGCTTGTTGAGCTCGTCCACCTTCGCGTGGATTCCCGCCAGCACCTGCGAGGCGTTCGAATATTTGAGGAGCTGGACGATCCCTGCGACGCTCGCCGGATTGCCGTTCTTGCCCAGGATGCCCTCGGGCTCCTGGTGGGAGTAGCTCAAGGTTCCGAGGTCGCGGATCAGGATCGGTACGCTGTTGTTCTGCGTCACGACGACGTTGCCGAGGTCGTCGAGATTGTGCACCAGCCCGACCCCGCGGATGATGAAGCTCTGGTCGCCGCGGGGGACACGGCCGCCGGCGGCATTCGAGGTGTTGTTGTTGATCGCGTTGATGACGTCGTTGATGCCGACGTTGTAACGCAGGAGCTCGGTCGGATCGAGATCGACCCTGAACTGTCGCGTGAAGCCGCCGAAATTGTCGACGCCGGCGACGCCCGGCACCTGCCGTAAGCGCCTGCTGACGATCCACTTCTGGATCTCGGAGAGCTCCATCAGGTTCTTGGTGTCGGATTCGAGCGTGTAGCGATAGATTTCGCCCTCCGGCGTCGTCACGGTGTCGAGACCGGGCTCGGCCCCCGACGGCAAGGTGGCGTCGCCGAGGCGCTCGGTCACGCGCTGACGCGTCCAGTAATCCTCGGCGCCGTCGCGAAACAGCATATTGATCTGTGACAGGGAAAAGGTGCTGACCGAGCGCATGCTGACGAGCCCGGGCGTTCCGCTGAGCGCGCGTTCGAGCGGGATCGTGAGCTGCTGTTCGGCCTCTTCGGCGGCAAGTCCCGGGACCTGGGTGGTGACCTGCACGGACACGGGGCTGAGCAGGGGATAGGCGTCGATCCGCCAGCTGCGTCCACGCATAGATTCCGTAGATGGCGGCGAATATCGCGATCAGACGAACGACAAGACGCTTCCTGAAGCAAATCGCGACGAACTGGTTAATCATTGAGGCGGACCGCCCCCTTCACCACCACCCGGTCGCCGGGCTGCAGTCCGCTCCTGAGGGCCGTCGTCGTGCCCTCCTGATACGCGATCTCGACATCTCGGCGCTCGAAGGCCCAGTCCTCGACTTCCACGAACACGCTCGTCCTGTCGTTGGTCATCAGCAGCGCCGACGTTGGGCACGGTGATCCGCGTGACCGGCGGCGCCACGAAGGTGACGGTCGCGAACATGTTGGGCTTGAGCGCCTTGTCCGGATTTTGGAATTCGATACGAACCTTGTTGCGTCTCGTATCCGGCTCGATGACGTCGCTGACGAACAGCACCTTCCCGCTGAAGGCGCGGCCCGGGTAAGACGTGACGGCAACCTTGACCGACTGCCCCGGATAAATGAACGACACGTCCTTTTCCGGCACGTTGGCGGTCACCCACACCGTGTCGAGGTTCGCGATGGTCATCATCGCCGCGGTGGCATCGTTGACATACGCGCCCGGCGCGACCTGGAGCGCGATTATGCTGCCGGCGATCGGCGACTTCACCGACAGCAATCGGGAGTTCGCCTTCGCATCGAGCGGCGCGCCGATCGCCCGCAGCCGCGCGTCCGCGCGGTCCAGCTCCGATTGGCCTGCGCGTAGTCGCTCTGCGCCTGTTCGCGGTCCTTGATCGAGATGGCGGACGTCTTTTCGAGCACCATCAGGCGATCGAGCGTCTGCTTGGTGAGCTTGAGGGCGGAGCGGGCCTTCTCGTCGTCGGAGAGCGCCTGGGCGAGATCGCCGGAATCGATGATGGCGAGCTGTTCGCCCTTGGTGACCCGGCCGCCGAGCTGCACCATGAGATCGATGACCCGGCCGGTGACCGGCGGCATCACGTTCACGGTGCGCGCGGGATCGGCCTCGACCAGGGCGGGCAGGACGAGCTCGCGGGCCACGTCCTTCACCGACGCCGGCTCGACCAGAAGCAGGGACCGCAGCAGCGAGGATTCGGGCACCACCATGCGATCACCGACCCTGAGGAGGGGGGCTTCTGTCGCCGGTCGCCGCGCGTGCGACCTCGGTCTTGCTGTTCGTGGGGACGATCAACCGCTCGCCCGCCACTCCGGCGACCACTCCGATCAAGATCAGCAGCCAAGCCTGGCCTGTGCGGCGGCTGCGGGGCTCTGGGGACGCTTCCTGTGACATTTTTTATCCCGGACTGAACAACAAGACGCTACGAGCGTTCACGACACTGCGCGAACCGGAGAGCCTGCAAAACCGGATGTTGCGCGCGTTGCGCGGCGCGCCCCATCGAGCAGCCTCCCCACAACCCTTTTATCCAAGGCGTAGGGCCATCTGATCATCGCGACCTGAAAAGCGGCTGACGCGAAACTGAACGCCAGCTGAATTTGCGGAAAATGGGCGTGGGGTCGATCGCGCGCGGAGTGCCATACCCCCCGGGGGTTGCCGGCGAGCAGCGGCATGGTCAGACGGAGCGAAAATCCGTGGCGAACGAAATCGCTGAAAATGACGCGCTCTTGCCGCGTCCGGCCTGCGACTTCCGGTTCAGTTCAATCGCTATTTCTTGCGACAGTACTTCATGCAGATGTCGTACTCGTTGTTGCAGGCTTCCCGCGTGTGATTTTTCAGACAGGCCTGCTGGTACTCGCGGCACAATTTGCAGTCGTTCGTCTGTTGACCTCGCGCTGCGTTGTTTGCGCCAAAAGAAAAGATCAGCACCGACAGAATCGCAATCCACCGCATGATAGGTTCCTCCCGGGACGACATCCTTTGCCTCGTCAGACGCCCTCGCCAGGGCGGCGCAGGTCCTGGGACGTGCCACATGGCTTCACCGCCGCGCGATGACCAACGCGAGGCCCGATCCCAGCAACAGGAGCAGAACCACTCTGCGGAATGCAGTTTCGTCGAGCGCGCCGTAAAGCTTCAGCCCCAGCCAGGTCCCTGCGGCCAGAGCCGGCAGGCCGAGTGCGAACAGCCGGATCGTTTCGCGATCGATTTGGCTTCGCGTGCCGAGCCAAGCCGCGCTCATGATGAAGACTCGCAACGCCGACCGGCTGGAACACCGTGCGTTGCACATCCTTGGGCCAGCCGCGAACGCCGCACCACATCGTCACGATGATCCCGGCAAGCCCGGTTGCGCCGCCGAGAACTCCATTCAGCACGCCTACCGCGGCATCGGCGCCCACTCCGCCGCGCTTGAAGGGCTCGCATCACCGGACGAACCAGCGCAAAGCCGCTATAGGCGATCAACACCGCGCCGATCGCAAGCCGCATCGTCTCGGGGGTTACCCAGGCGAGGCCCATCACTCCGATGGGGACCCCGAGTGCGCCGCCGAGGAGGAACGGCCACATCGGTCGCGCCCATTGCAGCGCGTGGCGCAGCTTCCACACCGCTATGCCCTGCACGATCAGGCCGAACGCCGATGATGAGGCTCGCAGTCTGCATCGGCGTGAGCACATGCAGCCATACGGCGGCCGCAACGAGGCCGAACGCGAACCCCGCGACGCCGGCGACGAGCGCCGCGAGGAAGGTCGAGGAGACGAACAGGACGAGATCAAACGCCGTCACGTCCATGGATCATGTCGCCGCATCAGGAGCCGGCTCGGTCAAGCGCCTCCGCTGCATCTCCGCTTCTGGCGCATGTCGTCTTGTCGGGCGAAGTCGATTTCCTCGCTCACTTGTTCTTTCGCCCGTCGAGTGCGGCCAGGCTCGAACCCGAACGTGAAGCCGGCCCGGAACTCGTTCACCGGCTTGGAATTCACCCAGGCGTGGCGGTATCCGACGTCGAAGCTGAGCTTGTCGTCGACCTGCCAGATCGCCCCCACCAGGCCGGACATCGTGGTCATGCGCCCGATCTCCTCCTCGTAGAAGAACTCCGCCACGGGCCTCACCTTCCATTGAATGGGTCCCTCGACGATCGCGCCGACGAAGACGTCCGCATGCTGGTCGCGCGTGAGCGTGGTCGCGAAATTCCCGTGAATGGTTCCCCAATCCCAACGTTGAGAGACGATGGTATCGAGGCTCGCCCCGAAGCCCTGATCGGCGTGGAGGCCCGGCAGCAGCGGGCCGAATTCGAATGCGATGCTCGGTCCCGGCTTGTCCTGGAGAACGCCTTCGCGCGCGACGTATTTCAGAAACGCGCCCGCACCGACGATGCTTGCAGGCTCGTCCGTCGTGCCGAGCGGGAGCTGTCTCGCGCCCTCGAAAACGAACTCCCAGTTCTTCGCGAAGCCGTAGTTGTAGACGAGGTCGGGGGCGACCAGGCTCGTCTGCTGGTCCTGGCGCAAGGTGCCTGCGGGCTGCAGTTCGATTTCGATCTCGTTGACGTCGGCGACCGCCGCGTCGGTTCCGACGAAAGGTCGGTAGGCAAGCGCCGCGGTTGATCCGAGCGCCATGCCGCCGCTCCCGACGAGAGCAACAGCAGCCTCGGACGAAAGCCGTCCGGCGCCCGCGCGATCTTGCCCACGTCATGTTCATCGCTCACGGCTGCGCATGGAACACCCATATGGACGCGGGCTCTGAAAGGTCGCACGGACCGCTAGAAAGTAGCGATCCAGCGACGGCACGAAGTACGCGGTGCGGGCCCCGGGAATGGTCGGGATGCGCGCGAGGCGGCGATAGCCGGGATCGTCGGTGTCGAAGACGTCGATGTAGCCTTGCCCGCAGCTCACATAGGCGCGGTGCCGTTTTGCGTCGACGAACACGTCGTCGGCATCGCCGCAGAGTTCGACGCTGGCGATGCTCTGGCCATCGGTGGTCGAGAACACGCCGAGCCGCGGCGGGGCGCGAAACGCGACGAAAACGCGAGGCTTCTCTTCGTCGAGCGCCATCGGAAAGTTGCCGCCGAGCCCGCGCAGCGGCCAGGTCACCGGCGGAGTACCGCCAAGGCTGTCGAGGACGACGATGGCGCCTGCCTTCGGAACATTGACGTAGATTCGGCCGGTGGCGTGGTCGAGCTGAAAGCTCTCCGGATGCGCAGGGACGCCGAATTCCGCAATCTTGCGTCGTTGCGAAAAATCGATGACCGCGATGGCGCCCTCGCCGTAGCCGACGAGCACGCGTTGGCGAGGCGCGTCGATTCGCACGTTGTCCGCGTCGTCGCCGAGCTCGATCCGGCCGATCTCGCCGAGGTCGCCGCCGCGGAACATGCGCACCGATCCGTCGCCGCGCGTTGGCGACGAAGAGCGTGTCGGTGGCGAGCTCATAGCCGAGGCCCTGCGGCTCCGTGAGCTCCGCGATGCGATGAACGACCTTGCCGGCCGCGAGATCGACGACACCGACGGAGTTATTGCCGAGCTCGGCGACGAACAGCCGGTTGCGAACGGGATCGATGGCCATGTGATCGATCCGGCCGCGGACGTCTCCGAGCGGGATCTTGGTTTCCAGACGCAAGGGCTCCGGGTCGGCCGGCTGCGCGCCGGATTGGACCGCGCTCAGGAACAGCCCGCTGCGGCTCCGAGTGCGGCACGAACGATATGAAGGCGAATGGAATCCATCTCACTTGCCCCTTCGGGTCAGGGCTCGGGAGGACGAGCCCTGACCCTGCACGCCCCCTAATGTTTCAGCGGCTCACATTGCCGCGTTTGAGTGCCCCAGAAATCGATGCACTCTTCATAGGTCGATGGACCGCGCCCAACGGCCTTCGCGAAGAGGTACTTCACGACCGCCTCGACCTCGCGATTGGAGAGGAAGTCGTTGCCGGCGGGCGGCATGTCGTTGCCCATCTCTTCGCGCGTGTGCCCGAAGCACCGCTTGTCCGTGTAGGCGAAGCGGTCGTGATAGGGCATTCCGGTTCCCGGACGGCCGCATTTCACGACCTCGGTGAGCTGCTCGGGCGTCAGGTGCGTCGCCCGCAGCGACAGCGCGTTTCCGCCGTAGCCCTGGTCGCCCGATGCATCCCACTTGTGGCAATACTGGCAGACCGCCTTGCTCTTGAAGATTTCCTTGCCGAACTCGATCTGACGCGCCTCTTCGGCGGTCGGTGCGTTCTGTGCGCGGGCCGGATTCACACTGAGGACAGCGGTTGCGAATATCGCCGCCATGGCAACCTCCAGGGCGATCCCGCTCATCGCCGGCCGAAAAGCATCACCCGAATTCCAATCATCGTATTTCCGCTCCATCCTTCTTGACGTCGGAAGGTCCGGGCACCGCGCCCGGACCCCCAGCGTCGGACGAGAAGCACCGGTGCTGCTCTACATTCCGGCCGCCGGTTCTCCCGTGATCAAATCGTAGTAGGTCGTCTTGGCGGCGCCGCCCTGGGCGGTCATCACCTCGAACACGGGCTTGCCGTTGCGAATCTTCTCCTTCACCGAGAAGACGGTGCCCTGCGGGGACGCCTTCTGGATGATTGTCGGGATCGTCATCTTCGTCATCGACAGCAAGGTGTGGTACTGCGCCGACCGCGCGATGTGCTTGAGATCGGCGAACACTTCCTTGTCGGGCTTCCACGTCGCCGCCGTCGCGTCGCCGCCGTACTCGTTGAAGCCGTTGTCCTCGGCGGGCGTATCGAAGCCCTTCGACGAGGTGTAGACGGTGAGGGCGAGCTTGCCCTTGTCCATTTCATACTTCGCTTCGGTGGCGACCTCGGACCCCTTGGCGACCTGTGCGATGCCTTGCTGCAGACTGATCTTGGCTTCGGGCAGGCCTTGAGAAGCGCCGCCTGATCGTCTTCCGCCCGCGCGACCGACGCGCCGACGAACGAGATCAATGCGACGCCGATTGCCAACCTCGTCATCCCGGTCATGTGAGTCTCCCTGATGCGCAGCGTTACGCTTGCTTCGGTCTTGTGCCTGGTGCAGCGAACTCATCGACCTTTGAGCATCGGGTCGTGCCGCGCTTGCGCGTGCTGCACCTGCAGGCTGTCGGAAGCGATGCTTCGGCTGTCGCCTCGTGAGGAGATCGCATCCCCATCGGACCACATCGGTGGAGGGAACCCGCTGTCACGGGTCAGCCACGCGCTGCTTGAGGACGCAGGGACGCTACGGGGCGTTGTTTAAGGCAGTTTTAGGTGCGTCTGGCAGTTTTGTGAAACCGAGCGTCGCTGCCGCACAATTTGAGTTGCGTCCGCCGAGCCGCGAGAGTAGTCGAATTCCTCTTATGCGCCTTCTGGTCATCGAAGACGAAACGCGGATCGCCGAGCTTGTCAAAGCGGGCTTGGCGCGCGCGGGATTCACCGTGGATGTCGTCGGGCTCTGCGGTGACGCGCGGGCGGCGCTCGCTGTGACCTCCTACGACGCGGCGATCGTCGATCTCGGATTGCCGGACGGCGACGGGCTGGAGCTGCTTCGGGAACTGCGGACGTGCGGCAATCGGACGCCGATCCTGGTGCTGACCGCGCGCGACGCGGTCGAAGATCGCGTCTGTGGCCTCGATACCGGCGCCGACGACTACCTCGTGAAGCCGTTTGCGATGACCGAGCTGGTCGCGCGCACAAAGGCCTTGCTGCGGCGTCCCGGCGGTGCGCTCGGAATGACGCTGAAGGCCGGCAACATCAGCTTCGACACGGTGGAGCGAGACGTGAGGATAGGCGGCGCCTCGCTGGTCCTGCCGCGACGCGAGAGCGCGATCCTGGAACACTTGATGCGACGGCTTGGTCGCGTCGTCCCGAAGTCCATCTTCGAGGAAAAGCTCTATGGGCTCGATGACGAGCATGGGTCGAACACGATCCCGGTTCACGTCCATCATCTTCGGCGCAAGCTGCTGGATGCGGGGGCGACCGCCGAAATTCACACGGTGCGAGGCGTCGGATATCTCCTGACCGAAATCAGTTCATGACAGCGGCCTCACTCAAATCGCTGCGGGTGCAACTGGCGCTGCGCCTTGCGGCGATCTACGTCGTGGCGACCGCGATAGCGGTCGGCGTCCTGATCTACCAGGCCTACGACACGGCGGATTCGCTCAACGATCGGGAGCTCAGCCTGCGTGCCGCCGATCTCGCGCGGTACGTCACCGTCGATCCGGGGGGAGGCTCGGCTCGAACTGCCTCCGGCCCTCGCGGCGAGCTACCAGGCGTCTGGCAACGCGGACATCTTTGCGATCCGGCGAGATATCGACGCAATCGTCGCGGCGTCGCCGTCGAGCTTCGGCGAGGTCACGGCGAAGTGGCCGCTCGGGACGGACGACCCGAGCTATTTCCGTCTCAAGGACCTCGGCGGCGAACGGCGCGACTACTACGGCTTGACGATCGTGAAAGACAGCGCAGCCGGACCCGTATCCATTTCGGTGGCACACGCCGCCGATGCGAACTTCCTGGTCGAGTCGCTGCTGCGGGAATTCGTGCTCGACATCGGCTGGATCATCCCGCTCCTCGTCACGCTCACGCTGGTCGTCGGCGTGGTGGCGATTCAAAGTGCGTTCAAGCCGATCGAAGAAATATCCAGAATGGCCTCCGCGATCGCGCCCGACGCCATGTCGATCCGGCTTCCCGAAAAGAATCTGCCGTCCGAGATCACGCCGCTCGTCGGCGCCGTCAATCGTGCGCTCGATCGGCTCGAGCAGGGGTTCGATGTCCAGCGGCAGTTCACCGCAAATGCGGCTCACGAGCTTCGTACCCCCCTGGCTATCATTACCGCGGCGCTCGATGCCGTCGACGAGAACGATGAGATCGCAAAGATCAAGACCGACGTCGCGAGGATGAATCGTCTCGTGGATCAGCTTCTGCGCGTGGCGAGGCTCGACGCGGTCGCGCTCGATGTATCCGAGCGTGTCGATCTGAACGAGGTCGCCGCCGACGTCGTCGGAAACATGGCGCCGTGGTCGGTCGCGCAGAAGAAGTCGATTGCGTTCCAGGGCGACGACGTGCCGGTCGCGGTGAAGGGAAACCGGTTCGCGATCGGGGATGCCATCAGGAACCTGGTCGAGAATGCGGTCGCTCACACCGCGCCCGGAACCCAGGTGACCGTGGCGACGTCCGCCAATGGAAGCGTCAGCATCTCGGATCGTGGGCCCGGTATTCCCCCGAACCAGCGCAAACACATCTTCGAGCGTTTCTGGCGCGGGAAGGGAAAGAATTCCGCCGGTGCCGGACTTGGTCTTGCGATCGTGGCCGAGATCATGAGGGCGCATCACGGAAGCATTACGACCGAAGAAAATCCCGGCGGAGGGATGGTCTTCACGCTTCGCTTCAACACGGTGTAGTTCGATCGCCACGTCTGAGAAGACGGTGCGCCGCGGTCGCATGATCTGCGCTGGGAGGCAACGGAATGATCCGTCGTCTCGCCTGTGCCGCTGCACGTTTGCGCCTGTCGCCTCGGCGCCGTGGTCGTGTGGCGCCGAGCGGCGCTCGATCCGGCTAATAGACTTCCGGGACGTACATGTCTTCGGGGATCGGCTCGCGCGCGTAGTCGGGCTGGTGCTCGCGCGCCGGCATCACGATTTCCTCGTGAATGATCTCCTGATACGGCACCTGCTGCAGCAGGTGATGCATGCAGTTGAGCCGCGCGCGCTTCTTGTCGACGCCCTCGACGACCCACCAGCGCGCCTCCGGGATGTGGGTGCGCTCGAGCATCTCTTCCTTGGCCTTGGTGTACTGCTCCCAGCGCCGGCGCGACTCGAGGTCCATCGGGCGAGAGCTTCCACTGCTTGAGCGGATCGTGGATGCGCATCAGGAAGCGCAGATTCTGCTCGTCGTCGGTGATCGAGAACCAGTACTTGATCAGGATGATGCCGGAGCGCACCAGCATGCGCTCGAACTCGGGCACGCTGCGGAAGAACTCCTCGTATTCCTCGTCCGTGCAGAAGCCCATCACGCGCTCGACGCCGGCGCGGTTGTACCAGCTGCGGTCGAACAGCACGATCTCGCCGCCCGCCGGCAGGTGGGCGACGTAGCGCTGGAAGTACCACTGGGTGCGCTCGCGCTCGGTCGGCGCGGGCAGCGCGACCACCCTGCAGCACGCGCGGATTGAGTCGCTGGGTGACCCGCTTGATGGCGCCGCCCTTGCCGGCGGCGTCGCGGCCCTCGAACAGCACGACCACCTTGAGCTTCCGGTGGACCACCCAGTCCTGCAGCTTGACGAGCTCGTTCTGCAGCCGCAGCAGCTCCTCGAAATATTTCCGGCGGTCCATGCCGTGCGAGGTTTCCCCGCTGTCTTCGAGCAGGGCGTTGAGCCGGTGATCGTCGATTTCGAGCTCGAGCTCCTCGTCGACGCTGTCGACGAGCTCATCATGGATCCGGTCGCGAAGCTTGGCCTGGCTGGTGTCGACGCTCATCTCGTTCCCATCGGTGAAAGGCCGGGGACATGCGCCCCGAAGCCTGTGATTTCACCGATGTTGGTGAACATCCGTGACGGCCATGCGACACCGCCGGTCAGGCTCCCGGCGCACGAGCCCCTCTCTCGCGCCGGGGAGGGGTGGGGGGCCGCCAGAAAAAATGAGGGCAGAGCCGTTTTTCGAGGAACAACCCCATACAAAGCAGAAAAATGCGAACGGGTTGCGGCGCGCAACTCCCTGTCCAGCCCGCGGGGGAGGGTGCGAGGGCGCGCCACCCAACCCTGGGCGCAGTAGCAAACTATTGATATTGCTTGAGTCTTGCGAACGTCTGGGCAGCGCCGGACGGGTCCGACCTTTGGCCGGCCGACGACAAGACGCCGCGACGAACCCGGATCGCGGTGCCGCGAAGGATTCGCCTCGCAATAGCTGTTTCTCACTCGATTTCGTGCTGCTTGAGCTTCTTGTAGAGCAATTGGCGGTAAATCCCGAGCCGGCGCGCGGCTTCGGCACGGTTGCCGGCGCAGGCCTGCAGCGCTCGGCGGATCATCGTGCGTTCTAGTGCTTCAATGGCGATGCCAAGCTCCCCCCCCGAGAAGTTCCAGGTCAAATTCGCCCGGCGGACCTGCCGACGGCCCCTCGACCAGGAAGGACAGGTCGCCCGCGTCGACGACGTTGCCAGGCACGATCGCGGCCGCGCGTTCCATCACATTGCGCAGTTCACGGACGTTGCCCGGCCAGGTATGAGCTTGCAGCACCCTGATAGCGGGCTCAGACAAGCCCATGGATTCCGGCTCAGCCGCCCGCACCAGGAAATGTGCCGCGAGATCGGCGATATCGGCGGGGCGCTCACGCAGCGGTGGGATGCGGATCGGCAGGACGTTAAGTCGAAAATACAAATCCTGGCGGAACTTCTGTTCTTCGACGAGCTTCGCGAGATCACGGTGTGTCGCTGCTACGATGCGCAGATCGACGCGCTCGCTGCGGGTGGCGCCCACCGGTGTCACGACCCGCTCCTCGAGGACGCGAAGGAGCTTCGCCTGCATCTCGAGGCTCATGTCGCCGATTTCGTCGAGCAGGAGAGTGCCGCCATCCGCTTGCCGGAACGAACCTTTGCGGTCGGCAATGGCGCCCGTGAAGGCTCCCTTCACATGCCCAAAGAGTTCACTCTCCAAGAGTTCGCGCGGGATTGCCGCGCAGTTGACCGCAACGAACGCCTTGGCGGCACGCGACGAGCTGTCGTGCAGCAAGCGCGCAACCAGTTCTTTGCCCGTGCCGGTCTCGCCCATGACGAGGATGGACGCCGACCCCGATGCGGCGCGGCCGATCAGTTTATGCACCTCGCGCATCTGCGGGCTGTTGCCGATCAGGCGATCCGCACTGTTGCTCTCGCTACGCCGGCCAACAGCGGCGGGCTTGGTTAGGAGACGGGCGAGCAACTCTTCGATGTCGCGTCGCGCTACGGGTTTCGTCAGATGCTCGTAGGCGCCGAGCTTCATGGCTTCGATCGTACTGGCGCTTCCTGCAAAGGCCGTCAGCATCACGACGGGTACTGGCGGACTGCTGCCAGGCTCAGCGAACTCGCGCAGGACCTCGATTCCATCCATTCCGGCCATCTTGTAGTCCAGAAACACGATGTCAGGGGACTGGTGCCTCGCCGCATCGAGCCCTTCCCTGCCACCTCCGGCTTCAATTGGCTCGTGACCCAAATAGGTCAACGTTTCGGCGAACGCTGCGCGGAATGCCGTATCGTCGTCGACGATCAAGATGCGCGCCATGGTAACTCCATCTCGAACACGGCCCCGCTCGCCGAAGGCACAAGGCGCACAGCGCCGCCATGCGCCTCTACGATCTCGCGCACGATCGCAAGGCCGAGGCCTGTCCCGCCGCCGCGTGCCGTCACAAACGGTTCGAAGATTTGCGCGCGTATCTCCTCCGGAACGCCGGGGCCGTCGTCGGACACCGTCAGGCGCAGGCGGTCGCTGTGCTGCGCCGCTGTCAGTTGCACGTGGCCGGATTCGGGAACGTGCTGCAGCGCGTTCACGATGAGATTGTCGAGTGCTCTGCCGAGTTGATGCGCATCGAAGGCCGCGAGCCCGACCTCACAAGCAGTGCCGATATGCACGTTGCGGGTCTTCGCGGTTTCAAGAAATGCTTGCCGACGTTGCTCCAGCCAGCCTCTTACATCGACGGTCTCCGCATCGAGGCTCAACGGACGGCCCACGGCTAGCAGTGACTCGCACAGCCGGTCCAAGCGATCGATCTGCCCGATCATCGCTCGCAGTGCCGCTTCCTGGCGTCCGACCGGCTGCCCGAGAGCGTTTTCAGCCTTCAGGCGCATCGCTCCGATGGGATTACGGATCTCATGCGCCACGCCGGCGGCAATGCGTCCCAGTGCCGCCAACCGATCCGCTTGCGCGAGCCGGCGTGTGAGGTCGGCAGATTGCGCATGCGCTTTGCGCAAGCGCTCCGTGAAGGCATTCAATGCGTCGGTGACCCGGTCGAGATCGGGCTGGCCCGCCGACACCAGGCGCGGCAGCTCTTCGATCGGATGATTTCCGAGCGTCCGTTCGAGATGGACGACGCTCCGTGACCAGCGCATGAGTGTATACGCGAGCCAGCCTCCGGAGAACACCACGAACGCCAAGAGCAGACCTAGCCCGATTGTCAATCGGTCGTAAGCGTCGGCTACCGAAAGACGCATCCGTGTCATCGTCCAGGCCGCAAATGCCTGCGACTTCAAAGGACACGCCGCAACAGCAACGGCGTCGCGGCGTCCCCGGCGGACATCCTCCACCAAGCCGCCTGTCAGGGCCCGTTGCGTGAGCGAAATGATCCACGGCAGTTCGTCTGCGGGAGGATTCGACTTTGGGGATCGAGCCTTCATGCGATGGATAAGCGTAGGCGATATTGCCGACGCTGCGGCCCCAGATGCCCCCCTCGACGTCGGGAAGATCGCGCAACGCTTCCGCGACTAGAACGTCGAGGAGGTCCTTATCGACCTTGGATTCGGGCTCCCGCGCAAAGTTGGCGGCGTAGAGGGCTTGAATGCCGCCGCACGCCCTGACCGTTGCGCGCTGCCCCGTCTCGATCTCGCCGGCCGACCCCCACTGATAGATGCTCACAAGCACTACGCTCAAAGCTAGTGACACGAGGACGATGAAAATCCACAGCAGCACAAGTTGCCCTCGCAGCGAATTGACACGTGGAAAGGATGGCATCGCTGAAATCTCCGATCTGCGACGATCTTGATGCCCACCCTTTCCAAACACTGTGCCAGCGTTCCGGTCCACGTGTTCTCCGACGGTTACGCCACGCCGCCTCCTCGAGCTGTCCGCTTTGACTACGCAAGACTGTCTGCGTCGCGGACGCTTCCAACGCCGCCGGCTCGCCCAATCGCCTGAATTATCGCACGAATTCGTCTGGCACGCGCGTTGCCGAGGAGAATGCGGGCTCGACCCACTTATTGGAGATCACCGCATGAAACAGCTCATGAGTTCCTTCAAGCGTTCGCTCGCGATCGCCACCGCGCTCGTGGTGCCGGTCGTCATTCTCAAACCTCCGACAGGCGGGATCGCACCAGCCGCCTACGCCCAGAAGGGCCCCGCCTTCGCACAGGAGGCATTTGTCAATGCCGCGCCGATCGCGACGGGATTGTTGCGGCGCTTCCTCGTCAATCCTCAGGGCGAGGTCGATGGGCTGATGCTCGTCAGCGGCGAGATCATCAAGTTTCCACCGCACATGAGCGAGGACCTCATCTCCGTCGTGAGGCTGGGAGATTCCATCAGCGTGCGCGGTTTCCGCGAGCCCGGTGGCGCCATCAAGGCCATCGTCATCGCCAACGAAGCATCCGGGCAGCAGGTCATCGAGCACCCACCGGCCCCCGACATCGCTCGATTGCCGAAGCATCTGCGCTTCGCGTCTCTCGCCCGACTTCAAGCGGTCGGCCGTATCGAACGCGTGCTCCGTGGCCGAGACGGTGAGGTCAATGGCGCACTTCTCGTCGACGGGACGACGGTTCGGTTTCCCCCGCCGGTCGCCCTCGATTTCGCGGCGGCCTTGCAATCTGGCCAGACGCTGGCGGCCGAAGGCCTCGGTACCGAGAACATCTACGGTAGGGGGTTCGAGGCAACGTCCATGGGGACCAGCCTGACTGCGCTGCGTCCGATCTACGGGCAGTGATCACACCGCTCGACATTCCGTCCAACGTATCATCAAAGGAGAACGACCGTGCACTGGATTGATCCGCAGTCTCTGCCTGCCACACGCGGCACCGTCATGCAGTTCGTGATGAATCGCGACCGCGCATTCGACGGGCTTCTGCTCGCGACCGGCGAAGGCAACACCAGGCTCGTACACTTCCCGCCCCACATGAGCGGCAAGGTCGCGAACGCCATTAAGATCGGCGATGCCATCGCTGTTCACGGCGTGAGGCCACGAGGCGCCGAAGTGATCGCGGCGGTGTCGCTGGTCACGGAGAGCGGCGCAGTGATTATCGACGAAGGTCCCGATGCACCTTACGACGAAGTCGCCTCCTTCGACGAAGACGCCTTCTCTCTCGACGCCCATGCTACCGGCACAGTTCGCATTTCACTCTACGGGCCCAAGGGCGAGCTGCGGGGCGCCGTCCTCGAGGACGGTACCGCGGTTCGCGTGGGCAAAAAGGAAGCCGGCGCGTTCGCCGATCTGCTCAAACCGGGCGCTGTGGTCGCCGTGTGCGGCACCGCCATCGTCTGCCAGCACGGCACGGTGATCGACGTCGGAGCCGTGGGCGCCGACGCCGGCCACTTGCGGCCCGTGAAGGAGGAGAAGGAGAGGAAACCGGAAAAGCCGAAGAAGCACGCCGAAGACGACGCGCGCGCCGAAGCTTGAGGAACGTCCATGTCCGGGAAGTGGCGCCAGCTCGACGCGCTCAACTTTTTCCTCGCCGATGTGCGCGGTGGAATTCGGCCCCTATCTCGGCATCTATCTGCTCACCATTCAGCAGTGGAGCCCGGCGACGATCGGCCTCGTTGCCACCGTCGCCGGGCTTGCCGGCCTTGCATGCAACGCGCCGGCCGGGGCGTTGATTGACGCCATCCGATGGAAACGCGGCATCATCGTCCTGGGCGTCACGGTTCTCGCAGCCGGATCGATGTCCGTTGCCTTATGGCCGAGTTTCTGGGTCGTCGTCACCGGCAACGCACTGATGGCCGTTGTTGGGGATGTGTTCGGGCCTGCCGTCGCGGCCATTACACTCGGCCTTGTGCCGACGGAGGTGTTCACTTGGCGCATGGGTCGCAACGGCGCCTTCGATCACGCCGGTAACGTCGCCATCGCGGTCACCGCAGGTATCGCAGGCTGGTGGTTCGGCCAGCAGGCTGTCTTCTATCTTGTTCCTCTCTTCGCACTCGCCGTTGCCGCATCGGTCCTCGGCATCCCGGCGCGCGCCATTGATCATACGCGCGCGCGCGGAGGCGCCGAGGACGATCGTGGCTCTGCCGCACCGCCCGCTTCGGCACTTCAGGTTCTGGTCGGCTGCCGACCGCTCCTCGTGCTGGCGATCTGCGCGGCCCTGTTTCATTTCGCCAACGCACCCATGCTGCATTTGGTTGGGCAGAAGTTGGCGCTTGCCAATTTCGGCAAGGAGACGGTGTTCATGTCGGCTTGCGTGATCGCGGCCCAGCTTGTGATGCTCCCGATGTCACTTTTGGTCGGGGCCAAGGGCGATGCCTGGGGGCGCAAGCCTCTGCTTTTGATCGCCTTCGCGGTTCTGCCATTGCGCGGCGTCCTCTATACGATCTCTGATCATTCCGCCTGGCTGGTCGCTGTGCAGCTCCTCGACGGCGTCGGCAACGGATTGTTTGCGACGCTCACCGGGATCATCGTCGCCGACCTCATGCGCGGCACCGGCCATTACAATCTCGCGCGCGGAGTCGTCGCGACCGTCCAGGGCATTGGCGCGTCGCTGAGCAATGTCGTCGCCGGCAACATCGTCGTCTTCGCCGGCTATAACACCGCGTTCATCGCTCTTGCCTCGATAGCTGCGCTCGGCCTTGTCGTTGTCGCGGCCTTCATGCCCGAGACCAGCACACCTGCGCGGCGTTGCCGTCTCGTTACGACCGCGATTCCAGCGTGAACCGATGTCCGCCTATCTCCTGCCTATCGTTCTGCTCATCGCCTCCAACGTCTTCATGACGTTCGCGTGGTACGGTCACCTCAAGTATCTCGGTTCGCCCATCGCGCTCGCCGTGATCATCAGCTGGGCCATCGCCTTCTTCGAGTACTGGCTTGCCGTTCCAGCGAACCGCATCGGCCACGCTGTTTACGCAACTGCCCAACTCAAAACCATGCAGGAAGTGATCACGCTCGTCATCTTCGGAGCGTTCTCAGTGCTTTACCTCAAAGAACCCTTCAGCTGGAACTACGCAATCGGCTTTTTCCTGATAGGTGCGGGGGCCTACTTCGTGTTCAGGGGACCCATTTGCGTGACCGTCTCTGGGAGAACCGCGAACGGCGTGGCAGTTAGCCGTTTGCAAAAATCTCAGCCATCAGGGCCAAGTGAAACCGCCGCGTTCGCGCTCCCTGACTCTCCCCCGCAAGCAAGCGAGGGAGAGAAGGCGCGTGCTCAAAGCCGCGTGTTGCGGAAGTGCGCCGGGGAGGGAGCCTCGCTAGAGGTATGAGAGGGCTACACCTTGCCGAGGATCTCGGCGGTGGCGCGGCGCAGGATTTCGGCGATGCGCCGGTTCTCCTCAGCCGTGCCGCGCTTGCGCTCGTGGAGGGCGCGCCGCAGCTCGCGGCGGGCCTGCCGCAGCTCGTGGGTGTCGCCGTCATCGCCCGATTCGTCGTCGCCCGTGAAGGCGCGGCGCATCTCGTTCATCTTGCGGGCGATGCGGTCGAGCTGGGCCAAGAGCTCGTCGGCCGCTGCGCGGTTCTCGTCGAGATGGGCTTTGCCTTGCTCGCTGATTCGGTAGAGCTTCTTCGTGCCCTCCTGCTCGATGGTGGCGTGGCCCGCCTCCTCGAGATAGGTGAGCGCCGGGTAGATCATGCCGGGGCTCGGCACGTAATAGCCGCCCGAGCGCTCCTCCAGGAGCTTGATCAAGTCGTAGCCGTGGCTCGGCTTTTCGGCGATCAGCGCGAGCAGGAGGAGCTGCAGGTCGTCGCTTGCGAGCTTGCGGCCGGTGCGGAAGCCGCCGCGGTCGAAGCCGTCATCGCCCATGTCGGCAAAGACGTGGCCGAAGCCGCGGCCATGGCGGTGCTTGCCGCGATGGCGCATCTCGCCGGGCATGTGATGGCGCGAGTGGTGGAAGATTCGATGCATATGGTGCATTGAGAGTCCTTGATTGTTATCGTTAGAGTTATCGTTCGTCACAACGAAAGATATATCGTACGATATTATACTGTCAATGACACCGGGCCTGATTTTTGCAGGAATATTCGGTTAGCGGTGTTGCGCAAAAAAGGGCGGCGGCGGCGGCGATCAGTTGGTTGCAAAGCACCATTCGTCGCCGCACTGTCATGAACCGCTGCTACTCGATTCCCGAGCGCGGCGATGTCCGGAAGTCCCTGCATGACCGATGTTTTTTGCGTCCAGGCGCTCGAACGGAGGAGTTTATGCCAAGTCGCGAACACAACGGCCACGCCACCGACCCGAACCATCACGCGGACGAGGCGACGGCCCCCGGCGAGGTCCACGAGCCGAACCCCGCCGTCAATGAAGCGGTGACGGTGGCGGCAACGGTCGGAGTGGTGGCAGCCGGTGTCGCGTTGTTCGAGATCGCCCTGCTGCCCGGCATGGTGATCGGCGTCGCCGCGATGCTGGCGCCGAAGTATGTGCCGAAAATGAGTGCAGCGCTGGCGCCCGCGTTCAAGTCGACGGTGCGCGGTGCCTATAAGTTCGGCCGCAAGACCCGCGAGATGGTGGCCGAGGCGAAGGAGCAGGTGCACGACATCGTGGCCGAGGTCCATGCCGAGGGCGAAACGGTGAAAGCCGCCAGCCCGTCACCGAGCCTCCGAAAGCGTGATCGCCGACCCGAAGATGAAAGTCAAACTTCAGATCGCCCACCAGGTGCCCGGACGGATTCGCATGAAGATTCCGTCCGCGAAGGGCAATCCGGCGCTGCTGGAAGAAATCCAGAAAACCTTCAGCGTCATTCCCGGCATCGAGCAGGTGCGGGTCAATCCGGACACCGGAAGTGTCGTCCTGCGCTACGACACCGACCGGCACGACGACTTCCATGCCGGTTTTGCTCCTCGCTACGAGCATCACGCCGGCCATCACCCGCACAAGCCGCCGTCGAACGAGATCGATGCCCTCGCGTCCAAGATCGAGGAAGAGGCGACCTTTCTCGCCGAGCATTCCCAGGCGGCCAAGGCGGTGGTCGATTTCTGCCGCCACTGGGACCGCGAGATCAAGCACGCCTCGGGCAACATGTTCGACCTGAAGATGGTGCTGTGCGTCGGTCTCGTCGGCTTCATGATCTTCGAGGTCGGCGCGGCCGCGGCGACGCCGGTGTGGGTGACGCTCACGCTGTTCGGCCTGAACCACTTCGTCGAAATGCAGGCCGAACTCGCCGAGCAATTGCGCACAGAACAGGGCGAAGCCGCCCCGACTTGACCGATCACGCGAAGGTGCGTGCACAGGGTCCGCAGAAAATGGACATTGCGATCCGTCATCATCTGCCCGGCCGGGTACGCCTCTACGTGCCCGACCTGTGCCGCAAGCCTGCATTTGCCGAGACGGCGGTGCGCTGGCTGCGGGCACAGCCGGGTATCTCCGGCGTGCGGCTGAACGAGGCCTGCGCGAGCCTCCTCGTCGAATATGATCCGGCCCGCGAACCCGTGCTCAAGGAGCTCTTGGCGCACCTCGCGGCGATTTCGGCGAAGCAGCTTACCGCGCTGATCGGGGCCGCGACACGCCGCTGTGCCGCAAGCCGCGGAGAAGGCCGCGGCGCCGCCGGCCAAGCTCCCGGCGAAGTCGGGCGGACCGCTCACCAAGGCCGACGTCCCCGGCCTGTTCTCGGCGCAGTCGCCGCTCAACCTGCCGACGCTTTCGCTGCTGATGGCGTTCAGCGCGAACCCGCTGGTGGTCGCGGTCAACATGCCGCTGATGGTGTGGAACGCCATTCCGATCGCGAAGCGTGCCTGGCGGGTGTGGAGCAACGAGAACCGCCTCAATGTCGATTTCCTCGACACCCTCGCAATCTCCGCCTCGGTGCTGCTGCACAATCCGCTCGCCGGCTCGCTCGTCACCTGGCTGATCAAGCTCGGCGACTGGATTCGCGATCTCACCGCGGCCGGCTCGCGACGCGCCATCGCCGGCCTCCTGGAATTCCGCTCGCGCAATGCCTGGATCCTGCGCGACGGCCAGATCACTTCGGTTCCCGCGGAAGAGCTCGCGGTCGGCGACCTCGTCGTCGTCTATCCCGGCGAGATGATCCCGGTCGACGGCGAGATCATCGAGGGCACCGCCACCATCGACCAGAAGACCATCACCGGCGAAGGCTTGCCGGTGACCCGCACCAAGGGCGGGGCGGCGTTCGCGGCGACGGTGCTGCGCGAAGGGCAGATTACGATACGCGCCGTCCGTGTCGGCTCCGACACCACCGCCGGCCAGATCGCGCATCTCGTCGAGTCCGCGCCGATGGGCGACACGCGGATGCAGAACCACGCCGAGCTCCTGGCTGACCGGCTGGTGGCGCCGACCGTGGGGCTCGCCGTCGGCACCGCCGCGCTGACCGCCGATTTCAGCCGCTTCCTCTCGCTCGTGATCGTCGACTACGGCACCGGAATCCGCGTCGCCGCGCCGACCTCGGTGTTGTCCTCGATGACCCACGCCGCTCGCGCCGGCATCGTGATCAAGAGCGGCGGCCACATGGAGAAGCTCGCCAAGGTCGACACCATCGTGTTCGACAAGACCGGCACCCTGACCCACGGCGTGCCCGCCGTGGTCGACGTCATCGGCTATGTCGACCACATCACGCCGGGCCATCTGCTCGGGCTTGCGGCGGCGGCGGAGACGCGCCTGCACCATCCGGTCGCGGAGGCGCTGCGCACCCGCGCCAGGGAGCTTCTGGTCAACATCCCGCCCTGCGACGAGACCCATTACCGCGTCGGCCTCGGCGTCGAAGGCCAGGTCAACGGCTACTACGTCCATGTCGGCAGCGAGCGCTTCATGCGCCAATCCGGCATCGAGGTCGACCGCGCCGTGCTCGACCGTGCCGCGCTCGACCGCAACGGCTATTCGTGCCTCTACATCGCGGTCGACGGCAAGCTCGGCGGCCTCGTCGCCTATGCCGACAAGGTGCGGCCGGAAAGCCGCCCCGTCATCAGCCGCCTGCACGCGATGGGCGTGCGCAACACCATCATGCTCACCGGCGACAATGCGGTGGTCGCGAAGGCGGTGAGCGCGCGGCTCGGGCTCTCCGGCCAGTTCTCCGACATGATGCCGGCCGACAAGGCGAGCGTGATCCAGGACCTGCAGCGCCGCGGCCATGTCGTCGCCATGGTCGGCGATGGCATCAACGACTCCCCGGCGCTCAGCTTCGCCGACATCGGCATCGCCATGAAGTACGGCGCCGACGTGACGCACGAATCCGCGCACGTCGTGCTGATGGAAGATTCGCTGTGGAAACTCGTCAAGGCGCTGGACATTTCGCGTGGCGCCGTTTCGCTGATCAAGCAGAATTACGTGATCGTCGCGGGGTTGAACACGCTCGCCCTGGTACTAGCTCTTCCGGGTGGGCTGGTGAGCCCGGTGACGACGGCGGTAATCAGCAACGGGTCGGCGATCCTGGCGGCTCTCAACGGAATGCGGCCGATCCTGCGGTATCAATGAGGGTGGCATCGATGACGGTGGCCCCAGGACATCGCGTCGCCGCTGTCCCGCGCCAACCACAAGGCGTTGATCCGCGCCGTCGACGCCCTGGAACACGCGAACTTCGCCGCGCGCATCGCCGACTATGCAGGCGCCCCCATCAACAAGGTGGTGCGGATGCTGCCGCGGCCGGCGAGCCGGAGCCTCTCGCGCGCGGTCGAGGCGGCGATGCACAAATGCCTCAAGACGGCGATCGGTTCGCTCGACCGTGTGCCGGCGCCGCCCGCGACCCTTTTCTCGACCGCGATCGCCGGATTCACCGGCGGGGTGAGCGGCTTCTTCGGCCTGCCGGCCCTCATGGTGGAACTGCCGCTGACGACGACGATCATGCTCCGCGCGATCGCCGACATCGCCCGCCACAACGGCGAGAACCTCGACACGCTCGAGGCGCGGCTCGCCTGCCTGCAGGTGTTCGCGCTCAGCTCGCGCGGCTCGGCCGTGCGCACCGAACTCGGCTATTTTGCTGCACGGACACTGCTGGCGCGGCTGTCCGGCAACGCGGCAGCGTTTCTGGTGGAGCGCGGCGCCCAGGAGCTGTCCGGCGTGATGCTCAACAGCCTGATGGCGGAGATCGTGTCGCGCTTTTCCATCGTGGTGTCGGACCGCATCGCGGCGGGCGCGCTGCCGGTGGTCGGCGCCGTCGGCGGCGCCACCGTCAACGTCATCTTCATGAACCATTTCCAGCAGATCGCGCAGGGGCATTTCACCGTCCGCCGGCTCGAGCGCGAATACGGCGTCGACACCGTGCGCCTGCACTATGCCGAGATCGCCGCGCGGAGCCGCCGCAGATGACGGCGCGGACGCGACGGCGGGGCTGACGCTTCGATGTCGATGCCGTGGTCCAGCGGTGATCCCGTGGTCGAGGAGCAGAAGGCGGCCGACCTGCGCCGCATGCGCACGATCGCGACGCTGCTGCTCGTCCTGATGACCATCGTGTTCGTGGCGACCTCGTTCGCGCGCGCGCGGTGGGAATGGCTCGACTATGTGCGCGCCTTCGCCGAAGCCGGCATGGTCGGCGCCTGCGCCGACTGGTTCGCGGTCGTAGCGCTGTTCCGCCATCCGCTTGGGGATTCCGATCCCGCACACCGGGATCGTGCCGCGCAACAAGGAGCGGATCGCCGCGCGCGCTCGGCCGCTTCATCACCAACAATTTCCTCACCCCGAAGGTGCTGTCGGAGAAGCTCGTCAAGGTCGACGCCGCGCAATGGGTCGCGGACTGGCTCACCGATCCCGACAATGTGAAGAGCGTCGCCCACCGCGCGGCGGTGGTGGTGCCCGAGATCGTGCGCGCGCTGCCGCGCGACGTCATGGCCGATGCGCTCGGCCGCTCCCTCGTCGCCGGCCTCAAGGCGGTGCCCGCGGGACCGGTCGCCGCCAACCTGCTCGGCGTCGTGTGGGCGCAGGGCGAGACCCAGAAGCTGCTCGACCGCGCGATCACGGTGGCCGAAGCGTCGCTGATCGCCAACAAGGCCTTCATCCGCGCGCGGGTCGAGGCGAACTCGTCGCGCTGGGTCCCGCGCTGGCTCGACGGCATGGTCACCGACAAGATCACCTCGACGGTCGCGGCCACGTTGACCGAGATGCGCGATCCCCAGCATCCCTGGCGCGTCGAGCTCAAGGACGGCATCGAGGGGCTGATCGGGCGCCTCGGCAGCGACCCGACGCTGCAGGCCGATGTCGAGGCGGCGAAGAACGCCTTCCTCGACGATCCCGGCTTCGCCGAGCACGTCACGGTGATCTGGAAGGAGATCGACGCGCGGCTTCCGTCCGACGTCTCGACCCACGCCGACACCATCGCGACGGCGGTCGAGCACTGCCTCCTGAGCGCCGGGCGCTGGATCGGCGAAGACCCGGCGGTCAAGGAGAAGATCAACACCTGGATCCGCTACCTCGTGCGGCGCACGATCTCGCCGCGGCGCGCCGAGATCGGCGCCTTCGTCACCAACGTGGTGGAGGCGTGGGACTCGACGACCCTCGTCAACCGGCTGGAGCTGCAGGTCGGCAAGGACCTGCAATACATCCGCATCAACGGCACCCTGGTCGGCGGCCTCGTCGGGCTCCTGATCTACACGGTGTCGAAGTGGCTGCTGCCGGGGTAGGGCGCGCCGGGTAGTGGGACGACCTGCGGAAATGCGTCAAGCTGATTGGAGCAGATTCCGTCGGCGTTGCCCCACCCACGCTCGTCATCGCCGGGCTTGTCCCGGCGACCCCGATCATAAGGCACGGCCGTGCCCCGGTAAGCGGGGTGGCCGGGACAAGCCCGGCCATGACCATTTCATGTGAGCGTCCCGGACGCCGAATCACGTCTTCTGCAGCAAGGGCCGCAGCTCCCGCACGTCCTTCACGCGCTCGAGGTTCAGCACCTGGTCGATCAGCCGCGTGCACTTGTCGGCGCCGAGCACCGGCACGATGAGGTCGCGCGCCTTGCCGACGATCTCGTCCTCGCTCATCGGATTTTCCGGCGTGCCGCGCACGGTGTCGTTGGTCTCCTTGAGCACGGTGCCGTCGGCGAGCGCGATCTCGATGACGGCGACGCGGCGCGGCAGCATGCGTTCGAGCTCCTCCTGCGCGACGACACGCACCTTGCGGCGCTGCGCTTGAATGGCAGGCTCGTCCATGCGCGCCTTGTCGTGGGCCGCCTTGAACGACACCGTGCCGTCGAGGAGCAGCACCGCGACGAGATATTGCAGGCAAAGGTCCGGGCTCACGACGTTGTCGACCTTGGGCGCGGCGCTCGTCGAGAGGTGCACGGTGATCTCCTTTGACGTCGTCAGCCTTGAACGGATGCTCCTTGCGCAGATTGACCACGGCATCGAGCGGCGACTGGATCGGCCCGCCGGTGCTCCATTTCTTGATGATGGTCTGGGTGACCTCGTAGCGCTCGCCGAGCTTGTCGACGAGCGTCGCAGGATCGGATTTCGGCGCGTAGGTCTGGAAGAAGTTCTCGTGGCCGGAGAACACGTCGTTGACCCCGGTCCATCCGGTCTTGATCAGCAGGGCCGCGGTGACGCCGTTGCGCGCCGCCGCGGAGCCGAACAGGAAGGCCTTTTCGGTGTGCTCGGTGTCGCGCTGCCAGGCGCCGAAGCCCGAGCCCGCCTGCTGCGCGGCATAATCGAGCAGCCAGCGCATCCGCTGCTCGTCGAAACCGGCGATCGCGCCCGCGGCGGCCGAGGCGCCGAAGGTGCCGACGATGTTGTGGGTGTCGCGCAGCACGTTGTCGCGGTAGACGGACTTCATCGCGCGCATGCCGATGTCGTAGCCGAGCGTCACCGCGCGCACGAAGCGCAGCCCGTCGATGCCGAGCAACTCGCCCATGACGAGCGAGGCCGGCACGATGGCGCAGCCGGGATGAGCGCCGCCGGCGCTGTAATTGTCGTCGGTCTCGTCGGCCTGGGCGAAGGCGCCGTTCACGATCGCGGCTTCGAGCGGGCCGGCGAGGATGTCCGAGGCGACGACCGTCACCTTTGGCGCACCGCCATAGGCACGCACGAAATCAAGCGCATGCTGCCCGGGCGGAAGCTCGGAGCCCGAGATCATCGCCGCCAGCGTGTCGAGGATGTGGTACTTCGCCTCCCGCGCCGCCTTGTCCGGCAGCGCGCGGCCGCCGGCTTCCGCCATGTAGGCGGCAAGCTTTCGCATCACCGGGCTGATGTCGTCGTCGGCGGCGTTCGCACCGCCGGGAAGCATCGCGGCTGCCGCAAGGCCGCCGAGAACTGTGCGGCGCGACAGCTCGTTGTTACCGCGCGGGCGCGTGGATGCGATCCGTCCCATGGCGGCTCCTCTCGTCGGATGACGTGGAGGGTAGCCCGGATTGAGCGTGAGCGAAATCCGGGGCGGGAGGCGAGTCGCGTGCAGGTCACACGCGTCATTCCGGGGCCGCCGCAGGCGGAACCCGGAATCCAGCACTTCGTTGCACCGCCGCCCTGGATTCCGGGTTCGCGCTTGCGCGCGCCCCGGAATGACGAGGTACGGCTGACGCGCTTACGCCGAAGCCCCGGCGAACAGGCTCTTCTTCACGATGGCGTGGATGCCCCAGTTGCCGTCGACCACCTGGGTGACGCCGAAATCGACCGCGACCGAGATGAGCGAGATCGCCTCGTCCTCGGTCAGGCCCTTCGTCGTCATCAGGAAGGCGCGCATCTTGCGGAAGGCGTCCTTGAGCGCGAGGTCGATCGAGGACTTGGTGTAGATGTCCTGCTGGGCGTTGGCCCCGAGCTCCGTGAGGTAGTTGGCGAAGCTGAAGCCGTGCAGCACCCACTCGTCCTGGGTCTCGAGCAGCGGATAGTCGAGGCCGGCGAGCGAGTCGGTGAGCGTGTTCTTCTTGTGCAGGACGAGCTGGAAGGTGCCGGTCAGCGAGCATTCGATGGCGGTGCCGCACAGCTCGGAATCGCCCTGCGAGGCGTGGGAATCGCCGATCGAGAACAGGGCGCCGGGAACCGCGACCGGATAGTACATGGTCGCGCCCTTGCCGATGCGCCAATTGTCCATGTTGCCGCCGAAGTAGCCGGGCGGGATCGAGTCGACGTAGTCGGCTTCCTTGGGCGTCACGCCCATCACCCCGAAATGCGGGCGGATCGGGATGCGCACGTTCTTGAGGATCCCGTGGTTCTCCTGCACCGTCTTGTGGTCGACCGGCACGCCGGGATAGTCGATCGTCTTGTGGACCACGCCGAACGGATCGGTCTGCGGCGTCCAGCGGAAATTGTAGACCGCCTGGGCCCAGTTGCGCTGCCCGGAGGTGTCGATCTCGTAGATGGTGCAGACCTCGCGCGGCTTCGGCTCGGTCATCAGCTCCTTGTAGTGGAAGCCCCACCACGCCGCGGCGTTGCTGCCGAACGACTTGCCGGCATAGGCCGGGTTGGCGCAGGGCCGCGGCTTCACGTCGATGATGCGCACTTCGAGAATGTCGCCGGGCTCGGCGCCGCGGACATAGACCGGGCCGGTGCAGATGTGCACGCCGAAGCCTTCGCCGGAGCCGCGGCCGAGCAGCTTGCCGTCGACCGGGCCGGCGCCGCGGCGGTCGACGCCCTTCTTCTCCTTGGTCCACAGGAACACGCTTTCGGCGCCGGGGTCGCCCTTGACCATGCGCTCGGCGTCGTCATTGGCGTGATGGGTGAGCGCCTCGATGGTGATGTAGTCGCCGGAATCGACCTCGAGCCGCGGCTTGAGCAGCTTGCTGAAATAGCCCCAATGCACGGTGTCGGCGGTCGCCGGGAGGTAGTGATAGGTCGGCTGGCCGGGCCGGGTCTGCGCCGAGGCCGGCTGGATCAGCGCGCTGCCGCCTGCCGCCAAGGCCGCGGCGCCGCCGCCCGCCACGAACGCGCTCTTGAGGAAGCTGCGCCGTTCCACATCGAGATCGTCGAGGAGCTTTTGGCGATGCAGCTCGAACTGCGGACAATTGTGGTCGTCGCCTGCGCACATGGGGGGACTCCTGGGTTGGCCGTGACGGGGGCTCGCTGATCGGACGTGTCGCGGCCCGGCGCAGATACGCCGCGCGGCGCGCCGCCGCTCGATCGCCGCAGAGAATGCAATCGGCAGGCCAGCCGAATGGGGGAGGGGGTATCGCGCGATGTCGCGCCGGTGCGGGCGCCGCGCTATTTCGCCGGCGCGCCGGCGTCGAGCCACGCCGCGAGCACGGCGCGCTCGTCCGGCGTCATCTCGGTGATGTTGCCGGGCGGCATGGCGTTGGACCACGCGGCGTTGCGGCCGATGATGCGGGCGTTGGTGCGGATATGCTCGGCATCGTCGAGCAGGATGCCGCGCGGCGCGGTGGTGATGTTGGCCCACACCGGCTCGGCCGCATGGCAGGGGCTGCATCGCGACGAGATGATGTTCTCGACCGCCTTGAAGGTCGGCGTCGCGGTCGAGGTCTTGGCCTCGCGCGGCCCCGCCGCCGAGAGGAAGCCGATCGCGATCATGCCGGCGGCGGCGACGCCCCAGGTCCACCACGGCGACCCCTTTCCGGCATGCCGGCTGTTGTAGAAATGGCGGATGATCGGGCCGAGCGCGAGCACGATCGCGACGATGACCCAGTTGTACCGCGTCGCGTAAAGCAGCGGATAGTGATTGCTGATCATCAGCAGGATCACCGGCAGCGTCAGGTAGTTGTTGTGCACCGAGCGCTGCTTGCCGACGACCCCGTACTCCGGATTGGGCTTCTCGCCGGCGATCAGCGCGGCGACGGTCTTGCGCTGGTTGGGAATGATGGTGAGGAAGACATTCGCCACCATGATGGTGCCGATGATGGCGCCGATCTGGTTGAACGCGCCGCGCCCCGAGAGCACGTGGGTGAACGCGTAGGTGAGCGCGACCAGGAAGACGTAGCCGGTGATGACGAAGGCGAGCTCGTGGTTCTTGGCGAAGGCCGAGCGGCAGGCCGCCTCATAGAGCAGCCAGGCGAGCACGAGGCTCACGAGGCTGAACAGGCCCGCCTGGATCGGGGTTAGGTCCAACACCGACTTGTCGACCAGGAACAGGTCGGCGTCGAGGTAGTAGACGATGATGACGAGCGCGAAGCCGGAGAGCCACGTCGCATAGGCTTCCCAGTAGAACCAGGTGAGCTCGTCCGGCATCTTCGCCGGCGCCACCAGGTACTTGAGGATGTGATAGAAGCCGCCGCCGTGCACCTGCCAGGCTTCGCCGTAGACGCCCTCCGGCAGCTCCTTGCGGGGCTTGAGGCTGAGGTCGAGGTGGATGAAGTAGAACGAGCTGCCGATCCAGCCGATCGCGGCGACCACATGGAGCCAGCGGAAGATCAGGCCGACCCATTCGGTGAATACGGAACTGAGCATCAGCGCCCCGTCAGGAGTGTAAGAACAAGAGGCGGCCGCCCGCCGGCGGCGCGCCGGCGATCGGATCAGACGTGCTCGGAGGCGGCCGCGACCATCGTCGCTTCCTCTCGGGCGCTCTCCGCGCTGCGCACGCCGTTGAAGAACGCGTTGAGCAGCACCGAGGACATCGCCGCGAGCAGGATGCCGGACTCCAGCAGCGGATGAAGCTCGTCCGGCGTGTAGCGGAAGAAGTTGGGCGCCACCAGCGGGATCATGCCGAACCCGACGGAGATCGCGACGACGAACAGGTTGAAGCGGTTGTTCTTGAAGTCGACCGCGGTGAGGATGCGCGCCCCGGTCGCCGCCACCATGCCGAACATCACGAGGCCGGCGCCGCCGAGCACCACCTGCGGCACCGCTTCGACGAGCGCCGCCATCTTCGGCAGGAAGCCGAGGAGCAGCATGATGCCGCCGCCCGCCGCGGTCACCCAGCGCGAGCGGATGCCGGTGACGCCGACGAGGCCGACGTTCTGCGAGAACGACGTGTAGGGGAAGGTGTTGAAGATGCCGCCGATCAGCGTGCCGAGGCCGTCGGCGCGCAATCCGCGGGTGAGATCCTGCTGGTCGATCTTGCGGCCGGTCATCTCGCCGAGCGCGAGGAACATGCCGACCGACTCGATCATCACCACGATCATCACGATGCACATCGTAATGATCGGCACGAGATGGAATTGCGGCACGCCGAACCGGAACGGCCAAACGACATCGACCCAGGCCGCGGTGCCGACCTTGGTGAAGCTCATGACGCCGAGCGCCGCAGCGAGGGCCGCGCCGGCGATGATGCCGAGCAGCACCGAGACGTTGGAAATGAAGCCCGAGCCCCATTTGATGAGCCCGAGGATCACGACCAGCACGAACAGCGCAATGCCGAGCCCCTGGAGCTGGCCGTAGTTCGGGTTGAGGAACTGGCCTTGGGCACCGTCGACCATCCGCGGCAGCGTCGGCAGGCCGCCGCCCGCCCAGTTGATGCCGACCCGCATCAGCGAAATGCCGATCACCATGATGATGGTGCCGGTGACCACTGGCGGAAAAAGAGGCAACAGCCTGCTGACGAAAGGGGCGACCAGGAACGCGAACACGCCCGCCGCGATCACCGAGCCGTAGATGCCGAGGATGCCGATGTCGGGAGCATTGGCCATCGACAGCATCGGCCCGACCGAAGCGAAGGTCACGCCCATCATCACCGGAAGGCGAATGCCGACGCCGGGGAAGCCGATGCTCTGGATCAGGGTCGCGACGCCGCAGGCGAACAGGTCGGCGCTGATCAGGAAGGCGACATCCTCCGGCGACATCTTGAGCGCGCGGCCGAGAATGAGGGGAACCGCAACGGCGCCGGCATACATGACGAGGACGTGCTGAAGCCCGAGCGTCAGCAGCTTGGGTACGGGAAGGACCTCGTCCACGGGATGTGGGTTGGCGCTCATCTTGTTCTCCTCGGCCGCGGCGACGGCACGTGGTCACACAAGAACTATGCCAATCCGATCAGCGGGTTTCACAGGTGACGGGCGTCGCCAGGGCAGGGCTCAGTCTCGCAAACCGGCCGGCCTGGGGCAATCGGCGGACGGCGCGACCTTACCCCTCCCCGGCTTCGGGGAGGGTGGCCGGAGCGACTAGCGAGGTCGAGGTGGGGCCCGCGAGTCGAAGCGAGCCGAGCAAGGCAACGACCGAAGTAACCAGCCGCAGCCGGGCTGACCGGCGACCCGTCGCCGGCCGACCGATAGCGGGAGGGAGAAGCCGGAAGGCTCTAGTTATCGCCGCCGGCGTAGCCGGCGATCTTCCAGCCGGAGGCGTCCTTGACGAAGCAGAGCTGGTCGCTGTCGAGCGCGCCGATGGCATCGTCCGGCACATAGCCGACCTTGCCGGACGGGGTCACGATCCGCACGAAAGACGACCCCGGCTTCGGCGGAGGCCCGTTGCCGCCGGCGCCGGGCGGCGGCCCTTCCGGCATGACGCGGACGAGCACCGAGCCGACCTTCTCGACAACCGGCGAGCCGGCCTGGCCGGCCGCATGCACGTCGAGCCCGCCCTTGACCGGGAAGGCCCAATCCTGCGGCGAGGTGCCGGTCGCCTTGGCGGTCTGCTCGGCTGCCTTCTGGTCGAAGTTCGGGCCGGCCGGGCTGCACATCACGCCCTTCTTGTCGGGGATCGGCTCAAGCGTCGCCTCGTTGGCGGCCGACGTGAGGAGTTCCCAGCCCTCGCCGCCGTGGTCGAGACCGATGGCGGCGACGAGATTGTCGATGCCGGACTTGCGCTTGTTGGCCTTGTCGCCCTTTTCGCCCATCCAGAAGAAGCCGTTGGCGACGACCTTGCCGGCGAGTGCCGCGCGATCCTTGTGGCTCGCGATGTCGCCGAGCTCCTTGCGGAAGGCCTCGAAGCTCGGGTCGTTGTAGGGCTGCGGCAGGGTCACCGCGACCGGCTTGTAGGGCTTGGGCGGCGCCATCGGCGGCGGTCCGCCGCGGCCGGGAGGGCCGCCGGGTCCGCCAGGGCCAGGCGGCATCTGCCCGGGGCGCGGCTGCGCCATGACGGCAGCGCCGCCGACGGTGAGCGCCAGCGCCACCAGGAACACGGTTCGGCCGGGATAACGGAAATGAGACATTTCAGGGCTCCGGGGTTCGCGGACCGACGTAAACGACGATTCTACCGGCGCTGGCTAGCAGCCAATTGCGACGCGGCAAGGGCTCGCGCCGCTCGGATGGGAGGCGCAACGCGGGAACCGGCTGCCCGATCCGCGGCACAGGGTTCCCACGGCATATTGTGCGATGACGCCGCTTCGCCGTTCATTCGCACCCGTCATTCGCACCTGGACGCCTCGGATGGACTATTCCAAATCCGATCCGAGGCAGTTACGGGAGCCCCGTCGATGATCACCATCCGGCCGGCCGAAGCGCGCGACGACGACGCGATCTGGTCGATCCTCGAGCCGATCCTGCGCGACGGGGAGACCTACGCGCTGCCGCGGCATTGGAGCCGTGCCGAGGCGCTCGGCTTCTGGCGCGGCGGCGAGCCACGCTGTCTTCGTGGCGGAGTTGCCGGCAGACGCCGCCTCGGCGGCCGCACCGCGCGTCGTCGGAACCTATTATCTGCAGCCGAACCAGAAGGGCGGCGGCGCCCATGTCGCCAATTGCGGCTACGCCACGCTTGCCAAGGCGCGCGGCCGCGGCATCGCCCGCGCCATGTGCCTGCACTCGCTCGACGTCGCGCGGCAGCAGGGCTACCGCGCCATGCAGTTCAACTTCGTCGTCGCGACCAACGAGGGCGCGGTCGCGCTGTGGAAGAGCCTCGGCTTCGAGGTCGTCGGACGCGTGCCGCAGGCGTTCCGCCATCCGGCGCTCGGATTGGTCGACGCGCTGGTCATGTACCGGGCGTTGTGAGGCGAATCGCAGGGCAAGAAAAGCAAATGGCCGGGACTGATCCCGGCCATTCGAGCGAATTTGAATACTTCGAAGAATTACCGCGCCATGCCGGCGACCTTGGCCTTGCTCTGCTCGGCCTCGCGGTCGGCGACCTTCGCGCGCGAACTGCGCAGCGCCACGGCGATTTCGTGCCACTTGGGCGTCGGCTGGACGTGCGCCGGATCCGGTCCCGGGATCGGGCGGTGCAGTCCGTACTGCTTGCCGTGCGCGTCGATCCAATGCCAGACGGCGCCGGCATCGCCGTCGGCCGTGGTGATGTCGATCGCCTGTCCGTGGCCGTAGCCGCCGACCGCGCGGCTGCCGCCGTGCTTGGAGTTGCCGACATGGGCCTTGAAGCCGGAGGCGAGGTTCTGCCGGTAGTCGTCGCGGAAGGCGCTCAGCATCGACCAGTTGATGCCCTGGCCGTCCATGGCGCGGCCGGCGTGATAGAGCTGCTCGCGGAAATCGGCGTCCATGCCGAGGATGACGTATTCCTCCATCGACATGTCCGCGTGCTTGGCCGCCGCAGGGTCCTTCCAGGTGAAGTCGCCGGAGGAGTCCGACTTGACCGTCTTGCGTTGATAGACTTCCCACAAATAGCGGTCGACCTCTTCCATGATGTCGACGTCGCGCCGCTTGGCTGGCGGCGCCGCGGCCGCCCGCCTTTCCGGAACCTCGAGCACGGCCGCCTCGGGCGGCATCTGCACCGACGACGCCACTTCCGGAACGACCATAGCGGAGGTCCAGCGATCGGCGAAGGAGACGCGCACGACGGTGGGCTTGCCCGCAGGCGCGTCTTCCTCTTCCGATGAAATCTTCAGGACCGCGGCCGTCGCCGCTTCGACGGGAATCTTCACCACCGTCGTCAATGCCGTCGAGCGTGGGCCCGCTCTTGGTGATGGCGGAGGTCGTTTCCTCCGAAGCGAAGGCCGCCGCCGGGATGTCGCCTTCCGAGAGCGACGCCGTCTGCAGGCTCGCCGGCACGATGATGCGTTCGGTCGGCAACGAAGCGAGCTGGTAGCTCGATGAATTCGAAGCCGCGGTCGGGCGCGTTCGTCGCCGCATTCGTCGGCGCGATCACCCAGTCGTTCTGCTTCGGTGTCGGAAACGGATTGGAGAGAGTGAAGGGAAAGGCGACGGTGAAGATAAGGACTCCACCCAGCGCGCCCGCAATCATCACGGCAGAGTTGGGAATCCGACCTGCCGACGTCTCGGCATGTGCTTTCATGTCCACCCCAGTTGACCTCGCACCGAGGCCAATCCCCTTGACCTCTGCTGAGGCCAATCCCCAAGACCCTTGAGCGATCCAAATGTCCCCCCGGACAAGATCGCTCAAGGCAAAGCGAAAACACCATCATCTCTAGCGGTTAGTGTGGAGTTAATCGCTCGGAATTGCGGCTGGGGTCGGGAAATTTGCGGGCGGCGCGCGACGCCGTCCGGGGCGAAATCAAGGCGGCGGCAAGGCACGGCGCGTGTCGCAGCGTGCCGTCCGGCGGCGCGTGATCGCTCGACTTTCATCGGTGCCATCGCAGCTTTTGAAGGTTCGGCGACGACCCGGCCGGTGATCGGAGACGACGGGCAAGAGAAAGGGCGACACCGGGGCAGGGCGCCAGTTTGCTCGCGAAAGTCATGGCCGGAAGCGGTAGCCTCGAAAGCGCGCGTCGCTCTAGGCTTGCGCCCTCGATCGAGCGAGAGGGGAGCAGCCGCGGCGCGCCGCCGCGGCGAAATCCCCGGGCAAAACGTGTCGGAACTTTGACTTTTTGCGGTAATTAGGTCATTATTAACTCTTCGGGCGGGGTGATTTTAATACCTGCAGAATTTCCTGTTTCGGAGAGGGGGGCTTGGTGGCCCGCATTTCGCGTAGTCTGCGTCTGCGCCATGTTGATGGCGCTGGGACTTGCCGTGTCGGGTTGCTCCAGTGCGTTGCGGCTGACCGGTCTCGGCGGCTTTGACGACGAGCCTGTCGTCGCCAATCCCGTCCTCGGCCGAATCCCAACGTCGCCAATCCAGCTGCCAATTCGCGTCGCCAATTCCAGTGTCGCCAATCCCGTTGTGGCCAATCCCGGTGTCGCCAATCCCGCGTCGCAGAAGATGCAGGCCGGCGACCAAATCAATGTCACGGTCTACAACGAGGCCTCGCTCAGCGGAAAATATGCCATCGATCCCGGCGGCTTCGTCACCATTCCGCTGGCCGGGAAGCTGCGCGCGGCGGGCCTCACCCCGTCAGAGCTCGCCGACCTCCTGGTGAAGAAGTTCCGCGGCGAATATCTGAACAATCCCAAGGTGACGGTCGCGCTGGCCCGAGCTTAGGGGCTTATAGGGCCGCCGCCGGGCGGACGTGCGCCGCCGCGCCACCTTGCGCCGCGCTACGCCAGGAACTCGACGCCAATCTGCTGATCGGCCCGCCAAACGACCCGGCAATGGCGGCGTGAGGCGGAGTCGAGCTGGGTGTAGACGTAGAAGGTGTCCGGGATCTCCTCGGGCCGGCTCACCACGAGACGCATGCCGGTGTCCGACTCGTCCCACACCGTGCACTCGCGGACCTGCTCGCCCTTGATGCGGGAGAGCCAGCCGATCCGGCGCACGGCGGCGCGGGACGTCCCGCGGGCGTCCGGCTTCGCCTCGTCGCGTCGCGGAGGCGGTGTCGCCTTGGACTGTGCCATCGTGATCGACCGCGTGACCTGACCGCGGCGCTGCTCCGACTGCCGTGGGCGGGCGCTCACACCTTTGGCGATCAGGGGCCGCAATCCTTTAAGATTGCGTTACGCCCGCAGCGCTTGAGTCTCCGTGAGACTCTGTGCCGCCGAGTTACCCCGCCGGGCGCAGCCCGCGTCCCAGCACGCGCGCCAGGCGATCGGAGAAGCCGCGGGCGTCCGCCGGGCGCTCGCCGTCGAGCACGCGCGCCTCGTCGAGCAGGAGATGCGCGGCGTCGTCCTTGAAGCTCGTGTCGTCCTCGCCGAGCGCCGGCGAGCGAGACGATCAGCGGATGGTGCGGATTCACCTCGAGGATCGGCTTCGCCGCCGTGGTGATGCGTCCGGCGCCGGCGAGCAGCCGCTCGAGCTGGCGGTCGGGGCCGTGCTCGGCGGCGACGAGGCAGACCGCGCTGTCGGTGAGCCGATCCGAGACCCGCACATCGGCGACGGCTTCGCCGAGCGCTGCCTTGGTGAAGGCGATGAAATCCGTGATGGCGGCGTCGGTTGCCGGAGAAGTCTCATCTTTTGCATCAAGCCGCGGGATCGCCGCGAGGTCGGCGGCGCCCTGGGTCACCGACTTGAACGGCTTGCCCTCGAAGGAGGGCGCCGACGTCACCCAGAAGTTGTCGACGGGATCGGGGAGGTAGAGGACCTCGACGCCGCGAGCGCGGAAGCCTTCGAGATGCGGCGAGTTTGCGAGCCGCGCGATGTCGTCGCCGGCGAGATAGTAGATCGCGGTCTGGTTCTCCTTGAGCGCGCCGACGTAGTCCTTGAGGCTCCGCCAGCCGTCGCCCGAGGCCGTCGACTTGAAGCGGGCGAGGGCGAGGAGGGCGTCGCGGCGCTCGAAGTCCTCGTAGATGCCCTCCTTGATCACCGGACCGAAGTGCTCCCAGACCTTGGTGTAGGTGTCCGGCTCCTTCTCCGCGAGCTTCTCGAGGTCGCCGAGCACGCGGCTCGTCACGCCCTTCTTGATCGCGGCGAGGATCGGGCTCTCCTGGATCATCTCGCGCGAGACGTTGAGCGGAAGATCAGCGGAATCGACGACTCCGCGCACGAAGCGCAGGTAGCGCGGCAGGATCTCGGCCTCGTCGGTGATGAAGACGCGCTTCACGTAGAGCTTGATGCGTCCCTTGCGGTCGGGATCGAACAGGTCGAACGGCCGCGTGCCGGGAACGAAGGCGAGCGTGGTGTATTCGTGGCGTCCCTCGGCGCGGAAATGGACGGTCAGCGCAGGCTCGTCGAACTGTCCGGTGAGGCCGCGGTAGAAATCGGTGTAGTCGGCCGCGGTGATCTCGGCTTTCGGCTTGGTCCAGAGCGCGATGCCGTCGGCGACCTCGGTCGGCTCGGCGCCCGGCTTCTCGATGACCGAGATCGGCACCGGCACGTGCCCCGACTGCTCCCTGACGATCCGCTCCAGCGTGAAGCGCTCGGTGAAGGACTTCGCATCCTCCATGAGATGGAGGACGACGCGGGTGCCGCGCTCGGGCGCCGCGGCGAGCGGCACCGCCGCCACCGTGAAGGTGCCCTTGCCGTCCGAGGACCACAGCGTCGCCTGCTCGGTCCCGGCGCGGCGCGAGAACACGTCGATGCGGTCCGCCACCATGAAGGCCGAGTAGAAGCCGATGCCGAACTGGCCGATCAGGCTCGCCTGTTCGTTGCCCTTCGCCGCCTCGATCCGCTCGAGAAAGGCCCGCGTGCCGGAGCGGGCGATGGTGCCGAGCGCCTCGACCATCTCGTCGCGGCTCATGCCGATGCCGTTGTCCTCGACGGTGAGCGTGCGCTGCTCGGGATCGATCGCGAGCGTGATGCGGGGCTTGGAGTCCTCGCCGAGCAGCGCCGGCTCGGCGATCGCCTCGTAGCGCAGCTTCTCGTAGGCGTCGGCGGCGTTCGAGATCAGCTCGCGCAGGAAGACGGACTTGTCCGAATAGACCGAGTGCACCATGAGGTGCAGGAGCTTCGCCACATCGGCTTCGAACACGCGGCTTTCGGCGCGGGTCTCGTCGGCGCGAGCCTGATCGTCAACGGTCATGGAGGCAGCTTCCCGGCAATGCTTCGACGGACCACCAGATGGCGGGAACGCTGCCGCGGATTCAAGACCTTGGACGCCCGCGCCGGGCCGGCATCGGTTATGCCGCCCGGTACCCGTCGGCGCCGGCATGGGCGAGGTTGATCGCCTCGACCGAGCGTTCGACCGCCGACCACAGCCGCGCGATCTCGGTCTTGCAGGCGGAATCGCCGTCGATCTCGCCGGCGCTGGCGCCGGCCGCGAGCGAGCCGAGGAAGCCCGGCGCGCTGGCTGATCTGGCCGGACCACACCGGGATCGCGAGCGCATCGAACTGGGCGCGCGACAGCGCCACGGCCGGGGCTTCCTTCTCCTCGCGCTTCACCGGGGCGGCGTTGATCACCACCGCATAGGGCTTGCCGAGGTCGCGGGCGGTCGCGACCGTCTCGCGCACGGCGGCGAGGTCGAAGAAGCCCGGGCGGACCGGGATCAGCACCAGCGTCGCGGCGCGGATCGCCTCCTGCACGACGACCCAGGTGGTCGGCGCGGTGTCGATGAAGACCCACTGGTAGCCGTTGAGCTGGGCGCTGGCGAGGATGCGGTTCATGCCCTGCGCGGCGTTCTGCAGCGCGAGGCCGTCTTGGCCGCGCATTCTGGCCGCGCATCTGTTGCGCGCGCATGGAGTGCCACAGCGTCAGCGAGCCCTGGGGGTCGGCATCGACCACCATCGCGCGATATCCGACGAGGTGGGCAAAGCCGGCGAGATGGGCGGTCAGGGTGCTCTTGCCCACACCGCCCTTGCGCGACGCCAAAGTGATCACGTTCATCGGACCCGATTCCCCCTTTGGAGAACGCAGGGAGCCTACGGGCCGCATGGTTAACGATCGGTGACTTCGGTGGCGCCGGAGCGCGGCGCCGTCCTCATGGTACCGTCGGCGCGGCGCGTCGGAGGGATTGACCTCGATGGTCACGTGGGAAAGGTCCTCGATCCCGTCGAGCCGCGCCTTGTAGTGGCTCGGCGGCTGCGGGTCCTTCGAGACGATCGACGCGAGCACCCCGAGATGGCCGGGGCCGAGCCGCCAGACGTGGAGATCGGTGACCCGGTCGCCCGCCGTTTCGAGCCGCTTCCGGATCAGCTCGGCGCGGGCGCGGCTCGGCACCGCATCGAGCAGCACCGCGGCGGCCGACCTGATGAGGCTGTAGGCCCAGATGGTGATGACGATCATGCCGAGCAGTCCGGCGATCGGATCGAGCCAGTGCAGGTCGAAATAGGCGGCGGCGCTCAGCGCCGCGATCGCGAACACCGAGGTGAGGGCGTCGGAGACCACGTGAATGTAGGCCGCGCGGAAATTGTGGTCGGCGTGGTGCGAATGATCGTGGTGCCCGGCATGGTCGTGATCGCGGTGATCATGATCGTCATCGTCGTGGTCATGATCATGATCGTCGTCTGATCGTCGTCTCCGGCGTGCCCGTGCCCGTGATGATGCTCGTCGTCGTGCAGCAGGAACGCGCTCACGAGGTTCACGCCGAGCCCGAGCACCGCGATCGGAATCGCTTCGCGAAACGCGATCGGGACGGGGTGGATGAGGCGGGTGACCGACTCCCAGCCGATCAGCAGCGCCACCATGGTGAGGATGAGCGCGCTCGCGAACGCGGCGAGCTCGCCGAGCTTGCCGGTGCCGAACGAGAACCAGTCGTTGCCGACGTGACGGCGGGCGACGAGGTAGGCGAGGGCGGCGATGGAAAGCGCGGCGACGTGGGTCGCCATGTGGAGGCCGTCGGCGATGAGCGCCATCGACCCCGACCAGACGCCGCCGCCGATCTCGACGATCATCATGACCGCGGTCAGCGCGACCACCGCCCAGGTGCGGCGCTCGTGAGTGCCATGTCTCGCGCCGAGGAAGGCGTGATCGTGCCGCCAGCGCTCGAATGTATCCGCGTCCATCTTTGCTCGCTCCTGCCCGCCAATCTACTCCGCCGGAGGGCGGCAGGGCCACGGGTGGAGCGGGACGGCCGGTTCGGCGGCTTGGTGCTGTGGGGCTTTTCCTCTCTTCCCTGACAGACTTCGGAGGAGGGAAAGAGGGGCCGTGCTCGCTTTCAAAAACAGAAAGCCCCGGCGAAGCGCCGGGGCTTTTTTACGCCAAGGGATCGCGGCAGGATTATTTGCCGGCGGTACCGAGCTGCGTGGAGATGTTGGTGAACGTCGACTTGAGCTGCGAGCCGAGCGAGTTCACGACGGTGATGATGGCGACGGAAATGCCGGCGGCGATCAGCCCGTATTCGATGGCAGTGGCGCCGGATTCGTCGTCGGCAAAGCGCTTCACGAGATTGGTCATTTGGAGCTCCTGTTCTGTTGCTGTCTGCCCTGGTTCGTGCCGGGTGTTTTGCTCTCCCGGTTGTCGAACCTGCTCCCTTCTAGATTGCGCTCCTTGCCTCGTGGTTAATCCGATTGCAGAAAGTTTTCGATAAATTGCGGTGGTTAATGCTTTGTCTCCGCGACCGCGGAAACTTCGCCCCATCGCTACGGAACGACGAGGCGCGCGCGAGCGAAGCTGTATCGACCGTGAAGCGAGTGCGCAGGTTGCCGTCAATCAGCGGGCACTGTCGATCGACGCGCGGCGCCGACACCGGCGAACGTGCCGGCCTCTGACATCCGAGATGAAGTTGGCAGATCGTCCGAACGTCGCGGAAGACTCGGAGCGCGGCTTGCGTCGTCGCGCGGACGCGGCATCGTTGCTCAGGTTCCGAGGGCGGCCGCGCTTCGCGAGAGCGTTCGCCGGAAGAAGCTCTCGAAAAAAGTGGCCCCAACCCCGGGGAAGTGTGGGGTTGGGGCCGTCGCTAGGTCAGTTACCCGCCGGGAGGCCTGGGCTGACCCGAGGCGCATTGTGAATCGAGATGTGCGCTGCGGCAAATAAAAAGTTGGATATGCCGCTAAGGTTTTTTTGACGCGTAAGTCGCGGATGATCCGCAATTTTGAGCGCTTCTACACTGCGGACGATTGCGTCGGATTTTTCGCCGCCGGCGCGCCGCCAATATGCCTGCCTTGCGCCTCACATCGCGTGGCGCGACGTGAAAACATGGCGAAATCCGGCGCGAAAATAAACGCCGCATATACTCGAAACGCGATGTTTATCTCGGCGGTAATTTTGTCGCACCGAAGGGTTGTTCAACCGGGAGTGAGGCCTTTGGCGGCGAACACCGCAGCCGCGGCCGGCGACGTCAGGAACCGGATGATCGCCCGCGCTGCGTCCGGCACCTTGGTGTCGGTTGCAATGGCCGCCGTCGACACGGAGTAGAACTGAATCTCCTCGGGCAGCGGCCCCACGACTTGGGCGCCCGCATAGGGAAGGATTTCGCTGATCGCGGTGACGCCGATTTCCGCCTCGCCGTTGGCGACGGCCTTTGCGGTCGGATTGCTGGTGGGCTGCGGTCGCAGCTTGGGCTTCGTCTCCTCGGCGATGCCGAACTTCTCGAGCAGGCCTTTGAAATAGGGCGAGCCCGCGCCGGCCTCGACATAGGCGATCGATTTCGCAGACTGCAGCGCGCGCTTGAAGCCTTCCACCGTGCTGATGTCCGGCTTTGGCGCACCCTTGCGCGCCGCGAGGCCGAAGCCCGCCTTCGCGATCTCGCGGCGGTCCGCGGCGCCGAGCTTGCCCTGCGCGATCAGCGCGTCGATCTGGGCGGGCGCGATGATGACGACGTCGAATTTCGCGCCCTTGTCGATATCGGCCTTGAGCTCGGTGCCTGCGCCGAAGGTGATGTCGAGCTTGTGCTCGCTCGCGGCCTCGAACTGCGGGGCGAGCTCTTCCATGCTCGTCTTGAGCGCGTTCGAGACGAGCATCTTGATCTCGGCCGCGCCGGCGGCCCGTGGCAGCAGAAATGCGAGGGAAAGGAATCCTGCGGCCAGCGCTGCGCGTGAGTTCATCGTTTCCTCCCTCTCATTTGCATTTCGTCCCGCTCATCGACCGGCGGGCACCGCTTGATACGAGATACCACCACAGCCGCCGCATCCGTTGCAAGCCGGCGTCCTGCGCGCCGTCGGCCGCTGGCGCCGGACGCGACCGCGCTATTCCTCGGGCTCGGTGGTGAAGGTGAGGGGATGACCCTTGCTGCGGCCGGCGTCCGTCGCCCGCGTCGCCTTGGTCTCCGCGACGTCTCTCGCATAGACGGCGACGACACAGGCGCCGCGCCGGTGCGCGGTCATCATGACCGGATAGGCCTGATCCTCGCTCATCCGGAATTCCGCCTTGAGCACGGTGACGACGAACTCACGCGGCGTGAAGTCGTCGTTGATCAGGATGACCTTGTGCAGGCGCGGCCGCTCGGTCTTGAGCGCGACCTTGGTCCGCCGCTTGGTGACGGTGTCGTTCATCGCAGCCGCGTCTCGTTCACTGCCGGTGGGACCAGTCCACCCGTCCGCCGGCAGTTTGACACGCCGGCGGACGATTGTCCGCATCGGAACGACGGCGCCCCGGTGGGCGCCTCAGCATGCGAGCCCGGTCGGCGTTCCGGTCGACAGCGTTCCAGTCGACGGGGCGAGGCCGAGCATGGGGCTCCGCAAGCGGGGACGCTGCGAGGACACGAAGCGCCCGTGGAGGTGCAGGGCGTAATGCTCCCGGGCACGGCGATCGGGCTCGCCAGTCCGGTGGTCGGAAGGCGCGGTCGCCGCGAGCGGAATGTTCCCGCCGCCGAAGGCGGCCGCGGCGCCAGTGATCGACGACAGTCCCAACGGTCCGACTCCGGCCGTCGGCGCGAGTGCTGCAATCGCTGTCGCTCGGCGTGGTCGCGCCGCCGAGATCGCTCGGCGACATCGACAACGTTCCATTGCCGCTGAAGATCGCGCCGGTTCCGAGCGTCACGACGCCGAGCGCGCTCGGACAACCGCCACCGAGATCGGTCGGCGACGGACTCAGTCCTCCGACGAACAAGTCCGTCGCACCGAGCGGAACACCTGCGCCATCGAGGGCGGCGGCGGCCGCGCTCGCGCCCGGCGGAGGCGGCGCGGACGTGTCGCCCATCGCGGTGAGACCCGAGCTATCCATCGCGCTGCCTATCGAAGGTGCAGGCACCTGCGCAAAGCCTGTGCTGCTCGAGAGCAGGATCGCAGCAGCGATGATGAACCGTCCCATCACGACCTCTTCACGCCTTCGCGCGGTGCGCACCTCCCACCTTGAACAGCAGATACGTCGCCGCACGGCTCGCATCTTTGCAGAGTTGCGCCGTTTCCACCGGGATTGCGCAAATGCGGTTCCGGGCCGGTTGTGGCTTGCTGCGGCGCACCAACATCAGACCCACGGCCGCCGGCGAAAGCATCGAGCGGCCGTCGTGCGCCTTGATCTGCTGATCCCACCAATTTCGAGGCCTCAGCGCTCGCTGACACGCCGGAGCGAAGACATGGGTATCGTTCGATTCGCACTCAGATTTCCGCACACGTTCTACGTGATGGCGGCGCTCATCGTGTTTCTCGGCGTGATCGCCGTGCGCACGATGCCGGCCGACATCTTCCCCGAGATCAACATTCCGGTGGTGAGCGTGATCTGGAGCTACACCGGGCTCTCGACGCCCGAGATGGAGCAGCGCGTCTCCACCTACAGCCAGTACTCGATCAGCGCCAGCGTCAACGGCATCAAGAACATGGAGGCGCAGACGCTCAACGGGCTGTCGGTGCAGAAGATCTACTTCCAGCCCGACGTCAATCTCGACCTCGCCATCGCGCAGATCGTCTCGGCGACCAACTCCATCCGCGCGCTGATGCCGGCCGGCATCCAGCCGCCGATCATCGTCGCCTACAACGCCTCGAGCGTGCCGATCCTGCAGCTCAGCCTGTCATCGGACACCCTGAGCGAGCAGCAGCTCTACGACTACGGCATCTACCGCGTGCGCCAGGGGCTGGCGCCGGTCCCCGGCGTCACGCTGCCGACGCCGGCGGGCGGCAAGTACCGCCAGATCATGGTCGATATCGATCCGGCGAAGCTCGTCTCGCGCGGGCTCACGCCGCTCGACGTCGTCAACGCCGTCAATGCGCAGAACCTGACCCTGCCGTCGGGAACCGCGAAGATGGGCGACACCCAATACGCGGTGCTCACCAACGCCACGCCCGCGAGCATCCAGGACCTCAACAACATTCCGATCCGCTCGGTGAACGGCACCACCGTCTTCGTCAAGGACGTGGGCCAGGTGCACGACGGCTGGCTGGTGCAGCAGAACGTGGTGCGCGAAGACGGCCACCGCTCGGTTCTGCTCAGCATCATCAAGAACGGCAACGCCTCGACGCTCAACGTCGTCAACGGCGTGCGCGCCGCGCTCAAGACCCTGCGCGCCGCGGCGCCCGCGGGAATGAAGATTTCGGAGCTGTTCGATCAGTCGGTGTTCGTCACCGAGTTCGGTGGTCGGGGTGGTGCGCGAGGGCGCCATCGCCGCCGGGCTCACCGCGCTGATGATCCTGCTGTTCCTGGGGTCGTGGCGCTCGACCCTGGTGGTGATGATCTCGATCCCGCTCGCGATCCTGTCGTCGCTGGTGGTGCTGTTCTTCCTCGGCCACACGCTCAACACGATGACGCTCGGCGGCCTTGCGCTCGCGGTCGGCATCCTGGTCGACGATTCCACGGTGACGATCGAGAACACCCATCGCCTCCTCACCGAGGAGGGGAAGCCGCTCGGCTATGCGACGCTCCACGGCGCGGCCGAGATCGCGGTGCCGACCCTCGTCTCGACGCTCGCCATCAGCTGCGTGTTCACCTCGGTGGTGTTCCTCGACGGGCCGGCGAAATATCTGTTCACCCCGCTCGGCCTCGCGGTGGTGTTCGCGATGCTCGCGTCCTACGCCCTGTCGCGCACGCTCACCCCGATCACCATCGGCCTCCTTCTCAAGGGCGAGCGCCATGACGGCAGCGGCGGCCACGGGCGTGTTCGGCCGCATCCATGCCGGCTTCGAGCGCGGCTTCGAGCGCCTGCGCGACGGCTATGGCGCCCTGCTGTCGACGCTGCTGCGGCGGCGCTTCATCGTTCCGGCGGCGGCGGTCCTGGTGCTCGGCCTCGGCGGCGTCATGTTCGAGCTCGTCGGCCACGACTTCTTCCCGCTCATCGACGGCGGCCAAATCCAGCTCCACGTCCGGGCGCCCGCGGGAACGCGGATCGAAGCGACCGAGCGCGTGTTCCAGGAGGTCGAGGACAAGATCCGCGAGGTCATTCCGGACCGCGACCGCGACCGGATCGTCGACAACATCGGCCTGCCGGCGCGCGCCTACAACCTCGCCTTCGCCGACGGCTCGACCATCGGCGTCAATGACGGCGTCATCCTGGTCGCGCTGAAGGAGGGACATGCGCCGACGGCGGACTACGTGCGCAAGCTGCGCACCGTGCTGCCGGCCGCGTTCCCCGACACGCTGTTCTATTTCCAGCCGGCCGACATCGTGACGCAGATTCTCAATTTCGGCCTGCCGTCGCAGATCGACGTCCGCACCGTCGGCTACGACCGCGCCAACAACCTGCGGGTCGCGAACGAGTTGCGGCAGCGCATCGCGGCGATCCCCGGGATCGCCGACGCCCACCTCCAGCAGGAGGTCGATGCGCCCGCCTTCTACGCGATGATCGACCGCACCCGCGCCAGCCAGCTCGGGCTCAACGCCAGCACCGATCGCGACCAATCTCAATGTCAGCCTGAGCTCGTCGGAGCAGGTCACGCCGAATTTCTGGACCGATCCGGCGTCGGGAATTCCCTATTACCTTGCCGTGCAGACGCCGGAGTCCCGGGTCGCCTCGCTCAACGACCTCGCCAACACGCCGGTCTCGGCGGCGACGACGGGCGCCGGCAACGTGGTGGTGCCCGGACTGCTCAGCAATGTCGCGACCTTCAAGCGCGGCAGCGTGCCGACCAACACCAATCAGAACAACATCCAGCCGGTCTACGACGTCTTTGCGAGCGTGCAGGGGCGCGACCTCGGCAGCGTCGCGGCGGACATCGACACCGTGGTCGCCGATCTCAAGAAGCAGCTCAAGCCGGGCAACACCATCCAGGTGGTCGGCCAGATCCAGAGCATGAACGACTCGTTCCGCAACCTCGGCCTCGGGCTGCTGTTCGCCGCCGTGCTCGTCTATCTGCTGATGGTCGTGAACTATCAGAATTTCGGCGATCCCTTCGTGGTGATCCTCGCGCTGCCGGCGACGTTCTGCGGCATCCTGGTGATGCTCTACATCACCGGAACGACCCTCAACGTGCCCTCGCTGATGGGGGCGATCATGGCGGTCGGCGTCGCCTCGGCGAACTCGATCCTGCTCGTCACGTTCGCCCGCGAGCAGCAGGTCGCCGGCCACAGCGCGTTCGAAGCGGCGCTGAGCGCCGGCCGCACCCGTATCCGCCCGGTGCTGATGACCGCGGCGGCGATGATCGTCGGCATGATCCCGATGGCGATCGGCGGGGCAGGCGAGGAGCAGAACGCGGCGCTCGCCCGCGCGGTCATCGGCGGCCTTCTGTTCGCGACGCCGACGACCCTCCTGGTCGTTCCCTATCTCTTTGCGCTGCTGCGCAAAAGCAATGACGGCAAGTCCGTCCACGGCGTGTTCGAGGAGCATGAAATCGCATGAACGAAAGACCCCATCCCGTGTCCATCGCGAGCGCGGAGCGGGTGACGCCGGACGCGCGCGTCGCCGAACCGGTGGCGCTCCCCAAGCAGAAGGCGCGCCGCGGCAGCGGATGGACGCTCGCTGCCGGCGTCGTGATCCTGCTCGGCGGCGGCCTCGGCTATGGCGCATGGCACGACTATGCGCAGCGCCAGGAGGTTGCGGCGACGGCGCAGCAGCAGCGCGACTTCGTCCCCAACGTGCTGGTCGGCGAGGTGAAGCCGAGCGGTCCGACGGTGGATGCGAGCCTGCCCGGCACCACCTTCGCCTTCGAGGCCGCGAACATCTTCGCGCGCACCAACGGCTACATCCTCAAGCGCAACGTCGACATCGGCAGCCGCGTGAAGGCCGGCGATGTCCTCGCCGAGCTCACCGCTCCCGAGCTCGACCACCAGATCGCCCAGGCGCAGGCGACGCTCGCCCAGGCGCAGGCGACGCTGCGGCAGAACCAGGCGAGCAAGAAGCTCGCGCAGGTGACCAACGACCGCGTCGGCACGCTGGTCAAGCAGGGCTGGGCGACCGCACAGCTCGGCGACACCGATCGACTGAGCCTCGAGGCGCAGGACGCCGCGGTCGGCGTCGCCCAGGCGAACATCGCGGCGCAGGAGAGCCTGATCAAGGTGCTCGGGCAGCAGAAGGCCTATCAGCGCGTGGTGGCGCCGTTCGACGGCGTGATCACTCAGCGCGCCGTCGATGTCGGCAGCCTGGTGCAGGCCGGCAGCACCTTCATGTTCACCCTGATGCACAGCCACATCATCCGCGTCCAGGTGTTCGTGCCGCAGGACCAGGCGTTCGGGCTCGCGCCCGGCGTCAAGGCCGTGGTTCGCGTCCCCGAGATGCCGGACCGCACGACGTTCCCGGGCGAGGTGACGCGGATCGCCGACGCGCTGCAGCAGGGCACGCGCACCTTGCTCGCCGAGATCGACGTGCCGAACCCCGACGGGGCGCTCAACCCCGGGATCTACTGCACGGTCGAGCTGCAGATTCCGCGAAAGGTGCCGTCGCTCATCGTTCCGGCGAATGCCATCATCTTCAACAAGGGCGGCCTGCAGGTCGCCGTCGTCGAGGACGGCGTCGTGCACCTGCGCAAGATCGTCGTCGCGCGCGATTTCGGCACGCAGATCGAGGTGCGCGACGGCGTGAAGGCCGGCGACCAGGTGGTTCTCAATCCGACGGTCGACCTGACCGACGGCCGTCACGTCACGACGCGAACGCCGGCGACATAGCGCATTCCCGGCGATGACGGCGGTCGAACTCACTACGGCCGGGCTTGCCCGGCCGTTTCGCTAAGGAAGGGAAGGGTCGGCGACCGTCACTGGCTGTGCTGCGCCGCCCGAACGACACGGCATAGGCGGCGTCGCGTGCCGCGATCAGCGGGTCGTCCGAGGGCTCGATGCCGTCGGTGACGTTGCCAGGCATGAACAGCAGCGTCTTCTGCGCGGCGGCGCTGTCGGCCACCACCTTCTCGACGGTCAGCACGCCGAGATCGACGACCTTGCGGTCATCGGGCCACGGCTTGGTCGCATCCGAGGTCGGATCGCCCGCCGCGGCGAGCTGCGCCTTGATGTGAAACGTGACCGGCCCGGCGGCGAGGCGCTTGGGCAGGTCATCGACGAGATAGTTCGGCGACTTCGTTGCGGCCTCCGCGCCCGTCAGGTGCACGACGTGCTCAGGCGCGATGATGTAGCGGAACGCCTGCTTGTGGCCCGCCTTGTCGATGAACACGAAGGCGTCGACGCCGTTATACTGCTCGTCCGCGAAGCTTGCGGGAATGCCGAGCGTCGCCCACGGCCTTCGGCACACTGGGATGGCTCGCGATGAAGGTCTCGAGCTTCGTCGGCTTGGGTGCACCGGGCGGGCTCGCGGCGACGGCGAGCTGCAGGTCGCGAAAGTCTTCGGGCGTGGCCACTGGAAAGAACTTGAGCGCGTTGGCGACGATGTCGCTCTCTGCGCCATCCGGCAGGCGGAACTTGATGGCGAGGCCGTGCGGGTTCGCGGCGGCGGAGCCATCGCTCACCTGGGGCGACCCGCCGGCATCGGAGAACCGCACCGTCACCGGGAGATCGGCGCCCGCGTAGATCGGTGATGTCGTGAGCGCGGCTGCTTCCGGGGTGGCCTTGAAATGTCCTTCGGCGACGATGCCCTTGGCGTGATTGGCTCGGTAGCCGGGATGGACGCCGGAGACCGCGTTGAGCGCATCGACGATCTGCGTCGCGATGTCGTCGGCCGACCACGCTTGTGTCGGAACGACTGCGCTCGCGGCGGTCGCGCCAAGGACGGCAGCAAGGATCGACTTCACTAGTGGCCATTGAGAATTCTCCTTCCGAACGCTTGGATGTAGAGCGGTTAGGCTTTCGCGAAATCACCTGTCAGCGGCGCGCCGGGCGCAGCGCGCGCGGATCGGATCGCGCCGCATCTTCGTGCGCTTCGCGGCATGCGGCCTTTTCGCGCGGAACGGCGCCGCGCGCTCACACGAGCGCGCGGCGATAGTCGGAGGGCGTCACGCCGACCGCGCGGCGGAACGAGGTGGTGAACGAGCTCGTCTCGGCAAAGCCGAGCATCAGGCCAACTTCGGTCACCGAGCGCTGGCGCTCCTCGAGGAGCGACTTCGCGCGCTCCATCCGCCGGCTCATGTGATAGCGATGCGGCGGCAGGCCGAAGGAATGCTTGAACGCGCGCGCGAAGTGATAGCGGCTGAGCTGGGCGATCTCGGAGAGATTCTGCAGCGAGATCTCCTCGTCCAGATGCTCCTCGATGTGGTCGGCCACCTTCCTCTGCTGCCAGCCGGCGAGGCCGCCGCGGAAGTTCGGGGCTTCGGCGCCGTTCTGCTCGAGCCGCGCCAGCTCGTGCACCAGCACGGAGCCGAGCGCTTCGGCATAGGCGGAAGAGCCGGGGTTCTCCACCTGCGCCTTGAGCTTGAGCGCGGTCTCCCAGATGTCGTGGTCGAAGAAGAACAGCCGCGGCGTGAATGCGATTTCGGGGAATCGCAGCTCCGGATCGGCGAGCGATCCCTTCGGATCGATGTAGAGAAACGTGCAGCGCGCGAGCACCCGTGGGTCCTGCCAGCCGTGAAAGCAATGGCCGGCGGGAATGAAGCTCAGCTTGCGGCTGAACTCGCGTTGCGTCGAGCGCTGGAAGCCCTCCACCACGGTTTCGCCATCTTCGCGCTCGGCGCGCTCGGAGGCGATCAGCACGTGGTAGGGCGACTTCACCCCGTATTCGAAGCGGTCGAGACGCGTGATTTCGACGGTGTCGGCGCGGATGCCATCCCACGCGGCGCGCCGTCGGCGCACGATGTCCGGTGGGGAAAATGTAATGCCAACGGAAGGATCCTGTTGGCCGCAAAAAGAGCCCATGACATTGCTCCTGGTCAGACGATGTTCTGACCCTCCGGCTTCCTCCAGGTTTTGGTGATTACTAGGCTTTGGTGATTGCGGGCCCCCCGATGCGGACCCCTCGGTGACATACATGGAGCAACGGCGGGCTCGGGCAAGACCGCGCCCGCCGGGTCGCGTTCACGTTAATTTGCACGTGGAACTGGTTGCTCCGGCGCGCGGACTCGTTCCGGTCGCCGAGAGCCTCGCCGCGATTCGCGGATATGTTCGCGACTTCAATTTCGCGATGATTATTCGTGCTCGGGAGCGCTGCGCGATCGGGCGCGTAATCGCAGCATAATGCGGCTACGCGACGGTGATGCCTCCGGCTCGCGCTCACTCCTCCGGGTGTTGATCGCGGAATACCTGCATCGCCGAATTCTCATAGAAAATGTCGGCGGGATGCGGTGCAAAGGGCGTGACGCGCGGCGGCGCCTTCGGCTCCGGTGCGAAAAACTCCCGAGCTCCGTGCGGAACATGCTGGGCGGCAGCCGGGACCGCAGTCGCGACGACCATCGCCGGCGCGATGACCAACGCGGTCGCGACGACAAGCGTCAGCACGGCGGCGAGATTTCTCATGACCTTCTCCGTTTCGGCAAGTCGCTGCGGGTTGCGGATCGATCGATTCCAGCCGGCGAAATGCGCGCCCTCCCCATGAAAGGGGAGGGCGACGAATGACGGCTTACTGCTCGCTATTACCGAGCTGGAAGTCGGGGTTGGGGCGGTTCTCGCGGAACCGCGGCTGCGGCACGTCTGCCCCGTACACGTGGACCCGATCCTGGGTCTGATAGCCCGGCGGGCGATGGGTGCGCGGGACGGATTGCGCGGCGGCCGGTGTCGCCAGCGCGGCGCCGAGCAGGGCCAAGGCAATAATGCGTTTCATCGGATGTTCTCCTGTTCTTTCACGTCGGTCCGGCGCTCGGCTGCAGGATGCTCGAGGAAGCCCGGGCGATTGCGTGGCGCCCGGATCGCTTGTGGCGATACCTGACCGACCCGCCTGAAATGGTTGGTGGGGCCGGCGTGCGCTTGCGCGGGATTGCTTGCGTCCGCGCGATCTTGCGCCAATTGCTGCGGTGCAGCAGCGGCGGTGCAGCAGTACCGCGCTGGAGCCGCGGAACCTGATGCGCCAGCGGGATTTCAGAGGGCGACCCGCGCGGATGAGACGTCTTGGCGCGCTCATTTCATCCGATCGCGGATCGATCTCACCGGGACTCACACGAGATGTTGGTCGCGGAACCGCTTACCGTCGTCGGTCGTGCCGACATTGAGATGGGTCCTCGCGACGGTGCCGTGCAATTCGACGAAATCGAAGATGGCGTTCTGCACGGCGTCATCGTCGAGGTTCTCGGTGTGCACGAGCATCACCTTGGTGGGGAGGCGCTGCGCCAATGTGTGCATGGCGTCGTTGTACTCCTGCACATAGCGCGTGATCAGCTCGAGCTTGGCGCCATCGGGATCGAACGCGGCATGTTCCGGCACCGGATAGGTCGGGTAGGCGGGGTCCCAGCGCGCTGCCGCCCAGATCCCGTTGCCATAGGGAACCCAGTGATTGTAGGAGCCACGGCCGCTGCCCTTGATGCGCATGAAGGAGCCGGCGCAGCTCTCGACCGCGCGATAGGTACCCACCACCCGCGCTTCGGGGAACTCGGCGAAGAAGCGGTCGATCACGTTGAGCCACCAGTGCGACACGTCGGCGACAAGCGGATGATAGGCGGCGAGCCGGCGGAACCGGCGCAGATGGAACTCGACCTCCTCGGGTTCCGGTGTCCACGAGATCAGCGGCGGATTCTCGTGGGTGCAGCAGCTTCCGACGATGGTGGCGAGCATGGCGGCGAGACTGGTCGAGCCGCTGCGGCCGCTGCCGATGCCGAGCGCAATGCGTCCTGGCGTTCGCAACCGCTGCCGGTAGCGCAGCAGGATGTCGAGGTTCTCGAAATACGCCTTGCTCAGCTCTTCGGTCGGAAACGTCTCCTGGATGATATCGAGGATGAGCCGGCTGCGCGCGATGGTTCCCGGCGCCGGCTCGCCACGATAGGGCGCGAATTCGCGCTCGGCGAGAGATTCCCGGACCGTTCGGTCGTACGGGTCATAGTCGACGCCGCCGTTCGACAGCGCCCTTCTCAGCAACTTCCTGAGCATGCGAGATCACCCCAGCGACCTGGCGCCTTGGGAGAAGGCCGCGTGCTCTCGATTGCGGAAACGGGCCCTCACTCGCGAAGTTCGTCATGTACCAAGCACCCCCCACGGGTCACGTGTTTTGACGGTATCGGGGGCGACATTGCGCACCGGTGAACACGACATTACGGATTGCCCATCTTCGGCCATGATGCGAAGGAACTGGCAAAGCGTGCTTATTTTGCATCGCTGGGCCTTGCGTGCATCTGCGCATCGCCCACGCATCGCACCGCTCGTCCGGAGTCTGCGCTGCCTTCGCGTCATCGCAATCGCATCACGGACAGGCAGCTTGATGCTTCCGCTGCGACCGTTCCGACAGCGATACCCCCCGTCGTATGCGCGCGTCGTGGCGTGGTCGATTGTTTCGGTACGGGGCACCGGACACCGACGATATTTCGCCGCGCGCGCTCGAACGCGTGCACCGTCACCGATCGTCGCGGGAGGCGAGGGTGTGACAAATCGCAGTTTCGGAGCCTGAACCCACCGATCACCTGACGTTACGAAGCACCGCGGGGCTTAATGTCAGGGAATTTTCGTGTCATGCGCGATGTGAAGGATGTGCCGCGTCCGGTGGGGCGGACCGAGCAAAAAGGCTCGGTGGACGGGCCTTCGGGCAAGATCGGATGGGATGTCGCAGTACTGGTGATCGTCGGCGCCGCGCTGGCACTCGTCGGCATTGCGCTGCTCGTCGTCGGCTCGCTCATGCACTAGCGCGCGGGCCTGCTTCGCGCATCGATCAATTCGTCTTGAAGCCTCGTCACCGTCCCTACACGCCGCCGTGATGACCCGCCGCTCAAGACCACGTGTTCGCCGCTGCGGGCATCGCAGCTACGGATCGTCTCGATCGGCATCATCGCCTCGCCGTGAGCCAACTTGTTTTCAATTGCGAAGCCACTACCATTCGAGCGCGCCCAGTCCACAAAACGATAATCGCGCGGGTCGCGAAGGGGAGACGCCATGCCGGACCAGGATTCCAAAATCACGACGACAGGAGAGCTCTCGCGACGAAGGCTGCTCGCCGCCACGTCGGGCATCGGCGCCCTCGCATTGGCCGCGAGAGCGCCGGCATGGGCGGCCGCGGGCGATACCGACCTTCGCAACCTGCCGCCTTACGGCAACGGCACGCTTCCCCCCGGCGTGCGGGCGCGCCTCGTCCCGAACATCAACGGGCTCACCGTGAACATGCTGGAGGCGGGCTACGAGACGCCGGGGCGGCCGCTGGTGCTGCTCATTCACGGCTTCCCGAACCTCGGCTACAGCTGGCGCAAGGTGATGCCGGCGCTCGCGGCCGCCGGCTACTACGTGGTCGCGCCGGACTGTCGCGGGTTCGGCCGCACCGCCGGATGGGACAATTCCTGGGATGCCGATCCCCAGCCGTTCCTCGCGCTCAACCTCGTGCGCGACCAGATCGCGCTCGTCTCCGCGCTCGGCTATCGCACGACGGCGATGATGGTGGGGCACGATCAGGGCTCGCTCATCGCGGCGCTTGGCGCGCTGATCCGGCCGGATATATTTCCCCGCCTCACCCTGATCGGCGGCGGCTTCTCCAACGCGCCGTCGTTCCCGTTCAACACGGCGAACGGAGCGGCGGCGCCGCACGGCGAGTTCACCAATGCCGAGCTCGATGTCGAGTATGCCAAGCTCGATCCGCCCCGCCGCTACTATCACGATTACTGGGCGAGCCCCGAGGCCGATGTCGACATGAAGCGCGTGCCCCCGGGGATGACCAATTTCTTCCGCGGCTTCTACTACATGAAGAGCGCGGACTATCCCGGCAACCAGAACCTCACGCCGCTGCACCCGGTGCACAGCGCGAAGGAGGCCGTCGAGCAGAATGCGCGCATCCCGCGTTACTACGTGATGCTCCGGGGCCAGAGCATGCCGGCGACGGTCGCCGCGGAAATGCCGGACGCGGCCTACATCAAGGCCTGCAAATGGTTCACCGAGGCGGAGTGCGAGGTGTATGGGCAGGAATACACCCGCAGCGGCTGGACCGGTGCACTCCACGAGTATCGCCACCGGCGCAACAACCACTTCGCCCCGACGATCGCCGAACAGCTGACCTTCTCGGGCCGCACGATCGACGTCCCCACGCAAGTCATCGCCGGACGCCAGGACTGGGGCCCCAACCGGACGATCGGCGGCCCGATGAATATCGGCAAGACGGGCTACAGCCATTTCCGCGGCGTCCACATGGTGGACGGCGCCGGCCACTGGTCCCACGAGGAGAAGCCCGAGGAAGTGAGCGGGCTTCTGCTCGCCTTCCTGCGCGAGCACGGGTGATACCGCTTGCCCTCTCCGTCTTCGGGGAGGGCAGGGTCTTGCGAGCGCGAGCTCCGCATCCCCGGGTTCGCAGCGCTCTCCGCGAGCGCAAAAACCTCGTTTACCGACCGCGTCCGATGAAATCGACGATCTGCCGCCCGAGGTAATCGTCCGGGGTGTTGAAGGCGAGCACCTCGGAGAGGTGGTTGTGGCCCTGCAGCCGCGATGAAACGCGGGCAGTTGCCGTCGCGCGCGCACAATGCGGCGAACAGCTCGGCGCCGCGGACGTCGATGCCCGGATTGTCGTATTCGGTGACGACGACGAACACCGGCACCTTCGCGCCGTCGCGAAGATGCGTGATGGGTGAGCGCGCCGCATATTGCGATGGATCGTCGCCGAAATAGGCCTGCATGTTGCGGCCGTTGGGATCGGCGGGATCATACTCCACCCGGTATCGGCCGCTGATCAGCACGGCGCCGGCAATGCCCGGGCCGTCCGCCGGTTGGAGCGATTTGTCGAACACATAGCCGGCGACATGGGTCGCCCCGGCGGAGTGGCCGATCAGGATGATGCGATTGGGATCGCCGCCGAGGCGGACCGCGTTGGCCTTCGCCCACGCGACCATGGCGCCGACGCTGGTCGCGCCGGCCGGCCATTTGGCGGCAGGTGCGAGCGGGTAGGTGGCGTTGATCCCGAGCATGCCTTGGCGTGCGAACCACGTGGCGATGTTTCCGTAAGCCTCGCCGGCGCCGTCCTTGTCGCCGCGCACATAGGCGCCGCCATGGACGAAGATCACGATGGGGGCGCCGGTCCGCGCCGTCGGCCGGTAGACGTCGAGAATCTGGCGGGGGTCTTCGCCGTAGGACTGGTTGCGCGTCACCGTCACGCCGTCCTTGGGCGCCGACTTGAGCAGGGGCTGGAACGCTTCGATCGTCGCCGGGATCGTTTTGCTGATGTCCTTCTGAAAGACCGGGCCGATCTCCGCGAGCGTCTCCTGAAGATAGGGTGGCAGCTTCTCCACCTGTGCGAGGGCGCAGTTTCCGGAGAAGACGCACGCCCCGAGCAGGGCGGCCGCGGCAAGTGTAGCTTTGCACATCGCTCTCGAACTCCCGGGCTCGGCACGTCGGCGGGCGGGGATCACGCTCGCCTTCGCCGACGGCGCCGTCACCGTACGAAATGGCGCGGGCATTGTGAACCGGCTCACATTCGTCCGGCAGGCTTCGCCGTTACACTCCGTACTCGGCAACTTTACGCCATTGAACGTGTGGGGGGTCGCATGGAGAATGGCCATGTTGACCGACAGCGTGCAGTGGACTGTGGCGCTCTGTGTGGGCGCCGCGATCATCTGGCTGAACTCGTGGAGCCAGTTCGACGAGCCGAGCTACGATACCCAGACTGAGGCGCTCACGACCTACAAGCCGCGATTCACCACCTATCGGACGAGCTATGCGCGCGCCAAGCTGAGTTACATTCTCGCCTTCTTCGGGCTGTTTCTCGCCTTCTCGTTCGTTCCCGAGCTCTTCTACGCCCTGTTCCCGGAACGCAAGCCGGACAGCCCCGCCGCGATGCTGCCGGCGATGGTCGCGCTCGCCCTCGTCGCGGTGACGAGAACGCCGCTGTCGAAAGACATCGAGCGAAAGCTGCGCTCGTTCTTCCACGGCGTCGCCAACATTCCCGAGGGCGTGCGGAAAACGATCGCTCAGATCAGGCGTTCGGACTATCGGCCGAGCGAGGAGAACATCGACGGCCAGACCGCGAGGCTCGATTTCGCCAATGGCGGGCAACGTCTCGACCGCAACCTGGTGAAAAGCCTGATCCGCGACGACATCATCACCAAGCTGTGGCATTCGACCGGCGCGTTGCTGTCCTCCCTCTCGAACGACAACCGGGCGACGGTCGATCTCGATCCGTCATTCTTCGAAATCTACAGAGCGGAGCTGGCTTCGATCCAGGCCAAGCACGATGGCCTTGCCAAGCCGGTTCGGCATCACATCGACGAAATCGCATCGAACCCGAGCCTGCTGCGTCCGCACTTCGTCAACGACTCCGATACGATTCTGCAAAAGGAGCTCGAAACGCTGCAGGAGCGCGTATACGCCTTCGTCGCCTGCGCGGTCCGCTCGAGCGTGAAGACCGAGACCGAGAGCGCGAAGCGTTCTCAAGCAGCTCGGATTCGTGCAGGCCAATCAGTTTCACCTGAAAGGCAACGTGCGCACGACGATCCTGATGATCATACAATATTCGTTCGTCGGGATCCTGATGTTGTCCGTGTTCACGTCGTTCTCGACGAGCATGTTCTTCGACTCCGTCGTAGCGCCGCTCGGGAACGACTGGGCGGCCGCCTTCCCGATACCGACGTCCATCGCCAAGACGTACGGGTGGACGTGGACCACCGCCGTATTTTATGCCGCGGCGATTCTCGCCACGGTCGGCATGCGCGAAGCGAAGATTTCGCAGCGGAAGTGGTCCGATCTCAACGCCGATCATCGTCGGCGCCCGGTCGAGAATTATGCCGGTCCGGTCCTGCTCGGCACCGCCGTGGGCAGCGCCACCCTGGTCATGATCGCATTCGTCGACGGCCCCGGCTTTCAGTTCACCATCAAGGGGCTGAGCGAGCTCCAGGAAGGCGTGCGGCTGTCGCTGCCATGGTTCCCGCTGGCCGCCGCGATGTCGGCGATCTCGCTTTGGCTCGTCGACGCCGAGGTGAAGGTTCTCGACCGGCGCGCCCTCCTGATGAGCGTCGCGGGCGGATGCGTGATGGCGATCATCGGCCTGTGCACCGCGTTGTATTCGATCAAGACGACGGTGCATCTCTTCGCCGCCGGGCACCACCTGCCCATGAACGAGCTGGTGGACGGTGCGGTGATCAAGGTCAGCATCTTCATCGCCGCCCAGATCGGCCTCATCACCACCCTGCTGTGCGCGGTCGTGGTGATATCGCAATATCTCATCGGCAAGGCGCAGAGCCTCTGCGGAAGTGCGCTGACCATCGCGACGTTCAGAGGGGCGCTGTTCACGATCCTGCTCGATCGCGGCGGTTCGGCGCGTCTCGTCCCGCAGGGTGCAGGCACCGCGAATGCCGTCCCGGTCGTCTCGCGAGGGACGATGGATGTCGTTTCCGGAAGGCACCGTGGTGCGATGGAACGATCCGGGCACCGACACGTCGCGACGCCACGGTCGGCATCTTCACCTGCAGCGAGGGAGACCTGGTCTACGAGGAGTACGACGGCGAGATCGCAGGTGACGCGATGAGCGTCGCCCATCTCGAGCGGCGCGCGCTCTTCGAGCCGTCCTCGTTCCATTGCGAAAGATATCCTGACGAGACGCCGGATATTGACATGGAGCTGGACGCGAAACTCACGGGTCCGGTGCCGTCGGAAGGCAGGGCGGACCCGAAGCGATACTACGTGCCGGTCTGCCTTTACCCGCACACGACATACCGGACCAAGGCGGGTGCGACGCCTGCTGTTCGACAAATATCTCATCGACAGCGAGCAATACCTGATCGTGATCGCCGACCGTCTGCACGCGTTGGACCGGCTCGTCACCGGACGCTACTGGAGTTACGACTCGGTGTTGATCAAGGCGCGGCGCGAAGCGGGTGAGATCTCGAGCCTGTTCGAGCGCATCGCCAAGCGGGCCGACGCCGCGCGACACGGCAACATCGTGTACTGGGACGACATCGCGGCGGGGGAGGCGTTCAAGCGGTTCGACAAAGGCTTGCGTGCCGAATTGTCATCCAATGCCGCGTTCGTGTCGTCGCTCGAGGCGTTCGTGAAGCTGCGGGTCGACCGGTTCGGCATGGGCAGCGACCACGACAAGGAAGCCGAATTCGAACGGGAGTACCTGCTCTCCGAAGTGTCGATGAGCATGTTCTGCACCGAGGTGCTGGGGTTTTCAGACGAGATCTGGGAGAAGCCGGTCTCGCCCGGCGTTCCCGATCCGCTCGGGCTGATCTATTCCGATCACCGGGACCTCGTTGCCCGCACCACCGGCCGCGCCGCGACGCGGACGCTGCGCTTTCTTCATGAGGGCGCGGCGGACTGACGGCTTCGACCGCCGACGTCGCGTGCAGAGGCCGCGGCCCCTTTTCCCTCCCCGTCTTCGGGGAGGGCAGGGTGGGGCTCTCGCTTACTTCCCCTTCTCCCGGTTTCCCGTGCGGCGCGTCCGCAACCCCACCGCGCCCTCCCCGAAGACGGGGAGGGAGATCGGCGGCACAACCGCGCCATCAAGATGAGGTGCGCCCGCTCGAACCTTTCGATGCGCTGTCCAGACTAAGGATTGGACGCCCCTTCTTCGAAGGGGGCGTCGCCTGTGGGGGGCCTATCCGGCCGCCTTTGCCGTCGGATGGAGTGGGCCTATGAGCGTTATCCTGGCTATCCCCGTGCTGGTCACGCTCGGTGCCATCGGAACGTGCGTCGGCTGCCTCTGGACTGCGCTCAAAGAGGACGTGCCCGTCCGTTGATCGATTTCGGCCGCGGCCGTTGATCAATTCGGATTAAATCACTGATTTCATTGGTGAGCCCGCTGGAAATTCCGGCGGCTCGCAGTCCCGAATACTTAACTTGTCAATCCGGCCTAACGGCGCGCGTTGGCGGTAAAGAACTTTTTCGTCCGGGGTCAAACCCCAAAAGCTTAGAAGCCCGCCCATGCGTCCGTGCCCGGCCCCGGGCCGGTCCATCCAACGCCTACGGATCACACTCGGCGCTGGCGGTGGCGCCGGTTCGGCGTGCCGCAGTTCACCGGCGCGCTGATCGAACGCGGCGGCCCCGTTTCCCTGACATCGTGACTGTCGAAACTACAACGGTTTCATGAACGTCCCCGGCGCGTTTGGTCTGCACGGAGTATATGCGCCCGCATTGTTCTCGGTCCCCAACAGGGGGCATGAGAGGCATGCCCTCGGCGGCGACGGAGAGTTGACGGCAAGCCTGAACTCCCTAGCTCTCCGCCCCGCCCAAATCAACTCCAAGCTCTCATCATTGATATTGCCCAAGGTCGTCCCCGGCACGCAACACGCCTGCACCTCGCCATTTCCCAACAGCATAGCGGTATGCCAAGGTTCGGGGCAATATCGGCGGCCATTTTGCGGTGGTCGCAGCGAAAACGGAGCAGGTGTATGTAACGTGATCCCCTTTTCCGCGGCCAGCGCCACAGCTTGTTCTCGGACCACGTTGAATGCCTCTTTGTCGAACCAAAGCAACTCTGAAACCATATCATCGGTGTAACATTGCAGCTGCTGGGTAACGATGCGGCTTATGCCAAGAAGATCGGCCAACCTCACGAATGTCACGAGTTCGTGCAAGTTACTCTTCATCAGCACGAACGAAAGAGTAATCTCACCCGGCCAGCGTGGCGTGATCATATCGCTTAATTCGACAAATCGTCGAATGTTGTCGACGACAAACTCGAAGTCCGGCGCGCCTTTGCGCACCCGTTTGAAGGTCGCGTCGGTAGCTGCGTCCAGCGAGATGTTGAGCGAGACCATCCGAGATCTCAGAGCTCGTCGCCCGTTCCTCGTTGAGATGTACACCGTTGGTACTCATATAAAACGGTACGTCGAGACCGACGACGAAATCCAACTCGCCGGGAGTTCTGTGGTCAGCCCACAGAAGATCTCCGGAATAATCACTGAGCAATACAGATATCTTTCCTCGATCGGCCCACTCCCGGATCGATGATTTGATATCCTCTCCGACGTGATGGACGCTCTCACGCGTGTGAGCGGAAATGCAATGAATGCAGTTGAGATTGCATTGAGTCGTCGGGCTATATAATAGTTTAGATGAAATCGAAACCGGCGAATAAGGAGGTGAGTATTTTTCCTCGAGGAGCATTTCATATTTGAAGCTGTTGACGATGCCATGGATCGTTGCCGGATGTTCGCCGTGCTTGACGTAGATTGGCCACGCCGCGCTGTAATCGTCGGGCGCAGTAGACTTCATCGAAATTTCGAACAGGCGGCCCTTTGAATGCGGCACCGGGTCGAAATATATGGTGAATGCCTCGTGTTGCGAAGGAAACCGGCCGTCGAACGTATATTGGGCGACGACGGTGTCATCGGTTTCGTCTTCGATCATCGTGACGCAAATAAAAATCGCCGAGTCGTTCTGGTTGTTGTAGCTGCCGATCGGTACGATGATGCATGATAGATAATCGGCGGTAGCTACAAATTGCTGACGGATAACCGTGCGGCCCCGTAAGTCGATGACATCGTCGGATTTGATGAGTTCCGGCCGCCGAAGTCCGAAGGTGAGCCGTTGCTGTTGCTGCCCAGCCGACCCAATGCTTTAAGGCATTGAGGGCGAGGGTATCGTGGCCCAAAAAGCGATAGAATGAGGTATCGAAGCGTGGATTCGGCCAGTATCCCTGATCGTGGCCGTATCTAACATAGTGGTCGAACGCGGCAAACTTGTCGACGGCACGTTTGAGGTAGGTGACGCCGTAAAACTCCACATCGATGTGTGCCATCATTTGCCTGGAGAGCGGATCGTTCCGGAGAAACGGTGGAGCGACCTGCGGGGCGTTCCGCATCGTACACCTCCTGGAGTGGGCGCGCTGGTTGGACTGTACCGGAAATTTGGCTCGTTGTTCGAGCCCATTCGACCCGCGCCGCCGCGGGGGACTGTCGGGCGGGATATCGCTGAGCAGTTCAAGCATTCTCCCCGCAAGTGACGCCTCCAAAATGGCGAAGCCCCGTGAGGTTTCCGCCGTGACCTGGAAGGCTTGCAACGGTGAGACTATGGGGATCGGAGCCGCGTTGGAACTGCCGCCGACGGCGGCTCCTGGCGATCCCCGTGCTGGTCACGCTCGGCGCCATCGGAACGTGCGTCGGCTGCCTCTGGACCGCCCTCAAGGAAGACGCGCCGGTCCGTTGATCGATTGCGGCCCCCGGCCGTTGATCAAATCGCGTTAAATCACTGATTTTATTGGTGAGCCCGCTGGGACTCGAACCCAGGACCACTTGATTAAAAGTCAAGTGCTCTACCAACTGAGCTACGGGCTCGCCGCGGCCGATGTAGAAGCGTGTGCCGGACCGGTCAATAGCAAACCGAGCGGCGCGCCGGTCATGCTCAACGCCCTGGCCCTGCCTGGGCCCTTGGCGCGCCAGCCCACGGGTGGCGAAGCTCCGCCTCGGCGCTCCACGGGCCACGCCGGGGAAAGCCCACAGGGCCCGCCGACGCGCATTCCGCTCTTCACGCCTGCCCGATTTCGCGCCTTGACCCCGGCCGGCAGTCGGGTTCTGCTGGCCTGTGCGCGAGGTTCGCCGCGCCGAAGAGCGCGGGGTGCTGCGCAGTCTATTCAAATCGTGGGCGACGCATTGAGACGGGCTATGGCCGTCCGTCGCGCCCATTGGAGCCGTGAGATGCCGATCGTCAATCGTGTTGCCGACCTCCATCCCGAGATCACCGCCTGGCGGCGCGATATCCATGCCCATCCCGAGATCCTCTACGAGGTCCACCGCACCGCCGCCTCGGTCGCCGAGAAGCTCAAGGCGTTCGGCTGCGACGAGGTGGTGACGGGGATCGGGCGCACCGGCGTGGTCGGCGTCATCCGCGGCAACCGCGACGGCACGCGCAAGGTGATCGGGCTGCGCGCCGACATGGACGCCCTGCCGCTCCAGGAGGCGAACGAGCTTCCCTACAAGTCGACGGTGCCCGGCAAGATGCACGCCTGCGGCCATGACGGCCACACCGCCATGCTGCTCGGCGCGGCGAAATATCTCGCCGAGACGCGCAACTTCGCCGGCTCGGCCGTGGTCATCTTCCAGCCGGCGGAGGAGGGCGGCGCCGGCGGCCTCGCCATGGTCAAAGACGGCCTGATGGACCGCTTCGGCATCGAGGAGGTCTACGGCATGCACAACTATCCCGGCATGGCGGCCGGGGAATTCGGCATCCGCAGTGGGCCGATCATGGCCTCGACCGACAATATCGTGATCGACATCGAAGGCGTCGGCGGGCATGCGGCGAAGCCCCATCTCACCGTCGATCCGATCGTGGTCGGTGCGCAGCTCGTCAATCAGCTGCAGTCGATCGTCTCGCGCAACGTCGATCCGCTCGAACTCCGCGGTGGTGTCGATCTGCGTGTTCCAGGCGGGCAGCGCCGACAACATCATCCCGCAGACGGCACGGCTGCGCGGCACCGCCCGCAGCCTGCGGCCGGAAGTCCGCACATTGCTTGAGAAGCGGCTGCACGAGGTGGTCGAGGCGGTCGGCAAGGTCCATGGCGCAACGGCGAAGCTCACCTTTCGCCGGGGCTACCCGGTGCTGTCGAACCATGAGCGCGAGACGGGGTTCGCCGCCTCGATCGCCAAGGAGGTCGTCGGTCCCGATCGCGTCGATACCGCGATGGCACCGCTGATGGGCGGCGAGGATTTCTCCTACATGCTCCAGGCGCGGCCCGGCGCCTTCATCTTCGTCGGCAACGGCGACACCGCCGGGCTCCACAACCCGACCTACAATTTCAACGACGACATCATTCCCTACGGGACGTCCTACTGGGTGCGCCTGGTGGAGACCGCGATGGCCGGGTAGGGGGCTTCGGCTCTCGGCGAGGCACCGAGCGGCGTTGGTCGGCATCTGCGACTTGGAGCTTGTGAACCTACTAGGACCTCATCCTGAGGAGCCGGCGCAGCCGGCGTCTCGAAGGATGGCCACATACACTGCGGCCTGTGGCCGTCCTTCGAGACACCGTGCATCGAAATCGGCTGTTGCCGATTTCGACACCCTAACGGCACCGAAGTCAGGCAGGCCTGACTTCGGCCCACGGCTCCTCAGGATGAGGTCCGAAATAGAGAAATTCACATTCTCTATGCTCGGGCCGACGCTATCCCGTCTTCAATTGATCGGCGAGCCATTCGGCGGCGCGCCGCAAATAGTCGTCGCCCGCCTTGAGAAGTTCGGCAGCGGCCTCGGGGTCCTTGGTGACTGCGGCGAGGAAGAAGCACTCCTCGGCGAGGTGGCAATAATCGGCAGCCTTGAAGCCCTCCATTCCCGGGGCCCGCGGCCTCGCCGTCCTGAAGATCGCTGGAATTCGTCACGAGATCGGGCGAGTTGGGATCACTTGGTTCGATCGAAATGTCGTTCATGGCCGCTGCGCAAACCCCACGCTGGATGGGTCATGCGTAGCGGCAATCGCTTAATTCACGCGGGAGGAAACCCTGACAATCTTACGCGATCGGCGCGTCCGCTCGCCGCAGCGGCGTCGGTCGATTGGGATGAGTTGGAGAAGAGCCTGTCATTGAGCGACCGTCGACCGGCGAGCTGGGCGGATAATAACAGTTCAGACGGGAGCCGTGCGAACCGTCAGCTCAAAACTCTTGAACCAAGTCACGCCTCAAGGCGCCGCTTCCATCTGCTTCTCGGGGGCGGCGGCCGCCTCGGTCACGCGATTGCGGCGCGGCAGAAGCTCGCTCGGCAGAAGCTCGACGAGCTTCGCCTCGATCGAGGCCCACAGCACGAAGTCGTTGATGCGCGAATTTTCGAACGTTGCGAGCGTGACCGCGGCGACGAACGGCAGGCTCTGCACCAGGAGCACGTAGCCGAACAGGTTGATCTCCTGCACCCGCTCATAATTGGTCTGAAACACGATCGCCGCGCCGAGCAGCAGGAGGCCGCCGAGGATCGCCTCGTTGAAGGCGGGGAAGGCGACGCGCCGCCGCGCCTTGCCCTTGCCGCCCTTGTCGGTGCGCACAAACGTCAGGTGATCCCTGATGATGGAGTTCGCGACCGCGCGCGCCACGGTCCACTGCATCGCCATGGCGGCGATCATGGCGCCGGCGGCCTGCCCGAGCGGGATCGGCACCCGCCGCTTGTAGAGCGCGATGAAGTGGATGACCGAGATCGCGAAGGTCGCGATGATCGGCAGCGTGAGCACCTTGTCCGGCACGGCGATGCCGGCGAACGCGACCACCGGCACCCAGATGAGGTTGAAGATCGCGACCAGCACGCCGACGCTCTCGGCGCCGAGCCAGTTGATCCAGCCGAACGCGAATTCGCGCTTCTGGTCGGGCGTGAGCAGGCTCGCGCCGGGCAGGAACGCGCGCCAGTGCTTCCGCACGATCTGGAAGCCGCCCGAGGCCCAGCGGTCGCGCTGCTTCTTGTAGGCCTCGAAAGTGTCGGGCAGCAGCCCGCGGCCGTAGCGGCGGTTGGTGTAGTGGGTGACCCAGCCCCGCTCCAGGATGGTGAGGCCGAGATCGGTGTCCTCGCAGATGGTGTCGCTCGACCAGCCGCCGGCATCATCCATGGCGGCGCGGCGGATCAGGCACATGGTGCCGTGGACGATGATGGCATTGACCTCGTTGCGCTGGACCATGCCGACGTCGAAGAAGCCGGCATACTCGCCGTTCATGACGTGGTGCAGCGGGCTGCGCTCGCCGTCGCGGTGATCCTGCGGCGCCTGCACGAGGCCGACCTTGGGGTCGGCGAAGGCGGGCACGAGATCGGAGAGCCAGTCCGGGCTCACCGCGTAATCGGAGTCGATGATGCCGATGATCTCGGCGTCAGGGGCGGTCTGCGCCATGGCGAGCCGCAGCGCGCCGGCCTTGTAGCCGTCGAGCCGCGGCGCGTTGATGAAGCGGAAGCGCTCGCCGAGCACGCGGCAGTGCTCCTCGACGGGCTCCCACATCGCCGGGTTCGGCGTGTTGTTGATGACGATGATGCACTCGAAGTTCGGATAATTGAGCCGCGCGACCGCATCGAGGGTCGCCTTGAGCATGTCCGGCGGCTCATTGTAGGCGGGGATGTGGATCGACACCTTGGGTGCGTATCCCGCGGCTGCCGCGCCGGCGCTGCCGGACGCCAACAGGCGCTGCGGCGCGCGGCCGAACCACACCACCGCGATCTCGTCGATCCGCCGCAACGTGATCACGACGAGCGGCACCAGCAGCAGCATGCCGAGCACGAGCGCGAAGGCCGAGCCGAACACGAAGTAATGGCCGTTCCAGTATTCGAACACGGTCGCGGTCCAGGCGCCGATGCCGTGGGCGGCCATGGCGAGGAGCGCCGCCTGCATCAGGGTCGCGCCGGCCATGCTCAGGATCGGCAGCGAGACGAGAACCCCGACCGCGACAGCGACGGTGCCGATCTTCCAGCGCGTGCCGTCGGTGATCGGCCCGGTCCACGCGAACTTGGGCTGGCGGGCGTTGTCGAACAGGCCCCAATAGGCGCCGACGCTACCCTCGAAGCTCTTCCACGGCTGATCGAACGCTTCGATGATGTTGTAGTCCATGCCGAGCGCCTGGGCGCGCGACAGGAAGGAGCGGATCACGCTCGCCTGCTCGAGCTTGCCGGGCATCGCGGTCTGGCGATTGTAGCCGGCGCTCGGCCAGCCGAATTCGGCGATCACGATGCGCTTGCCGGGAAACGCCGCGCGCAGATCGCTGTAGACGCGCACCGCCTGATCGACCGCGCCCCGCGCCGGAATGTCTTCCCAGTAAGGGAGGACGTGGGCGGCGACGAAGTCGACCGCCGAGGCGAGCTCGGGATATTCGATGAAGACGTGCCAGATTTCGCCGGTGGTCACCGGCACGGCGCCGCCGATGTCGCGCTTGACCTGCTGGATGGTCTTGATGAGGTCCGGGACCTTCAACTCGCCGCGATAGATCGTCTCGTTGCCGACCACGATGCCGTTGATATTGCGGTTCTTGCGCACGAGGTCGATCGCCGAGCGGATTTCGCGCTCGTTGCGCTTCTCGTTCTTGTCGAGCCAGATGCCGATCGTGACCTTGAGGCCGAACTCGGCGGCGATCGCCGGCACCAGCTCGACGCCGCCGGTCGAGGAATAAAGGCGGATCGTGTTGGTGTATGGCGCGATCGTTTTCATATCCGCGCGGATCTGCGCTTCGGTCGGGCGATTGCCGCCGTCGTCGGGATGCGCAGAACCTTGGAAGGGGGAATATGAAATACTATTCAGGACTCCCTCGATATTGGGAGCCGAGGCTTGGGATTGCCACACAGCCCAAGCAAACGCATGCAGGCACGCAATAAGCGCGACCACGGCGACCAACGAGCGCATAGCGCTGTACCGAATGGGGCGGGAGATAGCAGCACGGCGTCTGTCCCCTAGACACCGTCGCGGATGTACCGCAGCGCAAAATGTACCAGACTGCGAGTGGATTTCAAGTACAGGACGGGCGTGGCAGATTGACGGCAGCGAATTTTTTTGAGCGAAAAAATTCGCGCCGCGAAATAAACCGGACGCGCGCCTATTTGGTTCCGGGCTTATCCGCTTTTTCTGCCGCTGCGGCGGCGGGCGCCGCCGGTGGTAGCGCCGGGTTTTGCCAGCAGGAATGGACCCGGGCATTGAAGGTTTCGATCGCCTTCGGATCGATATTTCCCTGGCGGACGACACAGCGGAACGAAAACTGGACGTGCTCGCCCGGACAGCCGAACCGGTCGTAGAGATCGAGATGGCGGAACGCAGTGTCGAGGTCGTCGCGCCACATCAGGCCGACCGCCCGTTCGCCGAGCCAGACGCATTCCGAGCGTGCCGCCGGCCCGCTCAGCGCGCGGTTCGCCTCCGCGGTGTCGTCGCCGCGGCCGGTGGTTTCCTTGCCGGGTTCGGGGGCTTGCCGGGCTCGGCAGGCTTCGCTTGCTCTGGCGGCTTTTGGTCGCCGTTCTGGCCGAAGGATGCTGCGGGAAGAACGGCCACCATCGCTGCGCAGGCTAAGGACGCGAGGTGACGCACAACAGGACGGGCCATCGTTCTACACTATCGGTTGCCTGGCCAGGATCGACCGGGTGGGAACTTCCCATGCCGCTGCAATCAGGCAGGATAGTGGTAGGTTCGGCCCCGGCTCCGCCTTTCGTCAATGGCGGAAAGCAGCCCTTTTGTCCAGCCGCCATCAGAAGCCCGGATAATCCGCCGCAAGCCGCGAGAGCCCGCGATCTTGGCAGCGGCGTTCCGCTCCGCTAAGTGCACCACGCATTTTGCGGCGCGAAACCAGCGGAGACATCCTCGATGATCAGGGCCGTCGCCCTCTGCGTGGCGACCCTCGCGGTCGTTGCCGCGACGTGGTGGTGGCTCGGCCGTCCGGTCGAGATGCCGCCCGTTGCCGCCGATCCCGGCCGCATCCAGTGCGTGTCGTACGCGCCGTTCCGCGGCAACGACAGCCCGCTCGACGAGGCGACCCGGGTGTCCGCCCGGGACATCGAGGAGGACCTGACGAAGCTCGCCCGCCTCACCGATTGCGTGCGGACCTATTCGACCGAGAACGGGCTCGATCAGGTCCCGGCAATCGCGAAGCGCCTCGGCCTCAAGGTGATCCAGGGCCTGTGGCTCGGCAGCGACCGCAAGAAGAACCGCGTCCGCATCGACGAGACCGTGGCGCTCGCCAAGCAATATCGTGACACGATTACGGCGATCGTCGTCGGCAACGAGGTTCTCCTGCGGGGCGAGCTCGCCGCGCCCGACATCACGCAAGTGCTGCGCGAGGTCAAAGCCGCGACCGGCGTCCCGGTGACTTATGCCGACGTGTGGGAATACTGGCTGCGCAATCGCGAACTTGCAGAGGCCGTCGATTTCATCACCATCCATATTCTCCCTTATTGGGAGGATTTCCCGATTTCCGCCGAACAGGCCGGCGCCCATGTGGATTCGATCCGCGCCCGGGTCGCGGCGAGTTTTCCCGGCAAGGAAATCCTGATCGGCGAAGTCGGCTGGCCGAGCGCCGGGCGGATGCGGGAAGGCGCGCTGCCGTCGCCCGCCAACCAGGCGCGGGTGCTCGAGGAGGTGATGGCGCGGGCACGCGCGAACCACTACCGCGCGAACCTGATCGAAGCCTTCGACCAGCCGTGGAAGCGCAAGCTCGAAGGCACGGTCGGCGGGTATTGGGGGCTTTTGAGCTCGGGCGGCCGGGAGCCGAAATTCGCCTGGGGCGAGCCGGTCTCCAATCATCCGCTCTGGGTGTGGCAAGGCGCCGCGGGGGTCGCGCTCGCGGCAATCGTGTTCGCGGCGGCGTTCGCCCCCTGGCGCCAGGGTTGGCGGGAAAATTGGCGGGAGAAACGCCTGGACCTGCCGGCGCCGCTCCTTGCGGGGCTCGCCATCGATGCGCTCGCCGCCGGGATCGCGGCGCCCTGGGCGGTCGCCAATGCCACGACTGAAAGCCTCGGCCCCGGCGGATGGGTCCGCGGCCTCGCCTTCATCGCGGTTTCGCTCGGCGCGCCGGTCGCCGTCGCCACGACGCTGTCGCGGGGCGTCGCCATCCCGCCCTTTGCCCGCATCCTCGGGCGGCCGGCGCAACGGCCGGGAAACGGGCTTGCGGTCGCGGCCGGGGCGATCCTCGTCGCCGTCACCGTGCTCGCGCTGCAGACTGCGCTCGGCCTCGTGTTCGACCCGCGCTACCGCGACTTCACCTTTGCGCCGCTTACCGCGGCGGTCGTGCCTTTTGCAGTCGCGTCCGTGGTGGGGGTGCGGGGCCGCTCGCCGCTCGGCCGGGCGGAGCGCCTCGCCGCCGTGACGCTTCTCGGCTCGGCGGTCTACATCGTGCTCAACGAGAGCGTCGCCAACTGGCAGGCGGTGTGGTTTTGCGCGATGCTGGCGGTTCTCGCCGTCACACTGTTTCGGTTACGGGACGTGCAAAGCACATGACGAGCAGCGCCGCGGCAAAGCCGGACAGGCTCGCATTATAGAGAACGATGCCGAAGGCGGTGAACACCAGCGCGATGGTGAACAGCGGCACCGACGGGCGGATCAGATTGAGCACGGCGGCCCCGAGGCTCACCCAGCCGAACACGTAGCGGTCGAACAGCGCGGCGGCCACCTTGCGGCTCAGGCACAGCCAAGTATCGAGCCCGAGATCGCAGGCAAGCCCGACGCTCGACTGCTGGATGACGAGATAGCGCATGTAGAGCGCATAGCCGAGAGCGACGAAGCCGATCGAGATCACCCAGTTGAGCTCGGCGGCCGAGGGCGCGAACAGCCGCGGCGGCGTGTCGGCAGGTCGGATGGCAGCGGGGGGGTCGGGGCGGGACATGGACGATTTCATAGCACGCGTAGTTGCCTCGCGGCAGCAGCCCCCTCCCCACCCTCCCCCGCAAGCGGGAGAGGGAGTTCCGCCGTGCCGCGGGAGTTCGTCGTGCCCATCACCAATTCGACGCTGCCGCGTCTGCAACACAATCGCAGCGGCTCTTTCGCCCCCTCTCCCGCTTGCGGGGGAGGGTGGGGGAGGGGGCCGGGCGCCGCGGCAATGTGAAGAGGCAGACACGATGAGAACGAGCCCCGCGCTCCCCGCCATTGCCTTCACGAGAGCGCCGGGGCAGCTTCCGCGCGAGGAGGAGCCATGACGATTCTTGCCTCAGCGGTCGATACCGGAAGCGTCGAATTCCGCACCAATGCGGCGCAGATGAAAGCGCTCACGACCGAATTGGAGGAGCGGCGTGCCGCCGCGGCGATAGGCGGGCCGGCGCGAGCGCGCGAGCGCCACGCCGGGCGTGGCAAGCTGTTGCCGCGCGACCGGGTGCTGCGGCTCATCGATCCCGGCACGCCCTTCCTCGAGCTGTCGCCGCTCGCCGCCTACGGCATGTACGAGGATGCGATCCACGGCGCCGGCCTGATCACCGGCGTCGGCCGCGTCGAGGGCCGCGAATGCATGATCGTCGCCAATGACGCCACCATCAAAGGCGGCACCTACTTCCCGATGACGGTGAAGAAGCACCTGCGCGCCCAGGAGATCGCGCTGCGAGAACCGGCTGCCCTGCATCTATCTCGTCGATTCCGGCGGCGCCAACCTGCCGCGCCAGACCGAAGTGTTTCCCGACCGCGACCATTTCGGCCGCATCTTCTACAATCAGGCGAACCTCTCGGCGGCGGGCATCGCCCAGATCGCCGTGGTGATGGGCTCATGCACCGCGGGCGGCGCCTATGTGCCGGCGATGTCGGACGAGACCATCATCGTGCGCAACCAGGGCACCATCTTCCTCGGCGGGCCGCCGCTGGTGAAGGCGGCGACCGGCGAGGTCGTCAGCGCGGAGGAGCTCGGCGGCGCCGAAGTTCACGCCCGCCGCTCCGGTGTCGCCGACCACTACGCCGCCGATGACGTCGATGCGCTCGGGATTTGCCGGCGCGCCGTGTCGCATCTCGATGCCCGGGCGCGTGTCGATATACCGCTGCATTCCCCGCGCGATCCGGCAAGCGATCCGCGCGAGCTCGACGGCCTCGTGCCCGCCGATCCGCGCAAGACCCTCGATGTCCGCGCCGTCATCGCGCGGCTCGTCGACGGTTCCGAGTTCGACGAGTTCAAGGCGCTCTACGGCACCACGCTCGTCACCGGCTTTGCTCGTATCGGCGGCATTCCCGTCGGCATCCTCGCCAACAACGGCATTCTGTTCTCCGAATCCGCGCTCAAAGGGACGCACTTCATCGAACTTGTGCTGTCAGCGGCGCATCCCGCTGCTGTTCCTGCAGAACATCACCGGCTTCATGGTCGGCAGCCGCTACGAGGCCGGCGGCATCGCCAAGGACGGCGCCAAGATGGTGATGGCGGTCGCCTGCGCGCGGGTGCCGAAGATCACCGTCATCATCGGCGGCTCCTACGGCGCCGGCAATTACTCGATGTGCGGGCGCGGCTACAGCCCGCGCTTCCTCTTCATGTGGCCCAACGCCCGCATCTCGGTGATGGGCGGCGACCAGGCGGCGAGCGTGCTCGCCACCGTGCGGCGGGAAAACATCGAGGCCGGCGGCGGCAAATGGTCGGAGATCGAGGAGGAGGAATTCAAGCTGCCGATCCGCGAGCAGTACGAGGCGGAGGGCAATCCCTATTACGCGACCGCGCGGCTGTGGGACGACGGCATCATCGCGCCCGCGGAGACGCGCCGCGTGCTGGCGCTCGCCTTCGCGGTGACGCTCAACGCCCCGATCCCGCCGACACGCTTCGGCGTGTTCCGGATGTAGGGCAGGAGCAGCTGGGAGAGTTCTTTCCCTCCCCGAAACGGGGAGGGACACGTTCTACAGCAGCTGCAGGAAAATCATCACCAGCCCGATCACCGAAACGAGCCAGGCGAGCGTGCGCAGGTACGGGATGCCGACGAGGTAAATCACGGCATAGGCGACCCGCGCCCACAAGAACAGCTGGCCGCCGAGCTGCGTCATTGCGTTGTCCCGTCCGGCGATGTCGGCGATGATGATCAGCGGCGCGAACAGCACCATGTTCTCGATCATGTTGAGTTGTGCCCGCCGCGCACGGCCGGCCCAGCCGGGGAGTTCGGGAATCCGCTCGCGATTGCCGGCGGCCTTGGGGATGCCGAGATGGAACACCGTGCCGCCGGCGGCGATGAGCATCTGCACGAATGCCAGCCCGAGCGACCAGATCAGAAGCTGGAATTCGACGGTCATCGCCTTCTCCTCTTCAGGTGAACACCGCGCCCCGCGGGGCCGTGCCCGATCATGCGACCGTTACGACCACGTTTCCCGGCGTGCGGCCCTGTTCGACCGCTTCATGGGCGGCGACGATGTCGTCGAGCGCAAACGTCGCCGCGACGTTGTGCAAAAGCTGCCGCTGCTCGATCAAGCGGGCGATCATGGCGAGCGCAGCGGCGCGCTCGGCGGGCGTCAGCTCGTAGACGAAGACGAATTGAAGGGTGATCGCGCTGGTGAGCAGGAACTGCGCCGGGATTTCGGCGACCATCGCTCCGGTGCCGTAGATCACGACCTTTGTTCGCGCATGCGCGACCCCCGGCAGCAACCGGGCATTGGCGGCGAGATCGAGCTCGATGACGGCATCGACGCCGCGTCCGCCGGTGAGCGCCATCACCCGTTCGCCGACATTCTCACGCTTGTAGTCGACGACGTGGTCGGCGCCGGCAGTGCGGGCGAGCTTTGCCTTGTCCTCGGAGCTGACAGTGGTGATCACCGTAGCGCCGACGGCCTTGGCGAACTGCACGGCGTAGTGGCCGACCCCGCCGGCACCGCCGGAGATCAGCGCCGTGCCGCCGGGACCGAGACCCGACACCGCGACGGCGTGGGCGGCGGTCATCGCCGGAATGCCGAGGCAGGCGCCTTCGGCAAAGCTCGTGTGCTCGGGGAGCGGCACCGCGAGCGCCTCCGGCAAAGTGATGTATTCCGCAGCGGTGCCGAACGCGCGCTTCCACTGGCCGTTCCAGGTCCAGACGCGCTCGCCGACCCGGCTCGCCGCGACGCCGCTGCCGACCGCGTCGACGATCCCTGCCGCGTCGCTGTGGGGAATGACGCGCGGAAACGCGATTTTGCGCGTGCGTCCCTCACGCGCCTTCACGTCGGAGGGATTGACCCCGGACGCCGCAATCCTGACGCGGACCTCGCCCGGGCCGGGGGAGGGCGTCTCGACCTCGCCGACCCGCAGCACGTCCCGGGCGGCGCCGTTCGCTTCATAATAGGCAGCGCGCATGGGGTCGCCGTCCGCCGTTCGGCCGAGGGTCTGGCTATGCCCTGATGAAAGCGCCGGCCCAATCGGCCGGCGCCACCGCTCAATGGGACGGGAGGACCTCGAGTCCTCCGGCCGCAGTTACTCGATGCTGGTGTAGCGCCGGTCGTCGTAGAGCGCCCCGCTCATCGTACCGAGCTTCTCGCGGAATTCCTTGGTGCTTGGGGTCACCACATGCCCCTCGAGCGCCGCCGGGTCCTTCCACACTTCCAGGAGGGTGAAGTGATTGGCCCGGTTGTTCTGCTGCCACACGTCGATACGCTCCATGCCGGGCTCCTTGCGGGCGTCCTCGGTCAGCTTCTTGAGCATGTCGATGGTGGGGTCTTTGAAATTGGGGGTCACGTCGACATGGGTGAGGACGTAGACCGCGCCTTTCGGCGGCGCCGACGCCGCCACCGAGGCGATCTGCAGCGACGGCCGCATGGTCATAGGGCCCGGAACGCAATTCTTTGAGCTTGTTACGGAAATCGGTCATCGCCGAGCCCGTATCATGAGCCTCGCGGGCCTTCGGGTCGTTCCACGCCTCGAGGAGGGCGAAATGACTCTTGCGGTCCTGGCGCTGGAGCACGTCGAAGCGCACGTTGCCCGCCTCCTTGCGGCTCGCCGCGGCAAGCTGCTTGATGAGCTTGACCGCTTCGCCCTCGGACGCCGGAGTGACCTCGAGATAGGTGACGGCGTATTCCGCCGGAGCCGGAGGGGGAGGCGCCTGCGCTCCCGCGGGTGCAGCGGACATCATGATCGCTCCTGCGACCAGCATTGCAGAACCAATCTTCATCGCGATCCTCCCAAGTGATGCGCCGTCACGCGACAGGCCGGCGGATGTGCGCCGACCACTATTTGACTAGCCGCGTCCGATCGCCGGGAACCTATCGCCGCGGCGGCGCAGCCGTCAAATGCGCATGTTGTCCGGGGTCGCTAAACTTTGGGCTCAGCAGACTTGGGGCTCAGCAGACTTGGGGCTCAGCCTTCTTTTTTGCCGGTTGCCCATTTGATCAGGTTATCGGCCTGGACCTTCACGTATTCGAAGGTCGCCTTCTGGAGCTCGGCCGCGTTGGTCCAATTCACCAGCGGCTTCGCCGAGCCGGGATCGAAGCTGTCGTGAATGAAGGCGCCGGCGACCGTCAGCACCGCGCCGACGATCAAGCCCAAGATGAACCGCATAATCCGTCTCCCGCTGGTGGCACGCTGGTGATCATAGAAGACTGAAAGTTCGGGATTATGTCGCCGATTGGAACGGGCACGGAGCCCCGGATGGTCCCATCCGGGGTCCGCGCCTGGCTCACGTCACGCGGCGAGGCTCAATAGCACACATTCACCCGCTGCAGAACCGGACCATAGGGGGTCGGGACCCACTGGTTGCGCCAGCAGCCGCCATAGCCGCCGCCATAGAAGCCGACACGCGGGCCCCACCCGCCATGACCCCACCCGCCGTGACCCCAGCCGCCGTGACCCCATCCGCCATGGAAGCCCCACGCGGAAGCGGAGGTCGGCGCAAGCGCGGCAGCGCCGAGCGCGACGGCGGCGGTGAGGGCGAACATCGTCTTGCGGAACATGTTTTACTCCTTTGCTGGACGTGCCTTTTGTGGCGTCCTGCAAAGTTGGTCGCAGCACAGGTCAGCCGGTTCAGTCCGGCGCGCTGTTACAAATTCCACTGCGCGTTCATCCTCGGTTCATCGTTCGCAGCCCGGTCCACTCGCAGCCCGTGGCCTCGCAGTCATCGCCTTGCTGGTTCGTGGTCGCGCCGGTATAAGCGCGTCCTCACCCGCAGTGACGCAAAGGATGTCCATCAATGGCGGTCGAGCGTACGTTTTCGATCATCAAGCCCGACGCGACGGAGCGCAATCTCACCGGCGCCATCAACGCCATCATCGAAGGCGCAGGCCTGCGCATCATCGCGCAGCGAAGGGTGCGGATCACGCGCGGTGAGGCCGAGACGTTCTATGCGGTCCACAAGGCCCGCCCGTTCTTCGGCGAGCTCGTCGACTTCATGATCTCGGGGCCGGTGGTGGTGCAGGTGCTCGAGGGCGAGAACGCGATCGCCAAGTATCGCGACATCATGGGCGCGACCGACCCGGCCAAGGCCGCTCCCGGCACGATCCGCAAGGTGCATGCGAAATCGATCGGAGAGAACTCGGTCCACGGCTCCGACGCGCCGGATACGGCGGCCAAGGAGATCGCCCAGTTCTTCGCCGGAAACGACATCGTCGGCTAGAAGGCGCCGTGGGCCGCTTGCGCCGTTTGGCCGCTGGTCATCGGGCCATCCCGGCCTGTACAGTAGCACCGGCGACAAGCGCGTCATTTCAATTGGTTACCGCCCGGGCTGGGCGAACTTGGGGGATCGACCCGTGGAGATGATTGCATCCGAAATGGCGCGGCCGGCGTTCTGGCTGGCCGCGCTGCAGATCATGGGTATCAACATTCTGTTGTCCGGCGACAACGCGGTGGTGATCGCGCTCGCCTGCCGCGATCTGCCGCCACGCGAACGGTTCTGGGGCATGGTGCTCGGCGCCGGCGCGGCCGCGGTCCTCCTGATTACGTTCACGGGCATCGTCGCGACCCTGTTGAAGCTGCCGTTCCTCAAGCTCATCGGAGGCCTCGCCCTGTTCTGGGTCGCGATCAAGCTCGTCGCCCCGCAGTCCCATGATTCCGAAGACACGCCGGAAGCGACCCAGGACCTGTGGCGCGCGGTGCGCGTCGTCGTCGTCGCCAACATCGTCATGAGCCTCGACAATGTCATCGCGGTCGCAGCAGCGGCGAAGGGCAACTTCCTGCTGCTCGGCTTGGGTCTCGCGGTGAGCATTCCCGTGGTGATCGCGGGGAGCGCGATTTTCCTCGCCATCATCGGGCGTTTTCCGCTCGTCGTCTGGGGTGGCGGCGCGCTGCTCGGATGGATCGCCGGAGGGCTCATCCCCGAGGACCCCATGGTCCAGAAGATTCTGGCGGGCACGACGATGGTCGCCATGGAGACCGAATACAACCTGTTCGGCTATGCGGGCCATCTCAAATGGGACTTCGACTTCGAGCTGTTCGAGGTGCTGTGCGGCATCATCGGCGCCATCATCGTGGTCGCGGTCGGCCTCCATTTGCAGCGCGGCGCCCGCACGCGTGAGTCGGAGGCGGTGGTCGACGTGCTCACGCAAAGCGCCAACGAACTCGCCCAGAGTGCGAAGGAACTCCACGGCACGCAGCCGGTCGGGGCAAAGGATTAGGGTGCACAACCGCTTGCGTGTGCGGCGCGCGCGGGACACAATTCGCAGCCACATGATTGAAGTACGCCCACAATAGCTGGGCGCGCCGCGACGAAAGTGAGCTGCAATGAACCAAGCCTTGCGGGACGTGGCTGCGACGGTTCGCGTCGGGCCGTCGGCTTGCCCGCATGATTGCCCTTCGACCTGTGCGCTCGAGGTCGAAGTGCTCGATTCCCGGACCATCGGCCGGGTGCGCGGCGCCTCGGACAACGCTTACACGGCGGGCGTGATCTGCGCCAAGGTCGGGCGCTATGCCGAGCGCGTGCACCATCCCGACCGGCTGACGAAGCCGATGCGCCGCAAGGGCGGCAAGGGAAGCGGCGAGTTCACTCCGATCTCGTGGAACGACGCCCTCGACATCACGGCCGAGGCGCTGCTGCGCGCCGAGGCGCGTAACGGTGCGGAGGCGGTGTGGCCCTATTACTATGCCGGCACCATGGGCCTCGTGATGCGCGACGGCATCCATCGCCTGCGCCACGCCAAGAAATATTCCGGCTTCCATTCGACGATTTGCGTCAATCCCGCCTACAGCGGCTTTGCCGCCGGCGTCGGCAAGATCGCCGGTCCCGATCCGCGCGAGATGGCGAAGTCGGACCTCGTCGTGATCTGGGGCACCAATGCGGTGAACACCCAGGTCAACGTGATGACCCACGCGACCCGCGCCCGCAAGGAACGCGGCGCCAAGATCGCGGCCGTCGACGTCTACATGAACGGCACCATGGAGCAGGCCGACCTGCCGGTGCTGATCCGTCCCGGCACCGACGGTGCACTCGCCTGCGCCGTCATGCATTGCCTGTTTCGCGACGGCCGCGCCGATCGCGATTATCTCGCCCGCTACACCGACGCTCCGAACGAGCTCGAAGCGCATCTGCGCACGCGCACGCCCGCCTGGGCGTCGGCGATCACCGGCTGCGACGTTACGACGATCGAAGCGTTCGCGGCGCTGATCGGCGAGCGCAAGCGCGCCTTCTTCCGGCTCGGCTATGGCTTCTCGCGTTCGCGCAACGGCGCCGCCAACATGCACGCGGCGAGCTGTATTCCCGCGGTGACCGGCGCCTGGCTCGTGGAGGGCGGCGGCGCCTTCCACAACAATTCGGACATCTATCGTCTCGACAAGACGATGATCGAAGGCCTCGACGTGCGCGATCCCGCCGTGCGCCAGCTCGATCAATCGCGCATCGGGGCGATCCTCGAGGGCGACGCGAACGCGCTCGCCGGCGGACCGCCGGTCACGGCGCTCTTCATCCAGAACACCAACCCACTATCCGTCGCGCCGGATCAGGAGCGGGTGAAGCGCGGATTTGCCCGCGACGATCTCTTTGTGTGCGTGCACGAGCAGTTCATGACCGAGACTGCGCGTGCAGCGGACATCGTGCTGCCGGCGACCATGTTCGTCGAGCACGACGATTTCTATCGCGGCGGCGGACATCAATACATCATCTTGGGGCCGAAGCTCATCGACCCGCCCGGCGAATGCCGCAACAACCATGAGGTCCATTGTGCGCTCGCCGAACGGCTCGGTGCGGTGCATCCGGGCTTCGCCATGTCGCCGAGGGAACTTATCGACTGGACGCTGCGCCATTCGGATCGTGGAACTCTCGCCGACCTCGAAGCGGGACGCTGGATCGACTGCCAGCCGGATTTCGCTGCCGCGCATTATGTCGACGGCTTTCCGTGGCCCGACGGCAAGTTCCGTTTCAAGCCGGATTGGAAAAATGTCCCCTTCCGCAATCCGGTCCGTTCGGGACCGGTCGAAGCGCTTCCGTCGCTCCCTGATCACTGGGATGTGATCGAGGAGGCGGATGCGGTTCATCCGTTTCGACTCGCGACCTCGCCGGCACGGAACTTTCTCAATTCGACCTTCAACGAGACGCCGACGTCGCTGCGGCGCGAGGGTCGTCCGGAGGTCATGATTCATCCCGATGACGCCGCCATCGCCGGGATCGCGGATGGTGACGCGGTCGTGCTCGGGAACAAGCGCGGCGAAGTACGCCTCCACGCGCGCGTCTATGAAGGCGTGAGGCGCGGTGTGCTGATCGCGGAATCGATCTGGCCGAACAGTGCGTTCGCCGATGGACGCGGCATCAACACGCTGACTGGCGCCGATCCGATCGCGCCCTATGGTGGAGCCGCGTTCCACGACAACAAAGTGTGGATCAAGCGAGCCACCGATGCGCGATGAGGCGATGCGCGCATGAGCCGATGCGCGATGAGAGGATGTTCGCGGCGAAGCACACGAGCGCGAAGAGTTCGAACGTAATGCGCGACGCGTGCCCGTCGTGCAACGTGCAGGGCACTAAAGTCATCACGGAGTTTTTATTTGATATTGAGTATTCACCCGCACCGCGCAACGAAATGACGTTGGGCCTTGCTTCGGCCGCATTTTTTTGTAGTTATTAGCGCAGCAATCGGAATTTTTGGCCGCTCCGGCCCTGCGCGTTATGAGCGACTGTTTCGGATCCCCAAAGACCCCCGGCTTGTTGGCGCGGCAAGCACTTGATGCAGCCGCGTCTCATCTTTCGTTCTGACTACTAGGAGACAGACGATGCAGAAGGGCACCGTCAAATGGTTCAATCCGACTAAGGGCTACGGCTTCATCCACCCGTCGAGCGGCGATAAGGACGTGTTCGTCCACATTTCCGCAGTCGAGCGTGCCGGGCTCAGCACCCTCAACGAGGGCCAGGTGGTCGAGTACGAACTCGTCACCAACCGCGGCAAGACGTCCGCCGAGAACCTCAAGGTCGCGTAATCGCGGCCCCGGCCGATTGCTCGGCCCACGGGTGTTGCCCGTAGCCCCCGGTACCCCCGGGGGTTTTTTGTTGGAATTTTTCGCATCGATATTTTCCTATCAACGGTATTGGTTTTAATTATTCGTGTTCCATTGAATTGTGTACGAGTCGACGAAGTGAAAACCAATACACGCTGCAAGTGTCGGTGATCGCACGACACGCGCGGCCCCGCCTGGAAACCGCAGTGCCCGAGACTCGCTCTACCGAACTTTCGTTTGCCGATTACCGCAGCAATCCCTATCGGCCAGGGTTTGACGGTCTGCGCGCTGTCGGGTTCCTCATGGTGGTCACCGCCCACATCCCCGCGGTGACGCTGTTCTCCTATCTGCAGGGTTGGACCGCGGTCTGGATCTTCTTCGTCATCAGCGGCTACCTCGTGACGATGCTCCTCATCCGGGAGGAGCGCCGCGACGGCCGGATCGCCTACGGATCGTTCCTGATCCGGCGCTTCTTCCGCATCGTGCCGAGCTACTACGTCGCCATCGCGATCTACTTCGTCGCCTGCTACGCCCTGCCGCCGCTCGCCGACGAGTTCCGCGCGTTCGTGGTGCGATTGCCCTACTATCTCCTGTTGATGCCGGAATACGCCCATACCAGCGAGTTCACGATCTTCGTGCACTCGTGGATCATCGGCATCGAGCTGAAATTCTACGTGTTCTTTCCGCTCGTGTTCTTTGTCACGCGGAACGCGACGTGGCGCTTCGCGATAACGGCGCTGGTGACCGCGCTCCTCATCGCGCAGGGTTCCTTCACTGCCAATTCCTATTGCGCACTGCTGTTCGGGGTGATGCTGGCGCAGCTCCTGGAATGGCCGCGGGCCTACGCAGCGATCGCGGCGCTGACCCGCGTTCCGGTCGCGGTCCCGCTAGGCTTCGTGGTCGCGCTGTTCGTCATGCTGCGCTACACCGAGCAGCTCACTGCCGTCGCCGCGGTCGCGACATATCTCGTGGCCTATGTGATGCTGCAACGCGGCGCGCTGCTGCGCCTCCTCGAATATGGCCCGCTGGTTTACATCGGACAGCGCTCGTACGGCGCCTATCTCCTCCACGTGCTCTTCATTCACATCGGATACATGCTGTTCGGAAGCACCACGAACATGGCGGGGCTTCTCACCTTTGCCTTCACGCTCGCCGTGACCATTCCGGCGGCGGAAGCGCTCTACCGCTTGGTGGAGAAGCCCGGCATGGACTTCGCCAGGCGCTTCGATCCTCGCACGGCCAAGGCGAAAGCCGGCAAGGCGTACGCTTGACACCTCGTCCGGCACGATGAGTTGGGCGCCCGGCGTGCTCGCGGCTTCGCCCTGCACGCGCTCGCCGGCGATGCTCACCTTGCCGCCGGCGACGAGGGCGAGGGCGAGCGGATAGAGCCGCAGCTCGACGGCGAGCACCCGCTCGGCGAGTGTCTCCGGCGTGTCGCGATCGAGCACCGGCACTGCGGCCTGGGCGACGATCGGACCGGAATCGACCTCCGGCACGACGAAGTGCACGGTGGCGCCGTGGATCTTCACGCCGGCTTCGAGCGCGCGCTCGTGGGTGTGGAGACCGCGGAAGGCGGGCAGGAGGGCCGGGTGGATGTTGAGCATGCGCCCGGTCCATCGCGTCACCAGCCATGGGGTGAAGAGCCGCATGAAGCCGGCGAGGCAGACGAGCTCGATCCGGTGGTTCTCCAGCACCGCCTCGACCGCACGCTCGAACGCCTCGCGATCCTTGCCGTAAAGGGTGTGATCGACGACCGCGGTCGGGATCCCCGAATCACGGGCCCGGCCGAGCGCCGCCGCGTCCGGGCGGTTTGAGAGAACGAGTGCGATCTCCGCGGGATAGTCGGCGCGCTTCGCAGCCGCGATGAGGGCCGTCATGTTGGCGCCGCGGCCCGATACCAGCACGGCGGCGCGTTTGCGCGAGGTCATGCCCGAACTCCGCCGCCCTTGTGTTGCGCATCGAACCGGCGAGGGGTGGTACGGCGGAATTTCTCTCGGCGCAATCGGCTTGGTCTCACGTCCGGGCCCGAAATCTGCTATGCTGGTCGATGGTGGGCGAGGAGGCGCGTGTCGGTGCGCCCGGCGGGACGGCATCCGTAGTCGTTGCGCTGAGATAATGGGGCCGTTGCGGCGGGTGCCGCGGCGGGAGGGGTCGATGACCAGCGCTGATTTCTGATCGGGAGACGGCGCGCGCTGCCCGCGCGGTCAGCCGCCGGCTTGTGCTTGGACTTGGGGCCGGGCTCGGGGCGGGGTTTGGCGCGGCGCCGCTCGTCGCGCGGCCGGCCTTGGCGCTGGAGCGCCCGGAAGGCGCCGGTCGGCCTCGAGGACGCGGTCGATGCGCTCGTCCAGAAGATCGGCGCCACGCCCTCCGATCCCGGTCTCGCAGTGCTTCTGATCAAGTCCGGCCGCGTCCTGCTCATGAAGGGCTACGGCGTCGCCGACCTGCGCACCCGCACCCCGATCACGCCCTGGACCAGATTCGAAATCGCGTCTGTTTCCAAGACCTTCACCGCGACGGCTCTCCTGATGCTGCAGCAGCGCGGCCTCGTCTCGGTCGACGACGACATCCGCAAATTCGTCCCGGAGCTTCCGCAGTATGCGAGCACCCCGGTCCGAATCTCCGACATGCTGCGTCACGTCTCCGGCCTGCCGAGCTATTTCGACCTGAAGAACGTCCCGATGGGCAACAAGACCTATTGGGTCAGCGACGATTATCCGTCCGAATTGGCGCGCCAGGCGCGGCAGTTTCCGCTGCGGTTCCCGACCGGCCGGAAATACGAGTATAATAATACCAACTTCCTGCTCATCGCGGTGGTCATCGAGCGCATCACCGGCAAGCCGTTCGCCCGCTTCATGCGCGAGGAGATCTTCGCGCCGGCGGGCATGGTCGACACCTTCATCTACGACAGCCCGGCGAATGTGCCGGTCCACTCGGAACATCCCTGCAACAATGCGCTCGGCTACGAATTCAAGAGCAAGGCGTGGGTGGAGATGTGGGGCACCGTGCCGGCGCGCCATGAGAAGCATCTCGAGGCGGGCGACGGCGCGATCTGGAGCAACCTCGCCGACATGGCCCGTTGGGACGCGGCGATCCGCAGCAACAAATTCCTCACGTCCGAGACCATGCGCCGCGTGCTGGTGCCGTCGCGCACCGCGGACGGCAAGACCAATCCTTATGGTCTCGGCTGGGCGCTGTTCATGACCCGGTCGGGCAGGGTCGGCGGGTTCGGCCATGCCGGCTACTGGGGCGGCTTCCGCACCGACTATCACAACGATTTTGGCGGCGACCACACCGTGGTGGTGCTCTCCAACCGCGGCCTCGGCCTCGACCTCGACGCCATGTGGTTCAAGTTCGACGCCGCGATCCGGGCCCATCCGACGGTGTGAGACGCGTTCCGGCAGGGCGCGCCGGTTGACCCGTCATCGCGGTGTCGCGGCGGTAGGAGACTTTTTCATGCCGATGGACGATGGTGGGGTCATTGCGACGGTCCGACCATGATCCCTGAGTTCACCCGAGCGCTGTTAGGTCCGCGCGCACATTCCCGGCGCAGCCGGAGGGGGGCGCTCGCCGTCGTGCTGGCGGCGCTCCAGGTGGCTCCGGCACCGCTGTTGCCCGAACTGCTTTCGCGACCGGCCTTCGCACAGGAGCCCGCTCCTCCAGCGCAAAATGACGCGCCGGCCGCGGCGCCCGAGGCAGCGCCGGCGACGCCGAATGCCGAAACGTCGCCCGACGCCAAGCCCACCCCGTTGCCCAAGCCTTCGACCTCGGAGGCGATCTGCCTCCTGGTGGAATCGGCGGCGCAGGCCCACGGGCTGCCTTTCGAGTTCTTCGCCCGCCTGATCTGGCAGGAAAGCCGGTTTCAGCCCAATGCGGTCGGCCCGATGACCCGCAACGGCCAGCGCGCCCAGGGCATCGCCCAGTTCATGCCGGGGACGGCGAGCGAGCGCGGCCTGTTCGACCCCTTCGATCCGGTGTCGGCGCTGCCCAAAGCGGCCGAATTCCTCGAGGAGCTGCACCGCAGCTTTGGCAATCTCGGGCTTGCTGCCGCAGCCTACAATGCCGGCCCGCGCCGTATCCGCGACTGGCTCGACGGTCATGGCGGCCTTCCGGCCGAAACCCGCAACTACGTCATGAGGATCACCGGCCGCAGCGCCGAGGACTGGGCCGCCGCGAGCCGCACCGGCGGCGGCGACAAGGCACCGCTGCCCAAGGGCAACTGCCGCGAGCTGATGGCGCTTCTGCACACCGAGCCGTCGCCGTTCGTCACCGCATTGGAGAGGCGGGTCGCTCAGGGCAATGCGCGGCCGTGGGGCGTGGAGCTGAGCGCCGGCTTCTCGCGTGAGCGGGTGCTCGCGATGTACGCCAACCTCGAGAAGACCTACCGCTCGCTTCTGGAGAAGCGTGATCTCCTGATCATCGAGGGCCCGCTGCGCAACCGCGGCACCGGCACGTTCTACCAGGTGCGGGTCGGGACCGACACCCGGCAGGCCGCGATGGATTTGTGCTCCTCCCTGCAAAAGGTCGGCGGCGCCTGCCTCGTGCTGCGCAATTCCCACGGCAACGTGAAACCGTTGTAGCGGGCGCGTGGCGGGGCCCCATTGCACAACCTGTCATCGTCCGGCTTGACCGACGATCCAGTAACCACCGGACTCTCGGTGGGGCAAAGCCTCCGTCGGAGATCGACAGTGCAGGGGTTACTGGATTGCCCGTTCAAGCCGGGCAATGACAGTAGTAAGGGGACGTCCAGCGGCGATCCTACCGTTATCCCTTCTTCATCGTGCGCCGCTCGATGGCGAGCAGGGCGTCGAGGCCGGTGGTCTGGTGGGCGCGCTTCATTTCCTTCTCCGCGCCGCCGGGGCCGAGGAAGGGGTCGGGCTTGTCCTGGGCGAGGCATTCCATCGACTGGCGCACCGCTTTGTACATCGCGGCAAAGGAGGTCCCCGATGACGCGGCGAGGCGGTAGCCGAGCTTGGCCATCGCCGTCCTCGACATCGCGAACCCGGCGAAGCCGTCGGGCGGGGCGAAGGTCATGAGCGGGCCGGGCAGCCGCTCGCCGACGATCCGCATCTCCTCGGCGTTGCGGGTGTGGATGAACAGCATGTCGGCGCCGGCGCGGTGGAAGGCTTCTGCGCGCCGCAGCGCTTCGTCGAGATCGTGGACGCGGCGCGCATTGGTGCGGGCGATGATCACGAGGTTGGGGTCGGTGCGCGCCGCGACCGCCTCCTTGACCTTGTCGACCGCAAGCTCGGTGGTAACGAGGTGGTCGATCCCGATGTGATGCTCGACGCGGCGCGGCAGCAGCTGATCCTCGATCTCGATTGCCGCGAAGCCGGCAGCTTCCGTCAGCGCAATCGTGCGGTGGACGTGCATCGGGTCGCCCCATCCGCCGCCGGCATCGAGGATGATCGGCAGCTTGCACACCGCGCGCATGTCGACCGCGATCTCGGCAAGCTCGGGCAATGTGAGGTTCGCTTCGGTGACGCATTTGAGCCAGCCGAGCGAGCCGCCGCTCATGTACACCGCCTTGAACCCGGCATCCTCGGCGATCCGCGCCATGATCGGATTGAGCGCGCAGGGCGCGACGATGAGCTCGTCGCCCGCCATCAGTTCACGAAAACTCGTCAAGCGTTTCTCCCTGTGGCTGCGTTTCGGCGGGCGCGGCAAAAGCGCACCATCTACTTGTCCAAGCGGTAATGCGCGACCGCGTCGTCGTTCCAGGCGAGCCCGGTGCCGGGCTTCGCCGACGCGGTGATGGCGCCGTCGCGGAGCGCGAGCGGCTCGGCGAGGATCGTGTTCGCCCAGTCGACATATTCGAGCCAGTGCGCCGTCGGCGTCGCGGCGAGGAGATGGGCGCTCAGCTCCGGGCATCAGGTGGGACGACATCTCGACGTCGTAGGCGGCGGCGATGCCCGCCGCCTGCTGCCAGCCGGTGACGCCGCCGATGCGGGCGGCATCCGGCATCACGAGATCGCAGGCACCGGCCGCGAGCGCCTGCGCCATCGCCTTGGGCCCGTCGAAGTTCTCGCCGATCTGGATCGGCGGGGCGAGGTCGCGGGTGAGCGTGGCGCATGGCCCGCGAGGTCGTCGTGGCGGATCGGCTCCTCGATCCACGTGATGCCTTCCGTTGCGAGCGCGCGGCCGCGTTCGAGCGCCTGCGCGACCGTCAGCGCCTGATTGTAATCGACCATGACAGCGACGGAGTCCGGGATGCGCGCGCGCACGGCGCGGGTCGACGAGGAGGTCCTCCGCGAGCGTCGGATAGCCGAGCCGCAGCTTGACGCGCGGTAAAGCCGCCGGCGAGCAGCTGCTCCGCCTCGTCGGCGGCGGCCTCGCGGCGCCATCAGGCCGAGGCCGCAGGAGTTGTAGGCCCGGATCGGGCGCGGCGAAGCGCCGAGCAGCGCCGCGAGCGGCACGCCGGCAGCGACCGCGAGCGCATCCCACAGCGCCATGTCGAGGGCCGACAGCGCCATCCGCACGACGCCGGTGCACGCCGATCAGCGTGAACCGCCGCTGCAGTTTCGCGGCGTGCTCGATCGGGGCGACGCGCTCGCCGGCGATCAGCGCGACCGCGTCGTGCAGCACGGCGGCGATCGCGGCGGCGCCGCTGCGGGCGGTAGCAGAACAGATAGCGTGCGGCCGGTGACGCCCTCCTCGGTCGTGACGTCGACGAGGAGCAGCGGCGCCTCGCGCACGGTCGCCGCGCTGGTGCCGAGCGCGTAGCGCATCGGCACCGTCACCGCGACGGTGCGGACGCGCGACGGTGAGGGCAGGGGCCGCCATCGCCTCACGCCGCGTTGCCGGCCTCGCGCAGCGCGAGGATGTCGCGCGACCGCGCGGTTGAGCGGGGTCGGGACATTGCCGCGCGCGGCCGAGCTCCACGACGGCGCCGGCGAGCCAATGCACCTCGAGCCGGTTGCCGCGCTCGAGGTCGTGGTGCATCGACGACGTCATGTCGGGCGCGACCCCGTCGGCAAGCACGAGCCGCTGCTCGGCATAGTCCTCCGGCAGGTCGACGCCGTGGGCGCGGCCGACCGCGACCACCTCGCGCATGAGGTCGAGGAGGAACTGCGCGCGTCTGCGGATTCTCGCGGATCGGGCCGATGGTGCTGCGCATCGTCGTGGTCGTGCCGGACAGTGCCGACCAGGAAGACGAACTTCTGCCAGATCTCGCGGCGGATGTCGGTGGCGAGCTCGGCATTGACGCCGCCGGCGCGAAGGGCCTCGAGGAAGCGCTTGGCCCGCGGCGTCGCCGTGCCGTCGAATTCGCCGAACACCAGGCGCTGCAGCGGGCCGGTCTGCGCGATCACGCCGGGCTGCGCGATCGTGCGTTGCGACGTAGCACACGCCGCCCATGATCGCGTTCGGACCGAAGGCGCGGCGCAGAGCATCTCGTCCTTGAGGACGCCGTTCTGGAACGAGATGATCGTCGGTATCCGGGCCGACCACCGGCTTGATCTGCGCGCGCGCGCCGGCTCGGTATCCCACAGCTTGACGGCGAAGATCACGAGATCGACCGCCCCGATGGTCGCGGGATCGTCGGTGGCCGTCACCTTCGGGAGATGGAACGCATCGGGGCCGGTCTCGACGCTGAGGCCGTTCGCCGCGCATCGCGGCGAGATGCGCGCCGCGTGCGACGAAGGCGACGTCGGCACCGCCCTTGGCCAGGCGTGCGCCGAAATAGCCGCCCACGCCGCCCGAACCCATGACCGCTATGCGCATCGTTGCCGTCCTCTCGACGGGCGTCAGTACCACCGTCCCGCCCGTCGTGCAGCAACTTCGCGCGATGGGATGCCATGCGTGTGGTCGATGGCCGCCCGCGTCCGGCGGTACGGCGCCCACGGGAGATCGGGCGCATCCACGCGGCGTGGCCACGAGGACGGCCCCCTTTTTCGAACGCGCCGATCGCGGCAGGCCGCCGGCGTGATTCCCTGGCCTCGGTCGACTTCCGCGAAGCCGCTGCGCGGCTAACGCACCACGCCCCAGTAGCGCAAGAGTTGCGTTGCGCCGATGACGGTGCCGTGGGCATCGAGTGCTTTCGCCTGGAAGAACGGGCCGGGGCTCGACGTCGTCAGCGAGGTTTCGAACCCGGATTTCGGCACGGTCTGCAACGGCACCATGCCGTACGCATTGGGACCGCCGAGGAACTGCCACGACTTCACCTCGGTCGCGCCGTTCCACGATGTGTAGACCGTCCACTGTCCGTGAGCGGGCCCCGGCACGACCGCGATGGCCGGCGGGTAGGAAGGCGTGCCGACCCAGGTCTCGCGGTAAGCGCGGTAGCTGTAGTTGTTACCCGGGATCGTGGCCTTGTAGAGCAGGTTCATCGACGGGTTGGTGATGGTGTTGCCGCCCGGCGCGAACTCGCTGTAGTACGCCGACTGGCCCCAGCCGACGAACACGTGGCCATCGGACAAGGTCTGCGCATTTCCCTGGGAGGAGACGTGCAGGTTGGCGTCGAGAAAATACTCCGTCGCCAGGTTCGCCGTCTTGTTGGACAGGTTGAGCTGCAGATAGAGCGCGTGGGACGGCGGTGTGCCCGGCGGGACCGTTTGGCTTTCGCAGCAATTGTCGTCGAACATGCTCACGATGTTGTTGGGCAGATAGCGCGCGTCGTGCTGCCACGAGAACGTCGCCCCCGAACCGAACGTGAAATTGCTCTGCTTGCCGCCGAGCTGCCAGACGATCTGTCCGGTCGGCTTGTTGATGCGATAGATCGTCCAGAGATTTCTTCCCGAGACCACGATATCCGTCGGACTGTCGGTAAGCCCGATCGAATTGAGATGATAGACGTCCCAAATGTTTCCGCCGGACGTCGCGCTCGACGCCGGCTCGTAGGAATTGGTGAGCGGGATGTAGTTCAGCGCGTCCCAGAAGAACACCAACCGGCCGGTGTTGAGATCGATCTCCTGGATCGCAAAATCCTGGATGTACCCGTTCTTGGGGCCACCATACGGAACGAGGTTCATGGGAACGGCTTTGGTCGAAAGAAACAGAGCCGTGTTCGATGGCGTCAGCAGGAATTCATGAATGTCGGGGATGAAGCCATATTGGGCGGTGACCGTCTTGATCAACCGGTAGGTGTTGTCGAGGATGTAATAGCACGAGCCGGACTCCGAGGACCCGGCGGGCACATTGGTGTAGCTCGGCGGCGTCGCGAGCGTGCCTTGCCAGAACGTCAGGACCGGCTTTCCGTTCAGCTGCTGCACGCGAAAGTCGGTGTTCATCAGGTTGATGTTGCCGGTCGCGCGAAACCACACCGGATTGGCGTTGTTGTCGAGGATCAGGGCTCCCGCCTGGCCGTAGGTGGGATCGGCGGAAAAGGAATAGGGAGCGAGACCGACATAGCCGGGATCAGTCGCGGGATCGAACGTGTTGACGGTGACTTTCATCGGATGCAGCGTCGGCTCGGTGACGAAGCTCCAGACGTTCGGGCCCGTCAGGATCTGAGCCGGAGTTTGGTGGCTCGACGGATAGGGCACCGTTCCGCACTGACTGTGGGACGGCGTGGCGCCCCCGAGCACGACGAGCAGCGCAGCAGCCGGAGCCGCGCAGAGCCGACACATCGCCGAAATGATTTTTCCGTGTGTCATGTGACCGCCCCCATCCTCGCGCGCGACCCGGCGCGGACGCGTTCGCGCACGCCGAACCGGGCGATGCGCCTTCCCGCAACACGCAGCACAAACTCTGATTCGAATTGGGAACTCGACCGGGTCGGATTTATCACCGCCCCTAAGAGGGGGCAATCCGAACATGGAACTTCTCACACGGGCATGGCGTCGCGCGGCATTCTCGCGTCGGCGTGGGGGAACGGATATGTCGACGGTCTCGCGGTGAGCATGCCGCCGACGAGTGGTGCGCAGATTGCCGAGGAGGCGACGATGACGACAAGGCCGAACGCGTCGAACGGCGTCTTCACGACCTCGCGGATGCTGTCGGTCACGAACATTGTAGTGTCGTAGGTGATCTTTTGGTCAATTCCCTGCGGGAAAGACGCCTTCAACCCTTCGAGCGGATGCTGAGCTGAACTGCTGGTCCGGGAGCGTCGACGAGGAGCCGACGCGCGGCCGGCTTCGGTGTTCTGGCCGTTGAGGGCGTCGAAGATGTCTGTCGGCGCGAGGCTGTAGCGCGTCATGCGCTCAGCGGTGCGCCGCGCGGGCATCCGTGGTGGAGGTGAGGAGCGAGACATCGCCGATGCCGTCGACGCGGGCCATTCTCGTCTCGCTAGGCGCCGATGGTGATTCGCACCGGCCGATAATGGCCCGTGTCAGTACCATTGTCCGGCAGATCGAGGCTGGCGGCTTTGCCTGCCTCGTGTCACCGCCCTCCCGTACTTCGCCGCTGCAGTTTCACAAAGGCCTTGTTTGCCGCGGTCAAGCCCATGACAGCTTTCGTGAATTCCGCACCCTCTGGAAATCCCCTAGGGGACCGTAGCCAGTGGCGCGGCGAGCCTCCCGCGGCGTTGCGCGCTGGACCGGCGACGGCTAGCCGGGCGATGAAAGTTTTGCTCCGGCAGCATTTGCCATCTGGCATCTGTGCCCGTGATGTGCGATTAATTACGCTCTAACTATTAGACAGATTGCAGATGGGCCGAGGCAAAGACTTCCGTGATCGTCGGCGCGGTTTCCCCGACGAGCCGTTCGAACCTGCTCCTTCGTTTGGTCGCCCTCCGCCGCGGTTCGGGGACCGTCCGCCGCGCGAGTCCTCCCGACCGGTACCGACAGGACCCGAGCGTCAGGCCAAGGTGAAGTGGTTCAACGGCGAGAAGGGCTTCGGCTTTGTCGAGCTGACGGACGGCACCGGCGAGGCCTTCCTTCACATCAGCGTCGTCGAAGCCGCGGGCCACACGGCCCTCGAGCCGGGCACGACGCTGACGACCAGGGTCGGGCAGGGCCAAAAGGGCCCGCAGATCACCGAGATCACCGCTGTCGACGCCAGCACGGCCGAGGCGCCGCGCGGCCGTCCGGGCGGCGGCGGCGGTGGTGGTGGACGCCCGATGGGGGACCGTCCGCCACGCAGCTTCGACCGGGCGCCGAGCGGCCCGGCCGAAGAGGTCGACGGCAGCGTGAAATGGTACGACCCGAAGAAGGGCTTCGGCTTCGTCGCCGTTCCCGGCAGCAAGGATGTGTTCATCCATCGCTCCGTGCTGGCGAAGGAAGGCATCTCCGAGCTGCAGGAAGGCCAGCGCATCCATATGCGCGTGGTTCCCGGCGCAAAGGGGCTCGAGGCGACCTCGATCGAGCTCAAGCACGAGGGCTGACCGGCCGTCTCGCGGCCCGATCGAACCAACCGGTCCGATACCGACAATCGATCCGGACAACCGATCCCGACAGCTCGAAATAACGAAGGGGCGCCGCGGGGCGCCCCTTTTGTTTGTGCTTCTTGCTTATGTTTGCGCCGGACGTCCGGCGCCGGCATCGCCGGTTATTGCGTCGCCCGGTTGTTGGTCGCGACTTGAGCCTTGAGCGCCGCCATTTCGGCCTCGCTGCGCACCGCCATGACCGCGACCTTGCTCGATCCGCGCATAGGCGAACACGATCTTGAGGTCGTTGCCGCGTTCGAGCAGCGAGGCGATGCGGATTTCGGTGCCGCGGGTCGGCAGGTCGAACATCGTCCAGGTGCCCGCCTTGGAATCGTATTTCGCGATCTGGTCGGTGGTCCACAACGGCGTCCACACGTTCTGATTCTTGTCGGGGATCGCCGCATAGGGTTGGTTGGTGAAGGTGTTCGGCAGCGGGACCAGCTCCGCCTTCATCGTCTTGACGTCGACCTTGGCGAGCGTGCCGCTCCAGGAGTTCGCGACCCACATGATGCCGTGCTCGCGGTCGATGCCCGGACGGCGCGGGCCGTGCGACCACGGGAACGGGGTCCCGATGTCGCGCGGGCCGTAGCCGTCATAGAACTGGCGGTCGGACGCGGTGGCGCGCGCCAGCTCGTCCTTGTCCGCCGGCAGCTTGAGCTCCGTGACTTGCCCGGTGGCGAGATCGGCCTTGACGATGGTGTCGAACGCCATCTGGGTCCACAGGCCGTTGCCGTCCTTGTCGCCGACGATGCCGTAGGTCGAGCCTTGCGCGTTGTTCGGCCCCTTGGGGTTGACCGACTTGAACTCGGCGAACTTCTCGGTCGCGGGATCGAAGCGCAGCGCGCCATCGAGCGTGCCCGCCCAGATGCCGCCCTTGCCGTCGAAGTCGAGCGTCACCGGGCCGTCGATGTGGGACATCCCCTCCGGCGGCATATAGACCGCGACCTTCTCGGTCTTCGGGTCGACCTTGGCGAGGCCGCCCTTGGGCATCCAGACATTGAACCAGATGATCCCGTTGTCGTCGCGAATGAGCCCGTGGGCATTGGCGGCGATGCCGTTCTGGCCATCGACGCGGAACGGCTTGATGGCGCCGGTCTTGGCGTCGATCTTGCCGACCGACATGGTCTTGTTCGGCGTCACCGCGGCGAACCACAGATTGCCGTCGAAGTCGGCGGCGGCGTCGTGGGGCAGCGAGGCGACGCGCGAAGTCGTTCCCTTGGTCCAGTCCGAGCCGTCGTTCGGCGGCGTCCGCGACGGGAGGTCCTGGTCGGGATTGAGGGCGACGTCGTATTCGGTGAAGACCGCGCGTGCCGCTTCGCCCGACGGGCGCGGCCGGCTGGTGATGCGGAAACCGCCGGCCTCCGGCCCGCGCGCCTTGGCGAGATAGTGGGCGAGCTCGGGCTGATGGTGGTCGAGCACCTGATTGTAGCGGTTCGGCAGGTAGTTGCCGTAGACGTTGATGTTCTTCATCGCCTGGATGATGGCGGTCCAGCCGGCTTCGTCGAACCGGTGCTGCAGCGTGTAGCTCGGCGTGTGGCAGCTCGTGCAATTGTTGTGCACGATCCGCCGCATGCGGATGTCGTCGGCGGTCTCGGCGGGGAGGCCGGCGAGGATCAGGTCGCCCGGCAGCTGCCGCACCTGGCGCTCGGGGTCCTCGATCTTGGCGAGCGCGAAATCGCGTCGCGTGCCGGCCTTGACGTCGACCTCGGAGGAGGCGGTCTCGAAGCTCAGCGCCTGCGCCCACACGCGGTACTGTCCCGCGGGCAGCGGCGGGAAGTAATAGGCGCCGGTGTCGTCGGTGAACACGGTGGTGGTGATGGTCGAGCCCACGGCCTTCGCCGAAACCGTGACGCCGCCGAGTTTTTCGCCGGCCGGCGCGGTGATGGTGCCGGTCAGGACGGCGGGATCGGCCGCCACGGCGGGCAGGCTCGCGAGCGCGGTCCAGACGATGGCTGCGCTTGTCGTGAGAAAGGCGACACGCGTGTGCTTCATGGGCGTCTTCTCCGGAATTTTGTTCAACGGGTCGGATTGGGCTTGGCCGGCGGCGTCGGCAACGACTTCACGTAGGAGATGATGGCGTCGATCTGCGCCGGCGCGTAGGTGTACTTGAAGCCGGGCATGTTCGGCGTGCCGTTGCTGATGACGTCCCGCATCACCGCCTCCTGGCCGCCGAGCGCCTCCTTCGAGAGGTCGGGGCCGTATTTGGCGGCGGAGGTGATCTGCAGCTTCACGTGGCAGACGAGGCAGGACTGGTTGAAGAGGTCGCGGCCGCGCAACTGGGTCGCATCGAGGGTGCTCGGATCGGGAAAAGGTTGTCCGGACGCGGCCCCAACGGCCGCCAACAGCATGATCGATCCGATCCCGGCACCAAACCTCATCGTGTTTCCTCCACTGGCGTATTGGTATTTTTCCGGATGCTACGCTGGGGCCGAGGGAAAGAAAAGGTAACGGCACCGTTGCAGGCGCGTCAGCGAGGAGCGCCGGCTGTGCACTTCGTCGCATCTCACGGTCTGCCTTGACCCGGGCCGTGCCGGACGCAAGAATCAAACAAAGTTCAGACGTCAGCCGGGCGCCGCATGCGCCCATTTGGGAGGAATCACATGTCGAAGCGCCGCGCGTCGCCGGATCCCGATCGCCGCAAGTTTCTCAAAGGGGCCACGCTAGCCGCCGGCGCCGCCGCAATGACCCCGGCCGTGGCCGAGGCCCAGGTCAATGCCGGGGCGAGCGGGCCCGTCACCGCCACGAAGGCAGCCGGACCGGGTCCGATCCAGATCGCCGTCGAGACGCAGCCGCCGGAGCGCGATCCGGTCAATCAGACGTCGAGCGGCGGCGACTTCATGGTCGACGTCTTCAAGACGCTCGACATCGAATATCTAGCGATGAACTGCGCCTCGAGCTTCCGCGGCCTCCATGAAGCGGTCATCAATCACGCCGGCAACGTCAAGCCGGAGATCCTGACCTGCCCGCATGAAGAGATCGCGGTGTAAATGGCGCACGGCTACGCCAAGATCGAGGGCAAGCCGTTTGCCATGATCTGCCACGGCGTGGTCGGCCTGCAGCACGCCACCATGGGTCTCTACAACGCCTGGTGCGACCGGGTGCCGGTGATCGCGATCGGCGGCAACATCATGGAGGCGAACAAGCGCGGACCGGGCGCGGAGTGGGTGCATGCCGCGGTCGACATCGGCGCCATCACCCGCGATTTCACCAAATGGGACGACCAGCCGACCTCGCTGCAGCATTTTGCCGAGTTGGCGGTGCGCGCCTACAAGATCGCGACCACGCCGCCGATGGGCCCGGTGCTGCTCTCGCTCGATGCGGAGCTGCAGGAGAACCCGGTCCACGAGGCGGAGTCGCTGCGCATTCCGAAGCTGTCCAAGGTGGTGCCGCCGCAAGCCGATTCCGGCGCGGTCGCGGAAGCGGCGAAGCTCCTGGTCGATGCGGAAGCTCCGCTCATCGTCGTCGACCGCATGGCGCGCACGCCGGCCGGCATGGCCCGTCTCGTCGCGCTCGCCGAGGCGCTGCAATGCGCGGTGGTCGATCAGGCCGGACGGCAGAATTTCCCGTCGCGCCATCCGCTCAACCAGACCTTCCGCCGGGGCGCGGTGATCGGCCAGGCCGACGTCATCCTGGCGATCGAGATGAACGACCACTGGGGTGCGTTGACGGCGTTCAGCGACCGCATCGTGCGCTCCTCGCGCATGCTCTACAAGCCGACCGCGAAGATCATCACGCTCGGCGTGCGCGACATGTATCAGCCATCCGTGTCGCGCACGAAATTCGCCTCCGGCGCCAGCGGCGAGGCGTCGCGCAGATAGTACTGCGTGCGCCCGTCGCGCCAGGCGATGATGCCGGCCGAATCCAGCCCGCCATGCGCGCCCACCAGCTTGCCGCACACCGCGCCGATGCCAGGATCCGCCCGCAATCGGCGCAGCGCCGCGAGACTGCCCGGCGCCAGCTCCCATGGCGCTATCCAGCAGCAGTACCGCATCGGCGGTGGCGAACATCAGCGCGTGGTCGAGACCGGCCTTCAGCGCAGGTCGCGACTCATAGCGCAGCATCCGCGCGCCATGCACGAAACGACCGATTTGCACGGTGTCGTCGGTCGAGCCGCAATCGAGCAGGATCAGCTCGATGTCGCCGGGCCAGTTCGCCCGCAGCGAACCGAGCGTCATCAGCGTCAATGCGAAGCGCTCGCGCAGCAGCATGATCACGCTGACCGCAGGCGGCCCGGCGCAGGCGAATTCGAGGACCATCCGCGCAGCGACCGGCAGCAGATGTTCGGCCCGCAGACGATTGAGCGCGCCGGCCTGGCGCTCGGTGACCCTGTCCTCGGGCAACTGGGCCGACCAGACCCTGGTCGCGGCCAATCGTCAGATAGTGCGCGAACCGGGC
>CAWCCG010000014.1:0-53108 GCA_963793985.1 uncultured Alphaproteobacteria bacterium | reverse complement strand
ACGGCCGGCTTGGCCGGCGGGACGGGCTTTGCCGCCGTTTTGGCCGGCTTGCCGGCAGGCTTCGCTGCGACGCTGGCCGCGACCTTGGCCGGCTTACGCGCGGACATAGACCTCGTCCCCTTTCTCGATCACCTCGTATTTGCGCAGCTTGAGCTTGCGGTCGGAGACGCATTCTCCGGTCTTCATGTCGTATTCGTAGCCGTGCCACGGGCACACGAAGTGCAGCTCGGTCTCGGAGAAGTAGAGGCCCTTCGACGTCATGTCGGGCATCAGCCGTTCTTCGACCTTGGCGATGGTCAGGCCTTCGCAGGCCGGGCCGCCCTGGTGCAGGCAATAGTTGCTGTAGGCGTAGAACGTCGCCGTTTTCCCGGAACACGCCGATCTCGTTGTCGCCCACGAACACGATGCGGCGGTCGCCGTCCTTGAACTCGGACACCTTGCCGACGAGCTTCTCAACCATACGACGCATTCCTCCGGGGCCTTGGGCCCGCTTGTTGACTGCTTATTGAACCGCGATTCATAACGGAAATCAGCGCCCGTAACCAGCGCGCACCGCACGGCGCGGACGCGACAAACGTGCATATGGCTTGCGCCTCGCCCGCGCTTCTGCCAAGCGAGCGCAACGCGTTTCCAGCAAACCAACGGGAGGGGACATGGGCTATCGGCTGGCAACCTATGCCGCGGAGGCGGCCCGCGCGCGGGCCTCGTTATCGGCGACGAGCTCTTCGACGCCGCGACGCTGACCGGGCATGCAAGCGACTTGACTGTGCTCGGCATTCTCGATGACTGGGCGGCGGCGCGCGAGCGCCTCGCGCGGGCGGCAGCCGTGCCGGGCAAGGGGCGGCCGCTTGCCGATACCCGGCTTGCTCGCGCCCATCCGCTGGCCGTCGGCGATCTACTGTGCCGGCGCCAATTATGCCGACCATGCCGCGGAGATGGCGCGCGCGCAGAATCGCCCGCCGCCGCCCGATCCGCACACCCTCGGCCTCAAGCCCTGGCACTTCATCAAGGCGGGGCGCAGCACGCTTGCCGCGCCGGACGAGACGGTCGCGATCACCGGGATGTCGCAGACCATGGATTGGGAGATCGAGCTCGCCGCGGTGATCGGCGCGCGAGCGAAGAACGTGTCCCTCGCGCAAGCCCTCGATCACGTCGCCGGCTACACCATCGCCAACGATCTCTCGGCCCGCGACATGGGCCGCCGCACCGGCGTGCCCGACGATTCGCCGTTCAAGTTCGATTGGGTCGCCCACAAGAATTTCGACGGCTCCTGCCCGCTGGGGCCGTGGATCGTGCCCGCAGGCGACATCCCCGACCCGCAGAACCTCGGCCTGAAGCTCTGGGTCAACGACGTCATCAAGCAGGATTCCAACACTGCCAAGATGATCTTTTCGATCGCCGAGCAGATCGCGCATCTGAGCTCGCGCATCACGCTCAATCCCGGCGACGTCGTGCTGACGGGCACGCCCTCCGGCGTCGGCGCGGCGCGCAAGGAATTTCTTGAAGGCCGGCGATGTGGTGAAGCTGTGGGTCGAGCACATCGGCACGCTCACCAACCGGATGGCGTGAGCGCGATACACTCGGGCGCGTGGTGCGGCTTACCTCTCCCCGCGTGCGGGGAGAGGTCGGATCGCGCAAGCGATCCGGGTGAGGGGGCCTCGCCGCGAGTCTGAGCGTCAGCGAGAGAACCTCGGAGGCTCAGACTCGCGAAACCGCCCCCTCACCCGACCCTCTCCCCGCACGCGGGGAGAGGGAGCAGTGGGGCCGGGCGATGACAGCGCGGATCGCGTCCACTAAGCTCGCGTCAATGGCTACGGCGATCGCTGCCGGGCCACAACGATTCCGGGATCACATAAGGGAGAACTGCAATGGGGTTGCGAAGTGTTTCCTGGGCGAGCGCGCTGACGCGCGGTGCTATTGGCGAGCGCCGCCGCCGCGGATGAGGCCAAGAAGTATCCGGACTGGGAAGGCATGTGGAACCGCGGCAGCCCGGTCGGCACCTGGGATCCGACGAAGCCCGGAGGGCTCGGCCAGCAGGCGCCGCTCACGCCGGAATATCAGAAGGTGTTCGAGTTGAACCTCGCCAAGGGCAAGGCCGGCGTTGTGTTCGACATCAAGGGCACCTGCGGACCGGTCGGAATGCCGCGGGTGATGATGATGTACGAGCCGATGGAGATCGTGATCAAGCCGAAGGTCACGTACATGCTGATCGAGTCGATGAGCCCGATCCGGCGCATCTACACCGACGGGCGTGCAATTCCCGACGAGTGAGGAAACCGATCGCCCCTTCGTCGGCTACTCCGTCGGCAAGTGGCTCGACACCGACAACGACGGCACCTACGACACGCTCGAGATCGAGACCCGCGACATGCGCGGCCCGCGCCTGTTCGACTCGGCCGGCACCCCGCTCTCCAAGGACAACGACACCGTGGTCAAGGAGAAGATCTATCTCGACAAGTCGAACCCGGACGTCCTGTGGAACGAGATCACCACCGAGGACGGCGCGCTGACCCGGCCGTGGACGGTGAAGCGGTTCTACAAGCGCGAGAAGCACCCGCTCTACGCGGAATACAACTGCACCGAGGACAATCGCTGGGTGGCGATCGGCGGCGAGCTCTATCTCGCCGATTCCGAGGGCTACCTGATGCCGATCCAGAAGGGCCAGTCCGCGCCCGATCCGAAGTACCTGCAGAAGTATTTCCCGCAGGCGAAGAAGTGACGGGCCGCACTTGGCGTACTGAGCTCCAGTCATTCCGGGGCGCCGCGCAGCGGCGAACCCGGAATCCAGCACTTTTCTGAAAGACCTCACTGGATTCCGGGTTCGCGCTGACGCGCGCCCCGGAATGACGTCAAAATTGATATCGGTCAACGCGCGTTGGTCCGCGATTTGCCTCTCGTGTATTCTTTAACGAGAGAGGCCGATATGACGCCCGACCAAAGAGCCCTCGTCCAGGCGAGCTTTGCGAAAGTGGTGCCGATCGCCGACACCGCGGCGACGTTGTTCTATGAGGATTTGTTTCGACGTAACCCCAGCCTTCGCGCTCTCTTCAAGGAGGACATGGCGGACCAGCGCCGGAAGCTGATGACGATGATCGGCACCGCCGTCGCCAACCTCGGGAACTGGGCGAACATCGCGCCCGCCGTTGCTGCGCTCGGCCAGCGGCATGCGGCTTACGGCGTCAAGATCGAGGACTACGACACCGTGGGGAAGGCCCTGATCGCCACCCTGGAGAAGGGTCTCGGCGACGCCTTCACGCCGGAAGTGAGGGCGGCCTGGCTCGCCTGCTATGCGGCGGTGGCGGCCGAAATGGTGAACGGGGCGCAAGCGTAGTCGCGCCGGAGCCTTTCAGGCCGGCACCGTCACCGGGACCCCCGTCGCCAGCGAGGCGATGACCGCCTCGAACGCCGCGGTGACGTCGACGAGCTCGGACGGGGTCATCACGAACGGCGTGCGGTGCTCGACCGCCTCGGCGAAGGCCTCGACAGCGGCGCGCAGCGAATCGACGCGCGGGCAGGGTCTCATCGCGTCGCCGGCTTACCGATCAGCGTCACGCGCAAAGTGTCTTCGTCGCGTGCCTCGGCGGCGCCGTTGGTGCCGAACACGTGGACGCGCCAGAACGGCGCGCTCGCCCGCACCGTCGCCATCGTGCCGGTCGCGCCGGAAGCGAATGTGGCGAGCACCGCGACGGCGTCGCGCGGATCGGGCACCGGCTTCGGCGCGAACGCCTTGGCATCGAGGAGCCGGATCGGCCCGGCGAGCCAAACCAGCGCATCGAGCACATGCAGGCCGCAGCCGGTCATGCCGAGTGCAGGGCGATTCGCCGGGATCATCGCGCCAGCCGCCACCGACGACATGGATCGAATATTCGTTGGAGAAATGTCCCTCGATGTGGAGGATGTCGCCGAGCGCGCCGCTGTCGACCACGCGCGCGAGCTCGCGCATCGAGGAAAAGAAGCGGCGATTGTAGCCGCTCGCGAGCGTCACGCCGGCGGCGCGGCAGGCGTCGACCGCGCGCACCGCCTCGGCCCGGGTGAGCGCGAGCGGCTTCTCGCACCACACCGCCTTGCCCGGCCTTGGCGGCGGCGACGACCTCGTCGACGTGCCGGGAATGGGGCGTCGCAAGCACGACGGCATCGATCGAGGGATCGGCGAGCACCTCCGCGAAGCTCGTGGTGAGCGCGAGGCGGTGCTGTGCGGCGAAGTCCTGCGCCGCCGCGGGATTGCGGGTGACGGCGCGCACGTAGCGGATGCGCGGGCTGCCCGCGACGGCATTGACGTGGTTGCGGCCCCAGCGCCCGAGCCCGACGATTGCGGCGTTGATCATGTGCGAGGGCGTCCCCTTCATCCAAGGCGGTTTGAGCGTCTGACGCGCGAACCGAAGTTCGCAGGCAGGATTGTTTGACAGGCGCGGGCTGTCGCGTCATAGCGCGCGGCGCAGAGCCAAGGAAGGCAGCATGAGCGGTTCCGGTCGGTATCGTCGGTCTCGGTCTGATGGGAAGCGTGCTGGCGGGCCGCCTGATCGCCGCCGGCTTCGATGTGACGGGCTACGACATCGACGCGGCGAAGACACAGGCCCTCGTCGCGCTCGGCGGCCGCGCCGCGGCGTCGATCGGCGACGTCGCCCGTGAGGCCGATCCGATCATCCTCGCCGTGTTCGACACCGACCAGGTGGAAGAGGTCGTCGAGGGGCCGATCCTCGCAGCCCTCGGCGACGGCTCCGGCCGGATCGTGATGTGCACCTCGACCTGCGATCCCGACCGCATCGCAGCGCTTGCGCGCCGCGTCGAAGACCATGGACTGCGGTTCCTCGAAACGCCGGTGTCCGGCACCAGCGAGCAGGTGCGGCGCGGCGACGGCGTCGGGCTCATCGGCGGCGATCCCGCCGTTGCGGCGAAGGTCGCGGGCGTGCTCGATGTGATCTTTCCGGTGCGCTTCCACGTCGGCGGGCCCGGCGACGGCGGGCGCGCCAAGCTCGCGGTCAACCTGATCCTCGGGCTCAACCGCGTCGCGCTCGCCGAAGGTCTGGTGTTCGCGGCCCGCCTCGGCCTCGACCCGCAGGCCTTCCTGAAGATCGCGCGCGGCTCCGCCGCCTATTCGCAGGTGATGGACACCAAGGGCGCAAAGATGGCGACATCGGATTTTGCGCCGGAGGGCCGCGCCCGGCAGACCCTCAAGGACGTGCACCTCATGCTCGACCAGGCGGCGCGCTGCGGCCAGGCATTGCCGCTCCTCGAGGTTCACCGCGACATTCTCGCGGCCTGCGTCGCCGCCGGCGAAGGCGACCTCGACAACAGCGTGGTGATCAACGAAATCCGCCGCCGACGATGAGGGGAGGGTGCCTATGTCGGTGGACGCAGCGCGCGTGCGAGAGTTGGCCCTCGCCCTTCCCTTGGCCAGCGAGGCGCCTCACTTCGACCGCCTCGCGTTCCGCACCCCGCGCAAGATCTTCGCGACGCTGAACGCGCGCGCCGGCGATCTGAACCTGATGTTCGATCCCGATCTGCGCGACTTCTATTGCGAGCAGGCGCCGCAGGCGTTCACGCCCGTTCCCGGAGGATGGGGACGCAGGGGCGCAACGCGCTGCGATCTTGCGAAGGTGGACGAGGCGACATTGATGTCGGCTCTTCAAGCCGCCCATCGCCTCGCTCTGCCGAAAGCCAAGGGGCGATAGGCGCTATTCGGAGTCTCGCTCCGGGATGCTTGTTTCAAGCGGCGCAATGCGCTTCGCTTGCGCCCTACCAGGAATGCAACACCGACGCGTAGGGCGCAACAAGCGAAGCGCATTGCGCCGCTGGCCACAGCTACGCCGCGGCCGCCTTGCCCTTCGGCTGCACTTCAGCGGAATAATCGTCCATCAGCTGCTTGGTGATCGCGCCGGGCTTGAACTTCCACTGCGCGATCTCCGACACCGCCGTCACTTCGGCGGCGGTGCCGGTGATGAAGCACTCGGTGAAGCTCGTGAGCTCATCCGGCAGGATGCGCCGTTCCACGACCTCGATGCCGCGCCGCCGGGCGAGGTCCATGGCGGTGCGCCGCGTGATGCCGTCGAGGAAGCAGTCGGCGGTCGGCGTGTGGATGCGGCCGTCCTTGATGAAGAAGATGTTGGCCCCGGTGCACTCGGCGACCCGGCCCTCCCAGTCGAGCATCATCGCGTCGGCATAGCCGCGGCGTTCCGCGCGGTGCTTGGAGATGGTGCAGATCATGTAGAGCCCGGCGGCCTTGGCGAGACACGGGATGGTGCGCGGATCGGGCCGGCGGTAATCGGCGAGGTCGAGCCGGATGCCCTTGAGCCGCTGGGCGGGATCGAAATAGCTCGGCCATTCCCAGGTGGCGATGGCGAGATGGATGCGGTTGTTCTGCGCCGACACGCCGAGCTGCTCCGAGCCGCGCCAGGCGATCGGGCGGACATAGGCGTTCTTCTGGCCGTTCTTCTCCACCACCAGGCGCTTGGCGGCATCGATCTCGGCGACCGAATACGGGATCTCGAAGTCGAGCAGGGTGGCGGAGCGCACCAGGCGCTCGGAATGCTCGGTGCCCTTGAAGATCACGCCGTTGTAGGCGCGCTCGCCCTCGAACACGGCGCTCGCGTAATGCAGGCCATGGGTGAGAACGTGGATTTTGGCCTCCGGCCCCGGCACCAGTTTGCCGTCGAACCAGATCATGCCTTCCATTTGATCGAAGGGCACCGCCATAGTCGTTCCTCCGGTTTGGCCCTGTTCTAATGGCCCGCTGCTTTGCGTCGGGCGCCAAGTCTCGATATGGTTGCAAGGCGATGAAAACGCCATGGCGCGAAGGACGCAACGGTCGCCGACGGACGACGGCGCGCATGTTCCTTACGCTCAGCAGGGCACCATGGTAACAAAACCCAAAAATATGTCAACATGGCTGACATAAATGTGAACCTCCCCGTGGGGGCGGGTGAAGTCAGGCACAAAGCGGAGCCGCTCTGGGATTTGATCGAGCTGCTCTTCTTTGCCTATCGCGACTTCGTCGGCGACGCCGACGAGGTCTTGGCGAAGCTCGGCTTCGGCCGCGCCCATCATCGCGTGCTGCACTTCGTCAACCGCAATCCCGGCATGAAGGTCGCCGAGCTGTTGAGCATCCTGAAGATCACCAAGCAGTCGCTCGGCCGCGTGCTCAAGCAGCTGATCGACGAAAGCTATGTCGAGCAGAGGAAGGGCGCCGACCGCCGGCAGCGGCTGCTGTTCGTCACCGCGAAGGGGGAGGCGCTCGCGCTCAAGCTCGCCGGCCTGCAGACCGCGCGAATCGGCCGGGCGCTGGCCGGCCTCAGCGATGCCGATCACGAATCGGCCCGCCGTTTCCTGATCGCGATGCTCGACCCCGGCCAGCGCGACGACGTGCTGCGGCTCATCGATGGCGGCGACCACGCGCGCCGGCGACGGCTGTGAGGCCCGGATGGCGCCGCACGCGACCGCACAGCTTCCGGACGACGCCCCGCACCTCCTCGTGGTCGACGACGACCGCCGTATCCGCGATCTCCTCTCGCGCTTCCTGCGCGCCGAAGGCTACCGCGTCACCACCGCCGATACCGCGGCGGACGCCCGCGCCAAGCTCGACGGGCTGAGCTTCGATCTGCTCATTCTCGACATCACCATGCCCGGCGAGACCGGCTTCGAGTTCGCGAAGTCGCTGCGCAGGCAGTCGACGGTGCCGATCCTGATGCTCACCGCCCGGGCGGAGAAGGAGAACCGCATCACCGGCCTCGAGATCGGCGCCGACGATTATGTCGCGAAGCCCTTCGAGCCGCGCGAGCTGTCGCTGCGCATCGCCAACATCTTGAAGCGCGTCCAGCCGGCGCCGCCGCCCCCGGCGGCGGAGACCGTACGGTTCGGGCCCTACCTCTTCCATCTCGCCCGCGGCGAACTGCGGCGCGGCGACGAGATCGTGCATCTCACCGATCGCGAGAAGGAGATGCTGCGCCTGCTCGCCGCCGAACCCGGCGCCACCGTGCCGCGGCTCGCGCTCACCGGAAACGGCGCCACCGCGGGCGAGCGCGCGGTCGACGTGCAGGTCAACCGGCTGCGGCGCAAGATCGAGACCGATCCCGCCAATCCGCTGTTCGTGCAGACCGTGCGCGGCATCGGATACCGGCTGGTGCTGCAGCCGTGACCAGCGTCGAACTCGGCACGTCGCAACTGCGCACGGCAGCGCGCCGCGTCCATGACGGCTGGGAGCACGTCGATCGCTGGGTCAAGGGTCTGCTGCCGAAGGGGCTCTACGCCCGCGCGCTGATCATCATCATCGCGCCGATGGTGATCCTGCAGTCGGTCGTCGCCTTCGTGTTCATGGAGCGGCACTGGAATACGGTGACGCGGCGCCTGTCGGCGGCGGTGACCCAGGACATCGCCGCGCTGATCGATCTGAAGAAGCAGCTCTCGCCCGACCGCGACTACGCGGCGCTGCGCCGCCTCGCCCAGGAGCGGTTCGGGCTGGCGGTCGATTTCCTGCCCGTCAACGCGTTGCCGCCGATCGGACCGAAGCCGTTCTTCTCGCTTGCTCGACCAGGCGCTCTCCGAAGAGGTGCGCAAGCAGATCAGCCGGCCGTTCTGGATCGACACGGTCGGCCGCTCCAATCTCGTCGAGTTGCGCATCCAGCTCGACGACGCGGTGATGCGCGTGTTCGCCCGCCGCAACGCCGCCTATGCGTCGAACTCGGAAATCTTCCTGCTGTGGATGGTGGGCACGTCGCTGGTGCTCATCACCGTCGCGATCCTGTTCCTGCGCAACCAGATCCGGCCGATCCTGCGGCTCGCCGATGCGGTCGAGAGCTTCGGCAAGGGCCGCGAAGTGGCGGACTTCCGGCCGCGCGGCGCCCAGGAGGTGCGCCGCGCGGCGTCCGCCTTCATCGAGATGAAGACGCGGGTCGAGCGCACCATCGAGCAACGCACGACGATGCTCGCAGGCGTGTCCCACGACCTGCGCACCATCCTCACCCGCTTCAAGCTCGAGCTCGCGCTGACCGGCGACAGCCCCGAGGTCGAGGCGATGAAGAAGGACATCGACGAGATGAGCCGCATGCTCGAGGGCTATCTCGCCTTCGCCCGCGGCGACGCCGGCGAGCAGGCGGAAGCAACCGACATGTCGGAATTCCTCGAGGAGCTGCGCGCCGACGCCGAGCGCGACGGCCACCGGGCGACCGCGACCTTCCACGGCTTCCCGATCGTCACGGTGCGCCCGAACGCGTTCAAGCGCTGCCTCGGCAACCTCGTCTCCAACGCCGCCCGGTTCGGCTCGACGATCGAGATCACCGGCCACCGCGATCATCGCTATCTCACCGTCACGGTCGACGACGACGGCACCGGCATTCCGCTGCATCTGCGCGAGGAAGTGTTCAAGCCGTTCCTGCGGCTCGACGACACCCGCAACCAGGACGAGGGCGGCAGCGGGCTCGGCCTCGCCATCGCGCGCGACATCGCGCGCTCCCACGGCGGCGACATCAGGCTCGGCGACAGCCCGCTCGGCGGCCTGCGCGCGACGGTGCGCATTCCGGTGTGATAATATGTCTTCTTTGACAACGATTTGAATTCGACACTTGCGATAACAAGCTGACTGTATGAAGGCCGTTTTCACGACGAAAGTCAGTCCGACCTACGATGATCTACCCGAGGTAAGGTATCACTTTCCTCGCACCTATTTGCGTCAAGCGGAGCAGGCTGTCGGGGACTGGATCGTTTATTACGAGCCGCGGAGAGTGACCGATGACCTCTCAAGTCGTGGCGGACGCCAAGCGTATTTCGCGACTGCCAAGGTCGACAGGATTGAGCCGGACCCGACTAAACCCGATCATTTCTATGCCTTCGTGTCGAGCTATCTTGAATTTGATCGTCCGGTCCCATTCAAGCAGGGTGAGCACTATTTCGAACACGCGCTGGAGCGAACGGATGGCAAGACGAACAAAGGTGCATTTGGCCGTGCGCTGCGATCCTTGCCCGACACAGACTATGTCTTGATCGTGCAGGCGGGTTTCGTCCAGACGATCGGCGAAACATCGGACAAGATTGGGCATGCAGACGCTCCGTACTCAGGTTTTGACGACGTACCGCAGAGCCTTTTGATCGTCCAATGGTCGAGCGGGTGGTTAGTCGCCCGTTTCGTGAGGCTGCCTTTGCCGTTGGGGTTAGGCAGGCCTACGCAAACACCTGTGCGATGACCGGTCTGAGCATCATAAACGGCGGCGGACGGGCCGAAGTGCAAGCAGCACATATCTGGCCGGTGGCCGACCACGGTCCCGATTCCATCCGAAACGGACTTGCGCTCTCAAGTACCATCCACTGGATGTTTGATCGCGGCCTCGTCTCAATCGACGAGAACTACAATGTGCTTGTAGCGCGAGGTCGATTGCCCGCTCCAATTTCCCAAATGTTGCGCCGCGAGCTGCTTCTGCCCAAGCGCCCGGAGCAACGCCCGCATGCACGCTTCCTGAATCTCACCGCGATCGAGTCTTCAAGGGTTGATGCCACTCCCGATTTGAGCTCGCATCCCTACGCCATCGCCTCCATGAGGCCTTCGTCGCCTTCGGCGGCGGGCAGGCGGATCGAGACCGTGGTGCCGAGCCCCGGTCCCGTGCTGTGGGCATCGAGCGTTCCGCCGTTGGCGACGATGAAGGTATCGGCGATCCACAGGCCGAGCCCCGCGCCGGGCACGCGGTTGATGTGGCGCGCACCGCGGAACGAGCGGTTCCCGATCTGCTGCTTTTCCTCCGCCGTCAGGCCCGCGCCCTCGTCGCTGACCGAAAGGACGACGCGGTCCTGATCGACATGCGCCGCGATCCGGATCGTCGAGCCGACCGGCGAATACTTCGCGGCGTTCTCGAGCAGTTGCCCGAGCGCCTGCTCGACCAGCACCGAGCTCACCTTGACCAGCGGAAGATCGGGTGAGATCGCGTGCTCGAGGCGGTGACCGGCGAGCCGCTCCGCCTTCTGCCGAACCGCCGCGCTCACGATGTCGGTCGGATCGGTCCACTCGAGATGCGGCCGGATGCTGTGTCCGGTGATGCGCGCCGCATTGAGCAGGTTCTGGATATCGCCATCGAGCCGGCTCGCCTGCTCGCGCACCGCCTCCACCAAAGCGTGGACGCGATGGCTCCTCCTCACCGACGGTATCTGGTCGAGCACGCTGGTCGACCCGATGATCGAGGCGAGCGGCGTGCGCAGCTCGTGCGTCACCGTTCCCGATCAGCGCGTCGCGCAGCGAGTCCGCCTGCGATTTGAGGTGCGCTTCCTCGATGGCCTTGGCGACGTCGAGGCGCCCCAGCGTCACCGCCGCTTCGGAGATGACGGCATCGACGCGGCGGATCACCGCGTCGAGGTCCTCATGCGAATCGCGGCCGAGATCGACGATTGCCGCGCGATCGACACTCCCGATCGAGACCGCGCGGACCAGCCAATCCTGGTGCGTGTCCGGATCGTGGATCGTCCGTGTCGCCCCCGGTCCGGCGGCCGCCGTGGCGACGGCCTCGCGCCACACGTGATCGGGAACCGGGATCGGTCGTCGGCGCCTCGGTCGTCGAGGTCGACCAGGATCGTGCGATGGCCGAGCGCTTCGGAGAGGTAGTTGCCGGTCGCCGCGATCAGGTCCGGCACGGTGAAGCAGGCCGCGAGCTGGCACGAGAACGCGTAGAGGCTGCGAAGCTCCCGACGGCTGCGGGCGAGACTCTCGGATCGTCGCCTCAGCCGCGTCATGTAGTGGCTGGTCACGAACGCGATGATCAGGAACACCGCGAGGTCGGCGATGTTCTGGGTGTCGCCGATCGCGAAGCTGTAGAGCGGTGGGTAGAACAGATAGTCGGCCGCCGCCGCGCCGGCGAAGGCGCACACCACCGCGGGCAACAGGCCCCATCGCGTCGCCGCGATCAGCACCGGCGCCAGGTAGATGATCGATACGAGATTGACGAGCGGCAGGATGCTGCTGGCGGCCAGCAGGATCACGGTGGCGATCGCCACGAGCCCCAGCGACGCCGCGATCGGAATGACCGTCCTCGCCAGCAAGCCCGACGCCGGTGGCGCATCCTCGATCTCGACGTCATCGCTCTGGCGCCAACCGGCGCCGGACGTGAAGAGGCTTTTGAGTCGAGCGAGCGGCATTCTCACCACGCGGGCGGGGTGCGGATAGAGTGCGGTTACACCGGGATCGGCTCTTCGTCGCCGAGATCGAGGTCGCGCGGTCGGCCTCGTTCCGCCGCCGCGCCGGCGGCGGAGCGGCAGACATCCCCCGCGCGGCACGAACCGGCAGAGGTCGTCGAGGAAGCCGACCCAGCGCTGGCCGCGCGCGAGCGCGCGATCGAGCGCCGCCATGGTGCGGGCGAGGCCGGGATCGTCGTCGTCGACGAAGGTGCGCAGCACGCGCGCGAACATCACCGCAGACCCTTGCGCGCGCAGCATGCCGCGCGGTCCGGAGGCGCCGATGCCGGCGGCGGTGAGCATCCATTGCTGCGAGCGCACGGCAAGTCCGTTGAGCGCGAAGGCGAGCCCGGGATTGCGCCGCACCGAGCGCAGCAGGGAGCGGATCGCCTCCTTGTGTGGCGCGAGCGCCTCGAGGCGTCGCATGAGAACGTCGAACAGCCGCTCGCGCGGCGGCTCCTCCGCCATCTCGGCTTCGCCGCCGGCGAGCACCTTGCGGTCGATCTCCCGGACGTGAGCCGCGTAGATCGCGAGGAGTGAGGGAAACTCGCCGCGCAGGGTGGCGAGGCTCACTTCGGCGCGCCCGGCGACATCGGCAAAGCCGATCCGCTCGATCGGCTGCTCCGCCAACAGCGCCAGGAAGGCGGCGATGATCTTTTCGCGGTCCGACGGCGTCGGTTCGTGGCTCGCCGGGTTCCCGTTCGCGGGTTTTCGCGCCATGGCTCGCTCCTGTTGTTTGCGCGACCGCCGTCGCGGCGTTGCGCCTCGCGGGCGGCCGCCGCCTCTCCTCAATCTAGGCGGCTTGCCGCGGCGGTGCCAGAGCAGCGAGCGACGGGCCAGCTAGCCGGCGAGTTCGCGGGAACGGCGCGTCGCCGCGGCGATTGCGCGTTCCATCAGGGGATCGAGGCCGTCCGCGGACATCAGCACCTCGAGCGCCGCCGCGGTGGTGCCGCCGGGCGACGTCACGTTGTGGCGCAAGGTGGCGGGGTCGAGCGGCGAGCGATGGAACAGCTCGCCGGCCCCGGCGACGGTGGCGCGGGCGAGGTTCGCGGCGAGCGCCGCGGGAAGGCCGGCCTTCTCGCCGGCGCGGGCGAGGCTTTCGGCGAGCAGGAAGATGTAGGCCGGGCCGGAGCCCGATACCGCGGTCACGGCGTCCATCAACCCCTCGTCGTCGATCCATTCGACGGCGCCGGTCGCGGCGAGGAGACGGTGTGCGAGCTCGCGCTGCGCCGGCGTCACCCGCGCATTCGCCACCGCGACGGTGATGCCGCGGCCGATGGATGCCGGGGTGTTCGGCATCGCGCGCACGATCGCCGTGCCCGCCGGCAGCGCCGCTTCGAGGAAGCCCAGCGTGCGGCCGGCCATGATCGAGATCACCACCGCACCCGGCGCGATGCGTTTGGCGATATCGACAAGCGCCTCCGGGGCCGTCTGCGGTTTGACCGCGATGACGACGGCATCGGCGGGCGAGGGCGGACCGGTCGGGTTGAGGTGAAGCCCGCGCGCCGTCAGTGCCGCGATCTCCGCGGTCGGCTGCGGCTCGATCACGGTGACGCCGGCGGGATCGACGCCGAGCCCGAGCCATCCCTCGAGCAGGGCGCTCCCCATCTTGCCGGCGCCGACGAGAACGACGTTGGCGGCGAAGGTGGGCGGAGCGGCAGGACTTCGACATGGAAGAACCCTCTGAGATCCTCCGTCGCCGCTTATTCCTACGATCTCGATCGTCAGAGCGGTGCCATCGAACGTGGACCGGCCGAGCAATGCCACCCGACGACGCGCATTGCAAATTGGCCGGAGCCTGCAGCGTCCGCCCTCACGCCTCTCCCGAAGTCTGGAACATCATCGCGTCGAGCGCCTGGCGCGGCGTCTTTCCGGCCCACACCACGAACTGGAAGGCCTGGAAATGACGCTCGCAGGCATCGAGCGCGATCGCGAGCACCGCTTCGCATTGGTCGGCCGTCGCCGCGATGCCCGAGGTGAGGAGGAGCGCGTGGCGGAACATGATGATGCCGTCGTTGAGCCAGGCGTCGAAATGGCCGACCCACATCTGCTCGTTGATCAGCGCGGTGAGCTCGATGACCTCGTTGCGCCGGCGCTCGGGCACCTTGAGCTCGAAGGCGCAGGCGAGATGCAGCGCTTCGACTTCGGCCATCCAGGTGAACGAGAGCTGGTAGTCGCTCCACTGGCCGTTGACCAGGATCGTGACCTCGTCGTCGCTCGCGCGGGAGAACGACCAGTCGTTGGTGGTGGCGAGCCGTTCGACCACGTCCACCGGATTGGGCGGCAGCTCGGAGACTAGGTTGGTCAACGCCATGTCGGCCTCCCGAGGAGGGGCTGCAGGAAGTGCACGCGCCGCGGCGATGTGGCGCGTGGAAAACGCTTATCGTCGTCTTGACGCGGTTTCGCGCGTGCCATGACCAGTCCCCGAATCATGAGCGGCCCTTTCGGGCCGCTCGACCTCAAGCCGCGGGGAAGCGCTTGATTCCTTGAGTGATCGAGGATTTGCCGCCTTTGCGCAATCCGCTACCCGGGACCTTCCACAAGGCCGCCTGCGACAAGTTCGACTCGGGGTGCGACGCAACCCGGCAGGGGCAGTCGAACGGCTGGTCAGTCGAACAGGCTCGACACCGACTCCTCGGCCGCGGTGCGGCCGATCGCGTCGCCGATCAGTGTCGCGATCGAGAGCACGCGGATATTGGCGGCGACCCGCACCGCCTCGGAGGCCTGGATCGAGTCGGTGATCACGAGCTCCTTGAGCCGCGACGCCGTGGTGCGGGCGACCGCGCCGCCCGACAGCACGCCGTGGGAGATGTAGGCGTAGACGTCCTCCGCGCCGTGATCGAGCAGCGCGTCGCCCGCATTCACCAGGGTGCCGCCGGAATTGACGATGTCGTCGATCAGGATGCAGGTCCGCCCCTCGACCTCGCCGATCAGGTTCATGACCTCGGATTTGCCGGCGCGCTCGCGCCGCTTGTCGACGATGGCGAGCGGCGCGTTGATGCGCTTGGCGAGGCCGCGGGCGCGCACCACGCCGCCGACGTCCGGCGACACCACGGTGACTTTGGAGAGGTCGAAGCGATCGCGGATGTCGCGCACCATCACCGGCGCGGCATAGAGGTTGTCGGTCGGAATGTCGAAGAAGCCCTGGATCTGGCCGGCGTGGAGATCGAGGGTGAGGACGCGGTCGGCGCCGGCGCGGGTGATCAGGTTGGCGACGAGCTTCGCCGAAATCGGGGTGCGCGAGCCCGTTTTGCGGTCCTGCCGCGCGTAGCCGAAGTAGGGAAGCACCGCTGTGATGCGCCGCGCCGAGGCGCGCCGCAACGCGTCCATGATGATGAGCAATTCCATCATATGGTCGTTCGCCGGAAACGACGTCGATTGGATCACGAAGACGTCGGCGCCGCGGACGTTCTCGAGAATCTCGACGAAGATCTCCATGTCGGCGAAGCGCCGGACCACGGCCTTGGCGAGGGGAAGGCGCAGGTGGGCGCCGATCGCCTCGGCGAGGCGGGGATTGGAATTGCCGGCAACGAGCTTGATCGCTCCGTTGTTGGGCGTCATGCGCGTCTCCTTGGCTGCCCCGCCGGGCGGCCGTGAACTTTTCAAGTTTGGGCCTGGTGTCATCCGAAAGGACTGCAACTCTTCGGAATCATGCTCGACCCGCCGCGCCGGAGGCGCGGCGGCGGGGCGGTCATAACAATTACGTCATGCCGCTGGCAATACGAACGAATTCGCTGTCCCCGGAGAACTGGCGTGAAATGGCGCCGGCTCGCGCTATTGCGCGGCGCCGGTGGGGGCAAAGGCGAGGATTCCGTTCCCTCCCGGCAAGAACGCCACGTTCGGAGGCGATTGCGCCGGGGGCGCCGACGGTGCGAACTCGGGCGCGGACGGATTGGCGAGAAACGCGGCGAGGCGGACCATGCCGTCGCGCGCGATACGGTTGAGCACCTGGTCGTCGGCGGCGTTCCAGGCGGTACGGCTGGAGGTGCCGGCCTCTTCGCCGGTCAGGCGCATGGCGCGCTGGCGGTCGGCGTCGTAGACGTCCCAGACCCAGGAAATCGTGGTCTTCTTGCCTTGGACGTGGGCGGCGACATAGCCGCGGATGCGGTACTGCGCGGCGGCTTCCCGCGACACCACCGAGATCTGCTGCGCCTGGGCCTCCTGGTTGAGCTCACGGACAAGGGTCTTGAAGACGGTTTCCGGTGGCCCGTCGATCAACTCGAAGGCGACGGTTCGGGCTTGGCCACCCCCGGCCGAGAACGCCCCGGGCAGGCCCGAGGACGAACACCCTCCAAGCGCGAAGGCCGCTGCGATGCTCAAAAAAGTGGCAAATTGCAATGCACGGACAGTGCCGCTGGCCGGCGCGCCGCGCCGGACCGTCCAACCCCACATCGCCAACCCCCGTCACTGCGGCCGTTTTGCTCGGTCGAGGCCGAAACGGTCCGCTGCCCCAATACTTTGTTAACCAAATTTGCGGCAAAAATCCAGCAAATGGAACGGGGCTGGCGGCTTGGGGCGGGGGGCTGGTGTGACGGCAGCCTAGGGTGGCCCGCGCCTCACCTCATTTGATCGCCTGCGGGTTGATCGGCGATCCCGTGCCCCCGGTGATGATGAGAGGCGGCCCGCAGAAGAAGAACTCGTAGATGCCGTCGGCCCGGCAATCCTCGGCGAGCTCCTTCAAATAGAACATCTCGCCCATGGTGAGCCCCATGGCGGGGATCACCACCCAGTGCCACGGCTGGTTCGCCTCCTTGGTCTCGTTGGGCCGGACCTCGACGCCCCAGGTGTCGGAGCAGATCGCGGCGATCTCCTTTTCCTGGCACCAGTAGCAGTTCTCGAACTTCACCCCCGGCGCATCGCCGCCGGCATAGCCGCCCCAGCCTTCCTTGAGGCAGTTCTCGAGCTGGCCGGTGCGCACGATGACGAAATCGCCGCGCCCGATGGTGACGTTCTGCGCCTTGGCGCAGGCGTCGAGCTCGGCGTTGGAGATGCCGTAGCCGTCGTCGAGATGATCGACGCCCTTGAAGCGGGCGACGTCCAGCAGCACGCCGCGGCCGATCATCTTGTTGCGGGAATGCTCGATGCCGAGCTTGCCGAGGCCGTTGCTGTCGACGAGCCGCGCGTCGTGGCCGTTGTACATCAACTCCTCGTAGAAGATGTGGCCGAGCGAATCCCAGTGGGTCGCGCACTGCACCGGCATGTTGATGGCATCGTCGGCGTAGCGGATGTTCGGCACGACGTCCTGCCGTCCGGCGACCGCGTCGGTGCCGGTGGCGAGCATGGTGTGGATCGGATTCCAGCGCCCGCCGAACAGGCCGGTCTGCGGTCCCTTGCGATCGAGCGGAATGCCGAGCGCGAACACCTTGCCGGTGCGGATCAGCGAAGCCGCCTTCACGATGTCCTCGGGCCTGATGTGGTTGAGGGTGCCGATCTGGTCGTCCTTGCCCCAGCGGCCCCAGTTCTTGAGTTTCTGCGAGGCCTCGGCGATCGCCTTCTTGCCGACGGTGATGTTCATGAGCGTTTCCTCGGGACAGACGCGGTGTTCGTTTCGGCGCCGGGATATTGGCTCGTCGCGCAAAAGTCCATAACCGGCCGCGCGTCGCGGCGCCCTTGCATTTTATGCTTCGCCATGCAGCGATGGTCGCGGCATCGCGGCGCAGACGACCGGCGAGCCTGGGAGGACAAGCATGACATCACGCTTTCTCGTTGCAGCCGCGGCGGGCGCCGCGATTGTCTTCGGCACGCTCGTTATCGGCGTGCATCCCTCATATGCGCAGAACGCGCCGCACTACGAGCCCGACCTCGCCTGGCCGAAGCCGCTGCCGGACCACTGGATCACCGGCGGTCTCGGCGGCCTCTGCGTCGACGCCAACGACCACGTGCTCATCCTCAATCGGCAGGACGTGTTGCCGAACGAGCTCGACACCGGCTATCTCGCGCCGCCGCTGATCGAGTTCGATCCCGACGGCAATGTCGTGCATTCCTGGGGCGATCCGAAGCTCCTCGATGCGCGCCTGCACAGCTGCCATTTCGACAAGGACAACAACGTCTGGATCGCCGCCGCGCCGTCCGGCATGGTGCAGAAATACACCCATGACGGCAGCAAGCTGCTGCAGCAGATCGGCACCAAGGGCGTGTTCGACACCTCCGACGGCACCGCCAAGGGCACGCCGCTCAATTCCGACGCCGCGCGCTTCCACATGCCGTCGAGCATCTTCGTCGACCGCGGCAACGGCGACGTCTATATCGCCGACGGCGAGAGCGCGAACAGCAACCGCCGCATCGCGGTGATGGACCGCGACGGCAAGTTCCTGCGGCAGTGGAAGCCGGAAGGCATGCAGAGCGTGCACTGCCTGACGATCGGCAATGACGGCCTCGTCTATGTCTGCAACCGCCAGAACGCGCGCATCCAGGTCTACGACAAGATGGGCGATCTCAAGCGCACCATCGACGTGCCGTGGAAGCCGTTCACCACGCCCGCCGACGGCCAGATCAAGCCGTTCGGCGGCGCGACCGTGGCGATCGATTTCTCTCCCGATCCCGAGCAGAAGTACATGTTCGTGGTCAACCAGAACAACTCGCAGATCGAGATGATCGAACGCGCGACCGGCAAGAAGCTCGGCAGCTTCGGCCATGCCGGCCGTTATGCCGGCGACCTCGACCAGCCGCACGGCATCGCCGTCGACTCCAAGGGCAACGTCTATGTCGACGAGAACCGCGGCCGCCGCGTCCACAAGTTCAAGATCGTGCAGTAGCACGGTCATTCCGGGGCGCGCGTAAGCCCCGACTCCGTCGTCACCGGGCTTGCCCGGTGACCGCTCAGGTGAGCACGGCGCCATTGGACGTGCGTGTCGAAGTGCCGTGCCTTCCTGATCGGGGTCGCCGGGACAAGACCGGCGATGACGTCGAGGGCGAGCGCGTCGACGGCTGTGCTACGCTCGCGCCACAAAACAAAATCCGGGGAGGCAAGATGTCCACGACCGTCGAGGTGATGGCGAGCGCATTCAAGGAGGCGGGGACGCCGTTCATCGTCGGGCATCCCGGCGGCGAGTTGGTCGAGCTGATGGAGGCGGCGCGCCAGCGCCAGATGCGCTTCCTGCTGATGAAGCAGGAGGTCGCCGGCGCGATGCTCGCGGCGACCTGGGGCGACATCACCGGCAGTCCCGGCATCTGCATGTCGACCCGCGGGCCCGGCGCGACCAACATGGTGAACGGCGTCGCCCACGCCTATCTCGACCGCTCGCCGCTGATCGCCATCACCGACTCCTATTCGCGCCCGACCTACGAGATCGGGCTGCGCCAACGCCTCAACCAGCTCGCGATCTACGAGCCGATCGTGAAATGGAGCACCACGGTCGACGCCAAGGTCGATCCGCCAGCAGGTGCGCCGCGCGATGCGCACCGCGCAGGGTGCGCCTCCGGGGCCGGTGCATTTCGAGCTGCCGCAGAGCGAGACGACGCGGGAGGCCGGCGACTATGCCGCCGAGCCGCCGCTGGTCGCCAATCTGGTGTTTCCAGGTCCAGACCGCGCCGATCTCAAGCCCGCACTCGACATGCTCGGCAAGGCGCGGCGGCCGGTGATCCTGGTCGGGCTCGGCGTCTACTGGTGCGGCGCGGCGGCGGAGCTCGTGAAGTTCGCCGAGCAGCTCGGCGCGCCGGTGCTCACCACGACGAAGTGCAAGGGCGCGATCCCGGAGGACCATCCGCTGCGCGCCGGCTGCATCATTGGCGGGCTGATCGAGCGCGAGCTCGTCAACGAGTCCGATCTCATCATCACCGTCGGGCTCGATGCGGTGGAGCTGCAGCCCAAGCCCTGGCCGTACACGCGCCCGGTGCTCTCGCTCGCCTCGATCCCGAGCCTCGATGCCTTCGTGCCGGCGAACCCCGAGATCATCGGCGACCTCAAGCCGCTGCTCGCGCGGCTCGCCGAGCTCGCGCCCGAGGGCGGCGACTGGGGCGCGAAGGCGGCGAAGAAATTCCGCGAGCAGGTCGCGAACGCGCTCAACACGCCGGCGACCGGGCTCTCCCCGCAGCGCGCCGTCGAGGTCGGCGCGCGCGGTGATGCCGCGCGACACCGTCGCGACCTGTGACGCCGGCGCGAGCCGGCTGCTCGTGGTGCAGAAATGGGAGGCCTACGGGCCGCGCGAATTTCTGACCTCGAACGGCCTCGCCTCGATGGGCTATGCGGTGCCGGGTGCGATGGGCGCGCGGCTCGCGCATCCCGACCGGCCGATCCTCGCCTTCACCGGCGACGGCGGCCTCCTGATGGCGATCGCCGACCTGCAGACGGCGTGGCGCGAGAACCTGCCGATCATCGTGCTCGTGTTCGACGACCAGGAGATCGCGCTGATCCGCGTCAAGCAGGAGATCAAAGGCGTGCTGCCGCACGGCGTGCAGATCGGCGGCGTCGACTGGGAAAAGCTCGGCCAGGCTTTCGGCGCCGATGCCGTGGTGGTGGAGACCGAGCCGGCGCTCGCCGATGCGCTTCAGGCGGCGCTCAAGACGAACCGTACGACGATCATCGCCGCGCGGATCGACGGATCGGGCTACGTCGCGCAGTTCAACGCGCTGCGCGAATTGTGAGGCGAGTTATCTCGTAGCCCGGATGAGCGAAGCGACATCCGGGAACGGCCTTTCCGCAGACAATCCCGCATGTCGCTTCGCTCATGCGGGCTACGGGCTCAAGACGATCCGCCCTCGCGTGTTTCAGCGTCCGGGCGGAGGGGCGAACCAAGGGAGGACACCCATGAAAAAGATGCTGCTGGCGGCGACGCTGCTCGCTTCGTTTCCGGCGCTCGGCCTGGCGCAGACGATGGATGAGATCGCGCAGGGCAAGAGCACCGACAATGTGCTGACCGCGAGCATGGGGCTCGACCGCAAGAGCTACAGCCCGCTCAAGCAGATCAACCGGGCGAACATCAAGCGCCTGGTGCCGATCTGGAGCACGAGCCTGATGAACGACTCCGGCGAGCTTTCGGCGCCGATCGTCTACAACGGCGTGCTCTACGTCATCAACGGCAAGTGGACCTTCGCGATCGACGTCGCCACCGGCCAGCAGATCTGGCGCACGCCCGTCGAGGTCGAGGCCGGCGTGCAGCGCGTCACCCAGTTCGGCGCGTTCACCCGCGGCGCGCCGGTGATCCACAACGGCAAGCTTTTCCGCGTCACGGTCGACAACAACGTCGTCGCGCTCGACATGAAGACCGGCAAGGAGGTGTGGAAGAAGAAGTTCGCCGACTGGCACGAAGGCTATTACGCGACCGGCGCGCCGATCATCGCCAACGGCGTGCTGATCTCCGGCATGTCCGGCGGCGAATTCGACGACGCGCGGCTTCCTCGACGGCTGGGATCCCGAAACCGGAAAGCAGCTGTGGCGCCGCTACACGATTCCCGAGCCCGGCCAGCCCGGCTCGGAGACCTGGCCGGCGAACAGCGACGCCTGGACCCGCGGCGGCGGCCCGACCTGGCGCTCCGGCTCCTACGATCCGCAGCTCGACCTCGTCTATTGGGGCACCGGCAACGCCGAGCCCTACGACCCGCGGCCGCGCGAGGGGATGGACAGCCTCTTCACCTCGAGCGTGCTCGCGATCCGGCCGAAGACCGGCGAGATCGTCTGTCATTTCCAGTACACGCCGAACGACGTCTACGACGTCGACGCCACCGACGAGCAGGTGCTCGCCGACATTCCGATCGGCGGCCAGACCCGCAAGGTGATGATCCAGGCCAACAAGAACGGCTTCATGTACGTGCTGGACCGCACCAACTGTAAGCCGATCGCCGCCAACCCCTTCACCAAGGTGAACTGGGCGAGCCACATCGATCTCGCGACGGGTCGTCCGGTGCTGACCGACGTCTACAAGCGCTTCCTCGCCGGCGACGAGGTCGAGTTCTATCCGCAGCGCGGCGCTGAACGCGGTGCCGATCGCGTTCAATCCGTCGACCGGCCTCGTCTACACCAACACCTGGATCCAACCGCGTATCCAGAAGATCGCGCCGCCGAAGCCGCAGGTTTTGGGCGCGGACTCCACCGGCGTGGTCGGGCGCAATCCAGTGGTCAAGCCGGGCGATGTGGTCGGCTCCTTCATCGCCATCAATCCGGTGACCGGCGAGAAGAAATGGGAGGTGCCGCTGACCGACATCCCGAGCTCGGCCGGCACGCTCGTCACCGACGGCGGCCTGATGTTCACGCGGCAAGCTGACCGGCGAGTTCGTCGCGCTCGACACCGACACCGGCAAGACGCTGTGGCAGTTCAAGACCGGCTCGAGCATCAACTCGACCGCCATCACCTATACCCACAACGGCCAGCAATATGTCAGCATCGCCTCCGGGCTCGGCGGCGGGCTCGCGCGACGCTATGCGGCCGACAAGGTGCCGACCGGCGGCTCGGTGTGGACCTTCGCCCTGATGCCGGAATGATGGAGACGACGTCGACCACATGAAAGTGCAAATCGTGATCTGCCTCGGCGTCGTGCTCATCGGCACGAGCGCCGGGGCGCAAACTGCGCCGGAGTTCCCCAAGGCGCAGATCGACAAGGGCGCCGAAACCTTCGCCAGCTACTGCTCGCCCTGCCACGGAACGCGCATGGAATATCCCGGCGGCAGCTTCGACCTGCGCACCTTCCCGCCCGACCAGCACGCCCGCTTCGTCAACTCGGTCACCAAGGGCAAGAACAACATGCCGCCCTGGGGCGACCTGTTTGCGGCCGACGACATCGAAGCCCTGTGGGCCTACGTGATGGCGGGGGAGAAGAAGTAGCGGGCGGGTTCGCTTCGGCAGCTCGGGATCGGCCGCCGGAAAAAATGCGCCGCCTCCCGCATTTTCGAAGAACAACCCCATGCAAAGTAGATTTCGTCTTGGCAGGTGCCGTTCGGGTGGTAGGATTTTATCGGCGACTGCGAGCTGCGAGCGGATGCCGGCCGTTCGCGCGCCCGACGCAGGAGCGCCGCTCGGCAACACCAACGCGGGCTCGCCGGCTTTCTCATGCCGGCTTTCTCATGGAGGGTAGCGATGACGAAAGCATTCCGGTTCACCGCGTCGTTTTGCGCGCTCATCTTCGTCGCATGCTCGGCAGCGGCGGAAGAACCCATCCAGTTGAAATACAGCCGGGTCGTAGATTTGACGTTGCCGGTCGAGACCGACATGGCCGGCATTCCGGGCTTCAAGATTTATGCAGACAACCCGTCGCTGGTCGCAATTATCTCCGCCATGACCGACGCCCAGAAGGAGTTGCTGCGGGCCGAGGGGCTTTCGATCAGCGAAAACGTCGAGATCAATGGACGGGCGATGATCTCGATGCTTCACATCATGACGCACAACGGGACCCACATCGATGCGCCGCGCCACATGATGGAAAAGGGGTTTCCGATTGACCAATTGCCATTGGGGCAGGTCGCGAAGGAAGGCGTGCTGATCGACCTGAGCCATAAGGGGCCAAATTCGTCAGTCTCCGTGCAGGACATTATCGACACGGGCGTGCGGCTTGGTCCTGACCGCATCCCCATGATCTACACCGGCTGGACGGAGAAGACCTGGGGCAAGCCGGAGTTCTGGACGCAAATGCCTTATCTGGAGCCCGGCGTCGGCGAGTACATGGCAAACAAGGGCGTGCCAGCCGTAGGGATGGATCTTTTTCCTGAACGGCCGCTCTGGCGTGGCGTCAAGCCAGGACCGGGCGAAGTTTGGCAGGTCAATCATCTCGCCTTGATGAATAAAGGAATTCCTTTGCTCCAGTTTGTGACCAACCTGTCGCAGATCGGTTCGAACAGGTTCGTCGTTGTCGCACTACCCTTGAAGATGAAGGGTGCAGATGGAGCGCCAGCCAGAGTAATCGCTTTGGTGGAATAATCGGGGGGCCGCGAACCAACTCACGCACCACCGCAGCAGGGACTTGCCCTGCTACATGCGGAACGGCGAACCGCCCCACCCGAAGGCGAAGGCTCCGGGGGCGGCGCGTCGGGGGCGCTCAACCCGTGTGACCCTGCGCTTTACCACCGGTGACGCCGGCTTGGCCGCGACGGTGGACGCCGGGTTTGGCGGCGCATCGGCATTAGCCGACGCGTCTGGAATTTCGGCGAGAGCCGGCGGCTCGGTCTCCACGGGAAGCGGTTTGGACGCGGCCGCGCGGACGCGGCGTCGCCTCGCGGCGCCGCGGCGTCGGCACGACCGCAGCGGTACGCGGTGTCGCCACCGCCGCCTCGCTTGTCGTCGGGGCGATGCCGCAGGATGGCTGAACAGAGGCGGGAATATCGGACCGCCTCGTCATCTTGGCATCGGGCGTGGTTGTCTTCGCATCGGGGGCGGGCGTTCTTGACGCGTAGGTCTTTGCTCCTTGCACCCACTCCGCGTCGATCACTTGCGGATAGACACCGCTGATGCCGATCACGCCGGCGACGACCACGCCGGCGGCGAGCAAGATTTTGAGACCGGTCGACGACCGGGTGCTTCGCCTGGGAGATTTCCACCAGCGCCGTTGCACCGGAGCGCCGTAGTCCGACCACATCGACATTGCTCGCATCGATACTTCCCGATCCCCTGCAGATTCGAACATCCAACCCCGGCGTCGGAACCGCCGAAGGTATCTGGACGCCATGGTCTCAGCTTGAATGCGCACGCGCGCCACGGCTATGCGAAATCCGACGCGCCACGCATGATCGCCTTTTTTCCTTAGCTTTGCGTTCATGCCGGCCGGGCGTAAGGCCCGTAGCACCTGAGCCCCTGATTTTCAGTGCCGGGCCCGTCACAGGGATGGGGAATTCGCCGAGACGGCCAACGTCCTACAACTTATGCAAGACACCCTGCGCCCGCGCTCGTTCGACGGGACCGGGTGCTGCAAGATGCCGAGCGAAATCGACGGCGTTCCCGCGAAGGTGACTGCTTCTGTCGGGATTGCGTCGATCGAGGGTGACGAAACCGACTTCGCGCCTGCAATCGCGCGGGCCGACGCCGCGCTCTACCGCGCCAAGCATGCCGGCCGAAACCGTCTCGAGATCGATCCGGCCTGTCGCCCGGGCATGCCGCGCGAAAAGCTCGCAGCCCACGCCGGCACCCCTGGACTGAAGCATGTTCGGATGAAGTCGACTCTGCCCCCGTATCCTGGAGCTTGATCCGGCGATCGCGACGATGCGGCAAAGCCGAGCGATACCAAGAGAAATGGCCGGGACAAGCCCGGCCATGAGGATTCCGCCAATCGAACAGGCTACAGGCAACCGGCCAGGACCTGTCGTTCAAACACGATCGCGCGCGGTCCTTCTAAACCCCGCTACTCCTTGAACCGATAGCCCACCCCGTAGAGCGTATCGATCATGTCGAACTCGGCATCGGTCTGCCTGAATTTCTTGCGCAGCCGCTTGATGTGGCTGTCGATGGTTCGGTCGTCGACATAAGTCTGGTCGTCGTAGGCGGAGTCCATCAAGCGCATTTCGGCTTTTGACCACACCGGCGCGTGCGGCGAGCGACTGCAGGATCAGGAACTCGGTCACGGTCAGGGCGACCGGTTGACCCTTCCAGGTGCAGAGGTGTTTTTCCGGCTCCATGCGGAGCTGGCCGCGGTCCAACACCTTGGCAGCGTCGGATTCCTTCGGCGCCGCAGCGGTCTTGTTGCCGCCGCAGCGACGCAGCACCGCTCGCACCCGCTCCGCCAGAAGCCGCTGTGAGAACGGCTTTCGAATGAAGTCCTCCGCACCCATTTTCAGACCGAACAACTCGTCGATCTCCTCCTCCTTGGAGGTGAGGAAGATCACCGGCAGATCGGACTTTTCGCGCAGGCGGCGCAGCGTCTCCGTGCCATCCATACGCGGCATCTTGATATCCAGGATCGCAAGATCCGGTTCGTTCTGTTTGAAGCCGTCAAGCGCCGAGATGCCATCGCTATAGGTCACGATCCGATAGCCCTCGGCCTCGAGAGCTATGGAAACGGAGGTCAGGATATTGCTGTCGTCGTCCACCAGCGCGATCGTTGTCATTCATGCTCCCCAAAGAGAATGTGTTCCGGCCCCCCCGGAGCCGCGCACATGTGACAATGCGGCTTCAAACATGGCGATTTCTGCGCGCCGCCTTAACCACGCGTACGAATTCTGTGGAGTGTTGCGCAAAGGACACTTTCGGAGGGAACTACGGCCCTGCGTATTCGCGCTATGGAACTCGGGTTTCACGTCGCTGAAACTGCCGTTGCCGTGATCGACGATGCGAGCGTCACCAAGGCCTTTCGCAAGGCCTCGTATTCGATCGATGAAGTCGGCAGCTCTTATTCGCGCGTATTGGCGCGCGATTTTAGGCGTCGCGGATGGCGAGGCGCGTGCCTTGTGCGAGCTACTCGGCGAACCTGGCCGCCGCAACGCGGCCGTCGCGCTCGTATGCCAAGCGAGGTGCGCTCGGTTACGGGCGTCACCGGCGGCGGTTGGTCAATTCCAGCATGTCTGGGTGTTTCTCGAACCACTTCGGTCCCGGCCCGCGCATATAGTGCATCTCGGGACGATAGTTATCGGCGAGCGTTTCTGCGATCTCGTGCCGCAGATACGAAACTCCGGCGCAGAGCGAGCGGACCCATTTGATGAGCATGGACATGACGGACACCATGACGTGGCGCCGGCAAACATGGTCTCCGCGGCATAGAGATTCGAGATGACCGCGCAGCCGACGTCATAGGATCCTCATAAGTATCGCGTCGACGCCCGGTGGTGCGGCCCTCGCGGACCTGTTCATTTATGCCGGCTTTATGAGACGGCGCGGCGTCTCATCTCGAATTCATATCCGCCTGCGCTCAAATTCATCCGCGAGGGACGACGAGATTCCAAACGTCCGCGCAGGAACCACCCTGCGGGCGCCACGAGCTCGCTCCCCGCAAAGGCGGAAGCCGACCAAATGGACATCATCGGCCGTCACGTTTCGCAATTGACGGGTTATGCGCCCACCCTTCCAACCCCCTTCGACCGTCGCGACGACATCGACCGCGAGGCATTCGAGCGCCTCTGCCGCCTCCAGGTGGAGGCCGGCGCGACCGCGCTCGTGGTGTGCGGCGCGACGGGAGAATCGCCGACGCTCAGCGCTGCGGAACATGCAGCGCTCATCACCATCGCCGTCGGCGCCGCCGGCGGCCGGATACCCGTGATCGCCGGCGCGGGGTCGAACTCGACGGCGCGCGCCATCGACCTCACCCGAACGGCGGAAGCTTGCGGCGCCGACGCCGTGCTGTCCGTCGTGCCCTACTACAACAAGCCGACCCAGGCCGGCATGTGCGCGCATTTTCGCTCCATTGCCCAATCGACGGGATTGCCGATCATTCTCCACGACGTGCCGTCGCGCACCGCGTGCGGGCTCGCGGACGAAACGATCGTCCGCCTGCGCGAGCTGCCGCAAATCATCGGTCTCAAGGACGCGACCGGCGATGTCACGCGGCCGCTTCGGCTGCGGCCGCTGGTCGGAGCCGAGTACAGGCTGCTCTCCGGCGACGACGCGACCGCACCGATCTTTCTTGCGCAGGGGGGCAATGGCTGCATTTCGGTCACGTCGAACGTCGCGCCCTCTCTGTGCCGGCGTCTGTTCCTCGCGCACCGGCAGCAACAGTCCGACGAGCTCCACCGCGCGAGCCTTCCGCTGGCGCAGTTGACCCGCATTCTGTTCTGCAAACCCAATCCCGTGCCGCTCAAATATGCGCTCAGCCTGTTCGGCCTCATGTCGCAAAACGTGCGTCTGCCGCTGGTCGAGCTCTCTCCGCAGACCAAGGCCGAAGTCGCCGACGCGCTCGCGCAATGGTGCCAAGGAAGCGGCGAACACGCGAGCGGCGAACACGCGAGCGGCGAATACGCGATCGGCACGATGTCTTGTCGCTCGACCGAATATCGGGCGGTGGCAACGTGAGTTCTCAAGTCTTCATCAGCAATGTGAAGGTGTGATCATGAACAAGGACGAGCCTCCATCGTCTACGGGGCTGGAATCTTCGCTGTTCTTTGTGGGGAAGAACAGCCGAGGCAATTGGGTGGTACAGGACGGGCGCGGTATCCGCGGCGGACTCTTTCTTGATCGCGCCGGGGCCCTCAAGTTCGCCAAATCCGAGAGCGGAGGCAGCCCGGCGGTCGTCATGATGAAGGACCCCTTCGAGCTCGACATGACATCGGTTCGGGGAATTGCTGAAGAGACGCGAGGGGTTTCTGCCAGTCGCGGCCATTGAGGCAGCGGCGGCATCCACGTTGCGTTCAACCGCCGTCCGGCGCCCTTCATCTCTGCGAAACACGTCGGCACAACTCCGGCTTCGGGAGTTTGTGAACATAGCTGCTTACAAGCTACGCCCCGCGTAGCGCCCGCAGAACGTGCTCCGGCCGGATCGGTATCTCCGTGATCGCCGCGGCGCCGAGCGGGCGCAGCGCGTCGTTCACCGCGTTCGCCACCGCGCCTGACGCGCCGGCGGTGCCGGCTTCGCCGGCGCCCTTGGCGCCGAGCTCGGAATTGGCGGTCGGCGACACCACGTGGCCGACCTCGATGTCCGGCATCTCGGCCGCCATCGGCACGAGATAGTCGGCCATGTTGCCGTTGATGAGCTGGCCGCGTTCGTCGTAGAGGCAGTGCTCGTAGAGCGCGGCGCCGATGCCCTGCACGACGCCGCCGCGCACCTGCTCGTCGACGAGCTGCGGATTGATGACGGTGCCGCAATCCTCGACGCACCAGTGCTTGAGGAGCGTCACCGCGCCGGTCTCGAGGTCGACCTCGACATGGCTCGCCTGGATGCCGTTGGTGAAGGCGAAGGGATAGAGGCGCGGCACGTAGTGGCGGGTGGCGATGAGCTCCGCCTGGAAGCCGGGCGGCAGCGTGTCGGGGCGGAAATAGGCGATGCGCGCGACCTCGTCGAGGCCGATGCGCTCGCGCCCGTCGGCCTTGTCGACCACGACGCCGTTGCGGATGTCGAGCGCCTCGGGCGCCGCCTGCAGAATGCTGCCGGCGACCGCGAGCACGTTGGCGCGCAGTGCTTTGCCGGCCTGCCAGGCGGCTTCGCCGCCGATGCCGGCGGCGCGCGACGCCCAGGTGCCGCCGCCATAGGGCACGTTGTCGGTGTCGCCGGTGACGACGCGCACGCGCTCGAGCGGCACGCCGAAGGCGCTCGCGACGCATCTGGGCGAGGACCGCCTCGGCGCCCTGGCCCTGCTCGGTGACGCCGGAATGGCAGAACACCGCGCCGGTGGCGTCGAGCCGCACCGTCGCGCCATCCTGCGCCGAGATGCGCGCGCCGCCGATGCCGTAGAACGCGGCCGACGGATTGGTGACCTCGACGAAGCTCGCAAAGCCGATGCCGCGATAGATGCCGCGTTCGCGCAGCCGCGCCTGCTCGGCGCGCAGGCCGGCGTAGTTCATCATCGCGTCGCAGATTGGCGAGCGCCTCGTGGTGGGAGAGCTTCTCGAACTTGATGCCGGAAGGGCCGGTCGCCGGATAGGCGTCGTCGGGAATGAGATTGCGGCGGCGCAGCTCCAGCGGGTCCATGTCGATACGTGCCGCCGCGAGCTCGACCAAGCTCTCGGTGACGTGGGTCGCGATCGGATGGCCGACCGCGCGGTACTGGCACATCACGTTCTTGTTCTGGAACACGACGCGGGCGTGGGCGCGGTAGTTCGGGCAGGTGTAGGGACCGCCGACGAGATTGACGACCTGGTTCGCCTCGATGCCGCTGGTGCGCGGATAGACGGAGTAGGGGCCGATGCCGGTGAGATCGTCGATCTCGAAAGCCGTGATGGCGCCGTCGCGGGTCACGCCGATCTTCGCCTTGATGCGGTGGTCGCGCGCATGGATGTCGGTGACGAAGCTCTCGAGGCGATCGGCGACGAACTTGACCGGGCGGCGCAGCAGCTTCGCCAGCGCCGCCGTCGCCATCTCGTCGGCATAGGTGTGCACCTTGATGCCGAACGAGCCGCCGACGTCCTTGGTCAGCACCCGCACCTGGTGCTCGGCGAGCCCGAGATGCTTGGCGAACAGGTTCTGCATCATGTGCGGCGCCTGGGTGCCCTGGTAGACGGTGAGGCGCTGCTCGCCCGGATTCCAGTCGGCGACGATGGCGCGCGGCTCGTTGGTGACGCCGGTGTGGCGGCCGAACACGAAGGTCGCCTCGACGATCTCGTCCGCGGCGGCGAAGCCTTGGTCGGGACTGCCGGCCTCGTGGCGGCGCTCGAAGGTGAGGTTGTCGCCGAGAGCGGGATGGATCACCGGCGTGCCGGCGTCGAGCGCGGTCTTCGGCATCGAGTGACGGGGGTGAGCTCCTCGTAGTCGACGAGAACGAGCGCGCGGGCATCCTCCGCCTGCGCGCGGGTGCGGGCGACGACGGCCGCCACCGCCTCGCCCTGCCAGCAGGCGCGGTCGACCGCGATCGCGTGCTGCGGCGCCGACTTGATGCCCTTCAAGTGGGTGAGCACGCCGACCCAGGGCGTGATCACCTGCGCAAGCTCGGCGCCGGTGACGACCGCGACCACGCCCGGCGCGGCCTTCGCCGCCGCTGCGTCGATCCCGCGGATGCGCGCATGCGCGTGCGGCGAGCGCACGAAGGCGACGTGCACCATGCGCGGCAGCACGACATCGCTCACATACTGTCCGCGCCCCTCGACCAGCCGGCCGAGATTCGGGCGCGGCACCGCGCGCCCGATATACGAATTCGGACGATCGAGCGCGGTGAGCGCGGAGGGCAGGTCGTCGCTCATCGCTTTGCCCGCGCTTCGGCCACGGCCGAGACGGCATCGACGATCGCCTGGTAGCCGGTGCAGCGGCAGTAATTGCCCGAGAGATATTCGCGGATCGCGGCCCGGCTCGGGGCGCCGGCGCTACAGTGGTTGGCGAGAAGGTCCTGCGCCGTGAGCAGCATGCCCGGCGTGCAGTAGCCGCACTGCAAGGCGTTGCGGGCGATGAAGGCCTGCTGCAGGTCGGCGATGTCCGCGCGGTCCGACACGCCTTCGATGGTCTCGACCTCGGCGCCGGCGCATTGCACCGCGAGCACGAGGCAGCCGCGCACGATCAAGCCATCGAGCCGCACCGTGCAGGCGCCGCACACGCCATGCTCGCAGCCGACATGGCTGCCGGTGAGCCCCAACCGCTCGCGCAGGAAATCGACGAGGCTTTGGCGCACGTCGATCGTCTCGTGCACCTCCTCGCCGTTCACCTTCAGCGTGACGGCACGCACCTGCTCGCTCATCGCGGCGACGTTTCCTCGGACTCGGCTCGTTGGTGCGCGATTGTGACGGAGCGCTGCGGGGCGTCAATGGGCCACTTTCCCTCCCCGCCTTCGGGGAGGGCAGGGTGGCGCTCTTGCTTTCGTCGACCTGATTGGCGCCCTTGAAGCGAGCTGAGAACCCCACCCCGCCCTCCCCGAAGACGGGGAGGGAGAAGGACCGGCACGCAGATGGCCTATCCGCCCCGCGTAGCCTCACTCAGGCTCGCGGTTCGCGAACAGGGCGTTGCCGAGGCCGGTGCCGATCGTGAAGACCGCCCATTTTTCGACGTCCTGCATGAAGGGCACCTCGCTCAGGCCCTGCACGACGGCGTCGTTGTGCATCACGATATGAGTTTCGAAGTCGCCGATCTTCGGGATCGCCTTGCGCAAACTCGCCGGCAGATTGAACCGGCTGCTCTCCCAGTTGCCGGGAAGGTTCTGGGCGCCGCGATCGATCGAGCCGTCGGGCTCGATCTTGCCGGGACAGCCGATCCCGACAAACGGCGCGAGGTCCAGGCGATCCTTCTTCGCGCGGCCGATCAAGCGTTCGAGCATGTCGATCAGCCCTTCGACCGCGTCGTTGCGATTGAGGTCCTCATCGCCGTGGCGCCACAGCTCGAACTTTCCGACCTTCGCCTTGGAGAGGTCGGGCGGCGCCTTTCAGGTTGAGATGCACGATGCCCGCACGGATGTTGGTGCCGCCGATATCGACGGCGAGGAGCGCGTCGTGCGCCTTGAAGATCCAGGCCGGCGCGAGATGCGCCGACCCCAGGAGGCCCGCCTCGTCGGGATCGTTGCGGATGATCGCGATGTCGACCTTGATCTTTTCCGCTTTCAGGATCCCCGAGGCGCGGCCGATGGCGAGCTCGCCGACACGGCATCCGCTGAAGCCCCCGCCGATCACCAGCCGCTCGACGTCCTTCCAGCCCTTCAGCTTGAGGAATCGCCGCGTCACCAGGGCCAATTCCTGGGCGAACAATTCGATCGCGCCATGGATGACGCCCGCAGCTTCGGGGTCGCCATTGGTCAGCAACGCATCGAGGTTCTTCTTCGTGAGCACGCTGCTCGGCTCGTCGCCGAACGGGTCGTGGCCGATCTCGCGCAGCGGCTTGCGCCAGCTTTCGATGAAGGCGCGAAACGCGCCTTTGCAGGCGCGGTCGCCGACGAAGCCCTCGTCATCCTCGAGCTCGACATTGTAAGCCTCGACCTCGACCGAGGGCAGCGTCGAGCTGCCGTGCCCCGCGAGTGCCGGAGCGACGAGTGTTTGATCAGCCATGCAGGTAACCCGAGAGATTGCGCCGGCGAGATAACTGCGCAGATCGAAAAAGGTTGCCTGGTGTTTGCGGCCGGCGCGGCGACGCACCGGCGGCGAGCGCGCTTTCCCTCCCCGTCTTCGGGGAGGGCAGGGTGGGGTCCTTTCTTGCGACCTCTCCACGCTCCCCGCGAGGCGAGTCCGAAAACCCCACCCCGCCCTCCCCGAAGTCGGGGAGGGAGAAGAGCTACACCGGCGGGTGGCCTTCGATCTTGCGCACGATGTCGAGCGCCCGGCGCAACAGGTTCATCGAGGCCTCGAGGGTGCGGAAGGCGGCGTGCGGGGACAACGTCACGTTGTCCATCTTGGCGAGCGGATGATCGGCCTTGAGCGGCTCGGCGTGGAAGACGTCGAGCCCGGCGTGGCGGATGCGTCCGCTTTGCAGCGCCTCGATCAGCGCCGCCTCGTCGACGAGGGCGCCGCGGGCGGTGTTGACGAGGATCGCGCCGGGCTTGATGCGGGAGACCCGCTTGGCGTCGAGGAAGCCCCGGGTCTCGTCGAACAGCGACAGGTTGAGCGAGATCACGTCCGAGGTCGAAAGCAGCGTGTCGAGCTCGACCAGCGGCACGCCGAGGTCGCCGTGCCTGGTGCGGTTCCAGCCGATGACGTTCATGCCGATGCCGTGGCCGATGCGGGCGACCTCGCGGCCGATGCCGCCGAGGCCGATCACGCCGAGCGTCTTGCCGCGCAACTGCACGCCTTCGAGCGGCTCCCAGCGGCCGCCGCGGATGCGGCGGTCGGAGACCGCGACGTCGCGGGCGCAGGCGAACATCAGCGCGATGGTCTGCTCGGCGACTGCGGTGTCGCCATAGCCGCGGAAGGTGTGCACGGTGATGCCGAGATCGGCCAGCGCCGCGACGTCCATGTAGCTCGATGCGCCGGTGCCGCAGAACACGATGTGCTTGAGCGAGCGGCATTGCTTCATCACGTCGGTCGGCATGTAGGAATGGTCGTCGATGCAGATGCCGTAGCCGTCGAGCATGCGCGGCAGGTCGGCCGACTGGAACGGCGTGTTGTTGACGTCGACCTCGGGGTCGTCGGTGCGGTAGACGCGTCGAAACACCAGCTCGAATTGCGGATTGCAGTCGATGAACAGGGTCTTCATGGCTCGCCTGGCTGGGCCCTAAGGGATCGCGGCGGGTGTCGCGCTGCGAAATTTCAGATTGGCGGTGTAAAAGGCGGCGCGGTCGGGCATAGTGCCGCCGCTTCTCTTTGAGTCGGTTGAGTCGGGCGCAGATAGTGGAGCGCGGCCATGCGTCTTGCAAGCTACATCGCCCGCGGACGGACGAGCTTCGGCGCCGTCGTGGGCGAAGGCCTGGTGGATTTCCGGGTGCGGTTCGGTTCGCGGTTCGCGAGCCTCGTCGATCTCATGCGCGCCAACGCGCTCGACGAGGCGAGGGCGGCGCTCGCCGGGGTGCGGCCGGACTTTCCGCTTTCCGAGGTCGAGCTGCTGCCGCCCCTGCTCACGCCGGAGAAGATCCTCTGCATCGGCATCAACTACGCCAACCGCAATGCCGACTTCAACGATCCCGACGTCGCCGAAATATCCGAGCATGTTCTATCGCCATCCCGGCTCACTGGTCGGTTCCGGGCAATCGCTGGTGCGGCCGAAGGTGTCCGAGCAGCTCGACTATGAAGGCGAGATCGCCATGGTGATCGGCCGCGAGGGGCGCCACATCGCCAAGGGCGATGCCTTGAGCTACATCGCCGGCTACACCCTGTGCAACGAAGGCACGGTGCGGGACTGGATGCGTCACGGCAAGTTCAACGTCACCCAGGGCAAGAACTTCGACAAGTCGGGGAGCCTCGGTCCGTTCATCGTCACCGCCGACGAAATCGATCCGGCGAAGCCGATGCACCTCACGGTCAAGCTCAATGGCGAGGTGACCCAGGAGGACGACACCTCGCACATGATCTTCTCGTTCGCCGACATCATCGCCTACGTGACGACCTTCATGACCATCAGGCCGGCCGACGTCATCGTCGCCGGCACGCCGGTCAAGAAGAGCCGCAGCGATCCGCCGCGATGGCTGGTGCCGGGCGACGTCGTGGAAGTGTCGAGCCCCGAGCTCGGCACGCTGCGCAACGCCGTGGTCGACGAGGCCTAGCGCACAGCGCGCCGGCGCGGCGTCGGCAGCCGGCTGTCGGAGCGCTGGCGACCGAAGGCTTTGCTCTGCCCACGCGATGGACTCTCAAGCCGAATATTAATGCATTGCAAGAAATTCACGGCATCGCGGCTCGCGATGCTTAGCGCGAGCCTTGATCAGACACTTTGGTCCATTTGATTTCAGCCGAATAGCAGATAACCGTGACTGCCGGCGACTGCGCCGAAAATCGTAATGATGCTCACGCCCAACAAGAACCAGTGCAACCCCTGGACCAACCGGAAGGCCGCATCCGGCGCCACATCAGCGCGCGCATGAAACCGACGATGCAGCAACAGCGGCTCCAGCACGAACAGCATCAGCGTGAAAAGCAGCCAAACACCCACCATCCCGTGCAGCCACCAGAAGGACACCGACTCGAACCGGCCCCAAAGATTGAAACGGTACATCATATAGAAGCCGCTCAAGCCGGTGATCAGCGTTGAAAGCCTCGCTTGCCGGGCAAAGCGTTGCTCAACCAACTCGAAGAAGGCCACACGTTCGTTTGGCGACTTGAAGCGCCGCACCGCCGGCAACAATACTGTTGTCACCATGGCCACGCCGCCGATCCAAAAGACGACGGCAATCACATGGATTGCCCTGGCAAGCGCTACATCGTCAATCAAAGTTGCTCCTGTCTCTTGTGGCTGTCCCCTCATGCATGATCTCGTCGTCTCGCGGTCCATCGACTTCCAGGAAGCCGACCAGCCCGCGTTCGAGGCGTGACAGAGCATGGTCGACGAGCGTGTAGCGTCCGCCGCGTAGCAGCTTGAATTCGACCATGGTTGCGCCGCCGGGTGCGACTGTCACCGTCTGCACACCCTGTAAGGGTGGTGCGAGGAGGCTCGCACCTTCGTAGACGCGATCGAAAATCGCACCGATGACGTGGAAGGACGAGGTGAAATTCGGTCCCCCGACGCCGAAGAAGATTCGCACGGTGTCACCGACACCGGCGCGCAGGGGGTGCGCTTTTGTCAACGCACTGACCGCTCCATTGAAGACGAAATATTCCGGCCGCTCGGAGATGAGCTTGTTGTAATCCATCTCCTGATGGCCATTCGCGCCGAAGGGCTTCGTCGTGTAGAGCTCGCCCTGCATGACATAGAATTCTCGGCTGACCTGAGGCAATCCACCCTCCGGTTCGACCAAGAGCAGTCCATACATGCCGTTGGTGATGTGGTGCGGCACGCTCGGTGTGGCGCAATGGTAAACATAGAGTCCTGGCACCATCGCCTTGAAGGTTACGACCTTCTCTTCGCCTGGAGCGGCCTGGGTGAATTCTGCGCCACCGCCAGGGCCGATCGCGCCGTGAAAATCCACCGAATGAATCATGACGCTCGACGCATCATTTTTCATATGCACTTCGACCGTATCGCCGACGCGCACGCGCACGAACGGCCCGGGCACCCTGCCGTTGAAAGTCCAAAAATCGTAGCTCGTCTTGTCTGCAAGCTGGCCCTTGAGTTCTTCCGTGGCGAGATCGACGCGCACGACCTGTGCCAGCCGGCCGCGCAACGGCGCGCTCAGGTCTGTGGGATCACGGCTGATATCCTGCGCGACCGACGGCGGCGCGGTCCGCGCACCCGGCAAAACCCGGAGCCGCCCTTCCATCCCGGCTTCTCGGTGGCCCGGTATCGTGCAGAAATAGCTGAATTCGCCGGTCTTGTCGGCGGTAAAGACCAGCGATGTGCTCGCGCCTTTCGCCTGTACGCGACTGGAGCGCGCGGCATATTGGTCCAGTACGATATCGTGTTCTGCGCCCTCACCGTTGATGAGGTTGATCTGTACGGTTTCGCCCTCGTGAACCTGGAGCGTCGGATTGACCTGCTCGTCGATGTCGCCGCCCACGCCGATATAAACCATGCGCCCACCCGCGATGCCCGATCGCAATGTGATGACGACAGGCGCGTGCATGTCGCCTTGGCCCATCGCCATCCCGGGCATCCTCGGCGTCGCCGACTGTGGCAAGGCCTGCGCCAGAAGCTGACCGCGTGAGCCTGTCCCGGGGGCGTCGAATGGCGCTGTATCGCCGTGTGTAGAATGCTGAGCAACCGCAATCGCCGGAATCGCCAGCAATGAGGCAACTGCGATTACGCCTCGAAAGCTGGCGCAAAGGAGAAACTTGGGCATTGGTTCGTCCTATATCTGCAGCTGATCGGAGGTGACGGCCATGCGATCGGGTTCGATGATCCCGTGGATGAACCCAATCACGGCAAAAGAACTGAACTGCCGCCGAGAATCATTGATGAAGGTCAAAAGTCGGCTGATCGCCGCTTTCTAAGTTGCCGCATCTGTCCACGGCCGTTTCTTGGCCCATTGCGGCCCGGGACGCTGGGCGCAGCGTGTCCGCAACCGGCCAATGCCGATGCGGGAGCCCTAGCCCATCTGATGGGAAACCTGCCGAAGCTTGCTTGGCCGGTAAGCAAGGTCCGCCAATGCAATGCGGCACGAGCGCGGTGGCCTCACGCGATTGTCTGCCCTCCGGTAATCATATAAGCGGAACGGATGGTCCTGCGTCGGGCAGGTCCTCGAGGGTGCTTCTGATGGCCGAGCACGACGCGCGGCGGGTTGGTTTGTTCGTCACCTGCCTCATCGATCTGATCCGGCCGACGGTCGGATTTGCCGCCGTCAAGCTCCTGGAGAACGCGCGCTGCATCGTCGACGTGCCGCTGCAGAGCTGCTGCGGCCAGCCCGCCTTCAACTCCGGCGACCGCGTCACCACCCGCGAGATCGCGATGCAGGTGATCGCGGCGTTCGAGCCTCACGACTACGTGGTGGCGCCGTCCGGCTCCTGCGCCGGCATGCTCAAGGTGCATTATCCCGAGCTGTTTCTCGGCGATCCCAACTGGCAGCCGCGCGCCGATGCGTTCGCGGCCAAGACCTACGAGCTCGTGAGCTTCCTCGTCGACGTCTGCGGGGTGAGCCGTGTCGCCGCGCAACTGCCGGCGACGGCGACCTATCACGATTCCTGCTCCGGGCTGCGCGAGCTCGGCGTGCGCGCGCAGCCGCGCGCGCTGCTGCGCACGGTCGAAGGCCTCAAGCTCGCCGAGATGCGCGATGCCGACGTCTGCTGCGGCTTCGGCGGCACGTTCTGCGTGAAATATCCCGACATCTCCAACGCCATCGTCGCCAAGAAGACGGCGAACATCGCGGCGACCGGCGCCGGCCTGCTGCTCGCGGGCGATCTCGGCTGCCTGATGAACATGGCCGGCAAGCTGCAGCGCGAGGGTCGCGACATCGAAGTCCGTCACGTCGCCGAAGTGCTCGCCGGGATGACGCAGGAGCCCGCGATCGGCCGGCCTGCTGCTGCGGCCGATCCGCCGGCCCCGAGGGGCGTGAGGCCGAGCGCCAATCCACGCGCCAATCCGAGTGCCAATTCAAGCGCGAGGCCAAGCTCCAAACCGACGGCGGCCGCACGATGACGGCGCCCTCGCATCTCGCGACCTCACTGCGGTTCAAGGAGAACGCCAGGGAAGCGCTCGCCGATGCCGATCTGCAGGATGCGCTCGCCTTCGTCGAGGTCAATTTCATCGCGCGCCGGCGCGAGGTGGCGAGCCGCCTTCCCGAGTTCGAAGCGCTGCGCAACTCCGCCCGCGACATCAAGAACCACACGCTCGCCAACCTCGACCTCTATCTCGAGGCCTACGAAGAACGCCTCACCGCGCAGGGCGGCGAGCTGCATTATGCGGCGACCGCCGAAGAGGCGCGGCGGATCATCCTCGACATCTGCCGCGACCTCGGCGCCAAGACCGTGACCAAAGGCAAGTCGATGATCGCCGAAGAGATCGGCCTCAACGATTTCCTCGAAGGCAACGGCATCACGCCGGTCGAGACCGATCTCGGCGAATACATCATCCAGCTGCGTCACGAGATGCCGTCCCACATCATCGCGCCGGCGGTTCATCTCACCAAGGCGCAGATCGAGGACGATTTCCGCCGCGTCCACACCCATCTGCCGGCCGATCGCAACCTCGTCGAGCCGGCGAGCCTGCTCGCCGAGGCGCGCGCGGTGCTGCGGGAGAAATTCCTCGATGCCGACGTCGGCATCACCGGCGCCAATTTTCTCGTCGCCGAGACCGGCACCTCGGTGATCGTCACCAACGAAGGCAACGGCGACCTCACCCAGACCTTGCCGAAGGCGCACATCGTGCTCGCCTCGATCGAAAAGCTGGTGCCGACGCTCGAGGACCTGACCCAGCTTCTGCGCGTGCTGGCGCGCTCGGCCACCGGGCAGGAGATGTCGGTCTACACCACGCTGTCGACTGGCCCGCGCCGCGCCGACGATCCGGACGGCCCCGGCGAGTATCACGTCGTGCTGCTCGACAACGGCCGCTCGTCGATGCTCGCCGGCGAATTCCGCGACATGCTGCGCTGCATCCGATGCGGCGCCTGCATGAACCATTGCCCGGTCTACCATGCGATCGGCGGCCACGCTTATGGGTGGGTCTATCCGGGCCCGATGGGCGCCGTGCTCACTCCGAGCCTGATCGGCATCGACGAGGCGGGAAATCTCCCCAACGCCTCGACCTTCTGCGGCCGCTGCGAGGAAGTCTGCCCGGTGCGCATTCCGCTGCCGCGCATGATGCGGTCGTGGCGCGAGCGCGAGTTCGAGCGGCATTTGTCGCCGGCGACCGTGCGCGCCGGTCTCGCTTTCTGGGCGTTCTTCGCCAAGCGTCCCCGGCTCTACGGCTTCGCGACCGCGATCGCGGCGCGGCTTCTCCACTGGGCGGGCGCCTCGCGCGGGCGTTTCTCCTTCCTGCCGCTGGCATCCGGCTGGACCCGATACCGCGATTTTCCCACGCCGCAGGGATCGACGTTCCAATCGCGGTGGAAGAATCGCGACATCCCCCCGGGTGTCGACCGAAAGCCATGACCTTGTGACCATGACCCTGCAACCATGACCGCGCGCGACCTGATCTTCGCGACCATCCGCCGCTCGCTCGGCGTCACCGGGACCGAGGCGCCGCGGCGTGCTGCGGTCGCGTCAAGGCTCGCCGACCACCCGCGCGGCGTCGTGCCGGCGCGTGGGGAACTGCCGCCGCACGAGCGGGTCGACCTGTTCGCCCGCATGGTGGAGGCGGCGTCCGGTACGACCGCGCGGGTCGGCGCCGCGGCGGACGTCCCGGCGGCCGTCGCGGACTTTCTGCGTGGGCTCAACCTGCCGCTGCGCGTGCGGCACGGCGACGATCCACGGCTTGCCAACTTGCCCTGGGGCAACGCGCCGGCCCTCGAGGTCTCCCGTGGCCCCTCGGACGGCCATGATCTCGCGGCGGTGTCGCATGCCTTCGCGGCGGTCGCGGAGACCGGCACGGTGGTGCTCACGTCGGGGCCCGACAATCCGACGACGCTCAACTTCCTGCCCGATGTGCATGTCGTCGTGCTGGAAGCCGGCGCTGTCGCGGGTGATTTCGAGACGGTGATGGAAGAGCTGCGCGACCGCTACGGCGTCGGCACCCTGCCGCGTACCGTCAACATGATCACCGGTCCCTCGCGATCGGCCGACATCGAGCAGACGCTGATCCTCGGCGCTCACGGGCCGCGCAAGCTGCATGTGATCCTGCTCGGGGAGCCGTAGGCGGCAGACGGCGAATGCCATGTTCTGCCCAATTCCGGCCTCATCGCGTCGGCAACTTGCGGTTTCGGTGACGCGTTTCAAGGCTCGACAATGCGAACGAGGTGGAGGGGCGCCGTGAAGAAGCTCATCACGACGACAGTGTTGGCGGCGGGGATCTCGCTGACGGGACTGGCGCTGGCGGGGATGGCGACGCCTGCCGCCGCTCAGATGCCGGGTCAGGGTGAGAAGGGACCGAGCATCAACATGATCAACGACGGATCCCACCGCAGGACCGACGTGGAGGTGCAGGAGGAGCAGGACCGGGAGCGCGCCTACAAGTCCGGCATGAGCAAGATCCCGGATCAAAAGGTGAAAAACGATCCGTGGGGCGCGGTACGCACGTCGCCGCCGACCGCCGCACAGCAACCAGCGCCCGGCGACGAAATAGCGCCGACCCGCGCGCCGGCCAGCGCTGCTTTCCCGGCGGTCTGATCAGATCCGGGCGGCGTGATCCCGTAACAGCGCGATCACCAAAAGGTGCGGCTTTTCCGCTCCCGGGAATGGTCCGCGACGGGGACGAACCCGATATGGTGCAAGACGTTCTCCTCTTTAAGAAGGAGCTTGCCCATGAAACATGGCGACAAAACCATCCCGGTACCTTCGGCACCGGTCGTGGAGAAGGAGCGCCGGCTCGATCGCCGGCTTGATGAGGCGCTTGAGGAAACTTTTCCTGCTTCCGATCCCGTCTCGATGAGCCAGCCGGCTCCCGACAATCGGCTGCGAAAGCAGAAACACTAAATAATTCAGTGAGTTGATTCGCCGCATCCCCGGCATTTGACGATCCGACAGGGTCGGCGCAGGACTGCGTAACCATCTTTTTTGACGCTTCCGCCATCGGAAAGGCTTAAAATCGTTTCCCGTTTGGGCCCGGCGCATCGATCGGGCGGGAGATGGGGTTCATGAGCCGTAAGTATTTTGGAACCGATGGCATTCGCGGCCGCGCCAATGGCGTGATCACCGCCGATCTCGCATTGCGCGTCGGCCAGGCTGCCGGAGTGGTGTTCCGCCGCGGCGATCATCGCCACCGCGTGGTGATCGGCAAGGACACCCGGCTCTCCGGCTACATGATCGAGTACGCCTTGGTCGCCGGTTTCACCTCGGTCGGAATGGACGTGCTGCTGCTCGGCCCGATGCCGACGCCGGCCGTCGCCATGCTGACCCGCTCGATGCGGGCCGATCTCGGGGTGATGATTTCGGCGTCCCACAATCTCTACGACGACAATGGCATCAAGCTGTTCGGCCCGGACGGCTACAAGCTCTCCGACGAGGTGGAACTGGAGATCGAGCGGCTGGTCGACGCCGATTTGAGCAAGAAGCTCGCCAAGTCGGCTGCGCTCGGCCGCGCGAAACGCATCGAAGGCGTGCCGGAGCGATACATCGAATTCGCTAAACGCACGCTGCCACGCAACCTCTCGCTCGACGGGATGCGGGTCGTCGTCGACTGCGCCAATGGTGCAGCCTATCGCGTCATTCCGGCCGCGCTGTGGGAGCTCGGCGCCGAGGTGTTCTCGATCGGCGTCGAGCCGGACGGCTTCAACATCAACAAGGACTGCGGCTCGACCGAGCCGGGTGCGCTGAGCCGGAAGGTGCGGGAGATGCGCGCCGACATCGGGATTGCGCTCGATGGCGACGCCGATCGCGTCGTCATCGCCGACGAGCACGGCCGCCTGATCGACGGCGACCAGCTGCTCGCCGTCATCGCCGAAAGCTGGCAGAAGGACGGCCGCCTGCCGAAGCCCACGGTGGTTTCGACCATCATGGCCAATCTCGGCCTCGAGCGTCACCTCGAAGGGCTCGGGATCAAGATGCTGCGCGCCCAGGTCGGCGACCGCTACGTCCTCGAGCTGATGCGCGAGCACGGCTACACCGTCGGCGGCGAGCCGTCCGGCCACATCATCCTGTCGGACTACAACACGACCGGCGACGGCTTCGTCGCAGCGCTCCAAGTGCTCGCGGTGGTGCGCAAGCTGCAGCAGCCGGTGTCGGTGGTGTGCCATCGCTTCGATCCGCTGCCCCAGGTCACCAAGAACGTGCGCTATCGCAACGGCAAGCCGCACGAGGATGCGACGGTCAAATCGGCGATCACGGTGGCGACCGAGCGCCTCAACGGGCACGGCCGCGTCATCGTGCGTCCGTCCGGCACCGAGCCGGTGATCCGCATCACCGGCGAAGGCGACGATCCGACCCTCGTCGAGGATGTCGTCGACGGCATCGTCGAGGCGGTCACGCAGGTCGCCGGCTGAGGGCCGGCGCCGACAGAGCGTTTCACAATTGCATTCACCTGATCACTGTCATTGCCGGCTTGACCGGGCAATCCAGTAACCCCTGTGCCATCGATGTGACTGAGGCTTTGCCCCACGGAGAGTCCGGTGGTTACTGGATCGCCCGGTCAAGCCGGGCGATGACAGCGAAATTGTCTGGTCGCCGATTTGGAGGCGCCTAGTGCGCTTCGCCCGCTTATTGCGTGCTACGCGCCTCTTCCATCTCGAATTCTCGATCAGTTTCGCCTGCATGTACGCGGGCACGGCGATTAATCATTTGTTCAGAATGCCGGCCGAAATCCACAACCAATAATATTCATGGTGAAAAAGTAAGGTTAAGTGACGCTTAAGAATTCCGTGGCATCGTCATCCTCGGCGGATGAACCGGTCGCAGCGCATTCGCGATCCGGAACGAGTGGAAGGATGATGTCATGAGTAACTTCAAGAAATTCGCACTGGCGAGCGCCGCCATCGGTCTCGCTGTCTCCACGGCGAACGCCGCGGATCTCGCAATCGCTCCCGTCGCCCCGATTCCGGTCGTCGCGTTCTCCGGCTGGTATCTCCGCGGCGACATCGGAATGACCAACCAGCAGACGACCTCGTTGACCACCATGGTCGCACCGGGAACTTCGGTCGGCACCAAGTTCCTCACGTTCGACAGCGCGCCGATGTACTCGATGGGCGCCGGCTACCAGTTCAACAACTGGCTGCGCTTCGACGTCACCGGTGAATACCGCGGCAACTCGCATTTCCACGGCCAGCAGATCGCGGTTTCGGCCCGGTGATTCTGCCGGACGACTACGTCCGCCAGCAAATCAGAGTGGCTGTTCATGGCCAACGCCTATGTCGATCTCGGCACCTGGTGGTGCATCACGCCGTTCATCGGCGCCGGCATCGGTACCAGCCGGAACACCATCTCGAGCTTCGTCGACACCGGCGCCAGCACGGCCGGTACTCGGCGGCGCAAGCGATCCTGAGCACCACCTACGGCGAGAATGCGTCCAAGTGGCAGCTCGCCTGGGCGGCGTATGCCGGCCTTGCCTACAAGGTCGCGCCGGGGCTGAACCTCGAACTGACCTATCGCTACGTCAACCTCGGCCACGCCGCGACGGGCCTCACCAACTCCTTCGACGGCATCACCGTCGTCAATCAACCCCGGCTTCAACTTCGGCGACATCACGTCGCAGGACGTGATGCTCGGCTTCCGCTGGAACCTGCCTGTCGAGCTGCCGGTGGGCCCGGTCATCACCAAGGGCTGATCGACCTGCTGCAGAACGTGCTTCGAGCGGCGCGGGAGAAATCCCGCGCCGCTTTCGTTTTTGGGTCGGGCTGATTCGTCGGCCTTGCTCTGGCGGCACTCTCGCTCGGCTCACGGCGCACACGGCCGCCCTGTTTTCGCGTACCGCCGGTGGTGTCATCCGGCCGCCCGCTAACCCTCCATTAAGGATAATTGGCGACACTCTCTTAACCGTTGGTGCGAAGCACGCGTAGCCGCCACCCGGCTGGAGACTGGACATATGCGTTGGTGGGTCTTGGGCTTGTTGATCGCGATGGCTTGTCCCGCCCTCGCGGCCGATTACGACGATTCCTGGTTGCGGGGATCGCAGGTGATCGGTGCGGCGCCGGCGCCACCGCCGCGGCTCTACCGAATCTGGGCGGGTGTCTACGGCGGTGCGCAGGCCGGCGAGGACTTCAACGGCATCGACTTTCGCCAGGTGCCCGCGACGCCGGTCCAGAGCGCCATCGCCCAGGACGCCATCCTCACGTCGTTGGCGGCTCCGGCGACCGGCATGCCGGCCCTGCCACAGGTCAGCACCCGCGGCCCGAGCTATGGCGGCTTCGTCGGGTACAACTGGCAGATCGATGACGTGGTGTTCGGCGCCGAATTCAACATCAACCGCACCAGCCTTCATCAGACTGCCGTCGACTCGGTGACGCGCGGCTACTACGTGAATAACGGGGGCAATCTGTACGCCACGTCGCTCTATACGAATTCGCAGGGCACCATCGACATGTCCGGTTATTTCACGATGCGCGGCCGGCTGGGCTGGGCGTTTGGAAACTTTCTGCCCTATATCGCTGCCGGCGTCGCGTTCGCCCAGGTCGACACCACCACGAAGGTCAACATCGGTTACAACGGTACTTGCATCAATATCACATCGACAACGTGCAACTTAGCCGGATTTGGCCCTCCCGCCCCGACCCCGAGATATCAAATGATCGGCGGGGATTACCCCTTCATCAACGTCAGCCACGGCAAATATCAGCTCGGGTTCGACGCGGCCCTGGGCATGGACTACATGGTCACCCGGTATGTGTTCGTGCGCGGCGAGTTGGATTATCTCAACCTCCAATACCCGAGCCAAATCCGGCTGAACACGTTGTCGACCCGCATCGCCGCTGGGCTGAAATTCTAGAGATCGATTGCATTTTTCCGGGCGCCGCCCGCCCGTCGTCGCGTCCCTCCGTACGGCCGCAGTATCCGGGCTGCGGAGATTTGACGCTTGACTGTGCGGCCCGCCTTCCGTATGTCCGCCAGCGGGACACCCCTCCCCACCGAGGGGCGCCTATCTGGAAGGATAGACTATGGCGATTGCGATGCCCGGCGTGCGGCCGTCGAACCCGCACTTCTCCTCCGGCCCCTGTGCCAAGCGCCCCGGCTGGACTCTCCAATCCCTCACAGACGCCGCCCTCGGGCGCTCGCACCGTGCCAAGCTCGGCAAGGGCAAGCTCAAGCGCGCGATCGACCTCACCCGCGAAATTCTGCGGGTGCCCGACAGCCATCGCATCGGCATCGTGCCGGCGTCCGACACCGGTGCGGTCGAGATGGCGCTGTGGTCGCTGCTCGGCGCCCGCCCGGTCACCATGCTCGCCTGGGAATCGTTCGGCGAGGGCTGGGTGAGCGACGTCCTCAAGGAGCTCAAGCTCAAGGACACCACCGTCCTCAAGGCGCCGTACGGGGCACTGCCCGACCTCGGCAAGGTCGACTGGTCGAATGACGTCGTCTTCACCTGGAACGGCACCACGTCCGGCGTCCGCGTCCCCGACGCCAAGTGGATCGCGGCCGACCGCGAAGGCCTCGCCATCTGCGATGCGACGTCGGCGGCATTCGCGCAGCGGCTCGATTGGGACAAGCTCGATGTCGCAACCTTCTCCTGGCAGAAGGTGCTGGGCGGCGAAGCGGCCCACGGGATGCTGGTGCTCTCGCCGCGCGCGGTCGCGCGGCTCGAGAGCTACAAGCCGGCCTGGCCGCTGCCCAAAATCTTCCGCATGACCAAGGGCGGCAAGATCAACGAAGGCATCTTCGAGGGCGAGACCATCAACACGCCGTCGATGCTGTGCGTCGAGGACTATCTCGACGCACTGCAATGGGCGAAATCGATCGGCGGCCTCGATGCCCTGGTCGCGCGCGCCGACGCCAACCTCAAGGTGCTCGCCGACTGGGTGGCGGTGACGCCGTGGGTCGAATTCCTCGCCACGGCGCCGGCGATCCGCTCCAACACCTCCGTGTGTCTGAGCATCGTCGATCCCGCCGTCACCGCGCTCGCGGTCGAGGCGCAGTCCGCCTTCGCCAAGAGCCTGTCCGCTGCGGTGGAGAAGGAAGGCGCGGGCTACGACATCGCCCATTACCGCGACGCTCCGCCGGGCCTGCGCATCTGGTGCGGCGCGACCGTCGAGGCGCGCGATGTCGAAGCGCTGACGCAGTGGCTCGACTGGGCCTTCGCCAAGACCAAGGACGCGCTGCCGAAGGCGGCGTGATCCCGCGCCGCCGGGTCACGGCGGCGCGGTTTCTCCCATCAACGCAATCGACGAGCGATACCATGGCTCCCCGCGTGCTCATCTCCGATGCCCTGTCTCCTGCGGCGGTCCAGATCTTCAAGGACCGCGGCGTCGAGGTCGACTTCCAGCCCAATCTCGGCAAGGACAAGGACAAGCTTGCCGCGATCATCGGCGAGTTCGACGGCCTCGCGGTGCGCTCCGCCACCAAGGTCACGCCGAAAATCCTGGAGCAGGCGGCAAAGCTCAAAGTGATCGGCCGCGCCGGCATCGGCGTCGACAACGTCGACATTCCGGCGGCGACGGCGAGGGGCATCATCGTGATGAACACGCCGTTCGGCAATTCGATCACCACTGCCGAGCACGCCGTCACCCTGATGCTCGCGCTGGCCCGCCAGATCCCCCAGGCCGATGCTTCGACCCAGGCCGGCAAATGGGAGAAGAACCGCTTCATGGGCGTCGAGATCACCGGCAAGACGCTCGGCGTGATCGGCTGCGGCAATATCGGCTCGATTGTCGCCGACCGCGCCATCGGCCTCAAGATGAAGGTGATCGCCTACGATCCCTTCCTGTCGCCGGATCGCGCGCTGGAAATCGGCGTCGAGAAGGTCGACCTTGCCGAGCTGATCCGGCGGGCCGACTTCATCACGCTGCACACGCCGCTCACCGAGAAGACGAAGAACATCCTCGGCGCCGAGGCGATCGCCGCGGCCAAGAAGGGCGTGCGCATCGTCAATTGCGCGCGCGGCGGCCTCGTCGACGAAGCTGCGCTGCGCGTCGCGCTCGATTCCGGCCACGTCGCGGGCGCCGCTTTCGACGTCTTCACCGAAGAGCCGGCGACGCAGAACCCGCTGTTCGGCCATCCCAACGTGGTGTGCACGCCCCATCTCGGCGCCGCCACCACCGAGGCGCAGGAGAATGTGGCGCTGCAGGTCGCCGAGCAGATGTCCGACTATCTGCTGCGCGGCGCCATCACCAATGCGGTGAACTTCCCCTCGATCACCGCCGAGGAGGCGCCGCGGCTGAAGCCCTTCGTCACGCTCGCCGAAAAGCTCGGCTCATTCGCCGGCCAGCTCACCGAGACCGGAATCAAGAAGGTGCAGCTCGCCTATGACGGCGAGGTCGCCCGCATGAACACGCGGGCGCTGTCCTCCGCGGCGATCGCGGGGCTGCTGCGGCCGATGCTGCAGGACATCAATGTGGTTTCGGCGCCCGGCGTCGCCAAGGATCGCGGCATCGTGGTCGAGGAGACGACGCGGGAAGGCGACTGCGATTACGAGAGCCTGATCACGGTGACGGTGGTGACGGAGAAGCAGTCGCGCTCGGTCGCGGGCACGGTGTTCGCCGACGGCCGGCCGCGCATCGTCAACATCAAGGGCATCCGCATGGACGCGGAGTTCGGGCCGTCGATGCTCTACATCACCAACCTCGACAAGCCGGGCTTCATCGGCCGCTTCTCCTCGACGCTCGGCGACGCCGGCATCAACATCGCGACCTTCCATGTCGGCCGCGATGCGCCGGGCGCCAACGCCATCGCGCTGATCGAGGTCGACGGCGAGGTGCCGCCCGACGTGCTGCGCAAGGTCCAGGCGCTGCCGCAGGTCCAGCAGGCGAAGTCGCTGCGGTTTTAGCGCCGGCGCGATCGACGGGGAAATCGTCACGGCCGTGCTTTGAGCCTGGTAGGATGGGTTGAGCCCTTGCGAAACCCATCGCGTCGCGCATGGAGCGATGATGGGTTTCGCAAGTGCTCAACCCATCCTACGCGCTACGCGCTGGCCCGTCCCGTCTTGCAGCACGAATTGAACCTGCCATCCGCGCCGCGGCACTAAAACGCACGGCCGGTCGTGTTGCCGCCGCCTGCGCGTCACGACGCCGTCCGAATTGTCGGCTTCGCTTGATCGCATCGGCGGCGCGCTGATGCGCGGGCCGGCCCCAACTCATCCCGCACTTGGGAGGCTCTCATGCGAATTGCCTCGACGCTCCTGTGCTTCGCCGTGCTGGTCGTGCCGGCGGCAGCAGAGACCGATGTCGCTTCGAAGATCGACGCGGTCACGGTCTATCCCGACGGCGCCACCGTTACCCGAATCATCCATGTCGACCTGCCGCAAGGCGGCAGCGTGCTCCGCGCGCGCGATTTCCCGCCCGGCCTCGATCCGGCATCGCTGCGGGTCGAAGGCGATGGGCAGGCGCGGCTCGTGATCGGCGCGATCGACGCGCGGCCGCCGCGGGCCGACCGGCCGCCGCTCGATCCGGCGCTGGAGAACCGCATCGAGGCGCTGCGCGACGAGCGCGGCGGCCTCGACGATAAGATCGAAGCGGCGAACGCGCGTAAGGAGTTCGCGCGGCATTTCGCCGAAGCCTCGCCCGCCGGGATCGGCGACAAGGGCGAGGCCCGGCCGCTCGGCGAGTGGCGCCAGGCCTTCGTCGCCGTCGAGGAGGAAGTCGCGGCGGCCAACGCGGCGATACGTGAGGCCGGCCGGCGCCAGCGCGAGATCGACCGTGAGCTCGCGCGCCTCGAGGCGCAGCGCAACGCCGATCCACCGCGCAAGATGGAGGTGAAAATCGACCTCACCGCCGAGGCGGCGACGCCGGCGACGCTGCGGGTGTCGTATTCCGTGCGCGGCGCGCGGTGGTCGCCGATCTACGACGCACGGCTCGATTCGGGCGCGCGCGGCCGCAAGCCGGCGCTCGATCTCATCCGCCGCGCCGAGATCGTCCAGAACACCGGCGAGGATTGGCGCGACGTCGACCTCGCGGTGTCGACCGTGCGTACCGCGAAGGGCGGCACCGCGCCCGACCTGCGCCCACTGATCGTGCGCTATCCGGCGCCGCCGCGCCCGGTGGAGCCGGTGGCGGCAGCACCGCGCATGACGCTAGAGGCAGCGGCCGGTGCCGTCGCCGGCTCCGGAGACGAAGGCAGCCCGCAGCCTCGCCGCGGAGGAGCGCGAAGCCATCGTGGACAGCGGCGGATTCCAGGTCCTGTTCCATATCGGCGAGCGCGTGAGCATCGCCGCGGACGAGGGCGCCAAGAGCTTCCGCCTCGCGTCGACGACGGTCACGCCGGAGCTCATCGTCCGCGCGACGCCCGCGCTCGACAGCACCGGCTTTCTCGAGGCGTCGTTCAAGCACGACGACGATGCGCCGCTGCTCCCCGGGCGGATCGCGATCTACCGCGACGGCATCTATGTCGGCCGCGGCCAGATGACGCTGACCGCCAAGGAGCAGCCGGTGCGGCTCGGCTTCGGCGCCGACGACAAGGTCCGCATCGAGCGCACGGTCCTCAATCGCAGCGAAGGCGCGACCGGGATCATCACCACCTCGAAGACCGACCAGCGCGAGTTCAAGATCGCGGTGCGCAACGGCCACGATGCGCCGATCCGCATGGCGATCGAAGACCAGCTCCCCGTGAGCGAGGTCGACGACGTCAAAGTCGAGATGCTGCCGGGATCGACCGCGCCGACCGAGCGCGACGTCCGCGGCCGTCGCGGCGTCGTCGCCTGGAATTTCGAGCTCGGCTCCGGCGAAGCGCGCGACATCCGGTTCGGCTGGCGGGTGCGCTGGCCGTCCGACAAATCGGTGACCTACGGGCCGGGCCTATAAAGCACGAGATGAACTCGTCATCGCCGGGCTTGACCCGGCGATCCCGATAACGTGGCACGGCCGTGCCTTCCCAAGCGGGATGGCCGGATCAAGAGCCCGGCCGTGACGATGCGGTGAACTATTCTGCGCGAACTCGATTTTCGATGGCGCCGATGCCTTCGATCTCGCACCGCACGACGTCGCCAGGCTTGAGAAACCGCGGCGGCTTCAAGAAGAACGCGACGCCCGCCGGCGAGCCGGTCAGAATGATGTCGCCGGGGTAAAGCGTCTGCGAGCGGCTGAGGTAGGACACCAGGGTTTCGATTCCGAAATGCAAGTCGGCGGTGTCGCTGTCCTGGCGTATCTCTCCGTTCACCCTTGTGTTCATCCGCAGCGGCTTCCCCCAGGCGAACTCGTCGACGGTCACGAGCGCCGGCCCGAGGGGGCAGAAAGTATCGAAGCTCTTGCCGATGTAATGGGCGCGAAAGAACGGATTCTCCTCGTGCTCGGCGAGCTGAATGTCGCGCGCCGAAACCTCATTCGACACCGCGAATCCGGCCACGTAGTCCTTGACGTTCTTCTCAGAGATCCGTCGCCCCCTCCGGCCGATGACGACCGCAAGCTCGACTTCATAGTCGAGCTTGGCCGTTTCCGGCGGATGGATGATGTCGTCTTGCGGCCCGCAGATCGAGGAGGTCGCCTTGGCGAGCAGCATCGGCTCGCGCGGCCCGACCGCTTTGCCCAATACCGCACCGGCCTCCGCGATGTGCGATTTCGTGTTCGCGCCGGCGATGACGAGAGACCGGGGCACCGGCACCGGTGCCCCGATGCGGGCGGGAGTGGCCACCGGCGCCACGCCGGCGCGGCTCGCATAGGCCCGATCGAGCGTCGTCCGCCAATCGGGCTGGTCGAGAAACAGGCGCATATCGCTCACCGGGGCGGCGGCGCCGGCGGCTTTCATCGCGTTCTCCAGATCGAGCACTCTGTCGTTGTCGAGGAAAGCTGCGCGTTCCGCGCCGAAGGGACCGTAACTGACGAGCTGCATTGCCGATCTCTGTCCTTGATATGCCGATGGTTACTTCAGCGAGATGCCTGCCTCGGTGATGACCGCACGCCACTTGGCAGTCTCATCCGCGATGAACGTGGCAAAGCCCTGCGAACTGGACGGTGCCGGCTCGACGCTGATCTCGGAGAAGCGCTGCTGCAGCGCCGCGCTGCCGAGAGCCTTTACGCAGGCGGAATTGAGTTTGGCGACGATCTCGGGAGCGGTGCCGGCGGGCACCGCAAGCCCGTTCCACGCCCAGGCCTCGAAATCGGGAATGCCGGCCTCCGCCACCGTCGGCACGTCGGGCGCAGCCGGAATCCGCTGGCCCGCTCCGACGCCGAGCGCTTTCACGGCGCCGGATTTGATGTGCGGAATGCCGGTCGCGGCATCGACGAACAAGAGGCCGATACGGCCGCCGAGGAGATCATTGAGCGCATCTGCGCCGCCCTTGTACGGGATTGCCGTGGCCTGAATTTGGACCCGCTGTTTGAAGAGCTCCATCGCAAGGTGGATCGGGCTCCCCGGCCCGGGCGCTCCGTAGTCCATCTTCCCGGGTGCCTTCTTCGCTGCCTCGATCAGGTCTTTCACGGTATCGGCCGCAATGCTCTTTGGATTCGCCACCAGGATCAGCGGCACCCGGCCCGTGCGGCATACCGGGCTGAAGTCCTTCGCCGGATTGTAGGTGAGCTGGGTGTCGTAGAGCGTGGGATTGAGCGCGTAAGTGGCGGTGTCGCCCATCAGCATCGTGTAGCCGTCAGCCAGGCTGCGCGCGACCGCAGCTGCGCCAATCATTGTGCCCGCGCCCGGGCGGTTGTCGACGATGACCTGCTGATTGAGCTCCGTGGACATCCTCTCGGCAACCAGCCGGGCGACGACGTCGGTCGCGCCACCCGCGGGGTAGGGCACCACGACCCGGATGGGCCGCTGCGGATATTCCTGGCCGCGCGCCGCGGTCCCTCCGAGTGCGAGCGCCATCGCAGTGAGCAACAGGCAGAGATTGTTGCGCATATCGTCCTCCCGGATTTGACCGCCAGTCGAATGCGCCGGTTGCGGCGCCGCAGCAGCCTGATTGGCTCGATTGCAGCCCGAGCACGGCCAAGGTATCAACCGCCAAATGCGAAGTGTCCGGCTGGCGGACAGCCGATGGCCAAGTACAATCGATGGCCAAGTACAATCGATGATCAAGTGCAGCCGATGACCAAGTCGCGCGAGCATCAAGATCTGACGTCCGGAGCGATGCGCGGTGTAACGCGCACGCTCGCCGTGATCCGCACGTTGAATGAACACAACGGTGCGCCGGTCAGTGAGCTGGCTCGGTTGACGCGCATTCCGCGTCCGTCGCTGTACCGGATTCTGGAAGCGCTTTGTGCGCTGGGGTACCTCCGTCGCAATCAGGAGGAGCGCTACGAGCTCACGCTGCTCGTGCGGACGTTGAGCGACGGCTTCGAAGACGAAACCTGGATACGCGGCATCGCCCAGCCGGTCATGGAGGCATTGCAACGCGAGATCGTATGGCCGACCGACATGGCGACATTTCAAGGGAGCGCGATGTATCTTCGAGCGACCACGCGTCGATACAGCCCGCTGACGATCGACACGGCGACCGCCGGGCTGCGCCTCCCCATGCTGCAGTCGGCAACGGGGAAGGCCTATCTCGCATTCTGCAGGGACGCGGAGCGTTCAGCGATCCTCGACAATTTGTGGCGGTCGTCTGCGCCCGAGGATCGGCCTTCTCGCGATCCGGACTACGTGTCTAGGCTCGTCGTTACCACGCGGAAGAACGGCTACGGTGAGCGTCATCGCGAAATCTTCGACAAGACCGGCGCCATCGCGGTGCCGGTTCGGCATGGCGCGCGGGTGGTCGCCTGCATGAGCATCTCCTTCATCGCGTCAGCTCTCTCGCCGAGAGAGGCTGCGGAACGTTACCTCGTTGCGCTTCAGCGGGCAGCCCGAGCCGTCGAGAAGCGGTTCGCAAGCGAGCAGAGCGGGCCGTAGTCCGACCGCGGCTCGCCGCTGTGATCCCCACTATTCAATTCGGTCAATCCGATGATCTGT
>CAWCCG010000013.1:0-69202 GCA_963793985.1 uncultured Alphaproteobacteria bacterium | reverse complement strand
ACGTCGCTCATGTGCTCTCCTCGGTATCAGACGTTCTGCAGGCCGAGTACGGCCGCAGTGTCCGCCCGCACCTGCCGGGTGAGCGCCGCATCGTCGATCAGCGAATGCCCGTAGGACGGAATGATCTCCTGCAACTTGCGCTTCCAGCCGCCCATATTCAATTGCTCGGCGAAGCACTGCTCGATGAGCCTCTTGATCATGATGGAGGCGGCGGTCGAGGCGCCCGGTGACGCCCCGAGAAGCGCCACGATCGAGTGGTCGTGTGCGGCGACGATCTCCGTCCCGAATTCCAGGATGCCGCCCTGCCGCCGGTCCCTCTTGATGATCTGCACGCGCATGCCCGCCACTTCGAGCTTCCAGTCCTTTCTCCTCGGCGCCGGGATAGAGGGTTCGCAGCATGCCGAACCGGTGCGTCGAGGATTGGAACACCTGGCCGACGAGATACTCGCTCAGGCCGAAATTGTGCAGGCCGGCCTCGATCAGCGGCCGGATGTTGTCGGGCCGGATGGAGCGAAACAGGTCGAGGTAGGAGCCGAATTTGAGGAACTTGGTCGAGAAACCCGCATACGGCCCGAACAGCAGCGAATGGGTGTTGCCGATCACCCGCGTGTCGAGATGCGGCACCGACATCGGCGGCGAACCGACGGCGGCGTTGGTGTAGACCTTGGCGTGGTGGCGTTTGTTGACCGCCGGATCGTCGCAACGCAGCCAGATGCCGCTGACCGGAAAGCCGGCATAGCCGTCGCCCTCCGGTATGCCGATTTCTGCAGCAGCAGGATCGCGCCGCCGCCGGCGCCGAGAAAGACGAACTTCGCGGTGACGGATTTTTCCGTGCCGTCCTGCGTCTGGCGGGCGGTCAGCCGCCAACCGCCCGCCGTCACGACGCAGGCCCGTCACGCGGTGGCGATAGTGGATCGCAAAGCCGTCGCTTCCTGCGAGATGACCGAACAGGTTGCAGGTGAGCACCCCGTAGTTCCACGTCGGCGCCGGTGATCATCCGCGTCGCCATCTCCTCGCCGGCGGGACGGCCTTCCATCACGAGGGGAATCCACTCGGCGAGTGTCCGCTTATCCTCGGTGAACTCCATTCCCCGGTAGAGATGATGCGCGGTGAGCGCCGCATGGCGTTTTTTCAGAAAGCTGACGTTCGCGGCGCCCTGCACGAAGCTCATGTGCGGCACCGGGTGAATGAACGAGCCCGATTCATCACCAGGTAGGACCACAGCTGGCGCGTCAGGTCGAACTCGACGTTGACCTCCAGCGCCCTGGAAATGTCGACGGTGCCGTCGGCGAGTCGCGGGGTGTAGTTGAGCTCGCACAGCGCCGCGTGGCCGGTGCCGGCATTGTTCCAGGCATCCGAGCTTTCCAGCGCGGCGCCGTCGAGCGTCTCGAAGACTTCGATGCGCAGCGACGGCTCGAGCTCCTTGAGAAACGTCGCCAGCGTCGCGCTCATGATGCCCGCGCCGACCAGAACGACATCCGCATCCGCACCGCGCAATCCGTTCATGTGCCTCTCCGATGCCCGTTCCGAAACCTGCAAGCTAAGCTGGCAGCCATCACTACGGTTCCGCGCCGGGCCGCCGCGGCTGCCAGCGTGAGCCAAAAGTCCAAACAAAGCCCTCCCGGCGGATGACGGACTTCGTCAAATTGAACCGGATCATGCTCCGTTATCTTGGGATCGTCATGACCGGGACAAGGCCGGCGCAGAAGGTATCAGCGCAATCGTCGGACCGACGACACCTCCATGCGGCAAGCTGGCACGATTGATCGTACGGCGGCCCGGTCTATCCTGAAGAAGTCCGCGCCGCATCCACCTGGCGCGCCTTCGAATTGGCGGGCGGAGAGATTTCCATGACGGCATTCAACGTGGTGCGATTTCGCGTAAAGCCGGGGCGCGAGCAGGAGTTTCTCGACGCTCACAAGGCGGTCGAGAGTGACTGGGCCGGCATCAAGCACGTCAACATGATCAAGACCGGCGAGCGCACCTATTGCATCATCGCCGAATGGTCCGACATGAGCGCTCTGGCGGCCGCGCGGCCCAACATGATCGGAACGCTCGACAAGTTCCGCGACACGCTGGAGGACCTCGGCAGCGGCCTCGGTGTCACCGATCCGGTCTCCGGCCCCGTCGTCCTGGCGTTGAAATAACCACCGGGCGTCGCCGGGCGCGGGCCCGACGGCGTCCTCAATGCATCAGCAGCACCGCCGTCTCGGCATTGCGGATCACCGCCTGGGTGCAGCTGCCGAACAGGATTTCGTGCATGCGCGAACGGCCGTAGGCGCCGAGCACCACGAGATCGGCGCCACATTCGTGAGCGGCCGCCGAGAGCAGCGCCGGGATGCCCCCTCCGCTCGCGAGAATGGTGCGCAGCTCGACGCGAACGCCGTTCCAGGCGAGCTGGCGCGCCACCTCTGCGAGCGACTCGGCGGTGCTGTCGCCGTTCTCGGCGATGCTCACCACCACGACCCGGCGGGCGTGGCGCAGAAACGGCATCGCCGCATTGACCGCGCGGGCGGCTTCGGGGCTTTCCTTCCAACACACCATGACAGTGCCGGCGAGCGCCAGCGTCGCCGGGCCTGCGATCAGCACCGGGCGTCCGCAGCCGACGAGCAGCTGCTCGAGAAAATCCCCAGGCAGGCCGCTCGCGCTCTTCGCCCGCCCGACGACGACGAGATCGTGATGCCGGGCATGAAACAGGATGCGCGGCAGGGCGGAGCCGTCCTCCTCGCGCCAGCTCGCGGTCACCGCGTCGGTGCGTTCCGGCGCGTCACAAATCTCGACCATCGCCTTGGCGCAGAACTCGCGGAAGTGCTGGGCCGCGAGTTGCGAACGGGTCTGCGCCTTGGTGTCGAGTTCCTGCAGCGCGCTCGAGAGAGCCGGTCCCATCGCGAAGCCGGTGTGCGGCGAGTTGAGGGCCGCCTCGCCGGGCCCGATGTGGACGTGGAGGAAGCTCAGGTGGCTGGAAAACGGCCGGGCGGCGGCCAGTGCGGTTTCGAACAGCGGGCGGTCCGGTATCGCTACCGCCGATCGGAATGAGGAACGATTTCATCTGCTGCACCTCGCCCGCGTCGATCCAAGCGCGGTGGGGAGGCTACCACATTGACGTCGATCAAGGGCCGGCTGAACCCGCGCGGCCGCGGCGTGCCCGGCGTGGCTTGACCGCGCCGGGGCCGCTGGTCCACGCTTGCCGTATACAAGCCTGATCGATCCGTGGGAGGAGGCGATGACGAATTTTCACGCGCGCGGCGGTGGTCGCCGCCGGACTGGTGTCATGCTGCACGGCTCGGCGCTGGCACAGCCGGCGCCGAACAACGTCGAGACCCATCTTGCGGCGGCGAAGGCCGCGGCCGGCTTCGATTTCACCGGAACGCTCGCGCGCATCTGCATCGCGCCGCAGACCGCGCCCGGCGCCGACGTCGTGCCGCCCCCGCCACCCGACCGTTCGACCTGGTTCACCGAGCCTGCAAAGGTGTTCGACAATCTCTATTTCGTCGGCACCAAGTTCCACTCGGCCTGGGCGCTGACGACGCGCGAGGGCATCATCCTCATCGACACGCTCTACGACTACGCCTCCGACGAGGCGATCGTCGGCGGCCTGCGCAAGGTCGGCCTCGATCCGGCCGCGGTCAAATATGTCATCATCTCCCACGCCCACGGCGATCACGTCGGCGGCGCCAAGCTGATGCAGGATCGCTTCGGCTCGCGCATCGTGATGGGCGCACCGGACTGGGACGACATCGAGAAATCCGTCAACCGGTTTCCCAACGGCAAACCAAAGCGCGACATCGTCGCGACGGACGGACAGAAGATCACCCTCGGCGACGATGCCGTGACGCTCGTGCTCACGCCCGGCCACACGCCGGGAACGGTGTCGATGCTGTTCGACGTCAAGGACAACGGCCAGCCGCTCACCGTCGCCTATTCGGGCGGCACGGCATTCAACTTCGTCAACGACGTGCCGCACTTCGACATCTATATCGGCTCCCAGCGCAAGATGGCGGCGCGCGCCGCGGCCGCGGGCGCTACCGTGCTGATGTCGAACCACTCCGAGTTCGACAACGCCGTCTCCAAGATCAAGATGCTGCCCGGCCGCAAGGCAGGCGAGCCGCATCCGTTCGTGGTCGGATCGGAGGCGGTGGCGCGTTATTTCAAGGTCATGGACGAATGCGCCCAGGTGGCGCGGCTCAAGCTGATGTGAGCTCCCGCGGCTGCTGCGAATATCGCGCTCCGGAATCGAAAACCCCGGCTCGACGGCCGGGGTCTTCTGCCATTCGCGGCTGCGGGCGGCGTTACTTGCCGGCAGTGGCGAGCTGCGTGGAGATGCCGCTGAAGGTCGACTTGAGCTGCGAGCCGAGCGTATTCACGACGGTGATGATGGCGACCGAGATGCCAGCGGCGATCAGGCCGTATTCGATGGCGGTCGCGCCGGATTCGTCCGCCGCAAAACGCTTCACGAGATTGGTCATTTATTAACTCCGTTTCATTGACCAGTCATCGTCGCGAGCGACGGCTCGCCGAGTGGTCGTGTCGAAAATACCGGGCCGGGTATTGCCACAAGCCTAACCGCTTCGCGAAAATTCTTCCGGTCAGTGAGTTGTCATGCGCCCTGAGCAAGTCTAGGCCGCCACACCGTTGTCGCCCCCCGAGGGCGAGGCGCGCCCTGTGTTGACGAAACGATTTCGGGACGCTTTAAGTGGGCGAAAGCCCATAAGAACAATGCCTCGGGTGGAGGAAACCTCGTGACATCATCTGCCAGGATCGTCCTGTTCGCCACGGTAGCGGCCGCCGCGGTCGCGGGGTGCGGACCTGCGGCCTTTGCCCAGTTCACCCCGGCCAATACCGGCTACTGGGGCACCGAGATCCCCGCGAAGGACATCGATCCGGCGATCCGGGCAGCTGCGGACGCGCTCGGCCTGGTGCGCGACACGCGCCTCGTTGTCGGGCAGGTCAACACGCTGGAATATGTCGGCCACGGAACCATGGCCGACCCGGAGGCCGGGCCGTCCGCCCGTCCGGTGGAGGTGCCGAAGTTCAGCTATGCGACGGCGCTACAGATCCCGGCAAGCCGGCTCGACTACGAGACCGCGGCCGGGCGGACCGTGCGGGTCGTCAAGAGGGACCGCGCCTGGAACGAGGAAAAGCCCGGCATCAATCCCTCGCCATCGAATAACGCCGCCTATCGTGCCCAGGCGATCTGGCTGATGCCGCATGCGGCTGTCCACGCGGCGGCCTTCGCCGCGGCGAAGAAATGCCTCGACGGCAAGCCTTGCGAGACGCCCCTCCAGGTCACCAAGGAGGACGGCAAGACCGTTTTCGTCACATCGGTCGCCGGCCAAAGCTACAAGACGACGCTCGGCGCCGACAACCGGCCGGCGAAGGTCGAGGCGACGATCGCCATGCCGGGCGGCGGCACCAAGAAGGTGGTCGCCACCTATTCGGACTATCGCAACGGCCAGAAGTCTCGGCCAGCAGGCGCTCGACAAATTCCATTCCGGCACCTACTGGCCGGGCCGGATCGTGCATGAGATCGACGGCACCAAGGTGCTCGACATCACCGTCACCGAGGGCTGGTCCAATCCTTACGTCGTCTTTCCCGAGCCGGAGCTGCTGGCGAAGGCGGCGAAGGCCAAATGACGCCCGCGCCGGCCGGCTCTCCGGACCGGGCGGAGGAAGTTTTCGAGTTCGACATCCCGCTGTGTGAAACAAGAAGAATGGAGAAAACCGTGCGCAGATCCGTGCTCCTCGTCGCGCTGTTCGCAGCCGTGGCGGTCACCACGACGCAGGCTCACCATGCCGTGCAGGCGCAGTTCGACGTCAACAAGCAGGAAAGCTTCGTCGGCGTGCTCACCAAGGTCGACTGGATCAATCCCCACGCCTGGTTCCACTTCGACGTCAAGAAGGAGGACGGCTCGGTGGAGCAATGGGCGACCGAAACGATCGGTCCCAACGGGCTGCGCCGGCTGGGCCTGAGCGACCGGCGGCTGTTCGTGGTCGGTGAGACCTACAAGGTCGACTACAATCCCGACCGGTCCGGCGCCCATTTCGGCTTCACCAACGCTTTCACCTTCCCCGACGGCAAGTATGTGAAGGTGGGCTTCATCGACGAGAACGGCATCGCGAAGTAGCGCCAAGCGGCGCGCAGTTTCAAGCGACGTGGCTTGTCGCGCCACGGAAGGGGTTTCCGAAATGACCCGGTTGCAAATCTTCCGGTCGATCCTGCAAATCGGGACCGCGGTCGCCGCATGCACGCTGCTCGCAGCGCCGCTCGCGGCGCAGACCCGGCCCGACTTCAACGGCATCTGGGGCGGCGGCGTCGGCCCGCTGACCCCGACCACCTGCAAGACGAGTATCGACGCCTTCCCGCCGCGCGGCGGCGAGGAGCGATTCAAGAACGCCGGCGCCCAGGGCTCGCAGCAATACATCACCTTCGAGCAGGACTGCGCCATCGCCCACCGCGGGCAGGTCAGCAAGCCGCAATACAAGCCCGAGCTCTGGGAGCGGGTGCGGCTGAGCGACTACCACGCCAATGCCGGCGGCAAGTGGATCGACTACGCCGACCCCGAATGGAAGAACCTGCCCCGCGGGCTGCCGCGCATCGGCCCGCCCAACAAGATCTTGCAGACGGCGGACGAGGTTGTCTTCCTCTACGAGTATCAGAACACGTTCCGCGTCGCGCCGACCGACTGCCGCGAGCACGATCCGGTGCTCAAATACGACCAGACCTTCTACGGCCTCGCGGTCGGCTGCTGGCACGGCGACACGCTGGTCGTCACCTCGCTCGGCTTCACCGACCAGACGTGGCTCGACTGGCCGGGCTATTTCCACAGCGCCGAGATGAAGGTCGTCGAGGAGTTCAAGCGGGAGGGCGACATCCTGCTCTACACCGCCACCATCGACGATCCCGAGGTGCTGCTCGAACCCTGGGTGATGCCGACGCGCCGGCTGCGGCTCAACAAGACCCCGGGCCTCCAGCTGATGCAGGACGTCCCCTACCAGGACCGCTCGCTCGGCAAGCTCGTCGATCCGGAGAACCGCGGCTGAGCGTGTGCGAATCTTTCGCTAACCTCCTGAGCCGCCTGTGAATGCACCTGATGACCTCGTCCTGAGGAGCCCGCGAAGCGGGCGTCTCGAAGGACGGCCGCAGGCCGCAGTGCATAGGGCCATCCTTCGAGACGCCGTGCTGCGCACGGCTCCTCAGGATGAGGTCCACGAAAATTCACCGGTCGGGGGCGGGCCGTGAGGACAGCGGACACCGACAACGGCTACGGCTGGATTTCGATCGCGCTGCACTGGCTGACTGCGGTGATCGTGCTCACCATGTTCGTGATCGGCACCATGTCGCAGAGCGCCGACGAGGCGGGCTATGTCCGCCTCGTGCATCTCCACACCACCATCGGCATCGCCGCCTATCCGCTGCTGTGGGGCCGCATCGGCTGGCGCTTCGCGGTCGGCCATCCCGGGCGATTGCCGAAGCAGAGCGCGTTCTTCTTTGCGATCGGCAAGTACTTCCACTTCGTGATGCTGCTGGCGATCGCCGTGATGCTGCTGTCGGGCCCGCTGATGGTATGGACGGCGGGCGAGCGCATCCAGGTGTTCGGCCTCGCGATCCCAGGTCCGTTCGGAAAGCTCGAAGCGGTGCAGCACGCGCTGCGCGCCGTGCACGGCTACCACGGCGTGGTTCATTCTCGGCGCGATGATCGTTCACGTCCTCGCGGTCTTCAAGCACACCGTGCTCGATCGCGACGGCACCTTCGACAAGATCATGATCGCGGCCGGCGGCCGGCGCGAGCGCCTGACCGCGGCGCCGAGCAACAAGTGACAAGAATGGAACTGAAAATGGAATTGCCGAAATGGAATTTCTGACCTGGCTCGAGATGACGGACTTCTCGACCTGGCTTCGGGAATCCGACTGGGGCTATCCGGTGCTGCTCTGCTTTCATGCCGTCGGCATGGGCGTCGTGGTCGGCATCTCCTGGATGTACAGCGCGCGTATCCTCGGATACGCAAAGAGCTTCCCGCTCGATGGCTTCGAGAGGTTGTTCCGCCTCGCCTGGTTCGGCTTTGCCATCAATGCCGCCTCGGGTGTGCTGCTGTTCGTCGGCGAACCGCGCCGGCTCGCCGCGACGCCGGCGTTCTGGATCAAGATGGTGCTGATCGTCTGCGCTGGCCTGTCGCTGTGGGCGCTGGAGAAGGCGCTCCACGGGATGGACGAGGCCGACATGCTGCCGGGCGCGGGCGGCGCCGCGGTCCACGAGGTCGTGGTGACAGGTGCCGCCAGGACCGCAGCGATCGCCTCGATCGTGTTCTGGCTCGCCGCGATCACCGCCGGCCGGATCATCGGCTACACCATGCCGCCGCCGCCGCTGTGAGAGTGACATGAGCGAGGGTAGAGGTTCTCCAGTGGATCAAAGACCTGCCGATCGGCGCGGCGGTGCGGCAGAGCCGATGGCTGTTCGGGCTCGGCGAGACGCTGCACTTCATCGGCCTGTGCCTGATGGTCGGCGGGTTGCTGATCGTCGACCTGAGGCTGCTCGGCTACATCCGCAGCGTCCCGATGCGGGCGGCGCTCGCGTTCCTTCCGTTCGTGATCGTCGGCTTCCTCATCAATCTCGCGACCGGCATCGAGTTCTTCATGACCGATCCGTTCATGTACTGGCCCAATCCCGCCTTCAAATTGAAGATGTTCATGGTCCTGCTCGGCGGGCTCAATGCGCTCGCTCTTCACCGTGATGGAGCACCGCCACGTGCTGGTGCTCGGCAAGGACGAGCATACGAGCCCGCTCGCGAGAGTAACCGCCGGCGCCTCGCTCGCCATCTGGCTCTGCGTGATCCTGCTCGGGCGGCTGCTCCCGGCGTTCGAGGGCTCGACGAGCTTTTTCTAAAGAAGCGATCGAACGTGAAGGCCGGTCCCGCGCGGATCAGAAATCCGGCTTGTCGGCCGTCGGAAGGTGCGCGTTCTTGTCGGAGAAGTAGTTGTACTTGTAGTCGCCCCCGACGTTCTCGGCGCAGACGCGTTCGTCCCATGACTGGCTCGGATGACGGCCATAGGTGATGGTCGCCGACCACGGCATGGTGAAGACGCCCGCATCCTCCACGGTGAATTCGAGCTGCAAGCCTTTGCCCTTGTAGTTGGGATCGACACCGCCGACGCGCGGCCATTCCTTTTCGGCCTCTGCCAGTGCTTGCTTCGTGGCCTCATAGTCGAGGAGCCGATAGCGCTCGACCACGTGCAGGGCCGGCGTGTACGGGGTGCCGAAACGGTCGATCATCCGGTACGGCCCGAGCTTGATCCCCACGGTGTCGATGACCAGCGTGTCGCCTTCGTAATGGCCGACGGAATCCCCGTGAATGGTCGGGACCACCGTCGCGGGATGAGACTGATTCATCCGCACCGTGCGGGAGTCGTTGTCGTGTTGGTAGATGAGAGTGACCTTGTCCGGCTGCTGCAATATCTGAACGCTGAAGTTCCAGAAGATGTAGGGCAGCGGGTCCTGCAGACACATGTTGTCCGGGTCCGGAAAAACCTTGCCGGACAACGAGATTTCGCCGAACTTCTTGACGACCTCCGCCGCCTCGGGCTTGAGGATCGGGTTCGGTATGATCGCCGACCATCAGCGCGAAATTGCTCGCGCCGGAGGGCAGCCGCGATTTGTTTCGCACCGGGCCCGGACCCGAGAGCGGGGGGCCGAAGCCCAGCCCGGGATGCATCCAGACGCCGGAAAAATCCGGAATTCGACGCGGTGCTTTGCGCCGTCGTTTGGGCAAGGGCAGGCGACACGACCGCGCCCGCCACCGTCATCGCGAACAGAAATTCCGGCCGTAAGCTCATCTTCCCCTCGCTTTCGCGGTTGCGACAGTACTTCCCGTGCGGAAGCTAGACCGTTTCGGTTTGTGTAGGGAAGGGCAGACGGGCTCGGCGATCCGTAGTCTTTCGGCGAGCGCAACGGCATGACCGTCGCCGGAAGAACGAACGGGTTGGTGGTCCGACGGCGCGGGAGTGCCGGCTGAGTAGATTAAGCGTCTCGAAGGAAACTAATTGACCGAGTGCCGGTCGGCATCTGCCCTACCATGCTCCTGAGCGCCGGGTGCAACAGGAGAATGCATGATGGATGGGCCGATTTCGCCCGGACGACGGGCGCTGCTGCAGGGCGGCGCTTTGACATTGGCGACGCCCGTGATCGGGGCCGTCGCCCAAACCGCCCCGGCCCACAAAGAGGCAGCAACCTTCAATCTCTGGGTCATCAGCGACAGCCACGTCGGCACCGACAAGGCCGCGAGCGAAGGCATCCAGCACGGCCTGGCGGGATTCAAGCCGCCGCCGGTCTATCCGGAATCGCTCGCCGAGGCGCTTCGTCAGTCGGAGAACGGGGGCGCGTTCGGCGGTTCGCCGATCCCGTGGGAGATCGCGCTCAACCTCGGCGATTATGCAGGCTTCTGGGATGCGCCCGAGGACGAGCAAGGCCGCGAGGTCATCCGCCAATACGCGGCGCTCAAGCAACACCGGCGCGAGCAGATCTACAATATTGCCGGCAATCATGATGCCTCGCCGTTCGGAGCGCCGTCGAGCCAGGGCAAGGAAGCCAATTGGTGGTTTCGCAAATGGGCCGATCCGGTCGGCGAGCACACCGAAACGTCGGGCGTCGATCCGGCCAAGCGGCCGTATCCGATCGACGGCACCTGGGAGCGTTACACGTTCAAGGCCGGCAACATCCGGTTCCTGATGATGAGCGACCGCAACGACCTGCCCTATCCGGTGGGACGCCGGTCCACCGGCGGCGCGTCTCCCGCGGCGCCGTCACGCCTGAAACGTTTGCCTGGTGGAAGGCGCAGGTCGAAGCGTCGTCCGACGAGATCATCATCACCTGCCATCATCACATGCTTCGCGAGACGACGGTGGGGTCTGGCGACTACGAAGGCGTTTCGCGAAACGCCGACGGCACGTTCAGGTCGGGCAGATATCACGGCCCGGATGGCGCCCCCGAAGGGGCGTCATACCTTTACTTCTTGGGCGACCAGCCGAAGGCGCAGGCGTTCGAGAGCTATCTCGCCGCGCATCCCGGTGCGATTGATCTGTGGCTCGGCGGCCATACCCACACCCATCCGGACGACGTCTTGCACGGTCGCTCCCATGTCGAGCGCAAGTGGGGCGTGAACTTCGTCAACTGTGCCCAGCTCTCCAAATTCCACGGCTATGTGAGCTGTCCGCCGCTGAGCCGCCATTTCACCTTCACCGAAGGCTCACGGCTCGTAAGGGTGCGCTGCTATCTCCATGACGACACCCATGCGGCGCAGGGTTGGTATCCGAACGCCGAGCGCGTCATCGAGATGTCGAAGCCGTTCTATCGGGGTTGAATCAAAGTCACCGCCAGTCGCCGCGTGACGCGCAGTCGGGCACCTACGCTCACGGCGCCGGCCATGGCCGCGGCGGCGGCCGCAGTTTCTCGTAGGCGCGGGCCATGCGCAGCACGCCGAGATCGTCGAAGCGGTGGCCGACGATCTGCAGGCCGATCGGCAGGCCGTCGGCGTCGTATCCGGCGCACAGCGAGGCGGCCGGCTGCTCGGACATGTTGAACGGGGCGGTGAAGGCGATGTGCTCGAACGGCTTTTCCGGATCGTCGCCCGGCGTTGCCTCGGTCGCGGGATAGGCGGTGATCGGCGAGGTCGGCGAGATCAGGAAGTCGTAAGGTGCGGTCGCCGTTACCGTCCTTTCGCGGATCTGCATGACGAGGGCGAAGCTGCGCGCCGCGTCGGCGGCGCGTGAGCTTCTCCGCCCGCCGGCACCACGCGACGATGAACGGCAAAATCTTCGCGCGCTGGTCCGGCGCCAAGAGTTCTACTTCGGCCCACAGCCGCGCCTGGAAGAAGCGGTCGAGCCCCGCCATCATCTCCGGCGTCATGAACGGCGCGACCGGTTCGACGATCGCGCCGGCACTTTCGAACGCTTTGGCTGCGGCCTCGATTGCGGCGCGCACCGCCGGCTGCGGCTTGGTGCCGACGCCGATGTCGAGCACCAGCCCGATCTTGAGGCCGGCGAGGTCGGCATCGAGCGATCCCCAGGCGATCTTCTCGTGCGGCAGCGCCATGAAGTCGCGCGCATCCGGTTGCGCCAACGCCGCCATCATGAGCGCGGCATCGCCGACCGTGCGGGTGATCGGTCCGACGACGCGGCCGAGGAACGGCGGCGAGATCGGCACCCGGCCGAGGCTCGGCTTGAGCGCGAACACGCCGTTATAAGCCGCGGGCAGCCGCACCGATCCGCCGATGTCGGTGCCGAGCGCCAGCGGCGCGTAGCCCGCCGCCATTCCCGCACCGGCCCCGGAGCTCGAGCCGCCGGGATTGCGCGTCAGATTCCACGGATTGCGGGTGACGCCGTGAAGGCTCGACACGCCGGAGACGAGCATCCCGTAATCCGGCATCGTCGTCTTGCCGAGGAACACGCAGCCGGCCTCGCGCACGCGCGCGACCGGCGGGGCGTCCTGCACGCACGGGCTCATGTCGCCGGCGGCGGTGCCGAGCGGCGCGGATAAGCCCGCGACCGCGATGTTGTCCTTGACGGTGATCGGCACGCCGTCGAGCGCGCTGAACGGCATGCCGGCGCGCCACCGCGCCTCCGATGCGGCCGCCTGGGCGAGCGCCTGTTCGGCCGCGACGATGTACATCGCGTTGAGCTTGCCTTCCCAGGCATCGATGCGGGCGAGGCAAGCGCGCGCCACCTCGACCGGCGAGAGCTCGCCGGTGCGATAGGCCTTCGCCAGCGCCTCGGCGGAGAGATCATGGAGAGCGGTCATGCGATCTCGCCTCGCGGGCTTCGAGAGTAGTATTCGCCCGCCATCGGGTTCTCGGCCGCCGGCAGGTCGTGGAGATGGCAGGCGGCGAACTGCCCGGGCGCGAGCTGCTGCAATTGCGGCTCGACGCTGCGGCAGCGGTCGAACACGTAGGGGCAACGGGTGTGGAAGCGGCAGCCGCTGGGCGGATTGCTCGGGCTCGGCACGTCGCCCTTGAGGATGATGCGGTCGCGGGCCGCTCCCGGCATCGGCACCGGCACCGCGGAGAGCAGCGCGCGCGTGTAGGGATGCTTGGGCGAAGCGAAAATCTCGCGCTTCGGCGCCGTCTCGACGATCTTGCCGAGATACATCACTGCGACGCGGTGGGTCATGTGCTCGACGATCGCGAGGTCGTGGCTGATGAACAAGAGCGCGAGGCCGAGCCGGCGCTGCAGGTCCTGAAGCAGGTTGACGATCTGCGCCTTGACCGAGACGTCGAGCGCGGACACCGCCTCGTCGCAGATGATGAGGTCGGGCTCCGCGGCGAGCGCGCGGGCGATGCCGATGCGCTGGCGCTGGCCGCCGGAGAATTCATGCGGCCAGCGATCCGCGGCGTCGCGCGGCAGCCGCACGGTGTCGAGCAGTGTGTGGATGCGCCGGGCGAGGTCCGCCTGCGACGTCGCGAGGCCGAAATTCCGGATCGGCTCGGCGAGGATGTCGCGCACGCGCAGGCGCGGATTGAGGCTCGAGAACGGGTCCTGGAACACCACCTGCATGCGCCGGCGCAGCGGCCGCAGCGTCGCGGCGGAGAGTTCGTCGATGCGGCGCCCGTCGAGCACGACCTGTCCCGCGGTGATGTCGAACAGCCGCAGCACCGCGCGGCCGACCGTGCTCTTGCCGCATCCGGATTCGCCGACGAGCGCCAGCGTCTCGCCGCGCTCGATGTGGAACGACACGCCGTCGACCGCGCGAACCGCGGCTGCCTTCTTCCACAGGCCGCCGCGCAGCGGAAAATGCTTCTTGAGATCGTTGACCTCGAGGAGCGCGCTCATGCCGCCACCGCCTCGGTCGCGGCGTAGTGGCAGGCCGCGAAGTGTCCGGGCGCCTTCGGCTCGAGCGCCGGCGCGACCTGCCGGCACAGCTCGGTCACCCGCGGGCAGCGGCCGGCGAACACGCAGCCGGCGATGCGCTGCTTGAGGCTCGGCACGATGCCGGGAATCTCGGCGAGCCTGGTGTCGTCGCCGACAAGCGAGGAGCCGAGCTTCGGCACCGCGCCGAGCAGGCCTTGCGTATAGGGATGGCGCGGCGTGCGGAACAGCGCCGCGACCGGCGCCTCCTCGACCTTGCGGCCGGCATACATCACCATCACCCGCTCCGCGACCTCCGCCACCACGCCGAGGTCGTGGGTGATGAGCACGATCGCGGCGCCGACGCGGTGCTTGAGCTCCGCCATCAGGTCGAGAATCTGCGCCTGGATGGTGACGTCGAGCGCGGTGGTCGGCTCGTCGGCGATCAGCAGCTTCGGATTGCAGGCGAGCGCCATCGCGATCATCACCCGCTGGCGCATGCCGCCCGACATCTGGTGCGGATATTCGGCGAGCCGCCGCACCGGCTCGGCGATGCCGACGAGAGTGAGCATCTCGACCGCGCGGCGTTGCGCGGCGCCGGAGTCGAGGCCCTGGTGGAGCCGCAGCGTCTCGCCGAGCTGGCGGCCGATGCTCAGCACCGGGTTGAGGCTCGTCATCGGCTCCTGGAAGATCATGCTGATGTCGTTGCCGCGGATGTCGCGCATCGCGCGATCATCGAGGGTCAGGAGATCGCGGCCCTCGAACCGGATCGCGCCGGCGATCCGGCCCGGCGGCTCCGGCACGAGGCGCAGGATCGACATCGCGGTGACCGACTTGCCGCAGCCGCTTTCGCCGACGATCGCGAGCGTCTCGCCTTCCTCGACATGGAAGGAGACGCCGTCGACCGCGCGGTTGACGCCGTCCGGCGTGCGGAAATGGGTCTGCAGATTGTCGACCTCGAGCAGCGCCATCGCGTTCACAGCCCCTTCCGGGCGCGCGGATCGAGCGCATCGCGCAAGCCGTCGCCGACGAGATTGACGGCGAGCACGGTGATCGAGAGGAACGCCGCCGGGAAGAACACGATGAACGGCTTCACCTGCCACAGCGCGCGCCCCTCGGCCATGATGTTGCCCCAGGACGGAATGGTCGGCGGCGTGCCGGCGCCGATGAACGACAGGATCGCCTCGATGATCATGGCGCTGCCGCAGATGTAGGTCGCCTGCACCGTCATCGGCGCGACCGTGTTCGGCAGGATGTGGCGCAGGATGATCATCGGCGTGCGGGTGCCGGCGGCGACGGCGGCGTCGACATAGGGCTGCTCGCGCAGCGACAGCACGACGCCGCGCACGAGGCGCGACACCCGCGGGATTTCGGCGATGGAAATCGCGAGGATGACGTTGCCGACGCTGCCGCGGGTCAGCGCCATCAGCGCGATGGCGAGCAGGATCGGCGGGATCGACATCAGCCCGTCCATCACCCGCATCACGATGCCGTCGGCGCGCCGCACGAAGCCGGAGACGAGGCCGATGGCGAGGCCGATCCCGGACGCGACCAGGGCGACCGCGAAGCCGACGGTGAGCGACACCCGTGCGCCATAGACCACGCGGGAATAGATGTCGCGGCCGAGCATGTCGGTGCCGAACCAGTGGTCGGGGGAGGGGGCGCGGGTGCGTTGCGCCGGCGCGAGCGCGGTCGGATCGACGGTCCCGAGCCAGGGCGCGAACACCGCCATCAGCACGATCAGCGTCAGGAGCGTGCCGCCGACCGCGATGGTCGGATGGCGGCGCACGAAGCCGATGAGGCCGCGCGGCGGCTTTATCGCCGGAAAGAGATCGGGCAGGTCGGGCGCGACGGCGACGCCCGGCGGCACCGGCGGGTGGGGCGGCGCGTTCAATAGCGGATCCTCGGGTCGAGAACCGTGTAGAGCAGGTCGATCACGAGATTGACGATGACGTAGACGAAGCTGAACAGCAGCACGACGCCCTGGATCACCGGATAGTCGCGCCGCAGGATCGCATCGACGGTGAGCCGTCCGAGCCCGGGAATGGCGAACACGCTCTCGGTGACCACGGCGCCGCCGATCAGCAGCGCGATGCCGATGCCGATCACGGTGACGATCGGCACCGCGGCATTCTTGAGCGCATGGACGAACAGGATGCCGTATTGCCCGATGCCCTTGGCGCGGGCGGTGCGGATGTAGTCCTGGGAGAGCACTTCGAGCATCGCGGCGCGGGTCATGCGCGCGATCAGCGCGATGTAGACGCAGCCGAGCGCGAGCGACGGCAGGATCAGGTTCTGGAGCCACGGCCACGCGCCTTCGGCGAACGGCGTATAGCCCTGCACCGGCAGCCATTCGAGCTGGAGCGCGAAGATGTAGGCGAGCAGGTAGCCGATCACGAACACCGGCACCGAGAAGCCGAACACCGCGAAGGCCATGACCAGGCGGTCGATCCAGGTGCCGACCTTCCACGCGGCGAGCACGCCGATCGGCACCGCCACGGCCACCGAGAAGGTGAGCGTGATCGCCATCAGCGAGAGCGTCGGCTCGAGCCGCTGCGCGATCATCGCCGACACCGGCAGGTTGGTGAAGATCGAGGTGCCGAGATTGCCGTGCAGGATCTGCCAGACCCATTCCCCGAACCGGACCAGGAACGGGCGGTCGAGCCCGAGGCTCGCCCGGATGCGCTCGACGTCGGCCGGTGTCGCCTGATCGCCCGCGATCACCGCGGCGGGATCGCCGGGCGCGATGTAGAGCAGGCTGAACACGAACAGCGCCACCACCGCCATCACCGGGATGGTCGCGAGGAGCCGCCGGAGGACGTAGTTGAGCATGGAGGTATGATAGCAGGTCTCGTGCCAGTCTCCGACGCGAGCGTGCGGGATCAGTTTGGGCAACCGTAGGCTTGGCGGCTGGATAGGGCGGGGCCCGGCTGACACCCCTTGCAATCGCTTTGCCCTCGCGTATACTTTGCGGCGCAAAGTCAGGTGGGCGATGCAAGGTGGGTGATGCGGGACCTCGACAAGGCGCTGGCCGACATCTTCGCCATCCGCAGCCAGATTGCGGCGGGAACGGCGTTTCGCGGCTATGGCCCGGAGGCTATGGCCGCGACCGGCGCGCTCGCGCTCCTCACCGCCATTGCCCAGTTTCTCTGGCTCGATGATCCGACCGGCAGGCCGCTGGTGTTCTTCGCCGGTTGGGCGGTCACCGCGCTCGTCTGCTGCGGGATGATCTGGGTCGAGATGCAGGCGCGCTCTCGTCGCCACCATTCCGGCCTCGCCGACGCGATGATCCACCAGGCGATCGAGCAGTTCCTGCCCGCCGGCGTCGCGGGCGTGCTGCTCGCGTTCATGCTCAACCGGTTCGCGCCGGAAACGCTGTGGATGCTGCCCGGGCTGTGGCTGCTGCTCACCAGCATCGGCATCTTCGCTTCCGCGCGCTCGTTGCCGTCGACCATCAAGATCGCGGCGGCCTGGTACTTCGTCGCCGGCTTCGCGGTCCTCGTCGTGGCGAGCATCCACCACACGCTCTCGCCGTGGACGATGGGCCTGCCTTTCGTCATCGGCCAGCTCCTGATGGCCGCGATCCTGCATTTTGCGTCCGGAGAGACCGATGGCGAAGACTGACGAAGCCCCGTTTTCCTACGAAGGGCTCGACCGGATCATGCACGAGAAGGCGAGGCTCGGATTGCTCACCTCGCTCATCGCCCATCCCAAGGGGCTTGCGTTCGCCGACTTGAAGCAGCTTTGCGGCCTCACCGACGGAAACTTGAGCCGCCACCTCCAGGTGCTCCAAGAGGCGGGCCTCGTCGAGATTACCAAGGGCTACGAGAACAACCGCCCCCACACGAGCTGCCGGCTGACCCGCAACGGCCGCCGGCGCTTCCTCAACTACCTCGCCGTGCTCGAGCGCCTCGTCCGCGACGCCAAGGCCGCCGGCAACGAGGAGAGCCCGGATGCACGGCTCGGCATCCTTCCCGCGTGAACCTGTTTTTTTGCGAGGAAACTTTGTGATGCAAAGCGGTGTCTCCGACAAGCTTCAGCTCGCCGAGAAGCTACATATCGGCATCATCATGGACGGCAACGGGCGGTGGGCGACGCGGCGCTGCCTGCCGCGCCTTGCCGGCCACGAAGCCGGCGTCGAAGCGGTGCGGCGCGTCGTCGAGGCGGCGCCGAAGCAGGGCATCGGCACGCTCACGCTCTACGCCTTCTCGAGCGACAACTGGCGGCGTCCCAAGGCCGAGGTCACGGCGCTGATGAAGCTGTTGCGCTTCTATCTCAAGGACGAGATCGACACGCTGGTGCGCAACGCCGTCCGCCTCAGCGTGATCGGCCGCCGCGATCGTCTGCCGGGCGGCCTCGCGGACGAGATCACCCGCGCCGAGGTTTTGACCGCACAGGGCGACGCGCTGCACCTGCGCATCGCCCTCGACTATTCCGCACGGGACGCGATCCTCGCGGCGGCCGCCCGCATCGCCAGCCCGGCCGACCTCACCCGCGCAGGCTTCGCGCGCCTCGTCACCGGCGAGCCCGCGTTGCGCGACGTCGACCTCATCATCCGCACCAGCGGCGAGAAGCGGCTCTCCGATTTCCTGCTGTGGGAAAGCGCCTATGCCGAGCTGCACTTCACCGAGCGGATGTGGCCGGACTTCGCAGCGCAGGACCTCGCTGAGGCGCTCGCGAGCTTCCGCCGCCGCGAGCGCCGCTTCGGCGGCCTGCAGGCCCAGCCGTCCGAGCTCGCGTTTGGCGCGACGTGAGGGTTTGGCGGTATATGCAACGACCTCGTCCTGAGGAGCCGTGCGTGAGCACGGCGTCTCGAAGGACGGCCCCATACACTGCGACTCGTGGCCGCCCTTCGAGACGCCTGCTTCGCACGGCTCCTCAGGACGAGGTTTGTAAAGAGCTCGCAGCCTGTCGCAGCGCGGCCTTACGCCTTCGCCACGTCCCAGAAGAACGGCAACGGCCCCTTCACGATGCCGGACACGTTCTTGCGCCAGGCTTGGTAGCTCAGGAAGAAGCCGGTCGGCGCATAGATCACGTTGTCGAGCGCGGCCTTGTTGAGCCGCCGGATCGCCGCCTTCTCCTCATCGAGGTTCTTGGCGTCGAACCAGGCATAGACCTCGGTCTCGACGTCCGGCACGTTGGGCCAGCCGAACCATGCCTTCTCGCCGTTGCCGCGGATCGCGTGGTAGGGGGCCGGGTTGATGGTGTCGGCGCCGGCGTGCCAGGTGTGGAACATTCCCCAGCCGCCCTGGCCCGGCGGACTCTTCTGGGCGCGGCGGGCGCCGACGGTACCCCAGTCGATCGCGGCAAAGTCGACGTTCATGCCGAGCCGCTTGAGGAGATCGGCGGTGACGTCGCCCTGCGCCTTGGTGATCGGCTGGTCCTGGGCGACGAGGCAGGTGACCGGCTGGCCGGAATAGCCGAACTCGGCGAGCAGCTTCTTCGCCGCGTCGAGCCTGCGCGGCCCTTTGAGGATGTCGCCGCCCTCCTCGGTGTAGAGCGCGGTGTTCGGGGTGAAGAATCCGGGTAGCGGCCTCCACAGCTTGTCGTCGTCGCCGACGATCGCCCGCATGTAGTCTTCCTGGTTCATCGCCATCAGCACGGCGCGCCGCGCCCGCACGTCGTTGAACGGCGGGTAGAGGTGGTTCATGCGGAAGCTGCCGACATTGCCGAGCGGATCGGCGATGTCGACGACGACATTGCGGTTCTTGCGCAGCAGCGGCACGAGGTCGGAGATCGGGTTCTCCCACCAGTCGATCTCGCCGTTCTGCAGCGCCGCCGACGCGGTGCCGGGATCGGGCATCACCACCCATTCGATGCGGTCGATCAGCATGCGCTTGCCGCCGGCGAGCCAGGAGGCCGGCTCCTGCCGCGGCACATAGGCGCGCGAACTTCTCGAACACTGATTTCGCGCCCGGCACCCACTCGGCCTTGGCAAACTTCATCGGGCCGGAGCCGATATATTCGGAAATCTGCTTGAAGGGGTCGGTCTTGGCGATGCGCTCGGGCATCACGAAAGCGACCGGCGCATTGTTCTTGCCGAGCGCCAGCAGCATCTTCGGATACGGCTTCTTGAGCACCCATTTGATGGTGCGGTCGTCAGGCGCGCTCAATTCCTGCTCGATCGCCTTGAGCATGAGCCCCATCTGGTCGCGCGCCGCCCAGCGGTTGAGGCTCGCCACCACGTCCTTCGCCAGCACCTTCTCGCCGTCGTGGAAGGTGAGGCCCGGCCGCAGCTTGAAGGTCCAGGTGAGGCCGTCCGAAGAGACCTCCTCGGACTCGACCATCTGGCGGCGCGGCTCGAGCTTCTCGTCGACGCCGTAGAGCGTGTCCCACACCATCGCCGAGGCGTTGCGTACGACGTATTGGGTGCCCCAGATCGGGTCGAAATTCGCAAGGTCCGCCTGGGGAACGAAGCGCAGCGTCCGCGCCGCAGCGCCCTGCGAGAGTGCAGGGGCGGCGAGCTTTTGCGACAAGGCCAGCGTCCCGACACCGGCGGCGGCTTTGAGCAGCGTCCTGCGATCCATGATGTCTTCCCTCTGTTTTGCCGGTGGAAACGCAAAATTTTGAAGGCGAAATCGAACGGCGCGCGACAGGGCGGCCGTTCCCGTCATGATACTGCGGTCACGAGCAAATGACATGCCATGACGCGATTTGTCGCCCACGTCTTATTCTCCCGACTTTGGGAGAAGGCGGGCGATCGCCATCAGGAACTGTGCGCCCGGCCCTTGCGGCGGGGTTGCGCAGTTCCGGCCGCGGGACCCTGATAGGCCGGGTTTTGGCTGCAGAACCCGCCGGCCCACCTCATCCGCGCGATGCACTGTTCATAGCTATTGAAATAGCACGAACGTGCACCGCCGATTTTGTAGACCCCGCACCATGAATAATTATACGGCGACTGAGCATGGCTCGTTTCAACAGAAGCGACCCACGCCGTCAGGGCAAATGCGCACAAAATAGCCCGTCTCATGATAGGCATCTCCCGTATCAATCTCCCACCCCGCCTTCGGGGGCAGGTTGGGGGTCTTTCCTCCCATACGCTTTAATCGAAGAGAAACCGGATCGCGCCGCCGACCCGCGCCGTCAATGCTTCCATTTGATCGAGCAGCCCATGGAGGGCACCTGCTCCGCCGGACCGCGCCCGGTTTCGGCGATCTCCTTCATCGCCTCGTAGAGGTCGCGACGCGCGTCGGGCAGGGGCGTCATGCGCGAGGCGTCGAGCCGTCCGCGGTACTGCAATTCGTCTCTGGCGTTGAAGCCGAAGAAATCCGGGGTGCACTTCGCGTCGTAGGCGTGCGCGACCTCCTGGGTTTCGTCGATGACGTAGGGGAACGTGAAGCCGTGCGTGGCCGCAAACGTCTTCATGTTGTCGAAGGAGTCATCGCGGTAGGTCGAGGCGTCGTTGGGCATGATGGCGATCGTGCCGATGCCGATCTGGCGCAGCGCGCCGGCTTCACGCACGATCCGCTCGATGCTCGTCTTCACGTACGGGCAGTGATTGCAGATGAAGACGACGAGCGTGCCCTTGGGCCCGCGCACGTCAGCGAGCGAATAGGTCTTGCCATCCACGCCCTTGAGCGCGAAATCGCGCGCCTTCCATCCGAAGGCGCAGATGCTGTCTTGAACTGACGCCATTGCAAACGCTCCGCGTCGGTCGGTGCCTTGCGCCGCAGCCCATCCATAGCCGCCGAAGGCAGGTCACGCGAGGATCATGAAGCCCGATACGCGTAGCACACCTTCCGGACGGTCAGTACCCATCCGGTCGACAACGCGAGTGACACTCAGGAGAGACGATCGCCGCAGTCCGGCGCACTGCCGGTGGCTTCCTACACGGGCGCCATCATCAGCGACCCAACGCCGATGCCAGCGAGCAAGCCCACCACGAACAACACGAGCAACACCAGTTTCGCGGATATCCGGCGGCCCTTCCGGCGCGCCAGTGCTTTCCGTCCATCATCGCTGATGCGAAGCCGGACGACGGTACCGCTGCGGTCGCCTCGCACCCTCACGCGATCCGCGACGGCGAGCCGGTGGCGTGCCAGATGGCGGAGCGCCACGACGTCGCAGCCGCGGCCCAGCATGAGCGGCACGGTGTAGCCGTGCGCAGCATCGGCGAGCAGCTCGAGCGCGTGTCGCTGGCCGGTCGTCAGTACCATGACGCATTACTCGCTAATACTTCACATCGTCGATCTATGCCGTGCACCAAACGCGTGCGTGACGCGTTAGAGCGGCGGCACGATCCATGCCGCGATGCCGGCGCCCGCCAGCACCCCGAGCATGAACACGGCGGTCCCGATGACAACGCGGAGCGGCCGCCGCCTCGTCAACAATTCGGCCCCCCGCAAGCCAGCAGGACCGGCTCTTTCTGAACCGAGGCCACCATCGCGCCACCGGAAGCCATCGCAAGCGCGAGCAGGACGAAAATGAGCGCGGTGACTTTCATACTACCCCCCAACCTTGAACCCCTTCCAACCCACGTTGCTCAGAGAACGCCGGTTTCGGACTTTTTGCGGGCATTTGGGTGGCAGCCATCTCGGATTTGCTTTGGGTGTTGCATGCCGGCAACGCCGCCCGCTCCCGCTGGCGGGTTGGGTTCTCCCTTCGTCGCGCTCTGGAATTGTAGGACGACCCCACCCGGCCCTCCCCGAGGCCTCGGAGGAAGATCGCCTTACCGCGGGTGCCACCACCGCCCGCCGATCACCACGCCCTTGGAGACGATCCGGCGGTCGCCGGTCAGATGCTCGCCGATCGCGTCGACATAGTCGAACCGGCCGTCCTCGATCGCGAGTACCGTCGCGTCGCCGACGCAGCCCGGCTTGAGGCTGCCGAGCTCCGGGCGCCGGAGCGCGGTCGCGGCGTTGACGGTCGAAGCCGCGATCACGTCGGTGAGCGGCATGCCGAGGCAGAGCATTTTCGACATCGTGGTGACGTGATCGAACGCCGGCCCGTCGATGCAGAGCTTGTGCACGTCGGACGAGATGGTGTCCGGCAGAAAGCCGTTGGCGAGCATCGCCCGCGCCGTCTTGAAGGCGAACGAGGCCTTGCCGTGGCCGATGTCGAACAGGACGCCGCGCTGGCGCGCTTCGATCACCGCGCGCTTCACCGTACCCTGCGCCGTCGCCGGCGCATTGGGGTAGGGGCGGAAGGCGTGGGTGAGCACATCGCCCGGCCGCAGCCGCGCGAGCACCTCCTCATAGGTCGGCGGCGGATCGTCGATGTGGGCCATCAGCGGCAGCCCGACCTCGTCGGCGACCTGCAGCGCGATGTCGAGCGGCACCGTTCCCGAGCGCCCCGAGGCGCGGGCGCCGACCCGCACCTTGATGCCGACGATGACGTCGCGGTTGGCGTTCGCCACCTCCGCGGCGTCGATCGGCGCCATCAGGCGGATCTCCTCGCTCTCGCCCACCATGATCCGGTTGGAGAAGGCGTAGATGCCGGCGAACGAGACATGCAGATAGGCGAGGATGCGCACCTCGCTCGTCTCGATCACGTGCTTGCGGAAGCCGGCGAAATTGCCCGGTCCGGCGCTGCCGGTGTCGATCGCGGTGGTGACCCCGGACAGCCGGCAGAAGTCCTCGGCGTCGATGCCGAGCGAGGTGCCGCCCCAGTAGACGTGGGTGTGGAGATCGATCAGCCCGGGGGTGACGATGGCGCCCGCGAGGTCGCGGACCTCGGTGCCGGCGTCGGCGGGAAGATCGGGCGCGATCCGGGCGACCTTGCCGCCGGCGAACGCGACGTCGGTCACCGCGTCGAGCTTTTGCGAGGGATCGATGACACGCGCCCTTCGCAGAATGAGGTCATAGGTCACCGCGACAATCTCCTCGCTACCCGGCGGCACGCAGCCCGGTGGCACGCAACCCGGCGGCACGCAAGCCGGTGGCAACGGGCCGCTCGCTTATGAAATCATAAATCATGCTCGGCGCCGCGCATTGACGCCTGCGATGCAATCCCCATTCTCTGTCTGGCGGTCAAGGCCGGTGCATAGTAGAAACGAAGCGTTGAGTCTCCTGTCGTGACACCGATCGCAAGCGACCCGCAGAAGTCGTGTGTTTCTTGCCGCGTAGGTCGGCTCGGGGCGCGCGTGTGCAACCGCCCGGACGGGGCGTCGTCGCTTCAGTCCGAACCCTAAGTCTCTCGACGCAATTCCAACTGCCCATGGAGGCCACCAATGTCGCAAGTCCCTCCTGAATTTGTTGCCGCCCAACGCGCCGTCGTCGAAACGATGCGCAAGCACTGGGGACTGTTCCTGGCCGAAGGGATCGTCCTCGTGATCCTCGGCCTGCTGGCGATCGTCATCCCGCCGCTGGCGACGCTCGCGGTCACCATCCTGATCGGCTGGCTGTTCCTCATCAGCGGCATCGTCGGCCTCGTCACGACGTTCGGGGCGAAGGGAGCGCCGGGTTTCTGGTGGTCGCTCGCCTCCGCCATCATCGGCATCATCGCGGGCGTGATCCTGCTCGCCTGGCCGATCAGCGGGACGGTGTCGCTCACGCTGGTGTTGATCGTATTCTTCATCATGGAGGGCGTCGCCTCCATCATGTACGGCCTCGATCACCGCAAGGAAGCGTCGAGCCACTCCGGCTGGATCATCGCGAGCGGTGTCATCGACCTGATCCTCGCCGCCATCATCTTCTCCGGGTTGCCGGGCAGCGCGGCGTGGGCGCTCGGCCTCCTGGTCGGCATCAACATGGTGTTCGGCGGCACTTCGCTCATCGCGATGGCGCTGGCGGCCAAGAGCCAGCCGGCGGATACCGCCAGCACAGGGACCGGCACCACGACGGCGGCGCGTCCGAGCTGACCTCGTGGTTCGATGAGCTGACCCGGGCCGAATTGAGCTCCGGGTCAGCGGCCTTCCGGTTGGGTGTTTATTGCTGGGTGCTTCTGTGGGCCGCGGCGATGTCGCGCAGATCGGCGGAGGCGCCGGCGCCGTTCATGCCGGTCATCGCATTAAACTTGACACATTTTGGCTGGATGTCTTTCGTGAGGCGGGGCCACGGGATTTTGCCCGTTCCCCTGTCAATTTAGCCCGGTTGACCGTCCTGAGAACGGGGTGTTGGGGTCAGACGACGCGATCGGCGCGATTTGCTGCGCCGTGCCGCTGCGAAGGGAGCAGGGATCGTGACCGACGTGCACAGGCATGCGGCGCCGGGCGCCTCGGCGCCGGCGCACCCCACCGCAGAAGTCCACCGGTTCCCGGACAGCTTCCAGAGCATCGCGACGGGGGCCGCCGCACCCGAGCCCGCGACACTCCCGTGGGCGGCCGATCACCTGCCCTTGATCGTCGGCACCGCCGGCCACCGCGACCTGCGCGAAGAGGATCTCCCGCGCCTGCGCGCGGCGGTTGCGTCGGCGCTGACCACGCTCCGGCGCCAGTATCTCGATAACGACCGGCGGACGCCGGTCGTCGTCCTCTCGGCGCTCGCCGAGGGGGCGGACCAGCTCATTGCGGCGGAAGCCGTGAAGCAGGGCGCGACGCTCATCGCCGCGCTGCCGCTGCCGCTCGCCGAATACCAGCGCGACTTCACCCAGAAGGCGATGACGACGGACGCCGCCCAGCGCTTCGAGGAGCTGTTCGAGAAGACGGCGGCGACCGTCGAGCTGCCGCTCGCGGCGGACAGCACCGAGGGCGGGGTCAAGGCGTTCGGTCCCGAGCGCGACCGCCAGTATCGCGAGGCGAGCCTCTTCATCGCCAAGCATTGCCACGTGTTGATCGCGCTCTACGACGGCAACGACGACGACGTCACCGTCGGCAGCGCAGCCGAGGCGGTCGCCTTCTGCCGCGAGGGCATTCCCGTCGCGGTGAAGGGGCCGGCGCGGCCGATCCTCGACGGTTCCGACACCATTCCGGTGATCCACATCGTGACCCCGCGCAAGGCGGTGCGGACGACCGCGAGCGAGGTCCAGGTGGTCCCGTGGGGCACCAAGGTGAAGGGCGCGCCCGGCGCGCTCGGCAAGGCGCTGTCCGGCGCCGGCCTCAAGCGGCCTTGGGAGCTGAGCGCCGAGGAAGCCCGTATCGCCGGCGCCTGGACGCAGTTTCGCGCCTTCACTTCGCTTACCACCCGCTTCAATCGCGAGGCGCGGACCGCCGCCAAGAAACGCGACGCGACGATCCTCGGCGCCGTTTCCGACCTGTTCGGCCGCAATCCCCAGGCCCATGCGCGGGGCGAGGAGGTCGCCAGCCTGTGGTGCCGCTTCTATGGGATCGGGGAGGCGCTCGCCCGCGAGCGCGAGAAGCGCGTGCGCGCCGACTGGCGCGACATGTTCCTGCTCGGCTTCGCCGCCTTCCTCTGCTTCGCCTTCTATTCGCACCTGTTTCCGGTGAACCTGCTGCTGTTCGACTATGCCGCGATCGCCGTCGTGGTCGGTATCATCTTTTACCGCAGCCGCCGGTTCGCCCACCGCGAGCGCTGCTTCGACTACCGTGCACTCGCCGATGCCTTGCGCGTCGGCGTGTTCTGGAAGCTCCTGGGGATCGGCATGAGTCCGGTCTCGGGGCCGGGCGCGCTGCCCCATTACCGCTCGATGGCGGAAGCCTATCCGATCGCCCAGCAGAACGAGCTTGCCTGGGTGAAGGCCTCGCTGCGCGGGCTCGACCTCACCGACCGCATCGGACCGCCGCCGCCGGCGCCGCGGGTGCCGCTCGATACCTACGACTGGGTGCGCGACATCTGGGTCGGGCAGCAGCGGGAGCACTACCAGGCGGTCGGCGCGCGCTACGGCAAGATCGCCGCGTGGGGCCAGCGCTGGTTCATCTACCTGATGGCCGCCTCGGTGATCATCGCCGCCGTCTTCTCGGCAATCGACATCCGCGACGAGATGACCGCGAGCGCGTCCACCATCATGGCCTGGAGCACGGCCGGCGCGGAATTCATCACCGCGCATGCGTCCTTCCTGCCGGCGCCGATCACGAATTTCATCAACCAGTTCGCCGCCCAGATCTATCCGATCGTGGTGCTGGTCATCGCCCTCCTGCCGGGGCTCGCTGCGGCGATCTTCGGCTATTGCGCCCAGATGGCGTACCGGGCGCAGTCGCGCTACTGCGGGCAGATGGCCTTCCTGTTCGACCGTGCGCTCGGCATGTTGCCGGAGCCCGACCGGGTCGGCCGCAAGAGCATCATGTCCGGTGCCCTCGAGCCCGATGTGCTCGCCTATGTCCAGGCGGTGTTCTCCGATCTCGGCACCTCGGTGATGCGCGAGAGCGCCGGATGGGTGGCGCTCCACCGCGACCACGTGATCGCTTGACCGACTGATGGTCCGACACCGCGATGATCAGACTGCGTGCTGTTCTGCGGTCGGCTGACCAAGGCTTCAGCGCGACAAGTACTTTGTTTTGTGGTGAACTGCGCGCATCCTTCCCCTCCCCAAGGGGTGGAGACGCCGGGGTGTATCCGGCGGACGCGTAAACCTTTGGCGGTGGCAACGGCGTGCAGACGGCGCTGCTTGGAGCTGCGATCGCGATCATCCTGGCGCTGGTGACGGCGCTGGTCGGTCCTCTGTTTGTCGACTGGGGCCGGTATCGCGATGCCTTCGAGGCGAAGGCGCAGCATCTCACCGGCCTCGAGGTCAAGATCGCCGGCCCGATCGAAGTTCATATTCTCCCGACGCCGACGGTGAAGCTGCAGGCGATCGAGGCGCGGCGCGGCGGGGAAGTCGTCCGGGCACGGTCGCTGCAAATCGAGTTCGCCCTCGATTCGCTGATGCGCGGCGAGTTTCGCGCCGTCAATCTTGCGGTGATCGGCCCCGAGGTCGCGCTCGGCCTCGACCGCAACGGGCGTTTCGAATGGTCGGCGCCGGGCTCCGACGCGGACGCCATCTCGATGGACCGCGTGACCGTCGAAGACGGCCGCGTGACGCTCTCCGATGCGCGCAGCGGCGGCACCGTCGCGCTGGAGAAGCTCACCTTCCGCGGCGATCTGCGCTCGCTCGCCGGTCCCGCCAAAGGTGACGGCGCCTTCATCGTCGCGGGCGAGCGGTACGCGTACCGCCTGTCGACGAGCCGTCCGGCTACCGACGGCGCGGTCAAGCTCCGCGTCACGGTGGATACCGCAGACCAGCCGCGCCTGGCCGATATCGACGGCTCGGTCTGGATCGAGCGCGGCGTTCCGCACTTCGACGCCAACCTGCAATGGTCGAGCGGCTTCGGACGCTCCAGCACCGGAGAGCCGTTGCGCGTGACCGGCCACGTGCGCGGCACCAGCGCCGCGGTCGCCGTGGACAAGGTCGAGCTGCAATACGGCCCCGACGAGCGGGCGGCGCGGCTCCACGGCGATGCCAATCTGACGCTCGGCGCGAAGCCCGAGCTCGCGGCGATGCTGTCGGCGACCCAGATCGACCTCGATCGGCTCGGCATGCTGCCCGAGGCGGTGCGCCGCAAGCCGCTCGCGGTGCTGCGCAGCCTCGGCGAGCGCTGGTCCTCGCTGCAGCGGTTTCCGATACCGGTGCGGCTCACCATCGGCGTCGACGCCGTCACGCTTGCCGGCGCAAGCCTGCAGCGTCTGAGCGGCGAGCTTCGCGGCGGCGCTGGCGCCTGGACGCTCGATTCTCTCACCTTCCGCGCCCCCGGCGTGACCCAGATGCGCCTCGGCGGCCGTCTGAACATCACACCCACGGGGGCCGATTTCGCCGGGCCGGTGCATATCGATGCGAAAGACCCGCGCGCGCTGGTGTCCTGGCTCGCCGACCGCAGCGACGCGCTGGCGACCACCGGTGCGTTCCGCGCCGACGGCGAGGTCCGCATCGGCCCGGAGACCTTCGCCATCGACCGTCTCAAGGCCGAGCTCGACCGCGTTTCGCTCGAGGGCCGCTTCGCCTACCGGTGGCCCGGCACCGACCGCCCGGCGCGCATCGAGGCTGCGCTGAGCGCGCCTGAGGTCGATTTCGACAAGGCCTATGCGCTGGCCCAGGACATGTTCGCCGGGACCCTCGGCGGCGTCCCCTTTGAATGGCCGCGGGAAGGCACGCTCACGCTCAACGTGGCGCGCTCGTCGGTCGCCGGCGTCGCCGTTCAAGGGACCGATGTCGACCTGCGTTTCGATGATCGCACGTTCAACATCGAACGCCTCGCGATCGCCGATCTCGGCGGTGCGAGTGTCGCGGCCAAGGGCAATATCGACATCAGCGCGCGGCCGCCGCAGGGCAACGTCACGCTCGACCTCGACGTCCGCAACGCCGACGGCGTCATCGCAGTGCTCGACAAGCTCGCGCCGGATGCCGCGCGCGAAGTGCGCCGCTCCGCTGCCCGCTATCTGCCGGCGAAGCTGCAGGGCTCGCTTGCCACCGACGCGTCGGGGACCGCCGGCAGCACGCCCGGCACCCGGTTCAAGATCGGCGGCAGCGCCGGGCAGTACGCTTTCTCTCTCGAAGGCGACGCGACGACGGACGCCTCGGCCTTCACCGACCTCGCCAAGCTCGGCGCGGCGCGGCTCGATCTCACGGGATCGCTGGCGGCAGCGGATGGCGGCACGCTGGTCCAGTTCGTCGGGCTCGACCGGCTGGTCGTGGCCGACAAAGGTGCCGGCCGTCTCGAGTTCAAGGCGCGCGGCGCGCTCGGTGACCCGATGACGGTCGACGGGCGGATCACCGCCGGCGCCCTTGATGTGTCGGCGAACGGCACGCTGCGCCTGCCGATCGGCCGCGCCTCGACCGCGAGCCTCTCGCTTGCCGTCGCCAAGGCCGACCTGCGCACGCCCGGCGGCACCTTGCCGGCGACGCTCACAGGGCGCCTCGAGGTCACCGACGCCGCCGTCGCATTGACCGGGATCAGCGGTAAGGTCGCCGGAGCCGAGGTCAGCGGGCGCCTTGCCGCCGGCCTTGCACGGCCGATGAGCCTCGACGGCGATCTCAGCTTGAGCCGCGCCGACCTGCCGGCGCTGCTCGCCGCGGTGGCGGGAATGTCCGCCGGCGCCGGGGCTGCGAATTCGGGGGAGCCTTTCGTCCCTGGCCTGTTCGCCGGCGCTGCGGGCAAGATCACGGTGGCCGCGGCGAGCGCTGCGCTCACGCCGCAGCTCGCGGCGCGCGACCTGCGCGGAACGCTCACCATCACGCCCGCGAAGATCGTGCTGGACGATGTCGCGGGCGCGCTTGCCGGCGGAACGGCGTCGGGCCGTCTCGTGCTGGAGAACGGCACCGCAGGGCTCGTCGCCGACGGCCGCCTTGAGCTGCGCGACGTCGACATGGCGGCGCTCCTGCCCGGCGATGGGGCGCTGTCGGGACGGCTCAGTCTCGAGGCGGCGATCGACGGCAGCGGGCGCAGTCCGGTGGCCCTCATGGGATCGCTGCGCGGCAGCGGCACCTTCACCGCGCAGGATGCGTCGATCGCGCGCCTCGACCCCGCGGCGTTCGCGACGGTCGTCGGCTCGATCGACGCCGGCACGCCGATCGAGGCCGCTGCGCTGAAACAGCGCCTCGACGCCGCGCTCGCCGCGGCTCCGTTCGGAATTCCCCGTCTGTTGGGGACGATCACGGTCAGTGGCGGCGTCGCGCGGCTTGCCGCGACGATGCCGAGCCAGGGCTCCGACCTCGCTGTTTCCGCCGATCTCGATCTCGGCGCCCGTCTGATCGATGCGACGATGACCCTGACCGGTCCGGCCGGCCTCGGGGCGTCGGAAGTCGGCCGACCGACGATCGAGATCGCACTGCGCGGCCCGGTGGACGGCCCTGCGCGGAGCCTCGACACCACGGCGCTTTCCGACTGGCTGTCGTTGCGCGCCATCGCCGTCAATGCCGGGCGCCTCCAGGATGCGGAAGCCGGCCGCAAGGCCGATCAGGCGCGCGCCGACCAGGCGAAGGCCGATCAAGCCAAGGCTGAACAGGCGAGGGCGGAGCAAGCTCGGGCCGAGCAAGCGCGAGCCGAGCAGGCACGAGCCGAGCAGGCGAGGACGGAGCAGGCGAGACTGGCGGAGCAAGCAAGGGCCGAGGAGGCGCGTCGGGCCGAAGCGGCGCGGGCCGCGCAGGCCAAGGCCGAAGAAGCGCGGCGGGCTGAGCAGGCGCGCGCCGAGCAAGCGCGGGCAGAGCAGGCGAGATTGGCCGAGCAGGCAAAGGCTGAAGAGGCGCGTCGGGCCGAAGAGGCGCGCGTCGCGCAGGCCAAAGCGGAAGCAGGCGCGGGCCGAAGCAGGCGAGAGCGCCGAGGAAGCGCGGCGGCCGAACTGGCGCGGGCCGAGCAGGCGCGGGCGGAGCAAGCCAAGGCCGAGGAAGCGCGGCGCGCCGAACTGGCGCGGGCAGAGCAGGCGCGGGCGGAGCAAGCCAAGGCTGAGGAGGCGCGGCGGGCCGAACAGGCGCGGCTCGAGCAGGCGCGAGCGGAGCAGGCCAAGGCCGAGCAGGTCCGTCGGGCCGAAGAGGCACGGCTCGAGCAGGCCCGGGCCGAGCAGGCCAAGGCCGAGCAGGCACGGAGGGCTGAAGAAGCGCGGGCCGCACAGGCGCGGGCCGAGCAGGCCAAGGCGGAGCAGGCGCGGCGGGCCGAAGAAGCGCGGGCCGCACAGGCGCGGGCCGAGCAGGCCAAGGCCGAACAGGCCCGTAAGGCCGAAGAGGCACGAGCCGAGCAGGCTCGGGCTGAGCAGGCACGGGCGGAGCAAGCCAACTCCGACACCCTGGCGATGGTTGACCGGGTGCCGCCGGATGCAGGAGGGCGGGCGGGCCAGCCGATCGCTCCCCCGCTCGCGAATGCCGATCCGGCGATGGCCGCGCTCGATCGGGCGATCGCAGCGAATCCCAACGATGCCACATCGATTTCCCGGCGTGGTCAGATGCTCGTGCTGAAGGGAAATTTCTCGCTTGCGATCAGGGATTTCGATGAGGTGCTGCGGCAGCGGCCGCGCGACCCGGAGGCCCTGAACAACCGCTGCTGGGCCCGTGCCATCCTCGGCGAGCTCCAGGTCGCGCTGCGCGATTGCAACGAGGCGCTGGCGATCCGGCCGACCTATGCCGATGCGTTCGATAGCCGTGGCTTCGTCAACCTCAAGATCGGGCAGACCAATAGCGCCATCGCCGACTACGATGCCGCGCTCAAGCTCAATCCGCGCCAGGCGAGCTCGCTCTATGGGCGCGGCCTCGCCAAGGTCAAAACCGGCAAGGCCGCCGACGGGCAGCGAGACATTGCCGCCGCCAAGGCCCTCCAGGCCAACATTGCGGACGAATTCGCAAATCTGGGGATTCGGTGAACCGGAACTCACGTTGCCGTGAACCGGAACTCACCTCGATGCGACTACCCCAGTGAGATCGAAGGGTTCCGTTCATGTGAGCCACATCACAGAACGCCGCGGTCTCCGATGCGAAGGTTCACGCACCGGATTTGGAGCGAGCCGCTCCCCAGCATTTGACGGAGGGACACATGACTTTTGGCGGCACACTAACACGCGCCTTGCTGACGGGTTCCGTCGCCTGGGTCGCTTTCGCGTCGCCTGGCTTCGCCGGGGACCTCTCCCAACAGCAGATCCTCGAGCAGCTGATGCCACGCATGACGGCGCCGGCTCCGAAGGAAGAAAAGATCATCACCCGCAGCCTCACCACCGCGCCGGCCGCCGAGCCCGAGGTCGTGAGCAGCGGACCCCACCAGGCCCTGGTCGACGAGCTGCGTCACCGTGGCAACCGCCCGCTCACCACCGGCGAGCGCGAGGAGATCGCGGCCTGGACGTCGGAGCGACCGGCCGTCGACCTGCAGATCTATTTCGACTACAACTCCTCGGCGATCTCGCCCAAGGCCGTCCCGCAGCTCACGAATCTCGGCAACGCCCTGTCGAGCCCGCAGTTGAAGAACGCGCTGGTCTCGATCAACGGCCACACCGACGGCAAGGGGAACGACAGCTCCAACCAGAAGCTGTCCGAGCGTCGCGCCGAATCGATCAAGCGCTATCTCGTCGACCACTTCGCCCTGGCGTCGGAAAACCTCGTCACCATCGGCTACGGAAAGCAGAAGCTGAAGGACGCGGCCCATCCGATGGCTGCGGAGAATCGCCGCGTCGAAATCGTCAACCTGGTGACCCAGGTACAGGCGCAGAATTAGGCCGCAGAATTAGGCAACGAATCGATTGCGCGCGGCAGCTTGCGCCGCGCGCGATAAGCTCTCCTCGCAGGCCGACTGATTTCCGTTCGGACACAGCGGCCTGCGGCGGCGAGTGCAATCAACAGGCTGAACCAAAGTGGAGGCGGCCGCGACCAAAATACAGTCCCGCACATGATTGCCAGCTTGTGTCTGGATTGGTAGGGTGGCGCGGGTTTCATTTTGGTGTTTTCTTCGGGACGCTCGGGTCCATCTCGGGCACGATGCGCGGGACGAACGCAGCACGTCATCGCAGCCAAAGTCAGGCCGTCGGCGGGTTGCAGGGACTGATTATGAAGCGCCTTAGCTCCATTGCCGGGATGCTGTTGGGAGGCGGGCTGTTGCTCGTCGTCTCCGGCTTTTCGGCTCTGGCGGAAAAGCGGGTGGCGCTCATCATCGGGAATTCCGCCTACCAGAATGCCGGAAAATTGCCCAACCCGGCGCGCGATGCCGAGTCCGTCGCCGACATGTTCAAGAAGGCGGGCTACGAGGTCTCCCTTCTCAGGGACGTCGGCAACCTCGATTTCAAGCGCAACATTCGCAAGTTCGAGGACTCGGCCGGCGACGCCGACATCGCGGTGGTATTCTATGCCGGCCACGGCATCGAAATCGGCGGCACGAACTACGTCATTCCGGTCGATGCCAAGCTCGCGAGCGACCGCGATGCGCCGGACGAAGCGATCGAGCTCACCCGTCATCATTCAATCGGTCGACGGCGCGAAGCGTCTGCGCCTCGTGATCCTCGACGCCTGTCGCGACAATCCCTTCCTCGCGACGATGAAGCGGCAGCGTCAGGCCATGCGTCAGGTCGCCTCCGGGCTCGGTCCGGTCGGTGACGTCGGCTCCGAGACCCTCGTCGCCTATGCGGCGCAAGCAGGGCTCGACCGCGGAAGACGGCAAGGGCGATCACAGCCCTTTCACCACGGCGATCCTGCACAACCTTCCCGAGCCCGGTCTCGACATCCGCCTCGCCTTCGGTCGGGTGCGCGACGAGGTCGCTCAAGATCACCAGCAACCGCCAGGAGCCCTATGTCTACGGATCGCTCGGCGGCAGCAATGTCGCCCTCGTCCCGTCGCCGGAAAAGGCGGCCCCGCAGATGGTCGATCAAGACAAGATGCGGGCCGACTACGAGCTGGTGATGAAGGTGTATGAGAAGGTCGGCTCCAAGACGCCGCTCAAGGTGTTCCTGGAGCAGTATCCTTCCGGCCTCTATTCCGAGCTGGTGCGCGAGCAGCTCAATCAGATGGAGGCGAACGAGAAGGTAGTGCTTGCGACCGGCCCTGCGACGCCACCCCGTGGGCCTACCTTAACCGACCCCGGCAAGAATCAGCAGCTCGCCGCGATACCGCAAGGGAGCCGCCCTCGCCGGCGGCGCCGTCACCCGACAATGTGGCGTGGGAAGAGATCAAAGACTCGACCGACCCGGACACGCTGCGCCGGTTCATTCAGCGTTTCAGCAACTCCCCGAAGGTGCTGGAGGCTCAGCGCCGCCTGGATATCCTGATCCGCAATCAGCGCGAGCGCGAAGAAGCGGCGCGGCGCGAGAAGGCCGAAGCCGAGATGGCCAAGGCCTGGGACGCCGTCCAGGGCACCGACGACGCGAACCGGCTGCGCGACTTCGCGCGCCGCTATCCCTTGTCCGAACATGCGGCCGAAGCGAAGCAGCGCGCCGATGGGCTCGTTCGCGCCGCCCAGGAGCGCGAAGAGCAGGCGCGGCGCGAAAAGGCGGAGGCCGAGCTCGCCAAGGCGTGGGAAGCGGTGCAGGGGACCGACGACCAGGCCAAGCTGCGCGATTTCATCCGCCGCTATCCGGCGACCCAGTACACCGACGCAGCGAAGCAGCGCCTCGACGCGACCGTCCGCGCCGCCCAGGAGCGCGACGAGGCGGCCCGGGCCGCCGCCGCCGAAGAACGCCGGCTGAAGGCCGAAGCGGAGATGAAGCGGGCCTTCGACACCGCCGAGACCTCCTCCGATCAGACGGTGGTGCGCGACTTCATGCGCCGCTACCCGGATTCGCCCTATGTGGGGCAGGCGAAGAGGCATCTGGACAGGCTCATTGTCGCCGAGGAGGAGCGCAAGGAGCAGGAACGGATCGCAGCTGCGGAAGCGCGTCGCCAGAAGATGGAAGCCGAGGCCGTGACGGCCTGGAACGCTATCAAGAACACCAGCAGCCCGGCCGAGGTGCAGGCGTTCATCAAGCGGTTCCCGGAATCGACGCTGGCGCTCAAGGACGCGACCGAGCGGCTCGGCGTTCTCGACCGTGAGGCGAAGGACCGCGTCGCCAAGGCGCAGGCCGAGGCGGCAGCGGCCCGGGCGGCTTGGGACCGGATCAAGGACACCAACGACCTCGCGGTCGTGCAGGACTTCATCAAGCAGTATCCCAACACGCCGACCGCGCAGGTCGACGCCAAGCAATACCTCGACGTGCTCGACCGTCGCATCAAGGAGCGCGAAGCCAAGGCCCGCATGGAGGCCGAGGCGGCCCAGGCCTGGAACCGCATCCAGAACACGACCGACGTTTCCGAGGTGCGCAGCTTCATGAAGCGGTATCCGGATGCGGCGGTGACGCTGACCCACGCCGCGCCGCGGCTGGGCGCGCTCGAGCGCGATGTTGCCGACCGCGCCGAAAAGGCGCGCGCAGAGGCTGCCGCGGCGCGCGCCGCCTGGGAGCTTGTGAAGGGCTCCAACGACCCGGCCGAGCTGCGGGACTACATCAACCGGTATCCCGACTCGCCGTTCTCGACCCGCGATGCCAAGGTTCGCATCGATCTGCTCGAGCGGCAGGCGAAGGAGCGCGAAGCCAAGGCCCGCGCCGAGACCGCCGCCCGCGAGGCCAAGGAAAAGGCCGAGCTCGCCGCCCGCGAAGCCAAGGAGAAGGCCGAGACGGAGATGTTGCAGGCCTGGGACGGCACCAGGGACTCCCGCGACCCGTCCGAGTTCCGCGCCTTCATCAAGCGCTACCCCAGTTCGCCGTTCGTGACGGATGCCAAGCAAGCCATCGCGGCGCTGGAGCCGAAGCCCGAGGTGACGGCGAAGCCCGAGGCCGAGCCCGACGTCAGCACGCGTCCGGCGATCCGGCCGCGGCCCGAGATCACCATCCGGACGGTCCCGCCGGTTGCGCCGGTCATGCCGCGTCCGGAATACCACCCGCAGCCGCAGATCGTCACTCCGCCCCGGCAGGCCCCGTCGCCTCCGCCGCGGGTGGTGGAGCGCCATCAGCCGACCGCCGTCGAGCCGCCGCGCCGTCAGGCTCCGCCGGCGCGCGTCGAGCGCCCGGCACCGCGTGTCGAGCGTGCGGCGTCGCGGCCGGCCCCGCGTTATGAGGCGCGTGGCGGCGGCGGCTGGTGGCGGTGGCGGTGGTGGTGGCGGCCACTCGGGCACAATGAGCGGCGTCGGCTTCTGATTTCCTGATTTGCCGATTGAGACGAAGTATCACCGGGAGGTTCCGCCCCCGGTGATATCTTTTTCAAATCAATGACTCTGCGGGAGGCCCGGCTGTGTCGCTGCGACGCCGGCGCGGCGAAAAACTCGCCCGCGAATTAGTGTGGCTGAACTACAACAAATAGGGAAAAAGCTCCCAACCGTGTCATTCCTGGGGAGAGTCAGCTTCTAAATAGATGCCTCTCGCCGTACTCTGTCGGCGGAAGAGTCGGTACCTTTGTGCCGGGGGGATAGGGGCAATGTTTTACCGAAATTCGAATTTCAGGCGAGCCGTGGGTCGTGCGGGGCTGATCGCGGGCTCGCATCGCAGCTTTCGGGCTGCTGGGGTCGTCGGCGGCGCTGGCGCAGAACTGTTCGCCGCTGACCTTGAACGGCCGGCCGGCGGGCTTACGCCTTGCCGGGCACTATTGGGGCCTGGCGTCCGGATTGTCGGCTTCCAATGCGATCGCGGGTGCTGTGACGGCAGCAAATACGGCCTTTCTGACCCAGAGCACGGCCTTCGTGAGTGCGCCGGGGAATCCCCCAGCCAACTCCGAGGGCGCGGGCGTGTGGATTCGCGGGGTTGGCGGCGACCTGAACCTCAAGACGAACACTACGGTCAGCGGCAGCCTGAACCCCAGCAATGGGTTCGGGGCCAGCTTACGGTGGCGCGACCGTTTGCAATTCGACCTACCACCAGACATTCGGCGGCTTTCAGTTAGGCCAGGATGTAGCGAAGTTGAATTTCTGGGACGGCTGGAACCTGCATCTCGGCACCACGGCCGGATACCTCGAAACGTCCGGCGACATTACGCAGGGCAATATTCAGGGCGGTAGCTTTAATTCGACCACTCAGGCCCCGTTCGTGGGAACGTATGGCGTTCTCACCAAGGGTAACTTCTACGTCGATGGCTTGGTCCGGTACGATTACTTCCAAACGGACCTCAGCAGCCCGACAGCCAACATCTTCGACCAGAAGGTCGATGCCCACGGTTGGACCCTGGCCGCCTCGACCGGCTACAATTACAAGGTCCCGAATTCGAAGTGGTTCGTGGAGCCCAGCGTAGGCTTCGTCTGGTCGAAGGAATCCATCGATCCGATCAATGTCGCTTCGCCGCTTCCTGGCGCAGGAGGCGCTGCGGCCTATGCGGCGGGCAACTATTCCGGGTCGACCCAGGTCAACGACATCAACTCCATGATCGGTCGCGCCGGCCTGCGGGTAGGCACGACCGTCGAGGCCGGCAATGTGGTCCTGCAGCCGTTTGTCGCCGCCAGCGTCTGGCATGATTTTTCGGGCGACATCACCTCGCATTATTCGAGCTGCCCGAACTGCTTCTTCACCGGCGGCTGGCGGAGCGTGTTGGCGGCGACCATGACGTCGAACAACATCGGGACGTTCGGCCAATACTCTGTCGGCGTCGCCGGTCAGGTCGCCAACACCGGCTGGCTCGGTTTCGCGCGCCTCGACTACCGCGAGGGCTCCGAACATGAACGGGCTGAGCGGCACCGGCGGCATCCGCTATCAGTTCACGCCGGGCGCGGCTCCGGCGGCCTATCCGGTCAAGGCCCCCGTCTACAAGGCCGTCGAGGTGGTCAACTGGAGCGGCCTCTATGTGGGCGCCATCGGCGGAGTGGAGTCCGGGCGGGGCAACATGTACTTCCCGAACTCGGCGATCGTTGGCGGAAGTCTGCCTATCCCCCTGACACCGATAGCGGGTGGCTCTGCGTCCAATCTGCGGCCGGCCGGGGCGCTGGGCGGTGGTACCCTGGGGTACAACTGGCAGTCGGGCAACTGGGTCTATGGCATCGAGGGCGACGCCGACTGGGACCGGAGTTCAGAGCTCCAATCAGTGCCAACCGCTCAACCCGCCGTTTAATGTCTGCACTCGGATCGGTGAACAATTCGCTGTTCCAGACCACCTGCCACGACAACATCAACTGGACGGCCACTGTCGCTGGTCGGCTCGGTTACGCTTGGCTGCCTCACACGCTGGTCTACGGCAAGGCCGGCGTCGCGATCGCCGGGGAGTCCTTCAGTGAGACCTGTAACCTCGGACCGATCAATGGTTCGAACGGCACGGCATTTTCCGCCCAGAACTGCGTGAACGCCACCGGCGCCTTCGTCAACTCGGCTTCGGTGAACACCACCGCGGTCGGCTGGACGCTCGGCTACGGCACGGAGTTCGCCTTTACCCAGCACTGGACGGCGAAGGCGGAATTCGACTGGCTGGACTTCGGCCACAAGTCGGTCACGCTCTCCGACGGCACGACGATCAACACCTATCAGCGTGCCGCCCAGGCCAAGGTCGGCGTCAACTACAAGTGGTAAGCAACGAGGCGGGCGTCCGCCCCATCTAGAATCGCATGTGCAAATTGATTGGGGAAGGGGATTTTCGATGCGTCGGAACTTCGGAGCTGCGGCAATTGCCGCCATGATCTCTGCGGCCGGCCCCGCGCTTGCGGCGGATCTGCCGGTCAAGGCGCCTGCGCCCGTCTATAGCTGGACCGGCTTTTATCTCGGAGCCGATATCGGGGGGTATGGCGCCGGTCAATCGGCCACTACCAACCCGTTCCCGTCACCCGGATTTGGGGCTCCCCCAATCCTCGTGGCCGGTGTTCCCGGATTTGGAAACCTGCCGACGACGCATGACCTTGGGGGTGCCGGTGCGCTCGGTGCTATCCATGCCGGCTACAACTGGCAGGTCTCCAATTGGGTCGTCGGTTTGGAAGGCGATGTAGCTGTGATACATCGCAGCGTTACCGACATTGAGACCGTCTTCGAGACGTTCGCGCCGGCACCAGCGTTCAATATGCAGGTGACCGCGAACAGCCAGTGGCTGGCCGTCGATGCGAGGCCGTGTCGGCTGGACTGGTGGGTCCTGGTTGCTTTACGCGACCGGTGGTGCTGCGTGGACTTCGACATCTTACACGGCGAACGCAACAGGATCGATTTCAGGGCCCGTCGTGTTGCCGCGGCGTCGCCGCAGGCGTCAACTTCGACGAAACCAAGACCGGCTGGGTGGTGGGCACCGGCTTCGAGTGGATGCTCTCTCAGAACTGGATCGTGAGAGCAGAATATCTTCACTACGACTTTGGCGGCGCGTCGGCTGACCTTGCCCCTCGTATTTGCAAGCGCGGTGGCGACGTGTGCACCAGGTCATGTGCAACTGGGCGGTCAGCGCTTCAAACCTGCGGATCGACAGCGGACGCTTGGGACTCAGCTACAAGTTTTGAGCTCATAAGTTCAAAGTGACATGCTCCTGGACCTAGCGCTGCCGACCGAGGCGGTGGCGCTGGTTGGCCAGTTCCGAAGGGGGACGCAGATGATGCGAAAGCTCATGCTCGGGACGGCTTTGTGTGTGGCGTTGGGCCTGCCGCTCAGCGCCGAAATTGCCTCGGCGAAGGCGGGCGATCACGGGGCGCGCCTGCCGTCTGGCGGCCGCCGCGCCTCCACTGAAGCTGATGCATTTTACCGGATTTGTGGAGGGGCTGAGCGCGCCCGCCGAACGGATGAGCCGTCGCGCGATTTACACGCCCGTGCCGAGCGGGGCGAACGCCAAGGAGCAGGCGTCCTTGCTGGTCCTTCTCGAGCGGCAGTCGAAGCCCGACGAGCCTGATGGTCGGCGTCGGATTCTGACGCTCGTTCTCGAAGTTTGTCGGGAGAGCGGCGCCCGCCCGCGGCGCCGCTTGGCGACTATCGTGCGGGCCATTTTGCCAAAAAATAGGCCGAGCCGAATAGTTCCGCTCCGTTGCGCTGTTTTGTTCCCCTTGTTATCCTGACATTATTGTTAAGGTTTCATTCACTCGCCCGCGACCACGGCTCCGAGCGTGGGCGGCGGATAGCCGGTCCCTATGAAGCGCTTCCCTTTCATCGACGGATCGCGTGCGCGCGGGTTGCGCGCCGTCGGAGGGATTTGGACTCGGTTGTCTTCGCGATGCTGTGTGACGCGATCATCGGCGCAGAGAACCGCATGGGCGCCGAACTTCACAAACAACCAAGGTCACCTCGTGCCAGGAGCCGAGACTTGCGAGGCGCCGGCACGATGTTCGAAGCGCGGAGGCTCGACAATCATTGCCGCGGCGGTCGTCTTCGCGCCTGTCGCGGCGCGACCGCAGGCATTTTTTTGGAAGTGAAGCATTGAAAAGACGGACGTGAATTCGAGGGGACAAGACATGACAACGACAACAACTCATCGAGTCGCAGGTTCGATTCTTGCCGTGGTCGGCCTGCTTTTCGGGATCGATGGCGCCCGTGCCCAGGATCCGAATCTGCTGGAGCAGCAGATCCTCAAGGCGCTGGCGGTCAAGAAGCCCGCCATCATCACGCGGGGTCTCACCACGACGGTGCGCGAAACTCCGGAAGCGGAAACGCGCCTGCTGAACTCCGTGAAAAACAAGACGACGCGCTCGATCACGCTCGAAGAACGCGAGCAGATCGCCGACCTCGCCAAGACCAAGCCGAGCGTCGACGTCGAAGTCAACTTCGACTACGGATCGGCGAACATCGGGGCGACCGCCCTGCCGTACGTGACCGCGCTCGGCAAGGCGCTATCCAACGACGACCTGCGAGGGAATACGTTCGTCATCGCCGGTCACACGGATGGTGCGGGAGGTGTCCCGTTCAACCAGGACCTGTCGGAGCGGCGCGCCGATTCGATCAAGCGCTACCTCGTCGACCACTACAACATTCCGGCCCAGAATCTCGTGACCGTCGGCTATGGCAAGTCGAAGCTCAAAAATGCGAGGTATCCCGCCGCCTCGGAGAATCGGCGTGCCCAAGTCGTGAACATGGAGTGACGTAAACGTGGAGTGACGCTTCGGCGGCCGTCGAGGCAGGTTTCGTCACGTGGGATCGATGTGATGTGGCCGGGCGGTGTCCCGGCCACTCGCGTTTCCGATCCCCGTCCAACGCCGGAGTGCGACCCGTTCACGTTGGATCGGATCGCACTTTAGAACTTCTTGATTTTGAGGATGATCTCGCCCGAAAAGTCTGCAACTTTTCGGGATCATGCTCTAACGCGGCTCGTCGGTATCTTTGATCCAGGTCTGGACCAGGAGCGCGTGCGGCGCATTGCCTTCGACTTCGAGCAGGTTGGCGTTCCGGAGCGAGATCTTGCCGAAGTAGGTTCTGCCATCCCTGGTGTTGTAGATCTGACCCTCCCAGCGATTGCTCTCGGTCTGCGTCATCTCGATGAGCACCGGAAGGTTGATGATAGTTCGATTGCGCTGATCCGGATCAGGGTTGAAGCGATCGACCGCATCGGGCTTTGCCGCCGAGATGATGCCGCACAGCGATTTTCCGCACGGCATGATTTGAACCCGACGGTCGCCGTCATCGACTATCCACCGTCCGACCGGGCTCGCGGATCGTGAAGGGTTGGCGACCGAGCTCTCGTTCACCAACGTCGACCTCGCGCTCGAGGTCTCGTACGGCTCCCTCCCCGAGGTGCGTTGCTTTTTGCAGAAAGCGCCCGCGCGGGCGAGCTGGCAATCGCCGTGGCTCAATCGCGAGCGGGCGCCGGCGATGACGGTGTCCACGATTGACGCGGTATGGGCGGCGCCGGTCATCAGGATCAGACTGGCGGCGAAAAGCCCTGTGATCGCTGGCTTCATGGCTTCCCCTTTTTTGGCAACCGATATCTTAAAGAAGGGCACGGGAAGTTATGTGAGCTGGATCACACGCGCCCGCGACGATCTTTGCCATCCTGTGGATTCCCTACGTTCGTCGCCTGCCCGCGGTTCTGGTGACACGCGGCGGGGGAGGTGCTAGCGTCGCACGTGGCGGGGTATCGAGTTTCGAACCTTTGGAGAGGAGTGCGGTATGCGCGCACTGGTGCTGGGGGCGTTTATCGTTGCCTCGTTTGGCCTTACCGCCAATGCTGCCGAGCCGCCGTCCGATGCGAAGGTGGCAAGTCATGCAAGGCGCCCTGCCTGCCACGCGGTGACCGCTGACCGCACGCTGCGATTGCTCCGCGACACTTTGCCGGGCGAGCGGCGTATCGCCACCGAGCGGCCGGCGAGCCGCCCCGTCTCGACCCCCGTAAAGGAGCCGGTCGTGAGGGTCAGTCGGCCGGTGGCGCCGGTGCGCGTGGTGAGCAGGCCGGAGCTGGTTCGCAGGGCCGAGCCGGTCCGCTTCAGGGCTGAGTCCTACCGTGCGCCTGCGCAACACCTGAGCCTGATGGTCGGCGTAAGCTTCTAGCCCTTAATCCATTTGGAGGGCGTTCGCCGCGCTGTGAGCGGGCGGGTCGCTGCATGTCGGAGCCAGCGGAAGGGGGCCGGGACATCACGGCCCTTCCGGTGGAATATGTGATCTGGATCACATAAAGATCCATCGAAAGCGCTTAGCGTGTGGGCCCGTACCCTCGCTTGCGTAAGGAAACCTCCCATCATGAAGACACTTGTTGCTGCGTTCGCGCTCGCCTCGCTCGTCGCTACCTCGGCCTGGGCGAAGACTGAGAGCCCCGTGCGCCCGAGCGTGCTCACCACCTTCAAGGCCGACCGGATTGTGGTCGCGCGCCAGCCGGCCCAGTCCTATGCCCTGATGCTCGGGGTTGCGTTCTGACCTTAACGGGTTCGGGCGCCGCCGCGCCCGCTTCGTCTTTGTCCCGGCGCTCTGTCACGTTCACCAAGATCGCCGGGAGCGCGTCGTCCGCTCCGCCAGGAACGTCGCGGGCGCGCCCAAATACAGCAGCCCGCGGTCATTGCCTGCCTTTGACTGAATTGCTAAGCATGATCAACGCGCCGGGGGTTGTTGCAGGAAGCAGGTCATGAAGCGCATTGGTTGCGATACCAAGGTGCTGGAGGCGGCCCGACCCACGCGCGCCGGACACTGGCGGAAACAGCGCGGGGCGCGCGCTCAATTGCTTGGCAGCAGCCCGAAGCAGGGAAATTTGGGCATGCGCTTGGTCTTGTTCTTCGCTTTGGCGACCATCTTTTGGGTGCAGCCGGTATCGGCCCAGCAGGGCAATGGCTCCTGTGCGGCACTCCTGATCGGTAACTCGGATTACATGTGGGGCGGCGATCCCGCGCTCAAGGAGCCGATCAACGATGCCCGTTCGCTCGGCGACGAGCTCAAGCGGGCCGGCTTCGACGTCGAAGTGAGGGAGAACCTCTCGAAAGACGAGATGCAGCGCGCCATCAACGGCTTCTACGCGAAGCTCAAGCGCGGCATGACCGGCCTCGTCTTCTTCAGCGGATACGGAATTCAGGCCAACCGGCAGAGCTATCTCATTCCCGTCGACGTCGACATCTGGAACGAGAGCGAGGTGCAGCCGAAGGGCGTCAGCCTCGACAACATCCTCGCCGAGATGAACAAGCGCGGCGCCAACGTCAAGATCGCGATCGTCGATGCGGCGCGTCGCAATCCGTTCGAGCGTCGTTTCCGCAAGGCGGGTGCCGAGGGGCTCCCGCCGGTCAGCGCGCCGCTCGGCACCCTCGTCCTTTATTCGGCGACCGCGGGTACGCCCGGCGGCCTCGTCAAGGACAGCGCTGCGGAGCGCAGCCTGTTCGTCGGCGAGCTGGTGAAGGAAATCCGCGGGCAGGGCGTGTCGGCGGAAGAGGTGTTCAACCGCACCCGGATGGGCGTGTCACGGGCCTCCTCGAACGAGCAGAACCCCTGGATCTCGTCATCGCTGAGCCAGGAGTTTTCGTTTCCGAGCTGCGGTCGAGGCGCGCCGCCGCGGATCGCAAACAACACCACCGGCACCAACACGAATACCGGCATCAGCTCGAACACCAATACGAGCACCAACACCAATACGAACATCAACTCCAGCAACACGACGGCGAGCAACACCAATACGTTCGACGTGCAGTCGACGCGGCCGCCTGCGGCTCCCGCCTGCGTCGTCGCCAACGTGGCGCCGCCGAAGCCGTCGGGGACTCCTCCAAGCGACGAGCTCAAAACCCTCGACGAGCGGGTGCGTCGCAATACGCGCGATGCCGTCGCGTACTATCGTCGCGGCCAGTTCTATGCCCGCTACGCCCAGTTCAATCGTGCGATTTCCGATTTCGACGAAGCGATCCGGCTCAAGCCGGACGATCCCGAGGCCCTCAACAACCGCTGCTGGGCCCGCATCATGTTGGGCGACACCACGAAGGCCATGCAGGACTGCAACGAGGCGCTGAAACTGCGGCCGGCCTACGGAGATGCGCTGGATAGCCGCGGCCTGATCAACCTCAAACTATGTCACAATACCGAGGCGCTGTCCGACTACGACTCGGCGGTGAGGTACAATCCGCGGCAGGCGTCCTCCCTGTTCGGGCGCGGCGTCGCCAAGGTGCGGACCGGCAACACCGCGGGAGGCAACGACGACATCGTCGCCGCCAAAGCGATCGCGCCGAGCATCGCCGAGGAATTCAAGGAGTACGGCGTGACGACCGGCACCACCGAGGCAGCGGGAAGGTGAGCGGCCTTCGGTCGCGCAAGGCGCGCGACCGGGTGTCGACGAGGGCCGCTTTATTCACCGATCGCGCAACGACGGTCGGACATTCGGTTTGAACGCATCGCGTATTTTTTACGGGAGATCGCCATGAGCACACATCGCGAAACGCTCAAATTCGGCTTGGCCGGAGCCGTGCTGGCGCTGGCGCTCACGGGCGCGAGCGCGGTCGCTCTCGCCCAGGACACGAACCTCGAGCAGCGGATCCTGCAGTCGCTTTCGCCGGTCGCCAAGCCGACGATGGGGCAAACCGTCACCCGCAGCCTGACGTCTACGCCGATGGGCGAGGCGCCGCGCAGCGACGACCAGCAATTCCTCGAGTTGATCAAAAACAAGTCGAGCCGCTCGCTCACCACGAATGAACGCGAGCACATCGCATCGATCGCGAAAGAGCACCCGAGCGTCGATATCGAAATCAACTTCCCGTTCTCGTCCTCGGATATCGGTCCGGCGGCGGTGCCGGCGGTCACTGCCCTTGGCCGGGCGCTGTCGAGCCCCGAGCTCAAGGGCGGCACGTTCGTCGTCGCCGGCCACACCGACGCCGTCGGCAGCTACGCCTCCAATCAGGAGCTGTCGGAACGGCGCGCCGAATCCGTCAAGCGCTACCTCATGACGAACTTCCAGATTCCCGCCGCGAGCCTCGTGACCGTGGGTTACGGCAAGACCAAGCTCAAGACCGAGTTCTGATCCGAACGCGTCGGCAAACCGCCGGGTCCAGATCGTCAACATGGAAGAGAAGGCCGTCAGCCAGCGATAGGCGCTACGTCGCACCGCCGGCGGTGCCGATCGCCGGCACATGGCGCGGCCCGGCGATAGCTCGCTCCTCCGTCGACCGGGTGGGGGAGCGGGCTTCGAACAGGAAAACGCATTCCAATGATGGTACGCCAATGATGGTACGCTCAAGGCGATGAAAATTCCGGTCGCGCCCAACTTCGTCACCAAGTTCGTCGTCGCTGCGAGCCTCCTCATCGCGCTCGGCTTCGGGCAGCCCCGCGCCGCCGACGCTCCGCGCGCTTCGGGCACGACGGGCGCCGACGTCATGGCGGTCCAGGCCGTTACGTACTGCTTCGCCGATACCATTGCGGTGACCGGCTTTCTGGTTCCCCGCCAGGAGGCGGTCGCGAACCTCGAGGACGGCTATCGCGTCGCCGAGGTGATTGCGAAAGAAGGGGCCACCGTCGCCGCCAATGCCGAGCTCGCGCGCTTGACCAAGCTGGAGGGGCCGCCGCTCCCCCAGGGTGCGCGCCCCGGACCTTCGAGCATCGTCCTGAAGGCCCCCGCAGCCGGCGTGATCACGCGCAGCACGGCCATGATCGGCGCGGTCGCCAACCCGATGATGCCGCAGCCGTTGTTCCGCATCATGGTCGACGGGGACATCGAGCTCGAAGTCGACGTCCCCAGCATCCACGTGCCCAAACTGCGCGGCGACGGCCGGCAGACCGCGCGGGTCGAGGTGGAGAACGGCACCGAGCTGTCGGGGCGCGTGCGCATCGTCCCCGGCGAGATCGACCGCATGACGCAGCTCGCGAAGGTCCGCCTGTCGATCGACAAGAATCCGTCGCTGCGGGTCGGCATGTTCGCGCGCGCCGCGATCGACGCGAGCCGCAGCTGCGGCGTCTCGGTGCCGCGCTCGGCGGTCACCTATCGCACCGAAGGGGCGAGCGTACAGGTGATCGTGAAGGGCGTGGTCAAGACGCAGAAGGTCGACACCGGCCTCACCTCGGACGCCGACATCGAGATCAAGAGCGGGGTCAACGAGGGCGACACGCTTGTCGCCAGCGCCGGCACCTCGCTCCATGACGGCGACCCGGTGAAGCCGGTCTTCCTCAAGCGATTTGCCGAGTGAGACTGCGACGATGGCGTTGAACATTTCGGCCTGGTCGATCCGGCGCCCGCTGCCCGCCGTCGTGCTCTCGATCATTCTCCTGATCCTCGGCTGGGTGAGCTTCCTCAAGCTGCCGGTCACGCGGCTTCCCGCCGCCGACATTCCCGTGGTCTCGGTCGCGGTGTCCCAGTTCGGCGCCGGCCCCTCCGAGCTCGAAGCGCAGGTCACCAAGTACATCGAGGACAGCGTCTCCGGCGTCGAAGGCGTCCGCCACATCGCCTCGCAGATCACCGACGGGCTGTCGGTGACGACGATCCAGTTCGCGCTGGAAACCAATACCGATCGCGCGCTCAACGACATCAAGGATGCGGTGACGCGCGCGCGGCCCAACCTGCCGCAGAACATCGACGGCGAGCCGTTGGTGCAGCGGGTCGATCTCGTCGACCTGCCGATCGTCACCTACGCCGCGATCGCGCCGGGCAAGACGCCGGAACGGCTCTCCTGGTTCGTCGATGACGTGGTCAAGCGCCAGCTGCAGGGCGTGCGCGGGGTCGCCCAGGTCGAGCGGATCGGCGGCGTCGACCGCGAGATCCTGGTCTCGCTCGATGCCGACCGCCTGCAGGCGGTCGGTCTCACCGCCGCCAACGTCAGCAAGATGCTGCGCGGCACCAATGTCGATCTCGCCGGCGGGCGCGCCGAAATCGGCGGACGCGACCAGGCGATCCGCACGCTCGCCGGTGCCAAGACCCTCAACGAGCTGTCCAATCTGATGATCGGGCTGCCGCTGGGGGGCGAGGTCCGCCTCCAGGATCTCGGCGTCGTCACCGACACCGTGGCGGCGCCGCGCACCTTCGCCCGCCTCAACGGCGAGCCGACCGTCGCCTTCGGCATCTGGCGCTCCAAGGGCCAGAGCGACGTCGTCGTCGCCGAGGCCGTGCAGAAGAAGATCGACGAGATCACCAGGGCTAACCCGGACGTCGAGCTCAAGCTGATCGACACCGCGGTCGAATTCACCAAAGGCAACTACGACGCGGCGCTGCACACCCTGTTCGAGGGTGCCGCGCTCGCCGTCATCGTGGTGTTCCTGTTCCTGCGCGACATCCGGGCGACGATCATCGCCGCGGTGTCGCTGCCGCTGTCGATCTTCCCCGCCTTCTGGGCGATGGACATTCTCGGCTTCTCGCTCAACCTCGTGAGCTTCCTCGCGATCACGCTCTCGACCGGCATCCTGGTCGACGACGCGATCGTCGAGATCGAGAACATCGTACGCCACATGAACATGGGCAAGTCGCCCTACCAGGCCGCGATCGACGCCGCCGACGAGATCGGCCTCGCGGTCATCGCCATCAGCCTGACCATCGTCGCGATCTTCACGCCGGCGAGCTTCATGCCGGGCATCGCCGGGCAGTTCTTCAAGCAGTTCGGCATCACGGTGTCGGTGCAGGTGCTGTTCTCGCTGCTCGCCGCGCGCCTGGTGACGCCGATGCTCGCTGCGTATTTCCTGCGCCACCACCACATCGAGGAGAAGCCGCCGGGAGCGACGCTGCGCACCTATACGCGCCTCGTCACCTGGTCGGTGAAGCACTATCTGCTCACCGTGCTCATCGGCCTCGTGTTGTTCGCGACATCGGTGTGGAGCATCACCCTGCTGTCGAAGGGCTTCCTGCCGGCGCAGGACAGCGCGCGCTCGCGCCTCGCCATCGAGCTGCCGCCGGGATCGCAGCTCGCCGACACCGAGAAGGCGACCGAGGAGATCGTCCGCCGCCTGCGCGGGCGCTCGGAGATCGTGAGCATCTTCGTCGACGGCGGACGCGTGCCGAAGGGCGCCAAGGAAATTCGCCGCGCCTCGCTCTACGTCAACTACACGCCGAAGGAGAAGCGCTCGATCTCCCAGCACGACCTCGAGCTCGCGATCGGCCGCGAGATCGAGGAGATCCCGGATGTACGCTACTGGTTCGTCGACGAGAACGGGCTGCGCGCCATCACCCTCGACGTGACCGGCACCGACCCCGAAGCGGTCGCCAACGTCGCCGAAGAGCTCGCCGCGCAGATGCGGCGCATCCCGCTCGTCGCCGACGTGATTTCGGAGACCGCGCTCGAGCGGCCGGAGCTGCGCATCCATCCGCACACCGACATGCTGGCCCGCCTCAACGTCACCACCGAGGGGCTTTCCGAGACGATCCGGGTGGCGACGATGGGTGACATCGGCCCGGCGCTCGCAAGGTTCGACACCGGCGACCGGCTGGTGCCGGTCCGCGTCCAGCTCGACGAGAAGGCGCGCACCAACCTGCAGGTGATCGAGCAGCTGCGGGTGCCGATGTTCGGGCGGCCCGGCGGCGTTCCGCTCGGCGCCATCGCCGACATCTCGCTCGACCAGGGGCCGACCTCGATCGACCGCTACGACCGCAACCGCCGCGCCGCGGTCGCCGCCGACCTCGTCGGCAAGTCGTCGCTCGATGACGCCATGACGGCGATCTACGACCTGCCGGTGATGAAGAGTCACCCGCAGGGCATCACGATCGGCAAATCGGGCGATGCGGAGAATCTCGCCGAGCTGTCCGACGGTTTCGCCAGCGCCATGCGCAACGGCCTGATCATGGTGTATGCGGTGCTGGTCCTCCTGTTCGGCAGCTTCCTGCAGCCGATCACCATTCTGTTCTCGCTGCCGCTGTCGATCGGCGGCGCCATCATCGCGCTGTTGCTCGGCGGCATGCAGCTCACCGTGCCGGTGTCGATCGGTATCCTGATGCTGATGGGCATCGTCACCAAGAACGCGATCATGCTGGTCGACTTCGCGATCGAATCGATTCACGCCGGGATGGATCGCGACAAGGCCATCATCGACGCCGGCCAGAAGCGCGCGCGGCCGATCGTGATGACGACCATCGCGATGATCGCCGGCATGGTGCCGAGCGCGCTCGCCTTCGGCGCCGGCGGCGAATTCCGCGCCCCGATGGCGGTGTCGGTGATCGGCGGCCTGTTGGTCTCGACCGTGCTCTCGCTCGTCTTCGTTCCGGCGGTGTTCGTGCTGATGGACAACGTGTCGAGGTTGACCTCGCGCCTGAGCAATCGCCTCATCTCCACGGGAGAGCCGGAGGTCAAGGGCGCCGCCGAGCATCCGGCCGGCCACTGACCGGCACTCGCGCGGTCCGGTTCCGACCGGATTTGCGCTGCTACTCCGAGCGCGCTTCGTCGGCGAGCTTGTTCATCTTGAGCAGCGAAATGCGGTTGCGCCCCATTTCCAGGATGCCCTGGCGCCGCCATTCCTGCAGCTGGCGATTGACCGTCTCGCGCGCCGCGCCGACATAGACGCCGAGCTGCTCCTGCGAAATGTGGATATCCGAGCCGAAGTCGGTCGCGAGCGCGCACAGCCTCCGTGCGAGCCGCACCGGGAGCGGCAGCAGCACCGCCTCCTCCATGCGATCGCTGATCCAGCGCACGCGCTGGCACAACAGCGTGATGAACTTCACCGCGATGCGGGGCTCGCGCTCCAGGAAGCCGAGAAAATCTTCGCGGCGCAGGACGAACAGCTCGGTCGGTTCCTCCGCGGTGGCGCCGGCGGTGCGCGGCTGACCGTCGAGCGCGGCGATCTCGCCGAACAGGTCGCCGGAGCCGAGAAAGTTGAGGGTCAGCTGCCCGCCGGCCGCGGTGCCGGTCTCGATGCGAACCTGGCCGCGCCGGATTCCGTAGAGCGCGTCGCCGCTGTCGCCCTTCTGGAACAACACCTCGCGGGCGGCGAGGTGTTGGGTATGGCAGAGTGCCGCAATCTTATCGAGAGCTTCCGCGCCGAGATTGGCGAACAGCGGATTGAGCCCCAGAATGACGGCGAATTCCGACTGTTTGCTCATGACTGAGCGGTCACCGAATTCACGGACAGGCGACCGAAGGGATTCGACAATTTGTGATGTTAGTCACATAATTCGCTGATTACAACGTGCCGGTTTGGGCACCAATACAACGAACGGCATTGTGGCTCCGCGACAGCGGCGCCTCGCCTTTGCTTATTGCGGACGGGCTTTGGCGTCCGTGGTCCCAAACCGGTTCGCGAGGATTTCACATGAAGCCACTGAAGATTGCGGCCCTCGGATTCGCAGCTTTGTTGGCGGTGGTGGTGGTCGCGGCGATTTTTGGCGTGCCCGCCGGGTTCCTCGCGAATTACGCGCAGGATCAGGCGATCCGCGCCGGCTATCGCCTGCGCATCGACGGCAATATGAAGCTCGCGCTGCGGCCCGCACCGATCCTCACGCTGGGCGAGTTCACCGTGAGCGATGCCATCCGGCCCACGACCGGCCTCAACGTCGCGGCGGACGGCGCACGGGTCTCGATGTCTCTCATGAGCCTTCTCTCCGGCCGGCCGGCGATCACCGAACTGACGGTGACGAGGCCGCTCATCCGCGTCGCGCTCGCGCGCGAATCGTCGAACCGCCCCAACAATGCCTCCGCGCCGGCGCGCCAGGGCGGAAGCAGCGGCGCGGCGCATCGATGCCCGCCTTCACCGTCGACCGGCTCACCGTCGAAGACGGCACCGTCATCATGTCGAATACGAGAGACCGCTTCGAAATGCGGATCGATCGCATCGCCGCCACCGGCTCGCTCAATGCCGCCGACGCGCGGCTCGACGTCCGCGCCAATGTCGGCGATCAGCCGATCCATCTCCAGGCGAACGCCAAGACGCCGTTCGCAGGCCTCGACGGCGCGAGCGTGCCGGTCGAGATGTCGTTCGAAGCGCCCGGATTTCTCGACGACAAGGTCACCGGCACCGCCGATGTCCGGGCCGGCGCCTCGGTGTTCCGGATCAACGGACTTGCCGGCAGGATCGGAACGAGCCGGCTCAACGGCTGGGCTTCGGTCGATTTCTCCGGCAAGCCGATGGTCAAGGCCGATTTCGATGTGGAGCGGCTCGCGTTGGCGGCATCGTCGCCGTCGTCCGGTCGGATCGGTCCGTCGCAGCGTCCGAGAGCGAAATCGTCGACGGCGAGTGCGTCGTGGAGCGGGCAGGAGATCCGGCTGATCGGGCTCAACTACGTCGATGCCGACGTTCAGCTCTCCGCGACCGAATTGAACGTCGGCTCCGTGCGCGCCTCACCGGTCTCCGTTCATGCGACCGCTCGCGAACGGCATCCTCGATGTCGCACTCGCGCCGAGCCGGCTCTACGGCGGCGAGGTCCAGGCGACCGTGTCGGTCAACGCGTCCGATGAACCGCCGGTGCATGCGCTGCACGTCGATCTCAACGGCGTTCGCGCGCTGCCGCTGTTGTCCGACCTCGGTGACTTCGGTTCGCTCGACGGGCGCCTGCAGTCGAAGATCGACGTCCAGGCATCCGGCAACAGCCAGAATGCGGTGATATCGAGCCTCGCCGGCACGGCCGACGTCCGCATCCAGGACGGCCAGATCCTCGGCATCAACGTCGCCAAGATGATCCGGACGCTGACCGCGAGGACGCTGCTCGGCTGGGAGGACAACCAGCACCGAGTCGACCGACCTCACCGAGTTGAGCGCCCGCTTCCAGATCCAGGAGGGCAGGGCCCAGACCACGAATCTTCGCCTGCTCGGGCCGCTCGTCCGCGTGACCGGCTCGGGCACCATCGACCTCAATACCAAGACGCTGCAATTCAAGCTCGATCCCAAGCTGGTCGCGAGCCTCGAAGGCCAGGGCGGCGCCGCCGATCCGCTCGGGTTCGGCGTGCCGGTCAATATCGAAGGAAGCTGGAGCGATCCGCGCATCTATCCCGACGTCGCGGGAATCCTGTCCGATCCCGACGGCGCCTATGCCAAGCTCCATGCGCTGGGGCAGGGCCTGTTCGGCAAGGGCGACTCGCAGTCCGGCGGCGGCAACAGCAACGGCCGGCAACGCCGTCGACACGCTGATGCAGGGCCTCGGCAACATGCTGTCGCCCAGAAGCGATTCCAGGGGCGACTCGCGGAACGATCGCCGCGACAACCGCGACGCACCGCCGGCGAGACCGCAGAACCGCCCCAGTCTCCCGGCTCCGGCCGGCGATCTCCTGCGCGAATTTCTTGGTCGGTGACCCGAGGCTCGGATGGAGAACGCCCGAAGGGATTGGCTGCGACGGGGCGGGTTGTTCGCGCAAGTACGTCGTGTCCTTCGTCGGGCTCGTGGTGTTCGTGCTCGCCGTCAACGTCGCGCTCGAGACCTGGTCGATGTACCGCGAAACCACGGTCGCGGTGGCCAATTCGGAATCCGAGAAAGCCGAGGCGACCGCGCACCGGATCGACCAGTTCCTGGAAGAGATCGAGCGCCAGATCAGCTGGGTCACCCGCGCGAGCGTCACCACGCTCGATCAGCGACGCGCCGACTACATCCAGACCCTGCAGCGCAGCCCGGCGGTCGATGAGCTCGTCATGCTCGACAGCCAGGGGCGCGAGCAGCTTCGGCGTGTCGCGCTTCGACGTCGCGGTCAACCGCGGGGCGGACTATTCCCGCGAGCCGTGGTTCGTCCATGCGACCGTCCAGGGCAGCTGGTGGTCGCCGGTGAGCTTCCGCGGCGATCAGCCCTACCTGACGTTCGCGATGGCCCATCCCGGGCGCAATGCCGGCGTCACCGCGGCCGAGCTCAACTTGCGATTCCTCTCCGACTTCGTCAACGCGCGCGAGGTCGGCAAGGTCGGCTACGCCTATCTCGTCGGTCCGCAGGGCCGGCTGCTCGCGAGCTCGGACGCCGGCCTGCGCGTCGGCACCGACCTCTCCGGGCTCTCGCAGGTCGCCGCGATGGCGACGAGCACCAAGCCGGCGCCGATCGGCGAGGATCTCTCCGGGCGCAAGGTGCTGGTCGGCGCCGCCGCGATCCCGAGCGTCAACCTGTTCGCGTTCTTCGAGCAGCCGCTCAATCAGGCGATCGCGCCGATCTACAGCTTCCTGGTGCGGATCGGCGGACTTCTGGCGCTGAGCCTCGCGGTCGCCATCGCCGCCGGCGTCCTGCTGGCGCGGCGCATGGTGGTGCCGATCCGCCAGCTGCAGTCCGGTGCGCGCCGCCTCGCCGCCAACGAGTTCGATCATCGCATCGAGGTGCGCACCAAGGACGAGATCGAAGACCTCGCCGACCAGTTCAACCGCATGGCCGGCGAGCTGCACGAATCCTATTCGCGGCTGGAGCAGAAGGTCGACGAGCGCACCCGCGACCTCGCCCAGTCGGTGCGCGAGCTCCAGGGCCTCGAAGAGATCGGCCGCGCCATCTCCTCGTCCCTCGATCTCAATGCGGTGCTCTCGACCATCGTGGCGCGCGCCGTCGAGATCACCGGCGCCGATGCCGGCGCGATCTTCTCCTACGATCGCGCGCGCGGCGTGTTCGAGCTCGCGGAAGCATCGGGCCTCGACCGTTCCGCGATCGAAGCGATCAAGGCGGTGTCGATCGCGTCCGACGATCCGGTGTTCGGCCATGCCGCGTCGGAGCGCGAGGCGATCTCGATTCCCGACGTCGCGAGCTCCGCCGACTATCCGCTGCGCGCCGTGGCGCTCGCCGCCGGCTTCAACTCGGTGCTGGTGGTGCCGCTGGTCGGGCAGGAGGACGTGCTCGGCGCGCTCATCCTGCAGCGCAAGACGGCGGGCGATTTCCCGCCGAGCACGATCGGCCTGATGCATACGCTCGCCCACCAGTCGGTGCTGGCGATGAGCAATGCGCGGCTGTTCCGCGAGGTCGACCGCCGCGGCCACGAGCTCGCCGAGGCCCACGACACCGTGCAGAGCCAGGCGGAGAAGCTCAAGGAGCAGACCGAGCAGCTCCTGTCGTGGAACCGGCTGCTCGAAGACCGCGTCGCGACCCAGCTCAGCGAGATCGAGCGGATCAGCCGGCTGCAGCGCTTTCTCGCGCCCCAGGTCGCGCAGCTCATCGCCTCCTCGGACGGCCACGAGTCGCTGCTCGCCAGCCATCGCCGCGAAGTCACCGTGGTGTTCTGCGACCTGCGCGGCTTCACCGCCTTCACCGAGAGTGCGGAGCCCGAGGAGGTGATGGCGATCCTGCGGCAGTATCACGCGGCGCTGGGCGAGATCGTCTATCGCTACGAGGGCACCCTCGAACGCTTCGCCGGCGACGGCATCCTGGTGCTGTTCAACGATCCCATTCCCTATCCCGACCACACCGAGCGCGCGGTGCGCATGGCGGTCGACATGCGCGGCACCATCGGCAAGCTGACCGAGAACTGGCGCCACCGCGGCCACTTCCTCGGCTTCGGCATCGGCATCGCGGTGGGCTATGCGACGCTCGGCCAGGTCGGGTTCGACCGCAGGCTCGAATATGCCGCGGTCGGCAGCGTGACGAACCTCGCGTCCCGCCTGTGCGACGAGGCGGCGGCGGGCCAGATCATCATCAGCCAGCGCGCCTTCGCCATGGTCGAGCCCTGGGTCGAAGCGTCGCCGATTCCGCCCTTGACCTTGAAGGGATTCAGCCGGCCTATTCCGGCCCTCGAAATCCTGGCGTGGCGGGATCACCCCAAAGAGGTCTCCGGGCCCGCGCCGGTCGCTCGCGGCCGCCGTTGCCGGGCGCGCCTGAGCGCGATCTTGGTCGGCGTTGCCCGTATCCAATATGGTCCTCGCGTTCGGAAACGGGACATGTCGCTACCCTCCTCACCCAACGTCGTGCGAGGCCTTTGACGGCCGGCGGCCGTGACGCGCGGCGGATCGCCGTCGGCCGCGGCCTGTGCCGGAGCGGTCGGCCTCATCGGCCGCCGCCGCGCCGGCCGCGGAGCCGGCGCCCAATCCGGTCGGGCGCCGCGGTGTCGGTGATGAAGGCGAAGCGCGCCTGCTTCAAGGATTCGGTCGAGGTCACCGGCATCCTCGTGCCGCGGGAGGAGGTGCTGGTCCGGCCCGAGCGCGAGGGGATGCAGGTCTCGCAGGTGCTCGCCGAGGCCGGCGAGACCGTCAAAGCCGGACAGCCGCTGGTGAGGCTCACCGCGCTCGACGGCAGCGGTGCGTCGGTCGACGTCAATGCGCCGGTGGCGGGCATCGTCGCCGGCGCTTCGCCGTGGTCGGGCGCGATGGCCTCGGCGCGGGCCGAGCCGCTGTTCACTCTCATCGCCCAGGGCGATCTCGAGCTCGCGGCGGAAGTGCCGGGCAAGCGGTTTTCCCAGGTGTCGATCGGCCAACAGGTGACCGTGAGGGTGGTCGGCGTGCCGGACCTCAAGGGACGCCTGCGGTTCACCGCGCCCTCCATCGACCAGACGACCCAGCTCGGCCAGATTCGCGTTTCGCTGGACAACAATCCGCAGCTGCGCGCCGGGACCTTTGCCCGCGCCGATCATCGACATCACCGAGCGCTGCGGCGTCGGCATCCCGTTCTCCGCGGTGCTCTACGGCGCCGGCGGGGCGATCGTGCAGGTGGTGCGCGATGCCCGCATCGAAACCCATCGCGTCGCGCTCGGCCTGCGGTCCGAGGGAACGGTCGAAGCCCGCGAGGGGATCAACGAGGGCGACCTCGTGGTGGCGCGCGCCGGCTCGTTCGTCCGCGAAGGCGACCGGGTCCGCCCGTGCTGGTCGGCGAAGACGCAAAGCCTAGATAAATCAATCAGATGGTGCGTTGAAGTGGCGGGCTCGCCGCCCGCGGTGGACGCTGCCGCCGTTTCCCGTTTCCTCCCCCTGATGCAGCAGCGTGACGTCGGTCACATACCTCCCGCCGACGCCCGGCTAGGTTCTCCCCACGTTCAACGCGAACCTGGGATGTTCGGAAATGAGAACCCTCTGCATCGCCGCCACGTGCGTTCTTCTCGCCGCGCCGGCCGCACATGCCGGCTCGATCATCGACTCCTTCATGGGCGGCGGCGGTAGCGGATTGAGCATCGGTGACTGCAACACCGACCATTGCAGCTTCTCGATGGGCAAGCAGAAGCACGTCGTCCGCAGGTCCGATTTCGGGTCTGCCGCCGCCACCGGCATGGAGATCGGCGAGAAAGCCATGGGAGCGGCGAAGTCCCAGCTCAAGGCGCGCGCCAAGGGCTCCGATACTTCGGTTTCCGAGCGGACCGCGCCGTCGAAGTCGCGCGAGCAGTCGTCGTCGATCGCTCCGACGACCGGCCGGCCCCGCGCCGCGACGAGACGGTCGGGATCGCCCCGCGAGGACACCGCGAAGGACGCCCCGGTCAAGGATACGGTCGCCGCCCCGGCGAAAGACACCGGCTTCACGAAGGACACCTTCACGACGAAGGACACCGTCGTGCCGGCCGAGCAGAAGATGGCCCCCGTCGCCGCGGCGCCCGCAGTCGGCCGCCGCCGAACCCGCGGCGTCCTCCGACCCCAAGAGCCCGATCGGCGAATGGGTCACCGAGGACGGCGAAGGCCGGGTGCGCATCCGCGCCTGCGGCCAGGCCCTGTGCGGCGTCATCTCCTCCGGCGATCCCAAGGACACCGATCGCCACAATCCCGATGCCAGCAAGCGCAACCGGCCGCTGCTCGGCACCCCGGTCCTGATCGACATGAAGTCCGTCAACAGCAAGCGCTGGGAAGGCGAGATCTACAACGCCAAGAACGGCAAGACCTACGCCTCGAACATCATGCTCAAGAACCCCGACGTGCTCCGCGTCGAAGGCTGCGTGTTCGGCGGCTTCTTCTGCGGCGGCCAGGACTGGGTCCGCGCCAAGGACAGCCCCAAGGGGTGAGCTTCACCGAATTCGAGCTGAAGCGCGGGCGTGGCCATGAGCCTCGCCCGCGCTTCGCGTTTTGGAGCACGCGCGTGAGGCCTCGGCCTGTAGCCCGGATGAGCGAAGCGACATCCGGGAGCGGCGGTCTGTCAACGACCCGCGCCGAAAATTCCCGCATGTCGCTCCGCTCATGCGGGCTACGCGCCTCCTCTGTGAGAACCGTCACGGACACCGCGCTTGCGCCATGCGAGCGTCGCCGCGTCAATACCCAACACAGGAGAAAGTCATGGGACGGATTTGCAAAGTGACATCGGGCGCGGTCGCTCTCGGCGTCGCGCTCGTCGCCTTCTCGAGCTCGAGCTTCGCCGTCGGCACCGCCGAGCAGCGTGCCGCCTGCACGCCGGATGCGCTGCGCTTGTGCAGCTCGGAAATTCCGAACATCCCGCGCATCGTCGCGTGCCTCCGCGCGAACCGGTCGAACCTGAGCAAGCCCTGTCAGGCCGCAATGAGCTCGCCGACCGCCGCGCAGTTCTGAGTGTTTCCGGAAATGCTGGTGACTGCGCGCTGTCGTTGCCCGTGACCTGGTTGAGTAGCCGATAGGTCAGGCGACGGCAGCGTCAGGCGTTTTCGGGCGGACCAGCCGGACGCCGGCGAGGATCGCCACAGCAAGGATCGCGGGAACGACCGCGATTGCCGTTCCGGCCGCCGCGAGTGCAGCCGCACCGGCCCAGGAAATCGAAGAGAACGCTTCGGCAAACGTCGCCACGCGCGACGACGTCTGCCGCCGGCGAAACTGGCTGCGCTTCGCCTGGGCGCGAAAGTAGAGCTGGATGCTGGTCGCCGCCGCGGCCGCCGCGCCGATGCCGAGCGCGGCGACGATCGCCGCGTAGGCATCGAGCAGCGCCAGCGCCAGCAGGAACGGCGCGAACACCAGCGCGATGCACCCGATCACCGCTTCGATCTTCGCCCGCGTGACCTGCCGCGCGGTGAGCGGCGCCGTGGCGATGAGGTCCGGCGCGTCCTCCCCGGAAATGGCGAGCCAGGCGAGGCCGCCGGCGAGCTGGCCCGCCGCCATCACCAGCACCGGCACCAGCAGCACCACGCTCGTCCTCGAGTCCTCGAAGCTCTTCCACAACAGGAAGGCCGGCGGCAGGAGATAGAGCATCTGCATCAGCGTCTGCGACATCAGCCAGGGATCGCGCCGCAGCAGCGCCCATTCCTTGCGGCGCAGCATCTTCATCGGCGACGCCTGCCGAAAGCCCGTGGCCGGCCGGCCCTCGCGGCTCGTCGTGGTGCCGGCGGCGGCGATGGCGCAATCGGCAAAGCGCGGCGCGACGAGGACGATCGCCGCGCCGAGCATCATGAGGCTCGCGGCCACGAGCACCGCGAGCGCGAGGCCGTCGCCGAGCATGGCGCGCGCCGGCCACCACAGCGGGCTGTCGGCGTCGGGCGCGAGGGCAAGGATCGGCTCGGAGGCGAGCGCCGCGTAACGCGACATCGTGCCCTCGGAGGCGATCGCCGCGAGCTGCAGGCCGATGACGAAGGCCGCGCCGATCACCGCCGCGACGATTTGCGCGACGAGCCGGGTCCGGCGCGGACCGATCAGGTGAAACAGCACCGTGGTGAGGGCGACCGCCACGGCCGCCGCCGCGCGCACCCATTGCCGCGACCGCGCCATACGCTGCGAGCCAATGCGCGCCGTCGGTGAAGGCGAGCACGTTGATGAACGGCCCGGCGAGCAGCGCCGCCATGGCGATCACCGAGAGCGCGATGGTCGCGATCCGCACCGCGAAGATCTTCTGCGCCGGCGCCGGCGAGGAGAGCAGGAGGTCGAGGTCGGAGCGCGCATAGAAGGCGCGGGTCACCGACTCCATCGCCTGCGACAGCATCAGCGACAGCGAGAGCAGCGCGCTGCCGGTGATGACGACGAGCGCGGCCTTGTCGGGATGCGCGGCGAGCCCGGCATACCGCGACACCATCGCATAGGCGATGAGGTGCATGACGACGGCGAAGACGACGAGCGCGATTGCGAGCGTGCGCGTCGCGCGCGCGGCCCGCGGTCATCATCGCGAGCCAGTCGCGCCAGGCGAGGCGGAGTTCGTGCCGCGCGAACCAGGCGAGGGTGCCGGGCCGGCTCACGCCGCGGCGGCCGGCTCGGCGACGAGGGCGAGGAAGGTGTCTTCGAGGCTCGAGGCGCCGACCTGTCGGCCGAGCTCTTCGAGCGTGCCTTCGGCGATCAGCCGTCCCCGCGCGATCACCCCGATGCGGTCGGCCATGCGCTCGGCGACCTCGAGAATGTGGGTGGTCATGATGACGGTACCGCCGTCGGCGACATGCTCGCGCAGCACGGTCTTGACCTGCCGGGCGGAGCCGGCATCGAGCCCGGTGAAGGGCTCGTCGAGGATGATGACCTTGGGCTCGTGCACCAGAGCGCCGGCGAGCGCCACCTTCTGGCGCATGCCCTTGGAAAAGCCTTCGCAGCGCTGGTGCGCATGGGGGCCGAGGCCGAGCCAGTCGATCAGCTCCCGCGCCCGCGTCTCGGCGCGGGCGGCATCGATGCCCCACAGGCCGCCGACGAACTCGAGGTACTCGAACGGCGTGAGCTTGTCGTAGATCATCGGCTCGTCGGAAATCCAGGCCATGACCTGCTTCGCCGCAACGGGATCGGCGAGCGCATCGATGCCGAGGATCGAAATCGACCCGGCATCGGGCCGCAGCAGGCCGACCACCATGCGCAGCGTCGTCGTCTTGCCGGCGCCGTTCGGCCCGAGCAGCGTGTAGAACTCGCCGCGGCGGATCGAAAGATCGAGCCCGTCGACCGCCGGGCGGTCGAACGACTTCCTCAAATTTCTGATTTCGACGGAAAAAGCGGGATCGCCAAGCATCAACATCGGACGGTTCGATCCCCGATCTGTCGCGTGCCGAGGCTACCGCGCACTGGTTTCCACGGCGTAAACCGGCTCACGCAAACATTGCGCAGACGAGAAAACATCGCACTGCGGAAAAAAGGGTTGCACAACCTGAACCTGAGGAACTTTGGCTGCTACCAAAGAGCAACCGACCTTAGGAAAGAGTTGGCCCACCTTAAAAATGTCTTCATTTGGGGAGTGCAACTTTTCATGAAGACGTCACATCCGAGCACTAGCAATATCGCAGGGCGGCGCGTTTTGGAGGAGGCTTCCAATATGCGCACATACTGCCGCTTTATTGCACACACCGTTTTGTCCATTGGCAGCGCTGCGCTTTTCGTCGGAATGGCGCAGGCACGCATGACCGATACGATCGAAGCCGGCCCCTCGTCGGACTGCATCGAAGCGAAGGCCGTCATCGGCCCGGCCGGCCGGTCAGCCTCGCTTGTGCGGCCCTGCGATGAGGCGGCGCTGTCTCAGCCGGCGCGCCCACTGCCGCAACCCGAGCTGCAGACGGTGCCCTCCTCGCAGATCATGGACGGGACTTACGTCGCCCGATCCGGCCGCGGCTGCGGTGAGAAGCCCGTGTCTTTCACCCTCGAAATCAGGAGCGGCCGGATTTCCTGGACGCACGATTTCCAGGGCATCGCGTATCAATGGACCGGAACGATCGACGCGTCCGGCGTCATTCATGCGAATGTCGGCAACAACGACGTCTTCTCGGCCGCCGGTCAGTATCGCGACGACGGGCGCCGCGTCGAAATCCACTATCCGCAATGCGGCACCGAGAGCATCAAGATCGACATCCAGCAGCGGACGAGATAGCGCTCGTCCCGCCGTAGCCGCTCGCGTCAATTCCAACTTCGTCAAACCGTCGCTGCCCGAGGATATCTCCTTTGGCGGAAGTGCCACCTGCTGCGTCCAATCCTGAAAATCCCGGACGTTTTCGTGGGAGAAGCCCCATCATGCGCAACACCCGCAAATTCCTCGAGACCACCATCCTCGCGCTTGGCGGCGTGCTGGTGACACTGACCGCCGCTCCGGCGCAACCACAGAAGACGGTCTTCTGCATTGCCGACGGCACCCAGATCGGCGTGGACCGCTTCGAGATGAAGGACGGCAAATTCTTTCTCTACGTGCAGGGCGCCGCCCAGCCCCTGCAATATCCGACGACGTCGGTGAAAGGCATCGACGTGCCCTGCACGTCCACTCCCCCTGCCGCCGGCACTGCCGCGGCCGCTCTCGCGCCCGCGCCGGTACCGACGGCGTGCGCGTTTCGGCATCGCCGGATCGAACACGATCGGCGAGCGCCTGATGCCGATGCTGATCGACGCCTTCGGCGCGAAGCACCTCGGCGTAGAGCCGCTGTCCAAGATCACCGGCAAGGAAGAGCAGGAGATCACGCTGCGATCGCCTGCGGGCACCCAGGCCGTCATCAATTTCGCCGCTCACGGGTCGGGCACCGCGACGCCGGGACTGGTCGAGGGCAAAGCCGTCATCGGCATGGCTTCGCGCGCCTTGAACGATGCCGAGACCAAGCTCATCGACGAGCGTTTCAAGGTCCCGATCCGGGCCGCCGGTAACGAGCACGTCCTCGCGCTCGACGGGATCGCCGTGATCGTTCATCCCGACAATGGGGTGAAGCAGCTCACCCTCGAACAGATCGCCAAGATCTTCTCCGGCCAGATCGCGAACTGGAAGGACGTCGGAGGCGCCGACCGGCCCATCCGCGTGCTCCGCCGCAACAACGATTTCGGCACCTACGACACCTTCAACACGCTCGTTCTCTCCCCGCTCAAGCTGCAGATGTCGAAGGAGGCGGCGCAATATGAATCGAGCGAGACGCTGTCGAGCGACGTCTCCAAGGACGCGGACGCGATCGGCTTCATCGCGCTTCCCTACATCAACAAGAACCACGCGCTGACCATCGGATCGAATTGCGGCATCACCGGCAACCCGTCCGCATTCACCGTGAAGACCGAGCAGTATCCGCTGGCCCGTCGCCTCTACCTCTACACGATCGGCACGCCGAACGAGCCGGCCGCCCGCGACCTCCTGAAGTTCGCGCTCTCCGACGAGGCACAGCCGACGATCGAGGACGCCGAGTTCATCGATCAGCGCGTCGTTCTGCAGGATGAGCAGGAGCAGCGAAACTGGGCGGTGTCGGTGTCCGCCACTCCGGATCAGGGCTTGCCCGCGGGCAAGCTTGTGCCGCGCGAAGCGGTCGACGACTTCACCCGGTTCGCCTACGGGGCGCGACGCTCGTCCGTCGTGTTCCGCTTCGAAAAAGGCTCCTCGCAGCTCGACACCCGCGCGCTCCAGGACGTCGGACGGCTGGCCCGGTTCATCTCGGCGCGTCCCGGCAACAAGCAGTTCTGGATCGTCGGCTTCACCGATGCCGACGGCAGCTGGGGCGAGAACCTCCGGCTCGGAAAGCAGCGCGCCGACCAAGTGTCCCGGGAGCTGGCGAAGGCCGGTGTCCGCGTGACCGCGCAGAATGTCCGCAGCCAATCCTATCTGGCGCCGACGGTGTGCAACGACACCGATGCCGCCAAGGGCAAGAACCGCCGCGTCGAGGTGTGGCTCGAAAAGTGATCGATCGCGCAGCGGTGAACCCGGAATCCAGCTTAGTGATTCCCTCACACGGTCATGTCATTGCCCGGCTTGACCGGGCAATCCAGTAACCCCAGCGCTATCGATGTGACGGAGCCGAGCCTCAATCGCCAGTCCGGTGATTACTGGATCGCCCGGTCGAGCCGGGCGATGACAGTGAAAACTTTGTGAGCGCGAAGCCCATGTGCCGCCCGGATTCCGGGTTCGCGCCCACACGCGCCCGGAATGACAAGTCACTTCACCGGATACCGGTTGCACATGCGGGCGCCGTCGCCATAGGCCTCCTCGCATTCGGCCTTGGTGATCTCCGGGCCGCGGCCGACGACCTTGGCGAGGAGATAGTCGGCGACCGCCGCGATCTCGCGCTTGTTCAGTGTCGAGCCCGGCGGCAGCGCGGGCGTGTCGCGGCCGAGCTCCGCCTCGGTGACGCCGTAGCAGCGCTTGTCGGTATAGGCTTCCTCGTCGAAATGCGGCATCGCCTTGCCGGGAATGCCGCAGGAGATCACCTCGATCAATTGGTCGCGCTTGAGCGTGGTGATCCGCAGATTGGCGGCGGCGCCGCTCGATTGCGGCTCGCCGGCGCCGTCGCCCGCCCAGCCGTGGCAGTACGAGCACTGCGCCTTGTTGAGAAACATGCGCCGGCCGAAGTCGTAATCGTCGGCCCGCGCGGGGAGGGCGGCCGCGATGAATACAAGAGCAAGAGACAGTCTGAACATTTCCATCATGTATGCCGTTGAACGCCGGACTTTCCCTCCCCGGCTTCGGGGAGGGCAGGGTGGGGTTCTTCTCTTCTCTTGGCTCGCTTCGCTCGCGGACCCCACCCCTCCCTCCCCGAAGTCGGGGAGGGAGAAGCAAGCCGGGGAGGGAGAAGCAAGCCGGGAAGGGACAGAGCTACAGCCCGAACACGAAAACCATCGTGGCGTTGGAGAGGTTCCGCATTTCCGGCGATTTCGACAGCGAGTTGCGCGCGTTGCGGAACAGGCCGGAGGCGATCGCGACATACTGCTTGCCGTCGACCGAGTAGGTCATCGGCGGGGCGTTGAAGCCGGTGCCGACATTGAGCGACCACAGCACGTCGAGCGTCTTGTCGTCGAGCGCCACCAGGGTGCCGTCGACGAGGCCGGTCATCACGAGGCCGCCGCCGGTCGAGAGCGTTCCGCCGAAGATCGAATACGGCAAGTCCTTGCGCATCTTCATCTCGCCGGTGGTCGGATCGACCGCGGCGATGCTGCCGGTCAGGCGCTCGGGGCTGACATAGCCGCCGCCGTCGAACTTGCCCTTCACGTGGCGCGAGTGGTCGTTGGTGATGTCGTCGCAGCCTTCGACGCTCGGAATGTAGAGCAGGCTGGTGTTGCGGCTGTAGGTGGCCGGCCAGTGATTGTTGCCGCCGGCATGGCTCGGGCAGACGTTGCGGGTGACCTTGTCGTCGTTGACGTTCGACGCCTCGGCGTAGATCTGCACGTCGCGGTTGGGATCGTAGTCGACCGGCCGGCCGGTCTTGGGATCGATCCCCTTGGTCCAGGTCACCTTGGTGTAAGGCACCGCGTTGATGAACTGGCCGCTGTTGCGGTCGAACACGTAGTTGAAGCCGTTGCGGCCGGCATGGGTGACGATCTTGCGGTCCTCGCCGTTCACCTTGGTGTCGATGAGGATGTGGGTGCCGGTCTCGTCATAGTCGTGGTTGTCGTTCGGCGTGTACTGGAAATGCCAGACGATCTTGCCGGTCGTGGCGTCGAAGGCGAGCGCGCTCGAGGTGAAGAGGTTGTCGCCCGGCCGGTACGAGGCATCGTAGCCCGGCACCGGGTTGCCGGAGCCCCAGTAGGTGAGGTTGGTCGCGGGGTCGTAGGAGCCGGTGACGTAGAACGCGCCGCCGCCGGTCTGCCACGCGTTGCTCTTGTCCTTCCAGGTCTCCGAGCCCGGCTCGCCGGGGGCGGGGATCGAGTAGGTCTTCCACTTCACGTCGCCGGTCTTGGGGTCGAGCGCCGCGACCCAGTCGCGCACGCCGCGGTCGCCGCCGGAGCCGCCGACGACGATCGAAGTCCTTGAGCGCGAGCGGTGCGGCGGTCAGCTCGAGGTCGGGCTGGTCGTGGAGATTCTTGTCCCACACCACCTTGCCGGTCTCCTTGTCGGTGGCGATCACGCGGCCATCGAGCGGAGCGACCGAGAGCACCAGATTGCCCCACAGCGTCACGCCGCGGTTGCGGTCGCCCTTCTCCTGGCCGGGGTCCATCTTCCACACGGTGCGTCCGGATTTTCCCGACCTCACGTCGATCTTGTAGACGACGCCCCAGTGGTCGACGATGTACATGAAGCCGTCCTCGACCAGCGGCGTCGCCTCGACGGACTTGTTGCCGTTGGCGCCGCCGATCGCGACCGCGAACAACAGCTTGAGGTTCTTGACGTTGTCCTTGTTGATCTCCTTGAGCGGCGAGAACCGCTGGGAATCGTAGCTGCGGTGAACCATCAGCCAGTTCTGCGGCTCCTTGTCGGGATTTGCGAGCCGCTCATAGGTCACCTCGGCCGCGGATGCGCCGGTGACGAGCGCCGTCGAAGAAACCGCGCCGGCGAGCAGGAAGCTGCGCAGGGATGTGTGCTGCATGGTGTGGCGTCCTCTCATCTCGTGAAGTGTTCTGTTCGTCGAATCTCATCGCGGCCGATTTCCCTCCCCGTCTTCGGGGAGGGTAGGGTGGGGTTCTTTTTTCCTTGCTCGCTGCGCTCGTGGACCCCACCCCTCCCTCCCCGAAGACGGGGAGGGAGAAGAGATCACAGCCCGAACACGAACAGCATGGTCGCGTTGGTCTGGGTCTTGAGCTCGGGCGAGCGCGCGATCTTCGCCTTGCCGACCGGGCCGATGCCGGAGGCGATGGCGATGTACTGCTTGCCGTTCACCGCATAGGTCATCGGCGGCGCGACGAAGCCGGTGCCGACGTTGATCTTCCACAGCTCCTCGAGCGTCTGGTCGTCGAAGGCGACGATGGTGCCGTCGAGCATCGCAGTGACCACGATGCCGCCGGCGGTGGTCAGCACGCCGGAGAGATCGGGGTAGGGCAGCTCCTTGCGCGCCTTCACTTCGGCGGTCATCGGGTCGACCACGGTGAGGCTGCCGACGATGCGCTCGTTGTTGACGTAACCGCCGCCGCCGTACTTGCCGCGCACATGCGCCGCCGGATCGGGCGTGATGTCGGCGCAGCCTTCGCTCGCGCCGATGTAGAGCAGCCGCGTCTTGTCGCTGAACGAGGGCGGCCAGAAGTTGGTGCCGCCGTGCACGTCGGGGCAGGAGTTCTTGATGGTGTCGGTGACCGACTTCCAATCGTGATTGTAGGTCTGCACGTCCTTGCCCGGGTCGTAGTCGACGGGCTTGCCGGTCTTGGGATCGATGCCCTTGGTCCAGTTCACCTTCTCGGCATACTGCACCGCCTTGAGAAACTGGCCGTTGAGGCGGTCGAAGGTGTAGTTGAAGCCGTTGCGGTCGGCATGCACGACGAGCTTGCGGTCATCGCCGTTGACCTTGCCGTCGACGATGATCTGCGAGCCGCTGGTGTCGTAGTCGTGGATGTCGTTCGCAGTGTGCTGGAAGTGCCACTGCATCTTGCCGCTCTTCGCGTCGAAGGCGACGGTCGAGTTGGTGAACAGGTTGTCGCCGGGACGGAAGCCTGAGTCGTAGCGCGGCACCGGATTGCCCGTGCCCCAATAGGTGAGGTTGGTCGAAGGATCGAAGGAGCCGGTGACGTACATGGCTCCGCCGCCGGTGCGCCAGGCGTTGTTCTTGTCCTTCCAGGTCTCGCTGCCGGGCTCGCCGGGCGCCGGGATGACGAACGTCTTCCACTGCACCTCGCCGGTCTTCGGATCGAGGGATGCGATCCAGTCGCGCACGCCATTGTCGCCGCCCGAGGCACCGACGATGACGGCATCCTTGAGCGCGAGTGGCGCCGCGGTGATCTCGAGGTCGGGCTGGTCGAGCAGGTTCTTGTCCCACACGACCTTGCCGGTCTCCTTGTCGGTCGCGATCACGCGCCCGTCGAGACCGGTCACCGAGATCACGTAATTGCCCCACAGGGCGACGCCACGGTTGCGGTCCGGCTTCTGGGTCCCGGGGTCCATCTTCCACAGGAAGCGGCCGGCGGTGCCGGAGCGCACATCGATCTTGTAGACGACGCTCCACACGTCGGTGACGTACATGAAGCCGTCTTCCACCACCGGGGTGACCTCCAGATATTCGTTGCCCGAGGTGCCGCCGAGCGGAAGGGCGAAGGCAAGCTTGAGGTTCTTGACGTTCGTCTTGTTTATGGTGTCGAGCGCCGAGTAGCGGTGCGAGCCGAGATCGTGGTGGTTCATCAACCAGTTCTGCGGCTCCGGATTGGCGAGGCGCTCGAACGTCACCTCGGCCGCGCAGGCGCCGCTCGCGCCTGCAGCGACGATCGCGCAACCGAGCGTCGCGGTGAGGCGGGGCCGCGCGGCACGGGCGGCCGACGAACAGCGATGGTCGTGTCTGGTCTTCACGGGGGTCCTCCAGCGTGTGCCCGCAGTCGAGCCGGTGCGCGACCGGAGCCGACGGGTCTACAAGCCTCTATCGCGAACAGCCGGATTTTTCCATCGCCGCGGTGCGACCCTTCGCCATCCCGGGGTCGGCCGTGTCGACCGCATGACGCAAAGATGGTCTACCACCGGACAGCGGTTTCCGCGATAATGCAGGCATCGCCAGAATTCATGAGCGGGAGAACGAACATGCGGAGGAGTATCGCTTTTTGCGCCGGCAGCGCGGTGATCGCGGCGGGCGCGGTGATCGGCGCGGCGCGTCATGCCGGCGCCGAGGCGCTGGTCGAGAACAGTGCGGAATTCCGCATGCAGCTCGACTTCGAGGTCAAGGACGCGGCGTTGGCGAAGCTCCTGCCGGCCGGCTGGGAGCCGGCGGTCGCGACCGCAGGGCCCGGCCAAGGACTGCAACATCCGCCTGATCTTCATCGACCGCATGGACATCACCAAGCAGGACGGCTCCCCGGCGGACAAGGGATCGAACCAACTCGTCTACCTCGCGGTCCCGGTGAAGCAGAACGCGAGCAACACGCCGGGCAGATGCTGATCTATGGCCTGACCGCCGACGCCAAGGATGCGCCGGGCCCGTTCGGCGTTTTTACCCACGCGACCACGGCGAAGATGTCGCGTTCGGTGAACTCTGGCCCGAGCGGCGATCCGCTGGTGACGGAGGACTGGGAGTTCGCCGCGGCAGGCGGCGAGCACATGGAAATTCACCTGAAGTACGAGCGCGGCACCGCCCGCAAGTCGGCCAACAACACGCCGTTCTGGTCGGCGAAGAATCCGAGCTACCAGCAGATGTTCAAGATCGAGCAGGGCCTCGACATCATGCGCAACGCCACCGTCCAGGTGAAGGACCGCGTGAAGGAATTCACCTACAAGGCCGGCGGCGGCAAGATCGCGCCGCTGTTCGACGGCACCGACAAGGTGGTCAGCGTCGACGCGCTGCACTGGTACAACCGCGGGGTCTATTTGCCGTAGGTGAAGTCCCACGATGCAGCTTGCGCCGCGAACACTGGACCAATTCATCCCTCACCCTGAGTGCTCGCGAAGCGAGCCTCGAAGGGCGACGGCCGCTGAGATTCAGCACCAGTGTGCCGCACCCGAGTCCGGGGCCGCCCGCCAATCTCGGGTCTACCCGAGATTGGAATATACGTGCGCAAGTCCGCTATAGCGGACTTGCGATGGTTCGTCGCAAAGCCGCCCAGCATCTCAGGGTGACGGCCAAGATGGTACGCGCGGTGATCTAAAGTCATAACACACTCAGAGAGGAAATGACATGGTGAGGAAACACAACCGTTCCTCGTCAGAGCGGCGTTGGTCGCGGGCGCGACGCTGGTAGCCCTGCCGGCCTTTGCCGCGGACGTCACGCCGGAGAGGCTCCTCAATGCTGATAAGGAGCCGCAGAACTGGCTGATAAATCACCGCACCTATGACGGCCAGCGCTATTCGCCGCTCGACAAGATCAACAAGACAAACGTCAAGAACCTCAAGCTCGCCTACGCGGTGCCGCTCGGCGGCAGCGCCACCAAGGAATCCGCGAGTTCGACCCCGCTGGCGGAGGACGGGTTCCTCTACGTCATCGACTCCTGGGGCGTGCTGTACAAGATCGACGGCCGTTCCGGCGATGCCGGCCGCATCGTCTGGCGCATGGACCCCAAGCAACAGAAGCAGGTCACCAACCGCGGCGCGACCTTCTGGGGCAATCTCGTGATCTCGCCGGCGAACGAGCCCGCGCGCATCGTCGCGACCGACAAGGAGAGCGGCAAGGTCGTGTGGGAGACCAACGTGGTCGGCGACCAGCCGCTGGACCTGCAGCTCACCGCGGCGCCGCTTGTCGTCAAGGACAAGGTCATCATCGGCGCCGCCGGCGACCGCGGCGTGCGCGATTTCATCGCCGCGCTCGATGCCGCGAGCGGGAAGCTGGCGTGGCCGCAACGTACACGGCTGCCTGGCGGAGCCCGGTAGCGAGACCTGGAAGGACAAGAACAACGCCTGGCAGACCGGC
>CAWCCG010000012.1:0-102548 GCA_963793985.1 uncultured Alphaproteobacteria bacterium | reverse complement strand
CTCTTCATCGCCATCCTGGCGATGGCGCTATCGACCATGATCGCGCTGTTCTCGGCGATGCTGTGCACGCTGCGCTATGACCTGCTGCCGGGCTTGCGGCCGCGCGAACGCGGCGCCGCGGCTGAGGCGAATGCAACGCGGCACGCACTGACGGCAGGCGGCGCGCTGTGCCTCGTGATTCTCGTCGCAGCCTATCTTTTCGCGGAGGGCCTCGGGATCACGCTGACCAGCAGCGGCTTTCTCGCGCTGGTGATCGCGTTCGGATGCGTCGAGCTCGCTTTCGTGCCGCTGGTGCTCGGCCCCTTCCTCTCCGCCCGGCGCGGAGGGTCCGGCGCCGGTTCGGTGCAGCCCGGGTGGGCGCTCGCGATTCTCGGCGCGGGCGCGGCGGCGGGCGTCGGTGCGGTGCTCATCTACTCTGCAACCGGCCGGGAACTTTGGCTGTGGGCGGCAGTGCCGGCTTGCCTCGCGACGGGCGCGGTACTGTTCGCGCTCGCGCGACTGCGGCCCGCAAGGGCCGCAGCTTGAGATCAGCCGATAGCCGGAAAGCGCCGCGACCGGAGCGTTACTGCTTCACGTCCGACGGCTTGATGTTCGCTTCCTGCTGTTTGGCAGACACCGCGAGGATCTCGCGGACGATCTCGGCGTGAACCTTCGGGCTCTTGTCGATGTTGATGTGAAGGACCGTCGGATCGTCCTTCATGTTGATGTTGACGATCTTGCCGTGGAAGTTCCCTTCACCGGTGATCGGCGCCCCCCAGCCCGGCGATTGATAGAAGTTCACCGCGCGGATGACATTGTTGGGCATCGGATACTGCAGGAACGGCGCCAGCGTGATCACGAGGTCGACCGGGATGTTCTTCTGCTTCAGCTCGCGGGAGATGTCGATGACGTTGTTCGCGCCCTGCGAGTGTCCGATCAGCACGATCGGCCGATACTTGCCGGCAGCCCGCTCCTTCTCGATCTCGGCGAGCGCCGTCGTCCAGTAGAGGTGGCCCGCCACTACCGCGTTGATCCCCTTGCTCTTGAGCTCGTCGGACAGGCCATCGAGGCCGGTCGAGAACACGCCGAACCAGCCGCGCAGCATGAGGACGCGCGGCTGCTCGACGGCGTGCGCGTAATCCCATCGCATCAGCGTAATGGCGAGCATTGCGCCGAACCACCAGGCGCCTGTTTTGCGAAATCATACCGCCTCCAGGTCGTTGTTGTGATCGTTCAGTCATTGCGGCCCCAGCCTCTTTCATTGCCTTCGGTTCGAAAATGGACGCAGGATCGAGCAAGGCCGCGGCGCGGCAGAGCGCACAGCGGCACGACAGCGCCAGCAGCGGCACGACGGAGCGCACGACGGCGCCACGACGCTTCTGTGTGAAATGAGCAGGCTGGAAAATCGCCCCCTCCCCCACCGATGCCCCACGGGAAGTTCACCCGACCGACGCCAAGTTCACCCTACCCCGCGCCGATGACGTCTTCATGGTCGAGCAACTGGGCATCAACGAGGCAAGGCGGTGGCCCGGGCCTGAGAATTGTGGCGTAGGTCACACGACGAGCCAGGGCGCCGAAATTCCATTAGGGTTGACGAATCCGCCACACTGGGCCGGCCCGGCTGTCGCGTCATGGAACCCGCGGCGCTGTGGGGAATTTCGTGATCATACCGGCACTTAGCCCGCCCTTCTGGAACGGGAGGTGACGGCCCACGGCAGCTCCCGGTTCGATCCAGCGCTGCAAGCCAAAAGGATTGAAATTTCAGGTGAATTGTCTTTCCGGCCCGATGTGTTTTAATTCCGGCACGCGTGAACCCGAAATAGATTTGATCCACTACATAAGCGTTCGATTTGCCGCACTGCCGCGGACTGAGACCTCACCCGGTCGATACGGAGGAAGCCTGTGTACCAACCGTCGAAAACCCCCCTGCTCGACCAGATTCGCACCCCTGAGGACATGCGTCGATTCGAGCCGGGCCACCTTCGCCAGATCGCCGACGAGCTGCGCGACGACGATCAACGCGGTGTCGCAGACCGGCGGCCACCTCGGCGCCGGGCTCGGCGTCGTCGAGCTCACCGTGGCGATGCACTACATCTTCGACACCCCGAACGACCGCCTGATCTGGGACGTCGGCCATCAGAGCCTATCCGCACAAGATCCTGACCGGGCGGCGCGACCGCATCCGCACGCTGCGCCAGGGCGGCGGCCTCTCAGGTTTCACCAAGCGCACCGAGAGCGAATACGATCCGTTCGGCGCCGCGCATTCGTCGACCTCGATCTCCGCCGGCCTCGGCATGGCGGTGGCGCGCGACCTCGGAAGCGCGACAACAACGTCATCTGCGTCATCGGCGACGGCGCCATGTGCGCCGGCATGGCCTACGAGGCCATGAACAACGCCGGTGCGCATCGATTCCCGGCTGATCGTCATCCTCAACGACAACGACATGTCGATTGCCCCGCCGATCGGCGCGATGTCGCGCTATCTGGCGCGCCTGCTTCGAGCGGCACCTACCTGCGTCTGCGCGACATCGGCAAGCAGCTCGCCAAGAGGCTGCCGAAGTTCTTGGAGCAGCGCGCGGCTGCAGGTCGAGGAGTTCGCCCGCACCTCTGGTCGCGGCGGCACGCTGTTCGAGGAACTGGGCTTCTACTATGTCGGCCCGATCGACGGCCACGATCTGACGCACCTGCTGCCGGTGCTCAAGAACGTGCGCGACACCAAGCAGGGCCCGATCCTGGTGCACGTCGTCACCAAGAAGGGCAAGGGCTACGCGCCCGCCGAGAGCTCGGCCGACAAGTACCACGGCGTCGTCAAGTTCGATGTCATCACCGGCGCGCAGGAGAAGCCTAAGCCGAACGCGCCGAGCCTACACCAAGGTGTTCGCCGAGAGCCTGATCGACGAAGCCAAGAAGGACGACAAGATCGTCGCCATCACCGCGGCGATGCCGGCCGGCACCGGGCGTCGACCTGTTCGGCAAGGCGTTTCCCGACCGCACCTTCGATGTCGGCATCGCCGAGCAGCACGCCGTCACCTTCGCGGCCGGGCTCGCGACGGAAGGGTACAAGCCGTTCGTCGCGATCTACTCGACCTTCCTGCAGCGCGCCTATGACCAGGTCGTGCACGACGTCGCGATCCAGAAGCTGCCGGTGCGCTTCGCGATCGACCGCGCGGGCCTCGTCGGTGCCGACGGCCCGACGCACGCCGGCTGCCTTCGACGTCGCCTATCTCGGGCTGCCTGCCGGGCTTCGTCCTGATGGCGGCCGCCGACGAGGTCGAGCTCGCGCCACATGGTGGCGACCGCGGTCGCGATCGACGATCGCCCGTCGTGCCTGCGCTATCCGCGCGGCGAGGGCATCGGCGTGCGCGCTGCCCGACGAGGGCGTGCCGCTCGAGATCGGCAAGGGCCGCATCCTGCGCGAAGGCTGCAGCCGTGGCGCTGCTCTCGCTCGGCACGCGGCTCAGCGAATGCCTCAAGGCGGCCGACGAGCTCGCCGCGCTCGGGCTCTCGACCACGGTCGCCGACGCCCGCTTCGCCAAGCCGCTCGACCCCGACCTCATCCGCGACTCGCGCGCGAGCACGAGGTGCTGATCACCATCGAGGAGGGCGCGATCGGCGGCTTCGGCTCGCCGTGCTGCAGCTGCTCGCCGAGCGCGGCGTGCTCGACCGCGGCCTCAAGTTCCGCTCGATGGTGCTGCCCGACGTCTTCCTCGACCAGGACAAGCCGAACGCCATGTACGCCAAGGCCGGTCTCGACGCCAAGGGCATCGTGACCAAGGTGTTCGAGGCGCTCGGCAAGGATGCGAGCGAGATGGTCAAGCAGGCCTGACGCAGCTTTTTGGTTGAAAGAAGGGCTCCGGAGCGATCGCACCGGAGCCCTTTTGTTTTGGCTAACCCTTGGCGGGAATCGCCAAATCACGCGGCCGCCGCTTTCGCGCGCGCCAATTGAGGCATTGCGGCAGGCGCCGCGCGCCGCGATGCACGCGGCGCTGGCACCATACGCCCGTCTACTTCGGCTGGCCGATCTTTGCCGTCTCGACGACGCTCCGCCACTTCGCGATATCCGACTTTATAGCGGCGGTGACGGCTTCGGGCGGCCCCGGCTCAGGCTCGATACCCTGTATCTTGAGCGCATCCTGAACAGTTGCGTCGTTGACAGCGAGATTGAGGGCATCGTTGAGGCGCTTGACGATGTCGGCCGGCACGCCTGCAGGGGCCACCAGCGCGGACCAAAGCGCCGCCTCGCAGCCGGGCACGCCCGCCTTCGGCGACCGTCGGCAAATCGGGCAGCATCGCGTTGCGCTTGTCGCTCATGATGGCGAGGCGCTCGCAGCTTGCCCTCGCGAACGAACTGCAGCGTCGGCGCGGATGGTGCTGACCGAGAGATCGAGACGGCCCTGAATGAGATCCAGCGTCGACTGCGCAGTGCCGCGATAGGGGATATGGGTGATGTCGACTTTGGCCTGATGCTTGAACAGCTCGCCCGCCGAGTGAGCGAGCGTGCCGGTGCCGGCGGAGGCATAGTCGAGCATGCCGGGCCTGGTCCTTGGCGAGGCCGACCAGCTCCTTGAGCGTCGTTGCCGGCAGGGTCGGCGAGCTTACCAGCATGAACGGCGAGCCGCCGATCATCCCGATCGGCGTGAAATCCTTGATCGGATCGAACGGCAGGCTCGGATTCAGCGCCACGGTGGCGGCGTGCGTCGTGGTGTTGGCGAGCCCGAGCGTGTAGCCGTCCGGCGCCGCTTTGGCCACCACATCGGTGCCGATGATCGTGCTGCCGCCCACACGATTGTCGACCATGACCTGTTGGCCGAGCGTTCGCCCATCCTGCGGCGATGATGCGGGCGATCGTGTCGGAGCTGCTGCCGGCGGTGAACGGAACGATCAGCCGCAGCGGCCGCTCCGGCCAGCCCGCCGCCTGCGCGGGCGCGGGACGGCCGCGATCGCGGCGACAAGGATCAAATTGGCAAGCGGGCACGAAGCATATCAGCTCTCCTCGGCTGATGCCGTTTGTTTTACAGCGATACAGGACGAATCGATGTGGGTTCCGCATTGCGCCGGCGCAGCGCCGATCCGAGCGAATGGTTGGAGGCGAAGTGCAGGACGATGCGCGAGCGCACCAAGATCGACCTGTTGCGGGCGCTGGAGGTCTTCCTCGCGGCGGCCGACAGCGGCAGCATGACCACCGCCGCGCGCACCTGAAGGTCACGCAGTCGGCGATCTCCCAGCAGCTCAAGTTGCTGGAGGCCGAGATGGGCGTCACGCTGATGGACCGCGAACACCCGTCCGCTGCGCCTCACGCCGGCCGGTCAGAGCGCTGCGGGCACACGCCGCCGAGCATGTTCTCCAGTACGCCGACCAGGCGCGCGCCGAGGTGCGGCAGATCGCCATCGCGTCCGCTGCCGCATCTGCGCATCGCGATGTTCGGCACGCTCGCCACGACATTGGCGCCGGCGCTGGTCAAAGCCATCGTGCAGCGCAAGCTGCCGATCACGCACGGTTTCGATCCTGCGCGGCATGGCGGTGCAGCACGCCCGCGACCTGTCCGCGGCGCGAAGTCGACATCGTCATCACGTCGAACCCGCTGATCGAGTCGAGGGCATGGAGCGGCACGAGCTGATCCATGAGCGGTTCGTGCTGATCCTGCCGAAGGGGCCGATGTCGCGCGGCAGGCGAGCCTGCGCGACATCGCCGCACAGCTGCCGATGATCCGCTACTCGGCGCGCACCGAAGGCGGACGCCTGATCGAGCAGCACCTGCGCCGCCTGCGGCTCGACGTTCCCGCAGGGCCATTCGTTCGACGCGCCCGAGGACCTGTTCGCCATGATCGGCATGGGACAGGGCTGGGCGGTGCACCGCGCCGACCCACATCATGCACGCCGTGACCTCCGCCATGCCGGTGCAGCTGCGTCCGCTGCCGAAGCCGGGTCTCAGCCGCAGCATCGTGCTGGTCGCGCGCAAGGGCGAGCTCGGCAACCTGCCGGCGCAAATCGCCGCGCTGTGCCGGCGCGCGCTGCAGAAGGAGTACCTGCCGCGCCTGCGTGCCCTGATGCCTGCTCTGGTCGATCATTTCACCATCGTCGAGGAACCCGGCCGGTCGGACAACCCCGCATAGCGAGGTGACCTCAGGCGATCGCTTCCGCCTCGCGCAGGCTTTCCAGCAGCGACGCGCGCAACAGGAACTTGCGCGCCAGCTCGGGATCTTCGGCCGAGCGCCGCAATTCCTCGTGGTTGCGTTTGCGGATCGCGGGATCACGTTCTTCCAGCAGCCGTTTGTTGCGCATCGTCTGCGCCTGGGTATGCTTCACCGCGATCTGCCGGCGTTGCCGCTCGTAGCGGTCGAGCTCGGCTTCGTCGGCTTCGCCTCGCAAGATCCGGGCCAGCTTGTCGGCCAGATTGAAGGCGTCATGCACGCCGCTGTTGAGGCCCATGCCGCCGATCGGACTGTTCACATGCGCGGAATCGCCGACCAGGATCGCGCGGCCGGCGCGAAACTTCTTCGCCACGCGCTGATGCACGGCGTACAGATTGCAGCCGCAGATCTCGAAATCCCCGGCGATCGGAAGAAAGCCCTTGAGCCGCGCCTGCATGGCTTCGGGGCGCGTCAGCTTCGTCTCGTCCTCGTTGGGATCGGTCGGGAAGTGGACGCGCCAACGGTCCGGCGGACCCTTCCAGTGGAACAGGTTGGAGTACTCGACCGGATCCGAGATGTAGTTGCGCTCGGTGATAGCCGTGCCTGGTGAAATCGTAGGCAACCTCGATGTTGAGGGTGCGCTCCGGATAGGTGAAGCCCTCGAACTCGATGTCGGCGTCCTTGCGCACGATGCTGCGCGCACCCTCCGCGCTCGCAAGGTAGCTCCCCGTCGATCGTCTCAGCCTCGCCGTCGGCGTTCTTCACGTGCGCCCGCACGCCGCCGGCAGTCCTGCTCGAAGCCGGTGAATTCCGTCGCCATCCGCACCGTCACCAGCGGATGGGCCTTTGCCAGCCTCAGCGCCTCCTCGATGATCTTGATGCGCTCGCATTGCAGCACGAACGGAAACCGGGTGTCGTTCTTGAGATGGACATGATCGAACTCGGCGATCAACGCGTTGTCCTGCCGGTCCCAATAGTGGAATTTGGGCGCGACGATGCCGCGGGGCTCGAGCCACTTGTAGAGGCCGATCCGGTCGAAGAATTCCAGCGTCGAGGGGTGATTGCTGCCGGCGCGCGGCACCTGGTCGAGAAAGTTGTCATCCGACATGGTCTCGACGATCGTGACGGGATGCCTGCTTGCGCCAGAGCCAGCGTCAGGCACAGGCCCACCGGACCTGCCCCGACCACGATCACGGGTTTCATGGCAGCCATCGGGGATCTCGTGTGGTCCTGGTGCTTCACCGGCATCTGCTCAAGCTCGGGCAATATAGTCCGATCAAATCTTATTTTGCCACGACTTCTTTGACAGCACCCGCCCATCCGGTATGGGTCAGGTCGAAGACGATGCCGTTCGGATCGCGGTATTTGGCCTCGTAGAAGGAGTTCGGCGAGGTCGGTCGTCCGGCGAGATATTGGCCGCCCGCGGCCACGACTTTCTTCTCGCTGGCATCGAGATCATCGACCCACATGCCGAAGTGATAGATGCCGACCTGCTCCTTTTCGCTTTCCCGCTTGAGGAGCGCGAGGTTGACGGTGCCGTCCGACAGGTAGATGCCGCGCCGCGCGCTGCCGGCACGCTTCATGTCGAAGGCCTGCTCGAAGAATCTGGCCGATGCTTCCGGATCCTCGACGATCAGGGCGATGTGGCGGAGCCTTGCCATATCGGTCTCCTTGTTCTGTAACGACTGGTCCGGCATTTGTGCAGAAGGAGGCGCATAGGCAAGCGAAACGCATCTCTCTAAGAAACAATAATCGAGATCAGAAGTATTTCTAATGAAAGCGCTTTGCCGCTTCAGGCGGCTCGCGTTCGGTGCCAGAACCCCGCCGTCCCCCGTTCGACGCCGATCGTCACCAAGAGCAAACCGCCATGTGCGAACCTCGACCTCTTCTTTCCCGCGGCGGAACCTTGGGCCCTCTGCGCGTTTGCGTCGTCGGGTTGGGCGCCATCGGTTCTACGCTCGCGGACCGTCTTTCGCGCGGGGCGGTTTCCGGGGTCGAACTTGTCGGCGTATCGGGGCGGAATGCAGCGAAGACAGGCCGGTTTGCCGCGGGCCTCGGCGCCGGGGTGCGGGTGGTGCCGCTCGCGGAGCTTCCTTCGGCATGCGATCTCGCGGTTGAGTGCGCTCCGGCCGCAGTTCTCGGTGAGATTGCTCGCCCGATGGTCGAGGCCGGTAAGAAGGTGATGGTGCTGAGCGTCGGCGCGCTGCTGGATCACCCCGATCTGGCGGAGGTGGCGGCGCGGAGCGGCGGACAGATCATCGTGCCGACGGGTGCGCTGCTGGGGCTCGATGCGGTGTCGGCGGCGGCCGAGGGCATCATCCAGTCGGTGCGGATGAAGACGACGAAGCCGGTGAAGGGTCTGGTGGGCGCGCCGTATCTCGTGGAGCGCGGCATCGATCTCGACGGCATCGAAGGACCGACCAAGGTGTTCGAGGGCACGGCGCGGGAGGCCGCGAAGGGCTTTCCGGCGAACCTGAACGTCGCGGTGGCGCTTTCGCTTGCCGGCATCGGGCCGGACCGCACGGTCCTGGAGATCTGGGCAGACCCCAAGCTCGACCGCAACATGCATCAGATTTTCGTCGAGGCGGACTCGGCGGCCTTCGAGATGACGATCCGCAACGTGCCGAGCGACAACCCGAAGACCGGCCGGATCACGCCGCTGAGCGCGCTCGCCGCGCTGCGCAAGATCGCCGCCCCGCTGCGGGTGGGAACGTGAGGAGACGATGGATCTCGGATTGAGGAACAAGGTGGCGCTGGTCCTGGCGGCGGGCGGAGGGCTCGGCGAGCGGATCGCCGGCACGCTGGCGCAGGAGGGCGCGCAGGTGTGCCTTTCCGACGTCGACGTCAAGGCTCTTGAGGCGGCGGTCGAGGGCATCGTCAAGGCGGGCGGCGCGGCCCATGCGTTCGCTACCGATCTTTCCGATCTCGGCGCGGTGGAGGCGATGGCCAGGCAGGTCCGTGCCTCGGTTGGCGAGGTCGATGTGCTGGTGAACATCACGGGCGGTCCGCCGGCGGGCTCGATGGCCGGCACCGCGGCGGGTGTGTGGGAGCAGCACTTCCGCGCCATGGTGCTGTCGGTGACGCGTATCACCGACCTCGTGCTGCCGGGCATGCGCGAGCGCCGGTGGGGCCGGATCATCACCAGCGCCTCGTCGGGGGTCGTGATGCCGATCCCCGATCTTGGACTTTCCAACGCGCTGCGCTCGACGCTGGTGGGGTGGTCGAAGACGCTGGCGCGCGAGGTGGCGCCCGACGGCGTGACTGTCAATATCGTGGTGCCGGGCCGCATCGCCACCCGGCGTATCCGCCAACTCGACGAAACGCGCGCGGCGCGCGAGGGAAAGCCGCTCGATGCCGTGGTCGCCGCCAGCACGGCAAGCATTCCGATGCGCCGCTACGGCGAGCCGCAGGAGTATGCCGACATGGTGACGTTCCTGGCGAGCCGGTGCGCGTCCTACGTCACCGGATCGGTCGTGCGCGTCGACGGCGGACTGATCGGGAGCATTTGATGACGGACGACAATGCGATGCCGCAGCCCGCGCCCTCGGCCGCCGCCGAGCGCCGCAGGATCCGCGAGCGTTTCCTCCTCGTCGACACCTCGAACGTTGCCGACGTGCTCGACCAGATTGGACTGGCCCGATCAGGGCCTGTCGGCCGAGTTCCGGCCGTACCCGGCCGGTGCCGGCAAGCTTGCCGGCTTCGCCTACACGATCCGCGGCCAGATGACGCCCTACGAGGGCACCGGTGATCCCGCCAAGATGACGGCGTGCCAGGCCGTCGGGCCCGAAGAGGTCAGCATTTGGAGTGGCGATGGCGAGGGCATCTGCTATTTCGGCGAGTTGATCGCGCTCGGCATGAAGGAGCGAGGCTGCGTCGGTGCATTGATCGACGGCGGCATCCGCGACGTGCGCTGGATCGGCCGCCACGGCTTCCCGGTGTTCGCGCGCTACTGCACCGCCGTACAGTCGATCGGCCGCTGGAGGGTCACCGGCTGCCAGGAGGCCGTCTATCTGCGGGGCGCAACCAGCGAGCGGGTGATCGTCGGCCCGGCGACTTTGTGTTGGCCGACGAGGACGGCGCCATCGTTATTCCCGCGCAGCACATCGCCGCCGTGCTGGAGGCCACCGAGGAGCTCACGCAAAAGAAGTCCTCATCCGCTGCGAAATCGAACGAGGCATGACACTCCAGCAGGCGCTCCAAAAATACGGACACGTCTAGGCATCAACGCATGGCCGGCGGTTCAGCGGCCAGGCAAGCCCACCGACAACGCCCAGGCCAAATGACCGCGAGGTTCAATTCTTGGTCGAGCCGCGACCTGAAAGACCCATCGTCAGGATCGCGTGCTATAAGCACACGGAGCGCTAACGAAAGAATTCGCAACTCGAGACGCACCGTATGCCCCCTCGCCAGCGCGCCGATCGCCTGCTCGTCGAGCGCGGCCTGTTCGAAAGCCGGGCGAAGGCGCAGGCCGCGATTGCCGCCGGCCTCGTCACCGCCGATGCGGCGCCGGTGCGCAAGGCCTCCGAGGAGATCGCCGTCGATGCAGCGCTTACGGCCGCGCCCGCCTTCACCTGGGTGTCGCGCGGCGGCGTCAAGCTCGCCGGCAGCGCTCGACCGGTTCGGCCTCGACGTCGCCGGCCGCGTCTGTCTCGATGTCGGCGCCTCGACCGGCGGATTCACCGAAGTGCTGCTGGCGCGCGGGGCGCGGCGCGTCTATGCCGTCGACGTCGGCACCGGCCAGCTTCATGCGCGGCTGCGCGAGCGGCCGGAGATCGTGTCGATGGAGGAGACCGACATCCGTACGCTCGACCCGGCGGCATTCGCCGAGCGGCCGAGCATCGTTACCATCGACGTGAGCTTCATCTCGCTCAAGCTCGTCCTGCCCGCCGCACTCGCGCTCGCGGCCCGGCCGGCGGACGTGGTCGCGCTGATCAAGCCGCAATTCGAGGTGCCGCGGCCTGAGAACAAGAAGGGCATCGTGCGGAGCGCGGACGTGCACCGCCGCGTCTGCGACGACATCGTGAGCTTCGCCGCCTCGCTCGGCCTCGCGCGCATCACGCTGTGCGAGTCCGAAATCACCGGCGGCGACGGCAACCGCGAATTCTTTCTCGGCGCCCATCTTGGTTGAGCGGCTGACCATCGATCACATCGGCCGGCAAGGCGACGGCGTCGCCACCGCGGGACCCGTCTACGTGCCCTACACGCTGCCCGGCGAGACGGTGGAAGTCGAGCCCTCGCCCGGCCATCCCGACCGCGCCCACCTGCTGCGCGTCGAAACGGAAAGCCCCGAGCGCATCGCGCCGATCTGCCCGCATTTCGGCGTCTGCGGCGGTTGCGCGCTCCAGCACTGGCAGACAGCGCGCTATCGCGCCTGGAAGCGTGACCTCGTGGTCGACGCGCTGCGCCAGGCCGGGCTCGCGACGGAGGTCGCGGACCTCGTCGATGCCCACGGCGCGGGCCGCCGGCGCGTCGTGCTGCACGCCCGCAGCGCGACGCACCACGTGCTGGAAGTCGGCTTCGCGGCGCGCCAGGCCCATCACATCGTGCCGATCGACCGCTGCCCGATCCTCGCACCGGGCCTTTCCGGCGTGATCCCGGCGGCGTGGTCGATCGCCGAGGCGCTGCGGCCGACGGCCAAACCGTTGGACATCCAGGCGACCGCGACCGACGGCGGCATAGACGTCGATATCAGGGGCTCCGGCCCGCTCGACGCGAAGCTGACTGCAGCGCTGGCAGCCGTCGGCGAGACCCATCGCGTCGCCCGCATCACCCGCCACGGCGAGCTCGTCATGCAGCGTGCGACGCCGACGGTGCGGATGGGCCGCGCGACCGTCGCGCTGCCGCCCGGCGCGTTCCTCCAGGCGACGGCGGAAGGCGAGGCGACCCTCGCGCGCCTCGTCCTCGCCCATGTCGGCAAGGCGAAGGCGGCGGCCGATCTCTTCGCCGGCGTCGGCCCGTTCGCCCTGCGCCTCGCCGAAGCCGCCCGCGTCTTCGCCGCCGACACCGAAGAAGGCGCGATCGCCGCCCTCACGCGCGCTGCCGCCAACACCGCCGGGCTCAAGCCGATCAAGACGGAGCGGCGCGACCTCTTCCGCCGCCCGCTCCTCGCCAAGGAACTCGCCGGATTCGACGCCGTGGTCTTCGATCCGCCGCGCCAGGGCGCGGAGGCGCAGGCGCGCGAGCTCGCCGCCAGCACGGTCGCGACAGTGGTCGCGGTGTCCTGCAACGCGACGACGTTCGTCCGCGACGTGAAGCTGCTCGTCGACGGCGGATATCGCCTTGGCCGAAGTGACGCCGGTCGACCAGTTCCGCTATTCGGCCCATGTCGAGATCGTGGCAAAGCTCACGCGGTGAGCCGCCGAAATCCATTTCACGGCGAGCCCGCGGTGGCAGGCCCCGCCGGGTCTCCTCGACCAGCAAATGTTTGCTTCCTCAGGCGCGACCAAATGCGGTAGCGTTGCGTCCAACCATCAAAAACGCCGCGCGCGGAGGAGGTTCCCGCGCGCTGACGACAGGGAGGACGGCGCATGCCTTGGCGGAGATCAATCTCGGTCTCGATCGCGATGCTGTTGGCGTCGATCGCGACGGCCCAGGCGTTCGACGACACGAAATATCCCGACCTCTTCGGCGTGTGGCGCAGGGTCAACTTTCGTGTCGGCGGCCAGCCGTCATTCGATCCGACCAAGCCCTGGGGGCGGGGTCAGCAGGCGCCGCTGACGCCGGAGTACAAGGCTCTCCACGAAGCGAGCCTCGCCGACCAGGCGAATGGCGGGCAAGGCAACTGGCAGTCCGGCGCACGTTGCATGCCGCCGGGAATGCCGGCGTCGATGAACATTTACGGTGAAATGGAAATCGTCGTGCTTCCGGAGGTGACCCACATCCTGCTCAATCACAACAGCGGGTTTCATCGCCGCATCTACACCGACGGGCGCGACTGGCCGAAGGAGGTCGAGCCGAGCTTCCAGGGTTACTCGATCGGCAAGTGGATCGATGAGGACGGCAGCGGCCGTTTCAACGTGCTGGAAGTCGAGACCCGTCACTTCAAGGGTCCGCGGGCGCTCGATCCGACCGGCCTGCCGGTCCACGCCGACAACCTGACGATCGTGAAGGAGCGCATTTTCGTCGACAAGGCCGATCCGAACACCCTGCGCAACGAGATAACGTTGTTCGATCATGCCTACACACGGCCGTGGACCGTGTTGAAAAGCTACCAGCGCGATCCCGGCGCATTCCCAATTCATCACCAGGAGGATTGCGCGGCGTCGACGGCGAACGTGCTGATCGGCAAGGAGCTCTACTATCTCAACCCCGATCGCGAGCTCATGCCGACCCGCAAGGATCAGCCGCCGCCCGATCTGAGCCGTTTCAAGGCAAGCGAGCGGTAGCTTCGGAGAAGCCCCATGCAATATCGAAGCGCGACGGCTGCACTCGCCTTGCTGGCGGCGCTCTGCGCCGCGCCAGCCGAAACGCTGGCCTGGAACGAGACTTCATATCCCGACTTCAAGGGCCAGTGGCGCGCGATCGGCGACCCCGGGCGCTTCGACCCGAGCAAGGATCCGGGTCCCGCACAACAGGCGCCTTTGACTCCCGAATATCAGGCCCTTTACGAGGCGAGCCTCAGGGATCAGGCGGCCGGCGGACCGGGACCGGCCCAGTCCTGTATTTCGCCGGGCATGCCGAGGGTCGCGAACGGCTACGGCCAGATGGAGGTGATCGTCACCCCCCGCACCACCTACATCGCGGTAGAACACATCAACGACAATCGTCGCATCTATACCGATGGACGCCCCTGGCCCGCCGAGCTTGAACCGACTGCGCTCGGGTATTCCATCGGCAGCTGGATCGATACCGACGGGGACGGCCGCTACGACGTGCTGGAGGTGGAGACCCGAGGCTTCGCGGGGCCCCGCACTTTCGACGACAGCGGCATTCCCTTGCACGCGGACGATGAGACCATCGTCAGGGAGCGGATCTACCTCGACAAATCGAATCCCGACATCTTCCACGACGAGGTGACGGTGATCGATCATGCGCTGACGCGGCCCTGGACCGTGACCAAGAGCTATCGCCGTTCACCCGATCGCCAGCCCTATTGGCGCGAGGTCGTCTGCGCGGAGACCAACAACCACGTCGCGATCGGAAAACAGGACTACATGCTGAGCCCGGACGGGCAGCTCATGCCGACGCGGAAGGACCAGCCTCCCCCGGACCTGCGATATTTCAATCGCAGTCGGAAGCAGTAAGCGATACGGGCTCGTCAGGCCTTCAGCGCGCAGGCCGCACCGGGCCACGAACAACAAAACTCAGACGGAGGAAACCATGACCACCGGCACCATCGCTCGCCGCACATTCCTGACGACCGTTGCCGCCGCGACGGCCGCAAGCGCCTTCGGCGCTGCGAGCCGCGCCCAGCAAGCCGTGCCCAACACGACCGGCACAAATCCCGCCAAGACGGCGGCGCCGGCCAACGCCACCGACTGCCACATGCACATCTACGACCCGCGCTTTCCGGAATCCAATCCGCGGCCGGGCCAGAACCCGAAGAACGCGACCGTCTCGGACTACCGGCTGCTGCAGAAGCGCACCGGCACGACGCGGGTCGTCGTGGTGCAGCCGCGCAACTACGCGACCGACAACCGCGTCACCCTCGATGCGCTCAAGCAGCTCGGCGCCAACGCGCGCGGTGTCGCGGTCGTCAATCCGACCATCACCGATGCCGAGCTCAAGACGCTTGCCGACGGTGGCATCCGCGGCATCCGCTTCTCGCTCGGCGGCGCCAACGCCGTCGTCACCTGGGACATGGTCGAGCCGCTGTCGCGCCGCGTGAACGAGCTCGGCTGGCACTTGCAGTTCAATGTCGAGGGCGACGACATCGTCGCGCATGCCGACCTGTTGCGGCGGCTGCCGTCGCAGATGGTGTTCGACCATCTCGGCCATCCGGAGCTGCCGGCCGGTACCGAGCATCCCTCGCACGCGGTCCTGCGCGGCCTCCTCGACAAGGGCCGCACCTGGATCAAGCTGTCGGGCGCCTACTCCAACAGCAAGGTCGGCCCGCCCGACTATCCGGAAGCCACCAAAGTGGCGCAGGCCTTCGTCAAGGCGGCGCCGGAGCGCCTCGTGTGGGGCAGCGACTGGCCGCATCCGAGCGAGCAGAACCGGACGCTGCCGGACGACGCCCTGCTGTTCGACCTGCTCACCGTCTGGGCGGCGGACGCGGCGACGCGCAAGCGCATTCTCGTCGACAATCCGGAGGCGCTCTACGGCTTCGCGAAGTCGGCGTAACGACAATCGCGTTCCCAGTAGGGCGCAATAAGCGAAGCGCATTGCGCCGTTTACAAGCACGACGGCGCAATAAAGCGATTGCGCCCTACGATCTCTCCCTCGGCTACGGCTCGCCTGCGAGCGGGCCAAATCCCTTCGGCGGCCGGCGGTGCTTGGTGCCTGCTTCGTAGGCCGAGGCGATCTCGAACAGCAGCGCCTCATCGAACGGCCGCCCGAGGAATTCCATTGCGACGGGAATTTGATCGGACTTCGGTCCATCCAGGCGGCTGCCGTTCGGATCGCTCGCGTCCGGCACGCGATCATAGACCACGCGGGTGAAGCCTGCCGGCACCACGATCGCCGGCAAGCCGCTCACCGGGCTCAGATTCACCGCAAAGCTGCCGCCGGCGCTGCGCCAGGTGTCGAGATCGGTTTTGAGACTGGGCTCTCCCGGCACGAGATCGGGATCGGACATCTTCGTTCCCGCCTTGAGCACGCGCGGCTCGACGCGGGCGGTCGTACACGGCGGCGACCCGGCTCGGATAGACGAGCGGCGCCGGAATCGTGGTGTAGACATAGACGAGGGCGTCGAGATTGTTGTCCGCCATCACCTTGTAGAGATGCGCTGCAGGTTGGTGATGCGCAGCGTGTGAGTGATCGCGTCCGGCGTATCGAGCGTTTCCGCCGCTGGCGCCGAGCGCAAACCGCAACCAGTCGTTCTCGCCGGCAAAGGACTTCGTCTTGTACAGATCCTCGACGCTGCGAAATTTCTTGTCGCCGCGCTCCTTGAAGTAGAGATCGAGCGCGTATCTCGCTTCGATGCGCGGGTTGCTGGGCCGCGAGCATGCGCAGATTGACGCCGCGCGCGCCGCCCGGCAGCAGCTTCGGATCGCCGGCGATCGCCGCCAGGTGGTCGATCGGCTTTGCTCCGGCGGGAATTGCGGCCGGGAAGGTCTGGGTGAAGAAGCTCGGCTCGTAGGCGGTCATGATCTCGGCAATGGCGCCGCTGAAATCGACCGGATCGACAAGGGTCGCGCCGAGGCTCTTCATGTCGGCGAGCGCCTCGTTGCCGATGCGGATGTTTTCGCGGTCGGCAATCGTCGCCTCGATCATGAAGTCGCGCACCACGCCGAGCCGCTTGCCGGCGAGCGAACGGCGGCCGGCGTAGTTCGAATAGACGACCGGCGGCCTCCCGTGCGCGACGGCCGTGATGGCGTCGCGCGGATCATCGCCGGTGAGCACTTCGAGCATGGCCGCCGTGTCCTCGACGGTGCGGCACATCGGGCCGCCCCGGTCGCGCGAGAACGTCAGCGGCACGATGCCGGCGCGGCTCACCAGCCCCTGCGTCGCCACCATTCCGACCATCGCATTGAGCGACGACGGATAGCGCACCGACCCCGAGGTATCGGTGCCGAGCCCGCAGATCGCGAGGTTCGCGGCAACCGCCGCCGCCGAGCCGGCGCTGGAGCCGCCGGTGATGCGCTTGGTGTCATAAGGATTGCAGGTCTGGCCGCCGAGCGTGCTGCGGCCGATGCCGGCCGGCGCATATTCGTCGAGATTGGTCTTGCCGAGGATGATCGCGCCGGCCGCGCGCAGCTTTGCCACCATGGTGGCATCCTTCGGCGGCTTGTCGTTGGCATAATCGGCGATGGCGCCGGCCGTCGTGCGCATATCGACGGTGTCGTAGTTGTCCTTGACGGCGATCGGGATGCCGTGCAGCGGCCCGACGAAATTTCCGGTTCGGGCAAAATACGCGTCCTGCGCCCGCGCCGTTTCGAGGGCGTCGAGCATCTTCGGGTCGTTGTCGGCGGGGTCGGTCTTCGAGCGCTTGCCGCGGATGTTGAGCGTCATGTAGGCGTTCACCTGGCCGGCGTTCTCGATCGGCGTTATTTCGCCGAACATGAGGCCGGTTGCCGGATCGACCTCGCCTTTGACGCAGGTGCCGTTATAGGCCTCGATGCGCTTGAAATAGAGTTGGACGAGTTGCTCCGCGGTGATCTCTTTGGCCCGGATCGCACGATGCACGTCGGCAATCGTCGCTTCCTCGAGGTGGAACCGCGGCGCAGAGGCGGCTTTCGCCATCAGCGCGAGGTGCGCTGCGCACAGCACCGCCGTACCGATGCCGAGCATGGAGATTGTCGAGCGAAGGCTTCGCGGACGCATGGCACTCCCTCCCAAGACTGAAATTCAGGACTGAAATTCGTTTCGGGTACGCTGCCGGCACCCCGGCCATCCCGGCAAGCTTATCGCGGTCCTTGCCCGCAAACCACGGTCTTGGACGCTCCTTGTCGCACCCAGGTTGCATTCCGGTTGCCCGCAGTCCAGAATAGTCCTTGCGACTGCCGGGGGCGGCAACCTGCGACGTGAGCGGAAGACAGCCCCCACATGCCAGCCGAATGCCTCAATTCGACGGACGCACCTTGAAGGCCTTCCCCGGTTCGTTCCAGAGCCGGCCCGAGCGCTTCGGCTATATCGACTCGCTGCGCGGCATCGCTGCGCTTCTCGTCATCTATCTTCACCTCGCCGATTGGTTCCTCCGCAATGAGCCGAACCTGGGCTCATTCGACCACTGGAGCTTCGTCGCGCTGACCGACGTCATCGACATCGGTAAAGTCGGGGTGATCGTGTTCTTCGCGATCTCCGGCTACGTCATTCCCTTTTCGTTGATGAGGCGGACGGACAATGCGGTCCCGCGTTTCGTCATCAGCCGGTTTTTCCGGCTCTATCCCGCCTACTGGCTGTCGCTTCCGGCTGGGCTCATCATCCTCGTCGTCGTCGCGCACCAGCACATCGATGCGGCGCTCGTCGTCGGCAACGCGACCATGCTCCAACAGTTCTTCGGCATCGAGAACGTCCTCGGCATCTACTGGACGCTGCAGATCGAGCTGATCTTCTACGCGCTCTGCATCGGCCTCTTCGTCATCGGACTGCTGCAGAAGACGAAATTCATCTTCTCGGCCTCCGTCATCTTCCTGGCTTTCGCGCTGGTCTTGTCCGCCGTGCGCTTTTACAGCGGCATGAAGCTGCCGGTCGTCGTTCCGCTGTCGCTGGCCGTCATGTTCTGGGGGATGATCCGGCGCCAGGCGGACGATGGGGAGCGCACCGCCGTCAAGATGGATGTAGGCCTGCTGGTCGTCTTCGCCGTGGTGATCCCGCTCGTCTCGTTCCTCGCCTACAACAGGGACTATGGATACAACGAGACGTGGTACCGCTACACGATCAGCTACGGAGTGGCGATCGCGCTCTTCGCACTGTGCACGTCGCGTGTCCGGATCGATTTCGCCGGAATGCGTTATCTGGGCCGTATCAGCTACTCGATCTATCTCTTCGGGCCCGTTGCCGAGCAGATCATTCTGCTGAGCCTGCTTCCAAGGTTGGGGCTCGGGCAAGGCGCCCACCTCTATATCGGCATCACGATGGTTCTTGCCGTGGCCATGGCGGCGGTCATCTACCGCTTTGTCGAAGCGCCATCGATCGCATTCGGACGCCGGATCAGCGAGAAATTCTGCGCCCGCGGCGGCATGCACGAGCTCCAGCCGCATTCGTAACGGGCGGTCCGCAAGTGGAAAAAGGGGGCGGAGCTACAGAACCTCGGCGAGGCTTTCGCCGTGGGTCTCGATGCCGAGGCCTTGGAGCGCGACGTCGTTGATCTCGCCGCCCATCGCCTTGAGGCTCTCTTCGCGGATCAGCGAGACGAGGCCGCGGCGCAGTGCCAGGAATTCCGACGACATCATCATCGATTGATGGCGCGGGCGCTCGAGCGGGATCACGATCTCGGCCTTGATCATGCCGGGGCGCGCGGTCATGCAATAGACGCGGTCGGAGAGGAAGATCGCCTCGTCGATGTCGTGGGTGACGAACAGCACCGAGATTTTCAGGCGCTGCCACATGTTGGTGAGGATCTGCTGCATGATCACCCGGGTCTGGGCGTCGAGCGCGCCGAACGGCTCGTCGAGCAGCAGCACCTTCGGCCCGGTGGCGAGCGCACGCACGATGCCGACGCGCTGCTTCATGCCGCCGGAGAGCCTATCCGGATAGTAATTCTCGAACGGCAACAGCCCGGCGAGCCCCAGCAGCGTGCGGGCGCTGCGCTGGCGGTTGTGGCCGTCGACGCCCTTCATCTTCAGGCCGAACTCGACGTTCTCGCGCACCGTCTTCCACGGAAACAGCGAGTATTGCTGGAACACCATGCCGCGGTCCGCGCCGGGACGCTCGACCGCGACACCGTCCACCGTCACCGTGCCGGCGGTCGGCTTGATGAAGCCGGCGACGGCATTGAGGAGGGTCGATTTCCCGCAGCCCGACGGACCGATGATCGACACGAACTCGCCGGGGTTGACGTCGATCGAGACGTCCTTCGCCGCCTCGACCGGCCCGTCCGCCGCGTCATATGAGAACGCGAAATCGCAGACCTCGACATGGCCCTGCTTCGGCCTGGTCGCTATCGTCATGGGCGCCCCCAGGGAGTGGCGACATGGCCGAGGCCGCGGATCAGTGCGCTCGAGGCGAGCCCGAGCACGCCGATGGTGATCATCCCGAGCGCGATGTCGGGATACTGCACCAGCGAGTAGGCCTCCCAGGTGAAGTAGCCGATGCCGAACTGGCCGGAGATCATCTCCGCCGCGATCAGCGACACCCAGGCGACGCCCATGCCGACCGCGAGCCCGGTGAAGACGTGCGGCAGCGATGCGGGGAAATAGACCTCGCGGAAGATCGCCGCCTCGGTGGCGCCGAGGCACTGCGCGGCGCGCACGAACACCTTGTCGACCATCGCCATGCCGTGCAGCGTGTTGAGCAGGATCGGAAAGAACGCGCCGAGGAAGGTGATGAAGACGATGCTTTCCTCGTTCGACGGCCACAGCATGATCGACATCGGCACCCAGGCGATCGCCGGGATCGGGCGGAGCACCTCGACCAGCGGAAACACCGCCTGGCGCAGCCGGGCGAACCGCCCCATCGCGAGGCCGAGCGGCACGGCGACGACGGTCGCGATCGCAAAGCCGATGAAGATGCGCCGGCAGCTGAGATAGACGTGCTCGTAGAAGCGCTGGCTGGACAGCGCGCGCACCGCGCGCTCGAACACCTGCTCCGGCGACGGCACGTTGGTGAAGCGCACGTAGAAGACGACGCGGTACTTGGTGAGCAGGTACCACAGCACGAGCGCGGCAAGGATCGAGGCCGCGCCGATGAGAAAGGCCGTCGCCTGGCCGCGATAGCGCGGCGGAATGCGCCAGCGGCGCGACGCAAGCGCGGGCACCGGCCGTTCGGCCTTCGCCGCGCTGGCGCGGCCACGAGAACCGCGGCACTCTCTTGCGCAGGCTCCGCCGCGTCCTCGCGCTTGCGCACCGCGCTGTCCATTCTCACGCCCCGCCGGCGGCCTTCACCGCGTCCGCGAAGCCGACCACCTTGCCGCCGCTCTTCTTCGCCGCCGCTTCGGCGTCCTTCTTGAGCAGGAACGGCTCGATGCGTCGCCGAGGCACCCTCCCCCGCCACCGCGAAGAACGCCTGGTCGGCGAACAGCTTGATGCCGCGCGCGGTGTCGAACAGATAGGTGACGTTGATCTTCTTGCCCTTGCGCTTGAAGTCGGCATAGGCGCCGAGCGTGCAGGCCGGGCTCGCATAGGCGGTGATGCCGTCGTCCGCGACCCAGATCTCGCCGGCCTTGCGCGGCTCCGCGATCTCCTTGTGACAGAAGGCGTCGGTGCCTTTGATCTCGTAATTGTCGAAGCTCTTCGCCTGCTTGTCGTAGTCGAGGCCCGACTCGGCGAAGGCCTTGCGGACGTAGCTGTCGTTCACCCACTTGCCGATGTCGAACGCCTTCATGCGGTCGAGCCGCTGCAGCACCTTGGCGTCCTCGCCGGCGTCGCGCACGAGCTCCGGCTTGATCGTCGGGTCGACCGTCATGATGCCGCCGGGGCCGAGGAAGATGTAGACCACCTCCTTGTCGATCCCGGTCCAGCCCGCGATCTTCTCCGCCGCGAGCTTCGGGTCCTTGCGCACCCAGGCGTCGGCCTCGAGGATCGCCTTGATGTAGGCGACGACGACCTCGGGGTATTTCTCGGCGAAATCGGTTCGCACCACGACGCCGTGCCAGGTCGAGATGTTGGTCTCGACGCCGTCGAAGATCTTGCGCGCAAAGCCGCGGAACGGCAGCAGCTCGGCGAACGGCACGAAGTCGGCGTGGGCGTCGATCTTCTTCTCCTGCAGATTGGTCGAGCCCACTTCCGGCGACTGGCTGACCAGACGGAAGTAATCGGCCGGCCAGTTGCGGTCCTGCATCGCCTTGAGGATCATGCCGTGGGCCGCCGACCCGAACGGCACGCTCACCACCTTGTCCTTGAGATCGGAGAGCTCGAAATAGGGCGAGTCCTTGTGGACCACGAGGCCGTTGCCCGAGCCATACATGTTGTAGGCGGCAACCGCGATGAGCTGGCTGCGGCTTTCCGGGTTGGACTGGAAGGTGAAGCCGTTCACCACCAGCGGATAGTCGCCCATGGCGCCGAACTGCAGCTTGTTCGCCATCATGCCGTTGGTGACCGGCGGGCCCGAGGTGAAGTTGTTCCATTCGAGCTGGAATTTCACGTTGGCGTATTTGCCGTCTTTCGGCAGGTACTTCTCGAGGAGCTTGAGCTCGCGGATGACGACGCCCGTCGTCACCGTGTTGGTGGTGGTGTCCTGGGTGCCGATGCCGATGGTGACGGTCTGCGCGGGAGCCGCACCGAGCCCACCGGCCAGCATTGCGAGCGTCATGATGGGCATCAGGGCCGGTGGCGCGCGCAGGGTCATGAATCTCGTCTCCTTTGCCGAGCCTGGATTATCGCGGGCCGCGCCCGCCGATATCAAAGGCCCTTCGCAAATCGCGGTCGATTAGTTGCATCGCGTCCGACAGTTGCCGTGAAATACGGCAGCCGGCCGTAGGGCGCCGCTCGTTTTCTGAGCATGATCAGGTGTCGGCCCCGCGCAAATCCGCGAGCGCCTCCGGCCGTCGGATCACGATCTGGGACTTCGCCGAGGTCAGCACGCCCTGCTCGTGCAGCCGCTTGAGGCTGATGGTCACCCACTGGCGTGTCGCGCCGACCATATGCGCGATGTCGGCATGGGTGAGCATCGAGCCGATGACGATGCCCTCTTCGCTCCGTACCCCATAGGCGTCGGCAAGGTGCAGCAGCAGATGGGCGAGGCGCTCGGTGACGGAGCGAGTGCCGAGCATCTGCGCCAGCGCCGAGTAGCACTTGCCCTTGAAGGACAGACCCTCGATCAACCCGATGGCGAGGTTCGGAATCTGGGTGACCAGCGTGCGCAGCGCCTTGCCGGGGAGATGCACGACGCTCGCGTTCGCGGCCGCTGCGCCCGACCACAGGTTCGTGCCGGGCCCGAAGACATCGGGCCCGCCGACGAAGTTGCCGGGGTTCCAGTAGGCGAGCGTGATCTCGCGGCCCGAGGGGGCGGTGTAGAACACCCGGATGCGCCCGGTCTCGATGAAGTAGATGCCCTCGTGAGGCGAGCCCTGCGCGAACAGCGTCTTGCCGCGATAGACCACCTGGCGCTGTCCGTAGGAGAGCACCTGCGCCTGCTCCCGCGCGGAGAGGGTCTGGAACAACGGCGGCGGCCCGCCGACGACATTCTGACTTTCGACAAGGAGCAGCGACCGCGCCCGCGACGCTGTCGTCCAGACATTGGGCGCAACCGGCTCGACCGGCCGCGCCTGCGACTCCGGCGCCTTCATCCCAGTCCTTTTGCCCTTCACCCGCCCTGCCCCTTCACTCGCCCGGACAGCATAAGTCATGCCAGTTCCACAAGAAGTCGCTCCGGCGAACCGGGCGCGGCCGGCCGCGACGCGCCGTCTTTGCGGCCACTTTTGCGGCAATTGATGTGATTTATCGCAGCATACCAGGTCGGCGGGACAGTTTATGGTGCACGATCACGAAAGGGCGGGTCGATGGCGGAAGCGCGCAAGAAGATCCTGTGCATCGAGGATGACCTTGAAGCTGCCGAACTGATCGTCGAGGAGCTCGCCGACCAGGGCTTCGAGCCGATCATCGCCCACGACGGCCAAGAGGGAATCGAGGCCATTCTGAAGCACAAGCCTGATCTCGTGCTGTGCGACATCAGCATGCCCGTGATGTCGGGTTTCGAAGTGCTGGAGCGCCTGAACGAGATGACCCCGAAGAGCGGGCGTGTCCCCTTCGTGTTCCTGACTGCGATGAGCGAGCGCGAGGACGAGATGCGCGGGCGCAAGCTTGGCGCCGACGGCTACATGGTCAAGCCGGTCGATTTCGACGCGCTCAATGCCGTCATCAATGCGCGTCTCGCGGGCATCGCCGGCAATCCGCGGCAGGTCGTGGCCTTGGCGCGGTTCTGAGCGCGTCGTCCGTGGCACCTGCGACCGATCAAGGTCGCCGGCGCCCATCGCGCTGCCTGCCCCGCCTCTATCCAAAATCTCCGGCGCTGTTCCCCGGTCCGAGCTTGTGGACCGCTTCCTCGACCGACATGAACACGTGGTCCCTGCCGACGCTCTGGACGAGGCCGGTGCGTCCGGCTTCGCGCTGGGCCTGCTCGTGGGAGAGGCGCGCGATCGCGACCGTGATGCCCTTCTTGCGGAGATCGACGATCGCGCGGCGGAGCAGCTGCGCGCCCGTGTAATCGATGTCGATGATACCGCTCGCCTCGATGACGAGGAGCTTCACCGGCGGCTTGCGGGTGGCGATGGCCTTGCGGATCCTGCCGACGATGTCCTGCACATTGGTGAAATTGAGCGGTGCCGCGGGGGCGAACACCAGCACGCCGGGCTCGTGCTCGATGTGGTCGTGCGGCATCGGCGGCCACCACACGGTGGTGCCGGGCACCCGCGCGAGCTCCGCGCAATAGGGCCGCGCCACGATGTAGAGGCTGTGCACGAAAGAGAGCACGATCGCGAGCAGCATGCCGCTCTCGATCGGCAGCACCACGACGAGCGCGGCGCTCGCCACGACCAGCAGGATCTCCCGCCCGCCGCGGCGGGCGATGTTGATCATGTCGCCGACGCGGAAGATCTTGATCGCGATGTAGACGAGGATGCCGGCGAGCGCAGCGCGCGGCACATAGGCCATCGCCCCCGAAGCGAGAACCGCGAGCGCAATCATCAACGCAACGGCCGTGAGCGACGCGACCTGGGAGCGCCCGCCGGAATCGTGGACGATGGCCGTGCTCGGCGGACTGGAATCGACCGCGAACGACCCGACCAGGCCGGAGAGGATGCTACCTGCACCGACGCCGAGGAAATCCCGGCTGGTGTCGTCCGGCGCATCCGGGTCCGACGGGTAGACGCTCGCCACCGCCGCCGTCTGCATGATGCAGACCATGGCGACCACGAGCGCCAGCGGTACCAGCTGGCTCCACTCGCCGATGCCGGGGTTGATCGGCAGGGCGAAGCGCGGCGGTGGCACCGACAGCGCGCCAAGCACGTCGACGCCACGTGCCTCGAGATGGAACAGAAAGACGGCAAGGCCGGCGCCGACGAGGCCGATCAGCGCGCCGGGGATGCGATTGCTGATCATCGCCGCCCCGAGCGTCACGACCAGCACGCCGGCGCCCAGCGCAAGCGTGTCGAGGTTGGCCTCACCCATTTGGCCGAGGATGTGCACGAGCTGGACCAGCATATGACCGTCGGTCTTCTGGATGCCGAGGAGGTCCGGCAGCTGGCTGACGATAATGTGGATCGAGATGCCGGCGAGAAATCCGGTGGTGACGGGAATCGAGAGCAGCGTCGCGAGCCAGCCGGCGCGCAACAGACCGACGGCCGCGAGCGTCAATCCGACCAGGACGGAAAGCAGGGTGGCGAGCTCGATGTAATGCGGGCTGCCGACCATGGCGATCGAGGACAGCGCACCCGCGAAGATCGGCGCGATGGTCGAATCCGCCGCGACCGACATGAAGCGGTTGCCGCCGAGTGCCGCGAAGGCCAGCGCGCCGGCGGCAAACGCGTAGAGCCCGGTCTCCGGCGGCATCCCGGCGAGCCGCGCCGTCGCGAGCTGCCCGGGAATCGCGATCGCCGCGAGCATGAGCCCGGCGACGAGATCGCGCGGCAGCCATCCGATGCGATAGCCCTGAAGCGACGCGAACAACCAGGCCGGCATCCGATCTCCGCTACTCCGCCGGCTCGACGTGCTTCACGCGGCGCTTACCGTCCTTCTTCGCGTCGCGCACCGCAGCGTGGTACTTGCGGCGGATATCCGCGATATTGACCTGCGCCGGCGGCAGCTTCAATCCCATGTCCTCCATGGTGTCGGCGATGATCTGCGACACCGCGAGGTCGCGGAACCATTTGTGGTTGGCCGGAATGACGAACCACGGCGCGTGCTTGGTGCTGGTGAGCGTAAAAACGTCCTCGTAGGCGGCGACGTATTCCGGCCACAGCTTGCGTTCCGAATAATCGCTCTCGCTGATCTTCCAGTTCCGCTCCGGATCGTCGAGCCGCTGGGCGAAGCGCGCGAGCTGCTCCTGCGGACTGATGTGAAGATAGAACTTGAGGATGCGCGTGCCATTCTCGGTCAGGAGCTTCTCGAAGTCGTTGATGAGGTCGTAGCGCTTCGACCACACCGATTGGGGCACGAGCTTGTGCACGCGCACCACCAGCACATCCTCGTAATGCGAGCGGTTGAAGATGACGACCTCGCCCTTCGCCGGGGCGCGGATATGGGCGCGCCAGAGAAAGTCGTGGGCGAGCTCCTCCTTGCTCGGCTGCTTGAAGCCGAACACCGCCGTGCCCTGCGGATTCATGCCGCTGAAGACGTGACGCACCACGCCATCCTTGCCGGCGGCATCGAGCGCCTGCAGCACCACGAGCAGGGATTTGTCGCCGTCGGCATAGAGCAGGTACTGCAGCTTCTCCATGCGCTGCAGATGCTTGGCGATGGACGGCGCCGCCTCCTCGCGGGACTCGTGCTTGCCCGTATAGGACGGATCGATCTTCGACAGACGCACCTTGGCGCCCGGCTTGACCATGAACTTCTTGGCGTAATCCATGCTCGATCCTCCGGTCACGCCGCGGCCTGCGGACCCAGCGACTCGTTGACGATGCGCACGCTTCTCGCCTGGCGCGCGGTGCGATAGGTCGCGAACTTCTCCGCGATCAGCCGGACCGCGCCGAGCACGAACATCCAGGCGATGTTGTAGACCCACACCCATCCGATCACCGCCCACGGGATCTGCGGCACGAGCCAGCCGTAGCCGCACATCAGCACGGCGATCACCTGGGTCGCCACGATGGCGAAGAACAAGAGCGGCGCCGGGAACGGCGGCTGGAAGAACCAGCGCTCGTTGCGGGTGATGAACAGCAGGAGATGTCCGCCGGCGACGAGCTGCAGGAACATCACGGTCTGCAGCTGCTGCTCGGTCGATAAGGTCGAATTGCTCGGCGAGATGCGGGTGGGTCAGCACCCGGATGCCGATCCACAACAGGCCGAACGACTGGATGATCGAGAACAGCCCGAGCACGACGGAGATGCCGAGCAGCCGCGGCATCTGCCAGCGGATCGGCTGCGGGCTCACCGCCGTGTTGTCGTAGGCGATCGCCATGATCGGAACGTCGTCGAGGAGCGACATGATCACGATCATGACCGCGGTGAGCGGAGCGAAGTCGAGAAACACCGTCGACATCACGACCAGGAACATGATGTCCATGGTCAGCGCCACCCGGTAGATCGTGTAGCTCGTGATCCGCCCGAAGATGCGGCGCGCCTCGTCGATCGCATTGTCGATGACGGAGAGGCCGGGCGCGGTCAGCACCAGCGCCGCCGCGCTGCGGGCGGCGTCGGTCGCCCCGGACACCGCCGTGCCGCAGTCCGCCTGCTTCAACGCCGGTGCGTCGTTGACGCCGTCGCCGGTCATGGCGACGAGATGGCCGCGTGCCTGCAGCGCCTTCACGATCGCGTATTTGTGCTCGGGAAAGACCCGGGCGAAGCCGTCGGCTCGCTCGATCGCATCGGCGATCGCCGGCGGCACGTTGTTGGGGTCCATGTCCTTTGGGAAAGACGTCGGCCGCGGGGATGATGTGCGTGCCCATGCCGAGCTGGCGCGCAGTCTCGATGGCGATCGCGGTGTCGTCGCCGGTCACCATCTTGACCTGCACGCCCTTGGCCTCCACGAGCTCGATCGTGCGCTTTGGAGTCGTCGCGCGGCGGATCGAACATCGGCAGGATGCCGAGCAGCGACCAGGTGTGGCCGGAATCCTCGGAGCGGGCGACGCCGAGCGCGCGCGAGCCCTTGGCGGCGAGATCGTCGACGGTCTTCTTGACCCGCGCCACAACATCCGCCGAGGGCTTGGCGAGGTCGAGGATGACCTGCGGCGCGCCCTTGGAGACCATCACGGTCTTTCCCGCGGCGTCGGTGACCGTCGCCTCGGTGCGCTTGCTCACGGGATCGAACGGCACGTATTTCGCGAGCTTGAAGCCTTTGAGCGCGGTCGCGTCGGTCAATGCCGCGAACACCGCGGTGTCGATGGCGTCGCGGTCTTCGGCCTTGGAGGCAAGCGCCGCCGCGAGGATGCAATCCTGCGCCGACTTCGCGGCGAACAGGATCGGCTCGGCCACCGTGAGCTGGTTCTTGGTCAGCGTCCCCGTCTTGTCGGAGCACAGGATGTCGACCCCGGCCATCTCCTCGATGGCGGAGAGCTTGGTGACGATCGCCTTCTCCTTGGAGAGCGCGAGCGCGCCGAGCGCCATGGTGATGGAGAACACCGCCGGCATCGCCACCGGGATCGAGGCGACCAGCAGGACCAGCACGAACTGCAGGATGCCGAGCGCATGCTCCATGTCCCAGTCATCGCTGATGACGATGTCGGTGTAGACCTTGACCACCACCATGATGAGCGCCAGCGCCACCGCGAGGATGATGAGGAAATTGCCGATGGCGAACATCGCCTTCTGGGCGTGGCTCACCGCGCCGGCCCCGGCGACGAGCTTCGCGGTGCGGCCGAAGAAGGTGTCGGCGCCGGTCGCGATGACGACGCCCTGCATGTCGCCCTGCTTGACGATGCTGCCCGAATAGGCGACGTCGCCGATCTTCTTCGTCGCCGGCAGCGACTCGCCGGTCAGCGCCGCCTGGTCGATCGAGGCATAGTCGCCGCCGATCAGCCGCAGGTCGGCGGGCACGATGACGCCGAGCCTGATGTCGACGATGTCGCCCGGCACGAGGCCAGCCGCCTCGATGGTCTCCCACTTGCCGTCGCGTTTGACCGTCGCAACCGGCGCGAGCCCTTTCTTGAGCGCGGCAAGCGCATTCGAGGCCTTGCGGTCCTGCCAGAACTCGAGCGCGGCGTTGAAGAACAGAAGCCCGATGATGATGGCGAAGTCGTCCCAGTGGCCGAGCACCGCGGAGACGGCCGCGGCCGCCTCGATCATGTAGGCGATCGGGCCGGTGAAATGTCCGAGAAGCTTGCGGGCGAGGCTCGTCTCCTTCTCGGCGAGCGCGTTGGGGCCGTATTTCGTGAGCCGCAGCGCGGCTTCCGCGGCGCTCAGCCCCTGAGCCGGCACGACATCGAGCTTCGCCAGCACCCGCGCGACGGGCAGCTTTTCGAGATCGGCGGTACCGGCAGATGTCGACCGGGGCCGGAGCTTTGGACGCGGGCGCCGCCATGCTGGCAACCTCCCCTGAGGACCCGGGAGCGACCAGCGCCTCGGGATTTGTTGTTGCACCGCAATGTCGCGATGTCGTCGCTGTCGATGCTACTAGAGCATGATCGCTCGGCGTTACAGAGCGCTGAGCAAGATCATTCACATTTTTCATCAAGATGACGCCGATGCGCGCCGGCGCGGGAGCACTCCGTCCCCCCGCCGTCCTCATCCAAAATGTGAAAGAGGCGCCCGCCGCCGGGTCACTTCGTCGACAAATCCTTTGCCATTAGGCCGATGGCTTCCTGCACCGTCGTCATGAACTGGGTTGGGAAGATGATGGTCGAATTCTTCTCGACCGAAATCTCCGCGAGCGTCTGCAAGGTGCGCAGCTGCAATGCCACCGGATGCTGGGTGATGATATCGGCGGCCTCGCCGAGCTTCACCGCCGCCTGGAACTCTCCCTCGGCGGCGACGATCTTGGCGCGGCGCTCGCGCTCCGCCTCGGCCTCCTTTGCCATGGCGCGCTGCATGTTCTCGGGCAGCGTGATGTCCTTGATCTCGACTGCGGTGACCTGGGTTCCCCAGGGCTCGGTGTGCTGGTCGATGACGTTCTTGATCTGGAGGTTGATCGCCGCGGTGTCGGACAGCAGCTGATCGAGGCTGAAGCGGCCGACCACGTTGCGCACCGTGGTCTGGCTGATCTGGTTGATCGCGTTGTAGACGTTCTCGATCGCAATCACCGCACTCTCCGGATCGGAGATGTGGTAGTAGGCGACCGCCGCGATGTCGATCGAGACGTTGTCCCTGGTGATGATCCTCTGCGACGGAATCTGCATCGTCACCGTGCGCAGCGACACGCGCACCATCTGCTGCAACGGCCAGAACACGAGGGTGAGCCCAGGCCCGCGCACGCCCTCGAACTTGCCGAGAAAGAAGACGACGCCGCGCTCGTACTGCCGCAGCACGCGAAGCGTGCTCGCGAGATAGAGCACGACGAGAAGGGCGACGACGCCGAGAATGGAGATATCCATGCTGTTTCCGCCGGTGCTGAGGGCGTCCGTGAGAATGTCGTTGCCGCGAGTGGCGCGAGGTTAGCACGGACGCCGTGGCGAAGCATAAGCGCGAAGCAGCCGCCGCCACGTCGCGAGCTTCAGCCGGTCCCACGGGCGTCTCCCTCAGGCCTCGCCTCCAGCGCAAGCTCGCGCAGGTAGCTCCACGGATAGATGCCGCGGTCGTGGCCGTCGGAAAATACGATGTTGAGGGCGTGGTCGCCGACGAGCCGCACGTCGGCGATGGTCGTGTCGCGGGCATCGGGATCAGCGTCGCGATCGATCCGCTCGCGCCGGCAATCGGCACAGCGGCAGGCAGCGCGCAGGCGCGGCGCACCGATTGCGAGGCTACCTTCGGCAAACACCAGCACCAGCTGCGGAGCGGCCGGCGCGCACGACGATCTCGTCCGGAGGAGCTTCGATCATCGCATGCTGCGCGTCCCTCCCCGCTCAGCTTCCGACCGCGCGCCTCGCCGAGATCTGCGTGAGCGCCCAGCGCACGTTCTTGCGCACGTCGGGATCGGGATCGTCACGCACCACATCGAGGTAAGGCTCCGCGGCCGGGATCGGCGATCTCGCCGAGCGCCGCCGCGGCCTCCTTCCGCAGATTGGCCTGCTCGTGAGCGAGGCAGGCCGCGACCGGCGCGACGGCGCGGGCGTTCTTGAGGCGGCCGAGGCTGCGCGCCGCCTTGAGCCGCACCTGCCAGAAAGGATCGGACAAGGCCGCGATCAGCGGGTCGACGGCCGCCATCCCGCCGTGGCCGGCGATGGTCTCGGCGGCGATCTCCCGCACCATCCAGTCGGCATCGCCAAGCGCGCGCAGCACGGTCTCGGTCGCGATCTGGGTGTGGGAGAACGCGAGCGCATTCACCGCGGCGCGGCGGACATTGGCATCGGCGTCCGCCGTCGCCGCCTTGAGCGCCGGCACCGCTTCCTCGAGCTTGAGGAAGCCGATGACGCCGACCGCCTGCACGCGCACCGACGGATCGGGATCGCGCAGCGCTTCGAGCGCCGGCTTGAGCGCATCGGCGCGGCGCAGCTCCTTGAGCGCGCGGAACGCCGCCATGCGCACGAAGCCGCTCGCATGGGCGACCAGCGGGAACAGCGCGTCGGCCGCCGCGGGATCCTTGAGCTCGGCAAGACTGTCGGCGGCGGCGCCCGAGACCGCAGGCTCGGGATCGACCACCGCGCGGGCGAGCGCGGCCGCGGCCTCGACCCCGTCATATTCGCCCAGCGAGAGCGCGACCTGGCGGCGCACGCCGGCGTCGGGGTCCGAGACCACGGACGCCAGCAGCGCCACGGCGGCGGGATCGCCGGAGTGGCCGAGCTCCATCACCGCGACGCGGCGCTCGCCGGCATCGGCCGCCTTGAGCCGGTCCGCGAGCTCGTCGAGATCGTCATACTCCTCGAACGGATTGGCCATCGCGCGTCTCTTGGTTCCTCTCTTGGCCTCTCACTGAGCCGATTTGGCCCCTCACTTGAGGAGATAGGGGATCGTTACCGTGACCGCACCGGTCGGGCAATCGGCCTCGCAGGGCATGCAGTACCAGCACTCGTCATAGGCCATGTAGGCCTTGCCGGTGACGTCGCTGATGCGCAGCACGTCGAGCGGACAGACGTCGACGCAGACCGTGCAGCCCTTGTCGGCGATGCACTTCGCGTCGTCGACGACGACCGGGACCGAGGTGGAGGTGGTGGCGAGCGGCATGAAAATGGTTTCCTACAGGTCTCGGTCTTCTCCCTCCCCGTCTTCGGGGAGGGTGGGGTGGGGTGGGGCTTCAGCTTCGCTCGAGTCAGTAAGGCCCCACCCTGCCCTCCCCGGAGGCGGGGAGGGAAAGTTCACGCGCTGGCGCGGATGCGCTGCTTGTCGTAGAGGCCCTTCTCCTCGTCGGCGATCGGAACGATGTAGGGATCGACCGCGCGCTTCTCGCAGGCCATGCGGCCGTCCTTCTTGCGAAGCAGCGTGTGGCAGAACCAGTTCTCGTCGTCCTTCGCCGGATAATCGGTGCGCAGGTGATAGAGGCCCCAGCGGCTCTCGGTGCGGAACAGCGAGGAGAACGCCGCCATGTCGGCGCAGTCCATGATCGAGGCGACCTCGAGCGAGCGCATCAGCTCGTGCGCGTTGCGGGCGATCATCCGCTCCGTCATGTCCTCGCGCACCTCGGCGAAGCGGCGCTGCGCCAGCTCGTATTTGCGCGTGACCTTGGGCGGCTGGAGATAGTCGTTGACGAGCCGCCGCGTCTTGTACTCGATCTGGTTCGGCGGAATGCCGTCTTCGCGCCGGGTCGGCGCCAGCACCCGCTCCTTCTCGCGCGCGACCTCGGCCTCGTCATAGGCGGCGTGATCGACGTTTGCCGCGTAGTCGGCGGCATCCTCGCCGGCGACCGAGCCGTTGGTGAAAGCGCCGAGCATGTAGTTGTGCGGCACGCTCGCCATGTCGCCCGCCGCATAGAGCCCCGGCACCGTGGTGCGCGCGAACTCGTCGACGAACACGCCGGACGCCGAGTGGCCGGAGCAGAAGCCGATCTCGGAAATGTGCATCTCGATCATCTCGCGGCGGTAGTCGGTGTGGCGCCCTTCGTGGAACAGGCCGCGGGTCGGCCGCTCGACCTTGTGCAGGATGGTCTCGATCTCGGAGATCGTGTCCTCGTGGAGATGGTTGATCTTGAGGAACACCGGTCCCTTGCCGGACTGGAGCTCGTTGAAGAACTCGAGCATCATCTGGCCGGACCAGTAGTCGCATTCGATGAAGCGGGCGCCCTCGTTGTTCGCGGTATAGGCGCCGAACGGGCCGGCCACATAGGCGCAGGCCGGACCGTTGTAGTCCTTGATCAGCGGATTGATCTGGAAGCATTCCAGATTGGCGAGCGCGGCGCCGGCATGATACGCCATCGCATAGCCGTCGCCGGAATTCGCGGCGTTCTCGTAGGTGCCGTAGAGATAGCCCGAGGTCGGCAGCCCGAGCCGCCCGGCCGCGCCCATGCACAGGATCACGGCCTTCGCCTTGAGCACCAGGAATTCGGCGCTGCGCGTGTTGACCGCGATCGCGCCGGCGACCCGGCCGTCGGCGCCGGTCAGGAGTCGCGTCGCCATGTAGCGGTTGGAGATCAGGATGCGGGCGCGGCGCAGCTGGCGGTACAACGCCTTCTTAACCGTGTCGCCATTGGGCATCGGCAGCACATACGTGCCGATGTGATGCACCTTCTTGACCGCGAAGTCGCCGTTCTCGTTCTTGAGGAAACGGATGCCGAACTGGTCGAGCTCCTGGATGATGCCGTAGCAGCGCTCGGCGTATTTCAGCACCGCCTTCTGGTTGACGATTCCGTCATTGGCAATGGTGATTTCCTTGGTGTATTGCTCCGGCGTCGCATGGCCGGGAATGACCGCGTTGTTGAGCCCGTCCATGCCCATCGAGATGGCACCGGACCGCTTCACATTGGCCTTTTCCAGCAGAACGACCGTCGCGTTCGGGTTCTTGAGCTTCGCCTTCAGGGCCGCCATCGGGCCCGCCGTGCCGCCGCCGATCACGAGGACGTCGCACTCGACCTGCGAGCAGCCCTCGACGATCTGATCCATGCTCATGTCGTGTTCTCATGCCAGATGCGCGCCGAACCGCGCTGTCGTAACGAGGATCGTTCCCATATGCCCAAAACGGAAGCAATTAGTTGCCAGCCCGCCGGCAATCGGAACCAGAGCCCCGCCTAGAACTTCCAGTGCCCCTTCGGAAACTAATTGACCGACCGCGAAGAGAGACGATGCGAGAAGTCACCTCCATCGCCCTCTCGCGGCCGTTCGGCCATCGGATAGAGACATGAGCAGCCTCAGCGAACAGCAGGTCCTCGGTGTCCGGCACTGGACCGACACCCTTTTCAGCTTCAAGACCACGCGCGAAGCCTCGTTCCGCTACCAGAGCGGCCAGTTCGTGATGATCGGTCTCGAAGTGAACGGGCGGCCGCTGCTGCGCGCCTACAGCCTCGCGAGCGCGCATTACGAGGAGGAGCTCGAGTTCTTCAGCATCAAGGTGCCCGACGGTCCCCTCACCTCGCGGCTCCAGCACATCGCGCCCGGCGACCGCATCCTGGTCGGACGCAAGGCGACGGGAACGCTGCTGCTCGACAATCTGCTGCCCGGCCGCAACCTCTACCTGATCGGCACCGGCACCGGGCTGGCGCCGTTCCTGAGCCTCATCAAGGACCCCGACACCTACGAGCGGTTCGAGAACGTGGTCCTGGTCCACGGGGTGCGCCATGTCGCCGAGCTCGCCTATGGCGAGGAGATCGCGAGCCTGCCGTCCCATGAGCTCGTCGGCGATCTTCTGGCGGGAAAGCTCATCTATTATCCGACGGTGACGCGCGAGCCGTTCCGCAATCGCGGCCGCATCACCGATCTCATCACCACGGGGCGGCTGTTCGCGGACACCGGGCTCCCCGCCATTGACTCCGAGCAGGATCGGGTCATGTTGTGCGGCAGTCCCGACATGCTCGCCCAGATGACGATCCTGCTTCGCGAAAACGACTTTGAAGAGGGCTCCAGCTCGGCGCCCGGATCGTACGTGGTCGAGAAGGCCTTCGTCGAAAAATAGCCCGTGCCGCCGCTCGATACTCCCAAGGCAGCGGCTGCAGCACCGGCGACGTCGAGCTCACGGCTCGGCGAAACCGAAAGCACATTCTCCAGAGCACTCATTCCCGGCGTCGCGCTGGCCGCGGCGATCAGCGTTGCCGCCGTGCTCGGCGAGGTCGCGTTGCGGCGGGCAACCGGCGGCTTCTCGCTGCCGGCGCTCGTCATCGCGCTGCTGATCGGCATGGCGCTCGAGCGCACCGGCCCGCCGCGTCGCGTTCACGCCCGGGCTCGTGTGGTGCGTGAAGACGCTGCTGCGCGTCGCCATCGCGATCCTCGGCTTGCGCATCTCGCTCGCAGATATCATCGGGCTCGGGCTCGGCACGGTGGTGATCGTCATCGGCGCGATGGCGCTCACCATCGCGTCGAGCATCTGGCTGTCCGGCCGCCTCGGCCTCGGCGCGTCGTTCGGCGCGCTGGCTGGAGCCGCCAACGCCGTGTGCGGGGCTTCTGCGGCGCTTGCGACCTCGACGGTGGTTCCCTCCTATGAGCGCAAGAGCGCCGACGTCGCCTTTGCGGTGATCGCAGCGAACGCCGTCTCGACGCTCGCCATGCTGATCTATCCGCTGATCGCGGTGGCGCTCGGCTACGATCCCAAGGCGACCGGCATCTTTCTCGGCGCCACCATCCACGACGTCGCCCAGGTGGTCGGCGCCGGCTACGCGGTGTCGGAGCCGGTCGGCAACGCCGCGGTGATCGTCAAGCTGTTCCGGGTGTTCCTGCTGTTGCCGGTCGTGCTCGGCATCGGCTGGTGGCTCGCTGCCGGCGGCGCGCGCGCCGGCGCCGCCAAGGTGCCGGTACCGATGTTCGCCATCATGTTCCTGGTGCTGTGCATCGTGAACACCGTCGCGACGTCGATGCCCGCGCTGGTCCCGATCTATGTGCCGGTGAAGGCCGTGCTCGACGTCGCCGCGACCTGGGGCCTGCTGCTCGCCATCGCCGCGCTCGGCGCCGGCACCAGCGTCGCCGAGCTGCGTTACATCAACTGGCGGCACGGCGCGGTGTTTTTCGTGGCGACGGCGGTGATCCTGCTCGTGGTCGCCGCGGGGTTGCGGATGATGGGATCGTGAGTCGGCGGCGCGCCGGCCGGCCGTATATCCGGGCGTTTATGCGGATGTTTACGCCGAGGCTCCGGCCGCTTCCGAACTGCGGCAGTTTCGCGGCCCTGAAATGTCTATACCGCAACAAGACGTAAGCATACGTAAATAATCAACTAAATCGACATACCCTCACCCCGCGGCCCGGTGTTCGGCGAGGCGATTTCTGTTGCCCGGTCGATATATTTCGAGTAGCGTGTTTATGTGATTTTAATGCAACCGATGTAGTTTAATACATCCATTGGTTGAGTGTCGGTTGGAAAGCGCTCTGGAGTGAGGGACGTCACACGCGAATTCGACGCTCGATCTTAGACGTCGCCGCAAGTGACGAGGGGCACCCAGGGTTACAGGAGCTAGAGCATGCCTGTTATCGCAATGACGAGAGAGATCGGGTCGCTCGGAACCGACGTTGCCGCGGGGGTGGCGAACCGGTTGGGCCTCGAGATCGTTCGCTCGGAAGTCGCCGCCAACAATGTCGCCAAGCGGCTCGGCGTCGCCGAGGGCGCGGTGACGCGGTATCTCGAAGGCTCGGCCTCCCTGCTGGAGCGCTGGCAGATCGATCACCGCAAGCTGTTCAAATATGCCGCCGAGGAGATTCTCGGCATCGCCCAGCGCGGCAACGTCCTGATCAAGGGCTGGGGCGCCGCCACCCTGCTCCGCGACGTTCCCAACGTCATCAGCGCGCGGGTCTGCGCGCCCATGGACTTCCGCGTCCGCGTCATCATGGAGCGCGACGGGCCGCAAGGACGCCGGCCGGATCCGCGACGAGATCACCCGCTTCGATGCCGTCCGCGGCCGCACGCTGCGCGCCTATTTCGACATCGAGAAAGAGGACGCCGGCCTCTATGACATCGTGCTCAACACCGAACGGCTGAGCGTCGAGACCTGCGTCGACGCCATCTGCGAGCTTGCCGAGGGTTCGCGGTTTGCGGATACGTTCAAGTCGCGCTCTGCGCTGGCCAACAAATTCCTCGAGGCGAGGATCAGCGCGGCGATGGCCGAGCACATCAGCTTCGCCATGGCGCCGCTCGGCATTTCCGTGTCGGTCGCCAACGGCAAGGTGACGCTCGCGGGCACCACGACGAGCGGCGGACTGCGCAAGCGCGCAGAGAACATCGCCCGTACCGTCGCCGGCATGTCGGCGATCGACAACCGCATCATCAGCGTGCCGACCCGCGGCAGCGTGTTCTGAGGCGGGACGCGAAGCTCATCAATCTCAACGTGACCTCGTCCTGAGGAGCGGCCACCGAAGTCAGGCCTGCCTGACTTCGGCACCGAATAGTGTCGAAATCGGCAACAGCCGATTTCGATGGCCGCGTCTCGAAGGACGGCCACAGGCCGCAGCGCTTGGGGCCATCCTTCGAGACGGCGCTTCGCGCCTCCTCAGAGCTCTCAGGATGAGGTCTGAAAGTTAGCGCGAGCTCAGTCGACCTCGATCGTCGCGAGCGAAATCGTGAACGCCGGGACGAGGGTCGGCGACAGCGTGTCGTCGGAGCCAATTTCTTTGATCTCGCCATATCCCGTGGCCGACGGGACGGGTGTGCACCGCCGTGACCAGCGTCGCGGCGTTGATGACCCAGTATTCGCGCACCCGTGAAGAGGCGAAAAGCCGCGCCTTCATCCCGCGATCATAGGCGAGGCTCGTATCTGCGACCTCGACGACGAGCAGTGCGTCCTTGCCGCGAAGATCCGGCGTCTTGAGTGCGCCCGGGACGAATGAGCACGTCGGGCATCGCAAAGCGTATCTTCGGCAAGATTGAATTGCGACTCCGACGCGACGAAGAGCCCTTCCGGCGTTCGCTCGCGAAAATCGGAACGCGAGGCTTCGCGGATAATCTCGTGACGGCGCCCCTTCGGTGACATCGGCACGATCTCCCCGCCCACCAGCTCGAACCGATCGTCGTCGCGAAAATAGCCGCCCGCCGACAAGCGCTCGACTTCCGAGACGGACCAACTCCAGCGGGGCAGCCCCTCGGCGGCTCGCGTGGTCGGACGAGGATGGCGAACAAAGGCTTCGTTCATGGCGAAACCTTATCACAGCGCCTCGACAGTGTCGCCGCGCCAACGGTTCGCATCCCTACCCCCACACCTCACGTCCCGCCTCCTCACCCCCTCACTTCGCGCGCCGCCACACCGCGCGCGCCACCGACGCGCCGAACGAGGAGGAATAGTTCGCGTACTCCATCTCGTCGCCGCGGAAGGTGACGACGCGGCGCTGGTTCTCGCCGTCGGCGTTGGCGAAGGTGCTCGCCTCGATGTGAGCCGTGACCTCGGCGCCTTCGCCGAAGGTGAGCGTGCCGAAATAGGCGATGCTGCCCTGGACGATCGTCTGCCCCTCGGCGCCGGTCGCCGTCAGCCGGTTGTTCGACGCGATTTTCGGCAGGTCGGCGCGGCGGATGATGATCGAGAAATGGCCCTCCGCATCGACCGTCATCCGGCCCTTCGGCTCGGTGCCGAACGGCGCCGACGCCGCGCCGTCGCCGCTGAGCGACACCAGCGTCCAGGTGCCGACCATGCGCTCCCGTGTCGATGCTTCCCCCATCGCCGCATTTCCGCCCGTCGCCAAGATGGTGGCCGCGGCCAGCGCCGCGCAGATCGTGTTTTGGTTCATGTCGTTCCTCCGCCGGCCACAGAGTAGCTGCTGGCACATGGGGCGCACAGGCCCGTTCTGGACGGCGCCCCCGGACGGCGGGGCGGTGTCCGAAATTTGTCGGCAAAATCGTACGGCTGCCACAACTCCGGCGCTTCTGCGTGTATTGGTACCCCCATTGCCGCCCGGTGGGCGGGTCATTTTCGCGGCCTCGAGGCGAGCGCCCGCGGTATCGCGTTCCGACGATATCCGCGCTGCGGCGTTCCGACGATGTCCGGGGCGATGATGACGGAGGTGGGGCTTGAAACCAGGCATCAGCCGTCGGCAGGCTGTCAAAACCGCGGGCTGGCTTACCGCCACCGCACCGATCATCGCCGCGCCGATCATCGCGTCCGGGCGCGTCTTCGCCGCCACTGAAGGTCCACTGCTGCGAAACCAACCGGCCCTCTCCCAGATCGACACCGCGTTCCGCAATGCGACGGGCGCCGCGCATATTCCGGGCGTCGTCGCCATGGCCGCCGCCGGCGACGACATCCTCTACGAGGGCGTATTCGGCTCCCGCCATCTCGGCGACGGGCCAGGCGATGAGCCGCGACACCGTGTTTCGCATCGCCTCGATGGTCAAGCTGATCACCTCGGTCGCCGCGATGCAGCTCGTCGAGCAGGATCGCATCAAGCTCGACGAGCCGGTGCCCGGCATCGATCCCCTGCTCGCCGCTCCGCAGGTGCTGGCGGGCTACGATGCCGCCGGTGCGCCCGAGGTGCGGCCGGCGAGCCAGCCGATCACGCTGCGCCATCTCCTCACCCACACCGCCGGCTTCACCTATCGGCTGTGGGACGCGCAGGCGCTGCACTACCAGCATGCATGCGGTGCGCTGCCGGCGCGCAAGCGGACCGCGCTGCCCCACCTGCCGCTGATGTTCGAGCCGGGTACGCGCTGGCAATACGGCACCAACATCGACTGGGTCGGCAAGATCGTCGAGACGGTGAGCGGCGAGCGCCTCGACGTCTATTTCCGCAAGCACATTCTCGAGCCGCTCGGAATGGACGACACCGGCTTCACCCTGACGCCGGCGCAGCGCGCCCGCGAGGCCTCCGCGCACCGGCGCAAGCCGGACGGCGCGCTCGTCGCGGAGCCGCTCGAGAAGCCCTCCAATCCGACGCACTTCTCCGGCGGCGGCAGCATCTATTCCACCGCGCCCGACTACCTGACGCTGGTGCGCGCGCTGATGAACGGCGGGCGCGGCAACGGCGTCACCATCCTCAAGCCGGAGACGGTCGCGCTGATGGGCAGCAACCAGATCGGCGACATCCCGGCCGGCATCATGAAGACGACCAATCCGGCGCTGTCGAACGACGTCGACTTCTTTCCGGGCATCCCGCTGCGCTGGGGCCTCGGCAGCATGATCAACCTCGCGCCGGGACCGAACGGCCGCAGCGCCGGCAGCATGACCTGGGCCGGCCTGCTCAACACCTATTACTGGATCGATCCGCACAAGCGCGTCGCCGCGGTGTTCATGAGCCAGGTGCTGCCGTTCGCCGACAAGCCGGCGCTTGCGCTCTACCGCCGCTTCGAGCGCGGGGTCTACGACGCGGTGAAGGCCGCCTGAGCGGCACGCTCCTCGCGCCAGCATGATGCCCCGAGGCTATTCGGCGGCCGCCTGGATCTGAAGGAGGCATCAGCTGCGAGGGGCGCCGACAGCGCGACCGCGGCTCGTCACCAAAGGACCTAGCGGGGCCACGATGTCCCGAGGCGTCTCATCTTGCGCTTTGCCGTGGCGGCCTATCCGTTTCGTTGACACTTTCGTCATGACACTCACAATAGTCTTTGAGACTATCAAGCAACTTGAGAAGCCTCCGAACATGAAGCTCGGCTATGTGATCCTCTACGTTCCCGATGTCGCGGCGGCCGTCGCGTTCTACGAGAACGCGTTCGGCGTCGAACGTCGGTTCCTGCACGAGAGCGGGCAATATGCCGAGATGGAGACTGGTGCAACGGCGCTCGCCTTTGCCAACGAGGATATGGTCTCGACGACCTGCAACGGCTTTCGACGCAATCGCCTCGACGACCCGTCGGCTGGAGCGGAAGTCGCTTTTGTGACCTCCGACGTGCCAGCAGATTTCAAGCGTGCGGTCGAGGCAGGTGCACAGCCGGTCGTGCGACCGACCACAAAGCCGTGGGGACAAGTTGTCTCCTACGTCCGCGACACGAACGGCTTTCTTGTCGAGATCTGCAGCGAGGTCAGCTCTTGAGCACGATGCATGCGCGAGGGAGGAAGGGCGTTGCCGATCCGTTCAAGGGCTTGCGCAACATTGGCCCGGCCGCGCGCTGATCTTGCGGTGCTCGGCATTACGAGCGTCGAGCGACTGACCTTGTGTGATGCAGACGCTCTCTACGTCGAGCTGCAGGTCAGGACAGCGCAACACCATGATCCCTCTGCGTCTGGGACGTGTTCGCCGCCGGCGACGGCAAGAGCGACATCATCTGGCGCGATGGCAGCGGCAATGTTGCGATCTGGGAAATGAATGGTACGAGCGTCTTGAATCAGGCGACCTCGTTTGTCGCGAACGTTGCCGGCAACTGGTTGATTCAAGACCCGCAAGGAAATTGAAGGTTTCAGCTCTGGGAGTACGCTTCGCGTGCCATTTTGCCGCCCTGTCTGAAGCTGTTGGATGCCGTCGCGGATGCGACATTCCGCGACGCAACGGCACGTACCCCGATCGACAAACGATGCCGTCCCGACGAATTAGCGATTAAGGTTTCAGCCCCAGCAGCTTCGCCGGATTGGTCTGGGACATCTGGACAATGTCCGCCTCGGAGATGCCCTGCGCGATCAGTCCTTTGTAGAACGCCAGCAGTCCGTCAGTGTGGAGCGGATTCTGGGGTTGACCGAGGTCGGTTGACAGGACCACGGAGGACGCTCCGACAGCGCGGATCACTTCCGCGTCCCTCCGCAGCAGGTCTTCGGACAGCCCGCCATAGACCAGTTCGATATACGCGCCCAGCTTCGCAGCTTGCTCTATCTCGGACAGTGTGAGGGGGCCGCCAGGGTTGGTCAGCGCATGTGTGACCATTATGTTCTGCACGCCCTGCCGCTTGGCCTCCTCGATGATCACCAGGTCTTCGCTTCCCGACGAGTGTCCGGTTTCGAGCACCAGGTTGTTTCTGGCGGCGATTGCGATCACCTGTGCCACCTCCGGCAGGACTTTGCCATCTCTAACCACGGAGGCAAACGGGCGCTGCTGCTTCGTGAGTTTCACCTGGGCCTCGGAGTCGAAGGTCGGCAGCCAGATCACGCGGCCGTAGCCGCCCTTGACCTTGGTCATCCATTCGACCGCCGCCGGATTTACGCCGCCGACGGTAAGGTCCAGCGAGATTCCGCCGAAGACCTCGATTCCCGGCACATCTTTGCGAACGATATACGCAAGCGATGCCGTGGGCTCGTAGTGATTTTTGAGAACGATGGCGCGCATCCCGCGCTCTTTCGCCAGACGCGCTAGATCGACGGCGTCGATCTTCCTCGGGACGCCATCAGGATCGGCGTGCGCGTGCATATCGATCGCGCCGCTCACGGTTTGCGCGTTCGCTGACAGCGAAAAAACCAGAAACATTGCCGCTAGCTGTGACCTCATGGATGTGCCTTCCATCGAGCAACGGAGCTTGGGGTAGACCTGACCCGAAGCAGCCTTTGGCTCCCTCGGCAATGTGCCAATTATGTTACTGCATAACGTGGTGCCTTGCCACGTCCGAGTGCGAGCACGGTGGCAACGGTGAAGACAAGCATGATGGTAAGAATTCGAGAGGCCTGGGCGACGGAGACTTCGTCGTGACAGATAACCGCGGAAATCTGGCTGCTCCCCTCATCCGACCGTCATCTGGGTCACGATGCGGAGCGAGAGCACCAGAATCGCGATCGCCGTGATCCACGAGCCCATCACGCGCGCGACGATGCGCTGGGCGTTGCTTCGCAACAGAAACGAAACCTCGGCGACGATCACCAGCGCAAGCATGGCCCCGATCCCGCTGCCGACGAGCATCGGTATCGCTTCCGCGTTCGACGCGACCTCGGGCCGCGAGTCGAGGGCGATCGTGAGGCCGACCACCGCCGCCGCGCCCCAGGCAAGCGCGGTCGGCGTCCACATGGTCACGACGAGCAAGCCGAGGATGCCGGTCGCCGCCAGCAGGATGTCGGCCGCCAGCGCCTCTCCGACCGCGAAGCCGGCGGCGACGAGCCCGCACAGCAAGGGCCGCCGCGAAGATCAGCGAAGCCGATGCGGCGCGCCGGCCGCTCCAGCAGGCCGAGAACGAGGCCGAGCGCCAGCAGACCCAGCCCGTGCTCCGGAATGAGCAGAGCGTGGAGAATTCCTCCGGTCACGCCGCCGATGCCCATGATCGGCGAATGCGCCAACGCCGGCATCGTGCGTCGAGCAGCAGGACCGGGACGAGTGCAATGGCGATACGATTCATCGTGCAAAGCCCGTCAGAAATCCGACGCCGATCACGGCGATCACGGCGCCGGCCACCCGCACGGCGATTCTGCCCGGCGGGCCAATGCGACAACGCGCCGAAGGCGATGCCGAAGAGATGCAGCATGCCGGTGGCGATGACGAAGCCCATGGAAAACGCGATGGCGTCCGCCCCGACCGGCAGCTCGACGCCGTGGGCGTAGCCGTGAAAGATCGCGAAGGCGGCCACCAGCACCGCTGCAACCCAGAGCGGCGGTTTCGCTGCGCCGGCAACCATCGCTCCCAGCATGATGGCCGAGAGTGCGATCCCCGTCTCGACACCGTGCAGCGGCAGGCCGAGCACGCCGTAGGCGCCGGCAACCGCCATCACCAGGGGAAACACCACCGGCAACACCCAGATGGCCGGTGGTCCGAGGAATGCGCCCCAAAGACCGACCGCCACCATGGCGACCACGTGGTCGAGTCCGAAAATCGGATGGGTGAAGCCGCCCCAGAAATCGATGGCCGACGCCCTGCTCGGAATGAGCGAACGCGCGACGTCGACACGAATGCCGCTGCCGTCAGGAGAGCGATCCCCGTCGTCGCCGCGAGAGCATCGCAGGCGCGACGCGATGACAGATTCCCGCTCTCAATTCCATTCCCCCCTTAGTCTGTCGTGAATCGTGCCTGGAGCGTGTGGCCCGGCACCTTCGCCGAGAAGCACCACCCGCGCCTTGGAGCCGAGCGGCATCGCGAGCTGGCCGACGAACCTGTTGGGCTCTGCCGGCGCGAGCGCGACCGCGATCGTCTTGCCGGCGTCCTGGATCACGGCACGGCCGCTGAATCCCTTCGTCGGCGTGGGACTCTTGCCGTCGTCTTCGAGGATGTAGAAGGTGATCTCCTGCCCCTTGGCGACGAACTCGATCGGATGGCCTTCCATCACGACGACCTCGCCGCCGTTCGTCGCCTTTCTTGGCGCTCTGCGTGCCGCGGCGCCGAACGCGATCCCCGCACACAAGCAGCGCAATCGAGAGGCGCATCCACATCGCCTGCCCTCCGTCAGTAGATTTCGGCCGGCGCAAGCGCCGTCCTCGCGCGCACCGAAAGGCGTTCGAGCGACTTGCGGCCGAAGGCGAGAAACAAGGTCGGCGTGAGAACCGCGTCGAGCAGCGTCGAGCTCGACGAGTCCGCCGAAGATCGTCACCGCGACCGGGATGGAGAATTTCCCGGCCCGGCTCGCCGGCGCCGAGAAGGAGCGGCGTGAGCGCGAGCCCCGCCGACGAGGCGGTGAGCAGCACCGGCGCCAGCCGATCGAGGCTGCCGCGCACGACGAGCTCCGGCCCGAACGGCACGCCCTCGTGGACCGCGAGATTGATGTAACGGCTGATCTTCAGAATGCCGTTGCGGGTGCTGATGCCGGCGAGCGTGACGAAGCCCATCATGCTGCCGACCGACAGCGGCAATCCGGCGATCCAGAGCGCCGCGACGCTGCCGATCAGCGCCAGCGGAATGTTGACCATGATGATCAGGGCCAGCACCGCCGAGCGATAGCGGCTGTGCAGCACCAGGAAGATCAGAAGCAGCGACGCGAGCGAGAGAATGCCGATGCGGGCCGCCGCCTCCTCGTAGGCCTGATAGGTGCCTTCGAGCGTCGCGCTGTAGCCCTGCGGCCACTGCGTCTGCGGCGAGCACGTCGCGGATATCGGCGACGATCTGCGCGCGGTCCCGCGTGCCGTCGCTGTTGGCATAGACGGCGATGCGGCGCTGGCCGTTCTCCCGCAGGATTTGATTGGGGCCGTCGGTCTCCTCGATCTTGGCGACGAGTTGCAGCGGCACGTGCCCGGACGGGGTCTCGACCAGGAGCCCCGCGAGCCCGCTCGTCGAGCGATCCGTGTCCGACAGACGGATCACGACGTCGAAGCGGCGATTGCCCTCGGTCACCACCTGCGACACGATCCGGCCGTTCGACATTCCCTCCAGCGCGCCGGTCAGTGCGGCCGGCGTCACGCCGTAGAGCCGCGCGCGGTCGTAGTCGGCCTCGACGCGAAGCTGGGGAATCCGATTCTGCTTTTCGACCTGGAGGTCGGCGAGCCCTTTCACGGATGCGAGGCGCGCGCGCAGCGTCTCGGCGAGGTTGCGCATGGTGTCGAGGTCATCGCCGTAGATCTTCAGCGCGATCTCCGCGCGAATGCCGGAGAGCATGTGATCCATCCGATGGGCGATCGGCTGTCCGACGCTGACGGATGCCGGCAGCACCGCGAGGCGCGCGCGTATGTCGCCGAGAATTTCGTCGCGGGTTCGCGAGGACGGCTTGAGATCGACATCGATCTCGCTGAAATGAACGCCCTCGGCATGCTCGTCGAGCTCCGCGCGTCCGGTGCGCCGGCCGACCGACGCGACCTCGGGCACCTCCATCAGGAGGCGTTCGGCGATCAGCCCGAGACGGTTCGATTCCTGCAGCGATATTCCGGGATTGTATTGCAGGCTGACGTCGAGCGTGCCCTCGTTGAAGGGCGGCAAGAACGTGCGCGGCAACGACATTGCGGCGAACGACGGTCGCCGCAACGGCCGCTGCCGTGGCGGCAAAAATCAGATCGCGGCGCGGCAGCGCCCAGCCGAGAAGCGCCAAGATTGGCACGCTTGAGAATGCGGAGAGAAACGCGTCGCGGTCCCGGCCGCGGCGGCCGCCGAACAGATAGTAGGAGAGCACCGGCGTCACGGTGATCGACACCAGGAGACTGCCCAGGATCGAGACGATGTAGGCGATGCCCAGCGGCGTGAACAGGCGGCCTTCGAGGCCCGTCATCGCGAACAGCGGCACGAAGACGAGAACGATGACGATCGTCGCGTAGAGCACGCCGGAGCGGACTTCCTGGCTCGCGGCGGCGATGACCTCGAGAACCGGGCGCGGATCGGGCCGGACGCTGTTTTCGCCGAGCCGGCGCAGGATGTTCTCGACATCGACCACGGCATCGTCGACGAGCTCGCCGATGGCGATGGCGAGGCCGCCGAGCGTCATCGTGTTGATCGTCAGCCCGAACGCCTCGAACACGATGAGCGTGATCAGAAACGACAGCGGAATCGCCGTGAGCGAAATCAGGGTCGCCCGCACGTTCATCAGAAACACCAGGAGAACGAGCGCGACGACGATCGCCGCCTCGACCAGCGCCTTCTTCAGGCTGCCGATCGATGCTTCGATGAAGGTGGACTGCCGGAACTGGATGTTCGTCGCCGAGATGCCGGCCGGCAGCGTCTTCTGCATGGCCGCAAGCGCGGATTCGATCTGGCCGGTCAGCGCCACCGTATCGGCGCCCGGCTGTTTCTGGACCGAGAGGATGACGGCCGGCTTGCCGCGATATCCGGCGTCGCCGCGCTTCACGCGCGCCGCGAAATCGACGCTCGCGACCTGGCGCAGCAGCACCGGCTGGTCCTGCCGATAGGCGACGACCGTGTCCCGCAGGTCGTCGAGCCGGCGGGTCACGCCGACATTGCGGATCAGGTACTCGCGGCCCTGCTGATCGACGAACCCGCCGCCGGAGTTGACGCCGAAGCGGGTGACCGCGGCCTCGAGCTGGTCGTGGCTCACGTCGAGAAGGTGCATCGCCGCCGGGTTCGGCACGACGCGGTATTGGCGAACCTCGCCGCCGATCGGAATGACCTGGGCGACGCCGGGAATGGCCAGGAGCTGCGGGCGCAGCACGAAATCGGCGATCTCCCGCACGTCCATCGGCGAGACCTGATCGCTCGGAGATCGCGATCAGCATGATCTCGCCCATGATCGACGTGATCGGGCCCATTTGCGGCGTTGCCCCGCGCGGAAGCTGTTCCCGCACCAGCGCCAGCCGCTCCGAGACCAGTTGCCGATTGCGGAAGATGTCGGTGCCCCAGTCGAACTCGACGTAGACGATCGAAAGACCGACGCTCGACACCGAGCGTACCCGCGCCACGCCCGGCATCCCGTTCATGATGCGCTCGATCGGGAAGGTGACGAGCTGCTCGACCTCCTGCGGCGCGAGGCCTTCGGCCTCGATCATCAGTGTCACGACCGGCCGATTGAGATCCGGAAAGACGTCGACGGGAATGCGGGGCAGCACGAGCGCGCCGTAGCACGACGAGACCCAGCGCGACCGCGAGGACGATCAATCGATGGCGCAGGCTTGCCGAGACCAGCCGATTGAACACGGGCGCCCTTCCCTACCGGACCTGGTTGATGAGCTCGGCGCCGCGCACGACGATGCGATCGCCGTCTGCGAGGCCGGCCGCCACGATGACGTGGGTCGCGTCGAACGGCTCCGTGCGAACCGTCCGCGCCTCGAAATATTCCGGCTCGACGTGGCGCCAGACGATCGTCTCGCCATTGCCGCCGCGCACGACCGCGTCGCGGTCGATGATGACGCCGGTGATGTTCTCGCCGCGCTGGGCCGTGACCGTGACCGGCTGGCCGATCCGGAGCGACGCGGCCGGATCGGAGATCGCGAAATTGAGCACGGTCGCCTGCTGCTGCAGGGTGCGGCTCCAGCCCTGGAAGCGTGAGCTTCATCGCGACGTTGCCGGCGCCGATGGCAGTCGCGTCCTTGAGCGCGCCGGGATCGTTGTCGCCGTAGTCATAGGCTTCGATCCACAGCGAACTCGGGATCGACGATCTGGAACAGCACGTCCTGGGCCTCAACGACCTGCCCCGCCACGACGCGCGACAAGCCGATCACGCCGTCGATGGGCGCGCGCAGCACCTCGGGTGCAAGCCGGGCGTCGCGGACCACCTCGCGCCGGCGCTTGAGCCCTTCGAGCTCCGCCTCCGTCTCGACGACGAGGGATTGCGGCACCAGGGAGCGTTCCGACATGGCCCGCAGGCGCTTGAGCTTTGCCTCGGCGACGGCGATCCCCTGCTCGATTTCACCCATCCGCTCCGAAATCGTCGTGCGGTCGGCGATCGGCATCGGCGTCTCGATCGAGGCCAGCACGTCACCCTTGGCGACCGACTGCCCCATCCTGGGAAGGCCGCCGCTCGGGGGCGATCACCCGTCCGCCGGTGATGCTCTGGACGAGGCCGCTGCGATTGGGATTGGCGATGATGCGGCCGACGAAGACCGCCGCCTTCGGGATCGTCTGCGGCTTCACGACCTTGGTGCGCACATCGAGGATGCGCTGCGTCGCCTTCGGAACGAAGATCCTGCCGTCCGGCAAGCGATGCGGCGAGTCGGTCGATCTCCGTCGCCGGTCTCGCATTCTCCTCGAGATGCCCTTCGTGGGCGCGAACCGGATGGCCCATCGCCGCGACTGCGAGCGCCGGCAGCGCCAGCACGAATATCGGAACCGCCCGCGCACGGCGGCGCCGCTGCAGGCCGATGCCCAGCGCCAGGCCCGCGAGCAGCATCAGCATCATCAGCGTGAAATGGTCTTGCGCGCCGTGCCGGATGGCGGAGACGATCTGCGCATCCCAGGACATCGGACCGGCCGTCGCGCCCGCCGCGCCCGCGGCCGGCAGCGAGAGCTTTCCGATCAGGAGATCGTCGCCTTCGCTCGCCTTGATGTCGAACACGAGCTCGAAGAGGCCGCCGCGCTCGAACAACTTCGAGACGACCGTATAGGTGCCGTCCGCGGCGCTTTCCGCCGCCACCGTCTCGTCGTTGATGCTCACGGTGATCTGGGCATCGGTCACCGGCGCATTGTCCTCGAACCGGTCGAGATAGATGATCGAGCCGCTGGCCGTCGAGCACCGCCACCAGTTCGTAGGTTTCCGAATCCGTGGCGAGCCGCGGCTGGCTGCGCGAAGCGCCGGACGCGTCGACGCTTCGAGATCGTGTCCTTCGTGGGCCTTCACAGTCGGCCGTGGTGGCGCAGGCGACGAGCGCCAGAAACAGGGCAGCCGACCACGCCGCCAAACGCGGGCGAGCGAACCATCCCGTTCTGCGTTTGCGCTGTTGTCCCGGCTGCATACCGATACCCCTATAAGTATCGGGAGATTGCTTTGAACTCGTTCACCAGCGCGGGCGGACGGGCACCCTTGCCATTCGCCGCAGCGTCGAGACAATGATCGACGTGGTCGTGGATCAGCCGCCGCTTCGCTTCGGCGATCGCCTTCTCGACCGCATGCAACTGCTGGGCGAGCTCGACGCAGCTGCGGCCTTCGTCGAACATCTCGATGACCCGCCGCATGTGCCCCTCGGCACGCTTGAGGCGCTTGATGATGTCGCGATGAGATCGGTGAACGTGTGCCTTTGCCATGCCGGCAGCGTATCCTACCCGGGGGGATACGCCAAGCCCTGCAGCCCGGCCCGGAGGCGCGCTCTTCGGCGGCGCGACATTTCGCGCCTTTATGAGAGAGTAGACGGAGCCGCTACGCTACCCTACTCCGCCGCGACCGCCGGCGCCGCGACGGCAGGCTGAGCCTCTCCCCTGTCGCCGGTCAGCCAGTGCTGCAGGCGGTCGAGATAGAGATAGACCACCGGCGTCGTGTAGAGCGTCAGCAGCTGGCTCAGCGCGAGCCCGCCGACCATGGCGTAGCCGAGCGGCTGGCGCAGCTCCGAGCCGGTGCCGTTGCCGAGCGCGAGCGGCACGCCGGCGAGCAGCGCCGCCGCCGTCGTCATCATGATCGGGCGGAACCGCAGCAGGCAGGCTTCGCGGATCGCGTCGACCGGCGGCGAGATGCCGCGGTCGCGCTCCGCCGCGATGGCGAAGTCGACCAGCATGATGCCGTTCTTCTTGACGATGCCGATCAGCAGGATGATCCCGATGATGCCGATCACGCCGAGGTCCATCCCGCCCGAAGCGCAGCGCCAGCAGCGCGCCGATGCCGGCCGACGGCAGCGTCGAGAGGATCGTCAGCGGATGGATGAAGCTCTCGTAGAGAATGCCGAGGATGATGTAGACGACGATGAGCGCCGCGAGGATCAGCACCGGCATGCTCGACAGCGAAGTCTGGAACGCCTGCGCGTCGCCCTGGAACGACGAGATGATCTGCGCCGGGCATGCCGAGGTCGGCGGCCGCCTTGGTGATGGCGTCGACCGCCTGCCCGAGCGCGACGCCCGGGCCGCAGGTTGAACGTCAGCGTGACCGAGGGAAATTGCGCCTGGTGGGTCACCGAGAGCGGCCCGGCCCGGCTCGCAGTCCATCTCGACGAGCGTCGAGAGCGGCACGACGCCGTCGGTCAGCGGCGATTTCACATAGAGCCGGTCGAGCGAGGCGAGGTTCGGCCTGCAGCTCCGGCAGGATTTCCAGGATCACGAAATAGGTATTGAGCTGGGTGTAGTACTGGGTGATCTGGCGCTGCCCATAGGCGTCGTTGAGGGTGTCGTCGATCAGCTGCGGCGAGATGCCGAAGCGGGAGGCCTGGTCGCGGTTGATGGTGAGCTTGAGCTGCGGCGCATTGGCGAGAAGATCGCTCGTCGCGTCGGCGAGTTGCGGCAGGGTGCGCAGCTTCTGCAGCATCTTCTGCGACCACTCGATCAGCTCGTCGACGTTCGGGTCCTGCAGCGTGTACTGGTAGCTGCCGCGGCCGATGCGGGCGCCGACATTGATGTCCTGGGTCGGCTGCAGGAACACGTTGGCGCCGGGCACCTGGGCGAATTGCGGCCGCAGCCGGTCGATGATCTGGCGCGCCGACGCGGTGCGCTCGTCGCGCGGCTTGAGCACGATGGTGAAGCCGCCGGTATTGGCGGGGTTCGGGCTGTCGGTGCTGCCGGTCTGCGAGCCCATGGCCTGCACGTCGGGATCGCGCAGGATGATCGCGCCGAGCTCCTGCTGCAGCCGCATCATCTCCTGGGGCGAGACCTCCTGCGACGCCTCGGAGACGCCGGAAATCAGGCCGGTGTCCTGGATCGGGAAGAAGCCCTTGGGGATGTCGAATGGACATGACGACGGTCAGCGCCATGGTGGCGAAGAACACGCCGAGCGTGATCGCCTGGTGGCGCAGCGCGACGTCGAGCGTGCGCCGGTAGCCCGCCAGCATCGCGTCGAAGCCGCCTCGATGCGGCGATAGAGCCGCCCGTGCGTCGCCGCGTTTGCGGCCTTCATGAAGCGCGCGCACAGCATCGGCGCGAGCGTGAGCGAGACCAGCGCCGAGATCGCGATCGAGGCGGTGACCGTGAGCGCGAATTCGCGAAACACGCGGCCGATGATGCCGCCCATGAGCAGCAGCGGGATGAACACCGCGACCAGCGAGACGCTGATCGACAGCACCGTGAAGGCGATCTCGCCCGAGCCCTTCAGCGCCGCCTCGAACGGCGTCATGCCGTCCTCGACGTGGCGGTAGATGTTCTCGACCACCACGATGGCGTCGTCGACCACGAACCCGACCGCGATGGTGAGCCCCATCAGCGAGATGTTGTCGAGGCTGAAATTGAGCACGATACATCGCCGCGAACGAGCCGAGCAGCGCCAGCACCACCGTGATGCTGGGAATGAACGTCGCCCAGAAGCTGCGCAGGAACACCAGCACGACCAGCACCACGAGGAACGATGGTCAGCACCAGGGTGAACTCGACGTCGTGCACCGAGGCGCGGATCGTCACGGTGCGGTCGAGCAGGGTGTCGACCTTCATCGCCGCCGGAATATTGGCGGTGAGCTTCGGCAGCTGCGCCTTGATGAGCTCGACGGTGTCGATGACGTTGGCGCCGGGCAGCTTGCGGATGGTCAGCAGGATGCCGGGCTTGTTGTTGGGGAAGCCGGCGACGTAGCGGCTGGTCGGCCTCGATGCACCGCCTGGCCGACGTCGCGCACGCGCAGCGCGGCGCTGTCGCGATAGGCCAGGATGACGTCGTTGAACGGCTCGGCTTCGGCGATCTGGTCGTTGGCCGCGATCGTGTAGCCGACCTTGGCGGTGAAGATCGTGCCCTTGGCGGCGTTGCTCGTCGCGTTGACGAGCTTGGCGCGCACCTCCTCGAGCGTGAGCCCGATCGCCGCGAGCTTGGCCGGATCGACCTGGACGCGGATCGACGGCTTCTGGTCGCCGATGATCGAGGCCTGCGCGACGCCCGGCACCTGCGACAGCGCCTGGATGAAGAAGTTGTCGAGATAATCGTGCACCGTGGTGAGCGGCAGCGTGTCGGAATGCGCCCACAGCATCATGATCGGCGCGTCCGCCGGATTGACCTTCTTGTAGTTCGGCGGCTGCGTCATCGCCTGGGGCAGGAACTTGCTCGCCGCCGTGATCGCCGCCTGGATGTCCTGGGCGGCGAGATCGATGTTGCGGTTGAGGTCGAACTGGATGACGACCTGCGACACGCCGAGCGAGCTCAGCGACGTCATCTGGGTGACGCCGGCGATCTGGCCGAACTGGCGCTCGAGCGGCGCCGCGACCGACGACGCCATGGTCTCGGCGCTGCGCGCCGGCGAGCGTCGCGGTCACCTGGATGGTCGGGAAGTCGACCTGCGGCAGCGGCGCGACCGGAAGGAAGGGAAACGCCGTGATGCCGAGCAGCGCCAGCGCCGCCATGATCAGCGAGGTCGCGACCGGCCGGCGGATGAACGGCTCGGAGAGGTTCATCTGCCGCGTTCTCCCGCGGCGTTCGTCTGCGGTTTTGGCCCGCCGACGATCGCGACCGGCGCATCGACCTGCAGCTTGTACTGGCCGTCGGTGACGACGCGGTCGCCTTCGGTGATGCCGGCCGTGATCACCGTGAGGTCGCCCGACACCGGGCCGAGCTCGATCGGGCGCGGCACCGCCTTGTTGTCGTCGCTGACGACCCAGGCGAACAGGCCCTTCGGGCCGCGCTGCACCACCGTGCTCGGCAACCGCGATGACGTTCTTGCGGACGTCGAGCAGCGCCCGCGCATTGACGAATTCGCCGGGCCACAGCCGCTCGTCCTTGTTGGCGAACATCGCCTTGAGGCGGAGCGTGGCGGTCGCCTGATCGATGACGTTGTCGATGAGGAGGAGCGTGCCGGTGCTCAGCTGCCGGCGGTTGTTCTGGTCGAACGCGGTCACCTCGACCGGGCCGCGCGCCATCGCCTCGCGCAGATCGTCGAGCACCTGCATCGGCAGCGTGAACATCACGGCGGACGGCTGCGTCAGGACCACGGTGGCGATGGCGCGCACGTCGGAGGCGTGCACGAGATTGCCGGGATCGACCGGCGGACCCCGATGCGTCCGTCGCTCGGCGACTTGATGTGCGTGTAGTCGAGCTGGGTCTGGGCGGTCTCGATCGCCGCCTCGTCGGCCGCGATCGAGCCTTGAGCTGATCGACCCGCGCCTGCTGCTGGTCGACGAGCTGCTGGGTCGCGACGTTCTGCACGACGAGCGTCTTCGAGCGCTGCAAGATCCTTCTCGGCCGAGATGAGCAGCGCGGCGTCCTGCATGCGCTTCGCCTTGGCCTGGTCGAGCGCGGCCTGGTACAGGCGCGGATCGATCCGCGCGAGCACGTCGCCCTTCTTCACGTGCTGGCCCTCGGTGAACAGCACCTCCTGCATGATGCCTTCGACCTGGGAATGGATCCCGATGGTGTAGGAGGCCTGCACCGTTCCGAGCCCGGTGGCGTAGACCGGCACGTCCTGCCGCGCGGCGACGGCGACGCTGACGCGCACCGCCGGGCGGGAGCCGGCGCGCGCCGGACGCGCGGCGTCGGACCCCGGCGCCTGGTACCAATAGAGCGCCGCGCCGCCCGCCAGCACGGCGAGCATCGCGAACACCCCCAAACGCCGCATTTTCGTTGTCGTTGCGCCCGCACTGCCTCGGGGATCGGGCATGGGCATTTCCTCCTGCGCCTCGTTTTTCTTGTTGGTCAGAGGTGACGAGGCGGTGCCGTATTGATCTCGGTCCAGGCGCGGAAAGCCTCTCGCTTCCCGTCGCGAACTAAAATCGCACCCCGTGCGAACAGATCTTGCGTGAGGTGCGGGCCTCGCAGCCGCTCGCGTGCAAACGCAACGCGAGCGCGCCGGGCGTCAGGCCGACGGCGGCCCGCGGGCGTCGAAATGAAAATGCCCGGCCGACGAAACCGCCGCGGGCAGGTCAGGCCACGTAACTTCGTCGGCGGATGAACTTTGTAGAACGACAGACGGGCCGCTCGGAATGAGCACCGTTCCGGCGAGGCTGATGCTTGCACAGATCGCGCAAAAACCGTCGCGGAGGCGTATCGGGCCGTCCTGGTCGCCCTGAGGCGGCTGATCGGGGCTGGCGAGCTTCGCTGCAGCCGCGATCGTCAGCTTGCCGGCTTACGGTCAATCCGTGATCGGCAAAGCGATCGAGATGAACATGGCCGAACGTGTGCGCGAAATGGCTGGTGAGCGCGAACAGCGCCAACCACACGACCGCCAATCTTCGCGACCGGAACCACCGCATTGCAGCAGACGTTCCCTCCGGAGTTGCCGATTTTCTACGCTTCTTCTCCGAGCTTGTGAACAAGAAAGAGGCCGGCGCGCGATGACGGCCTGTGCATCGTCATTCCGGGGCGCGCGTCAGCGCGAACCCGGAATCCAGCTTCTTTCGAAAGAGTCTGGATTCCGGGTTCCGCCTGCGGCGGCCCCGGAATGACGAAGCTTGGGGGCAGCCCGCCTCGGGATGAGACCCCTGCCCTTTCCACCGCCCGACAGCGCGCCTAATCTTCGCGCCCACTTAAAGCAAGCGCGCTGATGACCGAGACAATCCGAAGTCCTCTCCGAGTTGAAGGTGTCGCTGTGGCGCGGCGGCGCCGACGGGCAGCTACCGCGACTATGCGGTGCCGCAGCGGCAGAACCAGACCGTGCTCGACGTCGTCACCTATGTGCAGCGCCATCTCGATCCCACACTGGCGTACCGTTTCGCCTGCCGGGTCGGCATGTGCGGGTCGTGCGCGATGACCGTCAACGGCCGCCCGCGCTGGACCTGCCGCACCCATGTGGCGAAGGTCGTCGAGCATGGGCGGCTGGAGATCGGCCCCCTGGAGAACCTGCCGGTCATCAGGGATCTCGCGACGGATATGACCCGGTTCTTCGAGCGCTGGCAGGAGGCGAAGGGCGCCTTCACGCCGACGCAGACCCGCGACGATCCCGATCCCCGCCATCAAGCCGGACAGCCCGGCGCGGATCGCCGCCAATGCCGCGATCGAATGCATCAATTGCGGCGTCTGCTACGCCGCCTGCGACACCGTGCGGTGGAACGCGGACTATCTCGGCCCGGCCGCGCTCAACCGCGCCTGGACGCTCGTCAACGATGCCCGCGACGGCGCGCCAGGGCGAGCGGCTCAAGGCGGTCGCGGCGCACGGCGGCTGCCATGCCTGCCACACCCACCAGTCCTGCCAGGCGCACTGCCCGACCGGGCTCAATCCCACCGCCTCGATCGCCTCCCTCAAGCGGCGCACCGTCACGGCGTGGATCGCCGGCGAGATCCCGCGATGAACCTCTCGCTCTATCTGTGGCAGCGCGGCACCGCGGCCCTGATGGCGCCGATGGTGCTCGTGCATCTCGTGGTGATCTTCTACGCGAGCCGCCACGGGCTCACCGCCGCCGACATTCTCGGCCGCGTGCGCGGCAGCGTCGGCTGGGGCGGCTTCTACGCGCTGTTCGTGATCGCGGCATCGATCCATGCCGGCATCGGCGTCCGCAACGTGCTCGCCGAGTGGTCGCCGCTCACCGAGCGCGCCGCGGGCGTGGCGGCGTTGGTGTTCGCCGTGCTGCTGTGTGGGCTCGGCCTGCGCGCCGTCATGGCGGTGACGCTGTGAGCGCCCCGGTCGCCCGCATCGCCCGCCGCCTCGACCACCGCAAGGACGCGCTGTGGATCGCGGCGCTGGTGCACCGCCTGTCGGGGCTCGCGCTCGCGATCTTCCTGCCGCTGCATTTCCTCGCGCTGGGCCTCGCCATCGACGGCGAAGCGAAGCTCGACGGCTTCCTGCGCTGGAGCGAGCAGCCGCTGGTGAAATTCGCCGAGGGCGGCCTCGTGTTCCTGCTCACCGTGCATCTCCTCGGCGGCCTGCGCCTGCTGATGGTGGAGAACTTCGCCTGGCGCGGCGGGCAGAAGCACTACGCCGTCGTCGCCGGCGTGGCGGCGGCGCTGGCGGCGCTCGCGTATCTCCTGCTGGTGTCGCCGTGAGACGGGCGCCGACCGCAAGCCTGCGCAACCTTTACCGACCTCATCCTGAGGAGGCGCGAAGCGCCGTCTCGAAGGATGGCCCCACATGCCGCGGCCCGTGGCCATCCTTCGAGACGCCGGCTTGCGCCGGCTCCTCAGGATGAGGTCCGAAATGAGAAGGACCGCACGCCTCTCGCGGGAACGGTCCCGCGATGACCGCGACGATCGAACGCCTCACCACCGACATCCTGATCCTCGGCTCGGGCGGCGCCGGGCTTGTTCGCGGCGCTGCATGCGCACCGCGCCGATCCCGAGCCTCGACGTCACCATCGCGACCAAGGGGCTGCTCGGCAAATGCGGCTGCACCCGCATGGTGCAGGGCGGCTACAACGTCGCGCTCCACAAGGGCGACTCGATCGAGCGCCATTTCATGGACACCATCGAGGGCGGCAAATGGCTGCCGCACCAGGAGCTCGCCTGGACGCTGGTGACGCGCGCGATCGAGCGGGTGCGCGAGCTCGAGAACGAGATCGGCTGCTTCTTCGACCGCAATCCCGACGGCAGCTTGCACGGCAAGGCCTTCGCCGGCCAGACCTTCGACCGCACGGTGCACAAGGGCGACCTCACCGGCATCGAGATCATCAACCGGCTGATGGAGCAGGTGTGGGCGCGCCCGGCGATCCGCCGGCTCGAGGAGCATCGCGCGCTCGCGCTCGATCCCGGCCGCGGACGGCGCCTCGATCGCCGGCGTGCTGATGGCGGACATCCGCACCGGCGCGCTGCGCTTCGTCGGCGCCCGCGCGGTGCTGCTCGCGACCGGCGGCGGCCCCACCATGTACCGCTACCACACGCCCTCCGGCGACAAGAGCATGGACGGCATCGCCATGGCGCTGCGCGCCGGCCTGGCCCTGCGCGACATGGAGATGGTGCAGTTCCACCCGACCGGCCTGCTCGCCGGGCCCGGACACCCGCATGACCGGCACCGTGCTCGAAGAAGGCTTGCGCGGCTCCGGCGGGCATCTCCTCGACGGCGCCATGCGGCGCTTCATGGCGGACTACGATCCCGCGCTCGAGCGCGCGACCCGCGACGTCGTGAGCCGCGCGATCTATGCGGAGATGCGGGCCGGGCGCACCACGCCCCACGGCGGCGTCTACATCAAGATGGGCCATCTCGGGCCGGAGCGCGTCGCGCGCGAGTTCAAGGGCATGGTCGAACGCTGCCGCGACTGCGGCTTCGACCTCGCCGGCGGGCTCGTCGAGGTGGTGCCGACCGCGCACTACTTCATGGGCGGCGTCGTCTGCGAACCGGATACCTCGACGCGGTGGCCGGGCCTGTTCGTCGCCGGCGAGGACGCGAGCGGCATGCACGGCGCGAACCGCCTGGGCGGCAACGGCGTCGCCAACTCGACCGTGTTCGGCGGCATCGCCGGCGACACCATGCCGGGCTGGATCGCGCGCAACCCGGTGCCGCGTGCGCCCGACCCGCATGTGCTCGATGCCGAGATCACGCGCGCGCTCCATCCGTTCGGCCGCAAGGCGGGCGACCTCAATCGCCTGCGCGAGCGGCTGATGGACGTGATGTGGGACGATGTCGGCGTGATCCGCGACGCCGCCGGCCTCGACCGCGGCATCGCCGCGCTTGCCGAGATCGAGGCGGAGCTCCTCGCCACCGGCGTGCCGGCGGGCGACCGCCGCTTCGACCTCACCTGGCACGACTGGCTCAACCTGCGCTCGCTCGTCGAGGTGAGCGCGGTGATCGCCCGCGCCGCCAAAGCGCGGGAGAACTCGCGCGGCGCCCATTTCCGCGCCGACTTCCCGGCGCCCGGCGATCTCGCGACCTCGCGCTTCACGGTGGCGGAGCTCAGGGGCGGCGCGCTCGCGATCAGCGACGAGCCGGTGCGCTTCACCCATGTGCGGCCGGGCGAGACGCTGCTCGGCGCGGCGGCGGAGTAGCTGGCGGGCGAACAATGATCGCAAGGACGCGGGTTCACCCGAAGCGGCCTTAACCCGACCGCCACACTTCACTGGCAGGCTCGCGCCATGATGATACGTGTGCCTTTGCAAATACTCGCTGGCCTAGCCATCATTTTCGCGGCCCGACCCGCGCTGAGCCAGGATCTGCGCCCCGGAATCATCGGCAACGACGATCGGGTTCGGCTCGACGAGCGTGGCCCGCCGTGGGATGCGGTCGGCCAGGTCAATGTTGCGGGATTCCGAACCGGCTTTGATTGCACGGGCACGCTGATCGCGCCGACGCTCGTGGTGACCGCGGCCCATTGCGTGATCAATCCGATCGCGCAGAAGCCATACGCCTTCAAAGACATCCATTTCCTCGCCGCAGTGCGAGGGTCGGAAAACAAGGGACATGCGACCGCGCAGTGCCTGCACTTCCTTCCGAACTACCGATCCCTGCCACTGGAAAAATCCAGTCCGACCCCGACCGGGCGGAGGGTGCCCATCGATACTTTTACGGACGACGTGGTCGTCATCGTTCTCAACAGCCCACTCGACGTCAAACCCGCGCTCGTGGACGAACATGCCGATCCGCAGCCCGGGCTGCAGCTGACACACGTCGCTTATCCCGCCGACCACCGCTTCGTGCCGTGGGTCCACTTCGGCTGCCGCTTGCTGCGATCCGATGCGAATACGGATTTGTGGCTCAATGACTGCGACACCCATCCCGGAAGCTCGGGTGGTCCGATTTTTACCCGGACGGATGGGGTTTACCGGGTGGCGGCGATCATGCTCGGCGTTTGGGAGCGGACCTACAACATCGCATTGCCCGCTTCGAAATGGCTGGCCCTCACGCGTGACGCCAAATGCACGTGAGGCGTCGCTGCGGCGGCGCGGCGTGCGGGACACCTCATCCAAGCGGGCGAGAGGTGCAATGGCACCATCAGTCGGGGCGCTCACGTCCAAAAAGTACTTTGCATGGGGTTGTTCCTCGGAATTGCGCGCCGGAAAAAACTCCGAACGTGGCGGATGAGGGCGCGCGGGAAAGCCCGGCCCGGAAAGGGGGTACCCTCCGGGCGAAGGAGGTCGTACATCCCTGAGAGACCGGTCCCGGCACGACACGAGAGAAACGCCATGATCCCGATCGCAGCGGTGCAACGCACGGCCGAGAGCCTGATGGCGAAGGCCGCGATCGAAATTCCCGACGACTACCTCGCCGGGCCTGCGCCGCGCCGCCGATACCGAGAAGGGCGACCTCTCCGCCTTCGTCATCCAGGCGATGCTGGAGAACTACGAGGCGGCGAAGCACGACCGCCGCGCCATGTGCGGCGACACCGGCGTGCCGCGCTGGTACGTCAAGATCGGCAACGAGGCGCGCATCGAGGGCGGGCCGGTCGCGCTCGAAGCGGCGCTGCGCCGCGCCACCGCCAACGCCACCCACGACGTGCCGCTGCGCCCCAACCGCGTGCATCCGCTTTGGCGCACCGACCACAACAACAATTGCGGCATCGGCGCGCCGGAGATCGAATATTCGTTCCATCCCGACGGCGACTGGATCGAGCTCACCACCGTCCACAAGGGCGGGCTGTTCGGGTCGGATTACCGCATGCTGTTTCCCGCCGACGGGCTCGACGGCATCAAGCGGTTCTATCTCGACACGCTGATCCAGTTCGGCAAGCGCGGGCTCGCCTGCCAGCCGGCGATCGTCGGCATCGGGCTCGGCGGCTCGAAGGACATCACCATGGTGCTGGGCAAGCAGGCGGCCTGCCTGCGCGTCGTCGGCGACCGCAATCCCGATCCGCGCATCGCCGCGCTCGAAGAGGAGCTCAAGGAACTCGGCAACAGCATCGGCATGGGCGCGATGGGCTTCATGGGCTCGTCGATGGTGGTCGATTGCCACATCGAGGTCGGCTACTGCCACACCGGCGGCATGCCGATGAGCGTGCACATGTTCTGCCTCTCCTCGCGCCGCGCCTGCGCGCGCGTCGCCGCCGACGGCGCCGCGACCTTCCGCACCGATCCCATGTGGTTCACCGACTACATGCGGCGCGAAGGCGTCGAGTGGGCGCCGCTCGCGACCGCGGCGGAGTGAAGGCGATGGCCGCGATCAAGACCGCGAAGCCTCGCCCTGCCCGCCTCGACCGAGGATTTGCGCAAGCTCGAGATCGGCACCGTCGTCTATCTCACCGGCCGCGTCTTCACGGCGCGGGAGGGCGTCTACAAGCGCGCCATCGAGGACGGCTTCGGCATGCCGGCCTCCCGCGACGCGCTCGGCATCGTCAACTTCCACTGCTCGCCGGCGGCCGCCGTGAATGCCGACGGCAGCCACACCGTCGGCGCCGTGACCGCGACCGCCTCGTTCCGCTTCGCCAAGTGGCTCGAAGGCTGGTTCAAGCTCTCCGGCTGCAACATCATCATCGGCAAGGGCGGCATGACCTCGGAGATCTATCGCCAGCATTTCGTGCCGAGGGAGGCGATCTATCTCACCACCGTCGGCTACGGCACCGGCGCGCTGCTCGGCCGCGGCATCCGGCGCGTCGCCGGCGTCTACTGGCTCGAAGAGCTCGGGCTCGCCCAGGCGGTGTGGGTGCTCGACGTCGAGAATTTCGGGCCGTTCCTGGTCGAAAGCGACCTCGAAGGCAGGAGCCTGTTCGAGCGCGAGAACGCCAAGATCGATGCCGGGCTCGACAAGCTCTACGAGGGCATGAGGCTTCCCTCCATGCGCCGCCTCGGCGATGCCGACGACAAGACGCAAGAGGTGATTTAGGCAGGCAATTTAGCTGGTGATTTCTCACCCGCCGTCGCACTTGCTACATCTTGCTGTGGCCGGATTCGGCGCTGCTCAGGTCCCCGACGAGGATGCCATGCCGCCATGAAATGGATCGCGCTCTTTGCCTTCGTGCTCGCCGCCAACGCCGCGGCCGCCGCCGAGATGACCGTCGACGGATCGGGCGCGCTGGTGCTCGCCGCCCTCGTCGGCAATCAGTCGAAGACGCTCTCGCCGACCGACAAGGCGGCGCTCGCCCGCCTGCTCGCCGGCAGCCTGACGAAATTTCCCGCCGAGCAGACGATCATGGTCACCGCCGACAAGATCGACTGCAAGGCGAGCAATGTCGACATTCTCGAGCATTCCTGCACGCTGACCTTCGGCACCATGCCGCGCACGATCGCCGGCCGGAAGCCCACGAGCTCTTCGCGACCCTGATCGAGGCCGGCGTCCGCCCCGAGGGCGCCGCCGGCTCCACGCACGAGACGCTGACCGGCCTGATGTGCACGATCGATCCGAACGCCATCAAGCAGAGGGACGGCAGCGGCGCCGACTGCAAGTTCGAAGCCGGAAGCTGACCCCTCCCCGGCCGCACTTGCTCCATCTTCTCGTGCTTTTGTGTCTCGGTTACGCCGCGGCGCAGGCCGCGACCGGGGGTGGCGCGATGAAGAGGTTGGTCCTGCTCGTTCTGGTGCTGGCGGCGGACCCGGCGGCGGCCGCGTCGATGAGCGTCAACGGCCCCGGCGCCCTTGCGCTCGCCGCCGTCGTCGCGCCGCGCTCGCGGATGCTCGGTGCACAGGACCGTGCCGTGCTGGCGCGGCTGTTCGGCGGACGCACCAATTTCCGCTATCCCCTCAACCGGACGTTCCTCGTGAGTGCCGACAAGATCGATTGCCGCATGAGCAACGTCGACATCATCGAGCGCTCCTGCGAGCTCACCTTCGGCACCGGCAGCCGCACCATCAAGGGCCGCGACGCCAACGAGCTGTTCGCCACCTTGGCGATGGTCGGGGTGCCGTCGGACGGCGCTGCCGGCTCGATCCACGCCGGCGTGATGCAGCTCCTGTGCACCATCGATCCCAATGCCATCAAGCAGAAGGACGGCAGCGGCGCCACGTGCAAGTTCGACGCCGGGCCATGAGCCTCCCCGGGGTCGTCGAAAAGGTCGTCGTAGTTTTCGGGCGCGGGCATAAAAGTGAACAAAGGGCCCCACCCTGCCCTCCCCGAAAACGGGGAGGGAAAGAGGGTGCCCTTAGAATGAGAGGACCTATGCAGCTTCGAAAAAACTCCGTCGCGGTCGCCATCTGGCTTGCTCTTGCGGCGATGACGGTCGCACCCACTGCGTGGGCGCAGGCCCAGAGCGACGATATCCTCTCGCGCGATGCGGTGCTGCGCGACCCCGACATCCCCGCGCTCGGAAATCCGCAGGGCGACATCACGGTCGTCGAATATTTCGACTACCAGTGCCCGTATTGCAAAAAGACCGCGCCGGAGCTCGCGCAGGTCGTCGCCGAGGACGGCAAGGTCAAGCTCGTGCTCAAGGACTGGCCGATCTTCGGCCCGGCCTCGACCTATGCCGCGCGGATGGCGCTCGCCGCGAAGTACCAGGACAAATACGAAGCCGCGCACGACGCGCTGATCGCGGCGAAGGCGAAGCTCACCGAGGCCGCGGTCGACGACCTCCTCGGCAAGGCCGGCGTCGACGTCGCGCGCGCCGCCGCGGACCGCGACGCCCATTCGGCCGAGATCGACGCGCTGCTCGCCCGCAACGACGCGCAGGCCCGCGCCTTCGGCTTCCAGGGCACGCCGGGCTTCATCATCGGCACCTTCCGCGTGCCCGGCGCGCTGAACACGGCGGGCTTCAAGCGCGCGATCGCGGATGCGCGGAAGGCGGCGGCGAAGTAACGCGCCGCAACCACTACCTGGACCTCGTCCTGAGGAGCCTGCGAAGCAGGCGTCTCGAAGGACGGCCACAGGCCGCAGTGTGTGGGGCCATCCTTCGAGACGCCCGCTTTCGCGCGCTCCTCAGGATGAGGTCGTCAGGTAACTACACCGGCAGATTGTCGTGCTTCTTCACCGGCAGCTCGACCTGCTTGCCGCGCAGCATGCCGAGCGCGCGGGCGATGCGGCGGCGGGTGGCGCGCGGCATGATCACCTCGTCGATGTAGCCGCGTTCGGCGGCGACGAAGGGCGAGAGGAAGCGGTCCTCGTATTCGCGGGTGCGGGCGGCGATCTTCTCGGCGTCGCCGATGTCGGCGCGGAAGATGATCTCGACCGCGCCCTTGGCGCCCATCACCGCGATCTGCGCGGTCGGCCACGCGTAGTTGACGTCGGCGCCGACGTGCTTCGAGGCCATGACGTCATAGGCGCCGCCGAACGCCTTGCGGGTGATCACGGTGACGAGCGGCACCGAGCACTGGCTGTAGGCGAACAGGAGCTTCGCCCCGTGCTTGATGAGCCCGCCATATTCCTGCGCGGTGCCGGGCAGGAAGCCGGGCACGTCGACGAAGGTGACGATCGGGATGTCGAAGGCATCGCAGAAGCGCACGAACCGCGCCGCCTTGCGGCTGGCGTCGGAATCGAGCACGCCCGCGAGCACCATCGGCTGGTTGGCGACGAAGCCGACGGTGCGGCCCGATATCCGGCCGAAGCCGGTCACCATGTTGCGGGCGAAGGTCGTGCTGATCTCGAAGAAGTCGCCCTCGTCGACGACCTTGAGGATCAGTTCCTTGATGTCGTAGGGCTTGTTCGGATTCTCCGGCACCAGCGTGTCGAGCGAAGGGTCCTCGCGCTCGATGTCGTCGAACGACGGCCACTCCGGCACGCCGGTGCCGGCGCTCGACGGCAGGAAATCGATCAGCCGGCGCATCTGCAGGAGGCACTCGACGTCGTTCTCATAGGCGCCGTCGGCGACCGATGATTTCGTCGTGTGCACCGAGGCGCCGCCGAGCTCCTCCGCCGTCACCACCTCGTTGGTGACGGTCTTCACCACGTCGGGCCCGGTGACGAACATGTAGCTCGTGTCCTTCACCATGAAGATGAAGTCGGTCATCGCCGGCGAATAGACGTCGCCGCCGGCGCACGGGCCCATGATCACGGAAATCTGCGGGATCACGCCGGAGGCGATGACGTTGCGCTTGAACACCTCGCCATAGCCGCCGAGCGCGGCGACGCCTTCCTGGATGCGGGCGCCGCCGGCATCGAACAGGCCGATGATCGGCGCCCGCGCCTTCATCGCCATGTCCTGGATCTTGATGATCTTCTGGGCGTGGGTCTCCGAGAGCGACCCGCCGAACACGGTGAAGTCCTTGGCGAAGGCGAACACGGTGCGGCCGTTCACCGTGCCCCAGCCGGTGACGACGCCGTCGCCGGAGATCTTCGACTTGTCCATGCCGAAATCGGTGGCGCGGTGCTCGACGAACATGTCGAACTCTTCGAACGAGCCCTTGTCCATCAAGAGCTCGAGCCGCTCCCGTGCGGTGAGCTTGCCGCGCTTGTGCTGGGCGTCGATGCGCGCCTGGCCGCCGCCGATCCGCGCGCTGGCACGACGGCTTTCGAGCTTTTCCCTGATGTCTTTCATGAATGTCCGCTCCGCCCGGCCCTTCCGAGATAGCATGGCCATGCGCGTCGCGGAACGGCGGGCGAAGCGATCTCCCTAACGCTTTGGTCGAGGGGGCAACGGGAGCCCACCGATGGGCGGCGACACTTGGCGCTGCTGCCTCGCATCCGCTAATCGGGAGGCTCTCGCGGTCCTCCGCCGCTCACTGCGCGAGTCGCAGCTCGGACACCATCTGCCGCCCTGCCGCCTCATCGAGGAGCACGAAATCGACCGGCCCGGTGTTGCTCGCTGCCGGATGTCGCCACGGCCGTCACTGCCCATCCCGCGAGCCCGGCGGCCACTGAGCCAACCATGAGCGCCTTGCTTCTCTCGCTCAGGTTCGCCGCGTAGAAGTAAGTCCGCCCCGATGCGATGCTGACTTCCTGCTTGGTCTCGCCCGGGAAAGACCACTGGCTCACCGAGAGCTCGTGGCGACCCGCCGGGACGTCGCGAACGAGAAATGTGCCCGTCCTCAGGTCGCCGATCGGTTGACCGTCCAGGCTGACGGGATAACCGCCATCCATGCTGCCGACGAATCTGCGTCTCCCGCAGCACGACGATTCGCCCCTGTCCGTTTTTCGGGCCGCCGTTCGTTTGTGAAACCGCCGCAAAGTCCAAGTCCTCCCGCGTACCCGCACAGCCGAACAGCAAGGCTGCGACGACAACCATCCCCACACAGCGGAACATGACGCCCCCATTCCAAGCCCGTCCGGCGGAGCGTTTGACGCTTCTCTTGCCGGAGCGGATGTTCTCCAGGGCGCAACTTCTAGCATACATACCGAGGGTTGCAGCAAGTCTTTTTGGACCGCCGCAATCGGCGAGCCCTACCGGCTCCTACCCTGCTCCCACCTCCGCCAGCACCCGTGCCGCCGCCGCCATCTCCGCGGAGCGCACCGCGCGGCGCTCGAGCGCGAGCGTGTCGGCGCCCCACTGCTCGATGTTCCAGTCCTCGTCGACGTTTGCCGCAGTCCACGCCGCCTCGCCGGTGATGGCACCGCGGGCGAGCGCCAGCGCCAGCAGCGCCGAGCCGGTGAGCGTCGTCACCGCATGGACGGCGCCGAGCGGCCAGGGCTCGTGCGGGATCGCGGCGCGCGCGGCGACCAGCGCCTGCTCCGGCTGCATCAGCGGCATGACGCCGGTGCCGGTGAGGAAGCGCGCGCCGAGCGCGTCGCGCGCCCAATCGAGCACCGGGTCCCAGAGCTCGTGCTGGCGCGCGACCAGGCGCTCCGGGCCGGTGGCGCGATAGAACAGGAGATCGGAGCCGAGGTACTTCGCGACCTCGGCGGCGACCGCGTCGGTCGCCGCGACGACACCGTCGATGATGGTGTTGGCGAGCCGCGTGAGCGGCATCTGCACCGGCTCGATGTACTCGCCCTGGGCGTTCCATTCGGCGGCGGCCGCCTCGGCGAGCCCGCGCGTCGGGAATGCCAGGGCGTGGCGCGCCGGGGTACGGATCGGCCGGTCGTCGAGGGTCACCTCGAAGCCGCCCGGCGTCTCCAAACCGCCGCCGCCGTATAGAAGCGTCGCCGCAGCGCACGCATGTTGCGCCGCGCCGACTCGGTCGGGTCGGCGGCGGGGATCGGAAGCGATCTCTTCGAAGATGTCGCGCATCGGGCTCGGAGAACTTGAGAAAAACCGAAGCGAGTCAGCATCGATTTCGATGCGCCCGTCATCCCCAATATGGCGGCCCCGGCGTTTGCCGGTGTGCACGAAACTGTGATCACGCCGCAGGCAGCCGGCCGCTCTTCGCGCTGCAAAAACGTTCACCATTGCACGTTAATTCCGCATGCGGCGGCGGACCACAATTCCGCCATCCCAGTTGCGGCAGTAGAATTCATCGTCTATGCGGATTACCCTTATGCGGATCGGTGACGCTAGAAGAGCCGACTGGGAGAGAACAGCTCGCTTCCGCTGGTGGCGTGGGCCGGCGTGAATGCAGCGCGAGGAGTGAATGGAACCTACCAACATTGCGGCGCCCGACTATTTCCACAAGGTCGTCGATTGCCAGTGGGCCTGTCCGGCGCACACCCCTGTCCCGGAATACATCAGATTGATCGCGGCGGGGCGTTACAGCGACGCCTACATGATCAACTGGAAGTCCAACGTGTTTCCGGGCGTGCTCGGGCGCACCTGCGACCGGCCGTGCGAGCCCGCCTGCCGGCGCGGCCGGGTCGAGAACGAGCCGGTCGCGATCTGCCGGTTGAAGCGCGTCGCCGCCGACTACAAGGGGGACATCAAGGCGCGCCTGCCGCGACCGGCTGCGCAAAAGAACGGCAAGCGCATCGCCTTCGTCGGTGCCGGCCCCGCTTCGCTGACCGTTGCCCGCGACCTCGCGCCGCTCGGCTACCACTGCACCGTGTTCGATGCCGACCCCAAGGCGGGCGGCATGATCCGCACCCAGATCCCGCGCTTCCGCCTGCCGGAGAGCGTGATCGACGAGGAGTGCGACTACATCCTCGACCTCGGGGTCGACTTCCGCCCCGGCGTGCGCATCGACAGCCTCAAGGCCCTGCTCGCCGAAGGCTGGGACGCGATCTTCGTCGGCTCCGGCGCGCCGCGCGGCCGCGACCTCGACATTCCCGGCCGCACGGAAGCCGCCGCCAACATCCATATCGGCATCGACTGGCTCTCCAGCGTCTCGTTCGGCCACATCACCAAGATCGGCCGGCGCGTCATCGTGCTCGGCGGCGGCAACACCGCGATGGACTGCTGCCGCTCCTCGCGCCGCCTCGGCGGCGAGGACGTCAAGGTCGTGGTGCGCTCCGGCTTCGAGGAGATGAAGGCCTCGCCGTGGGAGAAAGAGGATGCGATGCATGAGGGCATCCCGATCCTCAATTTCCTGGTGCCGAAGGAATTCACCCACGACAACGGCCGTCTCACCGGCATCACCTTCGAGAAGGTCCGCGCCGAGTACGACGCCAAGGGCCGCCGCAACCTCGTGCCCTCCGGCGAGCCGGACGAGCACATCCCCTGCGACGACGTGCTGGTCGCGGTCGGCCAGGAGAACTCGTTCCCCTGGATCGAGCGCGACATCGGCATCGACTTCGACAAGTGGGGCATGCCGAAGGTCGACCCGAAGACCATGGGCTCGACGCACCCGAAGATCTTCTTCGGCGGCGACGCGGCCTTCGGGCCGAAGAACATCATCTGGGCGGTCGCGCACGGCCACGAGGCCGCGGTCTCGATCGACAAGCTCCTCTCCGGCGAAGACGTCGCCGACCGTCCGCTGCCGGCGGTCGAGGTGATCAGCCAGAAGATGGGCATCCACGAGTGGAGCTACGACAACGACATCTCCATCGACCGCCGCTTCCGGGTGCCGCTGCGCGACAAGGTGATCGCGCTCGCCGACATCAAGGCGGAGGTCGAGCTCGGCTTCGACGACCGCCTGGCGCTCAAGGAGGCGCACCGCTGCCTCAACTGCGATGTGCAGACGGTGTTCGCGGCGTCGCTGTGCATCGAGTGCGACGCCTGCGTCGACATCTGCCCGATGGACTGCATCACCTTCACGCCGAACGGCGATGAGGCCGACCTGCGCCACCGCCTCAAGGCGCCGGCGCCGAACCTCACCCAGGACATCTACGTCGCCGACGGCCTCAAGACCGGCCGCATCATGGCGAAGGACGAAGACGTCTGCCTGCATTGCGGGCTGTGCGCCGAACGCTGTCCCACCGGGGCCTGGGACATGAAGAAATACCTCATTGAAATGACTCACGCGGGACCGACATGCCAACACGAAGCCCAATCGGCAGCGTAAACGATTTCGTCGTCCGGTTCGCGAACGTCAACGGCTCCGGCTCGGCGAGCGCGAACGAGCTGTTCGCCCGCTCGGTGCTGCGGATGGGCGTGCCGGTGTCGTCGCGCAACATCTTTCCGTCGAACATCCAGGGCCTGCCGACCTGGTACGAGGTCCGCATCTCCGAGGCCGGCCATCTCGGCGCCCGCGGCGGCGTCGACCTCATGGTGGCGATGAACCCGCAGACCTGGGACAAGGATGTCGCGTCGATCGAGCCCGGCGGCTACCTGTTCTACGATTCGACGAAGCCGACGCCGGCGTCGAAATTCCGCGACGACATCACCGTGCTCGGCGTGCCGCTGACCGCGATCTGCAATCGCGAATACACCGATCCGCGCCAGCGCCAGCTGTTCAAGAACATCATCTATCTCGGCGCGCTCTCGACGCTGCTCGGCATCGAGTCCGAGGTGATCGTCCGCCTGTTCAGCGAGCAGTTCAAAGGCAAGGAGAAGCTGATCGGCGCCAACGTGCACGCGCTTCATCTCGGCCGCGACTGGGTCACCATGAACATGGACGCCCCGTGCGGCCTCAAGGTGCGGCGCTCCGACAAGGTCGGCGACCGCATCTACATCGACGGCAACGCCGCCGCGGCGCTCGGCGCCGTCTATGGCGGCGCGACGGTGTGCGCGTGGTATCCGTTGACCCCGTCGTCCTCGCTCGCCGACGCCTTCACGAGCTACTGCGCGAAGCTGCGCACCGGCCCCGACGAGAAGCGGAAATACGCCATCATCCAGGGCGAGGACGAGATCGCCTCGATCGGCATCGTCATCGGCGCCGGCTGGAACGGCGCCCGCGCCTTCACCGCGACCTCCGGCCCCGGCATCTCGCTGATGCAGGAGTTCTTCGGGCTCGGCTACTTCGCCGAAATCCCGGCGGTCATCTTCGACGTGCAGCGCGCCGGGCCGTCGACCGGCATGCCGACCCGCAACCAGCAGTCGGACGTCATCGCCACCGCCTACGCCTCCCACGGCGACACCAAGCACATCGTGCTGTTCCCCGAGAACCCCGGCGAGACCTTCGAGTTCGCGACGCAGGCCTTCGACCTCGCCGAGCGCCTGCAGACCCCGGTGTTCGTGCTGCTCGACCTCGAGATCGGCATGAACCAGCATTTGTGCGCGCCGCTCAAATGGGACGACACCCGCAAATACGACCGCGGCAAGGTGATGGCCGAGGCCGACCTCGACGCCGGCAAGGATTTCGGCCGCTATCTCGACGTCGACGGCGACGGCATCGCCTTCCGCACGCTGCCCGGCACGCACGCGACCAAGGGCGCCTACTTCACCCGCGGCACCTCGCGCGACCGCTACGCGCGCTACACCGAGGACGGCGCGGCCTACGTCGACAACATGCAGCGCCTGCTGCGCAAGTTCGAGACCGCCAAGGGCCTGGTGCCGCGCCCGCTCCGCCGCAACGCCGAGAAGCCGACGAAATACGGCGTGATCTATTACGGCTCGACGGCGCCGGCGATGGACGAGGCGATCGAGCTTCTGGAAACGCGCGGCCACCGGCTCGACATGCTGCGCGTGCGCGCCTTCCCGTTCCACCAGGACGTCACCGAGTTCATCATCGAGCACGACTTCGTGTTCGTGGTCGAGCAGAACCGCGATTCCCAGCTGCGCACGCTGGTCATGAACGAATGCGGCATCGACCCCGTGCGCCTGGTGCCGATCCTCCACTACGACGGCACCCCGATCACCGCGCGCTTCATCGCCGGCGCGATCGGCGAGCACCTCGACGCCTTCAAGGTCACCCCGCTGCGCGTGGCGCGGAATCAGACCAAGGCGTAGGCGGCGAGGCCGCGCCGGATTGCGACGCGCACGGCTTCTCCCGCTCGGCACGGCGGGACTCCCTCTCCCGCTTGCGTCCGTAATCGGGACGTGCCGTAGCGGGCAGGGCCCTCGGCCGCCTCGCAAAAGCCTCGAGGTCTCTCGCCACGCGGCCCCCTCCCCGACCCTCCCCCGCAAGCGGGAGAGGGAGAAGGGGCGCGGCACGGGTAGCGAGCCGCAGTGCCTTACGGCACATTCACGGCGAGCGGCTTGCCCTTGTCGACGATGTGCACGGTGAGGAGCTTGAGCGGCTTGTCGCCGACCACCTTGTAGCCGGCATGGGGCACCTCGCGGACGTTGATACCGGCGCCGCCCTGCGCCCGCGGCGCAGGTGCCTGGCCGGGAATCTCGGTCATCGCGCCTTCGAGCACGTAGAATGCTTCCTCGCCGTAATGGATGTGCTTGGGCACCACCGCGCCGGGCGGCGCTTCGAGTATGCCGATGACGACTTCCATGTTGGTGCCGGTAAGATCCGAGCGCTTGAGCTCGGTGCGCTTGGTTTCCTGGGCCTGGGCGAGACCGGCCACGGTCGTGACGGCGAGCACGGCAACGCCGGCCAGCAAGAGTTTGACGAACGGATTCATGGGGTTTCCTCCTCCTGTTAGGAGGCCATTGTCACCGCCGGCTACCCCCAAGTCGAGCGGGGGAAACTTGATTTCGCCCCCTTCATCCCATACATCGGCCGCACCATGCACCAGGCAGTCAATCCCAGCGCGGCCGAGCTTCGCTCGCCGCTCGCGGCGGAAGTCGAGCGTCGGCGCACCTTCGCCATCATCTCGCATCCCGACGCCGGCAAGACGACGCTGACCGAAAAGCTCCTGCTGTTCGGCGGCGCGATCAACCTTGCCGGCCAGGTGAAGGCGAAGGGCGAGCGGCGCAACACCCGCTCCGACTGGATGAAGATCGAGCGCGAGCGCGGCATCTCGGTCGTCACCTCGGTGATGACCTTCGAGTACGACGGCGTCGTCTTCAACCTGCTCGACACGCCGGGCCACGAGGACTTCTCCGAGGACACCTACCGCACGCTGACCGCGGTCGATTCCGCCGTCATGGTGATCGACGCCGCGAAGGGCATCGAGGCGCGCACCCGCAAGCTGTTCGAGGTGTGCCGGCTGCGCGACATCCCGATCATCACCTTCATCAACAAGATGGACCGCGAGAGCCGCGATCCCTTCGACCTGCTCGACGAGATCGAGAAGACGCTCGCCCTCGACACCACGCCGATGACCTGGCCGATCGGCCGCGGCCGCGATTTCGTCGGCACCCTCGACGTCAGGACCGGCGCGGTGCGGCTGATGGACGGCGCCGACCGCACGCCACGGCAGATGGACGCCGCAGCGCTCGCCGCCCTCAACCCCAACCTCGATGCGGCGGCGCTCGCCGAGGAGTTCGCGCTGGTGCGCGACGCCTGCCGGCCGTTCGACCTCACGGCGTTTCGCGAGGGGCATCTCACCCCGGTGTTCTTCGGCAGCGCGCTGAAAAACTTCGGCGTCGGCGACCTGCTCGACGGCTTTGCCGCCTATGCCCCGCCGCCGCGCGACCAGGCGGCCGACACCCGCCGCGTCGCCGCGCAGGAGCCGCAGATGACGGCCTTCGTGTTCAAGATCCAGGCCAACATGGATCCGAACCACCGCGACCGCATCGCCTTCGCGCGGCTGTGCTCGGGCAAGCTCGTGCGCGGCATGAAGGCGAAGCACGTGCGCACCGGCAAGGCGATCGGCCTGCACGCGCCGCATTTCTTCTTCGCCCAGGACCGCGCCATCGCCGACGAAGCCTATGCCGGCGACGTCGTCGGCATTCCGAACCACGGCAATCTGCGCATCGGCGACACGCTTGACCGAAGGCGAGGCGCTCAACTTCGTCGGCGTGCCGAGCTTCGCGCCGGAGATCATCCGCCGGGTCCGGCTCACCGACGCGATGAAGGCGAAGAAGCTCAAGCAGGCGCTCCAGGAGATGGCCGAGGAAGGCGTCGTCCAGGTGTTTCGCCCGACCGACGGCTCGCCGGCGCTGATCGGCGTCGTCGGGCCGCTGCAGCTCGACGTGCTGCGCGACCGCCTCTCGACCGAATACGGCCTGCCGGTCGAGTTCGACCAGAGCGAATTCCAGCTCGCGCGCTGGATTTCCAGCGCGACGACCGCAAGGCCTACGACACCTTCATCGAGACGAACCGCGCCGGCATCGCCGAGGACCTCGACGGCGATCCCGTCTATCTCGCGCGCAGCCAGTTCTATCTCGACTACACCCGCGAGCGCGCCCCGGGCATCGTCTTCACCGACATCAAGGACGTGAAGGCCAAGGCGGCGTAGCCCTCTTCCGCCTACCCGGCTTCATGGCCGGGCTTGTCCCGGCCACCCCGATCGTAGGGCACGGTCGTGCCAATCTAGTCGGGGTCGCCGGGACAAGCCCGGCGATGACGCTCCCCGAAGACGGGTGAGGGAGAAGCTTACTTGCACTCGCCGAGGTGCTCGCCGTCGATGGTGACGCTGGTTTCGACCATCGTTTGGCCGGCCACGGAGCCCTTGGACTCGATCTTCGCGCTGTAATGCTTGGGCGTGTCGAAGGTGAAGTCGCCCGACACGTCCATGTCGAGCTGGCCTTTGCACAGCATGCGCCATTTGAGTCGCGACGCGGTCGAGGAGAACTCGGCGCGCTCGCAATCCGAATTCACCGTGCGGTATTCCGGACTGAACGTCGCGGCGGTGTCGCCCGCCTGCTCCGCCGACAGGCACCGGGTCCTCATCTGGGACGGCGTGCGGTTGCCGTTCATGATGATGGTTTCGGTGATCTGCCACAGGCCCGGCTCGATGCCGTCGGCGACCGCGGGCAGCGGCGCTGCGGCGACACACAAGCAATGCGAGGGCGAAAAGGCTGGCGGAGGCTGCGACGGATTTTGATGTCATGAAGTCAACCTATCGTGGGTGCGGGCGCGTTGCCAGTGGCGGGCCGCTGGCCTCGCCTCGCCGCATCGGCACGGCGCCGTTCACTTCGGCTTCGCCTTCTGAGCGTCGTCGACGCGCGCCCGCAAGTCGCGCACGGCGTCGCGCAGCGTGGCGAGCTCGCGCGCGGCCACAGCCGCCGGGGCCTGATCGGCGCGGGTCTTGAGCTCGGCGAGCGCATCCTTCAACGCGGCGATCTCCCTGTTCGCCGCCGCCAGCTGATCCTTCTGCGCGGCGATCTCGCGATTCGCGGCGGCAAGGCGCTGCTGGGCATCGAGCGAATTCTTGGCGATCAGCTGCTGCAGATATTCGACGTTGCTCTGCAGGCAGCCGGTGCGCCGGTCCATCTGCCGCTCGCGGGTGCACAGCTCGATGCCCGGCACGTCCTGTGCGGCCGCGGGAGGCACGAGTGCTGACGTCACTGCAGGCAAGGTCGCACAACGCGAGAAAACTCAGAGCATGTCGAGCGATGGCCTCGCACATGGTCATCGCCGGGCTTGTCCCGGCGACCCCGATAACGGGGCACGGCGAGTGCCATATGATCGGGGTGGCCGGGACAAGCCCGGCCATGACGCCTCCATGAAGATCGGGACATGCTCCGGTCGCAGTCTGCCCATTCGGCCGTCCTACTCCTCGAAGATTTCGTTCACCGCGACCACCGACAGCGTGCCGGCGCCGCCGGCGTTGTTGACGCCGGACACCGCGTAGATCGACTTGCCGATGTCGGCCGCGGCGAAGCCGTGGCGCGGCGTGATCATCCGCGGGTAGCGCGCCCAGGTGTTGGTCTTGGGATCGTAGGCCTCGTGGGCGCGGAACACGCCGCCGAAATCCTCGATCCAGCCTTCGCCGCCGAGCACGTGGATCTTGCCGTCGACCACGGCGATGCCGGTGCCCGAGCGCGCGGTCGGCATCGGCGCGCGCGGCGTCCAGGTGTTGGTGGCGATGTCGTAGACGTCGTTCATCCAGATGTTGGACGACCAGCCCGCCGAGAAGCACGAGCCGACCCGGCCGCCGATCGCGTAGATCTTGCCGTCGACCACGGCGACGCTGTGATGGTTGCGCGGCGTCGGCATTTCCGCGGCCGTCGACCAGGTGTTGGTCTCGGTGTCGAGGACCTCGTTGGTGCCGAGAAGCTCGACCGGGCCGCCGCCATAGAGCCCGTCGGGCATCTGCGTGCCCGGCGGGAATCCGGGCGCCGCCGGTGACGTAAATCTTCTTGCCGACGGCGACCGCGGCGAGCGCGCCGCGCGGCGTCGGCATGTTGGGCAGCGCCGACCATTTCTGGGTGTCGAGATCGAACACCCACGCCTTGTTTTCGGGGTACCAGCCGACCTTGCCGGTGTCGGGCAGGCGGAAGCCGCCGAACACATAGAACTTGCGGCCGACGGTCGCCGAGGCGCCGTGATGCACCGGCACCGGGTTCGACGGCAGGCTCGCCCATTCGTTCTTCGCCGGGTCGTAGCGCCAGAAGATGCCCATCGGCTTGTTGGCGGAATCCTGGCCGCCATAGACGAACATCTGCCCGTCGATCGCCCCGCCGATCACCTCGTTGGCGCCTTGCGGGATCGGCGCGCCGGCGCGCCACTTGCCTTGCGCGTTCGCCGGTACGGTGGCGGCGAGCGAGAGCGAAAGCAGCACGAGGCCGCCGCGCAGATGAATGGTGCAACATGTCTGTTCTCCTCGGAAATGTCCTTGCCGATCGATTGGTTCGGCTCGGCTGTTACGCCCGCGCTTCTGATGGCGCGGATACGCGGGATAGTTCGTCGGCGAACTATATCACCGCACGGCAGGCGGTCACGGATACATCCGCCGTCTCCCCGAGAGACGCGAGGGGGACGCGTGCATTGATTTGTGGGTTCGCGAATTTTGATCGCACATGGACCGCGGCAAATGCTATAATCGCATCTTACGAAATCGCGGGATGGTCTGACCCTCGGGTAGCCGCGAGCCTTGCTTCACGGGGTCGCTCCCCAATGTGCGAGCAAGTAGCGCGCCCATTGTTAGACCGAGGAACCGGGGGTCGCTCCCCCGGTTTCCTTTTTTCCGCAAGCGTTCCTTCTTCGCATGCGCTTCGCAGCGCGTCCGTCGTCTTGCGCCGACCTTCACCGCCGCTGCGCAAGCCGCAACGAGATCGCGCACGATGCGCGGCGGGATCGTCCGCGCGCATCACCTCGCCCATCACTGCGACGCCGCGCGCGCCGGCGGCGAGACAGGCGCCGGCCGTCGCCGCAGTGACGCCGGCGAGCGCCAGCACCGGGATGCCGTGGGCCGCGGCGGCGCGCAAGGCCTCGGTCCCGAGCGGCGGGCCGTAGCCGGGCTTGCTGTCGGTCAAGAAGATCGGGCTCAGCGTCGACGTAGTCCGCACCCGCCGCCGCGGCCGCTGCGACGTCCGCAACGCTGTGCGCCGACACGCCGATGATCGCGTCTGGCAAGCCTCTCCCGCGCCGGTGCGACGGCTGCACCGCCGCCTGCAGGTGAACCCCGGCCGCGCCGACGGCGGCGGCGAGCTCGACATCGGCACTGACCGAGAGCGCGACGCCGTGCTCCGCCGCGATCCGCGCGAGACGAATAGCGAGATCGCGGCGCGCGGCGCGCGGCGAGGTCCTTGTCGCGAAACAGCAGCCAGCGCCCTCCCCCGCGTCCGACCGCGGCGGCGATTGTCTCCAGCGGCTGGCGCGCCTGATGGCGGTCGGTGATGACGAGAAGCGGCCCCGGCAGCGGAGCGCGCGCGCGCCTCATGAACCGACGAGGCCGAGCTGCGGGCTCGACGGCTCGGCGCGGCCGCGGCGCGGAATCCGGCCGGCGAGATGGGCATTGCGCCCGGCTTCGACCGCATGACGCATCGCCGTCGCCATCCGCACGGGATCGTCGGCCTTGGCGACCGCGGTGTTGAGCAGGATCGCCGAGGCGCCGAGCTCCATCGCGATCACCGCGTCGGAGGCGGTGCCGATACCGGCATCGACGATCACCGGCACCTGCGCCCGCCGGCAGATCAGCTCGAGGTTCGCCGGATTGGCGACGCCCATGCCGGAGCCGATCAGCGAGCCCATCGGCATCACCGCGCTCGCGCCGACATCGGCGAGGCGCTGGCACACCACGGGATCGTCGGTGCAATAGGGCAGCACGACGAAGCCCATGTCGACGAGGCGGCGCGTCGCGTCGAGAAGCTCGGTCACGTCCGGATAAAGCGTCTCGCGGTCGCCGATCACTTCGAGCTTGACCCAGTTGGTGTCGAGCGCCTCGCGCGCGAGCTCCGCCGTCTTGATGGCGTCGCGCGCCGTCTCGCAGCCGGCGGTGTTGGGCAGGAAGCGGTATTTCGAGAGCAGGTTCACGGTGTCGAAGCCGTGGCCTTGCAGCGAAATCCGGCGGATCGACGCCGTCACGATCTCGCAGCCGCTGGCGGTGACGGCATCGACCATGATCCGCTGGGTCGGATAGCCGGCGGTGCCGAGCAGGAGCCGCGAGGCGAAGGTCTCGCCGGCAAGCTTGAACGGATCGGTCATCGTCATTCTCCCAACTTCTTTTTGTCGCGCCGCACACGGCCTCCAATACTCGGCGGCGCGATCAGCTGCGCCCCCTCGCCCCGCGCGCGGGGAGAGGTTGCGCCGCCTCACGGCGCGTGCCTATAGCTTCATCCTCAGCCCGCCGCATCCTCAGCCGCCGGACATGGCGCGGATGATCTCGACGGCATCGCCGTCGCGCACCGGGGTCGCCGGCCAGGCGGCGCGGCGCACCACCTCGCCGTTGAGCGAGATCGCAAAGCCGCGCGGCTCGGCGATCTCGAGACGCGGCGGTTTCCTCGCGCCAGAGATCGGCGAGATTGGTCGCCTGGCATTCGCGCTCGCTTCCGTTGACGGTGAGCTTCATCGCACTGTTTCCGCTTGCTCCAATTCGCGCCCGTGGGTAGCCGCGCGCGAAAAACGGTCGAGCCCGAAGGGACGCGCCGTCGGCGGCGCCGCCCCGCCCGCCACCAGCGCTTCGATCGCCGCCGCCGTCACCGGCGCCAGCAGGTAGCCGTTGCGGTGATGGCCGGTCGCGACGACGAGACCGTCGATCCCGGTGGCGCCGAGGATCGGCGCGTCGTCGATCGAGCTCGGCCGCAACCCGGCCCAGATCGTCTCGACCGCCATCTCCTCGATCGCCGGAAAGGCGCGCCGCGCGCCTTCGAGCAGCGCATAGACGCCGCCGGCCGTGATGCCGGTGTCGAAGCCGCGCTCCTCGACGGTCGATCCGACGATCAGCCGGCCGTCGCCTTTCGCGGCCATGTGCACCTGCTCCGTCCACACGATATGGGAGAGCGTGCCGGTGTCCGCCGTCGCCGTGAGCGCGAGCGCCTGGCCCTTGAGGGGACGCACCGGCACGGAAAGGCCGGCGGGGAGAAGCTTGCCCGCCGTCCACGCCCCGGCGGCGAGCACGACGGTGCCGGCGCGGCAGCGGCCCGCCGCCGTCTCGACCCCGCTGACGCGCCCGCCGGTGAGGTCGAGCGCCTCGACCGCGCAATGCTCGTAGATGCGCACGCCGCTCGCGAGCGCCGCGGCGCGGAGCGCCGCCATCACGCGGCGCGGATCGACCTGATGGTCGTCGGGGCAGTAGAGGCCGGCGGCGACCGACGGCCGCAATCCCGGTTCGAGGTCGCGCACCTGCGCACCGCCGAGCCATTGCGTGGCGAGGTCGCAGCGGCGGTGGAGATCGTAGCGGAAGCGCAGGCGCTCGACCTCGTCGCGGGCGAGCGCGACGACGAGAATTCCGCTTTCGCGGAAATCGATGCCGATGCCGGAGGCGGCTTCCAGCGCCCGGCCGAACTCGCGGCCACATGCGCTGGCTCTCGAGCGCGAGCGCCAGCAGCTCCGGCTCGCCCGGCTCATGCTCCGCGGCCGCCGCGAGCATGCCGGTCGCGGCAAGGCTCGCGCCGGCCCCGACCTGCTCGCGCTCGAACACCGCGACCGAAAGCCCGCGCTGGGCGAGCCGCCAGGCGATCGAAAGACCGATCAGGCCGGCGCCGACGACCGCGACCTCGACCGCGGCCGGAACCGCCGCCGGGCGCGCTGCGGCCGCCGCAGGCGCCGCCGGCACGCGCATCGCCGACGCCGGCAAAGCGGAGGCTGGCACAGCGGATGCCGGCACGTGGACGGCCGGGTCGGCAGACGGAACGGACGGGAAATCCTGCATCGAAATCTCCGCGGTCGCAGGGAGGGGAGATTTCGGCTCCAATCCCTACGCCGGTGCGAACCGGTTCAGGTTCAAAGGATTTCCGCGCTGCCTTCCGGCCCAGCGGTTTCTCAGCCCCTTGACGGGGATCTCCCTTGGAACACCCTCAATTAAAGCCTTCGCCGCGCGCAGGGTCAAGGGCGCCCCGCCGCGGCCCCCGCGCCCTCACCCGGCAATCTCCCGCCGGGGAACCTGCGTTTGCTGCAGCGCAGCGGCGGTAACGCAAAAACGCAGCGCCGCCCCAACATCGCCCCTTGGCGTATTCAAATTGCGCCCGACTTTGTGTAGAACGCGCTGCCCACACGGCTGCCCACGGAATCGAACGACCGACATGACCTATCTCGCCAAGCCAAAATTCCATCATCCCGGCCTGCCCAAGAACGAGCTCGGCTACACCCACCGCGACTACGAGGGCAAGATCTCGACCCTGTGCGCGGGCTGCGGGCACGACTTCGATCACCGCCTCGATCATCGAAGCCTGCTTCGAGCTCTCGATCGAGCCGCACCGCGTGGCGAAGATTTCCGGCATCGGCTGCTCGTCGAAGACGCCCGACTACTTCCTCGGCAATTCGCACGGCTTCAACTCCGTGCACGGCCGCATGCCGTCGGTGCTCACCGGCGCGAACCTCGCCAACCGCGACCTCATCTATCTCGGCGTGTCCGGCGACGGCGATTCCGCCTCGATCGGCGTCGGCCAGTTCGTCCATGCGATCCGGCGCGGCGTCAACATGGTCTACATCGTCGAGAACAACGGCGTGTACGGCCTCACCAAGGGCCAGTTCTCCGCCACCGCCGACCGCGGCTCGAAGTCGAAGAAGGGCGTCGTCAACACCGACAGCGCGATCGACATGGTGGCGATGGCGCTGCAGCTCGGCGCGACCTTCGTGGCGCGCTCGTTCTCCGGCGACAAGACCCAGCTCGTCCCCATCATCAAGGCGGCGATCGAGCACAAGGGCGCGGCCTTCATCGACGTGATCAGCCCGTGCGTCGCGTTCAACAATCACGCCGGCTCGACCAAGAGCTTCGATTACGTGCGCGAGCACAACGAAGCGGTGAACCGGCTCGACTTCATCACCGGACGCGCGCCGATCACCGTCGACTATGCGCCGGGCACCGTGCAGACGGTCGAGCAGCACGACGGCACCACGCTGGTGCTGCGCAAGCTCAACGCCGACTACGACGTGCACGACCGGCTGGCGGCGATGAACTTCCTCCAGCAGCACACCGCCAAGGGCCAGGTCGTCACCGGCGTCCTCTACATCGCCGAGGAGCCCGAGGACCTGCACGAGCATCTCAACACCACCGACGCGCCGCTCAACACGCTCGGCGAGAAGGAGCTCTGCCCCGGCTCGGCGGCGCTCGAGAAGATCAACGCGGGACTGCGGTAGGGGCACTTTTCCGAAAGTTCACTGTCATTGCCCGGCTTGACCGGGCAATCCAGTAACCCCCGCGCTGTCGTTGTCGCTCAAGCTTTGCCCCGCCTGAGGTCCGGTGGTTACTGGATCGCCCGGTCAAGCCGGGCGATGACAGCCGCGTGTTTGGTGCGTAACTGTTGCGCTCACGCACGTCGTCCCGCGCGTTGCACCGGACCATAAGGCGGATCGCATGGGAAAACAGCCAATGCAAGAGGCCCGGACCGCATTGCAATCCCCGCCGTGTGGAGATTCTGAGGTGTCACTTTGAACGCCCTTCTCACCGACGCGCATATCGCTCTAATTAATGCGCGGCTCTCAACGATTGAGTTGAAGAAGGACCGCCTTGTATTTAAGTATGTTGGACACAATTTCTCTCAGCCGAAAGCCAAGGAATACGCGCATCACGGCTTCGCTCGGCGCTTAGGCACGCTCGCGCGTTGCATCGAGAATGTGTTCAGACTTGTCGTGCCCAACTCCACGGAGGCGCCACCAAAAGAGGTTCTTTACGATGCAGCCATAAACATTCAAGCCGCGATAGGGAATATCTATGGCTGCGCAGACAATCTTGCTTGGGTTTGGGTGTTTGAACGCGGCATGACAATCGACCGCAAAGCCGTTGGACTGCGCAAGCTTCTTTTCGCAAATCCGGCCCATGCACAATTGCGGATTTCTGACTCCTTGCGTGAGCGAATGCTCAGCTCTAAGTCCTCGCCCGGTCAAGCCGGGGGCAAGATCACCGGCGAAAACTTTCGTGTCATACCTTCCGCTTTCGGCTCCGTTCTTCGCCTTCCTGGTGGGGGCGTTTCTCGTCGTCCTCGCGCTCATCCAGATCGGCATTCTGCGCTACGCCTATCTGCGCATCGGCATCACGTCGCGATGGGCGATGCTCCTGCTGCTCGGCTCGCTGATCGGCAGCTACATCAACATTCCGATCGCGCAGTTGCCGGAACGCGAGGTGCAGTCCGGCGTCACCGTCAATTTCTTCGGCATGCAGTACGTCGTGCCGACGGTGGTCGAATGGCCGGGCACGGTGATCGCGGTGAACGTCGGCGGCGCGGTGATTCCGGGGCTGTTGTCGCTCTATCTCCTGTTCAAGAACGAGATGTGGGTGAGCGGTGCCATCGCGACCGCGATCGTCACCGCGATCGTCCACATGCTCGCCTATCCGGTCGCAGGCGTCGGCATCGCGGTGCCGGTGTTCGTGCCGCCGATCGTCACCGCCCTCGTCGCGCTGCTGATCGCCCGCGAGCACGCGGCAGCGCTCGCCTATGTCGCCGGCAGCCTCGGCACGCTGATCGGGGCCGATCTCCTCAACCTCGACGCCGTCCGCGGGCTCGGCGCGCCGGTCGCCTCGATCGGCGGCGCCGGGACCTTCGACGGCATCTTCCTCACCGGCATCGTGGCGGTGCTGCTGGCGAGCTTTTCCCGCCGGGCCTGAGTGCCCACAACCCTCGCAAGGAGCAACGGCGCGATCAGTTGGCGCAAGTCGCGGTGAACGTGTTGAGCCTGCCGCCGCGCAATCCGCTCGCCGCGCCGTAATGGGTGCAGGCCGAGACGCGGTCGTGGAAGGTGTTGAACCTGGTCCCGCCGGGAATCATGACGGTCCTCCCGCTGCCCGGCACCTGGACGTACCGCGGACCGCCGGACGCGCCCCGAGGGCGACAGCGTGATGCCGGAATGCTGCCCCGGGATCGACGGCGCCGGCGGCGCCAGCCCCCGCTGCGCCGCGGGTGGTGCAAGCAGCACCGGATTGGGCGATTGCGCCTGCGCAGGCACGAGCATTGCCACGACAGCGGAGATCACAACGGATTGCGATTGAAAGTCGAAACATGAGCGCCTCACTTCCCCTCATCGCAGAACATGGTGCTGCGGCGTGCTCCGGCCAAGAGGGCGTCCCGCGCTCACTCGTCGCTGCGCACGGCTCGCCGGTCACGGCTCGCTGGCGTGACCATGCTGCGGACGCCTTCCTCCTGCAGCAGGCTCCTCGAAATACGCGATGGTGCGGATCAATCCCTCCTTGAGCGGCGTGCGCGGCGTCCAGCCGAGCAGTTGGCGCGCCTTGGCGATGTCGGGCTGGCGCTGGCGCGGGTCGTCGGCGGGCAGCGGACGGCTGACGATCTTGGAGCGCGATCCCGTGACGTCGATGACGATCTCGGCGAGCTCGCGGATCGAGAACTCGGCGGGATTGCCGACGTTGAGCGGGCCGGTGACGTCGTCGGCGCTGTTCATCAGGCGGATCATCGCCTCGACGAGATCGTCGACATAGCAGAACGAGCGGGTCTGCTGCCCGTCGCCGTAGACCGTGATGTCGCGGCCGAGCAGCGCCTGGACGATGAAATTCGAGACCACGCGGCCGTCATTGGGATGCATGCGCGGGCCGTAGGTGTTGAAGATGCGCGCCACCTTGATGCGCAGCCGGTGCTGGCGCCAGTAGTCGAAGAACAGCGTCTCGGCGCAGCGCTTGCCCTCGTCGTAGCAGGAGCGCGGCCCGATCGGGTTGACGTGGCCCCAGTATTCCTCGGGCTGCGGATGCACGTCGGGGTCGCCATAGACCTCCGACGTCGAGGCCTGGAGAATCTTCGCGCGCAGCCGCTTGGCGAGGCCGAGCATGTTGATCGCGCCGTGCACGCTGGTCTTCGTCGTCTGCACGGGATCGTGCTGGTAGTGGATGGGCGAGGCCGGACAGGCGAGATTGTAGATCTCGTCGACCTCGACATAGAGCGGAAACGTCACGTCGTGGCGCATCAGCTCGAACCGCTTGGCGCCGATGCAGGTGGGCGATGTTGCGCTTGGTGCCGGTGAAGAAATTGTCGACGCAGACGACGTCGCCGCCGCGCTCCAGCAGGCGCTCGCACAGATGCGAGCCGAGGAAGCCGGCCCCGCCGGTCACGAGTATCCGCTTTTCGAGATGCATCTGAGGTCCGTTCGCCCTGCGCGGCAACCCCGCCGCGCGCCCTTCCTACCGCATCTTGAGTGAATCCGACTACCCCGGATGCCGACGTCTTGCGTGACGCCGAAATCGGCGGCAGTGGGCCAAACGCTTCACCTCGCCAATCGTCGAAAAGTGGAAACGGTGACCTTCAGCATTTGCGCGAGATGACGCTTCGCTCAGCCTAAGCTGTCAGCCGTCGTGGGTCGCCCAATCGACCGGTTGGCGCACCCTCGTTGTTGATCTCGATCTGGAAGACTTCAGACAAGCCCGCCCTTCCAGACGACGTGAGTTGGAGTGCACGGCTGCCCGACACACATTTGAGCCATCCGAGCTCCAATAGACGATCCAGAATCCGAGCTCCGACGAGTCCCTTGAGGTGATAACGACGCTCGCTCCAGTCGAGACAAGGCTGGCAGAAAATCCGCCGCGTCCGCGGCCTCAGATCAGCGCCGAACTCGGAAAGGAAACGCCCGCCCGAAGACGTGACCTCACCGCCTTCATCGGTGAGTACGATGTGCCCCATCGCCACAAGTGCATCGGTAACAGCAACTCCCACCTGGCCAGCCAGGTGATCGTAGCAACTTCGGGCAAAACGGAGCGCATCGTCGTTTGCCGACCGCGGCTGACGGCGGGGCGGCACCTCTATGGCGGCGACGACCTTGATGCTCTCCAGCATTGTCGCGACCAGCGGGGACGCGATCCGATAATAGCTGAAGCGGCGCTTGTGAGTGACAGTCAAAAGCCGCGCAGCGACCAGCTTGCTCAGGTGGCCGCTCGCCGTCGAGCGAGAGACATTGGCGCAGTACGCAAGCTCAGTGGCCGTCAGCGACTGGCCGCCCATGAGCGCGTTGAGCATCGTCGCTCGCGCGGTGTCACCCACGAGAGCGGCCACTTCCACCAGATTTGCCGCCGCGACCATCCTTGACCCTATCGCTGACACCGGAAGCATATCAATCGCAAACGGTTCGGCATGGGCCGAACTGTTCGCGCGAGACAATTGCGAACCTCGCAGCAAGAATGCGCTCATGTTGATCCGCACCCTTTATGTCGAGCAAGCAAGCATCATTGCTGCCGTGGTTTGCAGCCTGATCGTCGCCGGCCTCCTCAAGGGGATGATCGGGGTCGGCATGCCGGTCATCGCGCTGCCGCTGCTGTCGCTGTTCATCGACATCAAATCAGCGGCCATGCTCCTGAGCATGCCTTTGATCTTGAGCAACTTGCCGCAGGCGCTGGAGGGCGGAAAGACCGGACGGTGCTTCATGCAATTGATGCCGGTGATTCTCGGCATGATTCCCGGCCTCTTCCTTGGAGTTCGGGTCCTGTTGGCGCTCGATGCGAACGTTGCAGATATTATCGCAGGCCTGGTGCTTATGGGTGTCGGCGGGGTCACGCTGCTCGCGCCGAATCCGCAGCTTCAGCCCCGCTTGGTTTTACCAACCGGCATCACATTCGGATTTTTCGGCGGGATTTCTAGGAGGCATCGCAGCGATGCCGGGGCCGCTGGTCTTCATATTTCTGCTCGCAAAGGGACTGCGCGGAAAGGCCTTCACAAAGGAGGCATCGCTGTATCTCGTCGTTTCCGCCGGCTTGCTGGCAATTCTTCTGACGGCCAGCCGCCAGTTCAGTTGGCTCGACGTTTCGGTCTCGACGGCTGCGATGCTGCCGGTCGTGCTCGGCATGTACGTCGGACAACATGTCCGCGATAAAATCGCACCCGAGACATTCAAGACGCTGGTGTTGATCGCGGTCATTGCCGCGGGCGCCGAGTTGGTGCGACATGGTTTCTTCAGTTGACGCGGATCAGGCTCCGTCGAGCCGGTCCGCAAGCTCCGGAAGCGAGGCCACCGCGAGGTCCATCGGCTGGCTCGGCGCCGCTTCGCCGCGGCCCTCGCCCGCCTCGTTGGGACGCGCCACATGGGCGGTGCGCAGGCCGCATTCGGCTGCGCGGAGAAGATCGTTGGTATGCGCCGCCACCATCATGCAGGCGGAGGGCGCAAGGTCGAACGCCTCGGCGGCGGCGAGATAGACGCGCGGCTTGGGCTTGAAGTCGCCGGCGATCTCGGAGCCGAGGATCGCATCCCAGGGCAAATTGTTGCGGCGGGCGAGATCGACCATCAGCGAGATGTTGCCGTTCGACACCGGGGCGAGCAGGCAACGACGCTTGAGGAGATGAAGCCCGCGCGGCACGTCCGGCCAGGCATCGAGGCGGTGCCAGGCGAGGTTGAGGCGCGCCAGCGTCTTTTCCGGCAGATCGGCGAGGCCGAACCGCGGCAGGATGCGTTCGAGATTGCGCCGGTGCAGCACATCGAGCTTGGCGAAGGGGATGCGTCCGGCACGCACCTCCTCCATCGCCGGGCTGATACTCGCCGCGCCAGGCATCGGCGAAGGCGAGCCAGTCGAGCGTGTGGCCGAGCGGCTCGAGCACCGCCTGCGCGTCGCGGGCGACGCCGCCGCGCCAGTCGACCAGCGTGCCGAACACGTCGAAGAACAACGCCTTGACTTCGCCTGCTACGAACGGGGTCATCACGACGACCTGGTTTGTGAGAAAGGGTGGATCTAATCCGGGAACGCGGGATTGCCGGCTTCGCGCGCTGCGTGCCGGAACCTGGCATGTGGAGCAACCTACCACGCCGAGCGCTGGGGCGCATTTAGCGCATCAGGCGCCGGCGTCGTCTGCGAAAATCGCACAGCTGTCACGGCCCCGCCGGGATTCTGCACGAACTCCGCGATCTCCTCGGGGGTGAGCGGCTGGGCGATGAATCGCTGCTTGATCGCGTCGGAGATGATCTCGTCCATTCCCATGATGCGGTCCGGCGTCATGGTCTCCTTGGGGATGAATTCGCGCACGCGCTTCACCACCGACTCGGAAAAGCCGGAGTATTCGGCATAGTGCCGCAACACCGCGGGATCGTCCGAATACATCCAGTCGATCGTCTCGCGATAGGCCCGCATGTAGCGGTCGAGCGTGTCGCGGCGTTTCGCCAGCATGTCGAGGCTGGTGATGTTGACCCGGGTGGTTCGCCCGCGCAGCGCGTCGACGTCGTAGCCGCGCGCGACGAGCCTGATCTTTCCGCTCTCGACCGCATCGATGCCGAACGGTGCGGACGCCCACCCGACATCGATCTGGCCGGTCATCACCTGGGTCAGCGTCGCGGGCATGCCGCCGGTCGACACCGGCTTGACGGTGAGCTTGTTCTGGCGGGCAAACTCGAGGAGCCCGGCATGGCTCGACGAGCCGGTGACCGAGAATCCGACCGACTTGCCGTTGATGTCGGGAACGGCCCGGACCGGCGAGCCGGGCGCGACGTACCAGTAGAGATCGGGTGAGCCGATCATCTCGCTCCCGATCAGGCGCAGCGGCGCGCCCTTGGAGAAGGCGCCGACCGCCCCCGACACGCCGACGCCCGTGGCGATGTCCATGCTGCCGCCGATCACCGCCTGCTGGGATTCGGCGCCTCCGGAGGTGAAGAGAATGTCGAGGTCGAGACCGTGCTTCTTGAAGATGCCGGCGCGCCGGCCGAGCTCGGAGACGCCGGTGTCCCACAGGCCGCGCTGCGGCACCGATACCCGCAGCTTCTCCTGGGCCACGGCGGGAGCGCCGGCCGCGACAATCGCCGCGACGAGCGAGAAGGACGAGCCTGCGCATCAGCTGCTCCCTGAGAGGCGGTGGAGGGACATCTCGCGGCATCATTTCACCGGCGCCGGGATACGGATCATTTCGGCGACCTCGTCCTCGGATGAGCGGCTTCGCGATGAACTTGTTCTTGAGGCTGTCGGCCAGCACGAGATCGAGGCCGCGGATTTCGTCCGGCCAGAGGGTCGATTTCGGGAAATACTGGTCGCGGACCTTTTCCATGAGCTCATGCCGCACGTGGGAGAAATCCTCGTAAGCCGAGAATCGCCGCCGGATCGGAATACATCCAGTCGATCGTATCGCGGTAGCCCTGCACGAAGCGCGCGACGGCGTCGCCGCGCTTTGCCAGCACGCCGGCATTGGCAAGACAGACGCGCACGGTCTGGTCGGAGCGCGCCTTGATCTCGCTGCCGCGGGCGATGATCCTGATCTTGCCCTCGTCGACGAGCTCCAGCCCGAACGGCGCCGCCCCGCGGCCGATATCGATCTGGCCGGTCATGGTCATCGTCAGCGTCGCCGGATGGCCGCCGGTGGAGACCGGCCGCGCATCGACCTTGTACTGGTCGAGCAGCGAGAGCAGCGCGGCGTGGCTCGAAGAGCCGTTCTGGGAATAGCTGATGGTCTTGCCGGCGGCCTCGCGCAGCGACTTGATGGGCGAATTGGCCGGCACGAACCAGTAGGTGTCCGGCGAGCCGATCATGGCGCTGGCGATGATGCGCACCGGTGCGCCCTTGGCGTAGCCGCCGACCGCGGACTCGATACCGCCGCCGCAGGCGATGTCCATGCTGCCGGAGATCACCGCCTGATGGGCCTCCGGTCCGCCCTGGGTGTAGAGGATTTCGACCGCGACCCCGCGCTTGGCCAGGATGCCGGATCGCTGGCCGAGCTCGGTGATCGCGGTGTCCCACTGGCCGCGTTGCGCCACGGCGACCTTCAGGGTGTCGAGCGCCGCCGCCGGAACGGCAGGCAGAAGCACGGCAACAGCCAAAGCCGCAACCATCGATAGCCCGCAGCGCGGCGCGCCGGCATGAGCGGTCCTCCCTCATTTTGGCGGGGATGCTAAGCCATTTCTCCCGCCGGTGTGGAGTGACACTTGGCCCGATGCTCGGCACCGGGCCGGCCTCGGCCTTCGGCGTGGCATCCGGCCCGACACTTGGCCCGCGCCGCGCCGACTTCCGGCCTGGCTCGGCTTCGATGCCGCCGACGGCGCGCCGGCCGACGTGACTGTTTTTGCGGGCAAATCGCGGACGGGAACCGGCCCGAAGGCTTACCCGCTTGCTTTTTCTACACGAATTTCGGTTATATTGAAGTAGGTTAACGTTCGTTTAAGGCTGCCGGTCGCCGGCAGTGGGGTTCGGGTTGATCGCGCGAGGGGTCGCCGTTCAACCGAAGCGTGATCGCAAGGGGTGGGGACCATGGCTGCTTCCAACGCGCGCGAAGCGCACGCTTCGGGATATCTGGCCTCATTTGATCGTGAGCGCCTGCGCGCTGCTGTTGCCTCCGCTGGGGATGGCGGCCGGCGTCGTCTATCTCGGCTCATCGCATCCGCATCGAGACGGCATCCGGCACCGCGGAGCCCGCGGCACCGGTCGCGCTCGCCGCCGAGCCGACACGGCCGGCCGATCCGGCGCCCGCTCTCGCCAGCACCGCACGCTGCCGAGCACCGCCGTCGCGAGCACCGTAGCCGAGCCCGCTCGAGCAACGCGCCGCTCCCGAGCCGCAGGTCGCGGCAGCCCCGCGCCTCAGCCCGCTGTCGCCCTCGGCGCCGGCGAGCACCAAGGATGGCCGAGCCACCAAGGAGTGCCAGCCGCCAAGGAGTACCGCCGCCAAAGAACGCGCTGCGAAGGACGTGGCCGCCAAGGAGCCGCGCATCCGCGGCGCCGGCGACGCCGCCAAGATCGGCGAAACATCCGAGCCCACCGCGCGGGCCGACGCGGCAGCGCCGACCGAGACCGCCGACGCGCCGGCGGCTCCCGCGGCGAATGCGCAGCAATCCCAACCGGCCAGAGGTCGCGGCACGACTCGCGCGGTCGCGTACGGCAGGCGCGCATTCCCTCGATCACCGACATCTTCATGCATCCGGTCCGCACGCGCTGACGCGGGCACAGCGTCGTCGGCCGCCGTGGCGACTGCACGGCGCCAGGCGCACGCGCGCGGTCGCGCCGCCTTTGATTTCGACTGCGATTCCTGGACTAGAACTCGTCGCGGCCCGCCCAACCGTGCACGCCGCGCGCGCCGTGCAATCCCGCGACAGAGGACACATGGCAGAACCCGCTCCCAAGAAACCGGCTCCCAAGAAACTCGCTCCCAAGAAGCTCGCCTCCAAGAAGCTGAATTACCGGTTGCCGGCGATGAGCGAGGAGACGCTCGATGCCGAGCAGCGGGCGCTCCTGGAATTGATGCGCGCGGGCCCGCGCGGCGGGCGCGTGCAGCTCGGGGACCGTTCGGCGTCTACATGCTGGCGCCGAAATACGGCGAGCTGACCCAGCAACTCGGCGCCCATGTGCGCTTCAACACCGCGGTCGAGCCGCGGCTCTCGGAGTTCGCGATCCTGTGCACCGCACGGCTGTGGCGCGCGCAATACGAGTGGCATGCCCATGCCCCGATCGCGGAGAAGGCCGGCGTGAAGCCGGAGACCATCCGCGACCTCAAGGCCGGCCGCCCGCCGAAGAAAGCCGCCAAGGACGAGCGCGCGATCTACGATTTCGTCCAGGACCTCCACAAGCGCCGGCGGGTCAGCGACCGCAACTACAAGCGCGTGCAAGCCGTGCTGGGCGACCGCGGCATCGTCGAGCTCGTCGGCATCCTCGGCTACTACACGGGCGTGTCGATGATCCTCAACGTCTTCAACGTGCCGCTCCCCGACGGCACCGAGCCGTATTTCCCGGAGCCGAAATAGCCGTCTCCGAGCCGCGAAAGGTATCCGCCGGCCGCCGCCGGGTTCCGCTGGCCGCCGGTTCGGTATCCGGGGTCGCAAAGGCGCGCAGGCCACCCACATCCTCACATGAACCGCAGACAACCACTGCGCGCGCAGCCCCGTAGACGGCTTCGCCGCGGTGGTGGTATAAGCCGCAAGCCAGTTTTGTGCAGCGCAACATCGGGCAAGCCCGTCCCATGAGTGACAGCATCGCCGTCCCCCACCGGGGCGATGGAGCTCCCCAGCCGGGGAGCGCGCCTGCGAGCCATGTCCGCAGCTCCGACAACGGGTCCCGTTTGCTGGGGTTGGCCGTCGGCAGCATCGGTGTCGTCTATGGCGACATCGGAACGAGCCCGCTCTACGCGCTGCGCGAGGCGGTCAACGCCGCCGTGGGCCCGCACGGCACCGCGACCGCCGCCGCGGTGCTCGGCGTGCTCTCGCTCATCCTGTGGGCGCTGATCTTCATCGTCACCTTCAAATACGTCATCGTCCTGCTGCGCGCCGACAACAACGGCGAAGGCGGCACGCTGACGTTGATGGCGCTGGCCCGCCAGGCGACCGGCGACCACGCCCCCGTGGTGGTGATGCTCGGCATCGTCGGTGCCGCGCTGTTCTTCGGCGATGCGCTGATCACGCCCGCGATCTCGGTGCTGTCCGCGATCGAAGGCCTCAAGATCGTGGCGCCGTGGTTCGATCCCTACATCGTGCCGCTGACCGTCGCGATCCTGGTCGTCCTGTTCGCGGTGCAAGCGCGCGGCACCGCGAGCGTCGCCAATCTCTTCGGCCCCGATCATGACGGTGTGGTTCTTCGTCATCGCGATCCCGGGCGTGATCTGGATCGCCAAGGAGCCCGGCGTGCTGGTGGCGCTCAATCCGGTGTACGGGCTGTCGTTCCTGTTCACCCACGGCGTCATCGGACTGGTGACGCTCGGCGCCGTGTTCCTCGCGGTGACGGGCGCGGAGGCGCTCTATGCCGACCTCGGCCATTTCGGCCGCTCGCCGATCCAGCTCGCCTGGCTGTTCCTGGTGTTCCCGGCGCTGACGCTCAACTATCTCGGCCAGGGCGTGCTGATCCTCGAGAACCCGAACGCGATCGAGAACCCGTTCTTCCTGCTCTATCCCGACTGGGCGCAGCTGCCGATGGTGGTGATGGCGACCGTCGCCACCGTCATCGCGAGCCAGGCGGTGATCACCGGGGCCTATTCGCTCACCCGCCAGGCGATCCAGCTCGGCCTGATGCCGCGGCTCGAGGTCCGCCACACCTCGGCGGAGCACGAAGGGCCAGATCTACATCCCGCGCGTCAACTCCGGGCTTCTGATCGGCGTCCTGCTGCTCGTCGCGCTGTTCCGCTCGTCGAGCGCTTTGGCCTCGGCCTACGGCATCGCGGTCACCGGCACCATGGTGGTCACCGGCATTCTCGCCTTCATCGTCATCCGCAAGGTGTGGCAATGGTCGGTGCCGGCGACCCTCGCCCTCATCGGCCCGTTCATCATCGTCGACAGCACCTTCCTCGTCGCCAACCTGTTGAAGGTGGTCGAGGGCGGCTGGGTGCCGCTCGCGATCGCCGGCGGCGTGATGGTGTTGATGTACACGTGGCGGCGCGGCACGCATCTGCTCGCCGACAAGACCCGGCGGCTCGAGACGCCGCTGGTGTCGCTCGTCGCCATGCTGGAAAAGAAGCCGCCCCAGCGCGTCCCCGGCACCGCCGTGTTCCTGACCAGCGACCCCTCGAGCGCGCCGACCGCGCTGCTGCACAGCCTCAAGCACTACAAGGTGCTTCACGAGAAGAACGTCATTCTCTCGGTCGAGACCGTGCAAACGCCGCGCGTGCCCGAGGAGGAGAAGGTCCGCATCGAACCGGTCGGACAGACCTTCTCGAAGGTGACGCTGCGCTTCGGCTACATGGAGACGCCGAACGTGCCGAAGGGGCTCGCCATCGCCCGCAAGCTCGGCTGGCAGTTCGACATCATGTCGACGTCGTTCTTCCTGTCGCGCCGCGCCTTGCGCCCGGCGGCGCGCTCCGGGATGCCGCGCTGGCAGGACCGGCTGTTCATCAAGCTCGCCCGCGCCGCCAACGACGCGACCGACTACTTCCAGATCCCGACCGGACGTGTCGTCGAGGTGGGCACCCAAGTGACCATCTGAGGTGACCATCTGAGGCTGATCTCGAGGTGACGTGCACGTTACGCGACCGCGAGCGAGCGCGGCCCTTGATTATTCCCCGATTTGCCCCATGGTCTAGCTCTTACGGAAATCGGGACACGGCCATGTTTGGATTGTTCGGTCGCGGCAGCGTGCGGGACCTCACCCCGGAAGAGGTCGCAGCCGGACTGACGGCCGGCGACATCCTTCTGATCGACGTCCGCGAGCCGAAGGAGACGGATGCGGAGCGCATTCCCGGCGCCCTGCTCGCCCCGCTCTCCCAATTCGATCCGATCAACCTGCCGGATCCGCAGGGCCGCACGGTCGTGTTCACCTGCGGCTCCGGCATCCGGTCGATCAAGGCCGCCGAAATCGCCCAGGCCGCCGGCCTCGGCTACGACGCGCACCTCGCCGGCGGACTCAAGGCGTGGAAAGCGGCGGGCCTCCCCACCGAAAAGTGATGCGTCGACCCGACGGGGCCGGTAGAACCGACGTGCCGCGGTGCGCCCGCCTCGGGCGCGGCGGCTCTTGGGAGATCGATATGCGGGTGATGCTCTTCGCGGCGGCGCTTGCCATCCTCTTTGGCGCAGTGCGCCCGGTCGAGGCGCGCCCCTGGTATCCTTTCGAGCCGCGCCCCTGGTATCCGTGGTGCGCGCGCAATCTCGCCGGCGTCGACATGGATTGCGAATTCATCAGCCAGCAATCGTGCCTGCAGACGGTGAGCGGGGTCAGCGGCTTCTGCATGCCGAACCCGGCCCCCGCACCGCCCCCGCCGCCGTCGCGCCGCCAACGCCGGAGCCATTGACGCGATGCGGCCGCGAGCCGTGGAGGGCAAGATGCGACGAACGAAGCTTGTTCTCGGCCTCTTCGCGTCGCAGGGGCGCTCGCCCTCGGCGGTGGCGCGGCGACGTCGCAGTCCGAGCGCTATGTGAACGTCTACAACTGGTCGGACTATATCGCCCCTTCGGTGCCTGAGGATTTCACCAAGGCGACGGGCATCAAGGTCCGCTACGACACCTTCGATTCGAACGACACGCTCGAGACCAAGCTGCTGGCCGGAAAATCCGGCTACGACGTCGTCGTGCCGAGCGCCTATTTCCTCGAGCGGCAGATCAAGGCCGGCGTGTTCCAGAAGCTCGACAAGGCGAAGCTGCCGAACCTCGTCAATGTCTGGCCGATGATCGCCGAGAAGCTCGCCGCCCACGATCCCGGCAACCAATACGCCGTGAACTACATGTGGGGCACGGTCGGCATCGGATACAACGTGAAGAAGGTTCGCGACATCCTCGGCCCCGACGCGGTCATCGACAGCTGGAGCCTGGTGTTCGATCCGGCGAAGCTCGCCAAGTTCAAGGATTGCGGCGTCCACATGCTCGATTCGTCGGACGACATCCTGCCGGCGGCGCTGCACTACCTCGGGCGCAATCCGAATTCCGTCGAGCCCGCCGACCTCGAAGCGGCCGCCGACCTCGTCACCAAGGTGCGGCCGTTCGTGCGCAAGTTCCATTCCTCGGAATATCTCAATTCGCTGGCGAGCGGCGAAATCTGTCTCGTGGTCGGCTTGTCCGGCGACATCAAGCAGGCGCAGAAGCGCGCCGCCGAGGCGAAGAACGGCGTCGACATCGGCTATGCGATCCCCAAGGAAGGCACCCAGATGTTCTTCGACAATCTCGCCATCCCGAAGGACGCCCGCAACGTCGACGAGGCCCACGCCTTCATCAACTACCTGCTGCGCCCGGACGTCGCGGCCAAGAACACGAACTTCCTCTCCTACGCCAACGGAGATCTCGCGAGCCAGAAGCTGATCGACCCCGCGATCCTCGTCCGACCGCACCATCTACCCGGATGCGGCGACGATGGCGCGGCTCTACATCGATCAATGCCCACGACGTGAAGACGACCCGGCTGATGAACAGGCTGTGGACCCGGATCAAGACCGGCCGCTGATGGCCCGGTTCTTGCGGCTGTCTGGCGTTCGGGGACCGGCAGCGGTTCGGCGTCAGGGTCGGCGACGACGCCAGGCCGAAATTGTCGGTTCCGCCAGCGCGATTTTATCGACGCCGCTGTCGCCTGTCGCGCCGGCCGGGGCTTCCTACATAGACGTCGTCGTTGCTACATTGATTTGCGCGTGAGCAAAATGACATCGCAGGGGCCGTCGCAAGACGAAGAAAAGGGCCGCGTGCTGCCGTTCGGCCGCGCGCGCCGCGCTCCTGGAATGCGCACCTCGCGCGCACGACAAGCTGCGCAGCCCGGTCGAAGACCTCAGCAAATACTCGCGCGACCCCGACGAGGACAATTTCCATCACCGCATGAAGGTGAACCTGCTCGCCTTCGCGGTGCTCGCGCTCATCGTCGTCTGCGGCATCTGGCTGACGAACACCATGGTCGGAGATGCGCAAGAACCAGGATTGCGTGCTGAGCGGCCGCACCAATTGCGCGCCGATCCGAGTGCCCGTCGAACCGCGGTGAAGTTCCCTGCCGGCTTTCGCCGGCAAGGAACGCCGCTCACGATGGTCGCGGGAGATCAGAGCGCCAGGTTCGCGCTCGCGGGTCGCGATGCTGTCGCGGCTCGCGCCGCGGCCGACGATCAGCGACACCGCGCGAGCCCATCGACGCCGAGCGCGCGCGCCGCTGCTGGGCTGAGGTCGATCACCCGCCCGCGCACGAACGGACCGCGATCATTGATGCGCACCACGACCGAGCGGCCGTTGTCGTGGTTGATCACCGTCACCTCGGTGCCGAACGGCAGGGTGCGGTGCGCCGCCGTCAAGGCGCCCGGGTCCATCGCCTCCCCGCTCGCGGTCTGACGGTCGCTATATACCGACGCGATTCCCCGATCCCTCGTGGGCATCGCCGGCTCTTGCTCGTCTTCGACCGATGCGTGCGTCGCTGGCCGCGTGACCGCACGCGCCGATGCTAGCCAGTCTGTCGCGCAGGCCGTGCCTCTGCCGCGCATCGTCGGCGCCACGCCCCCCGGCCCCGCTGTCGCGCACGAGGTGCCCGTGGGCCGCGATGCCTCTCGCGGTCCCGTGGGCATGCGCCGAAACCGGGCGCAGGCTCGCGCCCGCGATCACTGCGCTCATGGCGCTCGCCATGAACATGTTTCGAAGGATACGTCGATGATGCGATACGCAGTTATGTCTCAATACGAGTTCCTTCCTTTCACTTGGCGTAGGTTGAGTGCGCCTTGTTTCAGGTGAAGCCGGTACCGATCCCCTCACAACATTGGCGTTGTCTCGATGTTCCCTCTGCACCGGCTGCTCATGACCCTCCACGGTGGAGGGCGGGGCTTCTGTGCATCAACTGTGTCTGCAATTGGGCAACACCGCGCAGGGCGGCCATTCATGTGTGCATGGCATTGCGCTCAGGTGCCCCGTTCGCTATAGGAACCGCGATGGGGTTTGCGGGCCAGGGGGCCCGCTACAGGGCTTGATGCGCCGCCGGTGGGCCCGTCGAAAACAGCGGATTTCCAGGAAGTTACCCGATGTCCTCAACGTTCGATACGGTGGCCAATATTATCGCCGAGACGTGCGATATTCCCCGCGAAAAGATCAAACCGGAAAGTCACGCGATCAACGATCTCGGCATCGACAGCCTGGATTTCCTCGACATCGCGTTCGCCATCGACAAGGCGTTCGGAATCAAGCTGCCGCTCGAGCAGTGGACGCAGGAAGTCAACGACGGCAAAGCCACCACCGAGCAGTATTTCGTCCTCAACAATCTCTGCGCCAGCATCGACGGTCTGGTCGCGGCGAAGGGGGCATAGACCGCCCGCCATGCGGCTCGAGTATTTTCAGCTCATCGATCGGATCGTCGAGCTCGATCTGGCGGGTCGCACCATCAAGGCGCAGGCGCAGGTTCCCGAAACCAGCACGATTTTCGAGGGCCATTTTCCCGGCCATCCGCTGATGCCGGGCGTGCTTCTCGTCGAGGCGATGGCGCAGACATCCGGCTGGCTCATCATCGGTGCCACCGGCTTCACGCGCATGCCGTTCCTCGCCGCGGTGAAGGAAGCGAAACTGCGCACCTTCGTCGCGCCGGGACAGATCCTGTCGCTCGCCGCGAGCCTGCTGCACGAGGGGTCCGGCTATGCGATAACCAAGGCTTCGATCGACGTCGACGGCAAGACGGTCGCCAACAGCGAGATCACCTTCAAGGTCATGGCCTTTCCGGACCCGAAATTCCGCACCAGCATGAGCGAGGTGGCGAGCCGCATCGGGTTTCCGGTGGAGGCGCCGGCGCATGGTTGATACGCCGCGGGAGACCTGGATCACCGGGGTCGGCATCATGTCCTCCCTGGGTGAAGGCCCGGACGCCCATTGGCAGGCGCTCGAGGCCGGCAAGGTCCACATCGAGACCGCCGCCCATGCGCCCTACATCATCCACCCGCTGGCGCCGGTGAACCTCGATCTGCAGATTCCGAAGAAGGGCGACCAGCGGCAGATGGAGCCGTGGCAGCGCATCGGCACCTATGCCGCCGGCCTCGCGCTCGACAGCGCCGGCGCCAAGGGCAATGCCGAGCTGCTCGGCCGCATGGACATGATCGTCGCAGCGGGCGGCGGCGAGCGCGACCTTGCCGCCGACAGCGCGATCCTCACCGGCATCCGCAAAGTCGCCGCGCCGGAGCCTTTCCTCAACGAAAGGCTGATGAGCGACCTGCGGCCGACGCTGTTTCTCGCGCAGCTCTCGAACCTGCTCGCCGGCAACATCTCGATCGTGCACGGCGTCACCGGGTCCTCGCGCACCTTCATGGGCGAAGAAGGCGCCGGCGTCGATGCGGTGCGCATCGGCTTCGCGCGCATCCAGTCCGGGCAGAGCGAGATCGCGCTGGTCGGCGGCGCCCAGAACAGCGAACGCAAGGAGATGCTGCTGCTCTACGAGTTCGCGCGGTACAATCTCACCGGCGCGTTCCAGCCGGTGTGGGCGCGCGGCGAGCATCCGGGCTTTGTGCTGGGCTCGATGGGGGCCTTCCTCGTGCTCGAGAGCAGCGATCACGCGCGGGCACGCGGCGCGAAACCGCTGGCGAAACTTACCGCTGTCGTCAATGCGAGGTCGAACCGCAAGCCGGGCGACGTCGCGGCGACGCTCGGACAGCTGTGGGACAAGATCGCGCCCGCCGGCGCCGATGCCATCATCTCGGGCGCGACCGGCGTCGAGCCGGCAACGGCCGAGGAACGCGCGTTTCATCGAGAGCCATCCCGACCTTGCCGTGCGCGCCACCGGCACCCACATCGGCCACGGCGTGGAGCCGCAATTCGCGATGAACGTCGCGCTGGCGGCGATCGCCGTCGCGCACGGCCGGCTGTTCGCCACCCACGATGCGACTGGTTTCGAACGCGCGGCCGAAGGTCGCGCTGCGGGGCGCTGTCGTCACCGGCGTCGGACATTGGCGCGGCGAGGGTTTGGCGCTCGTCGAGAAGATCGACTAGCATGGGCTTTATCGACTTATCGCAGCAGATGGCCGGACCGGCGCCGCGACGCGCCTCGGCCGGATTTGCGGGGAGGATGCCATGAGTGCGATGCGCGACAAGGCCGGACGGCCGGTGGTCGTGATCACCGGCAGCGGTCTCGTCACTTCGCTCGGCGCGGGGAAGACCGACAACTGGCGGCGGCTCACCGCGGGCGAGTCGGGCATCCACGCCATCACCCGCTTCGCCACCGAAGGCCTCAAGACGCGGATCGCCGGCACCGTCGATTTCGTCACCAACGAGCCGGTGTCGGCGCCGGAGATGGCCGAGCGCCTCGCCGAGCTCGCCATCGAGGAGGCGATCGCGCAGGCGCGGATCGGTTCGCGCGGCCGCTTTCCCGGCCCGCTGTTCCTCGCGGTCGCGCCGAACGAGATCGAGTGGCTGCAGCGCGAGGAGCTGGCGCGGGCGTCCGGCGCCAACGAGGGGGTCAGCTACGACGATCTTCTGCGTGCCGCCGCGAGCGGACGCTATCAGCACCTATCACGAGCGCTTTGCGTTCGGCTCGGTCGGCGAAGCGCTGGCGGTGACCTTCGGCACCGAGGGCTCGCCGATCTCGCTCTCGACCGCCTGCGCCTCCGGCGCGAGCGCGATCCAGCTCGGCCTCGAAGCGATCAGGCGCGGCGAGACCGACGCCGCGTTGTGCGTCGCCACCGACGGCTCGATCAATGCCGAGAGCCTGGTGCGGTTCTCGCTGCTCTCCGCGCTGTCGACCCAGAACGATCCGCCGGAGGGCGCGGCGAAGCCGTTCTCCAAGAACCGCGACGGTTTCGTCATGGCCGAAGGCGCCGGCGCCATGGTGCTCGAGAGCTACGAAGCCGCGATCGGCGCGCGGCGCGAAGATTCTCGGCGTCGTCGCCGGCTGCGGCGAGCTCGCCGATTCGTTCCACCGCACCCGCTCGAGCCCGGACGGCAAGCCGATCATCGGCTGCCTGCGCAACGCCATCGCCGATGCCGGGCTGACGGCCGAGGACGTCGACTACATCAACGCTCACGGCACCGGCACCCCGGAGAACGACAAGATGGAATGCCTTGCCGTTTCCGCCGTGCTCGGCGAGCGCGCCAAGGACGTGCCGATCTCCTCCAACAAATCGATGATCGGGCACACGCTTTCCGCCGCCGGCGCGGTCGAGGCGGTGGTCACGCTGATGACGCTCGAGCACCAGCGCATTCCGCCGACCATCAATTACAACGTGCCCGATCCGACGATCCCGCTCGACGTCGTGCCCAATGCGGCGCGCGACGCGCGCGTGCGCTACGCCATCTCCAACTCGTTCGGCTTCGGCGGCCAGAACGTGTCGCTGGTGCTGGCGCGGGAGCCCGCTTGATGACGACTGCCGCGGCGCGGCGGATCCTGGTGACCGGCGGCGGGCGTGGCCTCGGAGCAGCGATCGTCACCGCGCTCGCGGCCGCCGGACACGACGTGACCTTCACCTACCGCTCATCGCGCACCGAGGCGGAGGAGATGAAGAAGTCGCTCGCCGCCGCGCATCCCGGCCGGACCTTCGCTGCGCGCGAGGTCGACCTTTCCGACCGCAGTGCAGTCGACGCCTTTGCCGAAGCGCTCGCCAAGGAGCCGCCCTATGGCGGCTTCGTGCACAATGCCGGGCACACCTACGACACCCTCGCGGTGATGATGGAGCAGGCCAAGGCCGAGGTCGCGATGCAGGTGAACTACTGGTCGTTCACCCGCCTCGCCAACGCGCTGGTGCGCCCGATGATGCGCGCGAAGGACGGCCGGCTCGCCGTGATCGGCTCGGTCACCGCGCTGCAGGCGAACCAGGGCAACGCCGCCTATGCCGCCTCCAAGGCCGCCCTGCTCGCTTACGTGCGCACCCTCGCGATCGAGGTCGCGCGCACCGGCGTCACCGTGAACTATATCGCGCCCGGGTTCATCGACACCGCCATGCTCGCGCCCTACGCCAAGTTTCGCGACGCCATCGAGGCGCAGATTCCGGCGCGGCGGTTCGCACGGCCCGACGAGATCGCGGCGATCGTCGCCTTCCTGATGTCGCCCGGCGCGTCCTATCTTACCGGCGCGGTGCTGCCGGTTGACGGCGGGCTTTCGGCGGCGATAGGCATCCACCGCTGACGGCCGCAGAAATCCGGGAGACAGGATGCGCGCGCTCACCCTCATCGCCGATCGCAAGGTCGAGCTCGTAACGCTCGACGACCCGCCGCCGCCCGGCGCCGGCGAGGTGCAGGTCCGCGTCCGGGCGGTCGCGCTCAACCACATCGACGTCTGGGGCTATCGCGGCATGGCGTTCGCCAAGCGCAAGATGCCGCTCGTCGTCGGCGCCGAGGCGGCGGGCGAAATCGCCGCGGTCGGCCCCGGCGTCACGAGCTTCGCGCCCGGCGATCCCGTCGTGATGTATGGCGCGCTCACCTGCGGCACCTGCAAGGCGTGCCGCGCCGGCCGCGACAATCTCTGCGAAGACGTGCGCGGCATCATGGGCTTTCATGTCGACGGCTTTGCGCAAGAGCTCGTCAACATGCCCGAGCGCCTCGTCATCAAGGTGCCACCGGGCATCGCGATGCGCGACGCCGCCTGCGCGCCGATCGCGTTCTCGACCGTCGAGCACATGCTGTTCGACAACGCGAAGCTGGAAGCCGGCGAGACGATCCTCGTCCAGGCCGGCGCTTCCGGCATCGGCACCGTCGCCATCAAGATGGCGAAGGCGATCGGCTGCACCGTCTTCACCACGGTCGGCGACGACGCCAAGGCCGAGAAGGTGAAGGCGCTCGGCGCCGACTACGTCATCAACTACCGGCAGGACCGCTTCGAGCCCGTGGTGCGCAAGGCGACCGCGAAGAAAGGCGTCGACGTCGTGTTCGAGCACACCGGCGCCGACACCTTCAACGGCTCGCTGTTGTGTCTCAAGCGCGGCGGCCGCCTCGTCACCTGCGGCGCGACCTCGGGGCCGACGGTGACGTTCAACCTGATGCAGCTGTTCCAGCAGCAATACCGCATCATCGGCTCGTTCGGCGCCTCGATGCGCAACATCCGCGACGGCCTCGCCAAGATGGCGGGCGGCATGCTGCCGGTGATCGACACCGAGGTCGAGCTCGCCGATTTCGAGCGCGGCCTCGCCCGGCTCGAGGGCCGCCAGGTGTTCGGCAAAGTGATCCTGCACCTCTGATCGGACCATGGGCGCGGATTGGCAGAGGATGCGTTGGGAGGCGAAGCGCCGGCTGAAGTCGGGGCTCGATGCCGCTGCGGGCCGCGCGGCGGCGCTGCTGCTCTCGCTCATCCACCGTTGCGATCGCGTCTGGATCACCAATTTCGGCGGCGCCTTCATGCGCACCATCGGGCCATGGCTATCCGAGCATCGCACCGGCCAGGCCAACCTGCGCGCCGCGTTTCCCGAGAAGAGCGACGCCGAGATCGAGACCATCCTGCGCGGCGTGTGGGACAATCTCGGCCGCACCGGCGCCGAGATCGCCCATCTCGACCACATCTGCTCCGGCGACCGCTACAAGCGCACCTACATCGACTACACGCCGGAGAGCATCGAGCGCTTCCTCGGGGTCAAGGACGACGGCAAGCCCGCGGTGATCTTCGCCGCCCACCTCGCCAACTGGGAATTGCCGGCGGTGATCGCGGCGAGCGACGGGCTCGACTCCACCGTGCTCTACCGCCGGCCCAATCTCGGCGCGGTCGCCGACGCGGTGATCGCGCTGCGCAAGGATATCATGGGCGAGATGGTGGCTTCGAGCCTCGGCGCGCCGGTGACGCTCGCCCGTGCGCTCGAGCGCGGCCGCCACGTCGCGATGCTGGTCGACCAGCATTATGTGCGCGGCATCGACGTCACGTTCTTCGGCCGCACCTGCAAGGTCAATCCGCTGATCGCCATGCTCGCCCGCGAGGCCGAATGCCCGATCCACGGCACGCGGGTGTGGCGGCTGCCCGGCAACCGCTTCGGCGCCGAGATCAGCCCGGAGGTGCCCCCGGTGCGGGACGCCGAAGGGCGGATCGACGTCGCCGGCACCATGCAGGCCATCACCTCGGTCGTCGAATCCTGGGTGCGCGAGCATCCCGAACAGTGGCTGTGGCTGCACCGGCGCTGGCGGTAGCCGTCGTGGATCGCACCGCAGGCCTGGCCCGGCCGGAAGAAAAACCGCCACAATTGCCGTCGACCGTTCCTCCTCCGGGAGCGTTTTGAGTGCGACAGGGTCCATCACCGACAGCGCGAGAAGTTCGAGCAGCGGCTCAGCAGGCACGGCCGTGCACCGTCTCGCCGCTGTCGTGGCCGGTTGCACCGTGGTCGCCGCCTGCGCGGGCTCGATCAAGGAAGGAATGACGCAACTGGAAGGGCAGCCGTTGAGTGCGATCATTGCGAAGATCGGCGCGCCGCTCGAGGAGCGCACCATCGAAGGCAAGAAGGTCTACATTTGGGGCTCGCCCAACATGACGCCGGCGTCACGCGACGCGACCTGCCAAATTCGCGCGACGATGAACGGCGATATCGTGAGCTCGCTCGAGTACCAGGGCAATGAGGCCCTGTGCCAGCGATACGCCGCACGGCTGCGGTCGTAGCCCGGCTAGCCCATCCGCACCCGCGCCATCATCAGGCTGTCGACGAACTTGCCGGCGCGGAAGGCGTCGGCGCGGCGGGTGCCTTCGATTTCGAAGCCGAACTTCTTGTAGAGCCGGATGCCGGGCTCGTTGTCGACATAGACGGTGAGCTCGAGCCGCCGGATGTTGAGCCAGTTGTCGGCGGCGTCGACGAGCGCGGCGAGCAGCGCGGTGCCGATGCCGCGGCCGCAATGGTCGTCATGAACCGACATGAAGATTTCGGCGACGTGGCTGCGGCGCCCCTTGCCCTGCATCAGGCCGGCCACGCCGACAATGCGACCGTCGAGGATGGCGACGATGTGGGTGTGGCCCTCGACCGGATTCTCCATCAGCCGGCGCCAAAATTCGCTGCTGGTGAACGGCAGCCGCAGCGTGCCGAAGCGCACCTTCGGCAGCGACGTGAGGTCGCGCGATCTCCTGCCAGTCGCCGGGTTCGCGGGCGCGGATCGTGACGGGCGCCGGCTTCGCGCCCGCGGAGTCGTTGGGCATCGGGGCCTCCCTGGCCGGGCCGACCGTTATACGGCGGAACCCGCAAAAGGTGGAGGCAGCCGCGGCGCAGCCGGCGACGGAAAGCACATGGACCTCGCGGGCCATGCCGACGTATGGTCGGCGCCGTGACCACCATGCGCCGTCGCCTGATTGCCCTCGCCGCTGCCTATGCCATCGCGCTGCAAGCGGTCGTGGCAGGCTTTGCCGCGCTCGCCGCGGCCGGGACCGCCGTGCCGGGGCTCTGTACGTCCTCTGCCCCGCAGGAGCAGCCGAGACGCGATTCGGGACATGCGGCCTGCATCGCCTGCCCCACCTCTTGCTGCGACAGCGGGCTGTCTGGCGCGCCTCCGGCCGCCGCCGCAGCGCCGGTGCCGCGTCCCTCGATTGACCGCAATACCCGTAGGCTGATCGGGATCGAGGCGCTGGCGACGCCGCGCGCCCGGCCGCCTACGCGCGCGCCGCCAGCGGCCTGATTGACCAGCACACCGCGTTCAACAGGCCGGCCGAACGCCGGCGCATCCTTTTCCCCGTCGAGGTTAACCCATGAAGACCAGCATCCTCTCCGCCTGCCTGCTTGCGCTCGCGACCACCGTCGCCGCCGCACAGGAGTTCAAGGCCGGTTCGATCGAGATCGACAATCCGTGGTCGCGCGCCACGCCCAAGGGGGCGAAGGTCGCCGCCGGCTATCTCGTCATCAAGAACACCGGCACCGATCCGGACCGCCTGGTCGGCGGCACGTCCCCCGCCGCAGGCAAGGTCGAGGTCCACGAGATGAGCATGGACAAAGGCGTCATGAAAATGCGCCCGGTGTCCGGCGGACTTGAGATCAAACCGGGCGAATTGGTCGAGCTCAAGCCCGGCTCGTTCCACCTCATGATGTTTGACCTCAAGCAGCAGATCGAGAACGGCAAGCCGTTCAAGGCCTCGCTGAACTTCGAGAAGGCGGGACCGGTCGAGGTCCAATTCAACGTGGTGGCGCCGGGCGCGACCCCATCAGCGGCAGCGGACAAGCCGGCGGGCGGGATGCCGGAGGGTCACGACATGCACAACATGCATCAGCATTGATCCGGCGGTCTTTGGTGGGGCTTTTTTTGTCGCTCGCTCCGCTCGCGGACCCCAATCCATCCCTCCCCGAAGACGGGGAGGGAGAAGC
>CAWCCG010000011.1:0-244387 GCA_963793985.1 uncultured Alphaproteobacteria bacterium | reverse complement strand
CGCGCCGATCGAGGAAGCGCTGGCGATGCTGGTGCGCGAGCGCCTCACTGGGCTGCCGCCGCCGCCGGCCGCGCGGCGGCTCGTCGACCTGTGGCGAAGCTTCATCGAGGGCCGTGCCGGGCGCGAGCTCGACCGCCTCCGAGGACACCATCGACGACCAGCGCAAGTTCGGCGACATCGTCCACGATCTCCTCAATTCTCTCGACATGGGAGACGATCGCAGCGACCGGGACGAGGACGACAGCGACGACAACGAGGAAAGGCGCGCAGGACGAGAAAGGCGAGGACGGCAATTCCTCGGAGGCCGAGAAATCCCAGCGCATGAGCCTCGAGCAGGCGGATGCCGCGAGCGAAGAGCTCCCCGACAGCGCCGCCGAGGCGACGGACGCGCCAGACCGCCGAGATGCCCGACGATGCCGAGATGGGCAACTCGGAGAACGCCGCCGAGCCGTGGCGTCCACGCCAGGGCGGCCGCAACGAGCCGCGCGGCCCGGACTATCGCCCCTTCACCCCCAAGTTCGACGAGATCGTCCCGGGCCGAGGATCTGTGCCCGCCCGAGGAGCTCGACCGGCTGCGCGGCTGCTCGACAAGCAGCTCGCGAACCTGCCGGGCGTGGTGGCGCGGCTCGCCAACAAGCTGCAGCGCCGGCTGATGGCGCAGCAGAATCGCTCGTGGGAATCCGACCTCGAGGAGGGCCTGCTCGATACCGCGCGGCTCACCCGCGTCGTCACCGACCCGCTGCAGGCGCTGAGCTTCAAGGTCGAGCTGAGATCCGTTCCGCGACACCGTGGTGACGCTGCTGCTCGACAATTCCGGCTCGATGCGCGGGCGTCCGATCACCATCGCCGCGATCTGCGGCGACATTCTGGCGCGGACGCTGGAGCGCTGCGGCGTCAAGGTCGAAATCCTCGGCTTCACCACCCGCGCCTGGAAGGGCGGCAAGAGCCGCGAGGCCTGGCTCAAGGCCGGCCGGCCGGCCAATCCCGGGCGCCTCAACGACATCCGCCACATCATCTACAAGGCCGCCGACTCGCCATGGCGGCGCGCGCGGCGCAATCTCGGCCTGATGATGCGCGAGGGCCTGCTCAAGGAGAACATCGACGGCGAGGCGCTGATTGGGCGCACAAGCGGCTGCTCGCGCGCACCGAGCAGCGCCGCATCCTGATGGTGATCTCCGACGGCGCGCCGGTCGACGACTCACGCTGTCGGTCAATGCCGGCAACTACCTCGAGCGGCATCTGCGCTGGATTATCGAGGAGATCGAGAAGCGCTCGCCGGTCGAGCTCGTCGCGATCGGCATCGGCCACGACGTGACGCGGTACTACCGTCGCGCGGTGACGATCGTTGATGCAGAAGAACTCGGTGGCGTCATGATCGAGAAGCTCGCCGAACTGTTCGACGAGGCGGCTCCGCCGGAACCGGCGCGTCGTCCGACCCGGCGCCTGCACTCGTGAACACCCGGCACACGCGCCGCACCGCTCTGGCCGTGGGTGCACGGTCGGTCGCGGGCGCCGCCGCCGCTGCCGCCCTCGACGCGTTCGGTTTCGCCCCGCCGCTCACCGCCGAAGGCGCCCACAACGACGGTCCGGTCGCGATCACCGTCAACGCGAAGACGATCGAACTTGTTTCTGCCGCGCGAACAGGACCAGGTCCGTTTCGGCCCGCTGGAATTTCGCGGCGGTCTCGAGATGACCTCGCCGTACAAGGAGTTCGGCGGCTTCTCGGCGCTGCGCATGGCCGCGGACGGTGCTCACTTCGTGTCGGTGAGCGACCGCGGCTACTGGCTCACCGGCCGCCTCCTCTACGAGCACGGGCGTCCGGTCGGCATCGACGATGCCGAGATGGCGCCGCTGCTCGGACCCGACGGGCGGTCGCTCGCGGCGCGCGGCTGGTTCGACACCAAGTTGCTCGCCGAGCAGGACGGCACGTTCTATGTCGGCATCGAACGGGTCAATCGCATCGTCCGTTTCGATTTCGCCAAGTCCGGCGTCCGCGCCCGCGCGAGCGTGGTCGCAACCCCGCCCGGCATCGCGACGCTGCCCTACAACCGCGGCCTCGAAGCGCTCGCCTTCGCCCCGCGCGGGACGAAGCTCGCCGGCACGCTGATTGCGTTTTCCGAGCGCGGTCTCGACGCTGCCGGAAATCTCAAGGCCTTCCTGATCGGCGGCCCGACGCCCGGCGATTTCGCGGTGAGACGGCTCGACGACTTCGACATCAGCGACTGCACCGTGCTGCCGGACGGCGACATCCTGCTGCTGGAGCGGAGGTTCTCGCTGCTGCGCGGCGGCATCGCTATGCGGCTGCGCCGCCTGCACCTCGCCGACATCAGGCCGGGCGCCCTGGTCGACGGGCCGGTGCTGTTCGAGGCCGACATGGGCTACAACATCGACAACATGGAAGGGATCTCCGACCCATCGCACCGCGGCGGGCGATCTCATCCTCACCATGGTGTCGGACGATAATTTCTCATTCCTGCAGCGGACGATCCTGCTGCAGTTCAAGCTCTACGAGGAATGAGGGGAGGCCCCGTAGGGTGGGCGCATCTTCGCGCCGTGCCCACGCGGGACGTCGGACGTGGGCACGGCGCTACGCGCCTTTGCCCACCCTACGAGCTCAGCTCGCGAGCTTCTTGCCGATCTGGCGCTTGAGGTCGAGGGCGCGGGGCGACAGCTCGGTGTCGCGCGCCTTTATCAGGAACGCGTCAAGGCCGCCGCGGTGATCGACGCTTTTCAACGCATTGGCGGACACCCGCAGCCGCACCGAGCGCCCGAGCGCATCGGAAATCATCGTGACATTCAAGAGGTTGGGCAGGAATCGCCGCTTCGTCTTGATGTTCGAATGGCTGACCTTGTGGCCGGTCATGGGCCCTTTGCCGGTCAATTCACAGCGCCGCGACATGGAATACCTCTAAAACACCGACCCGGCGCTCATCTGCGCACGGTGGAAACTTTCAGCTTCGTTGGACCGCGGACGTATAGTGACGGCGAGCGCAAGCGTCAAGGTTCTTCGCTTGCGCGAGCTCGCTGCCGGCGGGCCGATTTCCTTCGCCATTACCGAGAGGTAAGCCCAGGGCGCGGGAGCCTCCACATCATACAATCGACTTAATCCGCGACGAAAAATTGCCTTCCGGGGATCATTGCCTCAACTCCGATTGAGATGGGTTTCTTACGTGCCGACGCTGTCCGGTTTTGCTCATCTCTGTATTGCAGGCTCGATCTTCGGAATCATCGCCACCTCGCCGGATAGCTGCGACGCCCAAGGCAAGCTCGATGCGCGCTATACGGCGAGCCTGGCCGGAGTGCCGATCGGCCGCGGCGCCTGGGTGATCGATGTTGGCGACGAACAATATACCGCTGCCGCCAGCGGCATGACGGCGGGCATCCTGAGCGCCTTCGCCAGCGGCAATGGCAGCGGCGCCTCCCGCGGACACGTGCGCAGCGACGGATTGTCGCCGACCACCTACGCCTCCAGCATCACGAGCGACAACAAGACCGAAGAGATGCGGGTCGTTCTCGCCAACGGCACGGTGAAGGACGCCACCATCACGCCGCCGACCCCGTTCAATCCGGATCGCCTGCCGCTCTCCGAGGCCAACAAGCGTGGCGTCATCGACCCGGTGTCGGGCGTGCTGATGCTCCCGCCCGGAAACGGCAATTCCCTCGGGCCGGAGGCCTGCCGGCGCACCATCCCGATGTTCGACGGCCGCATGCGGTTCGACCTGCACATGAGTTTTCGGCGCATGGACGTCGTAAGGGCGGTGAGGGGCTATCAGGGGCCGGCGGTCGTCTGCCTCGTCCAGTTCGTGCCGGTGGCGGGCTATGTCCCCAGCCGCCCGGCGTTGAAGTATCTGGTCGCCCAACGCGACATCGAGGTGTATCTCGCGCCGCTGATGGGGACGCGGATCCTGGTTCCGTTCAAGCTCACGGTCCCGACGCCGCTTGGCCAGGGCGTCATCGAAGCCACCCAGTTCGTGACCACGCCGACGCCGCGGCTTACTGCGAACAGCCCGACCCATTGATCGGGCTGACCGGCCTGCAGTGCCCCGTGCCGAATTTTGTTGTGAGGGAGGCTCCCTTCGCTCTTGACTTTGCGATTCGGAAGCCGTCTTGGCGTGCGAAGATCGCGCAATCGTGATTCTCGGCAAAAAGCGGCGAATTTCCCATGATCTGGTGGAAGGTATGAATGACTCTCGCTAGATGTGGATGAGAACGAAAGCGTCGACGACAGAAGTCAGCGATTCGGGCGCTGTTTGTTCGAGACTCGTTCCGAGGAGCGACAAGATAGCGCCGCTGCCACTGTTTTCGTCGCATTGTGGTACAGAGTGCCCCCTCGAAGTGATGCGCCGGCCGGTCCGCGCGCTGCGGAGGCTGGAATGCCGATCTCGTTCAGTTCGTCGGGGGAGCGCAACTCGCGCGCCCGCGGTCACGGTGTCACCGCCGTACTTGGGCCGACGAACACTGGAAAGACCCACCTCGCCATCGAGCGGATGCTGGCGCATTCCTCGGGGATCATTGGCCTGCCGCTGCGGCTGCTCGCCCGCGAGGTGTACAACAAGGTGTGCGAGCGGGTCGGTCCCGACGCGGTGGCACTGATCACCGGCGAGGAGAAGATCAAGCCCGCCAATCCGCGATTCTGGGTGTCGACGGTCGAGGCGATGCCGCGCGACCTCGACGTCGCCTTCGTCGCCGTCGACGAGGTGCAGCTCGGCGGCGATCTCGAGCGCGGCCATGTCTTCACCGACCGCATGCTCAATCGCCGCGGCCGCGAGGAGACGCTGGTGCTCGGCGCCGGCACGATGCGTCCGATGGTCGAGCGGCTGCTGCCCGGCGCCAACATCCTGAGCCGCCCGCGCCTGTCGCAGCTCACCTTCGCCGGCGAGAAGAAGATCACCCGCCAGCCCCGCCGCACTGCGATCGTCGCGTTCTCGTCCGACGAAGTCTATGCGATCGCCGAGCTGATCCGCCGCCAGCGCGGCGGCGCCGCCGTCGTGCTCGGCTCGCTGTCGCCGCGCACCCGCAATGCCCAGGTCGCGCTGTTCCAGTCGGGCGACGTCGACTATCTCGTCGCCACCGACGCGATCGGCATGGGGCTCAACCTCGACGTCGATCACGTCGCTTTCGCCTCCGACCGCAAGTTCGACGGCTATCAGTTCCGGCGGCTCAATCCGGCGGAATTCGCCCAGATCGCCGGCCGCGCCGGTCGCGCCACCCGCGACGGCACCTTCGGCACCACCGGCCGCTGCGGACCGTTCGATGCCGAGCTGGTGCACGCGCTCGAAGGCCACGTGTTCGAGCCGGTGAAGGTCCTGCAATGGCGCAATACCGAGCTCGAGTTCTCCTCGCTCGGCGCGCTGTCCGCTTCGCTCGCCCAGACGCCGACGCTTTCGGGTCTCACCCGTGCGCCGGTCGCCGAGGACATTCTCGTGCTCGAACACGCATCGCGCGACGAGGACGTGCGTGCGATGGCGAACGGGCGGGCCGCCGTCGAACGGCTGTGGGACGTCTGCCAGATTCCCGGACTACCGGAAGATCTCGCCGGCGACCCATGCTGAGCTCGCGGTGACCCTCTATGGTTTTCTGATGCGGGAAGGTAGGATTTCCGACGATTGGTTCACCCACCAGATCGAGCAGGCAGATCGGACCGATGGCGACATCGACACGCTTTCGACGCGGATCGCGCATATCAGGACCTGGACGTTTGCGGCGAACCGCCCGGACTGGCTCGCCGACCCCGAACATTGGCAGGGTGTGACCCGTGCCATCGAGGACCGGTTGTCCGACGCGCTGCACGAGAGATTGGCCGAACGCTTTGTCGATCGCCGCACCAGCGTGTTGATGCGGCGGTTGCGAGAGAACACGATGCTGGAAACAGAAATCACCAAGACCGGCGAAGTCGTCGTCGAAGGCCATACCATCGGCCGGCTCGACGGCTTCCGCTTCGCGCCCGACACCACGGCGGGAACGTCCGACGCCAAGGCGCTCTCGGCGGCGGCGCAGAAGGCGCTCGCCGGCGAGATCGAGGCGCGCGCCCACAAGCTCGCCCACGCGCCCGACGCGCAGTTCGTGCTCACCTCCGACGCCACCATCCGCTGGGTCGGCGAGCCGGTCGCCAAGGTCATCTCCGGCGACGTCGTGCTGCGGCCGCGGCTGCGCATTCTCGCCGACGAGCATTTGACCGGCGCCCCGCTCGAAGCGGTGCAGAACCGTCTCGACCTCTGGCTGCGCACCCATGTGGAGCGGTTGCTCGGCCCGCTGTTCGTGCTCTCGGCCGCCGAGGACATCGTCGGCCTCGCCCGTGGCATCGCCTATCAGATCGTCGAGACGCTCGGCGTGCTCGAGCGCAGCAAGGTCGCCGACGACTTGAAGAGCCTCGACCAGCCTTCGCGCGCCGTCCTGCGCGGCCATGGCGTGCGGTTCGGCGCCTACCACGTCTATGTGCCCGTGCTGCTCAAGCCGGCGCCGCGTTCGCTCGCCGCACAGTTGTGGGCGATCAAGCACGGCGGCCCCGACCTCAAGGGGCTCGACGATCTGCAAAGGCTTGCCGCCTCGGGCCGCACCTCGTTCGCCGCCGACAAGGACATCCAGCGCGCGCTTTACCGCACCATCGGCTACCGCGTCTGCGCCGAGCGCGCGGTGCGTGTCGACATCCTGGAGCGGCTTGCCGACCTCATCCGGCCGGCGCTTGCCTGGCGGCCTAATTCTGGTGGCGTGAAGCCCGCCGGCGCGTTCGAAGGCCTCGGCTTCACCGTGACCCAGGCGATGACCTCGCTGACGGGATCGTCGGGAGAGGATTTTGCGTCGATCCTGCGCGCGCTCGGCTATCGCATGGAGAAGCGGCCCAAGCCGCCGGAGCCGCCGCCCGCGGCGACCGGGTCGGAACCGGAGTCGACCTCTGAAGCAGCTCCGGACGCCGCCGAAGCAGTGTCCGCACCCGTTGAGGATGCGCCTTCGCCGACCACCGACGATGCAGTCTCCGCGGCTGCCGAGGACATAGTTTCGACGTCGGCCGAGGATGTGGCTTCGACGGAAGCCGCTATCCGAACCTGAGACGGGCGAACCCGTCGACGCTGCCCCGGCTGATGACGCCCACGAGCCTTCTTCGGCACTGGAGCCTCTTGCGGCACTGGAGCCGCCGGCGGCCGACACGAGCGATGTCGCGCAAGACCACTCCATCCTCGCCGCGGATGCCGTGGACGAATCCGCCAGCAGCGCGGCGCCCGAATCGGAAGGGGAGACGGCTGCAGCACCGGAAACCGGCGAGGCAGCGGCCGCGCCGGCGGAAACGAGCGGCGAGGCGACAGAGACCGCGCCGACCGAAACAAGCGGCGAGGCGACGGAAGCCGCGCCGGCCGAGCCCGAGCTCGTCGAGGTCTGGCGGCCGGGCGGCCGCAGCGAGGAGCGCCGCGGCCCGCGCCGTCCTGCCCACCGCCAGCACCGCGATCGGGCACAACCCGCAGCCGAGGGCGCAGTCGCCGCCGATGGTCAGGCGCCCGCCGCGGCAGCCGAGCCGGGGCAACCCCATCAGCGCAGGCACCGGCGGGGTCCGCCCGGTGAGTTTCGAAAGGGCGAGGGCGACAGGGGCCGCGGTCAAGGCGGCCAGCGGTCCGAATCGGGTGGAGAGCGGCACCCCGGCGAACGGCCGGCCTTCGGCAAGGATCGCCAAGAGGGCCGTCAGGAAGGTCGCAATCAGGAGAACCGCGGCCAAGAGAATCGTGGCCAAGAGAATCGCGGTCAGGAACATCGCGCCCAGGAAGGGCGCGGCCAAGAAAATCGTGACCGGCATCGCGATCAGCGTCGCAATCAGGAGCACCGCCGCTACGACGCCAAGGAACGTGGCGCTCCGCGCCGCGAGCGCGAGAAGCAGCCCGACCCCAATTCGCCGTTCGCCAAGCTCGCCGCGCTCAAGGCGCAGCTCGAGGCCAATGCCAAGGAGCCTCATTAGCGTGCGCGCCGAACGCGCCGCACCCGGCCGCGAGGCTCCGGATGCGGCCGCGTCGTCGGAGCGTCAGCGAATTGACAAGTGGCTGTGGCACGCCCGGGTGGTGCGCACGCGCGAATCGGCGGCTGGGCTCGTCACGGCCGGGCATGTCCGCATCAACGGTGCGAAGATACGGACATCGGCTGCGCCGGTGCGATGTGGGGACGTGGTGACGGTCGCGCTCGACCACAGCGTGCGGGTCATGCGGGTCTGCGGCTTTGCGCCGCGGCGCGGTGGCGCCGAGGACGCGCGGCGCCTGTTCGAGGACCTCGCATAGGGTGCGAGGGCGCTCCATATATGGCACGCGAGGCAATTCCGATCGTAGGTTGCACCGGCCTGCGTCCTGCGCTAGCACCCCGTTACCCGGAGCGGTGGCGCGGGGCGGGAGCATCGAAACATGACCTATGTCGTCGTCGAGAACTGCATTAAGTGCAAGTATATGGACTGCGTCGAGGTCTGCCCGGTCGATTGCTTCTACGAAGGCGATAACATGCTCGTCATTCATCCCGACGAGTGCATCGACTGCGGCGTCTGCGAGCCGGAATGTCCCGCCGAGGCGATCAAGCCGGATACCGAGCCGGGACTTGAGAAGTGGTTGGAACTCAACGCGGAATACGCCAAGAGCTGGCCCAACATCACGGTCAAGCGGGAAGGCCCGGCGGACGGCAAGGACTGGGACGGCGTCAAGGACAAGCTGAAGCTCTTCTCCACGGAGCCGGGAAGCGGCGATTAGCGATTCGCACGATCGACCTGCCATCGGCGGGCCGCACCGTCCAAAGATTAGGCGCTCGGCAAGAATACCAGCGACGTATGCGCATCGTGCCGAGTTTGATGGCCGCTTTTGCCTGCACGTTAACGGATTGAGGCTTTATTTCGAATGTCGCATGACAGAAATGACATAATTGCGCTCGGTAAAGCTTTGAATTTCACTGCAAATGTGCTATCAGTGACTAAATAAGAAGAACAACGCTTGGGCGCTCCCTGCGGGGAGCCATCTGATCTGAGAACTATCCCGAGGAACCGTCATAACAGGGGCGTGTCATCCACGCAGTGAGCAGTGGCAGGAAAAACGCGTCATAGGTCCAAGACGAAAAAGACCGTAAAGCCCTCATCGGCAAAGGCCTCATCGGCCACCCGCCGCAGGGCACCGCAAGCTTCACGGGGCGCAGCCCGCCGTGCAGCTCCCGTGACAAAGCCCGTCAGCCGGAGTCGGCCGGAGGGAAAAGGAGTGAACCAGGGAATGATCTCAAAAAAGACGACTCAACGACAAGGGTTCAAGACCGGTGAGTTCATCGTCTATCCTGCCCATGGCGTCGGCCAGATCGTGTCGATCGATGAGCAGGAGGTTGCGGGCTGCAAGCTTGAGTTGTTCGTGATCACCTTCGTGAAGGACAAGATGACCCTGCGGGTTCCGACCGCGAAGATCGCGGCCGTCGGCATGCGCAAGCTTGCCGAGCCGGCGATCGTCAAGCGGTCGCTGGAGACGCTCAAGGGCCGTGCCCGGGTCAAGCGCACCATGTGGTCGCGCCGCGCCCAGGAGTACGAGGCCAAGATCAATTCGGGGAACATCATCGCCATCGCCGAGGTGGTTCGCGATCTGTTCCGTTCCGAGTTGCAGCCCGAGCAGTCCTACAGCGAGCGTCAGCTCTACGAAGCGGCGCTCGACCGGCTCTCGCGCGAGATCTCGGCGGTGCAGCGCATCACCGAGACCGAGGCGATCAAGGAGATCGAGGCCGCCCTCGCCAAGGGGCCGCGTCGCGGCAAGGCCGAGAGCGAAGAGGTGGTGCTGGAGGAAGAGGCGGCCTGAGGTCGCTTCTGGCTCTGGAAGCCTCGAGACGAGATTAAAGCCCGGCCTAGCGCCGGGCTTTTTCTTTTGTCGGTCGGGTCTGTTCAGACCACGTCGTGATGAGGCGAGTCACCACCGTCGTCGATCGCCGGGCTTGTCCCGGCGACCCCGATAACGGGGCACGGCCGTGCCATCATGATCGGGGTTGCCGGGACAAGCCCGGCAATGACCATTCCAGTGTGAACCGGACAAGCTCCACGGAATGTGATCAGCGTTCGATCACTCGACGATGATCTTCACGTACTCGCCGGGCTTGAGCTGGTCGTTGGCATCGAGGCCGTTGAGGACCCGGAAGCGGTCGAGCTGGCGGTCGATGAGGGCCATGCGGCTGGCATAGTGCTCGACGGTGTCGCCGGGTTCGACTTTGACGACCTTGAGCCGCAGCGGCTTCGCCGAGCGGATTTCGGCAAGGCTGAGCCTGCGGAAGGTGTTGATCGCCTCGCGGAAGGCGCGCTCGGTTTCGGCCGTTCGCGTCTTGGCGGCGAAGATGAAGCGGTAGATCTCGCTGCCGAAGCGGATCGCGTAGAGGCGGAACGTCCACTGGTCGCCCTTCGCCGTGGCGGTGGCCGCCGGGAAGCCGTTGATGGCGAGCTCCTCGACCGATCCCGCTTCGACGTTCTCGATCCAGCCGGAATTGAGATATTCGATCAGCGTCTGCTCCGGCGGGATTTTGACCACGTCGAGCCGCAGGGCCTCGTTGCCGGCGGCGTCCTTGATGCCGAGCACCGCTTGCGCGGTGTTGTCGAGCGAGAAGCCCTCGGGCGCGGTGAAGGTGAAGCCGAGCTTGGGGTGGAGGAATTTGCGCCCGCGCACGAAGCCGTCGATCGGGTCCTCGCCATAGACGAGCCCGTCGATCGAGGCGAGGTAGCTCGACTTGTCGCGTTCGCCGCTGCCTGGCGCGGCCAGCTGGCGGGCGCTGGTGCGCGCGCTCTTGACGCGCTCCGGCGTCGCCGGGTGGGACGACAGGAAATCGAGCAGGCCTTTGTCGCGGCCTCGGCCACCGGTGCGGAAATCGGCGTTGCGGCCCATCGCGGTGAGGAAACGCGAAGCGCCGTAGGGATCGTAGCCGGCGTGTGCCGCGATGCCGACGCCGATGCCGTCGGCTTCGAATTCCTGGGCCCGCGAGAAGCTCGCGAGCGCGAGCTTGGAGCGTGCGAGCGCCAGCGCGCCGTCCTCGGGATCGCTCAGCACGTCGGAGACGACGTTGCTCACGAGCTCGGCGCGGCGTGCCTCTTCCTCGCGGCGATCGGCGTGGTGCGCGATCACATGGGCGATCTCGTGGGACACCACCGAGGCGACCTCGGAGGAATCGTTGGCGAGACCGAGCAGCCCACGCGTCACATAGAGCTGGCCGGTCGGCAGCGCGAAGGCGTTCACGGTCGGCGAGTTGAGGATGGTGACCTTGTACGACAAGTCCGGCCGCTCGGATGACGCCACCAGCTTGGTGACGACGCGGGTCAGCATCGCCTCGAGCTTGGGGTCCTCATAGGCACCGCCATAGGCCGCGAGCACGCGCTGGTGCTCGTGTTGCCCCTTGGTCGCGGAGGCCGTGAGCTTCGGCGGATCGGGCAGGAAGATCTTGCGCGGGTCGGGAAGAAACTGCTGCGTCGTGGTGGTCGATGCGCAGGCTCCCGTGAGCATCGCCAGCAGCACGGCGAACAGCGGCCCGCGGGCCGTGCGAAGGCCGCTTCTCATCGGAGGGAGGAGACACGGATACCGTCACGCCGTCACGCGGGCCTTCGTTCGACCTGTCACGACTTGCCCCATCACTTGGGAGCGGCGGTTTCGGACGCGACGATTTCGATCTGCTCGGGGCGCAACGCTTCGATCGCGGGACCGCCGCGTTCCTCGATGAAGCCGCGCACCTCGATCTGCCGGCCGGTGAGCTTCTTCGGATCGAGCCCCGCCGCTGTGAACGCGCGCTGGTTCCGCTTCGCCACCGTGACGGTAAAACTTTCCGTCCAGCGGCGCCCGAAATTGAGATAGACGAGGCCGCCGCTCTCGTTCACCGAGATCACCTTGCCGCTGACCAGCGCAAAGCGTCCAAGCTCGGTGAGCACGTCGTCGGGGTACTGCGCTTCCTTCATCACGAAATACGGGTCGCCCCACAGGCCGAGCCCATTGGCCCGCGCCCTGCGTTCGACGCCGCGCAGAAATGTCACGCATGTTGCATTGTCCCCACCCGGGCCTACCAACGCATAACCTTTTGTCAAAATTTCGTACTGGACCCAATTTTCCGCGTCCCGCCCCACAAAAGCCTCGGCGACCAGACGGCCGTAACGGTCGAATCCGGGCCCCGCCGCCTTGAGTATGACGATCTGGCGTAAAAGGATTGCTTCCAGCGCCGCTTTTGCGGCGAGACCCGCCGCGGCATGTTCCTCGTTGGGGTCGGCCGGGGTAACCGGCGGAGCCTCGACCGCCGCGAGCCGCGCCTCGCGCCCGTCGGCGAGGACGAAGGTCCTGCCGTCGACCACGCGGGCGACCTCGCCGGTGGCGATGGTGTCGCCGCCGCAGGTCGGTTTCGACCGGCTGGGCCGCGAGTGGGTCCGCCGAAAAAAGCGTCACCGCCCCGAGCGCCCACAATATGAGCGCCCGCAACAGCGCGCCCCGGACGTGAACATCTGCGACACGAACGTGTGCGACACGAACGTCCCCGACGCGCGCACGAACGGCGGCCGCAAGGGCCGCCGTTCACACCGCGTAGCGCGATCAGTTCGCGGCGAAGCAGTAGAACAGGCCATTGCCGCCGGTGGCGCGCAGATCGTCCTGCGTGCAGCTGCGCGACTGATGGGCCGAATTCCACGAGCGCTGGAATTCGTTGTCCGCCCCGCCGCGGCGGTCGACATGGCCGAGCATCGCGTTGCCGAACCCGCTGCTCGTCCAGTTGTTGCAGGTCATGTTGAGGTTGCCGGGGAACGCTTTGCCGTCGGCGGTCGAGCCGGTCAGGATGTCGTGCCAGTTCGGGTTGAAGCCGAAGCCGGCGATCATCGCCCCGCGCTCGGTGAGCGAGGTCGAACCGCCGAGCCGGACATTGCCGCTGTGCAGGTCGTCGACGTTCTGCGCCACGACCTCGCCCCTGAAGTTCTGCCACGGGCCCTTGCCGATGCGGTCGCGCGCATTCACCGCGACGTTGGGCGGAATGGAGTTGGTGCTCAGATACGCGCGCCACGTCTTGCTGCCGGCACCGACCGCGGTCGCGAGCTGCTGGCAGTGGCGGTCTGCGCCCTCGAGCCCGCCGAGATCGGCGCCCTTGCCGGGCCCGGCGCTGGTCACGAAGAACGTCATGTTGGGCGGCGCCTGCACCTGCGCGCTTGCGGTCCCGACGAACCCGCAGGCGACGAGCGCTGCGGTCGCGAACAGCGACATACCTGTCTTCGCCATCAATGTCCTCCCCGATACGTTTCTTGCCGATACGACACCGGTCTTGCCGATGCGGCACCGGCGCATCCGAACGGAATGCCGGCACTGTCTAGCATTTTCTCGCCGGGGAGGAACCACTCAAAACGGGCGGCGGAGGCGTGTCTCGCCGCGTGGTCGGCGGGCGATCAGGCGCCCGCGCCTCACCATCTGCCGCGTCGGTTGACGAGCCGGAGAATGACGAGCAGCAGGATCGCGCCGACGGTCGCCGAGATGATCGCCGAGACGATGCCGGCGCCGAGGTGAATGCCGAGCCGCGGCAGCAGCCAGTCGCCGATGAAGGCGCCGATGATGCCGATGCAGAGGTCCGCGACGAGACCGAAGCCGGTGCCCCGGACGACCTTTCCGGCGAGCCAGCCCGCGATCAAACCCACCAGCAAGATGACGAGCAGACTTTGACCTGACATGGCGGAGCTCCGATCGTGAGGGCGAGATGGGCGGCTGCAGGCCTGCGCGATGTATATTCCGCCGGCAGCGTTTTGTCATGCGAACGTTCGATGAAGCGCTGTGGTGCGCTGCTTCGTTGCAAAGCAGGAACGTAGCCCGCATGAGCGCAGCGACATGCGGGGTCTCGAAGCCCTCCCGATGTCGCTTCGCTCATCCGGGCTACGGGCGCGTCGGCGCGCCGTCAGCGGATCACCGCATCGGCGCGCCCGAGTAGGTCCGCCGGCACCGTGATCCCGATCGCCGCCGCGGCGGGAAGATTGATCGCGAGCTCGAACCCGGTCGGCTGCGCGATCGGCAGCTCCTCGGGCTTCGCGCCGGCGAGGATGCGGTCGACATAGTCGGCGGCGCGGCGGTAGAGGTCCGGCAGGCTCACGCCGTAGGACATCAGCCCGCCGGCGTCGACGAAGTCGCGGAAGGTGTAGATCGCGGGCAGCTTGTGGTGCGCCGCGAGCGCGACCACTTGGGCCTGGTTCGCCTGCATCACCGTGTCGCTTCCGACCACGAGCCCGTCGGCGCGCCATTGCGTGGCCGCTTCGAAAGCCGGCGCGATGTCGTCGGCACTGCGCGCGTCGACCACCTGCGCGGCGAGGCCCGCTGCGCCGAGCGCCGCCTCGACCTCCCGCCACTCGGCCTGGCGCGACGGGTTCGACAGGTTCATCAGCCCGGCGACCCGCTCGGCCTTGGGCAGGAGGTCGCGCAGCAGCGCGACGCGCTTTGCCTCGATCCCGCGCGCATAGGCGCCGAAACCGGTGAGATTGAGCGCCGGCTTCGCCGGGTTGCGGGCGATCGTTTCGGGATCGCCGGCGGCCGCCATCACCACCGGAATGGGCATGCTCGCAGTGGCCGCCCTTGCCGCGAGCGCCGCCGGCGTGCCGCGGGTCACGATCACGTCGACGCCGAGGTCGACGAGCTCGCGGGCGAGCGCAGGGAAGCGGTCGTTGCGGCCATCCGCCGAGCGATAGGCGAAAGCGAGATTCTCGCCCTCGACATGGCCGTGGCGGCGCAGCCCCTCCACAAGGCATCGAAATTCGGATTGAGCGGCCGCGCGCTGGTGTCGAGCATGCCGACGAGACGCTGCCGCGGCTGCGCCCGCGCGGTAACCGACCATGCGGCGAGCGCCGCGATGAAGTGCCGCCGTTTCATTGGGATGCCGGCCCGACCTCGGATGATGCGAGCGTAGTGTGCCTCTGGTGCGGAGGGAAAGTCCGGCGAAGGAAGGCAAGCTGTTTGCGCAGGATCAAACCACGCGCCGGCGGTCCCCATAGGTTCGATCAAAAACTCTGCGCGCACCGGGAGGTGCGCGCCAACGATTCCTCTGCGTCAGCAACGGCGATCATAAACTGGGAGCCTCGACGCACCTTCCAGGGCTGATATAAGCGAGCCGACGGACGCACAATGTGGGCCCGTCTCGAGGCTTTAGGCACGACGCCCGTGGTCTCACGAGAAGCAAGAAAAGAACAGCAATATCAATATATTGGTCCCGTAGCTCAGCCGGATAGAGCAGCGGTTTCCTAAACCGAAGGTCGCCTGTTCGAGTCAGGCCGGGACCGCCAACCGCTTCTCATCGGAATCACAGGTGAAAAGTCTCGCCCGGAGCGCACAGCAGGGGCGAGGTGCGGCCGCGACGTCCTCGCGGCGGGCGCGGCGGTTCGCTACAAAGCCTGGAACCGGTAGGCCAGCGCGACGGCGCAATAAAGCGATTGCGCCCTACGATCTCGATTTTGTTGAGGAGCCCATGAAAGCGAGACAAGTCATCATCGTGGCCGGACGGCGGCCCTGGCGTGCGGGGCGTCGCTCATCGCGCCGCCGCTCGCCTCGGCGCAGAGCGGCGATCCCATCGGCGCGCTGGTCGGGCGGCTCGATCTCGAGCGCTACAAGGCGACCATCAAGGGGCTCGCGCAGTTCGGCGATCGCCGGCAGGGCACCGACCGCAACCGGGCCGCGGTCGAATGGATCGCGCGCGAGCTTGCGAGCTACGGCTGCACGGTCGAGCGCCTGCATTACGTCTACGATCGCTCGCCCGAGCCGTCGTCGCCGTTGCGGCCGTCGGCAGCGAGCATCATTCCGAGCGGCGAGTTCCGCCCCGGCCTCGGCGGCGCGCGCCTGCGTGGCGTGGTGGTGTCGCCGGTCCCGAACAACGACCCCAACGAGCAGACCGATCCGGCGCTCCGGCGCTCAATGCGCAGCTTCCGACGCCGGGGCCGCGCGAGGAGGTGTTCTGCACCAAGGTCGGCGCGACGCATCCGGAAGAAATGTACATCGTCGGCGGCCACATGGACGGCCGCGGTTTCGGCGAGGCGGTGGACGACGATGCCTCGGGCGCGGCGCTGGTCATGGAGTTGGCCCGCGTGTTGAGCGGACCGGACGTCACGACCGACCGTTCGATCCGCTTCGTGCTGTGGAACAACGAGGAGACCGGGCTCAACGGGGCGTTCGCCTATGTGCAGCAGCGCGCCGCGCTGCAGGGCAGGGAAGACCCGCCGGGCTCCGGCCGCTATCCGGAGCCGAAATGGCTCGGGATGATCCAGCACGACATGATGCTGTGGGATCACGGCCTGCCGCGCGCCGACGGCACGGTGAGCCCGGAGCAACGGGCGGAGGCCGACGTCAATATCGATTTCCAGTCGACGTCGAAGCTCGCCGACCAGTCGATGAAGCTCGCCTTCGCGTTCCGCGAAGCCAACGAGAAATACGCGACCGATTATCCGGCGACCGTCGGCCCCCACATGACCAACACCGATTCCACGCCGTTCATGGATCTGGTTCCGGCGATCACGCTGCGGGAAAATGACCGCGGCGCGCAGATCGGGGCGGGATCGAATCCGCACTACCACCAGCCCAGCGACCGCTTCACGTCCTATTCCGACAAGGATTTCCGCCTCGGCCTCAACGCCGCCCAGACGACGCTCGCCGGCGTCGCGAAGCTTGCCGGCGCGGCGCTGAAAAAGTAAGGCCGAACGCACGGGGCGTAGGGCGCAATAAGCGAAAGCGCATTGCGCCATCTTCGTTCAGCGGCGCAATAAAGCGATTGCGCCCTACGAGCTGAGTGTTCCAAGCCGTCAGTGCCACGCTAAAGCGCCAGAGACGACTCCTCGTTCCCCCGACATCGTTGTATGCTGGGGTTGCGACCTGCCGACGGACGCTCCGACGTCCAATAAGTTTTGACGGCGGTTAGTCCTCACGGCGGGCGATCACAATAACGATTCACATCCGTCGTTCGCGCAACCATGCGCACAGGGAGGACACTCATGAATTGACGCACCGCGTCCATGCTGGTGGGCGTGCTCATCGCAGCGCCGCCCGCACTTGCCGCCGATGTCACTTCGGAGCGGCTCATCAACGCCGACAAGGAGCCGGGCAACTGGCTGATGAACCACCGCACCTATGATTCGCAGCGCTACTCGCCGCTCGAGCGGATCAACAAGGACAACGTCAAGGACCTCAAGCTCGCCTATGCGGTCGCGATCGGCGGCACCGCGGCGAACGAGAATTTGGAGTCGACGCCGCTTGCCGAGGACGGCTTCCTCTACGTCGTCGATCAATGGGGCGTGCTCTACAAGATCGACGGACGTTCCGGCAAGGCGGGTCGGATCGTGTGGCGCATGGACCCGGGGCAGGAGAACGTGCCGCTCGCGAACCGCGGCGCGGCGCTGTGGGGCAACCTCGTCGTCACCGTGGCGAACTATCCGCCGCGCATCATCGCGACCGACAAGGAAACCGGCAAGGTCAAGTGGGAAACCAGCCTCGCCGACGGGCAGGCGGACTTGCAGCTCACCGCGGCGCCGCTCGCCGTCAAGGACAAGATCATCCTCGGCGCGGCCGGCGGCGACCGCGGCGTGCGCGATTTCATCGTCGCGCTCGATGCCGCGACCGGCAAGTTGGTGTGGCGCAACTACACGGTGCCGGCGCCCGGCGAGCCGGGCTCGGAGACCTGGAAGGACAAGAACAACGCGTGGCAGACCGGCGGCGGCGCGATGTGGGTCACCGGCTCCTACGACACCGACAACAACCAGGTGCTGTGGGGTACCGGAAATCCGGTGCCGATGTTCAATCCGTACTACCGCCCGGGAAACAACCTCTACACCAACAGCCTGATCTCGTGGGATCCCGACAGCGGCAAGATGAACTGGTACTTCCAGTATACGCCGGGCGACATGTGGGACTACGACGAGGCCGGCACTCACATCCTGATCGACGGCCAGGTCGCCGGACAGGCGCGCAAGCTCGTCGCCCATTCCGGACGCAACGGCTTCTTCTACGCGCTCGAACGTGCCAATGGGCAGCACGTGCTGGCGAAGCCCTATGTCGACAACGTCACCTGGACCAAGGGCATCGATCAAAAGACCGGATTGCCCGTCGACTACGATCCGACGAAGGACATTCAGGCCTATTCGGGCCAGCAGGCGATGACCTTGACGGATCGCACCAAGAAGCTGTGTCCCTCCTGGCTCGGCGGCAACAATTACTGGTCGGCCTCCTACAGCCGCAGGACCAAGCTCGTCTACATTCCGTCCGCGTCGTCATGCACCGAAACGACGCTCGATCCAAGCATGGCCAAAAATGCCACCGGGACGATCGCGGGCGGCGCGGCGAAGCATCTCGAGCGCGCCGAATCCGACATGATCGTCGTCGATCCCTTCACCGGCGAAGTGAAGAAGAAGTTGCACAAGCCGTATCCGAACCGCAGCGCGTCCCTCACCACGGCCGGCGGTCTCCTGTTCACCGGCTTCGTCGACGGATCGTTCGCGGCTTACGACGACACCAGCCTCGAACCGCTCTGGGAGATCAATGTCGGCTCGGGCTTCAACGCTCCGCCGATGACCTTCGAAGTCGGCGGCAAGCAATATGTTGCGATCCTGAGCGGGCTCAGCCGGAATGGGAAGGCTGCGCTCGTCTACACGCCCGAGCTTCGCGAAATGCGCCACCAGACGATGCTGTTCGTGTTCGGGCTGTAAGAAGGGACGGCGCGTGGGGCGTAGGGTGCAATAAGCGAAGCGCATTGCGCCATCCGTTATCGACGGCGGCGCAATAGAGCGATTGCGCCCTACGCGTTCGCCTTACCGCTCTGTTCCCAAGTGTGATTTATCTCACAGAACCCGCCCGCATGATTGGCGACTGTGTGCCGTCGGTCACAAAGACCGGCAGACATCCACAGGAGACGATTGATGCGTGAGGTTCTCAAGTACGTGCGGCTTGCGGCTCTCGCCGGTGCGGTCATTGCGGCAGGTGCGGCGGTGTCCCATCGCGCCGATGCGATGACGTTCAGCACGCCGGCCGGCGCGCTGGCGGCGGCGGTCGACGAAGGCTCGCAGGCCGAGCAGGTCCGCTGGTGCGGCTGGCGCGGCTGCTTCTGGCGCCCGCGGGTCTACGGCTACTACGCGGTCCGCCCGTACTGGGGATGGGGTTATCGGCGCTGGTGGTGGTAACGCTCGCCGAGTGACGACAAGGCGCGGCCGGTGTTCGTGGATGGCCCGACCAAGCCGATGAGGTTCACCCACCGACGTCATCGCCGGGCTTGTCCCGGCGACCCCGATAGCGTGGCACGGCCGTGCCACATGATCGGATGGCCGGGACAAGCCCGGCCATGACGATTCATCAAAGATCGAATATTCCTAATGCCACTGCGAAAGCTCGACCGTGACGCCCTCCGGGCCATCGAGGAACACGAGCTTGCGCGAGTGGAAATCCATGATCTCGTTGCGCGTCTTGAATCCGGCGGCGCGAAATTTCGCGACTTCGGCCTCGATGTCGTCGACGGCGAAGCAGATGTGGTTCATGCCGATCTTGTAGAGGTCGTGGATGTGCGGATCGGGCAGCGCGTCCGGATGATGATAGCGCAGGAGCTGAATCTCGGTGCGCGGCGTCACGTGCTCCAGCACCAGCGTGACATGCTCGGCTTCGATGCCGGGAACGCCCATGTAGCTCGAGAACGGCTCCCCGGCGATGACGACGGACATCGCCTCCTTGAATCCGAGCACCGCGAAGAACGCCTTGGCGCGCGCGACGTCCCGCACCACGATCGTCAGATGGTCGAAATGGGTCGGCATTTGCCCTCCTCGTGTGGTTGATCGGTAGCACCTCACTGGCCATGCCCGGCCTGACCGGGCAATCCAGTAATCAATGTGCCGTCCAGATGCAGGACTTTGCACCATCGATCGTCCGGTGGTTCTGGATCGCCCGTCGAGCCGGGCGATGACAGTGCGTGAGTACATCCTCCGCAGTCTAGCCACGGCTGAAACGTCGCGGCTCTGGCGGCCCCTTTGCCATCTGGTCCGCCGTCGCAAGACCGCATAAGCTTCGCCCGGCAGCGGGCATTCCCTGCCGAACAAAAAGCGGGAGGCGGCATGGGAGGATGCGGCAAGGCGGCCGCGGTGTGCAGTCTGGGCGTGCTCGTCGCCGCACTCCAGGGAGTGGCGCCGCAGAAAGCCGCGGCGGCCGAGCTCGTCATCATCACCAATCAGGGCGCGACGCCCGGCGTGCGCGAGCTTGCCACCGCCTTCGGGCAAAAGACCGGGCACAAGGTGACTGTGATCCAGGAGGACGGCGCGGCGCTGGAGCGCCGGCTCGCCGCGGGCGGCCAGGCCGATCTCGTCGCCGCCAATCCCGGCGGGATCGAGGCGCTCGCCAAGAAGGGCCACGTGGTGGCCGGCACCGCGACCCCGTTCGTGCTCGCCGGTCTCGGCCTCTCGGTGCGCGCCGGCGTGCCGAAGCCCGACATCAGCACGGTCGAGGCCTACAAGGCGGCGCTGCTGGCGGCGAAGTCGATCGGCTATTCGCGCGGCTGCAGCGGCACCCATGCCGCGCAGGGCATCGAGAAGCTCGGCCTCACCGAGACGCTCAAGCCGAAGACGGTCTTCACCGCCGACGGTCCGGTCGTGGAGTTCCTGGCGAAGGGCAACTTCGATCTCGGCATTCAGCAGACCAACATCATGGTCGGCGCGCCGGGCACCGAATATGTCGGCGCGCTGCCCGGCTTCCTCGACGATCCCTGCCCATCGAGCGTCGCCTTGATCACCGGATCGAAGGAGCCGGAGGCTGCGCGCGCGATGATCGCATTCATGTCGTCGCCGGAGGCGGCACCGCTGCTGCGCAAGACGCATGTCGAGCCGGTGACCGCAAAGCCGTGAGCCGCGCGGCTCGCAACGAGAGTTCGGAGAATGTCATGGTGAAATGGAGTGTGCTCGCGATCTGCCTCGCCGTGTCGGGCCTGTGTCAGGGCGCGGTGCAGGCGGCCGAGATCACGGTCGTCGGCGGCATGGGGGTGATCTCCGGCATCCGCGACCTCGCCTCGGGCTTCGAGAAGGCGACCGGGCACAAGGTCAATGCGGTCTTCGCGCCGAACGTGATGGGCTACGTCAATGCCGGCATGCCGGCGGACATCGTCGCGCTCAATCCGCCCATCATCGACGAGATGATCAAGACGGAAAGATCGTCGGCCCGCGCGTCGACTTCGCGCGCGCCGGCATCGGCGTCGCGGTCAAGGCCGGCGCACCGAAGCTCGACCTCGGCTCGGTCGATGCCTTCAAGCGCGCCATGCTCGAGGCGAAGTCGATCGGCTATTCGACGGCGGGCAGCGGCCTCATGGTTGCGAAGATCATGCAGGAGCTCGGCCTCACCGAAGCGCTCAAGGCGCGCACCAAATTCCTCGACGGTTTCCCGGCGGCCGAGGCGGTCGCCCGCGGCGAGGTCGAGATCGCGCTGCAGCAGATCAACGTCATCTTGCCCGTTGCCGGAGCGGAGCTCGGCGGCGTGCTGCCGCCCGAGCTGCAGCGCTACAACGAATTCGCGGCGGGCGTGCTCGCGACCTCGAAGGAGAAAGGGGTCGCGGCGGACATGGTGAAGTTCATGGGCGCTCCGGAAAACGCGGCGCTCGTGCGCAAGAGCGGGATGGAACCGCCGGCGCGCTAACGCCGGCACGAGATCACGACACATCAACCAATGGAGGGCGATTTGAAACCATCGATCAAACTGGCGCTCGGCTTCGCCGCCGCGGTCGCCATCTGGGGCAGCGGCCCCGCGCAGTCCGCCGAGATCACGGTGCTGCTCAACCAGGCGACCGCGACCGGCGTGCGCGAGCTCGCCGCCGGCTTCGAGAAGGCGACCGGCAACAAGGTCAAGGTCGACTTCGAGGTCGGGCCGGCGCTCTATCAGAAGATCATGGCCGGGGCGCCCGGGGACCTCGCCTCGCTCGGATCGAACCAGTTCGACGAGTTCATCAAGGCCGGCAAGATCGACGGCAACAGCGTCGTCGAATATGGCCGGGTCGGCAACGGCGTCGCGGCGCGGGCCGGCACGCCGCTGCCCGACATCCGCACGCCGGAAGCCTTCAAGCGCGCGATGCTCGAAGCGAAGTCGATCGGCCACACCAAGGTCGGCACCGGGCCGTTCAACACGCGGATGTTCCAGAAGCTCGGCATCTACGACCAGATCAAGGACAAGATCAAAATCATCGACGGCAAGCTCGTCGCCCAGGCGGTCCTCGACGGCGACGTCGAGCTCGGCATCCAGCAGACGAACGTGATCCAGCCGCTGGTCGGCACCGTCTATCTCGGCCCGCTGCCGCCCGAGCTGATGGAATACGGCTCGGTCGGCATCGGCCGCTTGACGGTGTCGAAAGAGCCGCAGGTCGCTGCCGACTTCATCAAGTACATGGCCGACCCGGCCAATGCCGCCCTCCTCAAGAAGGGCTTCATGTATCCGCCGCTGAAGTGAGGGCCGCGTCGGGCGCGTTCGTCATTCCGGGGCGCGCGTCAGCGCGAACCCGGAATCCAGTCCTTTGCTGTGCGGCCGTTGCTGGATTCCGGGTTCCGCCTGCGGCGGCCCCGGAATGACTCAAGATGATTGGGCGCGAGACCGTAGGGTGGGCAAAGCCAACGGTCGGCCTTCGGCCGACCCGATGACGGCTCCGCGTGCCCACGCTTGTTTTCGTGAATACCGCAGACGTCGAGGTGGCACGGCGCAAACGCGCCTTTGCCCACCCTACGAATCCTACTGTGTCACACGCCCGGCTCCATGCCGGTCTTGCGGATGACCGGCGCCGCTTCCGGCGCGGTGAGGAAGCGCAGCAGCGCGCGGCCGGCGTCGGCGGCGGTCGCGCCGCTGTGCACGCCGGCGGAGAACACCGTGACCTCCTGGATGTCGGCCGGCAGCGCGCCGAGATAGTCGACGCCTTTCACCGGCAGCAGCTCGCTCACCTGCTGGAAGCCGATCTCGGCCTCGCCCGCCGCCACCATCTCGCCGATCGGAACGTTGGGGCGCGGCGGCACGATCTTGCCCTTCACCGCATCGTAGATCCCCCAGTTGCGGATCACCTTCTCGATGTGCAGGCCGCTCGGTCCCGCCGAGTAGGCGAAGCTCTTCGACGCAAGCAGGGCCTTCTTGATGCTGTCCGCCGAGCTGATGTCGACCTTCGGCGCGCCGGCCTTGACCACCACGCCGATGCCGCTCGACGCAACGTTGACGCGGCTGTCGGCGCGCACCTTGCCCAGCTTGATGAGGTCGTCGATCTGGGCGGCGGGGAGCATCACCACGTCGGCGGTCTCGCCGTCGGCGACGCGCTTTGCCACCGCGGTGACCCCGCCCCAGGTGGTGGTCACCTTGTTTCCGGTCGCCTTCTCGAACTCCGGCACCAGCCGACTGTAGGGCTCCCGCGTGCCGGGCGAACCGATCACCCGGATTTCGGCGGCACTCGCGGCGCCGGCGAGCATCGCGAGGCCGATCGCCCCGGATCGCGCCAATGTGGCAATCGTCGTCATGTTGGTCCTCCCAAGTCCCGTTGTTGTCGAGGCGCCATGGCGCCGTGGGCGCGCAGCATAGGGATCGATGCCCCCGGCATCAACGCCGGAGCGGGAACGGTTGCTTGCGCTATCGCGGACTGGCTGTCGCGCAATTCCGATCAGCGCGCGCCGGCGAGGCGCTGCAGCTCCGCCTGGGCCGCGGCCGCGAGCTTCTGCGTCAGCGCGCCGGCCGGCATGGCGATGCCGAGCGCGGCCGCCTGGCCCGACCACATCGGCGAAAAGTCGCTCGATCCTGCCGCCTCGGCCTTGGCACGCAGCGGCGCCAGCGCGCCGGCAGCGAGGGGAAACGCCGGCGCCTCGCCGATCGGGCCCATCTCCCGCATGACGCGATTGACGACGCCGCGCGCGGGTCGGCCGGTCATCAGGTTGGTGAGCGCGGTGCCGGCGTCGCCGGCCGATGTGAGCGCGGCGCGGTGCATCGGCGAAATCTTCGCCTCGGGGCAATGCAGGAACGCGGTCCCGATCTGAACGCCGGCGGCGCCAAGCGCGAACGCCGCCGCGATGCCGCGCGCATCGGCGACACCGCCCGCCGCGATCACCGGCACCTTGACCGCATCGACGATCTGCGGAACGAGCGCGAACGTCCCGACCTGGGCGGCGATGTCGTCGGTGAGGAACATGCCGCGGTGGCCGCCCGCTTCATAGCCTTGCGCGATCACGGCGTCGGCGCCGTGCTGCTCGAGCCACACCGCCTCCGCGGCGACGGTGGCGGAACTGATGACGATCGCGCCCGTCGCCTTGACGCGTTTGAGGAGCGATGCCTCGGGCAGGCCGAAATGGAAGCTCACCACCTCCGGCTTGAGCTCCTCGATCGCTTCGCAGAATGCCGCATCGAACGGGGCGCGATTGCTCGACGGCACCGGCGCTGACGGATCGATGCCCAGTTCCTCGTAATAGGGCCTGAGCGCGTCGCGCCAGCGCGCCTCACGTGCATTGTTGGGCACCGGCGGCGCGTGACAGAAGAAGTTCACGTTGACCGGCTTGTCGGTCCTGGCGCGGAGCTTCGCGAACTGGTCGTGCAGCGTCTGCGCGTTGAGCATCGCGCATGGCAGCGAGCCGAGACCTCCCGCCTCGCTCACCGCCGCCACGAGCTCGTAATCCATCGCGCCCGCCATGGGCGCCAGCACGATCGGGTGCTCGATGCCGATGAGCTTCGTCAAACGGGTGTCAGGCCACATGGGACTCTCCTCGGCGGCGAACTGTCGATACAGTTGGGGAGTAGAGTGTCAACGGTCAACGTTGCAAATCGACGGGTCGCGAGCCAAGCCCTATGATGGCGCAGGCGCCGTCCCAAAGAGCTTCGGGCACTGGCCGCGACAGGGAGCATCGGGATGGCGGACCTCGCCCAGTGGCTGAACGGCCTGCCGCTCGGCGTCATGATGCGGCATCACGGCTGGCTGTTTCCACTGCTGCAGACCCTCCACATCCTCGCAACCGGATTGGTGATGTCCTCGGCGATCATGGTCTCGCTGCGTCTGTGGCGGGTATCGAAGACGCAGAGCATCGCCGCGCGGGCGCACCGCTATCTGCCGTGGATCTGGTGGTCGCTCGTGATCGTGACCCTGACCGGCGCCGCCCTCATCATCGGCAATCCGCGTAGCCTGCGCGATCCCGCACTGCCGGTGAAGCTGTGGCTGATGCTGCCGGCGACCGCCGTCACCATCGGCCTCGCGTTGATGATGCGGAGCGGGGACCGCTTCGAGAAGCGCGCCGGCGGACGCCTGACGATGGGCGTCGCCGCCGCGGCGACGCTGATGCTGTGGCTCGGGATTACCTTCCTCGGCCGCGGCCGGTGGATCTTCAATTTCATCGGTTGAGCTGCGACGCCGACCAGCCGATCAGGCGAATAGGAGCCGAACACGTGGACCCACTGGCGCTGTTGCGCGAGCTCGAAACGACGCCGCTGGCGCTGTTCGTCATGCAGTCGACGTTCGGCTTCTCCGCGCTCGACATGATCCACATCGCCGCGATCTCCGTGGTGTTCGGCATGATCGCGGTGGTCGACCTGCGCCTCCTCGGGCTTGCCTCGCGCGACTGCGCCGTCACCGACATCTGCGGCGAGGCGCTGCCGTGGACGTGGACCGCCTTCGCCATCGCCGTCGTCACCGGCGTGGTGATGTTCACCGGGCAGCCGGTGAAGTACTACGGCAACTTCGCGCTGCGGATGAAGCTCGCGATCATCCTGCTCGCCGGGGTGAACATGCTGGTGTTCCAGCTCATCACCTATCGCGGCGTCGCCGCGTGGGACCGCGGCCGCATTCCGCTCGCCGCGCGACTCGCCGGTGCGATCTCGCTCGCCTGCTGGACCGCGGTCGTCGCGTTCGGCCGCTGGACCGCGTACTACATGTTTTGATTGCGCCTGCGGGTGATTGCGTCCTTTCCCTCCCCGGCTTCGGGGAGGGCAGGGTGGGGCTCTTTCTTCCTTGCTCGCTTCGCTCGCGGACCCCACCCCGACCCTCCCCGAAGACGGGGAGGAGTCCACCGCGGAGCTCGCTTGCCCGTCGAAGGCGCGGTGATAGTCTCCGCCCTGCGCCGGACGCAGCGCGTGAAATCGAGTGCCATGACTGTCGCCGAGCAAACCCCCATTCCCGCCGTCGTTGCGCCGGCCGCGCCGCAACGCGAGGTGATGTACCGCCACAGCGTCGTCGTGCGCGTCACCCACTGGATCAACGCGCTCTGCCTCGCGCTGCTGCTGATGAGCGGGCTGCGCATCTTCAACTATCACCCGTCGCTCTACTGGGGGAATTACGGCTATCGCGGCGTGCCGTCCTTCATCTCGATCACGTCGGTCGAGGATTCCGAGACCGACGAGCTCACCGGGATCACGCGCATCGGCCCGTGGCGCTTCGAGACGACGGGCGTGCTCGGCGTCTCCGCCGATGCCGACGGCGATCCGGCGGCGATGGCGTTCCCGAACTGGATCACGCTGCCGGGCGGTCCCGGCCTTGCGCTCGCGCGCGACTGGCATTTCGCACTCGCCTGGCTGCTGGTGGCGAACGGCGCCGTCTATCTCTTGTTCGGGCTTCTCTCCGGCCATTTCCGCAAGGACCTTGCCCCGGCCACTGCGGAGCTCGGTCCGCGCCACCTGCTGCGCGAGATCTGGGGCCACATGCGGCTGCGCCGGCCGCGGGGCGACGCCGCACGGCGCTACAACGTGCTGCAGAAGCTCGCCTACATCGTCGTGATCTTCGTGCTGCTGCCGCTGATGCTGCTCACCGGCCTCACCATGTCGCCGGCGGTGACCGCGGCAGTGCCGGTGCTGTTCGATTTGTTCGGCGGCCGCCAGTCGGCGCGCACCATCCACTTCCTGGTGGCGAACCTGCTCGTGCTGTTCGTGATCGTCCATGTCTTGCAGGTCTTCATCGCCGGCGCCTTCAACGGCATGCGCTCGATGGTGACCGGGCGCCACGTCGTGCGTCCAGAGCTGGTCCGCCCGGAGCGCAGCGCATGACGTCGCTCGTGACCCGCCGCCGCCTCATCACCGCCGGCGCGGCAGCTGCCGCGGCGCCGCTCCTGTCCGGCTGCGACCAGATTTCCGACGCCCCGCAATTCCGCTGGTTCCTCGATCTCGGGCAGGCGGCTTCGCTCCGCGCCCAGCGCCTGCTGCTCGCGCGGCAGCCGCTCGCGCGCGAATACGCCGCGGCCGACATTTCGCCGGACTTTCCGCCGAACGGCACCGCGATGCCGCCGAGCCCGCTCTACCGCCAGATGATGCTGCGCAACTTCGAGACCTGGTCAGCTCACTGTCGACGGCCTTGTCCGCAACAAGCTCACCCTCTCCCTCGCCGACATCCGCGCCATGCCGGCGCGCACCCAGATCACCATGCACAATTGCGACGAGGGCTGGAGCGCGATCGGCCAGTGGACCGGCGTCCAGCTTGCCCGCGTGCTGGCGCAGGCGGAGCTCGCGCCGGAGGCGCGCTACGTCGTGTTCTACTGCATCGACGAGCTCGTGCGCACGCCCGACCGCAGCGGCTTCTACTACGAGAGCCTCGACCTGTTCGACGCGCTGCATCCGCAGACGATCCTCGCCTACGGCATGAACGGCGGCGGGCTGCCGGTGCGTCACGGCGCGCCGCTGCGCCTGCGGGTCGAGCGCCAGGTCGGCTACAAGCATGCGAAGTACATCAACCGCATCGAGGTGGTCGATCGGCTCGACCGCATCGGCAAGGGCAAGGGCGGCTTCTGGGAAGACCGCGGCTATCAGTGGTATGCCGGTCTGTGACGAGCGGACGCGCGGGCGGCATGTTGCGGATCATTTTATCGTGAGCTTCTCTCGTCGGCGGAACCCTGAATCCGCCTTGACAATTCCCTCCCGGCGCGATTTTTTCGCGCACATGGGGAATGCGATCTCCCCACGAGGCGACATGCCCAAGTATCGCGTCCGGCTTCAAAGCAGGGGCGCATCATGTCGTCAATCAACTCGATCTCCATTGAAAAGCTCGCGCGGCTCGTAGGCACGCCGCACTGTCCCGTTCTCGTCGACGTCCGCACCGACGACGACTTCAAGGCCGACCCGCGGTTGGTCCCCGGCGCGGCGCGCCGTCCTCACGGCGACGTCTCGGACTGGGCCGGCGAATTCGCCGGGCGCTCGGCCATCGTCGTTTGTCAGAAAGGCGAAAAGCTCAGCGAGGGCGTCGCGGCGTGGCTGCGGCACGGCGGCGTTCCCGCCGATGCGCTGGAAGACGGCTTCGTCGGCTGGAAGAAGGCGGGCCTGCCGCTCGTTCCCACCGCGCGCATGCCCAAGCTCGATCGGCACGGGCGTACGGTGTGGGTCACCCGATCGCGGCCGAAGGTCGATCGCATCGCCTGTCCCTGGCTGATCCGTCGCTTCGTCGATCCGCGCGCGGTGTTCCTGTTCGTGACACCGGCGGAAGTCGAAGGGGTCGCCGAGCGGTTCGAGGCCACGCCTTTCGATATTGAAGGTGTCGAGTGGGGCCATCGCGGCGAGCTCTGCACCTTCGACGTCATGATCGAGGCGTTCGGGCTGGCGACCGACCCGCTGCTGCGCCTCGCCACCATCGTCAGGGGCGCCGACACCGCGCGGCCCGACCTTGCCCCGCAGGCTGCGGGGCTGCTGGCGGCTTCGCTCGGGCTGTCGCGGATGTATTCCGACGATCTCGCCCAGCTCGATGCCGGCCTCCTGCTCTACGACGCCTTCTACCGGTGGTGCCGCGACGCGACGCAGGAAACGCACAATTGGCACACCAAGAAGCCGGGCGCATGACGACGACCGAAGCTCTCGCCGTGGCGCAGCCGCAGCCGCGCCGCCTTCCGTCGATGCGGGAGGCGTTTCGCGTCTGGCTGCGCGTCGCGGCGTTGAGCTTCGGCGGTCCTGCCGGCCAGATCGCGGTGATGCACCGCATCCTGGTCGAGGAGAAGAAGTGGGTGTCGGAGGCGCGGTTTCTGCACGCGCTCAACTACTGCATGCTGCTGCCGGGCCCGGAGGCGCAGCAGCTTGCGACCTATATCGGCTGGCTGATGCACCGCACCGCGGGCGGCATCATGGCCGGCGGCCTGTTCGTGCTGCCCGGCATCATCGCCATCATGGCGCTGAGCTGGCTCTATGCGGTGTATGGACAGGTGCCACTCGTCACCTCGTTCTTCTTCGGGCTCAAGGCGGCGGTCCTCGCCATCGTGATCGAGGCGGTGGTCCGCATCGGCAAGCGGGCGCTCGCCAACGACGTCCTGCGCGCGCTCGCGGCGATCGCGTTCGTCGGCATCTATTTCTTCGACGTGCCGTTTCCGCTCATCGTCATCGGGGCGGGGCTGGTCGGCTTTTTCGGGGCGCAGTCGGGTTGGTCCGTCTTCAAGGGGCGGAATGCGCACGGCGGCAGTGAAGCAGCCGCGGGCGCAGACGACAGTCTGCTCGGCGATGTGGTTCCGGCCCACGCCCGGCCGGACGCGCGCCGGGCGATCTCAACTGCCGTCTTCTGGACGGTGCTGTGGCTTGGCCCGGTCATCGTGGTCGTCGCGACGCTCGGGACCGCCGACGTCTTCAGCAAGATCGCGACCTTCTTCAGCAAGATGGCGGTCGTGACGTTCGGCGGCGCCTACGCAGTCCTCGCCTATGTCGCCCAGCAGGCGGTCGAACGATACGGCTGGCTCACCGCCGGCGAAATGCTCGACGGCCTCGGCATGGCCGAAACGACGCCGGGCCCGCTGATCATGGTTCTGCAGTTCGTGGGCTTCATGGCCGCATTCCGCGATCCGGGCACGCTGCCGCCGATGCTGGCCGCCGTGTTCGGCGGCCTGCTCGCGACCTGGGTCACCTTCACGCCGTGCTTCCTCTGGATCTTCGTCGGCGCACCCTACATCGAGGCGCTGCGCGGCAACCGCGCGCTTGCCGGCGCGCTCTCGGCGATCACCGCGGCGATCGTCGGCGTCATCCTCAACCTCGCGATCTGGTTCGCGGTGCACACGATCTTTCGCGAGGTGACGAAGGTCGCGCGCTTCGGGTTGTCGTTCGACGCGCCGGTGTTCTCGAGCGTCGACCCCTGGGCGCTCGCGCTGTCGATCGTCGCGGTCGTCGCGATGTTTCGCTTCAAGATCGGGATGCCGGCGACGCTCGCGCTGTGCGCCGCGCTCGGCGTCGCCCTTCACTTCGCAGGATTGAAACCATGACCGGCCGTTCTCCACGGCCGGCCGAAACCCGAGCGCGCAGCGCTCGCAGCAGCAGGAGGAGTAAATGAACGAGTCCCCTCATTCGACCGGCACCGCCGGCACTTTCACGATGCGCAAGACGGTGAGGCGCATGCTCGAGGTCGCGGCGGTATGCGGAGCGGTGGTGTTGCCGGCCGCGGCGCATGCCCAGGCGATCGACTGGGCCAAGGTCGACGGTATCTTGGGAAGGACCGCAGCCGTCGGCGGCGCCGTTCACCGCTACGGCTTCCCGCGCACCGACCTGCAGGTGACGCTCGACGGCGTCACCATTCGGCCCACACTCGCGCTTGGCGGCTGGGTCGCGTTCGAGCCGATGGGAAACATGGCGATGGCCATGGGCGACATCGTGCTCCTGCAGTCCGAGGTCAACCCCGTGATGGCGAAGCTGATCGAGGGCGGACTCGAAGTCACCGCGGTCCACAACCACTTGCTGCGTTCGGAACCGCTGACGTTCTACATGCACGTCGGTGGGCACGGCGATCCCGTGAAAATGGCCGAGACCCTGCACAACGCGCTTGCGGTGAGCAAGACGCCGCTCACGATTACGCCGCCGGCCGGTGGACCGCCCGCGATCGATCTCGACACGGCGCAGATCGACCAGATCCTCGGGGCGAAAGGTGCCAACAACGGCGGAGTCTATGCAGTCAACGTGCCGCGGCGCGATCCGATCACCGAGCAGCGGAATGCCGGTCGGCGCACCGATCATGGGCGGCGCAACTGCCATCAACTTCCAGCCGACCGGCGGCGGCAAGGCCGCGATCACAGGCGACTTCGCGCTCATCGGCACGGAGGTTCAAGACGTGATCCGTGCTCTGAGGTCGAACGGCATAGAGGTAACGGCGATCCACAGCCACATGCTCACCGAGGAGCCCAGGATCATCTTCATGCACTTCTGGGCGAACGACGACGCCATCAAGCTCGCCAAGGGGCTGCGGGCCGCGCTCGACAAGACTGCGAGCGCGAGGAGCTAGGCGCAAGCAAGCGGAGGCGGCTCAATCGCGAGCCGCCTCCGAGACGGGATAATGGCGCGATGAACGGTGAAGTCGCATCGGTATTGGAAGTCGTTTCTCTGTCCAAGCGATATGCCGGCCAGCCGGCGATCGCCGATGTCGACCTCTCGGTACGACCCGGCGAGGTTCTGGGCCTCATCGGTCCCAACGGCGCCGGCAAGACGACGCTGCTCGAGTTCGATCGCAGGGCTTTTGCCGGTCGAACTCCGGACGGGTGACCTGGACCGGGCGGCCGCTGTCGACGCAGCAGCGTCGCGAGGCGATGTTCTATCTTCCCGATGGTATTCGGCCCTATGCGGATCAGTACGTCGTCGAGGTGCTGGCGTTCTTCGCCGGCGCCTATCGGCGCACGCAGCGCGAGGTTGCCGATGTCATCGCGAGCGTCGGGCTCGGCCCGGTGCTCGCCAAGCGCGTTGCAGGCCCTCTCCAAGGGCTACAACCGCCGCCTGATCATCGCGATCGGGCTCATCGCGCCGCATCCCGTGCTGCTGATGGACGAACCGTTCGACGGCTTCGACCTGCGGCAGACCCGCGAGATGATGTCGGTTCTGCGCCGCGAGGCCCAGGCGGGCCGCGCGCTGCTGCTCTCGATTCATCAACTGCGCGACGCCGAAGCAGTGTGCGACCGCTTCGCGCTGCTCGCCGACGGCAGGATACGCGGCACCGGTACGCTCGCCGAGTTGCGCGCGAGGACCGGTGGGCCTCAGGCCGCGCTGGAGGATATTTTCCTTGCGCTCACCTGAACCAGCATCCGAACAAACATCCAAGCCACGATGGGCCCGCAAGGCGCCGATCGGGCCGCTGTTCTTCAAGGAGCTGCGGCAGATGTTCGGCGGCCGGGCGCTGTGGACGCTGCTGCTGCTCGCATGCCCCCTGGTCGGCTACAGCTATTTTCAGGCGGTGTCGCTCTATGGCGAGGCGAGCGCGGCGGCGGCGCAGTCTCCGGTGCTCGCCGTCAGCCTGTCGCCGCTCGACGGCGTGCTGGTCCCGACCTTCGGATCGTTCTACGTGGTGGTGACGCTGCTGTTCCCCTTCGTCGCGATCCGCGCGCTGGGCGTGGAAAAGGAATCGGGATCGCTGCGCCTTCTGGTCCAGCTGCCGTATCGTCCGGCGACGCTCATCGCCGTCAAGCTCGCTGCGGTCCTCACCGCCTGGTTCGCCTGTGCGGTGCCGGCGCTCTCGGCCTTGGCGATCTGGCTTTGGTCCGGCGGTCATCTCGCCGCCGGCGAGACGACGAGCCTCGTCTTCGGACACCTTCTCTACGGCATCCTGATCGGCGCCATCGCGCTGTTCGCTGCAGCCGTCACCGAAAGCGGCGCCACCGCCGCGATCGTGACGCTGGCATTCACCATCGGTTCCTGGGTGCTCGACTTCACGCTGGCCGGTCGCTCCGGCCTGCTCGAACAGCTCGCGGGCCTGTCGCTCACGCAAGTCGTCCGGGGATTCGAGCAGGGGCTGCTGGCTTTCGATCTCGTCGCCGGCGTCCTCATCGTCGCCGCGGGATTTGCCGGCCTCGCCGCCATCTGGCTGCCGCCTGGAGTTTCCATCCGACACAAATGGATGCGATCCGGGCTCTGCATCGCGCTCGCCGCGATCGCGCTTGCGGCAGCAGCCCAGATCAGGACGACGCGCGATGTCAGCGAAGACCAGCGCAACTCGTTCTCCCCGGCCGATCAGGCGCAGCTCGCGACCATCACCGCGCCGCTCGCGATCACCGTTCGTCTCGCGCCCGAAGATCCCCGTTACGTCGACCTGCGCAGAAACGTCCTTGCAAAGCTCGAGCGCGCCATGCCGCAAGTCGCGATCCGCCTCGACACCGAGCGGCGGAGCTTCGCCGCTTCGGCCGGCGACGACGCCTATGGCGAGATCGAATATCGCTATGCTGGCCGCTCGGACAAAAGCCGCTCGACGAGCCCGCGCGAGATTTTGCCGCTGCATCTATCAGCTCGCCGGGTTGGCGCCGCCAAAACCGATCGCCGGGCGCGGATTATCCCGGCTATCCGCACGTCGCCGACGGCGAGGTCGCGCTCGTCTGGTTCCTCGCCGGGCTGCCGCTCCTGATCGTTCTCGCCTGGTGGCGAAGCCGCCGGCCGCCGACGATCGCATTCACCAAGGAGGTCATCATGGGTTCGAACTCGAGAATTCTACCCATCATCGCCATGAGCACGATCATGCTGCTGCCGGCCTTTGGCGCCAGTGTGAAGGTCGACCTTGCCAACGAAACGGCGGGCGCAGAGCCGAAAGCACTGATCCCCGTCGTCGGGATATGGCGGATCGAGGACGACGGCGGCAAGAAGGTGCTGGCCGTCGACGGACGGCAATGGAAGGAGGGGCAGTCTTCAGCCGGCATCGCCGACAAGGCCCGTGCGCTCTACGGCGAGCGCTATGCCGAGTTTCTCGACCGCGTTCAGGCCTACGCCTACTTCCCCTATGTGGTCGCGAAGGACATCGACAACTTTCAGAACGGTGAAATCGACGTCCGCTTCGAATGCCTGTCGGGTCGGATCGACCAGGGCGCCGGCATCCTGTTCAATCTCAAGCCCAATGGCGACTACCTGACCGTCCGTGCGAACTGCCTGGAGAACAATCTCGTGCTGTGGAAGTTCGAGCGGGGCCGGCGCTCCCAGGTGAAGTGGATCAGGAATACGCCGACGGCGACCCGCGAGTGGCACGATCTCAAGGTCCGCATCGCCGGCGAAAAGGTCGAAGGCTATCTCGACGGCAAGCTCTATCTCGAGCACAGCCTGCCGGAGCCGGTGTCGGGCCGCATCGGGCTGTGGTCGAAGGCCGACAGCTACATGCATTTCGATCAATTCGTTGCTATTCCGAGCGAATGATGATCGGAGCGATATTCCCGGCGGCTTGGCTGCGTCGCGCCGGCGCGGTCGCCATGATCGCGGCCGTGCCGCTGCAAGGCGCGCGGGCGGAGGAATTGCCGTCCTACTGCCCGGCGCTGCGGGAGGTCGCGGCACTGGTGCAGGCCAAGGACAGGTTCAAGAGCATCATCGGCAAGCCGCGCGAGGGCAGCTTCCTCGAGACCACCCTCCCGCTGCCGGGCTGGTCGGACTGCTCGTTCTACGGTGCGCGCACCTACACCTGCGATTCCCGGCCGCTCGATACGGCCGCCGAAGCGGGGCGCGACTTCGAACGGACGGTCGGGGATGTCAAAGCCTGCCTTCGCGAAGGTTGGGCGGAGGACGCAAGCCGCGCTTCGCCCGGCTATGCGGTGGTCCGCGACGAACGCCAGATCGCCTCGATCACCATCAATACGGACCGGATCGAGAACGACCGCTACGTGGTGCGCCTCATCCTGTTTCTGCGCGGCCGTTGACGGCGGTCTACCTCCCTCGAGGCGTCCGCAATGGTGCCGACAGGTGCGGTAGTCACCCGGGGTCGGGGAGGGTTCTTGTCGCGCGACGTAATCCTGCTGTCGCGATGTCGGCGCCGACGGGGAACAAACGAGAACCGACCTCAACCTGTCATCTGGATCGGCGACATTTCCCCGGCCTCTGGCCCTGCGGCCAAAGCGCCCCCGGCGGGTACCCCCCTTCCCATCCGTGCCTGCATGGTGGAATGTCTGCGCCAACAGAGGTCCGTTCTGAGGGGAGTGAAACATGAAAAGTCTGAGTTCGGTCCTGGTTGCATTGGCGGCCGCGGGTTTCATGCCCGTCTGCGGTGCAGAGGCGCAGACTATTGCGCTCTTCACCAAGAACAACACCAATCCGTTCTCCCAGGCGATTCGCGTCGGCAGCAATGCGGCGGCGGTGGCGCTTGGGGTGAAGGTGGTACACTACGTGCCGACCACTCCGGACAACGTCGCGGAACAGGCAAAGCTCGTCGAGGATGCGATCCGCAACACGCCGGACGCCATCGTGTTCGACCCTGTCGACAACGATAAGCTTGTCGCCGCGATCGAGAAGATCAACGCGGCCAACATCCCGGTGGTCGAGGTGACCGACCGCAGCAGCGGCGGCAAGTTCGTCTCTCGGGTGCTGCCCGACGACTACCAGATCGCGCTCGCGGTCGCGCGCCGCCTGATCAAGGAGATGGGCGGCAAGGGCGGCGTGGTGATTCTCGAGGGGATCGCCGGCAACGTGACGAACACCGAGCGCCTGCGCGGCTTCAACGACGGCATCAAGGAAGCCGGCGGCGTGAAGCTCCTCGCCTCCAAGTCGGGCAACTACCAGCGCAAGCCCGCCCAGGACGTGATGGAAGGCTGGATCAAGACCTATCCGCAGATCGACGGCGTGCTTGCCGCGAACGACTCCATGGCGGCGGCCGTCGCCGAGACGCTGGAGAAGCGGGGCCGCAAGGCGCTCATCGTCGGCATCAATGGCAGCAAGGAAGCGATCGAGCTCATCAAGAACGGCAAACTGCTCGCGAGCGGCGAGTTCAACGGCTTCGTGCTGGGCTGCCTGAGCACGGAGATCGCAGCGCGTAACCTGAAGAAGCAGACGGTGCCGCAGGAGGTCGTGCTCAAGCCGGCGGTCTATGACAAGGCGAACTTCGAAAAGTACGAGCAGCGGGTCGAGATGAAGAAGTGTCCGACGCTCGAGGAGGTCGCCGCCGAGTAGGACCGCCGCCGGCCGCGCCTGCCACGCACGGCGGCCTTTCGTTTTCGCAAGTTCATCGTCGCCGGAGACATCCGGTGACCGCCCGGCCTCCGGGCGACGTTCCACAAATCGATCTGCGATGTCCCCCATAGCCTCCTCTCCGTCGTTCTCGCGCCGCACGCTACTCGGCGGCGCTACTGCCGCCGCGGCCGTGGCCGCGTGCGGCCGTCCGGCCGGGGCGCAGCAGTCGCTGCTCTGGTACTCGGCCTCGGCCTCCGGCGCGGACGAGGAATGGGCCAAGATGTTCAAGGCCAAGACCGGCGTTGCGGTGGAGTATTTCCGCATCGGCGGGGTCAAGCTCACCGAGCGCATCGAGCAGGAGGTCAAGGCACGTCAGGTCCGCTTCTCGGTGATGGACATCTCGATCCCCGGACTGATGAGCCTGTGGTCGCGCCGCGGCTTGCTGGCGCAATACGACAGCCCCGAAAGCGCCCACTACCCGGCGGCGACGCGGCTCGCCGGCTATTGGACGCCGATCAACGCGCTCACGCTGAGCATGGCCTACAACGCCGACTACATCCGGCCGGAGGAGGCGCCGAAGACCTGGGAAGACTTGCTCCAGCCGAAATGGAAGGGCCGCATGACCATGTCGGACGCGCTCTACAGCGGCGGGGCATTGCATTGGTATGCGGCGCTGCGCTCGGTCTACGGCAAGTCCTTCATGGAGAAGCTCGCCAAGCAGGACATTCTGGTGCGCAACGGCTCCGGCGAGACCACCGACACCCTCATTTCCGGCGAGCGCCCGCTCGCCGCCATGCTGCTCGACTATTACGTGGTCGCCGCGATCGAGAAGGGCGCCAATCTCTACCTGGTGCAGCCGGAAGAGGGCATCCCCGCGAGCTACGAGGTCATCGGACTTCCGGCCGGCGGTCCTAATCCCGACCTCGGCAAGAAATTCCTCGACTTCGCCCTGTCGCGCGAAGCCCAGGAGGTGTGGGAGGCGAAATACGGCACCGTCTCGCTGCGCGACGACATCACGCCCGCCAAAGCCGAGCGCGGCCGCCGGCTCATCAGGAACACCAAGCTGATGGCGAGCTCGGTCGCCGACATGGACAAGTTCTTCCCGCAGCAGCGCGACCTGCTCGACGAGTGGATCAACTTGTTCAAATGAGTTTGCTGATCGCCAATTCTCCGCTGTCGTGGCCGGGCTTGACCCGGCCACCCCGCTTAGGAGCGCACGCGCCGTGCCCCATGATCGGGATCGCCGGGTCAAGCCTGGCGATGGCGTCCGTGGATGGGACCATAGTCGTAGTTCATGCTCTCGCCCGGCGAGGCCGTGCAGGTGCCTCCAATGGCAACCCTAGCCGACGCACCGCGCGACGCCCCGGCGCCTGATCCGCCGCCCCGCCTGGGCGACGCCGCTGTTCGCCGCCCATGTCGCGGTGATCCTGTTTCTCTGCCTGCTGATCGTCTATCCCGCGCTGATCCTGCTCGATCAGTCCGTGCGCACCGACGACGGCGCGCTCACCGCCGGCTGGTACGTGCTGGCCTACACGAACCTGCGCAATTACGAGGCGATCCTCAACACCATCATCATCAGCGCCGGCACCTCGGTCGCCGCCGTCGTTGCCGGCACGTTCCTCGCGTGGGCCGTCGTGCGCACCGACATGCCGGGACGGCGCCTCGTCGAGCTCGCTTCCGTCATTCCCTTCATCTCGACGCCGCTCGTCGGTGCGCTCGCCTGGATCCTGCTGGCGAGCCCGCAGACCGGCCTCATCAATCAGGCGTGGCGCTTCTTCGGCGGCGGCGGGGCGCTCGTCAACGCCTACTCGCTGGCCGCCATCGTCTTCGTCCAGGCGCTCTATGAGGCGCCGGTGGTGTTCCTGCTGGTTGCCGGCGCGCTTCGCCGCATGAATCCGGCGCTGGAAGAGGCATCGCTGTCGGCCGGTGCCGGCGTGTTCCGCACCACGCTTCGCGTCACCCTGCCGTTGGTGCTGCCGGCGATCCTCGCCGGCGGATTGCTCGTGTTCATTCTCGCGGCCGAGCAGTTCGCGGTGCCGGCGGTGCTCGGCACCCCCGCCAAGATCAGGGTGCTGACCACGAGCATCTTCGAGGCGCAATCGGTCTATCCGCCGCGCGACGGCCTTGCTGCCGCGCTGAGCGTCACCCTGCTCGTGATCGCGCTCGGCGGATTGTGGCTGCACAAACGTCTGCTGGGCCTGCGCTCCTACACCACGGTCGGCGGCAAGGGCACGGCGCCGCGCCGCATCGGTCTCGGCCGCTGGCGCGTGCCGGTGCTTGCCGTGTGCCTCGCCTATCTCGCCTGCGCCGTGCTGCTGCCGATCGCGACCATCTTCGTGAGCTCGATCCGCACCATCTGGACCGCGGATTTCCGCCTCGAGCAGTTCACGCTGGCGAACTACTACCGCGTGCTGTTCGACTATCCGGCGGCCCAGCGTGCGATCGTCAACAGCCTGTTCATCGCCGGCGTCGGCGCGACCGTCACCATCCTGCTGTGTGCCTTCATCGCGGTGCTCTCGGAGCGCATCCGCCTGCCGGGATCGAAGCTCCTCGACGCGCTCACCATGGTGCCGATGGGCTTTCCCGGCATCGTGCTCGCGGTCGGGCTGCTGCACGCCTGGATCATGCCGCCCTTCGTGCTCTACGGCACGATCTGGATTCTGTTCATCGCCTACATGACGCGCTACCTGCCGCTCGGCGTGCGCTCGGTGTCGGCGGCGCTCAAGCAGATTCATCCCGAGCTCGAGGAAGGCTCGCTCGCCGCCGGCGCGAGCTGGTTCACCACCTTCCGCCGCATCACCCTGCCGCTGCTCAAGCCCGGCATCGCCGCCGGCTGGGCGCTGCTGTTCGTCGCCTTCACCCGCGAATTCTCGGCGTCGATCCTGCTCTATTCGCCGAAGCTCGAGGTGCTCTCGGTCGTGATCTACGACATGTACCAGGAGGGCGGCTTCCGCGCGCTCTCGGCGCTGACCATGCTGCAGATCGTGATCGCGATGGCGGCGTTGGCGCTCGCGAGGTGGCTCGCCGGGGCGGATGGCAGCGAGGAGGCGCAGGCGTTGCGGTGAGGGCCGATGTAAGGTATTGCTGGACACTTGTATGGAATTGCCTTACACGTTGTGAATGATCCGGTCGTTCAGGGACAAGAGCCTGCAACGTTTTTTCGCGACCGGTGATGGACGCAGGCTCAGCGTGCAGAATGCGAAACGGATCGCCAATATTTTGCGCGCGCTTGATGATGCTTCCCGTCCTGAGGATATGAACTTGCCGGGATTCCGCTTTCACTCTCTGTCAGGTCGCGACAAGGGCCGCTACGCGGTCGACGCCAGCGGAAATTGGCGGATCACATTCGGGTGGATCGAAGGCGACGCTATCGACGTGGACCTGGAAGATTATCACTGAGGGCATAACTGATGACAAGAAAGCTTCCGAAACGCGGCCTGCCGCCCATGCATCCCGGTGAACTCCTGCGCGAAGAGATTTTGCCGGCGTTCGACCGTCCTAAGCACGGAGATTGCCAAGTTGCTCGGTGTCTCGCGTCAGACGCTTTATGACCTCATTGAGGAGACAGCCGGTGACTCCGGGCATGGCGTTGCGCCTTGGACAAACTGTGCGGAAACGGTCCCGACCTCTGGCTCAATCTGCAGAAGCGATACGATCTCCACCGTGCCGAGCAGGAGATTGGGGAGAAGATCAAATCTATTCCAACGTTGTCCGTGGCGTGATTCAGGCGCCGCTGTCGACCATATCAATCGGCGCCACGCCCTTTAGTCGCTTGGGGCCAGATTGCCTTGCCTCGCGAGCGATATTTGCCGAAGGCCGTACCGACCTCTCGCTGCCGGCGCAGCTTGAACCGTCAGCCGTAGAGCCTCGTAGGTACGCATGCGGGCTTGACAGCCGCAAGAGGCTAACGCCCCCCCACCCTTGACCCCGGCCGCCCGTAAATCCATGAATGCGCGCGCCCCGGCCGCACCATCGTCCCGGAGCCCGTGAAGGAGTCCCCGATGGCCGGTAAGAACATGCTCGACGGTGCCCAGGTGATCGTCGATTACCTGATCCGCGAGAAGGTGCCCTATGCGTTCGGCCTGTGCGGCCACGGCAACATCCAGTTCATCGACGCGCTCTACGGCCGCTCGAACGAGATCAAGACCATCTCCGTGCATCACGAGACCGTCGCCGGCTTCATGGCGGACGTCTATTACCGCGTGTCCGGTCAGCCGACCGCGACCTTCACCTCCTGCGGCCCGGGCTCGGCCAACATGCCGATCGCGCTCGGCAACTCCTTTCTCGAACTCGGTGCCGTTCCTCGCGGTCACCGGAAACGTGCCGACGAGCCAGTTCAACCGTGGCGCCTTCCAGGAGCTCTATCGCCACTACCAGGCGGACTTCCCCTCGACCGTGCGTGCCTATTGCAAGCGCGTGTTCCAGCCGACCCGCGGCGAGATGGTGCCGCTTGCGGTGCGCCAGGCGTGGAAGACGATGGTGACCGGAAGGCCCGGCCCGGTGGTGCTCGACGTGCCCTTCGACGTGTTCCGCGAAGCCGCCGCCGAGGAGACGCCCGATCCGAAGGAGTGGACCGCCAACATCTCCTGCCGCTGCGGCGCCGACCCCGAGGGCGTCGCGAAGGCGGTCGATCTGCTGCTCGGTGCCGAACGGCCGGTGATCCTCATCGGCCAGGGCGTCAAGTATGGCGGCGCCGCTGCCGATCTGCTGGCGCTCGCCGAGAAGCTCTCGATTCCGGTCGCGTCGTCGGCGAGCGGCATCGGCGGGATCGACGCCTCGCATCCGCTGGCGCTTGGCCTCGTCGCCCGCAACGGCGGCTATCACGCGAACCACGCGACGCGCCAGGCCGACGTGCTGCTCGCGCTCGGCGTGCGGTTCGACGACCGCACCTCGAGCTCGTGGCTGCCCGGCTACTCGTTCACCATCCCGCCGACCAAGCTCATCCATGTCGACATCGATCCCGACGAGATCGGCCGCAACTATCCCGTCGCGCTCGGCCTGATGGCCGACGTGCGCACCTTCCTGCGCCAGGTGCTCGGTGCGCTCGAAGGCCGCAAGGATGTCGACGCACGCGCCGCGGCGCGCAAGAAGTGGCTCGACACCATCGCCGGCTATCGCAAAGAGTGGGAGGCGTTCGTCGCGCCGGGCTTCATCGACGATGCCTCGCCGATCAATCCGCAGCGCGCCGCGTACGAGATCGACAAGTCGCTGCCAGCTGACGCGATCCTGGTGAGCGACATCGGCATCCACCACAACTGGCTCATCCAGTTCTGCAAGCCGCGGCGGCCGGATTCGCTCGATCGGCTCGATGGGCTTCGGTCCCATGGGCTTCGGCGTCGCCGGCGTGCTCGGCGCGAAGCTCGCGGCGCCCGACCGGCCCTGCGTCTCGGTGTGCGGCGACGGCGCCTTCTTCATGCATGCGAGCGTGCTCGGCACCGCGGTCGAGTACAACATCCCCGTCGTCTGGGTGGTGTGGAACAACTACGCCTACGCTTCGATCCGCGGCCTGCAGCGCGGCTATCTCGACGGCCGCGAGCTTGCGACCGACTTCCGGCATCCCGACACCGGATTGCCGTACAATCCCGACTTCGCCGCGATGGCGCGCTCCGCCGGCGTCGAGGGCGTGCGCATCGACCGCGCCGCCGATCTCGGCGACGCCGTGCGCAAGGGCATCGCCGCGGGTAAGCCCTACCTGATCGACGCGCAGATCGCGGCGGATCGCAATCCCGGTGGCGCCGGCGTGTGGGAGCTGCCCGGCCTCGGTCAGAGTCAGCCCGCCTTCGGTGGCCGCTACACGCCGCATTGAGCCGATGATGCCGTTCGGCACTCCATTTGTAGGGTGGGCAAAGGCGCGCAGCGCCGTGCCCACGTGGATAGGCCGCATGTGGGCACGCTTCGCTTTGCCCACCCTACGAGCTCAACTCGAACCAACCAGGCCGGCTGCAGCCGCCGCTAGTGGGAGGATCGCATGACCACGCAACCGCAGGAATCCAAGGGCTTCAAGCTCCTCGGGCACGACCGCTCGGCCGCCTGGGGCGGCGGCAGCATCGTCGAGGTGCACAAGGGCTATGCCTATGTCGGCGCGGTCGGCGGCGCGAGCTACAACGGGCCGGAGGGCTTCACCGCTCACGACGTGCGCGATCCCCGCAATCCGAAGAAGGTCTACGAATTCCGCGCCCCGCCCGGCGTGCATTGCCACAAGGTGCGCATCGTCGGCGACCACCACCTCTACGTCAATTCGGAGCGGCTCGTCGGCGACAAGGGCAAGAACGCCCGCGCCGGGCTGTTCATCTTCGACATCAGCAAGCCCGACCAGCCGCGCGAGGTCGCCTTCTACGATACGCCCGGCAGCGGGCCGCACCGCTTCGGCGTCGACAACAAGCGCAAGCTCGCCTTCCTGCCGAACGATGCGCCGGGCTGGAACAAGCGGGTGATCTGGACGCTGGACGTCAGCGACCCGCTCAAGCCCGAGGTCGTCAGCATCTGGGGCCTGCCGTGGATGAAGACCGAAGGTGACGGCGAGGGCAACGATCCGATGCCGGCCGAGAGCGCGATCACGCTGCACGGCCCGCCGATGATCCGCGGCAACCGCATGTATTGCGCATGGTGGGGCGGCGGCATCTCGATCATCGACTGCACCGACCTGCGCGACATGAAGCTCGTCGGCCATCTGCAGTGGTCGCCGCCGTTTCCGGGCTCGACCCACACCTGCTGGCCGATCGGCGACCGGCCTTATCTCGTCGTCACCGACGAGGCGCGCGCCCGGCAGAAATTCTGGGACAGCCAGTTCATGTGGATCGTCGACGCGCGGCTCGAGAGCAACCCGCTCCCGGTCGCGACGTTCTTCCCCGACCGCGAGAAATACTTCGATCGTCCGGGCCGGTTCGGCGCCCACAACATCGTCGAGAACATCACCAGCGAAGGCCCGTGGGCGAACATCGTGTTCCTCACCTACTTCAACGCCGGGCTGCGCGCGGTCGACGTCGCCGATCCGCTGCGGCCGAAGGAGATCGGCTGCTTCGTTCCGGAGCTGCCGGAGGGCCAGGAGGCGATCCAGTCGAACGACATCGGGGCCGACGAGCACGGCCGGCTCTATCTGATCGACCGCGCCGGCGCCGGCATGCACATCCTCGAATACACCGGCTGACGCCGATGGATCTCGGTCTCGCCGGTCGCGCGGCGATCGTCACCGGGGCGAGCCGCGGCATCGGCAAGGCGTGCGCCGCCGAGCTCGCCGCGGAGGGCGCCGACGTCGTCCTCGTCAGCAAGGACCGCGACCGCAACGCCGCGGCCTGCGCCGAGATCGCACGCATCGCGAAAGGCCGGGTCGTCGGTGCGCCGGCCGATCTCAACGACGAGGCCGCGCTGCGCGCTGTGTTCGAGCGCACGATGGCGGATTTCGGCCGGCTCGACATCCTCGTCAATTGCGCCGCGGTGGTCGGCCGCGGCGACTTCTTCTCGCTCGACGAGGCGAAATGGGGGCGGCTGTTCGAGGACAAGCTCGACGGCACCGCGCGCTGCATCCGGCTCGCGGTGCCGCTGATGCGGCCGCGCAAATGGGGCCGCATCGTCAACGTGCTCGGCGGTGCCGCGCGCCAGCCGCAACCCGCCGCGGTGGCGGTCGGGCTCAACAACGCGGCGATCCTCAACCTCATCAAGGCGATCGCCGGCGACCTCGCCAAGGACGGCATCCTCATCAATGCGGTGATCCCGAGCGTCGTCCATTCCGAGCGTCTCGACGAGACGATCCGCGCCGAGGCGGCGCGCAGCGGCAAGTCGGAAGCGGAGGCGCGGGCGGCGCGGGTCTCGCGCATTCCGCTGGGCCGCATGGGCGAAGGCCGCGAGGTCGGCGCCGTCGTCGCCTTCCTCGCCTCCGAGCGTGCGAGCTTCGTCACCGGCAGCGCCTGGGCCGTCGACGGCGGCGCGGCCGCGGTGATCTAGGTCTCCGTCATTCCGGGGCCGCCGTCAGCGCCGGAACCCGGAATCCAGAAACTTACTTGCCAGACTTAAGAGCTGGATTTCGGGTTCGCGCTCACGCGCGCCCCGGAATGACGGTGAGGAATGGCGTATGAAGTCAGGACGCCGCTGTTCTGCGCAACGTCACCTCACGCCCACAGGCGCTCGCCCTTCACATCCTTGTAGAGGCCGGCGACGTAGTCGCCGTAGCCGTTGAACAAGCAGGGTGGGGCGGCGTTCGCTGGTGCCGATCACCTGCTCGGTGGCCTGGCTCCAGCGCGGATGCGAGACCTCCGGATTGACGTTCGCCCAGAAGCCGTATTCGGAGGCCTGCAGCGCCTCCCAGAACGTCTTCGGCCGCTGGTCGGTGAAGGTGAACTTGGTGATCGACTTGATCGACTTGAAGCCGTACTTCCACGGCAGCGCGAGCCGCAGCGGCGCGCCCTGGGACTTCGACACCGGCTTGCCGTAGGCGCCGGTCACCAGGAAGGCGAGGTCGTTGTTCGCCTCGGCCATGGTCACGCCTTCGATGTAAGGCCAGGGGTACCAGCTCGCGCGCTGTCCGCTCGCCATGGCGGGATCGAGGAAGGTTTCCATCCGCAGGTATTTCGCCGACGACAGCGGACGCGCCAGCGCGACGAGCTTCGCGAGCGGGAAGCCGGTCCACGGGATCGCCATGCCCCATGCCTCGACGCAGCGGTGGCGGTAGAGCCGCTCCTCCAGCGGCATCTTGCGGATGAGGTCGTCGATCGCGATGTCCTGGGGCTTCTCCACCATGCCGTCGATCTTGACGGTCCACGGCCGGAGCTTGAGCGCCTGGGCGGCGCGCGAAATCGATTTCGACGAGCCGAATTCGTAGAAATTATTGTACGTCGTGTTGATCGCTTCCGCCGTCACCGGGCGGTCGAGCTTGTAGGTCTCGTTGCGCTTCGCCGGATAGAGGTCCGCGGTCGGATCGGGAGCGTCGGCGGCGCGCTGGGCGAGTGCGCCTGCGGGCGAGAAACCGATGGCCGCGGCGCCGGCGGCCGCGAGGAAAGCGCGGCGGTCGAAGAACAGATGCTCCGGGGTCGCCTGGTGCTCCGGCATCTCCCAGCCGCGGCGGTGGATGATGTGCATGGGGTTCTCCTCCGAGAATCCAATTCTTTTCCGAAGCTCTTTCGTCAAAGAGCTACGTGCGAAACCGTTGCTACGTGCGGAACCGTTCACCGGCAAGTCACACTTCCGGCAACGCCACCGATCCTATACTAACACCTCCGGCAGCGGCTCCGCCTCCCCCCGAACCCTCCGCAGGAGCCCATTTTTCAAGAGGACGCGTGCATGGCCAGAGGTCCCTGGATCGACCATTTCGGCGACAACTTCCTGTGGTCGAACGCGACCCTGATCATCAAGGGCATGGCCCCCTACGGCGTGGTGGCGCTCGAGGAGATGGACCGCGCCTGCGAGAAGCTGCGCCTACGCCAGCACGAGCCGCATGCCTGGCAGGAGGAGTGGGGCGCGATCGCCGAGCTCATCGAACAGCGTGCCGATGCCGCTGCGGCGGAAGGGCGCAAGGCGAGCGCCGGCGACTACTACCTGCGGGCCGGAAACTATTTCTACAACGCCGAGCGATTCATCCTCCCCGGCGAGGAGAAGCGCGCCTGGGGCGGCCGCGCCTATCGCTGCTATCACACCGGGATCAGGCTGCGGTACCCGAGCATCGAGTTCGTCGAGGTGCCCTACCAGGGCATCACCTTGCCGGCGCTGTTCATGAAAGGCGCCGGCGTCACCGGCCCGGCGCCGACCGTGGTCATCGTCGACGGCATGGACAACGCGAAGGAGATGAGCATCTTCTTTGCCGGCCTCGAATTCGCCCGGCGCGGCTTCAACACGCTCGCCATCGACGGGCCCGGCCAGGGCGAAAGCCTGCGCATGCGCGGCATCCACGCCCGCTACGATTACGAGGTGCCGGGCGCGGCGGCTTTCGATTACCTCACGACCCGCAGCGACGTCGATCCGAAGCGCATCGCCATCATGGGCTACAGCTTCGGCGGCTATTATTCGGGGCGCATCGCCGCTCGCGAGCACCGCTATGCCGCCGGCATCTCGCTCAGCGCGCTCCACTGGGATCTTGCCGGCTGGCAGACGCGGATCAAGGAGAAGAACAAGAGCGCGCCGAGCACGGTCGCCCAATCGAACTTCCAGTTCCAGTGGGTGGTGAACGCCGCGACCCCCGACGAGGCGATCGAGACGGCGCGCAGCTTCACCCTCAAGGACGTCGCGAAGGACATCGCCTGTCCCTACCTCATCACCCACGGCGGCAACGACCGCGTGGTGCCGGTGGAGAACGCGCCGAAGCTCTACGAAGCGGTCGGCACCAAGAACAAGACGCTGAAGATATTCTCGACGGAGGAGGGCGGCGCCGAGCACGCCCATGTCGACAACCGCCAGATCGGCATCGACTTCGCCGCCGATTGGCTGGAGCGGGTGTTGTAGGTCCAAGCCACACGCACCGTCATTCCGGGCGGTGCGAAGCACCGAACCCGGAATCCAGATCGACGCAGAAAGAGCTGGGTTCCGGGTTCGCGCTGACGCGCGCCCCGGAATGACGGGAAAGGTTACCTTGCCGGCTGCAGGTACTGCTTCTCCAGCATCACGTGGATGCCTTTGTAGTCGTTCACCACCTGGGTGACGCGCAGGTCGGCGGCGAGGCTCGCGAGCATGTAGGCCTCGTGGCGCTTGAGCGTGGTGCGGCTCTCGATGAGATCGAGCATTTGGCGCAGCGCGACGACGACGCAATCGTCGAGGTCGGGGTCGAAGGCCATGGTGATGACGTGGGTCGGCGTTTCCGCCATCGGCCAAGTGAGGCTCATGTCGTCGCGCAAGCGTGAGGCGGAAGCGGCCGATCAGGCCGGTCTCGATGGCGTTGACGCACACCTCGCCGTCGCCCTGGGCGGCGTGGCCGTCGCCGACCGAGAACAGCGCATTCTCCACGAACACCGGCAGGTAGAGCGTGGTGCCGGCGACGAGCTCCTTGTTGTCCATGTTGCCGCCGAACTGGCGCGGCTGGATGCTCGACACCGTGCCCCAGGCCCGCGGCGGCGCGTTCGCCATCACGCCGAAGAACGGGCGCAGCGGAATCTCGGTGCCCCACGGCAGCCGGCCGACCATGCGGTTGCGCTCCAGCGCCACATGGATCATCTGCGGCTCGGGGAAGTCATAGGGCAGGGCGCCTTTGAGCGGACGCATCCCCGTGTAGCCCCAGTCGTAGTGGAGCGCGATGTCCTCGATGTCGACCTGCAGCACCTGCCCGGGCCGCGCCCCGCGCACGGCGACCGGGCCGGTGCACATGTGGCCCGGCAACATGCGGCGCGCTTTCGAATTGTGGATGTCGTGGAGCGCCTGCGGCACGTTCGCAGGCGGGGGCGGCAGCGCCTCCGGCGGGCCGGACACCGTCGAGATCGTCACCACGTCGCCGCTGTCGATCGTCGCCAGCGGCAGGGAGGGTGGCGTCGAGATAGCCCCAATGCACCGTGCTGGCGCCCGCTTCCAATCGCACCGACATCCCCGCTCCTCGTCCATCTAGTCCGTCGGAACATGATGGGAGAGCCGGCGTTCCGGCACAAGCATGTGCGGCATTCGCAACGGGCATGTGCGAACGGGCTTGTGCGCAACGGCCATAAAGAAGGCCGGGCCAACGGGCCCGGCCTAGTACCAGCCGATCACGAAAACGACCGGCCGTCATTTCCAGAGGGAACAGTCGGCCGCTGGTTACCAGTACTCACAAACACGACCGACAAACCGGATATGGCATCGTGCACGCCGCTCCGGCACCCGGGCGCCCGCATGTCTGCCATGCCGAGATTTCCGCGGCGAATGCGCGCGGATCAGTAGGCCCAACGCTGCGCCTTACTGACCAGGAAGTCGCGGAACGCCTGCACCCGGGCCACTGATTTCAGTTCCTCCGGGTAGACGAAGTAGGCGTCGAGCGCGATCGTCTCCTCCTCGCCGAACAGCTGCACCAGCCCACCGTCCTCCTCGACGATGTAGTCCGGCAGCATGGCGATACCGAGCCCCGCCTGGCAGGCCCGCAGGATGCCGATCACGTTGTTGATGACGAGATGCGGCGTACGCGGGCCCTTGCCGTTGCGCGCGACGTCGACCAGCCACCGCGTGTTCTGCAGGAACGACGGCACGTTGCCGCCGAGCACCAGCAGATGATGGTTGTCGAGCTCGTCATGGGAGCGCGGCGTGCCCAAGCGCTTGAGATATTCAGGCGAGGCATAGGCGTGGAAGTGCACCGAGAACAGCTTGCGCTGGATGAGGTCCGGCTGGGTCGGCTGGCGCAGGCGGATCGCGACGTCCGCCTCGCGCATCGCGAGATCGAGCTCCTCGTCGGTGGTGATCAGCGTGATGCGGATGTCGGGATAGAGATCGCCGAACTCGCCGAGGCGCGGAGTCAGCCAGTGCACGCCGATGCCGACCGTCGTCGTGATCTTGAGGTCGCCGTTGGGCCGCTCGCGGCTGTCGGTCAGTTTGGCGCGCGCCGACTCGAGCTTCATGAACACGTCGTGAGCGGTTCGGTAGAGCAGCTCGCCCTGTTCGGTGAGAATGAGCCCGCGCGCGTGCCGGTGAAACAGCGACACCGTGAGCTCCTGCTCGAGCGCGCTCACTTGGCGTGACACGGCCGATTGCGAGAGGCCGAGATGCTCGCCCGCGTGAGTGAAGCTGCCGGCTTCGGCAGCGGCGTGAAATACCTTCAGCTTGTCCCAATCCATGATGAACCGATTCGCGGTCGCGAAACTCCTCTGTTTACTGCGCGGAACTGCCGCGAGCCCGGAACGGCCCGGTGGTGGCTGTCACGATCCCGCACGTGCGGGACCGGCATTCCGCGCCGCTATTCCGCAGCTGCGCGGTCTACCTCGTGCGCTGCTGCGAGGAAGCGCTCGGCTTCGAGTGCTGCCATGCAGCCCATGCCCGCGGCCGTGACGGCCTGGCGGTACACGTCGTCCGCGACGTCGCCGGCGGCGAACACGCCGGGCACCGACGTTGCGGTGGAGCGGGGCGGTCTTGATGTAGCCGGACGGCTTCATCTCGACCTGACCGGTGAACAGTTCGGTCGCCGGCGTGTGGCCGATGGCGATGAACACGCCGTCGGCGGCGACGGTCGAAAGGGCGCCGGTCTTGACGTTGCGGAGCTTGACCTGCGTGACCTTGCGCGGATGCTCCGGACCGCCGATCTCGGCGACCTCGTGATCCCAGATCACCTCGATCTTCGGATTCTTGAACAGCCGATCCTGCAGAATGCGCTCGGCGCGGAAAGCGCCGCGGCGGTGAACCACCTTCACCTTGTCGGCGAAATTGGTGAGGAACAGCGCCTCCTCGACCGCAGTGTTGCCGCCGCCGATCACGACGACGGTCTTGCCCTTGTAGAAGAAGCCGTCACAGGTGGCACAAGCGGAGACGCCGTGGCCGCGGAACGCCTGCTCGGAGGCGAGCCCCAGCCAGCGCGCCTGGGCGCCGGTCGCGATGATCACGGTGTCGGCGATGTAACAGTCTCCGGAATCGCAGGTGATGCGGAACGGCCGCTGCGAGAGATCGACGGCATTCACGTGATCGTAGACGAGCTTCGTTCCGACGTGCGCCGCCTGCTTTTCCATCTGCTCCATCAGCCAGGGGCCCTGGATCACGTCGGCGAAGCCCGGGTAGTTCTCCACGTCGGTGGTGACCGTGAGCTGTCCGCCCGGCTGAACGCCCTGAATCAGCACCGGCTCGAGCATCGCGCGCGCAGCGTAGATGGCAGCCGTGTAACCCGCCGGGCCGGATCCGATGATGACGACCTTGGCGTGGCCGGTTTTCGACATTTGGCAGCTTCTCCGACGCGAGGCCCGAGGGCCCCTGATGCCCATTGGTGCGACGCACCCACAGCCATCATGTAAGGCTTTGCCAAAGCCATGCAAGAAACGCAACCCTGAAATCGTATTTGTTGACGGCCTTTCAGGCAGGTAACGTGCCCGTGAACGCCCTGCGCAATAAACTTTCAAAATTATGCCCAACAGCGCGCTATAATTCGGCGGGATTGCCGCTCCAAGCAGCAGCGCGGCGCTTTTTGAACCAGGATCGGCCCGGTGTGGCTGATCCCTGCCGCTTATCGGAGACGCGACTCGTGCGACGCCTCGATGCCATCGACCTGCATATCCTCCGCGAGCTCCAGGAGGACGGCCGCATGACCAACGTCGAATTGGCGCGGCGGGTCGGCATCTCGGCGCCGCCTTGCCTGCGGCGGGTGCGTGCCCTCGAGGAGGCCGGCTACATTCGCGGCTACCGCGCGCTCCTCAACGAGAAGGAACTGGGCTGCGAGGTGATCGCGTTCGCCATGGTGCACCTCGCGAGCCAGGCCGAGGCGGACCTGCAGGCGTTCGAGGCTTTCGTGCGCAGCCAGCCGCTGGTCCGGGAATGCTGGATGCTGTCGGGCGAAATCGATTTCATCCTCAAATGCGTGGCGCCCAACCTGCCGAAGTTTCAGGCGTTCGTGACCGACCTGACGGCGGCCCCCCATGTGCTCAACGTCAAGACCACGCTGACGTTGCGCAATTCCAAGGATGCGCCGATCGTGCCGATGGAGCTTCTGCGCGCGCCCGCGCTCTGATCGTCGGTCGTCACTCCGACCGGTTCGGCGGCAGGACCGGCGCCGACGGTGGCGGAGCGGCTGCGTCGTCGGACGTGCCGGATTGGGGCGCGCCATTCGGGCCGGGCGGCAGGCGCTGGTGGCACAGGAGGAGCTGGCGGCACGGGAGGCGGTGGCGGTACCGGAGGTGGCGGCGGCCGCAACGCGGGGACCTTCGGGCTTGCCTCGACGTCGAAGCTCCAGGGTGGATCGGCCGCCTCGTAGCGCGCCCACATCACCTTGTAGGCTTCTTCGAGATGGCGGCGGAGGCGATCGCTGTCGAACAGCGGCGACATCAGCCGTTTCTCGGCGAGGCGTTTCTTGATGCCGGAGTGCATATCCGGCCGCTGTGCCAGGAGCCGTGCGAGCGCGGTGTATTCGCGCAAGTGCGAGGCGATGAGCAGGTCGAGGCCGAGGCTGTGCAGCATGCTCACCGCGACCCGTGAGGCGAAGGTCTTGCCGCGGCAGGTGACCACCGGCACTTCTTCCCACAGCGCGTCGCTTGCGGCGGCCCGGGCCCCGCACGGAAGCGTGTCGAGGAACAGGTCGGCGAGGCGGAGCCGCGCCAGGTGCTCGGCATGGCCGACGCGCGGCGCAAAGATCAGCCGGACGGGATCGACGCCGCGCGCCTGCGCATGCTGGCGCAGATTGGACTTCGTGGCGGCGCCGACGTCCGAGAGCCAGAGCACGCTGCCTTCGACCTCGGTCAGCACCGCCATCCAGGCGTCGAAAATCTGTTCGGAGATGATGCCGCCGTTGAAGCTCGCGTAGACGAACCCGCTCTCGGGGAGGCCGGCTTGCGCGCGGCTCGGCGTCGCCTCGGCGATCACTCCTGCATCGTTGACCTGATAGCACCCCGGCAGCCGCACGATCTTTTCGCTGTAGAACGCACCTTCTCCCGGCGGCAGCACGAGCGAGTCGGCGATGATGTAGTCGAAGAAATCGGCGCCCGTCGTGCCGGGGTAACCGAGATAGTTGACCTGGATCGGGACCGGGCGGGAGGCGAGAATGCCGGGCCGGCCGCCGCGTCCATGCCCGGTGAGGTCGATCGCGATGTCGATCTCGAGTTCGCGCAGGCGTTCCGCGATCTGGCGGTCGCTCGAGGCGTGGAGATCGTGGAACAGATCGCACCCGAGCACCACCCGCGTCCGCTCGGCCGCATCCTCCTCGGGCCCGAACGAAACGCCGTGGACTTCGAATTCTAGGCGGTCGTGGCCTTCGAGCAGGCCGGCGACCTGCGAAGCCACCGCGGGACGGTTGAAGTTCGCCGCGAGGTAGGCGATGTGCAGCCTGTCGTGCTTGCGCGGCGCGACAGCGCGCGACGATGACGGGAACTTCGCGCGCACGTAATTGCGGGCGCAGGCGAGCTGCAGCGAGGGGGTGCTCTCGTAATGCAGCAGCGTCAACGGAGAGATGATGGCGCTGCCGTCGCGGATGTGGAGTTCGAGCTGCCGCGTGATCTCCGCGGTCCGCGTCCAGTCGCACAGCTTCGCGACGCACAGCGCAAGGCGGTCGAGGATTTCAGTCAGCGGCGTGCCCAGCGCAAGCGTCTGCTCGTAGCTCTCGAGCGCGCCGGCGAAATCGCCGGTCGCCATCAGCGCGGCGCCGCGCTGCACGTGTGCCGCCGCGTTGTCTGGTGCGCGCCGGATCGCCTCGTCGAGGTTGGTGAGCGCGTCGTCGTGCCGACCCATCGCGTTGAGCGCGATGCCCCGGTTGAGAAGCGTGCGTGGATCGGCGGGAGCGAGAGCGAGCGCGCGGTCGTAGCTGTCCAGCGCCTCCGCGTAGCGCCCCAGCGCAACCAATGCGTGACCGCGGTTGTGGAGTGCGGCGGCATTGTCCGGCGCGATGGCGAGCGCGCGGTCGTGGCAGATGAGAGCCTCGGCGGGGCGCGCGAGCCCCTGCAGCGCGACGCCGTGGGCATCGAGCGCGACGGCGTCGCCCGGGCGCAGCGAGACCGCCCGCGCCAAGCATTCCTCAGCCTCTTCGAAGCGCTCGAGCTCGGCAAGCGCGAGGCCGCGCTGCGCCAGGGCCGCGCCGTCGTCGGGGTCGCTCGCCAGCACCCGGTCGAGTTCCCCGACCGCTTCGCGGAAACGCCCCAGCTGATTGAGGAGGATGCCGCGGTCGAATCGAAGCTCGATGTCGTCGGGGCGCAGGCTGACGGCGCGGGCGTAGCTCATCAGCGCGGCCTCGGGCTCCTGGTGCGCCATCAGCACGCGGGCGCGGCCGCGATGAGCCTCGAAGTTGTCCGGCTGAATCGCGATCAATTGGTCGTAGCTCGCCACCGCCTCGTCGTAACGCCCAAGAGAGGCAAGCAGGGCGGCCCGGTTGAAACGGGCCTCCGCGTAGTCCGGCCGGATGGCGATGGCTCGGTCGAAGCTCATGATCGCTGCGGCGGGGCGATCGAGGGCACGCAGGGCGGTGCCGCGGTTGTTGTGCGCCTCGGCGATGCGGTTATCGAGCGCGATCGCGCGGTCGTAGACCTCGAGCGCCTCGGCATGGCGGCCGAGGTCCTGCAGGACGATGCCGAGATTGCACAGTGCATCCACCGATTGTGGATTGACGGAAATCGCCGTCGTGATCAGAGCGCGGGCGTCGTCGTGATGGCCCTGCTGGTGGCGCAGCACGCCCAGGAGGTGCAGCGCATCGAAATGGTCCGGGGCTTCGGCGAGGATCTTCGAATAGATCGCCTGCGCCGATTCAAGATTGCCCGTTTGGTGGAGCTCTACCGCCTGGGCAAGCATCGGAGCGAGGTCGACAGATTCGGCGTTCCCGCGCATCACTTAATAATAATTCAATCGTTCGCCGACACAAACAATCGCCGTGCGGACCGCACAACGCGCGTGCATTCCTCGCAAACGAGCAAAGCGACCTTTGCGGGGAAGCCGTCTCAGATTTCGAAAAAGCTGCAGCGCACGCGAATCGATTGGACGTTCATGGACGTTCAAGTCATCGCTTCGATGTGCGACTCAACCTTCGCCGAACTCGGCCGTTTCGCATATGTTGCGGCCGTAACGGCCGCAACGACGCATGTGGCTCGAGCGAGCGTCAGCGCCACTCGACCTTCACGACCTCGTAGGCTTTGGCGCCGCCGGGCGTGACGACCTCGACATTGGCGCCCTTCTTCTTGCCGACGAGGGCGCGGGCGAGTGGTGAGGTGATCGAGATGCGCCCCGCCTTGGCGTCCGCCTCCGGCTCGCCGACGATCTGCCAGACCGCCTTCTTGTCGGTGTCCTCGTCGATCAGCGTGACGGTCGCGCCGAATTTCACGGTGTCGCCGGAGAGCTTCGAGACGTCGATCACCTCGGCGCGCGCGAGCTTGTCCTCGAGCTCGGCGATGCGGCCCTCGTTGTGCGACTGCTGTTCCTTGGCGGCGTGATACTCCGCATTTTCAGACAGATCGCCATGCGAGCGCGCATCGGTGATCTGTTGGATGATGCGCGGCCGCTCGATCTGCTGGCGGAGCTTGAGCTCCTTCTCCAGGACGGTGTATCCCGCCGCAGTCATCGGTATCTTGTCCATCGATCCTCGGTCCTCGATCCTCCGGCAAAAAAATTGCCGACCGCGGCCCGGATCACCGTCCGGAAAACGCGATCTGCGCGACGTCTTTGCCAACCTGGGCGCGGCGGCCCGTTTCCCATCCGGGCTCAGCTCACAAAATAGCTTTGCAGGGCACGGACCTCGAAGTCGCCTCCGAGATAGGCTTTTATGCCTAGCGCCGCCGCAACGGCCCCCGAAAGAGTGGTGTAATACGGGACTTTATGCAAGAGGGCGGCGCGCCTCAGTGCGCGGGAATCGGCGAGGGCCTGGGCACCCTCGGTGGTATTGAAGACGAGCTGCACCTCGCCGTTCTTGATGGCGTCGACGATGTGCGGTCGGCCTTCGAGCTGCTTGTTGATCTTGGTCGCCGCGACCCCGTTCTCGCTCAGATAGCGCTGGGTGCCCGAGGTCGCGATCACCTTGAAGCCGAGCTCGGCGAGGAGTTTCACCGCGGGCAGAATGCGCTCCTTGTCGCCGTCGCGCATCGAGACGAACACCGTGCCGGCGCGCGGTAGCCGGGCGCCGCCGCCGATCTGGCTCTTGGCGAAGGCGATCTCGAAGGTGCGGTCGATCCCCATCACCTCGCCGGTCGAGCGCATCTCCGGCCCCAGCACGGTGTCGACGCCGGGGAAGCGGGCGAACGGGAATACCGCCTCTTTCACACCGACATGGGCCGGTCGCGGCGGGGTCAGCTTGAAGCTCGCCAGCGGCTCGCCCGCCATCACCCGCGCGGCGATCTTGGCGACCGGCAGGCCGATCACCTTGGCGACGAACGGCACCGTGCGCGAGGCGCGCGGATTGACCTCGAGCACATAGATGTGGCCGTCCTTGATGGCGTATTGCGCGTTCATCAGGCCGACGACGTTGAGCGCGAGCGCCAGCGCCCGAGTCTGCCGCTCGAGCTCGGCGATCGTCTGCGGCGAGAGCGAATGGGGCGGCAGCGCGCAGGCCGAATCGCCCGAATGCACGCCGGCCTCCTCGATGTGCTCCATGATGCCGGCGATGAAGGTATCGCGGCCGTCGGCGATGCAGTCGACATCGACCTCGATGGCGTCGGAGAGATAGCGGTCGATCAGCAGCGGCCGCTTGTCCGACACCGCGAGCTCGGACGGCCGGTCGAGCGCGGTGGCGAGCCGCGCCACGTAGCGGCCGAGCTGCGCGCCGTCGTGAATGATCTCCATCGCGCGGCCGCCCAGCACGTAGGACGGCCGGATCATGATGGGATAGCCGACCTCTTCGGCGATCGCACGGGCGCGCTCCGGGCTCGTCGCGATGCCGCTGCGCGGCTGTCGGATCTTCAGGGTGTCGAGCAGCTGCTTGAAGCGGTCGCGATCCTCGGCGAGGTCGATGGCGTCGGGCGAGGTGCCGAGGATCGGCACCTCGGCGTCTTCCAGCGCCTGGGCAAGCTTCAAGGGCGTCTGCCCGCCGAACTGGACGATCACCCCGTGCAAGGTGCCGTTGGTGCGCTCGGTCATGATGATCTCGAGCACGTCCTCCTCGGTCAGCGGCTCGAAATACAGGCGATCCGAGGTGTCGTAATCGGTCGACACCGTTTCCGGATTGCAATTGATCATGATGGTCTCGTAGCCGACCTCGCCCAGCGCGTAGCAGGCGTGGCAGCAGCAGTAGTCGAATTCGATGCCCTGGCCGATGCGGTTCGGGCCGCCGCCGAGAATGACGATCTTCTTCTTGTCCGACGGCGCGGCCTCGTCCGCGGGCACGCCGGCAAACGGAGCCTCGTAGGTCGAATACATGTAGGCGGTCGGCGAGGCGAACTCGGCGGCGCAGGTATCGATGCGTTTGAACACGGGGCGGACGCCGAGCCGGTGCCGGCGCTCGGTGACCTCGCGCGCGGCAAGGCCGGTGAGCTTGGCGAGCCGCGCGTCGGAGAATCCCATCGACTTGAGCCGCCGCATGGCGCCGGGCGTTCCGGGGAGGCGCTTGACCGCGATCTCCGCCTCGGTCTCGACGATGCCGCGGATCTCGCCGAGGAACCAAGGATCGATCTTGCAGGCGGCGTTGATCGTTTCGTCCGACATGCCGAGCCGCATCGCCTGGGCGATGACGAGAATACGGTCGGGGGTCGGCATGCCGAGCGCGGCGCGGATGGCATTGCGGTCGTCGCCTTCGCCGAGCCCGTTGATGGTGATTTCGTCGAGCCCGGTGAGCCCGGTCTCCAGCGAGCGCAGCGCCTTCTGCAGCGATTCCTGGAAGGTGCGGCCGATCGCCATCGCTTCGCCGACCGACTTCATCGAGGTGGTGAGGATCGGCTCGGCGCCGGGAAACTTCTCGAACGCGAAGCGCGGGATCTTGGTGACGACGTAATCGATGGTCGGCTCGAACGAGGCCGGCGTCGCGCCGCCGGTGATGTCGTTTGCGATCTCGTCGAGCGTGTAGCCGACCGCGAGCTTCGCCGCGACCTTGGCGATGGGGAATCCAGTCGCCTTCGATGCCAGCGCGGACGACCGCGACACCCGCGGATTCATCTCGATGACGACCAGGCGGCCGTCCTCCGGATTGACCGCGAACTGCACGTTCGAGCCGCCGGTCTCGACGCCGATCTCGCGCAGCACCGCGATCGAGGCGTCGCGCATGATCTGGAATTCCTTGTCGGTCAGCGTCAGCGCCGGCGCGACGGTGATGGAATCGCCGGTGTGCACGCCCATCGGGTCGAAATTCTCGATCGAGCAGACGATGATGCAGTTGTCCGCCTTGTCGCGGACCACCTCCATCTCGAACTCCTTCCAGCCGAGCACGCTTTCCTCGATCAGCACCTCGGTGGTGGGAGAGGCGTCGAGGCCGCGTTCGACGATCTCCAGGAACTCCTGCTTGTTGAAGGCGATGCCGCCGCCGGTGCCGGCGAGCGTGAAGGACGGGCGGATGATGGCTGGGATGCCGATGCCTTCGAGCGCCTCCAGCCCCTCGACCAGGCCCTTGGCGATGTAACGCCGCTTGCGCTCGGCCTCGCCTGCCGCCCACCGCCTTCATAGGCTTCGACGGCATGACGCTGGGCGTCCGGCGCAAGGCCCGAAGCCATGATCTTGTCGAGTCCGGACTGATAGTGATCGCGATCGGCTTTCTTCAGGTCGGACGCATTGGCGAGGGACGATTTCGGCGTGGCGAGCCCGATCCGCTGCATCGCCTCGCGGAACAGCTCGCGGTCTTCCGCCTTGTCGATCGCCTCGGCGGTGGCGCCGATCATGGTGACGCCGAACTTCTCCAGCACGCCCATGCGGCGCAGCGACAGCGCGCAATTGAGCGCGGTCTGGCCGCCCATGGTCGGCAGCAGCGCGTCCGGCCGTTCCTTCTCGATGATCCGGGCGACGATCTCCGGCGTGATCGGCTCGATATAGGTCGCGTCGGCGACCTCGGGGTCGGTCATGATGGTCGCCGGATTGGAATTGACCAGCACGATCCGGTAGCCCTCCTCCTTGAGGGCTTTGCAGGCTTGGGTCCCGGAATAGTCGAATTCGCAAGCCTGGCCGATGACGATCGGGCCGGCGCCGATCACGAGGATTGAGGATATGTCAGTGCGTTTCGGCATGAATCCGGATTAAGGACCTGATCGGGCACAAAAAAAGGCGTCGTCTCAACCGCCGCCCTCGCCGCCCCGCGCGCGGAACGAAGCGCCCGCGGCGGCGGGAGCCTTAGCTCATTCTTCCAGGGGAGGGAAGAGCGAGGCGGTGCTCCGGGCCCGGCCGCCGCATGCGCCGCACACGGTCATGTGGATATCCCGCGGCCCGATCACAACCGGGCGAGAAGCTCGGCTTTCTTCGCGGAGAACTCCTGCTCCGAGAGGACACCCTTCCGGTGCAGGTCGGCGAGTCGCTCGATCTTGGTGAAGATGTCGGCTTCCTGAGCGGTGTCGCGAGACGTGGGCGCGGACTGCGATGCGGGCGCGGACGCCGCTTTGGCGCAGACGACGGCGCGGGATCGGCGCCACGCTCGGTGCGCCCGCCACACGCGGCGCGGGCGCGCTGCGCGGCACGCCGTCCAGCGAGACGACGGGCAAGCTCGAAACGCCCACGGTGCCGTATTGGCTGGTGAAGGTCAGCGAGCTCCCGCCTCCCTGCTGCTGCGAGACGCCGCCGATCTGGTGGTCGAGCGTGTCGTAGACGGTCACGTGCCCGTTCAAGTCCACCGCCAGACGACGCGGCGCGGATTGAAATAGGCGTAGCGGACCTGGTTCTGCGCGCCCGTGCCGTTCGGGGACCCGAGCTCCGCCGGCCACCAGTGGCCCGATGCCAAGCCAGGTGCGTCCGGCACAAACAAGCTCACTCCATCCTGCTGCGACTGCGATTGAGTGCTGGCGGGTGGCGGCACGAACGGTTGCTGGCCGAGAAGTTGCGACAACTCGGAGCAGAGACCATCGACCTTGGACTTGAGGCCATAGTTGAACATGTCGCCGACCATGGTCATGCCACCCTGCATCCACTGGCCGCTGCCGCCGAGCTCCGGATGGCTGAACTGCGCCATGCTGCCGTGGCCGTTCACCACGGCCTGCAGCATGGTCATCACCGCGTCGGTGCTGACGGCGTAGCGTCGGGCGAGTTCGTCGATCTTCTGGCGGCCTTGATCGGTGAGCTGCACGGGAACGCTCCTCTGACGTAGAAAGGCCAAGCGCAACTCTACCATCTGCGCTCGAAATCAAAAATGACGGCCGCTGCCCAAATTCTCGGCGAAGCCCTCAGCGCGCCGCGGGCCGCGCGAGGAATGTCATGCGCGAGCGGAGATGGCCGAGGTTGCGCGGTGCGCGCGTCGCGGCGAAGCCGAGCTTGCGCAGGCGCGCCATCATATCCTCCTCGCTGTAGCGCGTCAGGCCGAGCTTCGTGCGCAGCTGCCAGTAATCGGAGAAGACCGTGCGCACGAGACCGGTGAGCGCCGCCAGGAAAAAGCCGTTGCCGGCGCCGAACCGCAGCAGTGCCCAGGCGTCCGAAATCGCCGGCACGTTCGGGCGGCACGACGTCGCCGATGAGGAACACGCCCTCGGGCTTGAGAAGGCGATGGAACATGCGCCGCGATCCGATCGAACTCATCGCGCGAGAGATATTGGGAGACGGAGTGGAACACGACGAGGTCGAATGAGCCCGCCGGCATCGCGGCGATTTTGTCCGGCGACACCACCGCGATGTTCGGCGTTTTTTCGAAGCGCTCGATGAGATGCGCGCGCACGCTCGGCGCCGCGTCCGCAAGCGTCAGCTGCGCGCACACGGCCGCGATCCGGTCGGCGTAGAGCGCTTCGCCGCAGCCATAGTCGAGCACCGCCGCCGCGGGCGAGGGCACGTAGCGGGCGATCTCCTCGGCCAGCCTCGCGTAGTGCACGTCGCGATGGACGGCATTGACGTAGATCGAATGGGCGGAATCGTAATAGGCGACCCAGTCCTTCGACTGGGAGCTCATTTCGGAACCCGCACGGTCGGCTGGGGCGGGACGAGAACGAAGAAGAAGCGGCCGATCTCGCCACCCGCCGCGCCGCCATAGAGACTGCGGGTCTGGAAGTTGACGAACTGGGTCCCGGTCTTGCCCTCGGCCCGGCGCCGCGCCTCCGCGACGCAGGCCGTGTCCTCGGCGCGGCACACGGCGACGAAACCGTCGCCGTCGAGGCGCCCCTCGCTCACGAACGGAGCGCGCTGCAGATCGAAATCGGGAACCACGTCGGGACGGTCCGGACTGTAGAAGGCGATCGCCGCCGCGAGATGCGGATCGCCCATGACGATCCGCAACAGCCGGCCGACCGAGGTGTGCCAGTTGCGGGTGACCTCGAAACTCACCTGGCGGAAGTATTCGCGGCCCTCCGCGGTGCCTTGCTTGTGCAGGCGCGACGCGAGTGACGGTGAGAGGAGAAGCGCGACGATGGTCGAAACGAAGACGAGGGCGAGGACGCGGATCGTCGCCGCCCGGCTCACCCGCGCCGCCGCCGGCCGCAACAGCAGGATCGGCAGCAGGAACCACCCCGGTGCGCTACCGTCCGCCGTGAGCACCGTGCCGGCGACGAGCGCCAGCACCGCGCGCAGAAGCAGCGGCACCACGAAGAGCAGCACCAGCATCCGGCCTTTGGCGTCCGACGGCCATATGGTCTCGCGCAGCGTCGCGCGATCGGGCCGCACCGCCAATCCCCACAGCACGATGGGGATGACGATCCCCGCCAAGCCCCAACCCGCATAGACGGCGACGCCCCGCAACACCTCGCCGAACGGCGCGCCGACATGCTGCGACACGACGGTGGAGAGCGGGGCGAAGTCGTTCTGGTAGAGCCAGTAGACATGCGGCGCCGAGGACGACGATCGCCGCCGCCGTGGTGATCCAGGGCGACAGCGAGCGCAGATAGGCGCCGCGCTCCGGGTGGATCAGCGCGGCCGCCGCGAACCCCGCGAACAGGAACACCGATTGATAGCCCCCGTAGAGCGCGACGCCGGCGGCGATGCCTGCAAACATCGACCAGCGGATGTCCCTCGTCTCGAACGCCCGCAGGAACGTGAGCGTCGCCACCGGCCACGCCCACAGCAGCGTGCGATCGGAATCGAAACGCTGGCCGTACACGCAATAGAACGGCGTCAGAATGAGGAACAGCAGCACGAGGACGCGCTTGTCGCCCGTGACCTCACGCCGCGCGACGAGGTCGACCGCGAACAGCGCTGCGCCCGCATTCACCGCGGTAAGGAGATAGAGCGCCCAATCGATCGGCGGCAGCAGGCTGAACCAGGCCGCGGCGATGAGGGGCCCGAGCGGCGCTGCGCCGAGATAGCCCGCCGCAGGATGGAGCGAGCGAACATAGGTGTCGAGAAGTTCCGTCGCCGGCCCGACCGACGCGTTGGAGATGAACGTGAAGCTCGTCAGCGCCGCGATGAACAGGAACAAGAGGACGCGGGTCGTGCGTCCGCTCGGCGCATCGTCGAGCAAGGCGCCGAACACCGCGCCGACCGGCCCGTTTTCCGGTTTCAGATAGGTGAGCACTTTCATGGAAGCGACCGACTGTTCGGGCGGTCTTCTATCACGCCCGCCGGCGTTCGCGCATCAGGGCGACGAACCGGTCGAACAGGTAATGGCTGTCGCGCGGCCCCGGCGAAGCCTCGGGGTGATACTGGACCGAGAACACCGGCCTGTCCTTGACGGCGATGCCGCAATTCGAGCCGTCGAACAGCGAGACGTGGGTCTCCTCGACCGCGGCCGGCAGGCTCGTGCGATCGAGCGCGAAGCCGTGGTTCATCGAGGTGATCTCGACCTTGCCGGTGGTGAGGTCCTTCACCGGGTGGTTCGCGCCGTGGTGGCCCTGGTGCATCTTGGCGGTGGTGCCGCCGAGCGCGATGCCGAGCATCTGGTGGCCGAGGCAGATGCCGAAGGTCGGCAGCCCCGCGTCGACCAGGCTGCGGATCACCGGCACCGCATAGGTTCCGGTCGCGGCCGGATCGCCGGGTCCGTTGGAGAGGAACACGCCGTCCGGCGCGAGATCGAGGATGTCCTCGGCGGGCGTCGTCGCCGGCACCACCGTGATCGCGCAGCCGGCACTGGCGAGGAGGCGGAGGATGTTGCGCTTGATGCCGTAGTCGATGGCGACGACGTTGAACGGCGGCTCGCCGGAGCCGTCGCGCCGGCCGTAGCCGGCATTCCACTGCCACGGCGTCTCGTCCCAGGTGAAGCGCTGGCCGGCGGTCACCATCGGCACGAGGTCCATGCCGACGAGGCCCGGCCACTCCCGCGCCTCCTTGCGCAGCGCCTCGAGGTCGAAGTGGCCGTCCTCGGCATGGGCGATGACGGCGTTGGGCATGCCGTTGGTGCGGATGAGGCTGGTGAGCGCCCGGGTATCGATGCCGGCGAGCCCGATGATGCCGCGCGCCTTGAGCCACGCATCGAGATGGCGCTTGGCACGGTAATTCGAGGGATTGGTGATGAGCGGAATGCAGGATCACGCCGCGCGCGCCGGGCGTCGCCGCGAGGTTCACCGTTTCGATGTCTTCCTCGTTGGTGCCGACATTGCCGATGTGGGGGAACGTGAAGGTGATGATCTGCCCGGCATAGGAGGGATCGGTGAGGATCTCCTGATAGCCGGTCATCGCGGTGTTGAAGCAGACCTCTCCGACCGCACGCCCGCTCGCACCGAAGCCGATGCCTTCGAGCACAGTGCCGTCGGCGAGCACCAGGACGGCGGTGGCAGCGGGCTCAGCCCAGCCGGAATCGTCTTGTTTCGGGGTCATGGCGAGACTACATAGCGACCGCCCGCGCAGGCGTCAAAGCACGGGTTTGCGAGGGCCCCATGCTGCGAGACGACATCAACACCGCGCTCAAAAACGCCATGAAGGCGGGCGATGCGCGGAGCGTTTCGACGCTGCGGCTCGTCAACGCCGCATTCAAGAATGCCGACATCGAATTGCGCGGGCAGGGCAAGGGTCCGCTCGGCGAGGACGAGATGCTCGCCCTGCTGCAGAAGATGATCAAGCAGCGCCAGGAATCCGTCGAGCTCTACGACAAGGGCGCGCGTCCCGAACTCGCCCAGCAGGAGCGCGAGGAGATCGCGATCATCGCGGGCTACCTGCCGAAGCAGATGTCGGAGGACGAGGTCAAGGCGGCGATTTCAGCCGCGATCGCTGAGACCGGCGCCGCCGGCATGAAGGACATGGGCAAGGTCATCGCCGCACTGAAAGGCAAGTTCGCGGGCAAGATGGACTTCGCCAAGGCGTCCGGCCTCGTCAAGGGCATGCTCACGGGCTGACGCGCGTTCTCCAGGACCTCGTCCTGAGAGCCTGGCCGAAAATGGAGTGAGTGATTCCAGCGGGCTGTGATTCCTTCGGATTTGCAAAGATTCGAGGGAGAGCACGATGCCTTGGACTGAAATCACCCGTTCTGAGTATCGACGCGACGGACTCCGCTATGCAAGCGATATGACCGATGCGGAGTGGGCGCTGATCGCGCGTCGGTTTCCGCCGCGGCGTCGATTGGGCCGGCCGCGGACGACCGATCTGCGCGAGGTCGTGGAGGCAATTCTCTACATTCTCGCTACCGGCTGCCAGTGGCGTGCTCTGCCGCGGGATTTTCCGCCGCGCTCGACCGTCCAGGGCTATTTCTACGCTTGGCGCGATACCGGCTGGTGGCAGAGAATCGTCACCGCTTTGGTCCGGCGGGCACGGCGAGCTTTGGGACGCAAATCGACACCGACAGCAGCCATCATCGACAGCCAGAGCGCGCCAACCACAGAAAGTGGCGGCCCACGCGGGTTCGACGCCGGAAAACGCGTCCATGGGCGCAAGCGCCACATTGTCACCGATACCAATGGTCTCCTGCTCGCCGTGCGCGTGCATGAGGCCAATATCCAGGATGTCCACGGAGCCGTCGCGCTGTTGGAACATCTGCGGATCAAGTTCCCCAAGCTGCGCCATGTCTTTGCCGACCGGATTTACCGCGGCAATCAGCTCGTAATGGCACTCTCCCATTGCGGACCGTGGACGATCGAAATCGTCGAGCGACCGCAGGGCGTCAAGGGCTTCCAACTCCTGCCAAGGCGCTGGGTTGTCGAACGAACCTTCGCCTGGTTAGGTCGTTGCCGCCGCCTCGCCAAGGACTTCGAAGGATCGGCCGCAACCGAAGTCGCATGGCTCCTCGTCGCTCATCTCAGGCTCCTGACCAGACGTCTCGCCAAGCCCCAAAAACATTGATCGCTTTTTGAGTCAGACTCTGAGGAGCCTGCGAAGCAGGCGTCTCGAAGGACGGCCACGGGGCCGCAGTGTGTGTGGCCATCCTTCGAGACGCCTGCATCGAAATCGGCTGTTGCCGATCTCGACACCATTAAGTGCCGAAGTCAGGCAGGCCTGACTTCGGGTGCAGGCTCCTCAGGATGAGGTCGTTGCATACATTCACATGCCTGCACGAGCGGTGGTAAGGAGATGCCGGAGATGCGGTCGCGCCCGCATCCGTACTCATCTCGGGGGCTATCCATGGCAACGCCAATCTCCGCCCGTCCCGGTCGCGGACGCATCTACGGTTCGATCACCGAGACGATCGGCGACACCCCGTTGGTTCGGTTGAAGCGGCTCACGCAGATGCAGGGCATCGACGCCGAGATCCTCGCCAAGCTCGAATTCTTCAATCCGATCTCGAGTGTGAAGGACCGCATCGGGGTCTCGATGATCGACGCGATGGAGGCGGACGGCCGGGTCGGTCCCGACACCGTCCTCATCGAGCCGACGTCAGGCAACACCGGCATCGGGCTCGCCTTTGTCGCGGCGGCACGTGGATACCGATTGATCCTGGTGATGCCGGAGTCGATGTCGCTCGAGCGGCGCAAGATACTGGCGCTGCTCGGGGCCGAGCTGGTGCTCACCCCGGCCGCGGGCGGGATGAACGCCGCCGTCGCCAAAGCAGAAGAGCTCGTGCGCGAGACCAAGAACGCCGCGATGCCGCAGCAGTTCAAGAACCCCGCCAATCCCGAGATTCACCGCCTCACCACTGCCGAGGAAATCTGGAACGACACCAATGGCGCGATCGATGTCTTCGTCGCCGGCATCGGCACCGGCGGCACCATCACTGGCGTCGGCCAAGTTCTCAAGGAGCGCAAGCCCGAGGTGAAGATCGTTGCGGTCGAGCCCGAGGACAGCCCTCTATTGTCGCAAGGGCGCGCCGGCCCGCACAAGATCCAGGGCATCGGCGCCAATTTCGTTCCCGACATCCTCGACCGCTCGGTGATCGATGAGGTGCTGACTGCGAGCAACCAGGTGGCCTTCGAAACCGCGCGGGCGCTCGCCCGCTACGAAGGCATCCCCTGCGGCATCTCGGCAGGCGCTGCCGTTGCCGCGGCGCTGCAGCTCGGTGCGCGGCCGGAGATGGCCGGCAAGATGATCGTGGTGGTGATCCCCGATTTCGCCGAGCGATATCTGTCGACGGCGCTGTTCGACGGACTGTGAGGCGCGGGAGGCCTTCGAGCGGATACGGACGGACGGGGCGGGGTCGTCTCCCAGCTATTTCCGCTCAGACTATGGCGCGCCTTTATTTTAGGCCTGTCTGAAAATCATGCAGGGGCACAAATCGCGACCATGCCCAGAACCGTGACAGCGCTTCGCCGCCATGGTCCGATAATTCAACCGAAACCTGTGGTCAGCGAAGCGCTTACTTCTTCGCCGGATGATTGACGCCGACATTAAGCCCTGATGTGGGGGCGGATGACGACGAGAAGCTGGTGATTGTGCTTTGCGACGCAGCCGCGCGATGGTGCACCGCAGTGCGCGATTTCGCCTCGGCCGCCAGCGGCACGAGCAGTCCGGTGCTCAGTGCGGCGACGGTCGCGATCGTGAAGGAAAGCGTCTTGTTCATGATTTTTCTCCGGCTCGCCTTTTCAAGGGGTAGCGCAGTATCGAATATAATGTTGCCCGATTAAAATAATCTAGTGAGATAAATCCAAATGCGCTGCAACAAATCGAGTTTCTCGAAATCAGCAAAAAACCACTAATTCGCCGACCGCCCTTCGCAGTTGCGAACGTCGAGAACGACCATGCCTACGCCCGCTTCTGCTGTTTCTTCATCTCGTCGAACCACGGGCACACGCCCGCCATCACCTCGTAATTGCCGGGCAGCACCTGGACCGGGCGGCGCAGCCCACGCTCGGCATTGGCGAGGCGCATCGCGCGCGCTTCGGCGCGTTGCGCCGGTGAAAGCCACGCACGGTCGTGACCCCAGATGCTGGGTCCTTCGGTGCGCTCGGACGGCTGCCAGGTTGCGGGATCGATGTCGCGGGCGCCCCAGCCGGACTCGGTCATGAAGCCCGACGGGTTCCAGGTGTAGTACGAGGTGACGTAGTCGCCGCAATGCCGCCCGAGCGTCACCGCGAGCCGGCTCGTCTCCTCCGCTTCGCCGGACACGAGGTCGTAGCCTTGGCCGACGTCGTCGAGGCTGAACAGCTCCAGCATCATGTGATGCACCGCGTTCTTGCCGGTGGCGGCGAACGCGATGCTGTGATGGCGCGGGTTCACGTGAAGGAAATAGAGTTGGTACGGGCGCAGGAAATAGTCGCTCAGCCGGAAGCCGAGGATGTCGCGGTAGAACGCCATCATCTCCTCGATCCGCTCGACGTGGAGAACCACGTGGCCGAGACCGAGCGCGCCGGTGCGGTACCCGGAGATACTGCGCCCGGGCGCGAACGGATCCGACGCGACCTCCGCGCCGTGGAAGAACTCCAACCGGTTACCGAGCGGGTCGCGCGCCACCAGGAGATCGGCGACGTGCCGTTCCTCGGCGAGACTGCGCGCGCCGCGTGCCACGTCGACCCCATGCGCCTCGAGATGGGCACCGAGCCGGTCGAGCGCCGCAGCGTCTTCGACCTCCCAGCCGAAGAAGCCGATACCTTCGCCGCCATCGGCATTGACGATGAGCCGCTGCTTGCGGTCGTCCATGCGGAGCGCGAGCGTCGTCCGGCTGCGGTCGACCGCCTGGAGGCCGAGCAGCCGTGTCCCGTATCCCGACCAATCGTCGATGTCCTTGGCGCGCAGGCCGACGTAACCCAGCGATTGAACCAGCATGCGGCACCTCCGGCATTCGTGCGTTGTAAAGAACGCACGGACGCAACAATCTAGCAGAATTCTTTCGCGCGCCGGCTCGATTGGTATCTCTTCCTAGCCGTTCACGATCTGGACTCTTATGGAGCGTCGCCACTTGAGTTTAAATTGGTGTGATTCGCCGCTCGGCCTGGGGGCCAGCTGCGAACGCCGGGGCGGGGCTAAGGGTGGGGCCCCGGCGCCCAGTTTGTTTCCGCGTCATAGTGTGTTTCGGCGTATGTTTCGGCGGTGCGTTCGTCCCGGCCAGGCGAAGCGCGTCGCGTCGGCAATTGCAGGGCCTGCCACACGGCGGGACGGGGGTATGGGGCGGCAAATGCCGGGGTTGGTCCGGGCGAGCGGCATTGGGATGCCACCGCGCAAGCGCAGGCATGTGATGATCGTTGCCGCATTGGTTCCCGCCTTGACCGCCGCACTCTCGATCGGTGAGGCCGCCGCAGAAACCGATCCTCTCTCCATCGGGCTCGCCTATCTCGAAGCCTTCAAGGCGCTCGATCAGCACGAAGTCGCGGCGCTCGTCCTCTTCATCGGCGTGCTATTCTTCGCGGTGGTGTGCGCCGTGCTCCTGGTGCGCACCCATGATCGCCTGGGCGCAGAGCGCGCCCGCTCCGACACCGCGGTGTCGGCGCTCAATGGCGAGATCGACCGGCTCTACGATCTCATGCTCTCCGAGCCGCAGGTGGTGGTGCGCTGGCACCACAACGCCGATCCGCAGATCATCGGCGATCCGTCGCTCGTCGCTGCGAATCTCGCGTCGGACCAAATCCTGACGTTTGCAGCCTGGCTGCGGCCCGAGCAGGCGCTGCACCTCGAATCCCATGTCGACCGGCTGCTCGGGCGGGGTGAGAGCTTCATGATTTCGCTCACCACCGCCTCCGGCCGCTACCTCACCGCCGAAGGCCGCGCGATCGGCGGCAGCGCCGTGCTCAAGCTGCAGGACGTCAGCGGCGTCAAGCGCGATCTCGCCGATCTCGCCCATCGCCACCAGGAGCTGCGCGCCGAGACCGACGCGCTACGCGCCGTGGTCGAGGCGCTGCCGGCGCCGGCCTGGATCCGCGATGCCGCCGGCCGGATCGTCTTCGTCAATTCGAGCTATGCCCGTGCGGTGGACGCGCTCGACCCGACGAGCGCCGTCGCCGCCGGCCGCGAGCTGCTCGACGCCGCGACCCGCGCCGAGCTCGACCGCAACCGCACCGCGGGCGTCGCCGCGGCCAGGCGTGTGGCCGCGATCGTCGCCGGCGCGCATCGCAGCTTTGACGTCGTCGATGTGCCTCTCGCCGCCGGCAGCGCCGGCATCGCCTGGGATGCCACCGAGGGCGAGACCTTGCGCGGCGAGATCGCGCGAACCGTCGCGGCGCACCGGCGCACGCTCGATCAGCTCCCGACGGCGGTCGCGATCTTCGGCGCCGATCATAAGCTCGCCTTCTACAACGCGGCTTATCGCACCCTGTGGGATCTCGAGCCGCGGTTCCTCGACGAACGTCCGACCGACTCGGCCGTGCTCGACCGCCTGCGGGCGTCGCGACGGCTGCCCGAGCAGCAGGACTTCCGGTCGTGGAAGGCACAGCTGCACGCGGCCTACCGCGCCACCGAGCCCGAGGCGTTCGCGTGGCACCTGCCGGACCTGCGCACCTTGCGCGTCGTCACCACGCCCAATCAGGACGGCGGGGTCACCTATCTCTTCGACGACGTCACCGAGCGGCTCAATCTCGAACGGCGCTTCGACGCGCTGATCCGGGTCCAGCGCGAGACGCTCGACAATCTGTCCGAAGCGGTCGCGGTGTTCGGCAGCGACGGCAGGGTGCGCCTGTTCAATCCGGAATTCGCCACCATGTGGGGCCTCGTCCCCGCGGCCCTCGACCAGCACCCGCACATCGAGGCGGTCATCGCGTCGTGCCGGTCGCTCCACGCCGAGCACGCGACCTGGCAGACCCTGCGCACCGCGGTCACCGCTCTCGACGACCGCACGCCACGGACGATCCGCATCGCGCGCACCGACAATTCCGTCGTCGACTGCGGCACCGTGCCCCTCCCCGATGGCGCGACGCTCGTCACCTTCCACGACGTCACCGATTCGGTGAACGTCGAGCGGGTGCTCACCGAGCGCAACGAGGCGCTGATGCAGGCGGACGCCATCAAGATCGATTTCGTCCAACACGTCTCCTACGAGCTGCGCACGCCGCTTGCCAACATCATCGGCTTCACCGACTTTCCTGGGCGATCCGCAGACTGGCCCGCTCAGCGAGAAGCAGCAGGAATACCTCGCCTACATCACCTCATCGAGTAACGCGCTGCTCGCCATCATCGACAACATCCTCGACCTTGCCTCGATCGGCGCCGGCGCGATGCAGCTCGAGCTCGAGCCGGTCGACATCCGCGCCACCATGCACGCCGCAGCCGAGGGCGTGCAGGATCGGCTGGTCAAGAACAACATCCGGCTCGACATCAAGGCGCCGCCCGACATCGGCACCTTCGTCGCCGACGAGCAGCGTATCCGCCAGATTCTCTTCAACCTGCTCGCCAATGCGGTCGGCTTCTCGCCGCCCGGCGAGACCGTGGTGCTCACCGCGTTGCGCGCCGCCGATTCCGTGATCTTCGCGGTCAGCGATCACGGGCCGGGGATTTCCAGCGAGAGAAAGGATAAGGTATTCGATTGGTTCGAGTCCGAAATCGAGGGAACCCGCCATCGCGGCGCCGGGCTCGGCCTCTCCATCGTGCGCTCGTTTGTCGAGCTGCACGGCGGCAAGGTCAGCATCGAATCCGTTCCGGGGGAGGGAACGACGGTGGTGTGCATTTTTCCGGCTGCGGCCGCTGCTTCCCTGAGCGCCGCTGAATAGGTCATGGCGGCGCAGGCATTGATGCAATCGAACCCTTCAGCCGGCTTCTCGGTCGCGTTGGCGGACGAGGAGGCGACCCGTCGCCTCGCCGTCGATCTCGCGAACCTGCTCAAGCCCGGCGACTTCGTCGCGCTGTCGGGCGATCTCGGCGCGGGCAAGACGACGCTGGTGCGCGCGATGATCGCGCATCTCGCCGGCGACACCGCGATCGAGGTGCCGAGCCCGACCTTCACGCTGGTGCAGTCCTACGATCTGCCGAAATTCGCTCTCGTCCATGTCGACCTCTACCGGGTGTCCGGGGCGGACGAACTCGCCGAGCTCGGCTTCGACGATGTCCCCGGCGCTGTCGTCGTCATGGAATGGCCGGATCGCGCCGGCGGCGCGCTACCCGCCGACCGCATCGAGGTCGCACTCGCCCTCGGCCCCGAGCGCGAGAGCGAGCAGCGGGTGGCTCATGTCGCTGGCGCGGGCGCCGTTGCGGCGCGTATCGCCCAACTCGCCTCGGTCCATCGCTTCCTAAAGGAGGAGGGCTACGGCACGGCGGTGCGCGGGCGTATCGCCGGCGATGCGTCGAGCCGCTCCTATGAGCGCCTCGTCACGGACAACGGTACCGTCATCCTGATGAACTGGCCGGCGCAGCCCGACGGGCCGCCGGTGAAGCGCGGATTGCCCTACAGCGCGATCGCGCATCTTGCCGAGAACGTGAAGCCGTTTGTCGCGATGGCGCTGGCGCTGCGGGCGCGCGGCTTCTCGGCGCCGAAGATTTACGCCGCCGACTACAACGCCGGCCTCATCGTGCTCGAGGATCTCGGCAACGAGCTCGTGGTCGAAGGCGATCCGCCGCGGCCGATGATCGAGCGCTATGCGTACGCCACCGATCTCCTGGTCGCGCTCCACGGGCTCGATCTGCCGGGCGTGCTTCCGGCCGCACCGAAGGTCGACTACGCGCTGCCGAGCTACGACCTCGACGCCTTTCTCATCGAGGCCGAGCTCATCCTCGACTGGTATCTGCCGCACCGCAACGCCGGCGCCTCGCCGGAAACGCGGGCGCATTTCCAGGCGCTATGGCGCGATGCGCTGCGGCCGGTGCTGGAAGCCCCCAAGAGCTGGGTGCTGCGCGACTTCCATTCTCCGAACCTCTTGTGGCTCGAAGAGCGGGAGGGCATCGCCAAGGTCGGCCTGCTCGATTTCCAAGACGCGGTGCTGGGGCCTTCCGCCTACGACCTCGCTTCGCTCCTGCAGGATGCCCGGGTCGACGTTCCCGAGGACGCCGAGATCGCGCTGTTCAGCCGCTATGTCACGGCGCGGCGACAGGCCGATCCCGGCTTCGACGCGAATGCCTTCGCGCGGCTCTACGCGACCCTTGCGGCGCAGCGCTCCACCAAGATCCTCGGCATTTTCGCGCGCCTCGACCGGCGCGACCACAAGCCGCAATACCTCCGCCACATGCCGCGGGTGTGGAATTACCTGCGCCGCGCGCTGGCCCACCCCGCGCTCCAGGCGCTCGATGCCTGGTATCTGCGCAACGTTCCCCCGCCCAGCTGATCCGGCAAGGTGTGCCGTTCCAACAAAAAAGGCCCACCAAAAGGGAGGAAACCTTTCGTCAGGTCATATTTCTGTTGATTTGACCGCACAAAGTTCGCGGATACGTTCGAGGTTGCGACGATGGGTCTGATGACGAGTCCTGCCCGACCGACTGTCCCGCGCACTGCCATGGTCCTGGCGGCCGGCAACGGCATCCGCATGCGCCCGCTCACCGAGCGCATGCCCAAGCCGCTCATCGCCGTCGGCGGCAAGCCGCTGCTCGACAACGTGCTCGACCGGCTGGCCGCGACCGGGGTCGAGACCGCCATTGTCAACGTCCACTATCTCGGCGACCAGATCGAACGCCATCTTGCCGGGCGGCGAGCGCCCCGCATCGTCATCTCCGACGAGCGCGCTGAATTGCTCGACACCGGTGGCGGCGTGGTCAAGGCGCTGCCGAGCCTCGGCACGGCACCGTTCTACCATCTCAACTCCGACACCATCTGGATCGACGGCGTGAAGTCCAACCTCGTGCGCCTCGCCGAGAGCTTCGATGCCGCCCGCATGGACGCGCTGCTCCTGCTGGCGGCGACGTCGAACAGCGTCGGCTATGCCGGCCGCGGCGACTTCGGCATGGCGCCGGACGGCCGCCTGCAGCGCCGGCCCGAGCGCGAGGTGGCGCCGTTCGTCTATGCCGGCGTCGCGGTCCTCTCCCCGGCCTTGTTCGCCGATGCGCCGGGCGGCGCGTTCTCGCTCAATCTCCTGTTCGACCGCGCCATCGAAGCCGGCCGCCTCCACGGCCTGCGGCTCGAAGGTGTGTGGATGCACGTCGGCACCCCCGACGCGATCGCCGCCGCGGAAGCCGCGATCCTCGCCAGCGCGGCGTGATCGGGGCGGACAGCGCGTTGCGCATGTTCAAATCGGATTGACCCTCCTCCGTCATCGCCGGGCTTGACCCGGCGATCCCGATTATTTGGGCACAGCCGTGCCTTGGTAAGCGGGATGGCCGGGTCAAGCCCGGCCATGACCATAAATGTGAATCATGCTCAAACCGACGCGCGGCCGAGATAGGCTTCGCGCAGCCGCGCGTCCTCGCGCAGCGCGGCGCAGGGGCCGCTCGCGATGATGCGGCCGGTCTGGAGCACGTAGCCGCGGCTCGCGGTCTCCAGCGCGTAGCGCGCGTTCTGCTCGACGAGGAGAATGCCGACGCCGGCCGAATTGATGGCGCGGATGGTTTGGAAGATGTCGCGCACGACCAGGGGCGCCAAGCCCAGCGACGGCTCGTCGAGGCAGAGCAGATGCGGTTCCGACATCATGGCGCGGCCGAGCACCAGCATCTGCTGCTCGCCGCCCGAGAGCGTGCCGGCGTTCTGCGCTGCGCGCTCGCGCAGCCGCGGGAACATGACGAAGACCTTCTCGATCAGGGCGCGCACCTTGGCCGCATCGCGGCGGTGCTTGAAGCCGCCGAGCTCGAGGTTCTCGCGCACGGTGAGGAACGGAAACACATGCCGGCCCTCCGGCACGAGCGCGACGCCGAGGTTGGTCCGCGTCCAGGCGGGGAGCCGGGTGAGATCGGTGCCGCGGAAGCGGATCGAACCGCTGCGCGGAATGAGCGCGCCGGCGACGGCGCGCAAGGTCGTCGACTTTCCGGCGCCGTTGGCGCCGATCAGCGCGACGATCTCGCCCTCGGCGATCTCGAACGAGAGGTCGCGGCACACCACCGCCTCGCCATAGGCGAGCTCCAGCTGTTCGGCGGCGAGGAGCGCAGTCATGCCGTCGCTCCGCCGAGATAGGCGTCGATCACGCCGGCATGGGCCTGGACCTCGGCTGCGCTTCCCTCGAACAGGTACTGCCCGTAGTCGATCACCAGGATGCGGTCGGCGAGCTGCATCACGAGGTCCATGTTGTGCTCGACGACGAGCAACGTCAGGCCGTCGTCGCGCAGCGCCGAGAGGCGCGCGAGCAGCATGTCGACCTCCGCGGCGTTGAGACCCGCGGCCGGCTCGTCGACGAGGAGCAGGCGCGGCTTGGTCGCGAGCGCGCGGGCGATTTCGAGCATGCGCTGCTCGCCATAGGACAACGCGCCCGCCGTCACCTGCGCGCGCTCGGCGAGGCCCATGAAGGCGAGCAGGTGCATCGCCTCGTCGCGGCAACGGTCGTGGTCGCGCCGGAACGCGGTGCCGTGCAGGAGATATTGCCAGGCCGGGATGTCGTGACGCAGATGAAATCCGGCGACGACGTTCGCGAGCGCCGAGAGATGCCTGAACAGCCGGATTTTCTGGAACGTTCTCGCGATCCCGTGGCGGACGCGCCGATGGGCGCGCAGGTGCGTGAGATCGGCCCCTTCGAAGGTGACCGTGCCGGAGTCCGGCCGGTAGATGCCGCTGAGCAAATTGAGCAGCGTCGACTTGCCGGCGCCATTCGGCCCGATGACGGCGTGGATCGCGCCGGTGCGGATGGTGAGCGAAATATCGCGCACCGCATGGACGCCGCCGAAGCTCTTGTTCAGACGTTCGGCGACGAGAAGCGCGTCGGCGGTCGGCGCGTCCGATGCCCAGGCGATTGCCGCGTTCATCGGCCGATCCGCCTGGTCGCGTCGGCGAGCCGTTCGCGTCCGAGCCGCACCGCCTCGACGATCCCGCCCGGAAGGAACAGCACCACCAGGGTCACCGCGACGCCGTAGACGACGAGCCGCAGGTCGCCGATGCCGCGCAGGAACTCCGGCAGGATCGTCAGCAGGACGGCGCCGCACACCGGGCCGATCAGCGTCCCCATTCCGCCGACGACGACCATGGCGAGGATGGTGAAGGATTCGGTGACGAAGAACGCGTCGGGCACCAGCGTGCCGACGAAGCCCGCATAGAATGAGCCGGCGGCGCCGGCGATCGCCGCCCCGACGCCGAAGGCGAACACCTTCCAGGCGCCGCAGTTGATCCCGAGCGAGGCCGCCGAGACCTCGTCTTCGCGGATCGCCGTCAGGGTCTCGCCGATCGGCGAACGGATGAGCTGGTCGAGCAGCGAGGTAGCTCAGCAGCGCAAAGGCCGCGACGAGATAGAACAGGTTGCCGAGGTCGTGGAAATCGATCGTTCCCAACCCGGGTAAAGTCAGCGCCGGCGGCGGCGGGATCGCATAGATGCCGAGCGGTCCCTGGGTCAGGCTGATCCAGTTGAGCAGGACCTGATAGGTGATGACGGCAAAGCCGAGCGAGGCGATGGCGAGGTAATGGCCGCGCAGCCGCATCGCGAACAGCGAGAGCACGATGCCCGCGGCGCCGGCGAGCGCGACGGCGCCGGCGAACGCGATCCAGAACGGAATGCCGAGCCGCGTGATGAGCAGCGTCGAGGCATAGGCGCCGATGCCGTAGAACGCCGACTGCCCGAGATTGAGCTGGCCGGCATAGCCGAGCACGAAGTCGAGCCCGATCGCCAGCATCACGTTGAGCGCGCAGACGATGAAGTTGGTCCGCCAGTAGCTGTCGGTGAAGACGAGCGGCAGCACCGCGATCAGCAGCATGGCGCCGAGATAGGCCGCGCGCCGCCCCGTCAGCGGCAGACGCAGCACAGGCGTCGCCGGCGCGGCGCTAGACATTCTCGTCGCGCCGTTCGGCGACGAGCCCGGTCGGCCGCACCGCGAGCGTGATGAGGAGCAGCGTGAACACGACGATGTCGATCATTCCCGGCCCGAGATACTGGGTCGTGAAGCTCTCGATCAGCCCGACCAGAAGGCCGGCGAGGATGGTGCCTTCGACATTGCCGAAGCCGCCGATGATGACGATCGCGAACGCCTTGACGATGACGGACGTGCCCGCGAACGGCGTGAGCACGAGCACCGGCCCGAGCATGGCGCCCGCCATGCCGGCGAGCGCCGAGGCGATCACGAAAGTGAGCATCACGATGCGATCGGGATTGATGCCCATCAGGCCGGCGGTCTCGCGGTCCTGCGAGACCGCGCGCAGCGCCTTGCCGAGAAACGTGAATTTCAAGAACGCGTAGAGCAGCACGATCGTGGTCGCCGAGACCGCGATGATGAGCGCGTTCTGCACGGTGATGAACGTGCCACCGAAGCGGATCACGTCGTTGCTGTAGGGCGAATTCGAACGCGTAGGGGATCGGGCCGACCCAGGCGAGGAGCGCGTTCTCGATGGTGATCGAGACGCCGATGGTCGCGATCAGCGGCAAGCAGCTCGTTGCCCCTGCGCTGGAGCGGCGCGAAGATCGCGGCGTTCATCAGCCAGCCGAGCGCGCCGCCGACCAGGAGCGCCACCGCGATGCTCGCGATGTATCCGCCGCCGACCGCGTGGATGAAGAAGTAGGCGGAGAACGCGCCGATCGTCACGATGTCGGCATGGGCGAAATTGATCTGCACCAGCACGCCGTAAACCAGCGTCAATCCCAGTGCGACCAGGACGTAGAGGTTGCCGAGGACGATGCCGTTGATCGCCTGTTGCAGAACGATCGTCATCGCGACCGGTCGGTCAATTCCATTTCAGCGCTTTCCACGTGAGGTCCGGCAGCGTCTCCATGTAGTGGATGGTGTCCATCTTGTCGTTCTGGTTGGTCTTGTCGAATTCGACGCTGCCGGTGATACCGGCGAAGCTCTTGGTCTCGGCGAGGCCGTCGCGGATCGACTTCGCGTCCTTGCCCCCGCGCTTCACCACGTCGGCGATGAGCGCGATCTGGTCGTAGGCGTGCGCGTGGAGGTGGGTCGGGTCCTGGTTGTACTTTGCCTTGAAGGCATCGATGAAGCCGCGCACCGCCGCGCGCTGGTCGGTCGGGTCGAACTGCACGATCCGGATGTAGCCGAGCGCCGCCTTGCCGGCCTTCTGCTCGAAGCCGAACGGCAGCCAGATGGTGCCGAGCTGGATCGCTTGCCCGCCGCCGCCCTTGGTGACGCCGGCCTGGGAGAGCGCTTGGGTGATCTTCAGGCCCTGGCCTTCGAGCGTATAGGTCGGGATCACGTCGATCTTGCCGAGCCCCGCGACCCGCGTCGCGATCGCGGTGAAATCGTTGATGTCGCGCCCGAAGCCGATGTCGGCCAGCACCTTGCCGCCGAGCTTGGTGAAGGTGTCGCCGAACACCTTGGCGTTGCCGATGCCGGCATTGGTGTTCTCGTAGAGCAGCACGGCGGTCCGGGCATTGAGGCGGTTATAGGCGTTGGTCGCGATGTCGACACCCTGCATCACCTCGTTCGGCATGATGCGGAAGGTCCAGGGATTGCCGGGCTCGGTGATCCTGATCGAGGAGGAGCCGGCGTTGAGGAACGGCACCTTCGCCTGGTCCATCAGCGGCATGATCGCGAGCGTCGCGTCGGAGCATTCCTCGCCGATCACCACGTCGGGCTTGTATTGCTCGAGCAGGCGCTTCGCCGCCTGGGTCGCCGGCAGCGGGCTGCAGCTCGAATCCTCGTATTTCACGTCGAGCTTGTAGCCGCCGATCCCGGTGCGGTTGATCTGTTCCAGCGCGAGATCGACGCCCTGCCGGTCCTGCGCGCCGAAATACGAGCCCGGCCCCGACATCGGCAGGAGCGCGCCGATCTTGATGACCTTGTCCTGGGCTGCTGCGGGCGCTGCCGCCGCGATGATGGCGACGAGCGCCCCCAATGCCGAACCGAGCACGCGCAGGTTCATGGTCATGGCTCTACTCCTACGTCGATTTTGACGTCCGAATTTCCGTCGCGCACGAAGTATTTGGCATCATGCTACCAGCTTCACCGCGCAATTGAAGAGGCGGTGACGCGCCCCCGACAACGGACGTCGGCGACAACGGCGCGAAAACCTGTCTATGAGTACGCCCTGCGACCGAATTGCTCGAACGCCATGCCATGAAGCCGCGCGTCTTCACCATTCCGCCGTCGGTGCCGTTCCTGCCGGCGCTTATCGGCGCGCTCAAGGACGGCCGGCTCTCCGACGACCTGTTCGGCGCCGATCCGCTGGTTCTTGCCGCGACCACCATCTTCCTGCCGACCCGCCGCGCCTGCCGGCTTGCGCGCGATGCGTTCCTCGACGTGCTCGGGGTCGAGGCGGCGCTGCTGCCGCGCATCGTGCCGATCGGCGACATCGACGAGGACGAGCTCGTATTCGCCGACATGGCGAGCGGCGTCGCCGCCGCGGACGCGCTCGACCTGCCGCCCGCGCTCGGCGGCCTGGAGCGGCGCTTTCTCCTGGCGCGGCTCGTCCATGCCTGGGCGAAAGGACTGGAACCCGCGACCGGCGAGCCGCCGCTCGTGGTGCGCCACCCGTCGGCGGCGCTCGCGCTCGCCGACGATCTTGCCCGGCTGCTCGACGACATGACGACGCGCGAGGTGCCGTGGGATCGCCTCGACACCGTGGTGCCCGATCATCTCGATCAATATTGGCAGATCACCCTGAAGTTCCTGCAGGTCGCGCGGCTACACTGGCCGGCGATTCTCGGCTGAACGCGGCGCGATCGAGCCGGCGGAGCGGCGCGACCGGCTGATCGCGGCGGAAGCGCGCCGCCTCGCCGCCGCGCGCGCGCCGGTGATCGCCGCCGGCTCGACCGGCTCGATGCCCGCCACCGCGCGCCTTCTCGCGACCATCGCGCGCCTTCCCCGCGGCGCCGTGGTGCTGCCGGGGCTCGACACCGACCTCGACGATGCGGCGTGGGACCTCATCGGCGGCGGTGCCGACCCGACTGGGCCGCCGCCCATCGCCGGCCATCCGCAATTCGCCATGCACGGCCTCCTCGCGCGCATCGGCATTGCGCGCAGCGACGTGGTCACGCTCGTGCCGGCGGCGCCGCATGGCCGCGAGGTCCTGCTCAGCGAAGCGCTGCGACCGGCCGCAGCGACCGATCGCTGGCGTCAGAGCCTCGCCGCCGCGAACGCGGCCGGCGCGCTCGCGCGGGCGATGGACACCGTCACCGTGATCGAGGCGGCCAATGTCGAGGAGGAGGCGCTCGCCATCGCCGTCGCCTTGCGCGAAGCGCTCGATGCACCGGCGCGCACCGCCGCCCTGGTGACGCCGGATCGCGCGCTGGCGCGGCGGGTCCTGGTCACGCTCGAACGCTGGAACGTCACGGCGGACGATTCCGGCGGCGATCCGCTCGGCGAGACCGCAGCCGGCGTGTTCGCGCGTCTCGTCGCAGACGCAGCGCTCGAGCGGCTCTCTCCGGTGAAGCTGCTCGCGCTCCTCAAGCATCCGCTGGCGCGGCTCGGCGCGGCGCCCGGCGCCCATCTTCCGGCGGTGGCGACGCTGGAGCAGGCGCTTCTGCGCGGGCCGCGGCCGCGTGCCGGCTCCGCGGGGCTGAAGCGGGCGCTTGCGACCTTCCGGCTCGGAGCTGTCGAAGCTCCGCGCCGGCGAGTTGTCCTCGATCCATCGCGCGGAGCCGCGTGCCGCGCTCTCGGACGCGGCGCTCCATCGCGCGAGCCTGCTGCTCGAGCGCGTCGCCACGGCGCTGGCGCCGCTCGAGCGCATGGCGTCGCCCGGCGAGCAGGATTTCGCCGCGCTCGCCGCATGCCATCGCGAAGCGGTCGTCAGCGCGAGCCTCGACCCCGACGACATGCCCGCCGCGTTCGCCGGCACCGACGGCGTGGCGCTCGACGCCGCCTTCGCCGACATCGCCGAGAAGGCGCAGCCGTTCATGGTCGAGGCGGCCGACTATGTGGAGCTGTTCGGCGTCGTCATCGGCGACCGCGTGGTGCGCCGGCCCGGCGCGCCGGAGAGCCGCGTGCGCATCTACGGTCCGCTCGAAGCGCGCCTGACGACCGTCGACCGCGTCGTCATCGGCGGCCTCGTCGAGGGCGTCTGGCCGCCCGATCCGCGCAGCGATCCCTGGCTCAACCGGCCGATGCGCCATGCGCTCGGCCTCGACCTGCCGGAGCGGCGCATCGGCCTCTCGGCGCACGACTTTCGCGCAGCTCACCGGCGCCGCGGAGGTGTTCCTCACGCGTGCGGCCAAGGTCGCGGGCACGCCGACGGTGGCGTCGCGATTTCTCCAGCGCCTCGCCGCGGTGGCGGGCGACGCCGCGTGGCAGGCCGCGGTGAAGCGCGGCGAGCGCTACCGCGCCTTCGGCCGCAGCCTCGACGAGCCCAAGGCGGCGCCGCGCCCGGTGACGTGTCCGGAGCCGCGGCCGCCGCGCGCCGCGCGCCCGACGCGTCTCTCGGTCACCGAGATCGAGCACTGGCTGCGCGATCCCTACACCATCTATGCCAAGCACATCCTCAAGCTGCCCCAGCTCGACCGGGTCGACGAGCCGCCGGGCGCGGCCGACCGCGGCACCGCGATCCATGCCGCGATCGGAGAGTTCGCCAAGCTCTACGCGGACCGCCTGCCCGCGGATCCCTATGGCGAGCTCATCCGCATCGGCCGCACGCATTTTGCCGCGCTCGAAGATTATCCCGAGGCGAAGGCGTTCTGGTGGCCGCGCTATGAGCGCATCGCCGCCTGGTTCGCCGATTTCGAGCGCCAGCGTCACGGCAAGATGGCCGCCGCCCATGTCGAGGTGCGCCGGCGAGCTGACGATTCCGCTCGGCGACCGCACCTTCCGCCTGACCGGCCGCGCCGACCGCATCGAGCGGCTCGCCGACGGCCGCTACGCCATCCTCGACTTCAAGACCGGGCAGGTGCCCTCCGACACCGCAGGTGCAGATCGGCGTCTCGCCGCAGTTGACGCTCGAAGGCGCGATGCTCCGGAGCGGCGGATTTGCGGGCATCGACGATCGCGCCGTGTCGCTCGCCGAGCTCGTCTATGTGAGGCTCAAGGGCGGCGAGCCGGCCGGCGAGGAGACGCGTCGTCGGGGTCGAGGGCGGCGGCCCCGATGCGGCGGCCGATACGGCGCGTCGCGCGTCTCACCGAGCTCGTCACGCGGTTCGAGGACGAGGCGACGCCCTATCGCTCGCTCGTGCTCTCGATGTGGTCCCACCGCTACGGCACCTACGACGACCTCGCCCGCGTCAAGGAATGGTCGCTCTCCGGCGGCCTCGATGAGGTCGAGACATGAGCGGCCGCCAGATCCCCGAAGCGGTGCGGCGCCGGCAGGCGGAAGCCTCCGACCCGACATGCTCGGTGTTCGTCGCCGCCAATGCCGGCTCGGGCAAGACCCATGTCCTCGCGCAACGTGTCATCCGGCTGATGCTCGACGGCGCGGCCGGCGGGGTCGATCCGTCGCGCATCCTGTGCATCACCTTCACCAAGGCGGCGGCCGCCAACATGGCGGCGCGCGTCTTCGACCGGCTGCGCAGCTGGATCGCGCTCGACGATGCCGCCCTCGATGCCGCGCTGGCGGAGATCGGGGTCCGCGGTGTCGATGCCGGCAAGCGCGCCCGCGCGCGGGCGCTGTTCGCCGCCGCGCTGGAGACGCCGGGCGGCCTCAAGGTGCAGACGATCCACGCCTTCTGCACCCGGTTGCTCCAGCAGTTTCCGTTCGAGGCGAATGTCGCGGCGCGCTTCACGGTGCTCGACGACCGTTCCCAGAACGACATGTTCGAACGCGCCATCATGGCGGTGCTGCTCCAGGCCGCTGGTGAGCCGGATGGCGACCTCGGCCGCGCGCTCCGGCACGCGGTGACCGGCGCCGCCGATTCGACCGTGCGCGCGAAGCTGCAGGAAGCGATCAGGGAGCGGGAGAAGATCGCGCGGTGGCTCGATGCCGCGGGCAGCCTCGGAGCAAGCGATCGCGCAGCTCTGCCGCGCGCTCGGCATCGATCCCGCGGACGATCTCGCCGTGATCGACAAGGAGATCGTCGATGGGCCGCACCTGCCGTTCTCGGAATGGGCTGCGGCCGCGGCGGCCTTCGGGGAGGGCAGCACGAAGGACAAGGAGCAAGCGGCGCGCCTCACGGAAGCGCTCGCCGCGAGCGATGCGGCGCGACCCGACGCGTATCTCGGCGTGTTCTTCACCGACAAGGGTGAGCCGCGAGCGTCGATCATCACCAGGCCGCTTGCCAAGCGAGTATCCCTCTCTCGACGCGCGGCTGAAAGCCGAGAAAGCCCGCCTCGAAGCGCTGGTGGCGCGGCGCCGCGCCGTCGTCTGCCGCGACCGCACCGCCGCGCTGATCACGCTCGCGCGCGAGGTGATCGCCCGCTACGGCGCCGAGAAGGACCGCCGCGGCCTCCTCGACTACGACGACCTCATCGACAAGGCCGGCGCGATGCTCGACAGGGTCGATTCCAGTTGGGTGCATTACAAGCTCGATCTCGGCCTCGACCACATCCTGATCGACGAGGCGCAGGACACCAGCGAGAAGCAGTGGCGGATCGTGCGCCAGCTGGTGGCGGAGTTCGCCGCCGGCGCCGGCGCGCGTGGTCTGCTCCCCCGCACCTTGTTCGCCGTCGGCGACGAGAAGCAGTCGATCTTCTCGTTCCAGGGCGCCGCGCCGCGCCAATACGAGGAGATGCGGCGCCATTTCGCGGCGCTGTTCTCCGTGAGCGAGATCGGATGGCGGCACGTGCGGTTCGATCACTCGTTCCGCTCCGGCCCGAATGTGCTCGGCGCCGTGGACGCGGTGTTCGCGTCCGCCGCGATCCATCGCAGCATCACCAGCGACGAGGCCGGCATGCCGGCGCATCTCGCGCTGCCGGCCGCGGTGCCGGGCGTCGTCGAGGTCTGGCCGATGGTCGAAGCCGAGCCGAAGGCCGAGATGGAAGCCTGGGACGCGCCGTTCGACGCGCTGCCGGAATCGAGTCCGCGGGCGAAGCTCGCCGAGAAGATCGCCCGCTCGGTGCGCGGCTGGATCGCCGACGGCACGCCCGTGGGCGACAACCGCCGCCCGCTCACCCCCGGCGACGTGCTCATCCTCGTGCGCCAGCGCGGCCCGCTGTTCGAGGCGATCATCCGCGCTCTGAAGAATGCCGGCGTCGCCGTCGCCGGTGCCGACCGTCTCATGCTCACCGAGCACATCGCGATCATCGACCTGATGGCGCTCGCCGACGCCCTGCTGCTGCCGCAGGACGATCTTGCGCTCGCGACCGCGCTCAAGAGCCCGCTGTTCGGCTTCGACGACGATCTTCTGTTCGCGCTCGCCTGGAACCGGCGCGCGAGCTTGCGCGACACGCTCGCCGCGCGCGTCGGCGAACGGCAGGAGTTCGCCGACGCCGACGCACTTCTCGCCCGCTGCGCGCGGATGGCGCGCGAGACGACGCCGTTTGCGTTCTTCGCCTGGCTGCTCGGTCCGCAGCACGGGCGGCGCCGCATCTTTGCGCGGCTCGGGGTCGAGGCGGCGGACGCGCTCGAAGAGTTCCTCGAGCTTGCGCTCGCCTACGAACGGCAGGAACCGCCCTCGCTGCAGGGCTTTCTCGCGTGGCTGCGGTCGACCGAGGCGATGGTCAAGCGCGACATGGAGATCGAGCGCGACGAGGTCCGGGTGATGACCGTGCACGGCGCCAAGGGTCTCGAGGCGCCGGTGGTGATCCTCGCCGATACCACGACGCCGCCGGCCGGCCCGCCCGGCCCTGCGCCGCTGATGGCCGTGCCGCAGTCGCGCGTCGCGCCGGGCACGCCGCCCTGCATCGTCTGGCCCGGCCGTAAGGACGATGACGTCGCGGCAGTCGCCGCGGCGCGGGCGGCGGCGCGGCAGGAAGCCGAGGACGAGCATCGCCGGCTGCTCTATGTCGCGATGACGCGCGCTGCCGAACGGCTGATCGTCTGCGGCTGGCAGGGTGTCAACCGCCGGCCGAAGGGCTGCTGGTACGACCTCGTCACCGATGGGCTCGCCGCGAGCCCGGACTTCGAGGAAGTCGGCGAGGGCGAGGCGCGGATCGGGCGGTATCGCATCGTGCCGCATCAGGACGATGTTCTCGGCGAGACGCCGCCCCCGCGCAGCACGCCGCATGACATTCCCGCCTGGCTCGCTGTGCCGGTTTCGTCCGAGCCGGTCCGCACGGTGACGCTGACGCCTTCGACCGCCTACGAGGAATCGGTTGCACCGCGCCGTCACGCTTCCGCCGGGCAGGACGCCCGCCGCGCGCTCGAGCGCGGACGGCTGGTGCACCGGCTGCTGCAGTCGCTGCCGGAGATTGCGGCGGCCGACCGGCGCGCGGCCGCGGCCCGATACCTCGAGCGGGCAGGGGACGCCTTCACGGTGACGAGCGGGCAGCGGCCGCGCTCGCGGCCGACGAGCGACATCGTCTCGTGGCGGCGGTGCTCGGCATTCTCGACGATGCCCGCTTCGCGGCGCTGTTCGCGCCCGGCAGCCGGGCCGAGGTTCCGATCGTCGGCCGGCTCGCGCGCGCCGGGTCGCCGGACATCCTGGTGTCGGGCCAGATCGACCGTCTGGTCGTCACTCCCGACGTCGTGCTGATCGCCGACTACAAGACCAACCAGGTCGTGCCGGCGACGGCCGAGCAAGCCCCGCCCGCCTATGTCGAGCAGCTCGCCCTCTATCGCGCCGTGCTCGGCCGCATCTACCCCGGCCGGACGGTGCGGGCGGCGCTGGTGTGGACCGAGGGCCCGGCCTTAATGGAATTTTCGGGGCTGCTGCTCGATGCTGCGATCGAGCGTGTAACCTCCGCGTGAGCGTGCCTTGACGCTGCTAGGCCGCCTCCCTAGGTTTCTAGCCCAAGCGACCCAAGGGCGCCGGTCGCGCCCAGACTGACGAAAGCGAAGGTGTCCCATGGGGGTAACGAAGGTTTCCGATGCCGATTTCGAAGCCCAGGTGCTCAAGTCGGCCGAGCCCGTGGTCGTCGACTTCTGGGCCGAATGGTGCGGTCCGTGCCGGATGATCGCGCCGGCGCTGGAGGAGATCGCCGGCAAGCTCGGCGACAAGGTCAAGATCGTCAAGCTCAACGTCGACGAGAATCCGCAGACGGCCGCGAAGTACAACATCATGTCGATCCCGACCCTGATGCTGTTCAAGGGCGGCGAACTCGCCTCGCGGCAGGTCGGCGCCGCGCCGAAGGCCAAGCTCGAGCAGTGGATCACCGCCGCGGTCTGAGCGGCGATTTCGAAACTGAAGTTCGGTGCTGCGGCCGGCATGTTTGCCGGCCGCTTGCGTTTGGTCGGATCAGCGCCGTTCGATGCAGCGCGGATCGCGGCCAGCACGGCGGCGGCGACCTTCGGTGCCGCACTGTCGGGATAGGGCGCGACGGAGCTCACGTTGATCTCACAGAGAACGTACGTGTCCGCGCCCTCGCGCGTCCGCGGCCCGTAAGAGGAAGTCGGCATCCCACAGCGCCGGCAGCGATGCCGTCGGTATGTCGAGTATCGCCTGCATGCCGGGCACCCATTCCGATTCCATTTGCTCGCGGAGCTGTCCGGAACGGCGGAGCGTCCGGCCGGATACATGATGCGCGGGCCTGGCTGGTTCGCCTCGGGACTGGCGGAAGGGTCAGGCGGAATCAGCGCCTTGATCAGCTGCTGGCCGAAGCCCACGACTTCGTTGTGGCTCATGTAGCAGCGGATCATCCCTTCCGGCAGGCGCGGCTGAAAAGCCTGGTCGAGGATTCGGCCATCACGCTCGAAATAGGCGTGGCAGCGATTCATGAAATCCCCGAGCGCGAGCTCTTCCGGAACGCTGCCGCGCAGCGCGTGCAGGACGCGGACGGGCGTGTCCGGCGAAGGGGTTCCAACGGCGCGGCCGACAAGCTCGACTTTCCACACGCCCTGACCGCCGTTCCCGCGGTTCTGCTTGAGGACGCGAGGGCCGCCGGCCGCAAGACGCGCAGGGAAACGCGCGTCGAAGTCCTGCGCCGAAAGATAGAGGTCGGTGTCGGTACCCCAGCCGAGCGCGCGCGTTCGGTAGAGCACCTCCTTGACGCCCATTTTCAAAATCACGTCCGGATGGGTGCTCACCCACACGCCGCGGGACGCGATGTCCCGCAGCAGCGGATCGAGCCGCGAGCGGTCCTTGCCGGAGCTCAGCGGGTCGACCCAGACCAGCACGCCGTCCATCGCGAGAAGGCGGGCGCGGACGGCATTCCTCCGCCTCTTCGGAATACAGCACCGGTTCGGCGGCGACGCCCAAAGCCGCGAGAGCGGAGAAGATCAGGTGGTGGCGCGTCGTCGCCGGTTCCGGCACGCCGGCGCCCGGGTCTCCGCGCCAAACCAATGCCACCCGCCCGAGCGGCGGCCTGCGTTCAAATGTCGATGTGGTCGATTTCGATGTGATGGATTTGGATGTCTCGTCCATGCGTCGCTCCAAATCCCCGAAGGGGGGAATGAAGCGGGTCTTGGACGTATCCGTCTCGTCGGGCGCCCGCGCGGGCCCGATCGGAATGACTTAATCCGCAACGGGGTCGCAATGCAAGCCGCTGATCGCCGCAGCCCGCGAGACAACTACTTCATCGCCGGATCGCGATAGGCCTCGCGGCCGCCCACATAGGTGAGGAGCGCGTGCGTCGCCGGGATCTTTTCCGGCGCGACGGTGAGCAGGTCCTCCGACAGCACCGCGAAATCGGCGAGCTTGCCGGGCTCGATCGAGCCCTTGATATCGGCTTCGCCGGTGAGCTTGGCGTAGTTGATGGTGATCATGCGCAACAGCGCCTCGCGCGAGGCGACCGCTTCCTCCGCCCCGTAGACGCCGTCGCTGATCGTGTCGCGGGTGAGGAAGTGATAGAGCTCGAAGAACGGGTTGAACGGCACGACCGGCGAGTCGGTGCCGCCCACCACCAGGAAGCCGGCATCGAGATAGGTCTTCACCGGCGTGATCCGCGCCGCCCGCGCGGCGCCGAGGTAGTTCTTGAGCGCGGGCGCCGCCAGATAGAGGTGGTCCTGAACCGAGAGGATCAGGCCGAGCTTCTTCATGCGGGGCAGCTGCTCGGCGCGCGACACGAACGCATGCTCGATGGTCCAGCGCTTGCCGGCGATTGCGATGGTCGGCATCGGCGGCCTCGTACGCATCGAGCACCTCGTCGATCGCGGCATCGCCGACCGCGTGGGTCGCGACACGCCAGCCGAGATCGTTGATGGTCTTGACGACCGCGGTGAAGTCCTGCGGCGGCACCACCGTGAGGCCGTAGAAGGTGCCGCCCTTGCCGTAGTCGCCGGCGAACGGTTGCGACATGTGCCCGCCTTCGAAGCCGCCATCGACCAGGAGCTTGACGCCGCCCATGCGCACCCACTCGTCGCCCTCGTCCTGCTTGAGGGGCGACTTGGCGATCATGTCGCGGATGCGCGCCGGATCGCGGGTGCCGAAGCCCGGCAGGTAGACGGTGTAGCGCAGCGTCAGCTCGCCGGCGCGGCGCGCGGCGAGGATCGCGTCGAGCGCCTGGAAGAACTCGCCCTTGTAGCTCCCCGGGATGCGCACGCTGGTGATGCCGTAGGCGTTCACCTTGCGCTGGGTGGTGAGCACGTCCTCGACCGTGACGGCGGCGGGCGGCGGCAGCGACACCAGGCGCTTGGCGTTGTCGACGAGCTCGCCGGTCAGCGTGCCGTCGGCGCCGCGGGTGATGGCGCCGCCCTCCGGCACCGGGGTGTCCTGCGAGATGTTCCAGTGACGCAGCGCCGCCGAGTTGAGGATGTAGTCGTGGCCGCCGCGCACCAGCACCACGGGGTTTGCGGGCGAGACACGGTCGAGCTCGGTCGCGAGCGGCAGGCGCTGCTCCTTGAGCTGGGCCTCGTGCCAGTCGGAATTGCTGACGACGAGGTCGCCGGGCTTCGCCGCTGCCACCGCCTTGCCGACCGCCGCGATGAGGTCGGCGAGCGAGCGCGTCGCCGACAGATCGACGCCGCGGCCGCCGCCCTCGTTGTGGAAATGCCCGTCGGCGAGACCCGGCACCACGAAGCGCCCGCCCGCGTCGATGATCTTCGTGTCCGGCCCGATGCGGGCCCGGACCGCGGCGGTCGCACCGACGGCGATGAATTTGCCGTCCTTGACGGCGAACGCCTGGGTCGGCGGCGCGCCCTCGCGCGCGGTGAACACCTTGGCGTTGACGACCACGAGGTCCGCGGTCTGGGCGAGCGCGGGGGTGGCGAAACAGAGCGCGATCAGGATCGTGGTTCGCGAAAGCAACATCATCTCCTCGTCTCCCCTGGTGCGAGCTAGGTCGGCGGCGTGCCGTTCGCCGCGAGCACTTCGCCCGCGAGATAGAGCGAGCCGGTGATCAGGATGCGCGGCGGCGGATCGAGATCGAGCTCGGCGATGCGGGAGAGCGCGGTCGCGATATCGTCGCAGGCGTCGGCGGGAATGCCGATGGCGCGGGCGGTCTGCGCGAGCTCCGCTGCCGGCGTTCCCTTTTCCTGATGGATCGGCACCGCGAGCAGCCGCCGGGCGAGCCCGGTGAAATTGCGCAGGAAGCCCTCGTGGTCCTTGTTGGCGAGCATGCCGCAAACGAGCACGACCGGCCGCGACACCCGCTCTTCGAGGTCGGCGAGCGCGCCGGCGACGATGCGCCCGCCGTCCGGATTGTGCGCGCCGTCGAGCCAGATTTCGCTGCCCGCGGGCGCATGCGCGATGAGGTCGCCCGCGGCGAGGCGCTGCATCCGCGCCGGCCATTCGGCGCGGACGAGCCCGGTCTCATAGGCCGCCTGCGGCAGCTTGAACCCGGCCGCGCGCAGCGCCGCGATCGCGGTGCCGGCATTGTCGATCTGATGGCGGCCGAACAGCCGCGGGCTCGGCAAATCGAGCAGGCCCTGCTCGTCCTGATAGACGAGGCGGCCGCGCTCCTCGCTCGCGATCCAGTCCTGGCCGGCGACGTGGAGCGGCGCGCCGATCTCGCCGGCGCGCTCGACGATCACCGACAGCGGTCCTTCGGTCTGCCGGCCGACCACCGCGGGGACGCCGCGCTTGAAGATCGCGGCCTTCTCGCCGGCGATCTTCTCGAGCGTATCGCCGAGAAACTCCACATGGTCGATCGAGACCGGCGTGATCACGCTCGCGAGCGGGAGGGCCACGACATTCGTCGCGTCGAGCCGGCCGCCGAGCCCGACCTCGAGCAGCAACGCATCGGCGGGATGGCGCGAGAACAGCAGGAACCCGGCCGCAGTCTCCATCTCGAACACCGTGATCGGGGCGTCGCCGTTCGCCCGCTCGCACGTCGCCAGCACCTCGGCAAGCTCGTCGTCGGAAACGAGAACGCCGCCGCCGGCGCGGCCGAGGCGAAAGCGCTCGTTGATGCGCACGAGGTTCGGGGAGGTATAGACGTGCACCCGCGCGCCGGCGGCCTCCAGCATCGCCCGCATGAAGGCGATGGCCGAGCCCTTGCCGTTGGTGCCGGCGACATGGATGACCGGCGGCAGCTTGCGCTCCGGGTGATCGAGCGCTTCGAGCAGGCGCCACATGCGGTCGAGCGAAAGATCGATCCGCTTGGGATGGAGCGCCAGGAGCCGCGCCAGGATCGCGTCGACATGGGTGTTCGGCATCAGGAGGTGGTCACGGGGTAAGGGTGCATGGGAGGCGACACGGCTTTAGGGAAAGCGCAGGCTCCTGTGAATAGCCGGGACAACACGCTTTGTCTGCGCAAGTGCCGGCGGACGCTATATATAGATATCGCTGCGCCAGAGTGACGAATCAGGCATGCGTTTCCCGCCACAATTTCTCGACGAGCTGCGCTCCCGGCTGCCGGTGTCCGACGTCGTCGGCCGGCGGGTCAAGCTGCGCAAGGCGGGGCGGGAATGGAAGGGGCTCTCCCCCTTCAACAAGGAGCGCACGCCGTCGTTCTTCGTCAACGACCAGAAGGGCTTCTACCACGACTTCTCGTCGGGCAAGCACGGCGACATCTTCCGCTTCGTGATGGAGACCGAGGGGGTCGACTTTCCGGAAGCCGTCGAGCGGCTCGCCGGGCTTGCCGGCGTCGCGGTCCCCAAGCTCACCCGCGAGGCGGAGGCGCAGGAGAACCGCCGCCACACGCTGCATCAGGTCTGCGAGGAGGCCGCGGCCTTCTTCGAGGCGACGCTCGCGTCGCGGGCCGGCGCGAAGGCGCGCGGCTATCTTGCCGACCGCGGGCTCGATCCCTCGACCCAGTTGAAGTTTCGCCTCGGCTATGCGCCGGCGGAGCGCTTCGCGCTCAAGGAGCATCTCGGCAACCTCGGCATCTCCGTCGAGGACATGATCGAGGCGGGGCTGCTCGTCACCGGCGATGACATTCCCGTTCCCTACGACCGGTTCCGCAACCGCGTCATGTTCCCGATCGCCGACTTCAATGGCCGGGTCGTGGCGTTCGGCGGCCGTGCCCTCGATAAGGATGCGCCGGCCAAATACCTCAATTCCCCGGAGACGCCGCTCTTCCACAAGGGCGCGATGCTCTACAACGGCGCGACGGCACGCCAGGCCGCGCACCGCGGCGCGCCGGTGATCGCGGTCGAAGGCTATGTCGACGTGATCGCCATGGTCACTGCGGGATACGCGGCGACCGTCGCGCCGCTCGGTACCGCGCTGACCACCGAGCAAATGGCGCTGCTCTGGAAGATGGCGAACGAGCCGATCCTGTGCTTCGACGGGGATGCCGCAGGGCGCCGTGCCGCCTATCGCGCGATCGATCTCGCGCTGCCCCTCATCAAGCCGGGCAAGAGCCTGCTGTTCGCGACCCTGCCGGACGGCCACGATCCCGACGACCTCGTGCGCTCCGGCGGTCCCGGCGCGATCGCCGACGTGCTCGCCGGCGCCCGCCCGTTGGGCGAAGTGCTGTGGGGCCGCGAGACCGAGGGCGCCCGCATCGACACGCCCGAGCGCCGCGCCGGGCTCGAGGCACGTGTCAACGAGCTGACGAATGCCATCGGCGACGAGGCGGTGCGCCGCTATTACCGCCAGGATCTGCGCGAGCGGATGCGCAACCTCGTTGCCCCCCCAGCCGCCCCCGGCCGGTCGGCTCCGGGCCGGTTCACGCCGGACCGGCGGCGTCCGTCGTCAGCCCGCGGCGAGCCGGGGAGGGGAGCCCGGCCGGGCACTGGGTACGGCCAGGAACCCCTCGGCCCGGCGAGCGCCCGGTTGCAGGCGAGTTCCATCGTCCGCGGTTCCCGCACCGCGCTGCCGCCGCGCGAGGCTTTGATCCTGATCGCCGCCTGCAACCATCCCTGGCTCATCGAGAGCCACGCCGAGGAGCTTGCCGACCTCGAATTCCTCAATGGCGACGCCGACTTGCTGCGCCGGTCGATGCTCGATGCGGTGGCCTCGCTCGCCGAGGTCACGGCGCCGGCGCTGCGCGAGGCCCTGGCGAGCCGCGAATGCGGCCCGGTGCTGGCCCGGATCGAGAAGGCGCTGACCCATTTTGCCGACTGGCCGGCCTGGGAAGGGGCCGCGGAAGAGGACATCCGCCAGTGGTGGCACCACGTTCTCACCTTGCATCGAAAGAACCGCACGTTAAATAGGGAGCTCAAAGAAGCGGAACGGGCACTTGGAGACGAGCCGAGCGAGGAAAATTTCGCCCGGTTGCAGGATGTCCGGGGGCGGCTTGAGGCAATCGACGGGACGGAAGCCTCGATAGAAGGGTTCGGGGCGTCTTCCGGAAGGGCCAGTCGCGGGCTATAAACATTTCGAGAAATTGGCCGGATGGGTTCCGCGTGGCGGAAACTCCGGCCTTTTCAGGCGTTTGAAGTACGTTCGGGGTCCGGGCACACAGGACAGGGTTAAGCGGGACTTAAGCGGTCTCGGCGACACTTCGGCGCGAGACGGGCGGTTGCGGCCGTCCGCTCGGCCGGCGCCGGACCAGCCGCAATCAAGGCGGGGGGAGCCTCGCTGGAGAACAATCGATGGCAAGCAGAGCTAAGGCAGCGTTGAAAGAAAAGAAGGAAGATGGAGCCCCGGAGAAGGATGCTCCCGATACGCCTGATGCACCGCTGCCGTTGCTCGATCTCTCGGACGCCGCCGTCCGCAAGATGATCAAGGCCGCCAAGAAGCGCGGCTACGTCACCCACGAGCAGATCAACGCGGTGCTTCCTTCCGAGGAAGTGACCTCCGATCAGATCGAGGACGTCTTCGCGATGCTCAACGAGATGGGCATCAACGTCATCGAGACCGAAGAGGCCGAGACCGAGGAGGCCGGCGGCGAAGAGGCGCGCGAGGAGCCCGAGGAGGAGGAGAGCGAGGGCGAGCTCGTCGAGGTCTCGCGCAGCGTGCCGGCCGAGACCAAGAAGTCCGAGCCCGGCGAGCGCACCGACGATCCCGTGCGCATGTATCTGCGCGAGATGGGCTCGGTCGAGCTGCTCTCCCGCGAGGGCGAAATCGCGATTGCGAAGCGCATCGAGGCCGGCCGCGAGGCGATGATCGCGGGCCTGTGCGAGAGCCCGCTGACCTTCCAGGCGATCATCATCTGGCGCGACGAGCTCAACGACGGCAAGGTTTTCCTGCGCGACATCATCGATCTCGAAGCGACCTATGCCGGGCCCGACGCCAAGAATGCGCCCTCGATCGCGCCGGGCGACGGTGGCGGCAACGGGGCCGCGCCGCAGGGGCAGACCACCGTCGCGCCGGCGACGGCGCCGATCGCCCCGACGCCGTTCCGCGGCAAGCCCGGGCCGGCGGGCGGGGAGGAAGAGGAGTCGGTCGAGCCGCCGGAGGGCGAGCTCGACGAGGACGATCTCGAGGGCTCGATGTCGCTCGCGGCGATCGAGGCCGAGCTCAAGCCCAAGGTGCTCGAGACCTTCGACAAGGTCGCCGATTCCTACAAGCGGCTGCGCCGGCTCCAGGACCAGGACATCCAGCTCAAGCTCAAGAGCAGCTCGCTGACGCCCCACCAGGAGCGCAAGTACAAGAAGCTCAAGGACGAGATCATCGGCGAGGTGAAGTCGCTGCGCCTCAACCAGGCGCGCATCGATTCGCTCGTCGAGCAGCTCTACGACATCAACAAGCGCCTCGTCGGCTACGAGGGGCGCATGATGCGGCTCTCCGAAAGCCACGGCGTCACGCGCGAAGATTTCCTGAAGAACTACATCGGCTCGGAGCTCGATCCGCGCTGGCTCAACCGCGTCTCCAAGCTCTCGGCGCGCGGCTGGAAGAACCTCATCGCCCGCGACAAGGAGCGCATCAAGGAGCTGCGCACCTCGATCCATGCGCTCGCCGAAGAGACGGGCCTCGAGATCCAGGAATACCGCAAGATCGTCCAGATGGTGCAGAAGGGCGAGCGCGAGGCGCGGCAGGCGAAGAAGGAGATGGTGGAGGCGAACCTGCGCCTCGTCATCTCGATCGCCAAGAAATACACCAACCGCGGCCTGCAGTTCCTCGACCTGATCCAGGAAGGCAACATCGGCCTGATGAAGGCGGTCGACAAGTTCGAATACCGCCGCGGCTACAAGTTCTCGACCTATGCGACGTGGTGGATCCGGCAGGCGATCACCCGCTCGATCGCCGACCAGGCGCGCACCATCCGCATTCCCGTGCACATGATCGAGACGATCAACAAGATCGTGCGCACCAGCCGGCAGATGCTCCACGAGATCGGCCGCGAGCCGACGCCGGAAGAGCTCGCCGAGAAGCTCGGCATGCCGCTCGAGAAGGTGCGCAAGGTCCTCAAGATCGCCAAGGAGCCGATCTCGCTCGAAACGCCGATCGGCGACGAGGAAGATTCGCATCTCGGCGACTTCATCGAGGACAAGAACGCGATTCTGCCGATCGACGCCGCGATCCAGTCGAACCTGCGCGAGACGACGACGCGGGTGCTCGCCTCGCTCACCCCGCGCGAGGAGCGCGTGCTGCGCATGCGCTTCGGCATCGGCATGAACACCGACCACACCCTCGAAGAGGTCGGCCAGCAGTTCTCGGTGACCCGCGAGCGCATCCGCCAGATCGAAGCGAAGGCGCTGCGCAAGCTCAAGCACCCGTCGCGGTCGCGGAAGCTGCGGAGCTTCTTGGATAACTGAATTTCGTTGCCGTTCGGTTTGGTCATTCCGGGGCGCGCGTCTTCGCGCGAACCCGGAATCCAGGCTTGCTTTGCGAAGCCCGCTGGATTCCGGGTTCGCCGCTGCGCGGCGCCCCGGAATGACGGAATATCCTGTACCGTCAGAACAAAGATCGCAGGCCTCGATGCTGACTAAAGTGACACGTCTCGACAAGCTCGGAAGCTTCCGACTGCATGTTCGATTTAACGACGGCGGCGAAGGCGTGCACGATTTCGCCGCCATGGTTCAGGAGCCGGGCTCCATGCTCGCTCCGTTGCGCGACGAAGCGTACTTCGAGCGCGTGTTTCTCGAATTCGGTGCGCCGACATGGCCGAACGGCTTCGACATCGCGCCGGAGTGGCTGCGCCGCGAGATGGCGGCGGCCAAGGAGCTCAGCCGGGTCGCGGCCGAATAGGCGTCGATGTCTGAAGTCCGCTTCCGTCATTCCGGGGCGCGCTTTTGCGCGAACCCGGAATCCAGACTGCTTTGCGAGACCCGCTGGATTCCGGGTTCGCCGCTGCGCGCCGCCCCGGAATGACGGCAGTTGCCCCCTTCCGGGCGCACCGGCAGGCGGTGTAGATTTCTCCCAAAGCTGCCAGGAGGACGTGCCGAGGTCCCCGATAGGGCGAAACGGCAGCGGCGAATGCCATCGGCGGGCGAAGCAAACTGAGCACGCAGTCGACTGCGTGGTGCTCTCCCTGTGTCGCCGAGGGGTACGCCATGAAGCTTCTTCGCCGTCAGTTTTTGCAACTCGCAGGCGCCGCCACAGCGGTTCCCATGCTTTCACCACGTGCGTGGGCGCTCGATTATCCGACCAAGCCGCTGCGCTGGATCGTCGGCTATCCGGCCGGCGGCTCGGCCGACACGGTGTCGCGGATCCTGGCGCAGTGGCTCACCGAGCGGCTCGGCCAACCGGTGCTCATCGAGAATAAGCCCGGCGCCGCCACCAATATCTCGCTCCAGGCGACCATCAGCGCGCCGCCGGACGGCTACACCATCGTTTATCTCGCCACGTCAGCCACCGTGAACCTGTCGTTCTACGAATCCCAGAGCGTCAACGTTCTGCGCGATCTCGCGCCGGTATCGGGACTTGCCGACTTTCCCTTCGTATTGGTGGTGAACAAGTCGATCCCGTCGAAGACCGTCGCCGAGTTCATCGAATACGCCAAGGCCAACCCGGGCAAGATCAGCATGGCCTCGTTCGGCGCCGGCACCTCGTCGCATCTCGCCGGCGAACTGTTTCAAGCCATGGCCGGGGTCAAGCTCGTCCACGTGCCCTATCGGGGCGAGGCGTTCGCGCTGGCCGATATGATCAGCGGCCACGTGGAGGTGATGTTCGACACCTTGTCGGCCGCCCTGCCGCACATCCGTTCGGGCGCGTTGCGCGCGCTCGCGATGGCGGGCAAGACCCGTTATGAGGCGTTGCCCGACGTGCCGACCATTGGCGAGACCGTTGCCGGCTACGAGGCGATGTCGTGGGGCGGGATCGGCGTACGGCGGGGGACGCCTCCTGAGATCATCGAGCGGCTCGCCCACGAGATCAATGCGGGGCTTGCGGACCCGGTGGTGCGCAAACGGCTCAATGACGTTGCCGCGTTGCCGATCTTCTACACCCCGGCGGAGTTCAGCGCCTTCATGGCGGTCGAAACCGAGAAGTGGGCGAAGGTGGTCAGGGCGTCGGGTATCAAGCCGGAATGAAAGGGACACCGCGATGAGCGACTTCACGCGAATTCCGACCCGCCGGCGACTCCTCGCGACCGGAGCCTTCGCCGCGTCAGGGGTCATCTTCGCCAACGGCGCCTTCGCGCAGGACCTCACGCCGACGCCGTCCTGCCATGACGGCGACGAGCCGACCCTGCCGGAGACCGAAGGGCCGTTCTTCAAGCCGAAATCGCCGCGGCGCAGCGATTTGCGTGAGCCCGGGATCAAGGGACGCCCGGTGGAGCTCTCCGGCGTGGTGCTGACGCGCGCCTGCCGGCCGGTCGCCGGCGTCCTGGTGGATCTCTGGCAGGCCGACGATGACGGGAATTACGACAACAAGGGGTTTCGCCTGCGCGGCCACATCTTCACCGATGCCGAGGGGCGCTATGCCTTCCGCACCATCATGCCCGGCCTTTATCCCGGCCGGACCCGGCACTATCACGCGAAAGTCCAGGCGCCCAACCGGCCGGTGCTGACCACCCAGTTCTATTTTCCCGACGAGAAGGCGAACCGCACGGACGCGTTCTTCCACCCCGAACTCGTGATGCAGGTCGCCGGCGCAGACGACGTGTTGCGCGCGCGGTTCGATGTGGTGCTGGCCATGAAGTAGGCGGGGCGAAACAGGGCGGGGCCAAGCTGCGGACCCGCCTGGGACTACCCTCCGCCGACCGGCGCCGCTGTCATGCCAGGGGCAATTCCGCGCGGCTGCGCCTTCGACGTCTGCCGCTTGGTAATGCTCGCGGCGGCCGGGGCGGTCCGCGAGTCGCTGAGGTTGACCCACACGTTCGGATCGGCCTGCGACTGCCGCTTCATGAAGCGATAACCGGTCTCGTACCAGGGCAGGATCTCCTCGACCTGGTTGTCGAGAATGAACTCCCCGCGGTCGGTCTTGACCGTGAGCACCGCGTGGCCTTCGTCCTTGCGGTCGCGCACGACGGTGAGGAGGAGCGCCTCCCGCGGCCAGCCGGCGCGGATCAGCATGCGACGCTTGAGCAGCGCATAGTCCTCGCAGTCGCCGTAGCCGTCATCGGGATACGACCACTTCTCGATCGTGCCCCAATGATCGAGGTCGGTCATCGGCTTGACGATGCTGTTGACGTAGCGATTGACGGCGACGAGATCGTTGAAGGCGGTCGCGGTCAGGACGATGTCGCGCGGCGCCGATGGGATTGTGGCGCATTCGCCGGCGTTCGATGCACAGAATTCGACCCAGCCGATCGGAGCGCGGGAGTCGGACGTGACGTCGATGTAGCGGACCACGTCGCTGCCGCCCATTGCGGAAGTCGTCGTCAGGGCCGTCATCGTCGCGAGCGCAAGCGCGAGCGCCGCCGCGACGCAGCGATCTCTGTTACTCATATACGAAGCCTCAGGAAGGCCGCTGAACTGCGGTAAGCAAGAACGAGTTAAACCCGCGGCTGGGCCGGATCGCCAGCTGTCAACACTGACGGCAATGCAGTGCCGGCTCGGTCACAAGGCGGCCCCCACCATCCGTGAAAGGCCGTTCTATCCTTAGTCCTGACGTCGCATGGATTGGTTCGATCGGGTCGCCTTCTATCTGATGCGCGATGCGGAAGAGCGCGTTGCGAGGCGGCGTCAATGTGAAAGAACGCCGGCCTGACGCGCATCCCGGGTCGACGACACCCGGCTGACAGCCTGCAGTCCATGGCTTAGATTGCCGCGCCGCCGCGAGGCAGAAGCCGGTTCCCGCCGGCAGCCGTCGCGGCCAGCGCCCTATGTTCAAGAAACGGGCTTGTTCGGGAGGATTCCATGTCGATGCGCATCGTTACCGCCCTCATGGCGGCGGCTGTGGCCTTCGGTTTCCCGTCGGCCTACGCCCAACAGAAGTCCCCGCAATCGCTGCGTCTTTACGTTCTCGATTGCGGCAAGATCACCCCGGCGACCGTCGAGAATTACGGCCTCAAGCCGAGCGAGATGGCCTACACGGAGATGATCACGCCCTGCTTCCTGATCGTCCATCCCCGCGGAACCATGATGTGGGACACCGGCGAAATTGCCGACGCCGCCTTCAAGGACGGCGTCTCACCCCAGAAGCTCAATGCCTACACCGTGCAACGCCCGCTGCTCCCGCAACTCGCCGCGATCGGCTACACGCCGGCCGACATCACCTATCTCGCGCTCTCGCACTTCCATGGCGACCACGTCGCCAACGCCAGCCAGTTCGCCAAGTCGACCTGGATCGTGCAGAAGGGCGACCGCGATATGATCCTCGGCCCGCGGCCGGCCGGAACCCGGGTGCCGGACCCGAAATTCTTCGAAGGCCTCGCCGACGCCAAAACGGTCGTGCTCAACGGCGAGGATCATGACGTGTTCGGCGACGGCACCGTGGTCCTCAAGTCGACGCCGGGTCACACGCCCGGGCACCAGTCCCTGTTCCTCAAGCTCCCCAAAACCGGGAACGTGCTGCTGTCGGGCGACCTCTATCACTATCCGGAAGAGATCACGTTGAAGAAGGTTCCGCTCACCGACCCGGACCGGGAGCAGACCGCGAAGAGCCGCGAAAAGATCGAAGAGTTCGTGAAAGCGAACAACGCGCAGCTGTGGATTCAGCACGATTACACGGCCGGGACCAAGCGGAAGGTCGCACCCGAGTTCTACGACTGAGGTTCGCCTGCACGTCGTGCAGTTCGCGGGGCGCATGACGTCTTCCGCGCGTCGCGCGAACCCGGAATCCAGGCTGCGTGGCGAGGTCCGCTGGATTCCGGGTTCACCGCTGCGCGGCGCCCCGGAATGACGAGAAGAATTGCGGCCTACGATCCGGCCGCATCCGCTCCGGTCTTGGAGCCCTCACTTGCCGCCGATCACCGCGTATCCCTGGATCTCGATCTTGGCGTCGGGAACCGCCAGCGCCGTAATGGTGATCAGCGCGCTGCCCGGGAAGTTGTCGCCGAATACTTCTCTGCGGATTTGCGTGAGGCGATCGCCGTAGCGCACGTCGGTGATGAACACCGTCATCTGCACCATGTCGCCGAGCTTGCCGCCCGCCTTCTGCAAGGTGCGATCCAGGTTCTTGAAGAGTTGGCGCACCTGGCCGTCGAAGTCGCTCGCCAGTGATTTCCCGGTGTCGTCCATCGTCGCGGTCTGCCCTGCAAGCCAGACGGTCTTGCCGCCTTCGGTGATCACCGCTTCGGAATAGCCGCGCAGCTGCGGACGGTCGCCTTTGAGGTACTCCTTCGACTCCGCGGCCGCGGAGAGACCTACGAGAGCCGTCAGCCCGGCACCGATGATAGTCAGAGCGTATGTTCGGGTGTCCATCGTCTCCTCCTTCTGAATGATCTCGAGAGCGGCAGGCGCCGCCACGGCAAACAGGATAACGCGCTTTCCGGCAGCCGGAGACGACCGGAGATTCACTTCCCGTAGGCTTGCGCGATCTGCCCCACGAGCTTGGCCCAGGGCATGTCGATGGCGCCATAGACCGCGCCGGCCTCCGGGCGCGCATTGTCCTTGAGGATCTCCACCATCAGGGTTGCGTAGTCGGAGATGATCACGCCGGCCTGGAGCATGCGCAGCAGACCGACCTGGCGCTTGGTCTCGCTGAAGGTTCCGGAGGCGTCGACGGCCACATAGGCATCGAGGCCCCTGCCGACGGCGGCGATGGCCGGAAAGGCCGCGCAGACCTCGAGCGAGATGCCCGCGAAGATCAGCTTCTTGCGGCCGGTGGCGGTGATCGCCTGGGCGACCTTGGGATCGTCGAACGCGTTGACCGACGAGCGATCGATGATCGGCACGCCGGGCAGCGCCTCGACGAGCTCGGGAAAGGTCGGCCCCCACATGCTGTTGCGTGCCGTGGTGGTGACGATGATCGGCAGTTTCAAAGCCTTGGCCGCTTTGGCCAATGCCACCACGTTGTGCTTGAGCTCGCCCGTCGAATAGTCGCGCACCCCGGTCATGAGGCCGACCTGATGGTCGATGAGGACGAGCGCGGCGTTCTCCGATGTGAGCGGTTCGTAGGGGCGGTTCGGGTCGATCATGAAATTCTCCTGCTGGGAAAGCTGAGTTGCGGCAGCTGGCCAACGGGACGCCGAGGACGGCAGCCGTGGCGCCCAGTACGGACGACTGAAGGAATTGACGTCGTTCCATTTCGGCCTCCGTGGAGCTTCGGACGGGCCATCGCGGCGCGTCCGAGCCGCGATCCTCGCGACGCCGCAGCACATAGCCGCTGGACTATCGGCCGACGAGGCGCCAAATTTAGAACTCAGCGTCCGACACAATGGACGATGAGGCAGCGCGTGCTCGATCTGAACGACTTCTTTTATTTCGTGCAGGTGGTCGATCGCGGCGGGTTCACGGCCGCGGGCCGAACGCTGCGGATCCCGAAATCGACCCTGAGCCATCGCATTGCGCAGCTTGAAACCAATCTCGGGGTCAGGCTCATCAACCGCACGTCACGCCGGTTCGGCAATGACCGACGCCGGCGAGGACTTCTATCGCCGCGCGGTGGTGATGTTGCGCGAGGCCGAACAGGCCGAGACCGTCATCCGCCATCGGCTGGTCGAGCCGAGCGGCACGGTACGCTGCACCGCGGCGGTGGCCACCATGCAGTTCGCGATGCGCGATATCGTGCCGGACTTCCTCATCCGATATCCCAAGGTCGACGTGGTCGCCCATGCGACCGACCAGAACGTGGACATTGTCGGCGAGAACTACGACGTCGCCATCCGGTCCCACACGGACCCGCTCCCGGATTCGACCCTCGTGCAACGCACGCTGACGCCGGCGCCCTGGTTCCTGTTCGCAGGCTCGACATATCTCGATGCGAACCAGGCGCCGCAAACGCCGAAGGATCTTCAGAACCACCCGTCGCTGTTCATGATGCGCACCGGCGTCGCGCCCGTTTGGCGGCTCCGTCGTTCGAGCAAGGCGAAGGACGAGGTGGTCATTCAACTGACGCCCCGGCTGATGAGCGACGACATGATCGGCCTCAAGCAGGCGGCGATCGCCGGCCTCGGCGTCGTCGCTCTGCCCGGCTATGTCTGCCGCGAAGACGTGCGATCGGGAGCATTGCGGCGCGTGTTGCCCACGTGGCTTGCCGGCGATTCCACGATCACCGCGCTCATTCCCTACCGGCAGGGCCTCCTGCCATCGGTCCGGGCGTTCCTCGATCACCTGGCGACAGAGTTTCCGAAGGCGGTCCAGATTTAGATCGGGCCAATTCCGACTTCGGTGCCGCACGTCACCCGCGTCGCCGGGGCGGGGCCAGCGCTGCAGCGACGAACTCGCCGAGCACCTCCACCCGCTTCGGACGCAGCCCGCCGGGCGGCGTCACCCAGTACACCGCGCCGGCGGGAAGCGACCAGTCCGCAAGCAGTCTCTCCAGCCGACCGTCATCCAGTGCCGGGCGCAAGATGAATTCGGGCAAAATCCCGAGGCCTATTCCGGCAACCAGGGCCGGCATCATGGCATCGCCGTTGTTGACGCGCAGCGGACCCGACGGACGCACCGTTGCGGACTTGCCGTTCTTGTGGGTGAAGCGCCAGGTCTCCGGCGCGGCGGTATGTCCATAGGTGATGCAGACATGCTCTGCGAGATGTAGCGGGTGGCGGGGCCTGCCGTGCTTCTTGAGATAATCCGGCGAGCCGACGAGATAACGCGGCATCCAGCAAAGCCGCCGCGCGATCAGCGAGGAGTCCGGCAATACCGCGATGCGGATCGCCGCGTCGAAGCCGTCGCCGATCATGTCGACCGTCGCGTCGGAGAGATGCAGATCGATCGACACCTCCGGATACTCGGCGAGGAATTCCGGCAACAACGGCGCGAGGAACGAGACGCCGAACGACATCGGCGCCGCCAATCGCACGAGGCCACGCACCGCCGTCGACCGCGCGAGCGCCTCGTCCTCCGCCGCTTCGCCCTCGGCGAGAATGTGCGCGGCGCGATCGGATAGCGCGCGCCCGGCCTCGGTCAACGCGATCCGTCGCGATGTCCGGTTGAACAACCGCGTCTTGAGCTTTGCCTCGACCCTGCCCACGGCCTTCGAAACGGTCGCCTTGGACAGTTTCAACTCTGCCGCCGCGGCTGCGAACGAGCGCGTCTCCGCGACCTTCGCGAAGATCGCCAAGCCTTCGAGATCGGGCAGCTTCGACATGTCAAATCCAGAAACGATCCGTTTCGATAATTTCTATTTTCGGATCACGGTCTTGTCCATACCTTCCTTGGCGAAACAGGTCATTCGCTCGGAGACATCACGATGATCGAACGCAGACCATTCAACGAGCTTGCCACCGCGGATCACGGCTGGCTCAAGGCCAAGCACCACTTTTCGTTCGGCGACTACGCCGACCCGACCCGCATGCGCTGGGGCGCGCTGCGCGTATGGAACGACGACGAGATCGCCCCCAACACGGGCTTTCCGGCTCACCCGCACGCCGACATGGAAATCATCACCTATGTCCGCGAGGGCGCCATCACCCACAAGGACAGCCTCGGCAACGAGGGCCGCACCGAGGCGGGCGACGTGCAGGTGATGAGTGCCGGGTCGGGCATCCGGCACGCCGAATACAATCTCGAGCAGGGGCCGACGCGCATTTTCCAGATCTGGATCATGCCGACGAAGCGCGGCGGTGCGCCGGCCTGGGGCTCGCAGCCTTTCCCGAAGGGCGACCGCTCCGGGCGCTTCGTGACGCTGGCGAGCGGCTTCGATGAGGACACCGACGCGCTGCCGATCCGCGCCGAGGCGCGGGTGCTCGGCGCCACTCTCAAGGCCGGCGAGTTCGTCGACTACGCGCTCGGCGCCGGACGTCACGGCTATCTCGTCCCGGCCTCCGGCGCCGTCGAGGTGAACGGCACACGGATCGAGGCGCGCGACGGCGCCGCCATCAAGGATGACGCCGTCATCAAGGTCACGGCGATCGACGATTCGGAGCTGGTCCTGGTCGACACCCCGTAAGGGGTGTCGACGCGGCCGATCTCACATTCAGCGAGGAACGTAAATGGCGAAGGTTCTGGTTCTCTACTACTCGGCCTACGGCCACATCGAGACGATGGCGAACGCGGTTGCGCAAGGCGTCCGCGAGGCCGGTGCCGAGGTCGACATCAAGCGGGTGCCGGAGCTCGTTCCCGAGGAGATCGCTCGGAAATCGTATTACAAGCTCGATCAGGCTGCGCCGATCGCGAAGGTCGAGGAGCTTGCCAACTACGACGCCATCATCGTCGGCACCGGCACCCGGTTCGGACGCCTGTCGTCGCAGATGGCCAACTTCCTCGACCAGGCCGGCGGCTTGTGGGCGCGTGGAGCGCTCCACGGCAAAGTCGGCGGCGCCTTCACGTCGACGGCGACGCAGCATGGCGGCCAGGAGGCCACGCTGTTCTCGATCATCACCAATCTCCTCCATTTCGGCATGGTGATTGTCGGCCTCGACTACGGTCACGCCGGGCAGATGACGCTCGACGAGATCACCGGCGGCTCACCCTACGGTGCGACGACGATCGCCGGCGGAGATGGCTCGCGTCAGCCGACCGCCAACGAGCTGCAGGGCGCCCGCTACCAGGGTCGCAAGATCGCCGAGACGGCGAAGAAGCTGCACGGCTGAGACCGGAAGTTCATCCCCGGCGGGCCGCGGTCGCGGCCGAGAGAGGGCGATTCATGTCCCACAGCATATCGACCTTGCTGACCCGCAATCTTCACGACGTCTTCGGTGAGAACGACCCTGCGCGTCGGCGCGCGGCCATCGAAGACATCTACACCGAAGATTGCGTGTTCTATGACCCCACCAGCGGCGCCTACCATGGCCGCGACGAGATCGATCGCATCGCCGGCGCGATCAAGGCTACTCACCCTGACTTTCAGTATCAGCCGATTGCCCAGCCCGAGGAGTTGGGCAATGGCGGGCGGCTCCAATGGGTATCGGGCCGCCCCGGCGAGTCGCCCGCTTACGCCGGGACGGATTTCATCATCGCCCGGGATGGCCGGATTGCGGCCCTCTATCTCTTTTTCGACCGGCTGCGCTGAGCTGCCGTGCGACACACCGGCCACGCAACGAGTTGCGGCGCGCTGCCGGGCGTGCGGCTGACGGCTCTCGCCCGCGCACGAAATTCATCTCTCACCAAAGGGAATCACGCCATGAACTACCTGCCTTTCGTCGGCCGCGTGCTCATTGGTCTGCCCTTCGCCATGAGCGGCTTCGGCAAGCTCGCGGCCTACGGTGCGACGACCGCGAAAATCGCTGACGTCGGACTTCCGTTCCCGCCACTTGCCTTCGCCGTGGCCGTACTCGTCGAGTTGGGCGGCGGACTGTTCCTGGTTTTCGGCTATCGCGTGCGCCCGGTCGCGCTTGCGCTCGCCGCCTTCTCGCTCGCGACCGCGATTTCGTTCCACGGCAATTTTGCCGACCAGAACCAGATGATCCACTTTCTGAAGAACGTGATGATTGCCGGCGGGCTGCTTCAAATCGCTGCCTTCGGAGCCGGAGCTCTCAGCATCGAGCAGTGGCGCCGCAAGAGCGGAGCGCCGTCCGCGGCTGCAACGACAAACGCTTGAACAATCCGCCGCCCGGTCAATGCTCGATCACAACTCGACTCGGGTCGGCGTCACCCAGGGCACACAAGTGAAGGGAGCGTATCGTGGCAAAAGGCTCGTTCGCAGTTTGGGACTTCCCCACTCGGAGAGGATTCATGTTGCTCGGAATCATTGCGGGCAGCATCGCGATCCCGCCATCGGTCGCGCTGGCTCAATCGGAGGGCCGAACCGTGACAGCCTCTGACACGTTGGGCGCCGACGCCCGCCAGGCGATGATCGACATCTTCCGCAAGAAGGATGTCACGGCGGTCGATCGGTATTTCGCCCCGTCGCTCGTCCAGCATGACCCGGGCGTCGCCGACGGCCTTGCCGGAATGAAGTCGTTCGCCGCGGAAGTGGCGAGCTCGCCTGCCGCCGACATCACGATCTATCGCACGCTCGTCGACGGCAATTTCGTCCTGCTGCATTCGAAATATCAGGGCGTCGCCCGTTACGACGGACCGGCCATCGCATTCGACCTGTTCCGCTTCGAGAACGGCAAGATCGTCGAGCATTGGGGCGGGCAGGAGCCGGAGGCGCCACCCAATCTGTCGGGCCGCACGCAGGTCGATGGGCCGACCGAGGTGTCGGACCGCGAGAAGACGGAGGCCAATCGCACGCTGGTGCGGACCTACAGGGAGACCGTCATGGTCGCCCTGCGCTTCGATCGCATCGAGGAATTCATCACCGGCGAGCACTATGCACAGCACGCTTCGAAGATCGGCGATGGCATCGCCCGGCTGCGGGATCGAATTGCAAGCGTCGCCAAGGAAGGGGGAAAGCTCTATCTCACGCCGCGTCGCTTCGTGGCCGACGGCAACTTCGTGATGGTGCTCTCGGAGGGAGATCTCCCCACCGGACCGACGGCGCTCTACGATCTGTTTCGCGTCGACAACGGAAAGATCGTCGAGCATTGGGACGTGCTGACGCCCATTCCTCCGCGGGACCAGTGGAAGAACGCGAACGGACCGTTCTAGGACCCACTCGTCATTCCGGGGCGCGCTCTCGCGCGAACCCGAAATCCGGGCGGCGTTACGAGATGCGCTGGATTTCCGGGTTCGCCGCTGCGCGGCGCCCCGGAATGCCTGGGAGGATTGGCGGTACGCCTTGTTGCGATACAGGAACATAGCGTTCTCGGTGGACACATCGAAAAAGGACGGAGCCGCCGCCATACTGTTCTGAGGTCATCGATCGAAGCACGTGCCCGGATCGGTTCCCTCGATTGGTTGGAGCGCTCCATGAATAGGATAGCCGTCAGGATTGGCGCAGCACTCTATGTTTGTTGGGGATTGCTGCACTTCACCGCAGCATTCGGCGTCTACAAATTGGCACAGACCGCAGCGGGCACAGCGATTCAGGGACGCCTGCTGCAAACCGCGTTCTATCTCGCGGCGTTTGCCGCCGCCGCGATCGCACTTGCGATCACGCTGAACTGGCGCAACGACCGGCTTGGGTTCTGGGCCAACGGTGTGATGGTCGAGTATCGCCGACATCCCCTTCATTCTTTTCGTATTGATCCCCGGGTACGCGCCTTGGTGGCCCGGCTTGCTTGGCCCGATATTCTGGATTGCGGCCTTATTTCTCACCGCACTTGGGCGCATGGAATCGACCACGTGCATTGACGATCGGCACCTGACACCGTCGTCCAGAAGACCTGAGACTTACAACGGAAGGCTATTCTGCGCAGCTTCCGCCGAGTCCGCAGGCTGTCATGTCCTAAGCGTTCTCTGATTGATTGCTTTGTCCCAAAAGGGCTCGGTCCCAAGCTTCTCGACGAGAAAATCAATGAACACGCGTATCTTCGCGGAAAGGTGCCGAGTCGAAGGGTAAACCGCATACAACGCAATCGGATCCTTTTCGAAGCCCGACAGGCAGACCTCCAGCCGTCCGTCGGCGATGGCTTCATGAACAATAAAGGTGGGCAGATAAGCCAGTCCGGCACCGGCAATCGCCGCCTCGCGCAAGGTATCGCCATTGTTGCAACGAAATTTCGAAGGTGGCGAAAGAGCGTCGCTCTTGGTGAACTCCCAGTCGTCGTCCGCCAAGGAGTACCGCAACGTCGTGTGGCTGCTGAGGTCTGCCGGAAGCGTCGGCCGTCCTTGGCGTCGCAAATAGTCCGGGCTCGCGCAGATGACGTGCCGTATCGGCACGATCTTGCGGGCGATCAAACTCGAGTCCTTTAGTCGACTGGCCCTTACGGCGACATCAAAGCCGCTCGCGACAAGATCAATCAGGCGGTCCTCGAGTTCGAGCTCGACTTGCACCCGTGGAAAACGGCCCATGAATTCCGGGATGATCGGTCCGAGGCAATGCGATCCGAACGAGACCGGAGCTGAAATCCTCAAGCTGCCCGGCAGGCTCGTTTGATCCACTCGACACTATATCTTCGGCCTCCTGAAGCTCGGCGAGCAGCCGAACGCCGCGCTGATAGTACTCGTTACCCGCCGCAGTGGGGCTGATTTGACGGGTCGTTCGATGCAGAAGGCGGGTGCCGAGGCGTTCCTCGAGATCGCTCACCCGCCGGCTAATGGCCGACTTCGCAAGCCCAAGGCGTTTTCCCGCTTGGGCAAAACCTCGAGCCTCGACCACCGCAACGAACGTTCGTATGTCTTCGAATCTGTCGCTCATGATCAAAACAGGCTGAACGGATTGATCCGCGAAAAGAGACCCAGCCTATTTATAACATTCGATATCCGGGTCGCGAAGCGCTTCGAGTCGTCGCACGCGACATGCACGGTACGAGCAGACACTCTCGTGCATCGTCAGCGAGCCAAGCGGCGCAATCAGATGACTGCGCCGGCTCGACCAGTCCGATTTGAGCAAGCCTCCGTCCCCGGATCGTTGCATGAGAGAGAACAGTCAGTTGCGCGCGCGCCGTCTTCTTCGGCACCGATTCCATGCAATCTTCAACGCTGCGAACGCTCGAACAAGCGCGGAGGACTGCGTATGCATCTTTCGATCCTCAAGTTCCGGTCCGCCATTGCAACGCGGACGCTTGCAATCCTGCCTTGTCTGGCGTTGGCAGCGGGAGTGGCAATTGCAGGGCCGTGGGATCCAAATGAAATCAAGCTCGTGCCGATGAAAATCGCCGACGGGGTTTATGCGCTGGTCTCCAGCACCGCGGACAAGAACAATCCGGCCGGGATTCCCGAGGCGACCACCGGCGGCATCGTGATCGGCACGAACGGCGTGCTCGTTGTCGAGTCCATGGTGAATGAAAGACTTGCGAATCAAGTGCTGCAATACGTCAAGGAGCTCGCCGGTGACAAGCCGATCCGGTACCTGGTGAACACCGTCTATCACGGCGATCACTATTACGGGAATTATCTATTTCCGACTTCGACGACGATCATCATGCACGCGGAATCGAAAAAATACATCGATTCAAAATTCGAGGCCGACCGTCGGTTCATGATCAATCTGATGGGCAATGACAAAGGCCTGGGCGATGTGAAGCCGCGCGCCGGCGACATAATGATCGACCACGACACGAGCATCGATCTCGGGGGGCGTGTCGTGGAGCTCAAGGTGTTTGGTCAAGGACAGACCAAGGGCGACCTGTTCGTCTGGCTGCCGCAAGAGAAGGCGATGTTCACCAGCAACGCCGTTTTGGCCGAGCAGCCCGCGCTTCCTTGGCTCCTGGAAGGCAACCATGATCTTTCGCTGCAGAGCACTAAGAAAGCATCAAAGCGTTTCTGCCGCCCGATGCCATCATCATCCCCGGCCATGGCAGGCCGACAACGATCGCGAATTCAGTCGATTACCTCATCGGCTATCTCGAGACGCTCGATCGCGAGGTCCATGTTGCAGTGGACAGAGGTCTCACGCTCGATGAGACGGTGAAGGCCGTCGCGATGGAAGAGTACAGCGGATACAAGCTTTACCCATGGACGCACAAGCAGATGAACGTGCCGCATGCGTACAAGCGGATAAAGGGACTGGAGTAGCCGCGCGTGTCCCAACGATCATTCTCCGCATCGCTCGCCGCTGTGGCAATCATGTTCGGGGTCTCAGGTCTGACGCCTGCACTCCCGCAAGATCTGAACGGGCGGCGGCTTTTTGAAGCAACATGCACGCCGTGTCACAACTTCGATGAGGATGCCGCTCCTGACATCTACGGCCAGACATTGAATCTTTACGGGGTCATAGGCCGTAAGGCGGCGAGTATCCCAAATTTTGAGTACTCGGATGCCATGAAGGCAACCAACAGGACATGGGACGCTCAAAGCGTTGCAAGCTTCATAGCAGCGCCGCGAAAATTCGTGCCGGGTACGCGCATGGAACTGCCGGGTGTGCCTGACCCCGACGTCCGGCGAGCCATAATCGATTTTCTTTCCACTGCGAAATGAAGGCGGCACTCTGCGACGGGGTGAGGCGATGCGCGGCGCGGGCGCGCATATGTGTTAGCTGACCGCCATCATCCGACCTTTCCCACTTCGGCCTCCATCAGCGCCCAGGCTTTCTCGCCGATCGATTGCCGCCAGTCGCGGTAGAAATTGGCGCGGGTCAGCCGTTCGCGAAAGCTCTCGACGTCGACGGTGTTGACGATCATGCCTCGCCCGCGAAGCGTTTGCTCGAGGCCGGCATTGGCAGCCCGCACGAAGGCGCGCTGCTGGGCCACGTATGTCTTGGCGTTGCGGATGACGATGTCTTGGATGCGGGCGGGCAGGCGCTGCCAAAAGGCGTTATTTGCGATCATATTGTAGCCCGCCCATTGATGGCTCGTGATGCTGAGATATTTGCAGACCTCGTAGAGCCGGTTCTCCTCTGCGATGACAAGCGGGTTCTCCTGCCCGTCGACCTGCCGCTCGGCGAGCGCCTGATAGAGCTTGTTGAAGCCGACAATCCTGGGTTCGGCGCCGAGTGCCTTGTAAAACTCGACGAACAACTTGCCGCCGGGCGTGCGCATGCGGAAGCCTTCGAGATCGGCGGCCGTGCGGATCGGCTTCGCTACCGAGGTGATGTGCTTGAAACCGTTTTCCAAGCAGCCGAACGGGATGAGATACACGCCTGCACCCGCGAGACCGTCTCGCATGACGTCGCCCAGCTTGCCGTCGGTCAGCGACGTCACCTGCTCGCTGGTCGTGAAAGCGAAGGGAATACCCTGGATATCGGCCGATGGATGCGCTTGGCTCAAGATGTTCCCGTTGAGAACGAAAAATTCGAGCTCGCCGTCTCGCAGTTGCTTGAGAATCTCCGGATCGGCAATCGTGGCGCCGTCGTTCTGGGCATGAACCCTGACATCGAGCTGGCCGTCTGTTTCTTGCCGGACCGCGTCCCAGAGTTTGGTGAGGTAGATGTGCAGGTGACTCGCGACCGGCTGCGGATGATATTGCCGTGCCACGAAGCTCTGGGATCGAGCGGCGCGGGGCCCGATGGCAACGGTCGCGGCGCCACCAAGGCCTGCAAGGAAAGCGCGACGGCTGGCAATCATACTGGACTCCTACTGTGATTCCGGCGGGCGCTCATCTATCCAATGATCGCCTCGAGCATCGGGGTTGGAAGCTCGGTGTCGTTGCGGCGTTCGTAACCGCAGCGGAGCGACCGTCCATATATGATTGCAACGGTGCCGACCGCAAATCGCCCACTCGTGGACACACAGTTGATCAATCACGAACAGTGCGCATGACGTGCCGGCATCAGCGCAGCGCCGCTCGCTACTCCTCCAGCTTCGGAAACACGTGCCGGCCGTCTGCGTCGAGCCGCAGCGGCTTGACCCAGCGCACCGCCGTGAGCTGCAGCGGGCCGTAGAGGTGCGGGAACAGCGCGCCGCCGCGCGACGGCTCCCATTTGAGCGCCGGCCCCAGCGCCTCGGCGTCGACCGCGACGAGAACGAGGCCGCTCATTCCGGTGAAGTGCCGGCCGGCGGTGCCCGGCACCTGGGCGGCGCTCGAGAAATGGATGAAGCCGTCGGCGTAGTCGACCGCGGAGCCGAGGAACGCGCCCTCGCGTTCGGCGTCGCGCCACATCTTCTCTTCGCAGATTTTGTAGATCGTGGTCATGCAGGCACCTTCCGGCGAAGACAATCAGCGACGTTGCCGTCGTCGGGCGCTGCGGCGATCGCTGACGGTAAGCGACCGCGTCGGCTCTGTCGCCTATTCACGCTCGTGGATTCTTCCCTCATTCGCGCTTCCCGATCCCGCCGTCGGTTCGATCGACGGCGCGCGACGAGCCGGCGTCTGTCGGTAATATTGCACCGTTCGGGCCCGTGAATCACCCGCGAAAACCGCAGCGAATTCAGTGATTTCTACTTTGCATGGGGTTGTTCCTCGCAAAATGATCGCGGAAAAAATCCGCGTCGGCCGCCGATTGCGTCCATCCCGGGTGCCCGCGCCAGTCGAGAAACCGCGCCGCCATGTCGGCGCCGTAGCGCACGCGGAACAGCAGCGTGCGCGCGCTGCCATTGACGTATTCGTGCAGCTCGCCCGGCGGATGCACGACGAAGCTGCCGGGCGTCACCTCGACCTCGCGGTCCGGCGTGCGCATGCGGCCGCCGCCGGTGAAGCAGAAATAGATCTCGGTCGCCTCGGGGTGGCAGTGATAGGGGCTGATCTGGCCCGGCTCCCAGCACGCGACGGTGACGTCGCCGCCTTCGACACGCCCGAGAATCTTCTCGACGTGCTGGTCCGGATTCCACTCCTCTTCCCGTTCCAGGCTGAAGACGAGCATGCCGACGATCTCCGCGTTTGCCGGCTCCGCAAGGGCCGGCCCGCATCATAGCAGACACACGCTTGACGGCGTGAGCCGCGCCCCCGATAGGAGAGGCCGCCAGCCTTTTGATGGAGCCTGATCCTGTCCGGGATCACGCGCGAGGGAGATGCAGCGCACATGTTGAACAAGCCGAAGTGTCCGGTCATCGCCATCGAGGAGCACTACTGGGACCCGGAGATGGCCGCCCATTTCACCGGCGTCGAAGCCGGGCGGCCGGGCGAGACCCACCAGCGCCTGCTCGATCTCGGCGCGCTGCGCATCAAGGAGATGGACGAGGCCGGCATCGACATGCAGGTGCTCTCTCACGGCGCGCCGGCGGCGCAGAAGATTCCCGCCGACATCGCGGTGCCGCTGACGCGCAAGGTCAACGACCGGCTGCACCAGGCGATCGCCGCCTATCCGACGCGGCTTGCGGCGTTCGCGAGCCTGCCGACCGACGATCCCGCAGCGGCCGCCGACGAGCTCGAGCGCTGCGTCACCAAGCTCGGCTTCAAGGGCGCGATGCTCCACGGCATGGCCCACGGCAAGTTTCTCGACGACAAGCGCTTCTGGCCGATCTACGCGCGCGCCGAGAAGCTCGACGTGCCGATCTACCTGCATCCGTCGCTGCCGAACGCGGCGGTGACCGATGTCTATTACGCCGACTACATCAAGGAATTTCCGATGGTGGTGCGGCCGGCCTGGGGCTACACGGTCGAGACCGCGACGACCGCGATCCGCATGGTGCTCTCCGGCGTGTTCGACGCCCATCCGCGGCTCAAAGTCATTCTCGGCCATCTCGGCGAGACGCTGCCGTTCCTCGTCTGGCGCATCGACCACGCGCTGGCGCGGCCGGGGCAGAAGCCGCTGAGCTTCCGCGACGTGTTCTGCGGCAACTTCTACATCACGACGAGCGGCAACTTCTCCAATCCGGCGCTGCTGTGCTCGGTGATGGAGATGGGAATCGACCGCGTGCTGTTCGCGGTCGACTGGCCGTTCGTCGAGAACAAGCCGGCGACGCAGTGGATCGACACCGTGCCGCTGTGCGACGAGGACAAGGTGAAGCTGCTGAGCGGAAACGCCCGACGGATTTTACATCTGTGAACGAAGGCTGCTCTGAGCGAGGCGCGGCGGGCCGCCATCACGCAAGTCAAACGCGCCCGCCGTCACCACGCATCCACCCAGCGGCCGAGATCGTAAATCGAGGCTGCGGCGAAGCACGTGAACAGCCCGGCCCACAACAGGCCGAGCAGCACCGTGCGATTGGCGCGGATCAGCGCGTTCTTTCCGTCGAAATGATCGGCATAACGAAACATGACGCGACTCCGAATTCTCCGGGCTGCAACGAAATAATCGGCGTCTAGATCGGTTATTTGTGTCCGAATAGACGGTTTCGCAACCGTCGGCGGCGCAGGGCTGCGATGCAGGTGTCGGGGCGCATCGTGCCTGGGCCCAGGCGAGGCGACGCGGTTCCGTCCGAGGGCTACCTGTATTGGCCGCCCGACGTCCCGCTGTAGCTGGAGTAGGGGACGGGTGCCCGGCGCGACGATGCACGCTGGGCGCGATGCTGACGGAGCGGACCACGTGGCGCACCGGTTTCTTCGGTGCCACGGCAGCCTTGGCGATGTCCTGCTTGCCCGCTTCCGCCCTGGCCTTGGCGTGGACGTGCCGGGCGAGCGTAGGCGCATGCGCGGCAGCGCGGGAGCAAGCCGCGCGGGGCGAGGGTCGCGCGTGCGAAGGGACGACCCGCGGCAGCCGCGCCATGAGGCGCACAGAAGCGCGGCACCACACGGCGGACAGGCGCCGCCTCCTCGGGTTCCCCGGTCCGGGCTGCGAGTTTCGCCGATGGTTCGGGGTCCGGAACTGCGTCAGGGTCGGCGAGGGCCAATTGCTGCAGAGCGGGAGGCCGACGGCTTCCGCAGGAGGCTCGCTCTGCGCTGCCGTCGCTGGAGGCTCGGGGGAGGGCGCCTCGGAGGACGGAGCGGCGGCGACCTGCTGGGGCGCTGCCGCTGGCGGGTAAAGCCGGTGGCACGGAGCGCTCGGATTCGACGGTGGGCTCCGCGGCGAGCTTGCTGTCCTCCGGTGCCGGCGCACCGGCGGGGTCCGCGCGCCGGTGCTGGCGGAGCTTCGGCGACTGCGGCCGCTGCTGCCTCCGCCATGGGTGCCGCTTCGGCGACTGTCGCCGGGCCCGGGCTGCCTCCACGTCGCCGGAGGTGTCTCTTCCGCGGCTGCCGTGGGCACGGTGTCCGCAACTCAGCCGGCAGGCGCCTGCGTGCTCGCGGCCGGTGCCGCCGCGTCGGCCGGCGGCGACGGCGGCGGCGGTGCCGGAGCAAGCGCATTCCTCGCCCGGTTGGGCGGGTTCGTCGTGCTCGATTGCCGGCGCCGGGTCGGCCACGGCGGCGCAAGATCGCGCAATCGCATGAGCTCCTCGGCGCGGCGCGACATCTCGATCGCGGCGAACGCCCGCGCGGCCGGCTCGGTGATCATGCGCTGCATCATCGGCCGGCCGACCTCCGGCATCGCGCCGATGCGCGTGCGGGTCTCCGGATCGATCAGCCCCGATCCCGCCACCGCGAGCATGAGCACGGTGAGAATCGCACCGCAGATCACCACGGTGAAATTGGGCAGCATTGCGCGATACCGGTTCGAGAAACGGCCGACGACTCACGAGCACGGCAGTGATTCGCCAAGCTAGCTGAGTCGCGCCGCTTCGTGAATCCCGGGCCCGGTCGCGGAACCGGGCGACGCGACGGACGAGGCCAGCGCCCCGTCAAGCGGGACAGTGGCTCCTGGCGGATGACGTTGCCCGAAAGGAGATCATTGCCCCGCACGCTTCCCGGTTGCTAAGAACGCGGCTCGGGGGCCCGTAGCTCAATGGTCAGAGCTAGCGGCTCATAACCGCTTGGTTGCAGGTTCGAGTCCTGCCGGGCCCACCAATGATTTCAATGCGTTATTTAAGAATTTATCAGTATGCCGCATGACAAAATATGAAATTGGCAACGGTTTTGGCAACAATCCGAGCATTTCGCAGAAGGACGCGCCTCGGCCCTAGCTGCGGAATGGTCGCCCCCCCGGATACGCCTTGCGCGGAGGTCCCCTCGCGCCGGCGCTGGGTGGCCCCGGAAATTGATGCAGCGGCCAAGCGGACTGAGTACCTTTCGATCAGGACGGCAACGTCGGTCACGTGCGTTGGAAGGCGGGTGCAATGGGGCATTCAGTCAGATTTTATTTATTTACCGAGGAAGGCGTCTATCGAATCGCTCAGCGCGTCGTCGAAGGCTTGGTTCGCGGCAGCGATGCCGTTCCAAAATATGCCGGCAGCATTCAAAAGGCCGCGACCATCACTGTTGAAAGTACTGACGACGGCGTCGCACGCATTGTTGAGGCTGTGGGCGAGTTCTGGCGGTTCGACGAGGTCGGACATATTCATCGATCATTGCGTGAAGCCGGCTGGAAGGCCGCTGAGAGCTTTCCAACTCGAGCGGGGGATCGGGCAGTGGTTGACCTTGGCCCGAAGCTCAAGCGGAAAAAATGGGAACAGGAGAACAGATGGGATATGACGAAGGACGACCTTGATCTGATAGCCGCCGATCTGAAGATCGACGGGTTTCAAAAGGACGGCCCGCGACTCCGCGCGATTTCGGGAAGCGCGCCGAGGCGCGAGCCGCTCACCTACGAAGCCAGGTCGGCGATCCAAGAGATCGAAGCTGTAATGTTTCGGATCACCGGCCAAATTGAGAGGCTGACTGAGCCGGCCCTGAAAGGGCTTGCCTTCGAGGCGACGGGGCGCGCCGAAGATGATCCACTGTGGTCCGGCATCGCAGCCGCTGCTGAACGCAGGCGCGAAATCTTAAGACGTCACCGAACGGGAAAGGGTATCTGGTACGCCGTGATCGAAGGCGTTCGAAGCGAACGAGGTTCGAACACGGGCGAGATTTTTACGATTGATCACGAGCAATGCAATTCGCTCAAAGCGGCCGAAGCTGCAGCAAGGCGCTTGCTAGTTAAAAACGCCGAACACTTCAGCGAGCTCATCGGAATCGAGCCCCACGTCTACTCAGAACTGGAGTGGGTTCCTCCCAAATGAAAAAGCACATTCAAGACCGGGCAAACTCTTTGACACTAGCAGTGAGGCGAGGATCGCCGCCGAGCTCAACATCTTTTCGCCACCTATAATTTGAGCGTGTTGCGCTCCTCCATTCCCCGCTAAGCTCAGCCTTTCAGGTAACCTCGCAAGCTCTCCCTCCTCAGCGCTTCTTCTTCTGCGGCAGGACCTGGTCCAGCAACCGGCGAATCGCCTCCGGCCGACCTAGGTCAGGCTCGCCTTGCTTGGCGATCCATCCATCGAGCCGTTCTTGCATTTCCGGATAGAGCCGCAGGCCAACGTGAGGTCCGATGCCTGTTTTCGGGCGGCCTCTTGTTTTTTTGGTAACGGCTATTGACGCTCTCATAATTACCTGTTACCAAATAATAGCGAGCCGAGCAAGTGTTGGAAGCACTCGCCCGGCCCTGACTTGAACCAAAGGTGTGAGCTATGGCCCGAGCTGATTCGGCAGATAGCACGACTCTGCCTGGATTGTCGCCACGACGCGACAGCAATCCACCACCATCAACAATTCAGTCCACAACAGACCGTCCCGCCCTTGCAGGCCTCGCACGCGCATATGCTGCAGCGCCTGGCGGCCGAGAAACCCCACCACATCCGAGACTGCCACTGCGCGGACGCCTACGACCTCGAAGAGCGAGGTGAGCACATCCGCGTTCTGCTGCTGGCAGTCGGCCAGTACGTCCGGGAGGCAGTGAAGGACATCGAGAGCAAGTCCAATCACCGGTTCGACTTCCCCTCGGTCGAGGCTTACCTCGACGATCTCGCGGGCGATGTCGCCGGACAGATGGAATACCACGCGGAGACGATCCGCGAGGGGCTGGCCGCCTGACGGTCTGAGTTCAACCGCCTCTTTCACGCGCTGACGGTGCGGCGAGGGCCGCACCGAACGAGCGACCGCGTCCCATCGACAACCTCCATTCACGGCTCAAGACCATGAACGATCGCGTCACCCGGCCGGAGTGCAATTGATGCGCATCGTCATTGCCGCTCTCGAAGGCGCCGTCGAAATCGGCTGCATCGGCGCCTTCCTCACCATCATCGTCGCCGGCTTCGGCTTGGCGTCAGGCCATCTTTAAGGGGGACATCATGCCTCGTCCATCGTCTGGCTACTTCAACGCCGCCGGCGCGAAGATCCCCGGCACCAACGACGTCGTGCGCCTTTGGGGCAACAAGCGCGCGCTCATGCGTTGGCACAATCTTCAAGGCCTCAAGGGCATCGACACCGAGGAGGACAACAGCGCGATCGACATCGGCTCTGTCGTCCATAGTGCCATCGAACGGCACATGCGGGGCGCCCAGAAGCCCGAGCTCGTCTATCTGTTCCAAGAGCGTCTGCCGGAAACGGCACACAGACAGGCTGCCTACGCTTCGTTCAGAGCCTTCCTGGACTGGTACGAGCAGTGCGAGGTCAACCCGATCGAGCAAGAGACCTCGCTCGTGTCCGAGAGCTACAGTACGGCGGCACGCCAGACCTCATCGCGCACGTCAAAAACCGCATCGCGATCGTCGACTTCAAGACATCGAAGGATGCCACGATCTATCCCGAGGCCAAGGTCGCGCTGCGGGCGCACGCCAACCTCTGGAATGAGCACAATCCGGCGAAGTTCGCGGTGCAGACCTATCACCTGATCGGGCTGTCGAAGGAGGGCACGGGGTTCAAGCACTACGAATTCCCCGAGCTCGACAACCAGTGGGAGCTCTTCAAGACGCTGCTGCAGGCCTACCAGCTCGAAAAGGCCTGCGGGTCGGTCACCCAGGGGCGCGCCAAGCCGGTAAAGGCCAACGCGTCAGCGCCCAAGCCCATCCGGGTCAAGTCCCAGCCCGCCCCGCTCACCCTGACTGAGGTGGTCGAAGCGGCCGACCTCGCGAACCATGTGTGGCGGCCCGAGCATCAGCTCACGATGGCCGAGCTGCTGCGCACCTACGGCCACGAGGCGCGGCCGTGAGCGACGTCACCCTCGTCTGCATCACCCTTTCCGTCTGCACCGTTGCGATCTGCTACGCCCTTAAGGGCGTTGCGGTGGCGATCCATGATCTGGGGAAGCGGCCATGACCGTCATCGAGATCGCCAGCAATCCGACCGCCGCGCGAAGCGCGCAAGCCGGGGCACGTGATCGATGCCGACGGCGCTTCGTTCGAAGCTTGGCCCGAGAAGCTGAACAAGCTCGAGGTCGGCGCAGCGCTACGCCGTCGAGATCGAGACGAGGGAGTGGCAGGGCCGCCCGATCCGCAAGATCGTCAAGGCGCAGCCCTTCGCCGGCGCACCGAGCGGACTGGAAACCCGCTCGCCTGCGGCACAGGGTTCGGAAAACCGTTCCGCGTCAGGAACAGTTTCGACGGCCGAGCAGGCCTTCGTCGCCAGCATCGTCTCCGCCTTCATCGCGGCCGGCAAGGTCGACCTCGATCGAGGCCAGCTCGAGCAAGCCGCCACGCTCGCCCGCGCGCTGTGGCGGTGCACGCTGGGAGGTACCGGTGCGTAGTCCGCTCCGCCCCGATCTCCTTCACCGCCAGCGAGATCGTGGCGCGGGAGATCGTGAAACGCCTGTGCCAGCAGCCCCCGCGCGGGCTGTCCTGGAAGGAGTTCGCGGTCCGGGAGATCGCCCGCAACCTCAACGCCTTCGCTCGCTCACGCAACCACTCGCCGCCGACGACGTCGGCAGAGAGCAGCCCAACGTCAGTGATTGCAGCACTGGCGTGGGCCTAACCCCAAACAAGGAGCCTTCTTCCCCATGTCTCAAGGCTGATGAAACGACTACGTCTCGCCGCGACCTCCTGACAAGGGTGGTTGCGGGAGCAGCACTGGCCGGAGCGACCGGCGTTAATGCGGCAGCGATCGCACTCACGACCGGGCCTGACCCGATCCTCGGCGCTATCGACCGATACTGGGCTGCGGTCCGCCTGCGGAGGGTGACCGAGATGGAAACCTGGGACTACGGCGGAGACGTCGGGCCCGAGTACGCAGACCTCCCCAAAGATCACCCGTATTGGCGCGCGAAAGAGGAGATTTTCCAGAGCGCCTTCGACGGCGAATGGGAGGCGCACGACGCTCTGTTCGAGACCACGCCGACGACCGTGGCGGGTGTTGCCGCACTGCTGAAGGTCTTGGGCACCGATCCGTATCACGATCCAAACTCTGGTCTTAAGAAGGGCGAAAGCGTTCTCGAATGGGCCCAGGGCGATCGAGAGAGGGTGAACCAATTCCTGCTGAGCCTCGCTGGCGCATTACGTGTCGCAGGAGGCGTGCGGTCATGAAGAAGTCCGCCATTACGCCTCCCGTCCGGGACGACACGTTCTGGATGTGCTGCACCATCATGCAGATCACTGACATGCTTCCCAGAAATGTCGACGAAGCGCGCGACATCCTGAGGATTACCTCCGAGATGATGAAGTTCAGGCACGGCGATCGATGGAACTACACCGCCGAGGAATACGCCCAGCACCTCAAGGGGAAAAACCCGCACGGGCTCAAGGCTCCCGCGGCTCGCAAGTCGGCGAAGCGTGGGCGGCGGAAGTGATAGGCGGGCGTCGGACTGAGATCAGGATTCCGGCATCAGCCGGGATACGGCGGCCCGCCACGATGGTTCGAGCATCGCGGCGGGCCTTTGCAACATGAAAGGTATCTTCCATGTCACAACAACATAGCAATACCACGCGTCGCGCCTTGCTCCGCGCGGCACCCGCAGCAGGTGCCGGACTCCTTGCAGCCGGCACGACGGTCAATGCCGTGGCGGCAGCAACAGCAGACGCCGAATTGCTCGAACTGGGTCGCAGGATGGATGCTCTGACGGCCGAGTACTGGCGCATTCAAGAGCTCGATGCCCCGTGGAGGGAGGCCTATAACGCGCTGGTCGATGACTTTCGCCGCCGGCACAAGGAAGGCCTTGCTCCCGACGGCGCTGCGTTCCTCGACGAGATGAAGGCAATCGAAGACCGCTACCGCCAACAGAATCCGTCCACCAATGACATGACCGACGCGATGGATAAGCCTTCACGCAGGATCATGGAGTTACCGGCATTCACGCCTGCGGGATTGGCCGTCAAAGCCAGGGCAACGGCTTTTGCATGCGACCACTTCTACCGGGAGGAAGAACTGCATGACGCCGATTGGGATCACCAGCACGTCCGGACCTTGATCGACGGTGTGCTGGCGATGGCCGGACAGCCGCCAATTGTGATGCCCTACGCAAAGCGGCCGAGCCAAGTTGATCCGGCCTTGGCCGTTGCCATTCGCTTCCTTGAGGCGGAGACGGCATACGGGAAGGCTCTGGAGCGGAGGCAGCAAGATGAGAGGCTGACCGATCAAGACTGCTCCGACGACGCGATTCTCGATGCCGTCGACATCGCTATGGACGCCGCCGATGACGCGCGGCAAGCGCTCTTCCGTGCGAAGCCAACCACTGTCCTTGGTGTCGCGGCTTTGCTCGAAGCGCTGGCTCACAACGACGACTGCGAATTGCCGATCGAGATGTACGTCAATGCTGACGCCGGCAAGTCGGTGAACGACTTCATGCGGCAGCTCGCGACCGTGCTGCGAGAGGCGTCAACCTAAGCTCGTCGAAATCTGTCATCGACTTCGCACCGACGACGAACAGCGCGTCCACTAGTGCACAAAAGAAAGCCCCCGCTCTCGCAAGACGTGGGGGCTTTCGGCCGCAGTCCGTGGGGGCACTGGGGGGTGGGGGTCACGGACGCAGACACGAACAATTCGCGTGGCTGGCCTTGGTTCCGATCATGGAAGGGGCGACCGCGCAAATATTGAGTGTGCACAACTGCACCAATCGTCAGCGTGTCGTCGCTCTCGCGCGCTTCGAGCGCACCCCGTTCTCTAATCGCGATCCGCCTTCCCCAACAGCTCCGGCAGCCGCGCGATGTTGACGGCGATCCGGCGCGCCTTATCAGGCGTGAACCACCAACACCGGTACGCTTCCGTCCGCTAGGACTTCCGATGTTTGACTACCCAAGAAAAGCTTGCTCAGGCCGCGACGCCCATGCGAGCCCATGACGATTAGATCGCAGCCTCTGGACTTTGCTGTTTCGACGATCGCGCTGGCTGGATGCGCACTCGGAACATGAATATGCGTGAGCTCTGTAGATATCCCGATCTGCTCTGCCGTGGCTTGGGCTTCATTGAGCACTTGGCCCGCACGTTCCTTGCAGGCGGCGTCAAAGCGATCAACTTCTTCCGGTGAGGGAATCCATCCCCCGGCGTGTCCACCCCCGAAGTCGATGGGCAGCGGTTCCGTTACAGTGATGACGGTCACCTTGGCGTTCAAGGCCTTTGCCAAAGCAATCCCATGCTCAAGGCCCTTTTTTGCGACCTCCGATCCATCCGTGCTTAGAAGAATATTGGTGTACATTCGGGGGCTCCCTTGCTCGTCGAACTTCACGTGCCCGGATCAGGGCCCGACTGTTATCGAGGGCGAGACGGCTGGCCGTTGTATGGCCTCCAGGCCACCGGCGTGACCTCCAGCGGCGTTCCCTTCCTCGAATTGATCCAGCCGGTCGCCGTGCGCTGACACGGCCATTGGATCGCATACGGCGCGCCACGGCCGTCTGTTACCTGCACCGCGATATCTTCGTCAAACGGAGCGCTTTCGATTGGATTCCAGTCATAGGTCACCCGAGGCGGCCGCCTTGCACCTTTCCACAATTCAGAGCGATGAGCGCTTGGGGTCGGTACGCGCAACCACAACTTCTCGTCTTCTCGCCGGTCAGGGCAGTCTAAGCCGTCCGGCTGCTCATCCGCCAAAGGATCAGTCCCGGTCTTCGGCTTGGCCACGCCACGGAGGTCGCCTTGGGGCACAGGTGCCGGGCATCGGCGCCGATCGATCCGCGGCGCTTAGGCCGGTCCCGAGCAGGTGGCGCATGGCCTCGGAGTGCGAATCCTCACCCATAGCTTTCGCCCAACGGTCGATTTGCTGTGCCAGATCGGCTGGCAGTCGGAGTGACCTCACGTCGCGTTGGACGGCCGTCGCGGTCCTTTTGCGGACTATGGATTTCGACTTCGCCATGCTCGCTCCCTTCGCCCGTGCTCGCTGTCTTCGGCGGGGCTGGCACGAGGCAGGAAATACCGACTCGCCATCACAAACTGGAGTCGTCACAATGCCGCGGCGGGGACTTTTGTGAAGAGCTGCGTATCATGCCCTCTCTGCCTGACAACGACACTGACGTCTACATCGTAGTCGCGGACTTCGGCAGCAACGGCCGGTCCTTCCTCGAGACTGATGTTGCTCAGGCCGATCGCACCACAATCGTCAGCAACATGATTTCGGGGGAGTACAGGGATCCACTGCGGGTGGTCGCCTTCAACACGGTCGAAGGGTGGTCTCGGGATGTGTCCGAGGAAATCGCCTACGATGTGCTCGACAGGGCTTACGATGCCGACACAATGCTAAGCGCGAGCGCCAAGCGCTTCATCGATCGGCATGTGACCCCGGGCGCGAAGCGTCCCCCGGCGCCATCGGTGCTGCCAGAGCAAGATCAGGTCGCCCGTAGGAAGGCGTAGGCGGGAGCGAAAGCTGGCCCGGCATCTCACGGAGAGATCGGCCGTAGACGAGGCTGGAAGCCCACGATAGGGTGACGCCAGCGCTTAACTGCAGCCAGACGATGGAGCCTCGCCGACAGCGGCGGGGCTTTCTTGTATCGTGTTGAACCGATCTAATCTCAAATGGAGAACAATAATAGTGGCCCTTAAATCGATGTCTGTCGCGAGCCTCCAGGACCTACGCGTCAAAGTGGACGCAGCGATCAAAGAGAAGATTACTGCACGCCGCGATGAACTTGAGACGGAGCTCTCCGAACTGGCGCGTCATGACCCCAGCGCTAAGCGCGGAGCACGCGGCCTTGGGTCAAAAAAGCCCGTCGCGCCGAAGTACCGCAATCCGGAAGACCCGTCGCAGACTTGGGCCGGCCGCGGTCGACCGCCGCTTTGGATAGGCGGGGCGATCAAATCGGGGAAGAAGCTCGACAGCTTCCTGATAAAGTAAACTTGCAACGAGAGAGCGCCCATTCTTCGGGACGTAGGGTATGGAAGCGGGTCAACTCTGGAGACCATAAATGGCACGCGGCACGGTGAAGTGGTTCAATTCGCAGAAGGGATACGGGTTCATTCAGCCACAGGGCGGAGGCGGGAGAGATGTCTTTGTGCATATTTCGGCCGTCGAAAAAGCTGGTCTGCCCGGTCTGGATGAGGGTCAGGTTGTTGAGTACGAGGAGGTCTCGAATAAAGGCAAGACCTCGGCGGAAAATCTCAAAGTTCAGCGCTGATGTTGATAGTCAGGTGCGATCGGAAACCGGGCCCCGCCTCGTGCGGTGCTTTTTCGTCCCGCGGGCGACCATTGCCTAGGTGATGGTCCGGAATTGTTGAAAGCTCAGCGGCGCTACAATCTGCGTCGGCTCCGTAAGAGTGGACTGACACGCTTCCCCCGCCCGACAACGGCGGGGCTTTTTCATGCAGCGGATTGAGAACCGATCGGGCCCTTCAACTGCTCCAGGACCCTGGTGCAAATGCTTTCCGGGTCGAGCTCGCCGGTCGCCGCCACCGACATGATTTTCTCGGCAATCAGGTCGGTGGCGGGATCGTCCGGCTGTGAATTTAGGTCCAGTGAAAGGCACAGCCTGTTGAACGCCGCGCGCATCGGCTCGATCTGTTCGGCCGTCAGATTGAATTTGCGAAATGGCATGTGAAACACTCCCTTATCAGGCGGGAGTGCAAGCCTCTCTCAGCCACCAGCGGCCTGATGCCAGTGCCGCTGATCCGTCACGTTGCTCCCAGTACGCCGGAATAGCAACCAGAAGTCGATTGGTGAGGCGCGATGCCTCGGAACCGAATCCACAACTGTGCACTCGTCGACCATCACCGGACATCTTTTCGGGCCTCGGTGGCTGAGAGATGATAGCGCTCCCGCCTGTCACATGGAGCGTTTTTTAGATGGGGCCGGACCACTCGCCCGCGTGCCGCCACTGCGGCAAGGCAATGATGTTCACCACCCGGATCAGCCTTCCGCCTCAGGTCGTCTACCGCTGCGAACCTTGCAACGCGCAGACGTGGATCCTCGACTCAAGGGGAAGCGTCCCCGGCTCAGCAGCAGCAACAGCCGCAGCCGCAGAAGAAGGATGGTGAATAGGACGCGTCAGTTGACCGCCCCGACCTCGTTGTAATCGGCGATCGCCTGCCTGCCTGCCTCGGTGATTGTCATCCAGACGACAGGCTTCTCTCGGCCATCGAGGGTTATGCGTGCCACGCTGCCCGTGGCAAATCCGTCGATCACGAATCCGGCCAGTTGGCGGACGGTGAAGCCGTCGGTTAACAGCACAGCTTCGTCGCAGCCCTCGGGATGGCGAGACAGCACAACGAGCGCCCGCCGTTCTTCATCACTCAGCTTCGCCATTTGGGTCCACGACGCGACTTGTTGCGTTCAGTCGTCCTTTCGGGGGCGCACCAGAATGAATTTCGCAAGCAGTATGTATGCGACGGCCGCGATGAGGCTGCCAACTAAGGCAAGTACGAACATCGGGCACGCCTGTCCACGTGGCCCAACGGAACTGCGCCGCAGCGCCATCGCACTCCGGCGCCATGCGCCCGATCAGCTAGGTCCAGCCATCCCGACGCCACCCGCAAAAGCCGATCTTTGTCTTCTGTCGATTTGGCTCCGCGCGCGAGTTGCACCGTTTGAGCGGCGGCGTGGCGATAATCCCATTCTCGCTTGGTCATGACATACTTCGGCTGATTGCTCTGAGGTGCGGGCAGAAGCGCAGCCCGCACACCGTGAAAGATGGCACCCCGGTCCCGATACGCAGGAACCGGGGCCCATGCGGGCCTGGGATGGGGAAGTGGGGCGGCCCGCACTACTCGCGCTTGTTGAGCCAACACCTCAGAGGGCCGCAGGTTTCAGAAAAAGCTGCGGTAAAATATTCACCCCGCACTCACAGCGGGGCTTTCAGCCGGCACGGCGCGATGTGAGAAAAAAGAAAGCCCGATTGAGGGGTTGTTTGTCGTCAGCCAAGTGTGCGTCACGGCCGCTCCTCGCAAACCGAGACAACGTTGATGAGCCGAGGGGGGCTTGGGCGCTCGCCGGGGCTCCCAACGTCGGGAATCCAACTTTGGAACTCGCCCGCCTGATCAAAGATTGGCGCGCGCGTATCGAGCACATTGCCCGCATCCGCGTCCACTGCCAACGAGTTGTCCAGAGGCGACTTGGTCCCGAACCGTTGCGCTCGGCCTCATGTCGATCCGCACGCCACCTCGCCGCGCTCGGTGCAGCTTGATCAGACTCTCCATCTGCCCGCGCTGGCAGTAGACGTTCTCGTAAAGGTGCTGTGCCGAGCCCTCGAGCGAGGTGACGACGTAGCGGATGTCGACCTCCTGGCGCATGCCGGTGCCTCCGGCGACCGGCTGCAGCGAGCATTCGAGCCGAGCCACCACCTCGCGCGGCCGCTTCCAGCTGCTGGCCTGGTACATGAAGCTCGCAAAGGCGCGCAACTGGCCGCTGCTCATCCCACGATGAAAGCGCAGATCGTCGGCGGCCTCTGCAACAAGAACGTCGAGCGGAGCATCGCCAGCGAGGCCGAAGTTAAACGGTGGCGTTGTCCTCCGCCCAGTCCATCGCCCCGACCCGGCCGAGAGTGACTGTCGCCGCGCCAGACGATCCGGGTATTCGGCCAATGTCGCCTCAGGCGCTCGAATCACGTCGCTCGACCACGGTCCGCACCTCGGTGCCTTTGGGGTGCGCGCCGGGCGCAGTATCGTCACCACCGGGGTGCCGCTCGCCACATGATAGATGTGCATCGACGCGAAGCCGCGCTCGTCGTGATGGGCATTCCAGAACGCAAGTTGCTGACCGCCATGCGCCGCGCAGAACGTGTCGTCGATGTCGAGGATCTCCTGCTTGCGTGGCCTTATCGTCGCGCCGGCCTGATCGACAAGAGCGGCGGTGAGCCGCGCCGCCTCGGTCTTGCTCGGCGCATTCTCCAATCGGCTGATCGTCGATTGCGAGGCCAGCGGTGCGCCGCTCTGCGGACAGCGCCCGACCGCGACCTTCATCAGCGGGTCATGCCGCAGCCGGTCGAGGTCGATGGCATCCTCGTGGCCGCACGCGATCGCACAGACGCGCGCCATCACCATTTCGAACATTGCGTGCCGGATCCGGCTCGCATCGCGGCGATCCGGCATCGCATCGGCGAGCCGCCGGCAGATGCCGATGTTGCGTTCGGCGCGCCGCAGGAGCAGCAGCCCGCCATTCGAGGACTGGTTGCCGCCACCAAAATCCACTGTGAGTTTCTTGCGCCGGACAGCTGACAGGTCAAAGGGAAGCGGCGTATCGTCGGTCATGGCGGCTGTGGCGCTCGGCTGATACGCGATGCAACTTGTCTCGACAACGATTTGCTACGTGAATTGCGCCTTTGCTGCCACAGCCGTCACATCAATCTCACGCCTCGCGCATAATCGCGGCCAGACAGCTTCCTCATAGCGAAGGCGGCTAAAAAGCGGTGACCGGACATCACCTGGCCCCGCTGGCGGCCGTTGGCTTTGTGACTCAGTAGTGGCACTGCCCCGCCCGACAACGGCGGGGCTTTTCATTTGGGCGGAGCCCATCGAAACAACCGGAAGCACCTGCGCCGCAGGGACTTCAGCCGGTGATGAAAGCTCTGATCACATCGTCGTGAGCATCCCGCTGCCTCACTTGAACACACAATGCTCCCTTGCAAATAACCGCTCGTTTTCCTTCGCAAGGGGCTATCGCCATGCCGTTTACCGGGAGAGCAATCGATCCAAACAACCTCGAGCTCATGCGCGCCGCCTTCAACAAGGTCTGCGACCGGTTGGGGCTGGAGTGCCGCCGGGAAGACCCGCTGACGGAGCTCGTGGTCGACGCAATCATAGAAGCGGCCGCCACGGGCGAACGGGATCCCGACAGACTATGCGAGGGTGTCCTGACCCGCCTGAAGGGTCCGCCGCAGACATCCGCACAGGTTGGAGGTGGGGCTTCCGAAATGCCGCCTTAGCGCGCCTGGAGCGTCACCACGGGCATCGTCGGAAGGGAAAAAATGTCATTCCGCAAGCGCCCGCCGTCCCGCTTCGCTGATCCGCAGATGCGGGACTTTTGTCCCGTCCTCGCCAACGACGTCTCGGTTTGTGCTCGCCAAGCCGGTCCGTACCAAGCCCTGCAGATCACGGCGGCCGGTCGGAAGGCGATTCTTCTCCCCTATCGACCGCGTCGCCAATCGGCATATCGCCTCGTCGATCTTGACCCGGCTGTGCGCCTTCAACGGCGCCGACGACGCCGAGCGCTACCGGGAGGCCGTCGACATTATCGCAGGTGCACTGGACGCCGCGAGCGCGAGGGTGCGGCCATAAAGGTCGGCACTCCCGCCGGACGAACTTGCCGCCCTGGACGACTGGCGCCGGCTCATTGATGCGCTTGCTGCGGATGGGAAGTTCGAGGTGAGCCGGCTACGACAGCGACCCGAGTACAAGGACAAGTCCTAACTCCGCATGGGCCCGCACTGCCCGGCGTTGATCCGGGCGCGGGAGGCCGAGTGGTGAAGTCTGACAAAGTGGTGATGTTACGACCCGTTTGGGTGCCGGGCGCGCGCGGTAGGTTGAGCGATGAACAGCGACGCGCACTTGGAATGCTTGCTCTAGCACCGCAGGGCTACACCGAGGCGACGTTATTGGAAGAACATGGCTTTTCCGTCGGTGATATCGCTACGCTGATCATGTTTGGTTTTGCCAAATGGCGCCCACCGGCGGTCGTCAAAAGCTGTTTGTGGTGAAGATCACCGCTGCGGGTCGCAAGATCATCGGGGGGTAATCCGCGCATGACAGACGGATCGCGCCGATTTCCCGCCGCCATGGCGCGCCGAGCCGATCCCCGGCGGCTACGTCGTCCGCGACGCCAATGGACAAGCGCTCACCTATCTGTACTCGCGTGACAATCCGACCGAAGGTATTCACCCGGCGGGGGCCGCCTTGCTCGTTGGGGACGTTGGGGTGTGAGTCATGTGACTATTCATAGGAATAGTCACATGACGAATGGACGGGTCGAGGTCATCACCTCGGTTGAGCGGCGACGGCGCTGGAGTGCGGCGGAGAAGCAGCAACTGGTGTCGGCGACGCTGGAGCCCGGCGCCAGCGTATCGGCGGTGGCGCGGGAAGCCGGGATCCAGCCCGGCCAGCTGTATGGCTGGCGGCGGCAGTGCGCGTGTCCGGCCGCGGATCGGCTTTGCGCCGGTGCGGATCGCGCCGGAGGCCGCGTCAGCCGGCGTGGTCGGTCGCGGGAGCGATCGAGATCGAGTTCGCGACGGGCGCGCGGATGCGGATCACCGGCGCGGTGGACGCCGCGGCGCTGACGGCGGCGGTTGCGGTGCTGGCCGAAGGTCGGCGGCGATGATCCCGGTGGCGTCGGGGGTGCGGGTATGGATTGCGACGGGCCACACCGACATGCGCCGCGGCATGAACTCGCTGGCGCTGCAGGTGCAGGAAGCGCTCAAGCGTGATCCGCACGGCGGCGACCTCTACGTGTTCCGCGGCAAGAGCGGCAAGCTGATCAAGATTTCTCTGGCACGACGGTCTGGGCATGTCGCTGTACGCCAAGCGACTGGAGCGCGGCCGCTTCGTCTGGCCATCGTCGGCTCGGACGGCGCGGTGGTGATCACGCCGGCGCAGCTCGGCTACATGCTCGAAGGCATCGACTGGCGCAATCCGCAACTCACCTGGCGCCCGAAAAGCGCGGGGTGAGAAAAATAATTGCGGCTGTTTGTCTTTGACGCGTCACAACGCATCCGATCCGTGATTCACTGCGTCGCATGGATGCTGATCGCGAAGCGATTCCCGATGATATCGCTGCCTTGCCAGAGGCGTTGGCGATCGAACGCGCAAAGGCTTTGGAGATCGCAGCGGAACTCGCGGTTGCCCGCGCGAAAGCATCGGAAGACAGCGCGCTGATCGCCCAGCAGAAGCTGCGGATCGCCAAGCTGGAGCGCCAGATTCTACGGACAACGATCGGAGCGTTCATCACGTCTCGTCGACCAGTTGGCGCTAACGTTCGAAGAGCTGGAAGCCGACGCGACTGAAGACGAACTGGCGGCGGAGCGAGCCGTCGCTGGCACGACAACAGTGCACAGATTTACGCGCAAACGCGCCGAGCGCCAGACGTTCCCCGAGCATCTTCCTCGCGAACGGGTCGTGATCGACCCGCCGACGTGCTGTGAGTGCTGCGGCGGCGATCGTTTGCGCAAACTCGGCGAGGACGTGACCCGGACTTTGGAGTCGACGCCGCGTCGGTGGAAAGTGATCGAGACCGTGCGGGAAAAGTTCACCTGCCGCGACTGCGAGAAGATCAGCCAGGCGCCAGCACCGTTCCATGCCGTCGCAAGAGGATGGGCCGGTCCCAGCTTGCTGGCGATGATGATGTTCGAGAAGTTCGGTCAGCATCAGCCCTTGAACCGCCAGTCCGAGCGCTACGCGCTCGAAGGCGTGCCGATCGCGCTGTCGACTATGGCGGACGCCGTGGGATCGGTCTGTGTGGCCCTTGATCGCCTGCTGCGGCGCCTTGAAGCCCATGTCATGGAGGCCGAACGGCTTCATGCGGATGACACGACTGTGCCAGTTCTGGCCAAGGGGAAGACCGATACGAGCCGGTGCTGGATTTACGTCCGGGACGACCGGCCTTTTGGTGGAGCGGGGCCGCCGGCGGCGATGTCTCTACTACTCACGTGACCGCAAGGGCGAGCATCCCCAGGCACATCTGGCGGGGTACGCTGGCATCCTGCAAGCCGATGCCTATGACGGGTATAACCAGCTCTACCTGGCTACGCGCCATCCTGCACCAATCCGAGAGGCTGCATGCTGGTCGCATGCGCGGCGGCCATTCTTCGCCATGGCCGACATCGAGGAAAACGCGCGCCGCAGAGCTACGGGCAAAAAGGAAATCGCGCTTTCTCCGATCGCGATCGAGGTGGTGCGTCGGATCGATGCGCTGTTCGAGATCGAACGCTCGATCAACGCCAAGAGCGCACAGGAGCGCCTAGAGGTCCGGCAGACGCTAAGTCGCACAGTGGTCGAAAATCTCCATGTCTATATGCGCGAACAGGTCGCCAAGCTCTCCCGCGGACACGACTTGGCCAAGGCGTTCAACTACATCCTGAAGCGATGGGCGAGCTTCACTCTCTTCCTTAAAGATGGGCGCGTATGTCTATCGAACAATGCAGCCGAAAGGGGTCTGAGAGGCATCGCTCTTGGACGGAAGTCCTGGCCGTTCTGCGGGTCCGATCGCGGCGGACGACGCGCCGCAGCCATGTACAGCCTGATCGTCACGGCCAAGATGAACGGCGTCGATCCGCAGGCTTGGCTCGCCGATGTCCTTGCCCGCATTGCCGCTCATCCGGCCCATCGGCTGGACGAGCTTCTGCCCTGGAATTGGACGCCACTGGCGCCGGCACTCTCCGTGCGAGCGGCCTGACCATGCACGTCAACAAAGTACATCACGTCACCACCATCACCCGCGTTGTCGAGACCCTCGGCGAAGACGAAGATTGGCTGTCGGACGTCGCCAATGAAATGGACATTGAAGACGGCGTCATCTGGGTCTACGGCGTCGGCGAAGACGGTGTCCAGGCGTTCACCGACTTCGGTATCGAAAACCTGATCGAGCTCATCAGGTTGCACAAAGAGAATCCCCGACTGCTCACGCGCTGAGAAGGCCACCCGCGGCCTACGCCGAAGGGCTACGACCGAAGCGCTGCAGGCGAAGATGCTGACGAAGGACGAGGACGAGGCGCGGATCGCGGTCAATATCGCGCGGCTGCCGGAGCTGCCCGGCGGCACAACGGGCCGGGTGGGAAGCCGTTAGAGCGCGAGCCAACCGAAAGGCGGCTGAACTAGCCCCGATCGTCGCCGAGTTGCGAGCCGCCGGCGTAACGAGCCTGAGCGGCATTGCTGCAGCGCTCAACGCGCGCGGGGTGCGCCCGCCGTTGGGTCATCGTCACTGGTATGCGTCACAGGTCGCGAGCTTGTTGGCGCGACTGGCGGGCTAGGCCGGGGCCTGCGACCGCGCCACGGACCACGCCGGTACAGTCCGGCAAATGTCAGTTTTGTGCCCGTCGATCTGTCAAGGATGCAGCCGCAGCCGTGGCTGCGGCATCGGTAGACTTCCATGCCGATGGTCGCGATCTTTTTTGCATTGGTCAGGGATTGCTGGTGAGATGCGTTGCCGCAATGAGGACATTGGCGTTTCGCCTTCGTGTCCAGGACGATACCTGCCGATGCTGATGCCGGCAGCGAGTTGGTTTCTTGCGCGCTCGGGGCTGTCTTCGTCATGTTCATGACCAATTATTCGGACAGGCTCAGCCGATTAGAATCAATCTAATCACCCGAAGGAAGATCATAGGTCATCAAGGAGGTCCAGCGCCAACGGTCCCGCAATCCCCGATAAATCTGCGCCGCACCGCACCAAGCACAAGGCGTACAATCGCTCTCGCCCGTCGTCGGTGAACCTAGCGACTGTCCGGCGCTACAAAGCACCAAGGGCGAGCCGTGCAGGGAACTTCCAAAGTTGAGCGAAGACGAGCGCCGCGAAGCGATGCACAAGGCGTTCAAGCAAGCTTGCGCCCGATTGGAGCTGACGGGGCGTAACACCATGCCCGTTGCCGAGCTTGTCGCCATCCGGATTGTAGAGCTTGTTCGCGCTGGCGAGTTGGACCCTGAGAGATCGATCGAGGCCACGGTGTCGACGTTCGAGGGGTAGACGCTATCCCGCGTCGCACGGCGCTCGACGTAGCCGCGCCGGCCCGAGACATCCCCGAAGCCGTGAACGCATGTGCCTTGCTGCGCGCCACGGCGCCGCATGGTGGTTATGGGCGGCGGCGGTAAGCTGTACGTTCGGAGGTGCCAATGGACGCACCGAGGCGAGTGTTCAAACTGACTTACATCGAAGGCGATTGGTACTGGCGCCTGGACATCATGAACGATGATGGGCTGATTGGTCCCTTCCTGTCCCGAGACGACGCCGAGAAAGACGCCAGAGAGACTCTCGGAATCAGAGAACGCCGCCACCTCGTCGCCATCGAGCCCGCACCACGTCCCGTCCAAAGCAGCCCGCCACGCGCCAAGCGCTACACGCTCGCCGCAAGAGCGATACGACTCGTCTCCATGTCCGCGACCTTCGTCCTCATCATCGTAGTCGCTTTGCTGTGCGTTGCCCTACTAGCCGTTTTCGGCATCCTGTGGGCCGCGCCGCACTTCGGCGCCTATGATGACGAGGACGATTGAGAACATGCCCACCCCACCCCGTCGCTTCCCGCCGCCCTGGCGCACTGCCCTCCGACACGCTTCATATCTGCTGTTCCTGGTGGGAGCGGGAGCGTTTGGGCTCTCAGTCGCTTTGGCGATGTTAATTTCTGAGGACGATTTATTCACGGCCATGCTTATTGTTGCGTCGGTCGCGGAGACTGGATCAAGGTGAAGAACCCGGACGACCAAAAGCTGTTTCAATGACGAACGATGTCTTGCGTGTCGCAACACTGACGGTCCCCTGCCTATTCGGCCTGTGGACCGCTGTTGCTTGCCGACGGGCCCAGTACCACGGCTTGCCAGGCTCCGACGCACTGGTCTGGGCGGGATTGTCGGGTGCGTTTTTCCTGCTCTCCTTGATGAAGACAGCGCGCGGACTCGGCTTGCTGCGCGGGTTCGGAGACTTCTTGCGCGGCATCTTCAAGCAAAGGGGCTGGTACGAAGACCGCCGAAGCTTGCAGATTGCGGCAAGCATCGCCGTCGCGGTCGTGGTCATGGCCTTGGTCGTCTGGGGCCTGCTGTGGACTTGGCACCGCATTAAGCGCTATCGCCTCGCCATCGGCTTTGCGGGCCTGACCGTGGGCTTCGGGATTATTCGCTTCATTTCTCTGCACGAGGTCGACGCATGGAACGCGAACGCGCCCTGGGCGCGCACGGCCGTCGACCTCGTCGCCGCTGCTGGGGTATCGGCGGTGGCCATCGCCCGGCTCTGCCAGCTGAGGAATTTTTCGCGGACCTCTACTCGCGAGACAACGACGCCGAAGCGCGCCAGGCGAAGTCCTGACGAAGGACGAGGCGCGGCGGATCGCCGTCAACATCGCGCGGCTGCCGGAGCTGCTCGGGAAGGCGGAGCGGGAGTGACGCTGAAAATTGAGTACCCGAGCCCCCTGATCACCCACGGCATAATAACACGCCGATCAGCAACCCGGACACCAGCGCGAAAAACTCGGTTGTCAGCCGCTACGAGCGAACAGATTGCTGAAGATCCCGACCCCGGAAGTGGTAGGGCCGGGATCGATACCTAGGCCACGAGAATGGCCGGCGGAGGATTGCGCTCATGCGAGTGCTCGTCATCGGCGGCACGGGGTTGATCAGTCGTGGCATCGTCAAGCACCTGCTGGTACGCGGGGCTGAGGTGAAGGTTTTCAACCGCGGCAAGTGCGGTGGCGCGTCATTGCCGGCAGACGTCCGCGCGGTCCTGGGGGACCGGGACGACGCGGACGCCCTCTCGGCCGTGGCGAGAGCGAACTTCGACGTCGTGATCGACATGGTTTGCTTCCGAAACGAGCAGGCGACGGCGGCCGTAGCGGCCTTCGGCGGCAAGTGCCGGCACTACATATTCTGCTCGACCGTTTGCACCTACGGCACCGGGTCGCCCTCCACGGTGCTGATCGACGAATTGTCCCCGCAGCAACCGACCAGCGGCTACGGGCGGGACAAGGTCGCCTGCGAGCAGACCTTCCTCGCGGCCCACCGAGCCGGTCGATTTGCCATCACAATCATCCGACCGAGCCAGACGTATGGTCCCGGCGGCCCAATGATCGACAACTTGGAGTTCGACGCCATTGCCTGGGACCGAATCGAGCGGGGCCTACCCGTCCTGTGCGCCAGCGACGGGCTGGGCCAGTGGGTCAGTACCCACCGCGACGACTGCGGCAAGCTGTTCGCCTACGCGGCCCTGCGGCCCTCCACCTACGGGAAGGCGTACAACGCCACTCGGCAACAGCACACGACCTGGTCCCAATATTACCGCCAAGTGTCGGCCGCATTGGGAAAGGAGGCGCAACTGATCTACATGCCTCGGGACTGGATCGTGCGCCGCGATCCCAAGCGGTTTGGGCTGTTGAAAGAGATCACCGGGTTTCACGGGGCTTACGACAGCTCGGCGGCCCGGCGGGACGTGCCTGAGTTCGTCTGCGACATCGACCTGACGGCTGGGGCCGCCGAGGTCTTCGCCGACCAGCGGCGGCGGGGCAAATGGAAGGACAGCCGAGAGGATTTCGGCCTACCAAGCGATGGTCGACGAGGCGGTCAAACTGGGACAAGAACCGCAACCGGCTTGATACGCTCGCGCTAAGCGCCGCGTTGATCATGCATGCCTTTGCCATCATTGCGGAAGGAGCGGCTGACGCTAGGTCGATGGGTTAGCCAAGGCGCCGGCACAACGGGCGGCTTTGCCCGCACGATCGAGCGTGCCGCGGCGGTCGCCGCAGGATCCAGGGCTGGCTCGGCCATCGGTTGATCACCAGCACGGCGGTCTACACGGCGCTGGCGCCAACCGGTTCAAGGACTTCTGGCGGGAATGATCAACACGACAGGCTATGACGGAGGCGACGTCCGATGGGCAAAAAAGAGCGCGAAGACGAACCAACGAAAGACTTCAAGAAGTCCGTAAAGGACGTCGACAAGCTCTCAAAGAAAGAAAAGAAGAGGCTAGACAAAATCGTCAAACGCCCAAGAATGAGCATCGCGTTCGGACGTAAACGGATTGTTGATCAATAACCGCCGGCGTGCCGAGGTCGAGACAAATATTCACGATCAGGTAGGTCACCAATGGCCTCGCGGTGAGCGTCGGGATGGCGGAGGAAGCCAGTCGGAGAGGCATGGCGCGGGACTCCGACCCCGAGCTGGCGCCGCGGCCGGAGTTGGCGCCGCGCGGCGTGTTCGCTAGAGGCGCGGCGCTCACGACGGAACCGAGCGCCGCCAGCAGCAACCAATGGCAGCGTCGGTGTCCCCTCCACGCGCCGGAGCCGAGCGCCGGGTCAAGGGGAGGAAACCCGTATCCGCTAGCGGAGACGGTGGTTGCGCCGCGGGAAAACAGTCGCGCTTTGGGGTCGGAACCAGCGTGCGCCCTCTCGGCGTTTAAATCGTCCGAAAACCTGAACATGCCGTGGGTGCGTCCATGCCATTTTCAAAGTACACCGCCGACATTAATGCGGACCTCATGGAGGCAATGCGGGCGGCCTTCTATCGGGTTTGTGACATCCTGCAGCTCTCGGGCGACCGCGAAGACCCGCTGACGGAAATCGTGGTCGCGAAAATAGTAGAGCTTGCGAAGGCCGGTGAACGCGACCCAGAAATTCTGTGTATCGATGTGCTGGCCGAACTAGGAACGCCGAGGCAGGGCGCCTCGCCAACCTCTTTAACAGACGCGCAACCTGCGCCGCGTGCCAATGCTGACTCCCGACAGGCTAGGCACGCCGCCTGGCGGCAGGCGTAGGCACGCCGTGCTCGTTGAGCGCTGCCATGCCGTTCAGGGTGATAGCCGCGCCGCGTGTAACTCTGCCGGCGGACCCATAACGGCTCGGACCTGATGATCGCTTATGACGTTGCACGAACAGATGATCATAGCGTTGGAGCGAGCTCGGCGAGTGCGACCTTACCGGCCGCTCAGCCGGTGGCTGCGCGGCTGCACCGCCGTCTTGCCAAGTGGCGCGTGGTAATAGAGGCTTTGAAAGCAGTACCCGCCAATCCCGGACAGCGTCGTCATGCACTGCTCGCGACTGGTAAAATAACAGGATATTGCTGAAGTATCCGTTTTGTACGCTTTGGCGCACCAGGGATAGCTGGTGGGCGATTGTGCCGAGGCCGCCTGCACGCCAAGCAAGGCGGCAGCGATCAGCAAAAGCGAAAGGATTGGTAGGCGCATCCAAACCTCCGGCTTGATGGCCCCGACCCGAGCGCCACTTTATCAAATTGGGCGATCCTCATCAAAGTGTATCGTTTCTTCGGCACTGGCTTAGCGTTCGGCAACGGCCAGGCTAGGTAGTGGCGCCGCGTGTCAGCTGCCGAAGATCGACCACCCGAGCCGCCTGGTGAGCCGTTCCAGCGCGATGCGTCCGAGATGCGAATTGCCCAACGCGTCGAGGCCCGGCGACCAAACGGCAATCGAGGCCTTGCCGGGTGCGATGGCCAGGATGCCGCCGCCGACCCCGCTCTTTCCGGGAAGGCCGCCCCGGTAGGCGAATTCCCCGGAGCCGTCATAGTGGCCGCGGGTCAGCATCACCGCATTGATGCGCCGCGCGCGTTCGGGATTAACGACCGCGTAGCCGGTAGTGGGATCGCGCCCGAGATGGGCGAGATACCGTCCGGCCATTGCCAGCTGCCGGCAAGACATTGCGATGGCGCAGTGATGGAAGTAGACGCCGAGGGTGTAGTCCACGGGGTTGTCGAGCACACCGAAGGATTTCATGTAATTCGCGAGGGCGGCGTTGCGGAAGCCGGTCCGTTTCTCCGAAGCGGCCACCGCCTCGTCGATCACGATCGCGGTGTCATCGGCGGCGAACCGGACGAAGCGAAGAATTCTCACCCAGCGCCTCGCGCGGCTGATGTCCGGACAGGATGACGTCGGTGATCGCGATCGCGCCGGCGTTGATGAACGGGTTTCGCGGAATGCCGTGCTCGTATTCGAGCTGGACGACCGAATTTAATGGACTGCCGGAGGGCTCGCGGCCGACCCGACGCCACAGTCGGTCGCCGACTTTGCCGAGCGCCAGAGTTAGCGTGAAGACTTTCGAGATGCTCTGGATCGAAAACGGCGTGTCGCTGTCACCCCGGGGCGGCGACGTGGCCGTCGGCAGTGATGACTGCAAGTCCGTGCTGGTTCAAATGAAAAGCCCCGCGCGAGGCGGGGCCGGTGGCAGAAACGGCAATGCTTGAGAGAGAGGTTCAGAACTCTTCGTAGCAGTTCCTGCCATCGAGCATCGAGACCGGCGTAGTCGATGACGGATCGGTAATCGAGCCAGTCACTACCGGCTCGCCCTCGGCGGCCTGATCGAGCGCCGCCGCGGTCGACGCTTGCGTGACTTCGACCACGATGGCGGTGGAGGCTTCACCGACCCTGTCTTTATTGGGCAGCACCGGCTGTGCTTCGCCCGTGGTCTCGTCTTCGGTGGCCGTTTCGGGCGCCGGCACGGGCATCGCCGCTGCTGCCGGCCCCTCAATCGCGGCGTCGCCCGTTACGATGATGGCGGCGACGGGCTGGATAGCCGGCTCGGCGGCATCGGCAGTGGCCTCAGCCGTGGCTTCGAGCACGGCGGGATCGAAAGCATCCGCGACGGTCGTTGCGGTGTCCGTGGCGACCAGAGTTTCGACCGGGCAGCTGCCCATGCCGTCACCGGTGTCGCAGTCGAGCGCCGCGACGATCTCGCCGGGATTGCCGACGGCGTCGAAGGTGAGGATCTGGATGGAAGTCGTCTCTTCCGTGTCGGCGTAGGCAAGAGAGCCGTTGAAAGCGAACGAGGCTGCGAGCAAAGCGAGACCTGTCACCTTGGCAAGTGTTGTCGTCATTGTTTTTACTCCACGCTACGTTGACACACGCGGGGTGAGAGGCGTTCGTGGACGAAGCGCGCCCGGTGTGCTCGCCGCGCGTGAGAGGAAGCGCGAACCCGCCCGCGTGGCGCCGATTAACTTGCCGGAATACCCCAACCCCTTGCCGAGCATCGTCGGTGAGGCGGGTTAACGAAGTGTTGCATCTCCACTCAAGCGCCATAAAAATTCGATTTTCAACAATGGTTTACGCCGACATCCTTACGCCACAATGGAACAGATGGACGCTGTTGGTGCCGAGCGAGGTCGCCGCGTTCGCGCGAGGTATCACCATGCGGCGCAAGATTAGCCGCGCCCCCGTTGTTGGATGCTAAGTCACGCCGAATCGATCCGACAAAAAGGGCCCAGCAGCGCGATGACGACCCCCCGCATTCCGGCTGATGTCGCTGATGCCTTCGGCGAGGCGCTGGTGCTGCTCGTCCAGTGGGAGGGCGGCGCCGATGAGCCCGCTGGAATCCTTGATGGCAGAACCCTAAAGATCAGCGCGATTTTCGAACTCGTGGCTGCACGTGCGTTCCGCGATCACGTTCCCCCGAGCATGCTGGAGCTTTTACATGCCTATGCCGCAAGAAGCCCCGAACGTAGGAAGGAGATCGCTGTATTGGCCCTCCAGCCGACGTACGAATGCGTGGCGCGATGCTCGCTCACGTGGGCGGGCTACCGGAAAACCAAGTGGCGTGGAAAATGAGTGTGGCCCCGCAATCGGTTGCGTCGTCGGCGTCGATCGGGCCCTTACTGCCGGATCGATTTCGTAAAGCTCAAGGGCGAGATGTTCGACAGAAACCTTTGATTCTGCGCGAATTTGCGTCAGCTGGCGGCTCATCCAGCTCGATCCGAGCGCAACAATCTCGCGAGCCCTCTCACTTGAGCGTCGATGTGATCGAACCAATCACGATAGCCATCCACTACGACGGCTTTGTCGCGGCGCGGCGCCGTCGTAGCTTCGGACAACGGGCTTCTGTACTTGGCCATGATGGATCGCCATTTTTCGTCGGGCTCTTTGCGTGAATGCCATTGGGCGGCACCGGCTCTCTCCGGCACGGGGCAATCGTTGACCATTTCGAAGATTGAGCGAAGCAACGCCTTCATTTCCCACCGCCTCCTGCCTGCGCGCCTTCGACTAACGCGGTTTAGTCAACGAGCCCTTAAACGGAGCCCGTAAGCTCGCCGCCGCGCGATGAGGCTCCAGCCCGCCCACGGGCCCTCATAGCCCAATTGGGCTATGCTGCGACCAGACCCGGTGGAGCTCGGGCGTTACAGTAGGCCCGTCTCTCAACTCGGAGTCCAAAAACAGATGAAATCACGACACCTACGGAGCCCCAGGGGGAACTCGTGTGGAAACCGTTTTGGTCGTAATCTTCTTTGCGCTCTTCTCCGCAATGGTCGCGTGCATCATCCGACCACGCGATCGCCGCCAATCACGACGCCCCGTTGCCCTCGGCGCGGCGACGGACTTACCAGACCCACCAGACCCACCGTTTATCGACCCCCGTAGAAGCTCCAGGCTGAGTCAATTGAGGGATTTCTTCGTCGGCATTGGCCATCGGCGCCGTGAGATGCGCGAGAGGATCGGTGCCGACGCTCGGCCGAACTGGCAGGAGCAGCGCCGCGGGAGAGTTTGACCGGGGTGCAGTGGCGGAGCTGAGCTGGAGAGGAGGCCCCCGACCTCTAGGCTTGGGGGTGGGGGGTGCCTTCGAGTTTCTAGGGGGCCTCGGCGCTCTTTGGGCAAGAGCAAGATACCCCTACTTTACCGTCGCAGTGGCCGCACGTTAAATGCTGATGACATGCCCGCGACCCGCCGCCGCATCCCGCTATGCCCGACCTGACCGACGAGCAGCGACGCGCCCTGCGGATACTGGCGCGCAGCCCAAACGGCTGCACCGAAGCGCTGATGCTCGCATACCATTTCACGATCGACATGCTTACCGAGTTGTCGATCGACGGCTTGCTGTCGGTCCATCAGGAGCGCGTCGTCGGCCGGCCGGAAATGGTCGTCCGAATGAAAATCACTGCCGCCGGGCGGAGGGAGATAGGCGAGTGACGTTACCGAGGCCGTCGGCGATCGAGGAATGAAAGAAGCCCCCCTACTACGGCCGGGCTCAGCCAATCGCGTATTTGAGAACCATGGTGATGATAGCGGCGATGCCTGCAGCGAAGGCAATTTGGCTGACCAACACAGCGCAGCGGACGAGTTTGCTCCAGACCATTCTCCACGCCCCGCAAGATCCCGGCCCCGGGTAAGGAATGGGGCCGGGATCAGAACCAAGGACCAGATGGCGCCCTAGCCTCGGCGAGTTCCATTGAAGCAGGTTCCGTGCCGGGAACAATGAAAAAACCCCGCACAAGGCGGGGCTCCATCGTCTGGCTGCAGTTAAGGCGCTTCGGAACAGTATCAGCTAACAAACTCGCCCAGGTCCGGGAGCGTCGAGAGAATGTCTTCGCCGGCTGCTGTCGTGATGACCTTGCGCTCGTTCCGGGTGGCGACCATCAACCGCAGATCGGTGAGGTCGAAGCGAATGAAGAATTCCCATTGTCGTTGATCGTCCGGCCGGTCGATTTCCCGGATCAGGCTTTCCAGCGATAGGCACCAAGCCCTGTTACGCCAGATGCCGCCGGATCCTTCGATCCGGCCACCGAGGCCTTCGATCTGATCGCCAAGGCGACGAACGCCAGTTACTTCCAATCGTCCAGGCATGGAAGTACCCGTGAAAAAGCCCCGCCCGTGAGCGGGGCCAGTTGATTTCCAGGAGCCCCCAGGAAGGGGCATCCCGAGCCTATCGCGGGCTTCCAGCCTCGTCTACGGCTGGTAACTCCCCGTCGGGAAACGCATTGGCAACCGCGGAGGAGAGCCGGAATCGCGCAGTGTTGACGAGCTCGAGACGCGCACGGTCGATCTCGGCGCCGCCAATCGCGGCGTGGTGTCGCCACTTGATCAGCGCGGGCGGGCGCGGACCGTGCTCCTTCTCCGCCGCACGCCTCGCCTCATCCAAGGCGTCGGTCAGTCGGCGCACTTCGGCGCCCAGAGCCTTGTGAGCCTCGATCGGCCGGATCGACGTGTTCCGTCCTCGCCTTTCCGATTGCGAGGGTGTTGGAGATCCCGCCCATCGCCAGCGCCGCGGCAGCCAAGGCCGGGGCGGCGACGAGGATGGATCGGCGGGTTGCTGTTGTCGGATGCGTGGAGGGCTCTTCCGTCGGCACTGGCGGCGGAAACATAGGTCGTTCGATTGTCATCGTGGCGAGTGGAGCGCCATCTCCGTTGAAGCTCCGGCCACCTCTCTCGGTGGGATGGCCTGTCACAGCCGTTCGCCAGGGACGGCCTGGCGGCCGGGGGGTGACAACCAGCCCGAGAGACTGGTCAGGACGCTTTTAGGCTTTCGCCCTGGACAGTTGGCCGCCACGTCCGCTGCTGCGGAAGCGAGGTGACGATCCCCGCCGCGGTCCGAACGCGCCGCGCATTCGTATCCACCCTACAGACCGACGCCTGGCCGGCGGCAGCGCGTACAGTCCGAGCAGCCTCGGCATCGGCGCCAAGCCCGGGCACCACGATTACCGGCAGACCTCAGTTGCCGAGTGCCACAATTTCCCTGGAACTCTGCGCCGGTAGTGTCGTAGGGTAAAGGTTCCGTTAACGGAACTCCCGGCGGTGCCAAATGTCCGACCACGAAATTACGACAGTCGATTTCAATCGACCGTGCCCGGTCTGTGACGGCGTAATGGAGCTGTCGTCGATCGAGTTCGGAGCCCTGGTCACTGCGGTTGCGCTGCGGTTTTGCTGCACAAGCTGCGGGATGACCCGCAGCGCCCCCGACTGAGTTAGGCGGCTGGAACATCTGCCACCTTGCGCGTGCCGCACCAGAGCTCGATGCGAAGCTCACCTTGGAGCTGCATCGCTTTCTCCAGCGCTTCGTCGTCATGGCCAGCGATGATTGAATGTACGACAATAGCAAGCCCGTCCAGACCAATTACGAAGGCCCGATACGGGTCAGGCTGTAAATTCCTGGGTCGGTTGCGCCCACCGAATATTCGCACAAGCGAAGCTAGCAAGCTGTGCCTACACAGCTCAAGCGTTCAGCTGCGCACCCGAATGCAGATGCTGTCGTTGACGGTCTTCCGGCGACTTCCCCACCGCGATGCAGCCCAGAAAGATGAGGCTCGGAAGCCACGACACCATGAGCCCAAGCAAGAACCCCTGAAACACGCTCATCATCCACCTCTCTTACGCACCCGGCGAGACGCTAACATTGGTTAACGGGTCTGGTTTCCGCCTCATCGTGGGAACCTGACATGCGGGAACCGCGGTGGTGCACCGCATCGCAAAACCCTCGAAGGTTGCCCCCGTTCCCCAACAGGCCGCGACGTTGTTCCATTAGGTTTTCGGTACGGAAGTCGATATCCGAGAGAGATGTTAGTCGCAGTGCCGCAACCCTCCGGCTTCATCGACCCTGCATCCCGACCCGCGCCTGGCAGAGTGCCGGGTCGGGCCCAAGCTGGGGGCACGAGATCAAGCTGGTGGCTACCGGTTGTTGCAGGCTCGACTGTAGCCATTCGGATAGCCGGCCCGCCCAATTGAACCCGCTTGGTCGGCACCGACTAAGTTCCGGCGCGAACCGGTGTTCGTGGGGGTGACTGCATTGCGGCGGACGATCAAGCTTACCGAGAGGCAACGCCATATGGGCTGGCGATGTTCGCGGGGAATGACGAAGTCATCCACTTCACGGACGAGGAAATCCGCGAGTTGGTGAATCTGATTTGGGAATGGCAATGGGGAGTCGGTCGGGCTCTTCTCGATGCATTTAATGCCAAGGCGGAGCACAGGCGGCTGAGTGATAGGCCGGTCATGCCCGTACCACCGCCTGCCGCCCGGCGCTCATCACGCCGCAACGCGAACCGCATCGCTCGCGCAGCTGCGCGCGCTGCCGACGTGGCCCCCATCATCGCCGAGCTGCAGGCAGCCGGTGTAACGAGCCTGAACGACATTGCCACGGCGCTCAATGCCCGAGGCATCCGAACCCCGCGCGGGCGCCGTTATTAGCATGCGTCGCAGGTTGCACGACTGTTGAAGCGACGCGGGTGAGCCCAGTCTTCAAGTCGTTTTTTTGTGTGCGACGCACCCGAGTGTGAAATAGCTCACATCCGCAACAATCGGGGCGGCGATAATACCCGCTAAGGGCGAGCTGTACAGGGGATGCAACGTTGAACGAAGATGAGCGCCGCGAGGCGATGAACCGCGCGTTCAGGCAGGCTTGCGCCCGGTTAGAGTTGACCGGACGTAACGCTATGCCCGTTGCCGAGCTTGTTGCCATTCGAATTGTGGAGCTTGCCCGCGACGGCGAGTTCGATGCCGACAAGATGACTGAGACGCTATTGGCGGAATTCGAGTTTTAGCCCGCAGCGTCAACCCGACGGGACCGACATGCTGACGGCGATCAACCGCGTCCACGCGACCTGATCATGAATCCGTCGTAGCTGTACTCGGCGACCTGCCACCACAGGTATTCTTCATTCTTAAAAGCAACGAGGTGATCGTACATCTTCTTGAAATCGGCGTTGCTGGCGGATGCTTCAGCATTAACCTCGTTCGAGGTCTTCAGGAAGGCATCCATCAGCTGAGGACTGAATGGCCGCAACTGCACCCCTGAGGCAACGAGGCGGCGCAAAGCCTTCGGATTTTCCGCATCCCACAGGGCCGACGCCATCGTGTTGGCGTGCGCAGCTGCCGACGCGATGATCGCCTTGTAGGTGCCGGGCAATGCATCCCATCTTTCCAGATTGATCAAGAAGTGGAGCGCCATTCCACCTTCCCACCACCCGGGATAGTAATAATATTTTGCAACCTTACTGAACCCCAGCTTCTCGTCATCGTAAGGACCAACCCATTCCGCGGCGTCGATTGCACCCTTCTCAAGAGCTGGATAGATATCGCCACCCGCAATTTGCTGGGGGACGCTGCCGAGCTTCTGAAACGTGCGGCCGGCCCAGCCGCCAATGCGGAATTTCAATCCCTTGAGATCATCGAGGGTGTTGACCTCCTTGCGGAACCAGCCGCCCATCTGCGTGCCGGTGTTACCGGCCGGAAAAGCGTAGAGATTGAACTTCTTGACGAATTCGTTGACGAGTTCGTTGCCTCCTGCATGGTAGAACCACGCATTCTGCTGACGGGCGTTCGGGCCGAAGGGCAACGCGCAGGGGAGGGTGAAAGTTGGGTCCTTTCCGATGTAGTAATACGCAGCGGTATGGCACAACTCGACTGTGCCGGTCTGCACAGCGTCTAATGCTTGAAGGCCGGGAACGATCTCGCCGGCCGCGAAGGTTTGTATTTGAAAGCGATTGTCCGTCGCATCCGCGACGAACTTTGCAAAGACTTCGCCCGCGTACCAAGCGCCCACAGTCTTTGGGAAGCTCGACGCCAAGCGCCACCTGATCTCGGGGCTGGACTGGGCAACTGCAGGCTTGGCCACAGCCGTCGTAGCGAGCCCTAATCCGGCAGCTTTCAAAAATTGCCGACGTTTCATGACATCTTCTCAAAGTGCGCCGCAAGGAGCCAAACAAAGCACACACCTATTCGGCTGCCCAGTGGGAATTGCCTTGCCGCCCGCAACGCGCTGCACTCCGGGGCGTATGACCGAGACAAAATGTGTGCCGGGCGAGCAGCGCGGCGGAGACCACAGCATGTCGCGACCGGTGGCCCGGACGTCGGTTCCAGCGATCGATGACGAGCTTCGCCTCTCGGCGCGTGGCTCGATCCGCCTTGAGCTTGGCGGCGCCGGCCTTGATGTCGAGCCCTCGTGTCCTGACGCCCATGGCGCCAGTATCGGGGCGCCGGCCGCCGAGTCGATCCGCCCTACGCCTACGGGCGATCCGATCTTGCTCGCGCAGCACCGATGGCGCAGGGGGGCGGCGCTCCACGTCAATATGACGGTCGATGAAACGCTTGGTCGCCTCGGTCAGTATCTCGTCGGCATAGTAGGCGCGATCGATGATCTCGCCGGCGATGTCCTCAGACACGTCACGCGACCAACCTTCTGCGACATTGAAAGAGACAACCCTGAGGGCATCTTCGTATTGTCCGGGATGAAGCTCCTGACGATGGTGTCACGATCGGCCTGGGCGAGATCGGTCTCGAGGAAGGACGGCCCTCTAGCGCCGAAGCCCTCGATTACGAGGTAGAAGTCGGCATCGTTGTTCGGCAGAGGCATGATACGCAGCTCTCACGGGTCCCTGTCGGGTCATTGTGACGACTCCCAAGTCGGATTGCGAGTTGGTAAACTCGGCCGATGCCGCCCTCCGATACCAGCCGAAGCGATGGCTTCATCAGCGATGGCTTCATCCCGCCCTGCATCGCGACGCGCGCCGAGAAGCCGCCGGTCGGCCGCGACTGGGTGCACGAGCTCAAGCACGACGGCTACCGGCTGCTGGTGCAACGTGACGGCGAAAGGTCCGCCTATTCACGTGGCTCCCCGGTTCCTACGCGCCTGGCGGCCACGCCATCGTCGCTGGGTCCTCGCGCGGCGGCCAATCGATATCGTTCGCCGTCGAATTCTTGAGCTCGGCGGCGCGGTGGCGCGCGAAATCCTCGTCCGCCATCTGCAAAAGCCTACATGCAATTAAAAGCACGCGTTCAGCAGTCCTGTCGTCGGTCGTCTCCTCGACGATACTCAGGCACTCGTTGTAAAGGTCTAACACGTCCGGGTTAGGCATGGCACACCTATGGCCTAAACAATCGGCCCAGGCACCGGCAATGTCGGTGCCAAGTTATCAGCTTGGCACAACTCGATTACAAATGACGAGTGGTGTGCTCTATCTTAGCCCTTGAACAAGTCCTCAGTCGGCGGTCTGGAGGTCGTCGGCTCGTCTCGCGACGCCACGCCGTCGCGGGGGCCGTACACACCGCAGTCATGGGCGGCAGCGGAATGTCAGTCGTTTACGGCCGTACCGGGGCGAACTCAGCAGGGGCCAGCGTTGGTCGACGCCGGTGCAGTCGGGACCTCCCAACAGGGTTACTCCGTTGGAATAGCAGGAGACGGAAACACCGCCATCGTCGGCGGTCCCAGGGATAACTCGGACGCCGGCGCGGCATGGCTTTTCTCCCGTAACGGGGGAAACGGGACCCACCAGGGCGGCAAGCCCCCCGAACCACCGAGGATATCCGTGCCGCGGCCGAACGTTTCTGACCTATCAACGATAAGATCCAGTTTCTCAGCACATCCTTCTTGTGCTCGGTAAATATTGCCAAAATAAAAACGGAAATAACGGTGCCGCCGAGGACGAACACGGTTGCAAGCCAGCTCTTAGACAAGATTTCTTCTCGACCCGTGATCGCAAGTGTAACGGCACGATAGAAATATATCATTGGGTAGTGATATAAATACATACTGAAGGTACAGAGGGCTAAGGCTCGAATTGCCGGGGCGAATGTCGACAAGACCAAGGCAAACGAAGACTTAAGGCCTTTAAAGCTTAGAATAAATATTGCAAAGAGAACGCCTGAAACATACGCCGATAAGAAATGAGCCGACATGCCGTAAAGACTTGGTGAAAATTGAGACAGCAACCGCTCGGTCGCGCCGTCCAGAGCGCTTTTCGCTCCGCTTGCCAGATAGGCGATGTACAACAAGGTCGCTAAACTTAAAAGCGTCCACCCCGTGGCGGGATGATAGATACGCGCCTATATAATTGCCATGCTGCAACACCCAAAATCCAGATAGGTAGAAGAAGCAGCACCTTCGGGCCAATCAAAACCATCACAGCTCCAGCAACTACGACCCATTGCCACGAGCCTCGAGAAAAAAAGATAACGCCAAAAATTATGTAATATGTAGGTTCATAACCCAGAGACCAGAATGGGCTATTTGTCCCTGGCCACGCATCAAAGAACCAGAGCTCGTTCATGAAGAATGCGGAAAGGCTGAATTGCGTGAGCCAAGGTGTCTGTAGGTTGGCAAGCGTCATTGGATCGGACCAGTGGTCCGCGTAGAGCTTCGGTGCCAAAGAATTACCTACACTATCGAGTACAGCTGTCACAACAAGGGCTGGAACGGTCACCGAAAGAAGTCGCGCGGCGCGACTGAGAGCGTATTGAGATGCCGTCCTATCGATGAGTTCCGCGGCATACGCAATTACAAACCCAGAAAGTACAAAAAAAACAATCACCGGCTCGATGCCCGTCTTAGTCAAAGACCATGGCAGATAAGTTCCAAACTTCGGAAAAGCTGCATGATGCAAGAAAACAAGGCTGGCTGCACAAAATCTGATCGCATCCAAAACGAGCGACATCGGCCGGCCGATGGGTGCGGGCGGCGATATCTGCTGACTTTCCTGCATGGCCTTGCTGATAAACCAATTAGCGGGCGAAGTGCACGGGCGGGATATGTTTGGTGGAGCGCGCCACCGGAAAACTATTATGTCACAGTTTGCTCGGGGGGCTTCGCAGCCGCGAATCAGGCCGCGTTCAGTCTTTAGTGACCCTCCAATTTGAAGATTGGCAGAGACCGTCGAATATCGTGGCCACCAGTCGGGCCGCACCCTCCCGGTTCCAAAATCCTGATCTTTCCTCCCGGTTGTTCCTTCCGCTTCCCATCATTCTGTTTCAGCGGAACAGCACGAGGCCGGACGGTCTCATCAGAGATGCTAAGGCCAGACGCAATTAGACGAAGCATGCGGCGACGCAAACACAAAGCTGCCGGAAGGCTTCACACCACTAGCAGGCCGCTGAAAAACGCCTCTGACAAGCCGATGCGAATATGATTTTGTGTCTCGTCGACGAGTGGAGGCGCGGAATGCGGGGCACGGATGGGCGATCTGGGGAGCTGTTCTCCTATGTCGACCTTGAGAAGCGGGTGCCTGCGAAGCATCCGCTGCGGTTGGTTCGCAAGGTGGTGAACGACGTGCTGGCTGCGCTCGACGGCGATTTCGCCACGGCTTATGCGCCGGGAGGTCGTCCTTCGATCCCGCCCGAACGATTGCTGCGGGCGCTGCTGCTGCAGGCGTTCTACACGATCCGCTCGGAGCGTCAGCTCATGGAACAGCTCGATTACAACCTGCTCTACCGCTGGTTCGTCGGGCTTGGGGTCGACGATCCGGTGTGGGTGCCGACGGTGTTCACGAAGAACCGCGAGCGGCTACTCGAGGCCGACGTGGCGCGCAAGTTCCTCGCCGAGCTCATGGATCACGAGGAGCTTCGCGGGTTGCTGTCGGACGAGCACTTCTCGGTCGACGGCACCCAGATCGCCGCGTGGGCGTCGATGAAGAGCTTCAAGGCGAAGGACGGATCGAGCGATCCGCCGGCGCCGGGCCGCAACGGCGAGCGTGATTTTCACGGCGAGAAGCGCAGCAATGCCAGCCACGTGTCGACCACGGATCCGGAGGCACAGCTTTACAAGAAGGGACCGGGCAAAGAAGCCAAGCTCAGCTTCATCGGGCACGCGCTGATGGAGAACCGCAGCGGGCTCATCGTCGCGGCGACAGTGACGAAGGCGACCGGCACCGCCGAGCGCAAGGCGGCAGAGGAGATGATCGTGCGCCGTTCGCCGGGCGTCCGCCGCGTCACTGTGGGTGGCGACAAGGGTTACGACGTGGCCTCGTTCATCGCCGACATGCGCGCGCTCAACGTGACGCCGCACATCGCCCAGAACACCAGCGGCCGGCACTCCGCTCTCGACGCTCGCACCACGCGCCATCCGGGCTACGAAGCGAGCCAGCGGACGAGGAAGCGCATCGAGGAGCCGTTCGGCTGGGGCAAGACCATCGGCGGACTCGCCCGACCGATGCTGCGCGGCATCAAGAAACTCGACTTCAAGTTCACGCTGACCATGGCAGGCTACAATCTGATCCGCCTGCCGAAGCTTCTCGCGGCATGAACACAGCCAACCCGAAAGCGCTTGACCGCGTTGTCAAACGACAGCCATCACACCCTCGCTTTGCGAGATATAAAATGAAGCGCGGCCCGGAAGACGAAATTTCAGCGGCCTGCTAAAGCCGTGTTCGTAGTGCCGCGCTAGACGGCTCCCCCGCCGTGAGAGCGATTGACGGGAGGGAGTGGGCTACCGCCGCTTCCCACCGCCCCCACATGTTCCGCCACGCCTGCGGCTACGCCCTCGCCAACAAGGGGCATGACACCCGGGCGATCCAGGGCTGGCTTAGTCACAGGTCGATCACTAGCACCGCCATCTACACGGCGCTGGCGCCGAACCGGTTCAAGGACTTCTGGCGAGACTGACCATGCCCCGTCGACTTGGTCACTCTTTGGTCGTCGCGGCGCAACATTTGCACGCCACGCTGGAGACTACTGGCGTCGATGCTTCAAAACCATACGAGGGGCGTGTCATGCCGGACAATCGCAGCAACAGATCCTTTTCGGCACGTAGATTTGCGGCCCCGCTCCTGGCCGTTTGTCTGATCGCGGCTTTCGGGGTCCGCCAAGCACGGGCAGCGCCCTTTGTGTATATGCCCGGTTTTAGTGCTGTGACAGTGATCGACACCGCTACCAATGCGCTGGTGGCTTCGGTTACGGTCCCGTTTGCCTACACTACGGCGGCAGCCATGACCCCGGACGGAAACCGGGTCTACGTGGCGGGTCTCACTAGCCCATCGGGCGATACGGCCCTTGTGTGTGTGATCGATACGGCCACCAACATGGTGGTGGCCACCATTCCGGTTCCCCCGGAGGCGCAGGCGCAAAACGGGCTCGAAGTCTCCCTGGCCATTACCCCGGATGGAAAAACCGTATATGAGACGGGTGGGGACTTTGGCCCAATCGCGGTGATCGACACGGCCACCAACACGGTAGTGGCCACCATTCCTATCGGAGGTGGAGGGGCGCTGGCCGTCGCGCCGGACGGAAAGCGCCTGTATTTGGGGTCGGGCAATGTGATCGACACGGCCACCAATACAGTGGTGGCCACGATCCCGTTCGAGCAGGGTCCTATTGCCCCCGATTCTCTGATCGTTACCCCGAATGGGAAGCGTCTATACGTGGGGATGGATAAAAGCGGTGTTGACGTGTACGACACGTCCGCCAACATATTGGTCGCCCGGGTCCCGGTAGAGGCGGTGGGGCTAGCCGTTACTCCGGATGGGACATACGTGTATGTGGGTGGGCCGGAGGGCGGCGCGGTTTCAGTGATCGACACGGGCACCAACACCATGGTGAAAGTGATCCCGCAGGACTTACCAGGAGCGATAGGCATCACTCCAGGCGGGAAACGCGCCTATGTAGGGGTTCTAGGGTTCTTCTACAACGGAATTTCAGTCGTTGATACGGCCACCAACACGGTGGTGGCCGAAATCCAACAATCGCCGCCCGGGCAGGTGGCTTACGCTGCGGCCGCCATGCCGCTGCCCCCGGGGCTGGCCTTCGCCTCCATCAGCGCCGAGCTTGAAATCGGAACAAACCACGACTCCTTTGAACTCCAATCCGAGTTCACGCTCGGACAAGAGAGCGACGGGATAAATCCCTCAACCGAGTGGGTAACTTTAAGAGTTGGCACGTTCGGCACGACAATCCCGGCGAGCTCTTTCAAAAAGAACGACATGGGGCAATTCATATTTGATGGGGAAATCGACGGCGCAGTCTTGGACCTGCGTATTCGCCCGACGGGGGCCGTCGGCTATGCCTTTGAGGCTGCGGTAGATCACGCTAACCTGGCGGGGACCGAGAACCCGGTGATGGTGACGGTGACGATCGGCGACGACAGCGGCACGACTTCATTTACGTCGGCTGAAAAAACCAATACCCACGACTTCAACAGCGACGGCCATAGCGACATTGCCTGGCGCGATACCAACGGCAACGCAGCCGTCTGGATCATGAACGGGAACGTGCTTTTGCAGGGCGGACAAGTGGGTTCGGCGCCGACGAGTTGGAGCATCGTTGGGCAGCGTGATTTCAATGGCGATGGTAAGGCTGACCTGTTGTGGAGCGACGCTGGCGGCCGTGTCGCGATATGGTTCATGAACGGCATCCAAGTGTCGCAACAAGCCTACGCCCCGTCCGCACCCGGCTGGACTGTCGTCGGCACCGGCGACTTCAATGGCGATGGAATGGGCGACATCCTGTGGCAGGATTTAACCGCCAATCTCGCGATCTGGCTAATGAGCGGTGCCCAGATTATGCAGTCGGGTGGCATCGGCAAGTTGCCGGGCGGTTGGACGGTCGCCGGTATTGGTGACTTCGATGGCGACAGCAACAGCGATGTCTTGTTTCACAGCTCGACCGGTGCCGTAGCGATCTGGTTCATGAATGGCCTTCAGGTCGCCCAGCACGGCAGCGCGCCGTCCGCGCAGACGGTGTGGTCGATTATAGGGACCGGTGATTTCAACGGGGATGGCCACGCCGACATTCTCTGGCGCAACCGCGCAAACGATATGGCGGTCTGGCTGATGCAGGGCACGTCGCTCTTGCAGTCGGGAGGGATCGGGAACGTCGGTTCAAGTTGGACCGTAGCCGAAACTGGGGATTTCAACGGCGACGGCAAAAGCGACATCCTGTGGCGCGACACGTCAGGCAACATCGCCATGTGGTACATGAACGGGACCGCGGTCTCACAGCATGTTGCGGCCGGCTCGACCTCGTTGGTTTGGACGATTCAAGGAGCGCATGCCGACTGAACGGCACCTTAGGCCTTGGGATAGCCGTGTTGTATCACGGGCTTTTGGACGCTGCCCCGATAAATGCTTCGATCGGGCTCTTCGAGCCGTAGAGTGCCGCGATGGCCGACGCATCCCGCCGCTTCCCTCCGCCCTGGCGAGCCGAGCCCATCCCCGGCGGCTACATCGTGCGCGACGCCAACGGACATGCACTCGCCTATCTGTACTCGCGCGACAACCCGACTGAAGCTCTTCAAACCAAGATGCTCACAAAGGATGAGGCGCGGCGGATCGCGGTCAACATCGCGCGTCTGAGGGAGTTGCTGAGCGGCCCAACAGCCGCCGCGAGGCCGCGAAGACGCTGACCGGTGGCGAAGCTGAGTGATGAGTAGCGGCGGCGCTCCGGATCCCGTGCACGGCTCTGGCGCCGAACAGGCTCAAGGCGAGCCGGCTGATTTGAACTGAGTGGCGGTTTGTTAACCTGCCGCCGGTGAGTGCGTCGTTTTAAACATCAAACCCATTCGATCAGGTTCTCGCCAGACGGTGACGCAGTGATTGGTGGAACGATTGAAGGTCAGCTCAAATTCGAGAGGCAAAACAATGGCAACAGGCAGCAATAGCCCAACACCGGCGGGCGAGAAATCTCGCACGGTGCATCCGAGGAGTGAGTCCTGATCAAGCAGGATTATGCCAGCAAGGGGGCCAAGGTGCCGCGTGGTCGTTCTGCGTTCAATACCTCGGTACTCCGCTGCCGCACTATCTCGGATGATGTGATCGGTCTTAAGCTCCGCCAAGTGCAACCATCGTTGGGCCTCAAGCGTGTATAGCCGCTTGATGCGGGGATCCTTGGCCTGAAGGGCAAGGCCAATTCATTGCAGTGCCTGAGCTTGAAACCATTCTGCTTTGGGGGGCTCTGTCATCTGACGTGAGCATGCCATCAAAGCATGTCGGGTGAACACACATTAGACAGTCTGACGTGGACAACTCTTTCGGCACGTCGGCCTTAGGCGGTTTGAAGTCACGTCAGATGGCGGTGGAAGCGCTAAACCACGCCGGATAACGCGCGACCCCAACGCCCGCAGCTAGGGCGGTCTCGAAGCTGTTGTCCACCTGACTCGTCACCGCCGCTGCCGTTCCTGGTATGCATCGTGCTTGCCGTTCCCCCCGATAATCCCAGCAAGGGAGCCGGCTTCGTGGCCACAAGACCACGCCCGCCGAAGTCCGTTCCGGAGTTAACGGCTCACCGAGATTTGCCGGGAAAATGAGCGCGATGAGCCGCTTTGCGCGGCAAGCCTGCGGCTACCCGCTAGCCCACGGCGCACGAGCGCGCACTGTGCAGCGCCGAGGTAGCCGTCGCCGCCAAGATCGGTTCCATTGCCGTGACCTCGCCATAGCGTTCTTGGCGGTGCGGCCATCAGAGACGGCGATTGTGAGAAGTCGGGTCTTTTCGGCCGCTACCGGGACGGCATCCTTTGTCTTTTGGCATCATCTAGGCGTTGTGACAAGGCGCTGCGAGCGCGGTGCGGATCAATGGCGCGCAACTTTATTTCGCTACGATTTCGCGACCGCATCGCGAAACAAATCCGATTTATGCGAGTTGGAACCTGTTCGCGAAATTGGTCGCGCTCTAAATTTCAAGTCGTCGGAATTAAACAGTGACCGAAGATGACCGCCGCGCGGTAATGAACGTCGCGTTCCGGCAGGTTTGCGCCCGATTGGGTCTGACCGGCTCGACACCACTGATCGAGCTTGTCGCGATCAGGATTGTCGAGCTTGCCCGCACCGGCGACTCCGACGTTGACCAATTGACCGAGGCAACCGTTGCGACGTTCTCCGGAGACGGGCGCTAGGCTATCCGCACCGCCTTGAAACAGCCTCGTCTCGGAGGCAAACATCGGCGAGCCTTTCGGACCAAACCCATGAAGCAGCTTGCCGAGTACTTGGAATCCGCCATCCAATTTGGAGCGCTGGCGGCACGCGAATCGAACCCTAGCCTTAAAGCCAGATACCAAGCGCAGGCCGATTACTTCCGGGGACTGGCGGAGAAGTTGACAGCCGATCTGGGGTTGAGGGTGCCCGCGTTGTTGGACTAGGCCATCGCGACGGCGAATATCCCGAACTGCACCACGTGATGGTGTAGTTGAACAATGTTGTAATCAATCGTGGCCGGATGCTGCTTGTCGGCGGGGCGATCCAACTTCCAGGGTGCGTGGAGATTTGCGAAGGTCTCATCGGCCAGCTCCTGGAAGCCTGCGTGCGATCCTTGGCGAGCTGGGAGAGAGCGTGCCAACTTGCATCATCAATCTGAACGCGCTTTCCGGGCATGGGTGGCCTACCGGATGACAATTCCGCGACACTCTGGCACTTCCCCGGACGTCTGAGGAGTCGGTAGCTCAAAGGATGCCCAAGGTTCGTCCGCGCTCCGCCTTCGTCGCTCCCTGCATCCCGACCCGCGCTCTCAAACCGCCCGCCGGCCGGGAGTGGGTGCACGAAATCAAGCATGACGGTTACCGACTACAGCTCCGGCGCGATGGCGACGTCGTCCGGATAATTCATGCGAAAAGGCTATGACTGGAGCGGTCGGTATCCGTCGATAGCGGTGACCGCGATGAAGCTCCGGGCCCAATCGTTCACACTGGACGGCGAAGCCTGCGTCTGCGGCCCGGATGGCGTTGCGGTCTTCGACGACCTGCATCGGCGCGGAACTGTCAGAGAGGCGATGCTGTACGCGTTCGACTTGCTGGAGCTCGACGGCGAGGACCTTCGCGGCCTGCCGCTGGGCGACCGCAAGAAGCGGCTGATGCGCTTGGTGGGCCGGCGCAGGCTCGGCATCGTGCTCTCCGCGCACACGGCCGATGACGGCGCCACGATCTACCGGCAAGCCTGCGCGATGGGCTTTGAGGGCATTGTGTCGAAGCGGTTGAGCGCACCCTACCGGTCGGGGCCGTCGCGGACTGGATCAAGGTGAAGAACCGAATAGCCCGGCGATGATCCGGGCGCGGGAAGCGGAGTGGTGAGACGTAGACGGATCGGCATTTTGCGCTCAATATTGATCGCCTGCCAGTTGGGGCGTTTTAATCCGACCTGGACGAGCGCAGTTGTTGGAGGGCGTAATGTTTGGCCTCCGCCGGTTCCGCTTTCGCTCGCCGGAGCGCAATCGAGACACCGATGAACGAAGGCTCGCGCGGATCAAGGGGGTCGTGCATTCCGAGGTCTTAGAAGCGGAAGCCGAATTGAAGGGACTTCGAGCCCGCGTTGCCAAGACGCGAAGGGCAGTGATGTCTCTCCTCGCGCAGGTCAAGGATCGTGAGCCCGACCCGGCTTGCCGTGCCGAGCTCGCGAACCTTGAACGCACTCTTCGCGCTGGCGAACAAAGCCTCGCGCAGCTGGAAGATCATCTTACGGTTCTTCGGAAATTGGAGCGGCGCCTTGGCCGCCTCATTGATCAACCACGTGTGTCTGCTCTCAGGCCGCCTGGCCCGTGACCGGTTGCGATAAAGGAACTAAACGACCTGACGAACAAACTTTCAGCGCTGAACCTTCAGATTTTCCGCCGACGTCTTGCCTCGGTTAGAGACTTCCTCGTATTCAATGCTCTGTCCCTCGTTCAGGCTGGTCAGACCGGCCTTCTCGACGGCCGAAATGTGAACGAAGACGTCTTTCCCGCCGCCTTGGGGTTGGATGAACCCGTATCCTTTGGTCGGATTGAACCACTTCACCGTGCCGCGCGCCATTAGTTGGCTCCCAAAGTTGAGTGGCCTCTATATCCCAGGGCTCGTCCGAAACTCCAACCGCTGAAGTTGGGAAAAGCGCAATGCGGCCGCCTCAGGTGAACTATGGCTGGAATCCAATCGAGACCGCTCCGCTTGATGAAGACATCGCATTGCAGGTAACAGACGGGCGCGGTGGGCCGTACACACTGCAATGGCCATGCCGGCGCACAGCGACTGGCTGGATCAATGCGAGGAAGGGAACGCCGCTGGAGGTCACGCCAGTGAGGTGGAGGTCCTACCCTATCCCGCCGTCTCGTCCTCGATAGCGGCCGCGCACGACCTTGACCGACCGGGCACCGACGGTTTGGTCGACCACTTCCCGATTCGCAAGTCCCCGGAACACCAGATTGGCGACTTGATCGAGCTCGAAGCCGTGTGCCATTAAAACGGCACAGCCGCTCGGGCTGCGGGCCAGAGTTCGGAGTGCGCGCAGCTCCTCGTCGTTCAGCTTTGCCATTGCATTCCGTGCATGCGTTTCTGTCGCCCCGCGGCAACGCAGGCCGCGCCGTCTGAAAGTGGGCCAATTCAGAAGGAACGGCCGTCAGACTACCCGTGCCGACCTTTCCCCTCCGGACGGCGCTATCAATGACGTCCCGCGATTCAAGCCGGACGAGCTCGCCGAATTCAATTCCGCCTGGATGCGATCTGACATCGCTTGGACACGGCCGAACTTCTTGGCGGCGCTGTCGGCCGCCGAAGCCTTCTGAATGGCCATGAGGTCGATGGAATCGCAGACTTCGAGTAGCGCGTCTCCTTGGTCCAGCCAGCTTGGATTCCGGTGGAGGACGGCGCACAAAGCTTTGACCACCCGAGCCGACAATGCCCCCGTTTTATTGTTGGACGTTCGCGTCACGCATTGCAGGGCCGCAATCAGCGTCGCCTCCCCATACTGCTTGAGGCACCAGGCAATCGCTCCTGCGGCCATCGTTTGGCCCGGCCTCTGCTTATCGACCGCAATGGGATACCGTAGAAGCTCCACATCAGATTGCGCACATATGTGCGCAATCTGAATGGCCGAGGGTTCGTTGGCGACCAAAGCAGCCGCGTGCAGTGCCATTTGCGAAATCGGCGTGACAGTGCCATTGATCGCCTTGAAGGCGGCAGCCTGCTCTTCCTGGGCCGCAATCACGATCTGGCAAGGCACGCTTTCGAAGCCAAGCATGGCCGCAGCCGTCGTGCGGTGCTGGCCGTCGATGATCGCGAACTTGCCCCCCTCGACAGGTGACACCACCACCGGGGAGAAGCAGGACCAAGAGAATGATCGCGCGATTTGATCACGTTCAAACGTCCCTTGCCTGTGATGGGCCGCTGATAGGCGGAGTCGACGACAAGGTCCGCGATCTTGATCCACTGGAGCATCGGGACCGCACCAGCGGCCACGAACTCGGGCTTCTCGAAGCCCTCAGTTGAGATCGGTCTCATCCTTCGTCGTCCCTCTCATGGGAATTGCGGCCTTTGTTTCCGGTATTCCGGACAAAAGCGTTACTTCCCTTCGAGGGCGGCGATACCATCGCCCGGGCGAACCGGGAGACTGGTTGTCGTCCGAGTTACCTCCCGTGCAAACGTTGGCTGCTGTTTGATGGCAAACCTTATCACGAAAGAAAGCGAAATAAAGTCCCCGGCTCGCGCTTGCCGATAGGTCCCTACTCAAAACTGAACGAGTTTGACCTGCACTCGCGATCGGAAGAGGCTCAATCAGTTTGCTCGCCGCTCCGGTGATGCGGCGCCGTCACAACGCGAAGTGCTGCTCGGCTTGGCGCTCACGAAAGCACTCCATCACCTGAAAGTGCAACGAAACTCCGCGCGTTGGCACGCTTCGACCTCGCGCAGTCTCCTTGAGCGTCTCCGCCGGAAGCCAAGTCTTTATGCGGAGGATCACGATCTCATGAAGCCGTATCCGGGCGGCATCGAGCTTAACCTTTAGCTAGGACTCCGTAGGGCCTCCCGGCTTCGACCGCTGACGGGGAGCGACCACCCGAGCGCCATCGGAGAAGACCTTAAGCTAGCGGGGAACGCGGTTGCTCATTACGGCACCTTGATTGGCGGCCCTGTTCGTCCCACTGTATGCGTCCGCGGTCCGCCGAGATATCCCAATGCAGCTGGGCTCGCGGCCGAAAGCCCCCGTGTGACCATCCCGGGGGCTTTCCTTTGGTCGACCAGTGTGCTCCAGAGCGCTTTCATCCCAGACTACGGAGCTTCATTATGGCACCACGTCAGACCCGCCCCGCGGCGTACGGTTGTGGCGCCGGAATCTTCCTTTCGTTATGGGCTTGGTTAGCCGCTTCGGCCGTGGTGGCGCAATCTGGTGCCTGCGTTCTCAGCCCCGATAGGCGTAATCCAAACCTGAGGATTTTGCGCTGCGGCTCGGAGCTGACGATCACCCCTGCTCCTGGCACGGTTTATCAACGGGCGGCGGCGGGTGATGACGGGTTGCCAGCATCGGTTCAGCTCGACAGTGGGGCATTGCTCATCGAGTTCAACTCCAAAAGGCGTCATGAATTGCAGATCCTTACGCCTCAGGCGGTTGCCTCGGTGCGAGGCACCAAATGGGCGATGGAGGTGAAGCCAGGCCAGACCTCGACCCTCGTGCTCGAGGGAGAGGTCACGGTCGCCCGCAAGAACGATCCCGAGAAAGTCGTAGTCGGTCCAGGTCAGGGCGTTGACATCTCGGGCTTGGGAACGCCCCGTTCGCTATACGGCCAGCCGGAGCCGATCGCGGTCAAGCAATGGGCGCCCGGCCGGGTGAAGGAATTGCTTGGCCGGTTTGCCCAATAGTCGTCATCGGCTACACCTTACGGGCTCGCGACTTCTCCATGTGTTTCGTATGGCGGGCCGGCGCCGCTGTCAGGTCCAGCATTGCTAGGCGGCGATTCCAACGGTCGACGACGAGCTCGGCCTCAAGGCGCGGCTACGGCCTCAAGCTTGGCAACGCCGGCCTTAATTTGGCAACGCCGGCCTTAATGTCGAGCCTGCGGGTCCCACGTCCAACGAAGATGCTGACGAAGGACGAGGCGCGGCGGATCGCCAACATCGCGCGGCTGCCGGAGCTGGTCGGGAAAGCTGATCGCGATTAGAGAACGGAGTGCGCCCGGACTGGAAGAGCGCATGCGCTAGCGGGGGCTGCAGATGATTTCAAAGCAGGCGATTTACGACTGGCTGGAGGCCGCCGGAAAACGGGTCGGTGTTCCTATCTTGGTGCTGAGCTCGCTGAGCGTTCTCCTTGCATTTATCTCGTTGTGCATTGGAATTTCAAACTACCGATTTCAGCGGGACGCCAATCGCCCGGTTCTGGCGGCCTCGAACAACCTTCTGCAGGGTTATCCGACAGCCACCTTGACCTTTTATTGGGCCAACGTCGGCCAAAAGACGGGGGTGCGCGGATCGGCGGTTCTCTATCCCGTCGGGAATGATGACGATCGGCGCGGGAAAATGATGGGCGAAGTTCCGATCAGCGGTGCAGGAGCAACCCTGCTCGTTGGGGCAGGCGCCAACACCAAGTTCACGGTGCTCCCTCAAGATGTAGAAAAATCCGCAAAATACTTGGCGTGCCTCGCCTACCACGACATGGAAGGCACGGCGTATACGCAGGCCTTCCTATTTCGGCTCGTGACCGATCGGCAGGATTTTCCATTCGAAGAAATTCCGATGCGAGGCAGCAAAGCAAGTTGCCCGTCGCCAAGGCCGTAAAGAAAGAGGCCGCGCATTTTCCTGAGACTGGCAAGAGCGGTGTCTGCAGGCAACGTGATGCGATTGCGCGGCGCGAATAGTCCCGTTAGCATTCCAGTCGGTGCAAAAGGGAGGAATGTCATGGGTTGCAAATTGCTTCCATTGGCGACCTTGGTTGCCCCCGTCATGTTGCTCGGTACGTATGCTGCCGCCGAGTTCTTCTCCGCGAAGCTTGTGGGGTTTGAGGAAGTCCCGGCGATCTTCTCCACCGGCAAAGGAACGCTCGATCTCGATCTCAATAAACAGGCCCGCACGATCAACTTCAAGCTAACATTCTCTGGCTTGAGCGCACCGGTCACGCAATCGCACATCCACTTCGGTAAGAGGCATGTGGCCGGCGGCATAACGGTCTTCTTTTGCAGCAATCTAAGCAACGGCCCGGCGGGGACACAGCTTTGCCCCGCGGGCGGCGGAACCGTTAGTGGGATGATCACGGGTGGGAACGTGTTGGCGATTGCCGCACAGGGCATGCCGGCTTCCGACTTCGACGCGTTGGTAGATTTGCTCGTGTCCAATACCGCGTATGCCAATGTCCACACTACTAACTTTCCCGCCGGCGAAATTCGCGGCCAGATTCTGCAAACCCGACAAAGACGACGAACACCGCGGTCGCTAGCTGCAATCATCACCATTCGTTGCGCCGCTGAAGATGTCTGCCAGCCGGTCGCCGTCATGATGGCGGGAATAGTTGTTCCCTTCGGGCTTTGCAGCATGGCGATCACCGCCGCCTGCTTCGACTCGGCCCCGCCGGACCTTACGGGCTTTCGTCTCGCAGCGGCCGCCTGCTTGCGGGCAACCACCGCGCGGCGTGGAGCCCGGCTGAGTTCGCCGTCGCCTCGCTCCGGCAGCTGAACACCGATCGGGTCGACCGTATGACTGGAGTCGGCGCCAATCGCCGTGCGCCCGTCCGCGGTGATGCGCAGCGCGCGGGCTCCTTTTTCCTCGTCGCGGCGCCCCTTGGCTGCGATGTCAGGGATCGCAAGCTGGTGATCAATGAAGAGGAAGCCGAGCGCGTTCGCATGATCTTCCGCCGATACCTTGCTGCCGTAGACGTCGCCAGCTCGGCGCCGATCTTGAACGGCATGGAGTGCGGAGTAAGCAGCGCACCCTGACCTCCGGCCGCGTGCTGGGGGTGCAGGTTCTGGCGCGGGGCGCTCTGATCATCTCCTGCAGAACCGCATCTATCGGGGCGAGGTGGTTCACAAGGGCATTACCTATCCGGGCGAGCAGGAGGCCATCGTGGACGAGGAGCTATGGACCGCCGTCCAGGCCCGGTTGGCCGAGAACCGCGGGACACGACGCAAGGCGCGGGTCGAAACCGCTGCCCTTCTCAGCGGCCTGATCTTTGACGACCGCGGCCACATCATGTCACCAACCTACTCGCTCCGCCGCGGCAACCGCTATCGCTACTACATCAGCAGCGCATTGCTGCATGACCGCAAGGCCGATGCCGGCTCGCGCACTCGCGTCAATGCGGACGAGATGGAGCGACTTGTAGTTGGTGTCCTGAGCCAGGAGTTGTCCCGGCCCGAACTCTCGACCGAAGACCCCACCAACGGTTGGAGCGTCGCAACCCGCGTGTTGGTGCGCGACGCCGTCGAGCGCGTCGTTGTTCAATCCGCACATATTCAGATCATCCGGAAACAAATGGCGGCATCAGCGACTGCTGAGGAAACCTGCGACGGCCCGAATGTCCACGTGGTACCCATGCCGGCGCCGCGGCCTCGTGCCCGCAAGGAGATCGTCATTCCTGGTGGGCGAGATTTCGAACGCCTCGCCGCGTCAACCAGGCCCTTATCCTCGCCCTCGCCCGTGCCAAGATTCTGGATGCGAGACCTTCGCGCCGGAAAGTATGCCGACACTGTGGAGATCGCCCGTCAGTTCAAGTTCGGCGACGAGCACGTTCGCCGCGTTCTGCGCATCGGCTACCTGGCCCCCGACATCATCGAGGCGATTGTCGAAGGTCGGCAGCCGCGTTCCATGACGGTCAAGCGGCTACTTCAACGCGTTCCCTGTGATTGGGCTGACCAGCGCGCCGCATTCGGCTTCGCGCGATCTTGAGGCTCTGCCGCTCCAGGTGGGAAATCGTGATGAACCCTCCTGCATCGCGCCAGCGGAGTCACACTTGCACCGCAGCTGTAGGGCTTGGCGCCGGCCACCGACCGAGGTCGCGCGGCTCGCGCATCTTCCTCTTCCTCTGGGCGCCAGCGAGTAGCTTCTCGATGCGTTCTCGCGGACAAAAACTGACGCCAAATTTGCGCCACTGAGACAGACGCCGAATTTGACTCCCTTCCTTCGAGTTTGCGACGCGCAGACCACGTCAGACGTGGCAAATGCCCGCTCTTCGCGGGCATTTGCCGCCGAACGTAAAAATAGTGCTAAATCAATGACTTGCTGGCTGGGGTGCCAGGATTTGAACCTAAGAATGGCGGAATGCTTCGAAGGAACAAGTCCCAGCGCGAAAGCGCTCGACGTACAGCGTGGCACGAGCTTTCTCGGGATAGGCCGCGAGCAACGCAAACCAAGCAATGGGATTGCGTCGTCCGAGATCACGGAAGCCTGCGGCAGCAGCTGTTCGCTTTCGCCAATGTTTATTTAGCAGGCCGCTGAAAAAGTCAGCTGACGAGGCCGTACGAATTTGATTCCGCTGTTCTTGCCGAATGGGAGCCAAGAATGCGTGGATCGGATGAGCGGAGTGGTGAACTGTTCTCGTATGTTGATCTCGAGGACCGGGTTCCGGCAAAACACCCTTTGCGCTTGATCCGTCGCATCGTCAACGAGGTGCTGGTCGCGCTGGATTGCGAGTTCACCAAGCTCTACGCCGACACCGGGCGGCCGTCGATACCACCGGAGCGACTGCTCCGGGCGCTCCTGCTGCAGGCGTTTTACACGATCCGTTCCGAGACCCAGCTGATGGAGCAGCTCCATTATAATCTGCTGTACCGCTGGTTTGTCGGGCTCGGCGTCGACGAGCCGGTGTGGGTGCCGACGGTTTTCACGAAGAACCGCGAGCGGCTACTCGAGGCGGAGGTCGCGCACAAGTTCCTGGCCGAGCTTTTGAACCATAGGGAGGTGCGCGGCCTCTTGTCGGACGAACACTTCTCGGTCGATGGCACGCAAGTCGCGGCTTGGGCGTCGATGAAGAGCTTTCGCGCCAAGGACGGTTCGGATGAGCCGCCGTCGGGTGGTCGCAATGGCGAACGTGACTTTCACGGCGAGACGCGCCGCAACGACACCCACGCTTCGACCACCGATCCCGACGCGCGGCTCTATCGAAAGGGCAAAGGCAAGGAAGCGAAGCTTTCCTATGTCGGCAATGCGCTGACCGAGAACCGCCACGGGCTGGTGGTGGAGGCCGAACTTGGGACGGCGACGGGAACTATCGAACGCGAGGCAGCCGTGACGATGGTTGTGCGTCATTCGCCGGGATCGCATCGCATCACGCTCGGCGCCGACAAGGCTTATGATGTACATGGGTTCGTCGACGATCTGCGCGACCTCAACGTCACGCCACATATCGCCCAGAACACGACCAACCGCAGCTCTGCGATTGACACGCGCACGACGCGCCACCCCGGCTACGCGATCAGTCAGCAGAAGCGCAAGCGAACCGAGGAGCCGTTCGGCTGGGGTAAGACAATCGGCGGGCTCGCCCGGCCGATGCTGCGCGGCGTCGCGCGCTTGCGGTTCAAATTCATTCTGACTATGGCAGCCTACGACCTCATCCGGCTACCCAAATTGATGGCGGCGTCCGCATGACCAGCGAAAAGATCAATCGACCTCGGCCAATCCAGACGCCTCAGCTCGGCTCAAGCAGTTGTCGTCGCGCGGCGCAGACACGAATTTCAGTGGCCTGCTAGAACTTGTAGCGCGGAAATTCGCCAAGGGCCTCGGCCTTGTCTGCGAGCGTAGGCTCTCCATAGCCACGTCCGACCGAAGCGGGCGCGTGACCGACGATGGCATCGAGCAACTTTTCAGGGATGCCGCAGCGGAAGCCCACAGCCTTGAACGTGTGCCGCCATGCGTGATTGGGCAGCAGCTCGGGATCGTTGACGCCGAGACTGCGGACCCACGATGCCAAATGTTCTCGCACTTTCACGTAACGTTGCTTTCGGGGATTGGTCGGATCGTCAATCGCCGCCGTTTGCCTTCCTTCATTGTAGAATAGCGCGGCCTTGCCGCTGGCCTTCACGAATGCCAGGAAGCCCTGTTCGATAAGATGCTCATGGACCGGCACCACGCGGGCCGTTCCGGTCTTTGTCGTACCAGCCTCCGGCGAAATCTTGATCGCATGGATGCCATCGCGTTCGATGACATCCACGCCGCGCAATTGGGTCAGCTCGCCCATACGGGCGCCGGTGTACGCCGCAAGCCACGGACACCAGCGCCTCGCTGCCTCACCCCTAGTACGCGGCTGAATAGCCAGCGCGGCAGTCAGTATCGTGGAGATCTCGTCGTTGGTGAATGCCTTCGTTTCGCGCGTCCTTGGTCTTCCTGGGCACTTTGACGCGCCAGCCCACGAACGGGTTGCGTGAGATCAGCTTTTCAGCGACTGCCCACGAGAAGACGGTGCGCGCTGAGCTAACCCATATGTCGGACACCGTGCGAGCGGACCTGTCGGCATTGATCAGCCCGTTGGCCCAGTGCTGCATCTGCTCGGGCAGCAGGGCTGCGGCATTCGTATTCGGAAAATCCTCTTGCAACCGCAGGAACACGGTGCGCCATCGATCGACGGTCGAGGCAGCGGGCTTGGCCTTCTCGATCCAACGCTCGAACAACGCCCACGTGCTCAGGGTCGGGTCCCCTCCCCCTTCGCTTCGGCGGGAACTGCTCCACCCGCTTGTCAGGTCCAAAATCCCCCCGGGCGCGCCTGGCTAGCAGCCTCACCGCCGGCAAAGAAATCCCGAGTGACATAGTCCAGGAACATGGTCCTAGAGGCAGCATCCAGGGTCAGCCGCTTGGCTGCCAGGAATTGATGCGACTTCGCCTCATCGGCGATGATCGGACGCACCCGGTCGCGCATCCCACTATCCCGCTCCCAGAAGTCGAGAGGATCACCTGAGAACACACCACCGGCCATGGCAGGCCCGTAGAGGTCGGAGCGAACCTGCCCCTCATAGTGTTCCCACACGTCGGCCGGCCAGTTGCTGGCCGCCATCTTTGTCGTGAACCAGCCGTACCACTCGCCCGCCAGGGCGCGGGCCTCCATCGGGGTGAGCATACGGCCCTCCCCCTTGCGCTCGGCACGGATGTTCGCGATCCGCGCCTCGATCTCGCTGGACCATTCGCGATGCTTCGCCCGTGCAACCAGGATTGGCATCGCCCCAGTGTTCAGGCGTTCCTCGGTGCGCTGGCCGTAGACGCTTGGCGTACTCGACGCGCACGTCGACCGGGATCACCTTGCGGGCAACGAAGCCGCCCTCCCGGGTGGGGGCGAGCTTGGACGCAACTCGGGGCATGAAGCGCCTCTACAAAACCGTTTTGTAGCATGATATGTAGAAGCGATCCTTGTAAAAGCTCAATGCCTGCAGCAAGCTATTGAGCAATAACGAACGTGATTTGGGGAATGGTGCGGTCGAGAGGACTCGAACCTCCACGAGTTGCCCCACTAGCACCTCAAGCTAGCGCGTCTACCAATTCCGCCACGACCGCATGGGAATGACGCCGAACTTGGTCCGGCGTCGAGGCAACGGCGGTGGATGTAACAAATCAGCAATGGCGGTACAAGGGCGGTCGTCGGCCGCAGCACGCCATCCACAAACGGGGCTTGGCGATCGTCCGCGACCGCCCGATATGAAGCATAAACGCCTGCGACCGCAGGCCTTTCTCGGAGCCGCGGCCGTCGCCGCATCTTTCCCGCACGATCACCCGATGACCGCGACCCGCACCAATCTCGCCGCCGCACGAAAGCCCCGCCTGGAGCCGGCGCCGGCGGCGTGGCGGGTCGCGGAGGCACCCGTCCCCTACGAGGAGGCGCTGGCCGCGATGAATGCGCGAGCTGCGGCCATCGCGGACGGTACCGAAGGCGACCTCGTCTGGCTGATCGAGCACCCGCCCCTCTACACCGCCGGCACCAGTGCCCGGACGGAAGATCTCCTCGACCGGCGTTTCCCGGTATTCGATGCCGGACGCGGCGGGCAGCTCACCTATCACGGGCCCGGCCAGCGCGTCGTGTACCTCATGCTCGATCTCAAGCGGCGCGGCGCCGACGTGCGCTGCTTCGTCGCCGATCTCGAGGAATGGCTGATCCGCACGCTCGCGCGCTTCGGCGTCGCCGGCGAGCGCCGCGAGGACCGCGTCGGGGTGTGGGTGCGCCGGCCCGATTTCGGCGCGGGGCGAGAGGACAAGATCGCCGCAATAGGCATCCGGGTGCGGCGCTGGGTGAGCCTGCACGGCATCAGCCTCAACGTCGATCCGGACCTCTCGCACTTTTCCGGCATCGTCCCCTGCGGCGTCGCCGATCCGCGCTACGGGGTGACGAGTTTGCGTGCGCTCGGTTGCACGGCGACGATACACGAGGTCGACGAGGCGCTGCGGGGAGAGTTCGAGGCGGTGTTCGGGCCGGCGCGCAGCGAAACCGCGTAGCGCCCGTCGCCCGGATTGAGCCCGTGTTGTCAGTCCGCGGCGAGGTGTTGAATGGACCACTGGCCCGGGACGTTACCAACGAACGAGTTGCTCGCGTTCAGTACGGCGGTCCCGCTCATCTCCCAGATCGCCACGTTGCCCGACGTGTCCTGCCAGAGAATATCGCTCATCCCATCGCCGTTGTAGTCGCCGGTAAGCTGGATCGACCATTGGCCCACGACGTTGGCGACGAACGAGGTGTTCGCGTTCAACACAGACGGTGCCGTTCATCTCCCAGATCGCCACGTTGCCCGAGCTATCCTGCCACAGGATGTCGCTCATGCTGTCGCCGTTGAAGTCGCCGGTGCCCTTGATCGACCATTGACCCGGGACGTTGGCGACGAACGAGCTGCTGCTATTCAAGATCGAAGTCCCGTCCATCTCCCAGATCGCCACGATTGCCCGACGTGTCCTGCCACAAGATGTCGGCTCTGCCGTCGCCGTTGAAGTCGCCGGTGCCCTTGATCGACCATTGGCCCGGGACGTTGGCGACGAACGAGCTGTTCGCGTTCAACACCGTGGTCCCGTTCATCTCCCAGATCGCGACGTTGCCCGATGAGTCCTGCCACAAGATGTCGGCGAGGCCGTCGCCGTTGAAATCGCCGGTCCCGATGATGCTCCAAGTGGTCGGCACGTTGGCGACGAACGAACTGTTCGCGTTCAACACCGTGGTGCCGTTCATCTCCCAGATCGCCACGTTGCCGCTGGTGTCGTGCCACAGCAGGTCCGCATAACCATCGCCGTTGAAATCGCGCTGGCCGACGATCGCCCATTGGCCCGCGACGTTGGCGACGAACGAGCTGTTCGGATTGATGACCGCGGTGCCGTTCATCTCCCAGATCGCGGTGTTGCCCGAGGTGTCGCGCCAGGCGATGTCGCTCTTGCTGTCGCCGTTGAAGTCGTGCGTCGCGAGCGGCGCCGTGCGGCCGATCACCATTTTGAAGGACGTGATGGAGGGCCAGCACGAAGGGAGGGGGTCGAACTTGGAAGGAACTTGCGCGGGCTGTGCGGCAAGATAGTCCGGGTTTTCATCATACGCGAAACCATAGGCCGCGCCCATCGGCACGCCGCGCGCACTGGGCGACCAACCCGTCGGCGTCGTCACGATCCCGGCCAGATAGCAACTGGCAGGCGGCTGCGCGACAAAGTAATTAGGGGGCAAAAGTATGTTTGCGCACTGATTTATGGCTGTCGTCTGGACGGCCCCCGTCGAAGGACTAATACTATACTGCGTGCAAGCGGAGCTATTGACATAGTTTCCCGTCAGCTGGCCCGTATGAATGTATTGCGAGTAATAATTCTGGATGCCACCACCTGCCGAGTACCAGTTTTTCTCGTTGGACCACCAGGCATCCGAGGGGCAGTTCGGAGCTGTCGGGGCGCTCAGCGTACATCCTGATGGAGGGGTGAATCCGACCAAAGCCGAGGGCGTCGCATTTGCACACGCAGCCGGAGGACTGGCCATCGTCAAATTGTTGCACCCTGCAATTCCCCGGTTCAACGCCTCGTTGATATTGCGGGTGACCGATGCGGCGATGGTATTAAGATTGGAGTTTGATATATAGAAATCGAGCCAAGAACTGAACGCTCCATCACCGCCGAAGACCATCTGACCGGAACTCTCGAACACGTTCAGAGTTGTGATCGTCCCTCCCGACACGGATCCGGCGATGATCTGGCTGAAGGCCCAGGACTGGCTCGCATTCGGGGTGGGGCAGTCTCCTTGGCTGTTGCACGGCCCGACAGTGAAGCCGATGCACGCCCCCGTTATGGAGCCACTGGGGCATGAGCCAGAGGTGTAAATTTGCGCCTTGGAGATAATTCCCGTGATCGTTCCCGAGGTTGGTTGAGCGCACGTCGAGCCGCTCACGACACAGGGCAGCAGAGCTTGGGGCTGACCAAAATACCACCCATTATAACTTTGATAGGTGGTGAAGTCGGTTTGTGTAATGGCGACGTAGCAGTTCACCGACGGTGCGTTGGCGGCGGCGTTGGGAGGGCAAGACGCGGCGGTCCAGTTGGGGTAACCCTGCATGGAGGATGTAAACGGCACCACCGAACCGACGGGATTGCAAATAACGAACGACTGCGTCGTTTGCACGGTCCCCGTCACTTGTATCGATTTGGCATTGGGGGTCCCGGAAATATAAACCGGGCAGCTCGCAGTGTCGGACGTCACGTTCCACGCCTGCTCGCTATAAGCCGCTCGCCGCGTCGCTCATGACGAGCAAATTCATGGAGCTCGAGAAGAGGGACGTCAGTGCCGTATCAAAATACGTGCTGAGCGGATCGGTCAGCGGAGCTGTCTGCAAATAACTGGTTGGCCCCTCGATCATCGCCGCATGCGACGGGCCAGCCTGCTGCACCAGTGAGTTGAAAGCAGAGCTCCCGTTGAAATTTGTCAACCAGGTTGTGAAGGGCGACGGATTGCCCGCAAAACCGGTGATCGCAGTCTGCACGGACATGTGCGGCGAGTAGACGGAATTCCCGATCTGCGCGTAAATGCTATTCGCGCCTGACACTTCGATCATAAGCGGGAGCTGGATATTATCGACATTCTCGAAGTCGATATGGAGGCCCGACGTGTCCAAAGACCATTCTCCAATGGCATAGGGAATGGCGGGCGGGGAGCCGGCGAACGCAAGCTGAGAACTGCCGAGAGCCATGGTTATATTCGAGCACGGGTAATTACTGGGCGTGATCAGGAGATATAATCTCGCCGAATTGAATGGCGTTACCGACGGAGGGTTCGTTGGAATGACCGTGCCGGTTGCGGCGGGTTGTGCGGTCACGGTCGACACGGTGCTGCTCCAGCTCCAGACGCCGGAGCCGAATGTAAGTCCGTAGCTGGCCTGATCGCCGAGAACACACAATTGGCCAGCGGTTCAAGTTGACCAGACTTATGTTGGCCGGCTGCGAAAATGCCAAGCCTGGACTGAAAAGCCAGCAAATGAACAGGGCCGCGAAACGAGAAACAACCGAGCGTGCGATTTGGACGACGGCGACGGTCTCTGCAGAGGCGGGCATCGGGAAATTCCTGTTCGGGGAGGTTCGCAAGGAGAGGACGACACGCACTTGTCGACGCAACTCGTACTCTGTCACCAGCAGCTCACCACGGCATCACCCTCGGTCGGGTGTCACAAGCCGGCGGCCGCACGCGGCGAATTGCAGTATTCGACGTGCTTGTTGCACACGTATAACGGAAAACAACGGATGGGGCTGCTCCCGCTTCGGCTTCGCGCAACAGGGCACACGACGTCCGTGACGTGCGTCCCCTATCGCCGGAAACGTGGTCCGGCCAGATGGTGCATCGCTCTCAAGTCGGGACTACAATCGGCTCACACATCGACAGCCATTGGGGCAATCCATGACCAGCCGACGCGCCGCCTGCAGTTGCGGACAGCTCCACCTGACCATTGAGGGCGAGCCAACCCGGATTTCCATGTGCCACTGCCTGGAGTGCCAGCGCCGGACCGGTGCCGCCATCAGCAATCAAGCGCGCTTTCGTCGCGAGCAGGTCACCTTCGCCGGCAAGGAATTCAACGTGGACGCGGACGGCCGAAAGCGGCAACGCGCTGACCTTTCATTTCTGTCCGCTGTGCGGGTCGACTGTTTACTGGGAAGGTCAAGGCTTTCCGGGATATGTCGCCGTTGCGATCGGCAACTTCGCAGACCCGAATTTTCCCGCTCCCACCATCGCCGTGTGGGAGGAGTTACGGCACCCCTGGGTCTCCTTGCCGCCCGACATGCCGCCCATGCGCGTGGCGAAACAGGGGTGATGGCGAAGCAAGGCCGATGAAACGTCGTCGCGTCGCGATCGACGCGATGACACCGCGGGATCCCTACTCCGTCGCCAGCAGGGAAAAATTCTCCAGCGGGCGGCGGTAGCCGAGATCGAGCACGCTCGCCTCCTCGACGTCGATCGCATCGACCTTGGCGAGCGGCGGCCCGGAGCGGCAGCGCTCGATGAGCTGCGGCGACGGCCGCAGGCGGACCGCCGGCGATCACCTCGACCGATCCGTCGCGGCGGTTGCGCACCCAGCCCTTGAGGCCGAGCGCGAGCGCCTCGCGCTCCACCCACACCCGGTATCCGACCCCGTGCACCGTCCCCCTGATCCGCAGGCGTTTGACCTCACGCTCTTCGTTGCTCATACCGCACTCCGTTCGGCGCGACAGCCGCCCGTCCCGGCAAAGCTCGGCACTCGAGGCCGGCGACGTAATCGGAGGGAAGGCCGGCCTCGCGTGCCGCTGTCGCGACAAGCTCCATATACCCTGCCCGCGCGCGGCCGGGAGCCCCGCTGCGGCCGATATAGACAAGAGCTTTTGCAGAGCGGCCCTGCGTCTGCACCGAAAGCAACGCGCGGCGAAACAGGCCGGCGTCGATGTTCTCGTAAGCGTTGAGCGCAGCGAGATCGCGCGGCGAGATGCGCCACAGCAGCCCGTGCACCACGCCACCGCGTGCCGCCACCACCGAGGCGTAACCATCGCGTGTAATCACAAACCGATGGTCGCGCAGCACCGCGCGGCCGACGACGCCGGCATCCGGACACCGCGCATGCATCAGGCCGCGATGCATGTTCGACCCGTAGGCGAAATGCAGCATCAAGCAGGCCTTGCCATCACCCCGCCGGTCATGGCGCGGGCGACCCCGGTGGTGCCGGGGAAGGTGATGGGGAGCCCGCGCACGTGGCGTGCGGCGAGGAAGGCGAAGGCCTGCGCCTCCAGCGCATCGGCCGACCAGCCGACCGCCTCCGCGGTCTCTACCGTCGCGGGTGCCAGGCGTTCGGCGAGCATGTGCATCAGCGTGCGGTTGCGGGCGCCGCCGCCGGCAACGATGACGCTGCGCGGCGGGCGCGGCAGGTGCTCGACGATCCGCGCCACCGTTGCCGCGGTGAAGGCCGCAAGCGTCGCCGCGCCGTCCTCGAGCGACAGCTCATTCAAGGTCTCAACATTCGCTGCGAAGGCATTGCGGTCGAGCGATTTCGGCGGCGGCTCGCGCAAAGAAGGGATCGGCCAGGGCACGCGCCAGCCAAGCTTCGTCGACGGCGCCGCGGGCGGCCGTCTCGCCGCTCTCGTCGAACGCCGCGCCGCTGCGGGCGCGGATGAAATCGTCGATCAGCGCGTTGCCCGGACCGGTGTCGCAGGCGATCGGGTCGTCGCCCTCCCCGCCGAGCCAGGTGACGTTGGCGACACCGCCGACGTTGAGCACCATGAGTGGTCGCGGCCGGTCGAGGCTTGCCGCAAGCGCGCGGTGGAATACCGGCACCAGCGGCGCGCCCTGCCCGCCGGCGGCGACGTCGGCGGCACGGAAGTCGTAGGCCACCGGTATCCCGGTGAGGCGCGCCAGCGTTTCGCCGGCGCCGATCTGCACGGTCAGCCGGCGTTCCGGCCGGTGCAGCACGGTCTGGCCGTGAAAGCCGATGATATCGGGACGGATGTCATGCTCGGCGAGGAAGCGCGCCACCGCCTCGCCATGGGCCGCGGTGACGAGCTCCTCGGCGCGGGCGAGCGCGCCCGGCCGCGCGGCACGGTCGTCGAGCGCCGTCGCCTCGGCGAGCGCCTGGCGCAGCAGCGCGCGCTCGTTCTCGCCATAGGGCCGGTAGCCGCGGGGACCCAGCGCCGTGATGCGCTCCCCATCGGTCGAGACGGCGGCGATGTCGACGCCGTCGAGCGAAGTCCCGCTCATGAGCCCGATCGCCTGCATGCGCACTCCCATACCATCCCCCGCCCTTTGCCCCGGTTGAATCCGATGCCGGACCTGTTAAACCACCCGGCCTGAAACGAGAACGTCCCGCAACATGGGGCGAGCGAGCCGCCGGATGTCGACGTTCAAGTCCGATTTTCTCAATGTGCTGTCCAGCCGCGGCTTCGTCCACCAGATTTCGGAGCCGGACGCGCTCGATCAATTGGCGCAGCGGCCCGGCCTCACCGCCTATATCGGATTCGATTGCACCGCGTCTTCGCTGCATGTCGGCTCGCTGATCCAGATCATGATGCTCTACTGGCTGCAGCAGACCGGCGGCCGGCCGATCGCGCTGATGGGCGGCGGCACCACGCGGGTCGGCGACCCCTCGGGCAAGGACGAGAGCCGGCGGCTGCTCACCGACGCCGACATCGCGAAGAACCTCGACGGCATCCGCGCGGTGTTCACGAAATTCCTCCGCTTCGGCGACGGGCCCGGCGACGCGCGCATGGCGAACAACGCCGACTGGCTCAACACGCTCAACTACATCGACTTCCTGCGCGACGTCGGCCGCCATTTCTCGGTCAACCGCATGCTCGCCTTCGATTCGGTGAAGCTGCGGCTCGACCGCCAGCAGGAGCTGTCGTTCCTGGAATTCAACTACATGATTCTCCAGGCCTACGATTTCGTCGAGCTCTACAAGCGCGAGCGTTGCGTGCTGCAGATGGGCGGCTCCGACCAGTGGGGCAACATCGTGAGCGGCATCGACCTCGGCCGCCGCATGGCCAACGCCCAGCTGTTCGCGCTGACGACGCCGCTGCTCACGACGAGCTCCGGCGCCAAGATGGGCAAGACCGCCGCCGGCGCGGTGTGGCTCAACGCCGACATGGTGAGCCCCTACGATTACTGGCAGTATCTGGCGCAACACCGAGGATGCCGACGTCGCGCGCTTCCTCAAGTTGTTCACGGTGCTGCCGCTCCCCGAGATCGAGCGCCTCGCGGCGCTGCAGGGCGCCGAGATCAACGAGGCGAAGAAAGTGCTCGCGACCGAGGCGACCGCGCTCGTCCACGGACGGAAGCGGCGGAAGCCGCCGCGGCCACCGCGCGGCAGACCTTCGAGGAGGGCACGCTCGCAGCGAGCCTGCCCACCGTCGAGATTGCGCGGGGCGATCTCGACCCCGGACTCGGCGTGCTCGTCGCCTTCGCCGAAAAGGCGCGGCTCGTCGCTTCGAACGGCGAAGCGCGGCGCCAGATCAAGGCCGGCGGCCTCAAGGTCAACGACGAAACGGTGACCGACGAGAAGGCGATGCTGACGGCGGGCGACCTCACCGCAGAGGGCGTGATCAAGCTGTCGCTCGGCAAGAAGCGCCACGTCCTGCTGCGGCCGGTGTAAGGGGGTTCACCGCCCTGCGAACCAGTCCTCCAATAGAGGCTGGTGCTGCACCGGATTGAACTCGGTGATCCGGGAAAAGCGCATCTTCTTTGCTTTGGTGAAGGGCTCCTCGGCGAGGATCTCTTCGAGCTTCGCGAGCGATTCCGCCCGCGCGATCATGAAGCCGCCGCGCGCCGGCGCGATCTACAAAGTGCGTCGGCGACCGCGGTCCGCACGCGGGTGGCGGACACGTGAACCGCGAGTGACGTCCGCACGGTTCGCGCCCATGTCGTCGCTCGCGAGCGGGTCGGCAGCTTCGATGCTTTTCGCGTCGCGCAGGACCTCGAGACAAGACAACAGCTCCACGTAACTCGCCGGGCCGCCGGCGGTCTCCATGCCGATGCACGTTATCTTGTCGGCGGCCGAGTATTTGGACCAGTTTTGCTTCAGCGTATCCTGCGACACGGTCTCGTCGGCGAGACAAGACTCTTTGTTGCGCCCGAGAACGACGGCCCCGCGGCCGGCTACTTCGCAGCTCGGCCCGACCTGGAGTATGGGCGGGCCGCCCCCGCGGGTCGGGCCGGTGTGCCTTGGCGATGACACGCCAGGGCGTTGCGATGCCGCGGTGGGAAGCTGTTCTTCCTTGCTGACATCGGGCGGGAGATTGCTCGGGGTTGGCTGCCGATGTCCGATCGGAGCCTGCCGTAGGGCCGGCACTCCTTGAGCAAACGAAGGGCTCGCTGCGAACGTGAGTATCGCAAAGCCCATAGCTGCCAATCGCACGATGTTACTCCCATCCGAAGGCTGGCATTGTCAGAGGTTGCCTGTGCGAGAGCGGCTAGGTGCCCAGCTCTTCACGAAGCCGATCGCGATCGGCGATGTGCAACTGCTGCAGCTCTTCGAATTGCAAGAGCAGCGCCAATGCCTGCGACGCATCATGGCCGTCGCGCAAAAGCCCGGCGGCGAACGTGCGCTGGCTTGCGACATGCCGCTTGCTCATCGTCATGTACCCTTCGACATGCGCCAAGCGCTGCTCAAGCGTGACGCGGTCCGTGGGCAGAGAGCTTTCAGATTTGGGGGGCGGCGCAATCAGGATCGGTGGCGCAACGCTTGAATCGAAAGATCGCATAGTGCTCTCCCTTTTCGCAGGCGGGAGCACGCGCCTCTCTCTGCCACCGACGCCTGATTAGTAGGCCCTTGGCCGGTGGTAGGTCACAGTGCGCTTCAATCGAACAATTAGCGAATTCTATTCTTGGCGTGCGGGCCACCGACCGGAGGATGCCACTTCCTAACCGGGGAACCTCTCAATCGCCCGACATGAAGCCGAAGAAGCGTCGGCGCCTCGTCTCTTTTCCTGAGCCTTTGGCAAGCTCCAGCCACTGCTCGGCGAGTCTCGACCAAAACAGTCGATCATCGACGTCCATAGCGGCGTCGGCGAACCTGCTGCACTCCTGCGCCTTGGTCCTGCGGAACTTCTGAACGTCAAACAACTCGGCCCCTCAAAGAAGATGCGGCTGGTCCGGAGCGACCAAACCTTGACGGCACCCGTTCGGCACAAAGGTCCTGTACGGCGAGGATCGCTCGAGCGCCAACTTCCACAGGTCCCTAAAACGCTCGCACGACGGCCCCTCTTTGGGCTTGCGGGCTCACTGCGCAATCGCTTGACGGCCTGCTTGGGTAATCTTCATCCAGACGACAGGCTTCTTTCGACCATCGAGGGCTATGCGCGCTACACTGCCCGTGGCGAACCCGTCGATCACGAGCCCGGATAGCTGACGGACGGTGAAGCCGTCGGTTAGAAGCACAGCTTCGTTGCAGCCGTCGGAGTGGCCGGCCAACAACTTCAACGCACACCGTTCTTTGTCACTCAACACCACCATGATGGCGCTCGTTGCCTATCTGCTCTGTCGATAGCGGTCAGTGCGCCTCATGCGACGTGCGCTCGGAATCTTCGTCTGAAGAGAGCGCCCTCCGGAAAAAGGCCCGGCGATCGCCGGGCCCTTCTCGTTCGAACCGACGAATGGCTTACTTCTGCTGTTCAGAGGGCTTGGACGCGGGCTTATCGCCCTGATTCTGCTGGGGAGCGGGGGTGGCCACGTCCGGCGCCGGGGTCTTGGGGGCTTCATTGGAGGCGGTCTTCGGAGTGGATTGCGAATTGGACATCAGTATCTCCTTTGAAAATACTTGAAAAACATCTTTTCAGGTACCGACGACACATGGTTATTTCTTTGCTGATTACAACAGTGTTCTGCAATTTATTTGCGCGCAACCTCCATCCGCAATCCGAACGCAAAAAGGCGGCCAGCCTTGGACCTGTGTGCAGCTCGATCAGAGTTGGTGGAGCCCGCAATTCATTCGCGCAACAGTCTTACGTAATTGGCGCGCACGCGCCGTTTGACGGGTGCAATCGCAAGCTGCGCAGCGGCTTCGAGACTTTTGCCCCCCGCGAGAGCAAGGCAAGCAGCGGCATGGGCCGAGGACGCCGCGTCTACCTTCTCAAAAAACATCCGTCTGCATTCGGCTGCCCCGCCAGGTCCACCTGAAGCGATTTTCACCAAGCGCATCGCGATGACACCCTGGGTCTCAAGACCGAATACCGCCGCGTCCATCCATGATTTCACGAACATCACCTTCCGCCCTCCACACGCCATGCAAATTTCACATGCATGTAATCATACCGCGACCGATTGGAAAGCCTCCGGTCCGAGTGCGCGGCTGATGAAAGGCGCACGCGAAGGAAGTGTCATTGTTCTTTTTACACACAACCGGGGCGCCGGCCTCGCGCCGATCTCTTGGGACTTCGGTTCTTTGTGACTTGGGTTGCTTGACCGTGCGTGGGAGCGAGGAGGCCGGCCCAATCGCCTTTTCTGAAAATTCAGGTAATGCGTTATAATGGGCGCCGACGTCAGCACGAATTGACGGGAGCGATCCAGATCATGATGAGGCGCGAGGCCTTCGAAATCGCAAATATCTACGTTCCGGTCAAACGTCGTTCGACGCTCGATCCGGAGGTGGTGCGCCAAATCGCCGAAAGCATGCTGGAGAGTGGACAGGAAACTCCTATCCTGGTGCGGCGCGACGGCGATCGTCTGGTCCTGGTGCACGGTCTCCACCGTCTGGAAGCCTGCAGGGCATTGGGCGAGAAAACGATCCTGGGATATATCGTGCAGGCTCAAAAACATTAGGGCTTATGGAGGTTTTCGGCCCGTTGGAGCAATCATTTCTGGACAAGCCGACGAGTCTTTTCGCCCGTTTGCCCGGCCCCGCGATTTGGCCTCGCAATTACGACGTCACACGAACCTCGACTGACATTTCTGCGAAGGCGCCGGTCGACCCGACGAACACGCCAGAGACCGGAATGGCTCGCCGAATATCGCGCACGACAGCAACCGGAATCAGGTTGAAGCCCCCGACGCTGCGATTTGTCGGATCAAACGTGATCCAGCCCGCCCCCGGCACGTAGATTTCGGCCCAAGCATGCGTGGATCCCGCATCGTTCGATCCCACGCCTTGCTGATCACGATTGTAGAGGTAGCCGGAGACGAGTTCGTGCGCCAAATCCTAAGCTGCGCGCCGCTTCGGCGAAGAGCGCTGCAAAATCCCGGCACGAGCCCCAACCGCGATCCAGCGTTTGTGTGGGGGACTGTGTGCCCTCTGCTTCACGACTTTGATACCTGATCGTTTCCGCGACCGCGTGGTTCAAGTCTTTGAGAAACGCCAATGTGTCAGTGGGATCGCTGATCATGAACTGGCGCGCCCAGGTCCGCAGCCGTCCGGCCTCGTCAGGGTATTGCGGAATCGCCAAGGGCCCGAGGTCGGCCCATTCGTCGTCCGAATAGCGAAAAGGAAAAGAAATGGCAGAGGCCGCGATATCAAAAACCGGCCAGGCGGCCGCGTCGAGCTCCAGCACCGCGACGCTATCGATCACGACATGTGTCGACATCGTCTGAAACGTGGCTGTCGCGACTGCGTTGCCGAAGACATCGTGCGCCCACGTGACCACGGCGGCGGGTGTCACCGTCAAATCGCTGGAAATCAATCGCAGATCGCGGCTCTCGCGCGGCCTGAGCATCAATCGATGCGGCCACAGGCTGACGAGCTCATGGAACCGATACGTTGTCGTGTGCCGAATTTTGAGGGTCAGCCCCAATTGATCGCCCCATCAAGGATCTGGCACGGGCTCACCGCATCAGCGGAAGAATTTGATCGTGATCTCCGGAGGCACCTTTTCCAAGGCGCTCTGCATTTCCTCAGCCGCATTTGCCAGCCGGTTCGTATCGATGTTGATCCCGATGTCGCAGCCTTGGCACCGCATGTGATTGCCGAGCTTGAGGCTTGCGATCGTCTGTTCGAGTTCGTGTCCGCAGTTCGGACATTGGAATTTGATCACATGCGCATCGCTCACAGCGCTGCACCGTTTAATCTCGTCGTCTGCGTGCATGATCCCGAGAATGCCACACTTCCTCCGCGCAACGGGCACGCAAGCCCGGCGCCTGGTCCCCGTCATTCGCGTTGACAGTCTCATTCTCGCTCGGCAGACCGAAAGGTGCGTGCTCCGTGCTCGCTAGGCCGCGACGCCCATCCTTCGACGGCTCCCATGCCAGATCGTCGACGGCCAATCCTTTCCCTTCGAACCTGCTCTTGGAACCAAGTCCAGCGATATACCTCTTCGTTGTTGACGTTGACCAATCGAACCGTCTGCACTTCTTTCTGGCCGTAGTGAGAGCTCATCCGCCTTCGGATCATCTTCCGCAAGTGGGGCATGGCTGCTTCGGGCGCGGGGCATCTGCTCGAGAGCTCCGTGGGGCTGCCGAAAGCCTTGAGCTTGATATCCTCGATCATGAAAGTTTCGTTCACTGGTTCTCCTTTGTCACACCCCGGGGGACTCGGGGTCTGGGAACAACAAGCAGATCGGCCAGGTCCGGCCGCCGACCCGGGCGTCGATGTCTACGATGCAAGAAGAGCCGACCGTGCCGCTGGCGATAGCAACGCGGTCGAAGCATCGTGCGCCGTTTATAGCCCGAAGTACAATCAATTCGGCAGAGACTGGACCTCTTGAAGTGACGTCCCTGGGCTTCGACGGATGGCGGCGTCCGAATTAACACCGACGCGAACCGGCTGACGAAACTACCAAGTGAAAGGGAAAAGACGCCTCAGCAAATCACCATCAATTTCTTCCGGTGATGCGGAAGTTGACGCCACACGCCGGCTGCCGAAAGCTCGCCTCGATCTATCGTGGCCCCACGCAAACATCTCTTTGGCGCCAAAACGGCCGGTCGCAATTCCAGTCGTTGCCCGAGTAGTCGAGGTGAGCGTTGACGGGAATTTTGACGGCGACGCAATCGCGACCCGTCTTGCGAAAGCCGCGCTCGCATTTCCAGTCCCTGCCGGAGCCGTCAAGGTAGGCGTTTGGCGGAACCTCGACCGCCATGCAGGCCTGATCGGACTGGCGGAAGCCGCGCTCGCATTGCCAGCCGTTGTCGTACGAGGAATCCGAGAGATACCCGTGCTGCGGCACCTTCACGGCAACACAGGCATCGCCGACCGCGCGAAAGCCACGTTCGCAGTCCCAGCCCCGGCTATGGGACGTGTCCGACAGATAAGCGTTCTTGGGCACGGTCACGGCGACACACGCGGCCTCGGTGCGTCGAAAACCGCGCTCGCACTCCCAATCGTCCGAATGAGAGGTATCGGTGAGATAGGCATGCGACAGGTAGTTTGACGCCTGCGCAGCCATTGCCCTCCAGCTTGAATCCGCGATTGCACGCCCAGCCCGGACCGAATGTGTCATCCGTCAGGTAGGCGTTCTCAGGCAACTTGACGACCGCGCAGACCGCCCCGTCCTGGCGAAACCCCGGTTTACATTCCCATCCTGATCCGTACGGCTTCGGTTGGGCATTGGCCGGTATAGCCTTGGCAAGGTCCGGCTTCGAAAGGTCCTGAGCTGACGCACCCCACGGCATCGCCAGCGATACCACCAGCAGGGCTACGCCCGGAAACAGCTTTTCGTGGAGCATACGGTGATCCTCACTGTGAGCGGGCCCTTCGAGATAGGCAGACGCGACGACCTCTGCTGCTCGCCGTGCCGGCGGCACCGTCGCATTGAAACAAACGCTGCCTTAAGCACGCAGATTATTTCTGGCCGTCCAACAAAGTCGCGCACGCTTGCGCCACCGCAGAGTTCGCGGGGTCGTTGCCGGACATCGTCGTCCAGCCACCCTTCTCGATGAAGGATCCCCGCTGCCAGGAGTTCACTTTCTTCAACTCGGACAGATTGGTGGCTGCGTCTGAACTGCGTTCGAACTTGTCGACGCAGACCGGAGAAAGCGCCGACACCAGCGCGGAGGTGACGCCCTTTTGCGTCATCTCCCTCGCGGTTCCACCGGTGACCCAGCCGCCCCAGTTGAAACCGATTAAGAGAGTAGCGATGGCACCCGCGGCGGCACCTTGCAAAAGTCGGGAGGGTAAGTCGCCCTGAAGGATTGATGGCAGTTGCATGGCAAATCCTTTCGCTCGACCGAGTCGAAGCGACAAGAGCGCGGCCGGACTGCAATCCGGCCAATTTAAAGTGTGGAAGTGCGAAAGCGGTTTTTGCTTTCGGGGAAACCATCGTTGCGCGCTTTTGCGCAGGTTGTCGAACTTTACCGGTTCAGCAGCGTGGGTAACTTCGTCGCATGTTTTGAGTGTACCGCCGAAAAACGCACGCTGCCTGATGTTGTGAATATGATTTTTCGTTATCTCGTCGTTATCGGGCGCAGATGCATGATTTCGCGCCGAAGAGCGTGAGCCGCCGAAAAACCGAGAGAGTTGAATGGAAATGGATCACTGGCCTGAGCCGCGTAATCGAGACAGCCGACCGTCCTCCGCGAGTCGCGACCGCAAGTCGCGCGTCTCATCGCCAATTGCGATTGGCCGCTGAAGTCTTCATCGGAGCGAAGTTAGATTTCGTGCCCGAACGCCAAGCGGGCTTGACTATTGCATGCATGGGGTCCATATGAATCAAATCGATACTTGGCCGAACGACTGGGCCGCTTCGCCTGCCATGACAGGCGCGCACGTTTCAGACATTTTTCCAAAATCGACAAATCCGGGAAAAGGCGCGCGATGCTTCGCGCGCCAACGCCCACGTGTGCACCGTTAGCGAAAGGAACTTTTCATGAGTTCGGGCACTGTAAAGTGGTTCAACGGCCAAAAAGGCTTTGGCTTCATTCAACCGGACGACGGCGGCAAGGATGTGTTCGTTCACATCAGCGCGGTCGAGCGTGCCGGCTTGAGCTCCCTCAACGAGGGGCAAAAGCTCAAATTCGAAGTCGTCGCAGACCGACGAACCGGCAAGTCTTCGGCCGACAGGCTGAGCATCGACTGACCAGTCGCGCTCGAACCGCGCTGCTTTGACCACGGATGTACTGGCAGAGCGCGCGGTTTGGAGCATGGTCGTGAAACAGTCGCAGACTTTTCCGATCGTGCTTGAAACCGGAGACCTTGGAGCGCCATCCGCTCTCGTTTGAATGGATGGCGCTCCGGTTGTTGCAACGGATACTGCTGGCGCGAATTGCCTCTTCAGCGCCTCAGTGCGACGTAAGATGTGCGACGTAAGATCTGGAGAGGCTCACGACAGGCGCTGATGGCCAATACTGCGACACGCGCAGAGGCTGCCACCATGAATGCGGCGTCCTTCTTTCCGTCGCCACGCGCGCCGCCGAAGCCGGGGGTTTTGCTTATTGAATATTGGGCATAATTCGGGTCGTGCAACGACCGACATGCGGACCCTTCGGGAGATTCTCAACGGGTATCGCAATCCGAGCGGCCTTCGCAGCATCGCCGAGGTTGTCGTCACGGTGTTCCCGCTCGTCGCCCTGTGGGCCGCCGCGTGGTTCGCCTATCGTCTGGGCCATCCGTGGGCTTCGCTCCTCATCGCGGTACCCGCCGCCGGCTTTCTCCTGCGGCTCTTCCTAATTCAGCACGACTGCGGTCACGGCGCGTTCTTTTCCGACCGACGGGTGAACGATTGGATCGGCCGTGTCATCGGCGTGATCACGTTGACACCCTACGACCTGTGGCGCCGCACGCACGCCATTCATCATGCGACCTCCGGCAATCTCGATCGCCGCGGCATCGGTGACGTGGACACGTTGACGGTGCGCGAATATCGCATGCGGTCGCGCTGGGGCCGCTTGAAATATCGGCTCTACCGGCATCCACTCGTGATGTTCGGCATCGGCCCGGCCTACCTGTTCTTCCTGCAGCACCGCCTGCCGGTCGGGCTCATGCGCGCCGGATGGCAACCCTGGCTCAGCACCATGGCGACCAATCTCGCGATCGTATCGGTCGTGGCCGCGCTCGCTTGGCTCATCGGTCTCAAGGCCTTTCTCTTCGTGCACCTGCCGATCATGCTGCTCGCAGCGGCGATCGGCGTGTGGCTGTTCTATGTGCAGCACCAGTTCGAGCACACCACGTGGGATGAGGAGCGAGAATGGAGCTTGCACGAAGCCGCTTTGTTCGGCAGCTCGCATTACGACCTTCCCCGCATGGCTTCGCTGGTTCACCGCCAATATCGGCGTGCACCACGTGCATCACCTGTGCAGCCGCATCCCCTATTATCGGTTACCGCAGGTGCTGCGCGATCATCCGGAGCTTCGCGGCGTTTCCCGCATGACGCTGCTCGATAGCCTGGGCTGCGTGCGCCTCGTGTTGTGGGACGAGACACAACGACGCCTCGTCACGTTCCGTGAAGCCGAGGGCTCGAACTGAGGTGGCGGCGCGACCGAGGTGCCCGCGGCGCAGACCTGACGCCCTTCACAGAGAGCCAAATGTGGCGGCGCGTTGGAAAACCTCCGTGCATCTATCTTTTCCGCCAATCGATCTTATCTAAGTTGTCTCGCTTTGAATGAATAATCGCCCAGGCGATATTTGGTTGTGGCGATTTTGAAGCCGTGGCGCACGCGGTTTTTGGCGAGCTGATGCTGCAATCGGAGGCCGAAATGAAAGCAATTCATGCCGCGGAGGCGATGGCGCCTTTCGATTATGAGGCCGGCGCCGAGCTGTTTGTGGCGCACAGGAGGCGCTCCCCGGAGTACCGGCGGTTCGACCGGGCGGCCGATGCCATCAAATTCGCGATCGAGGATTTGCCGCCACAATCGCTGCTGGCTGCCCACCTCGAGGTGGAGGAAGAAAGGTTCGGCTGCCGCGACATACGGCGCCTCTACGACGGTGCAGAGTTCCCTCTGGCACGACGTGCAACCGCTTAGTTCCAACGGCCTTCCGATGCGAGCGAGCAGGTCATGACCGACAGCACAATCGAGTTGGATGATCACCGCGGCATGGCCGCCCAGAAGGCGACCGAGCTCCGGCGGCTGCTGGCCGACGTCGCGGCCAACGAAACCTCCCTTCGCTTGCGGCAGGAAGAGCTGGAAGCCCATCTTCTCGCCGCACCGGCCGCGAATTGGCACGAGGCGGCGGAGAAGGCTCGCTATCTTCTCAATCTCTTTGCTGGTACGCTGCCGCCGGCTGATCGGCGCAGGCAAAAGCTCATCGCAGCCGTGCTTGCCGATTTCGATAGGCTCGCCGACCAAGCGTAAGCTCCAAACGTACGGCTGCGCAGTCGGTCCGGGCCGTATCGGCTCAACCTCGGGAGAGTGACGTGGCAAAGGGCCAACTGAGAAGCAATCGCGAGAAAAAGAAGCCGAAGGCTGACAAGAACAAGGTCAAGGCCGCGCCCGCGGCATCGCCGTTCGCGCCGCGCTCCCCCGCTGTCCATCCGCGCGGCAAAGGCGGGAAGCCGGGTTCATAAGGCGTCGGACGCCGGACCCCGGCTTAAGTCAGGCGCGGCGGCCATCATGCGCTAGTCCGATCATGCGCTACTCTGATCATGCGGTACTCTGATCATGTCGCTCGATTTCCCCAACCGAAGTCGCTTTTACGACGCGACGCTGCACGCGGTGCGGTTCTGGGGTCACGATGGCCCGATGGAGGCCGCGTTTTTCGTGAGCGAGGACGCACTCAAGAGCATTCAATCCGAAATGCCATGCGATGAAGCGGGACTTCTGAGCGCTTTCGATTCGCATTGCGCTTTGATCCACGCAACCGCCGCGAAGGTCTATAAGCGCGGGCGAAAGGGCTCGTACGAACTGCTCGCTGGCGATTTTTGACGCGTAGCCGCGGATCCCTGGTCCCGGGGAGGTGCGCCCGCCTGCCCGGCGGCTACCTGCCCAGCTCTCCACGCAGCCGATCGCGATCGGCAACGTGCAACTGCTGCAGCTCTTCGAACCGCGACAGCAGAGCCAGCGCCTGCGACGCATCATGGCCATCGCGCAAAAGCCCGGCGGAGAACTCGCGCTGGCGTGCGATATGTACACTGCTCATCGCCATGTACTCTTCGGCTTGCGCCAGGCACCTTTCGAGCGTCTCGCGGTCCGGAGAACTCACAGACCGGGGTGACGGCGTGACCAGGATCGGTGGCGCAACAGTCGAATCGAAAGATCGCATGGTGCTCACCTCTTCTTGCAGGCGGGAGCACGCGTCTCTCTCGGCCACCGACGCCTGAGGGTGGGTCCTTGGCCGGTGATGGAGCTACAGTGCGCCTCAATCGATCAATTAGCGAGTCTATTCGCGGCGCTCGCGGGCACCGTCGGAGAAACGCCGCACCGGCGACGACCAAGCTTGGCCGTTTGTCGCTGGTTAGTGACGCACCCCTTCCTTCTTGCGCCTTGCAAGCTCGGCTTCAACCACCAGCGTGAGCGCGTCGTCGCCGTCGTTGAACTGCAGGATTTCAATAAGCTTCGCGTATGATAGGCTCTCTATCGAGATAGCCTTTTCTTCGTTATCTGACATGCTCATTTGCTTTCAATCTCAACATAACATCTGAACACGATATTATCGGGATGCGTTACGATGTTCGCGGATCCCATTTTAGACTACATCGCCCGGCAACGAGACGGTCTCGTTGGCACTAGACCATAGCATTTCTCAAACCGGCGGGAGTGTTCGATGCCAATCGAGGCCGGAGCTGTCGGCAGAGAGCAATGCGTACTGTGCCGCCGCCTTGAACTGGGCCAGTGTACAGCAATGCGGGCGGAGCTTCTTGAGATTCCGTCTTGCGAACGCGTCTGTGATCAGTGCTTGCAAGCGTGGGCGGGCAACGTCGGATTTGGATGCTCGATTGTCGGGCCGACGCAGCACTAATTGTGCTTGTACATTCACGTCAGTCTTGGGCTAGCCCACCGGTTTGAGGCTGCTGAGCGTGCGACTGGACAGCTCTTCGATGTCGTAAACGCCATCGTTTACGAGTTCCACGATCCTCGTCACGATCAGGTCGCGAAGGGCGGGGTCGGTGGCACCGATTGCTGCGCGCACCTTCTTGAAGGCTGCGTTCATGTTCGCGGCAAGTGGAGGCACAACGTCCGTACTCATCGCGCACTCCGGAACGGAAAAACGAAAGCGGCCGGGCCTCAGGGGGGATATGGGGCCCAGCCGCGGTAGACGCGAGTGGGGGCGTCCTATCCGTTAGTCACCCGATCCGTTGAAATGGTTCGGGGCCCGACCGGCCCTAATCGTGTGGCACGACGACGTACGGCGTCGTGTAGGGTTCGACACGCAGCGACGAGCTGGCGATCAGCCCTATTTTGGCCGTCGGCGCGAACTGCATTTCACCGTTCGCCCCGCGGTGCACATTGTATTGCCACACCGTCATATCGCCCCTTTGCGCAAGCGCATGGGCAACGGCCCCAGCATCGGTCCCCCCGGCAGCCTTCAATTCGTCGGTCGAAAGGCCGATCACGATCTCGTCCTTCACGGTGACGACCTTGAACAAGTTGATCTTCTTTTCCTGCGCCCAGGCGCCTTGCGCTGCGCACGCAAGCAGGACCACTGCTGCAATGAAATCGCGCCGCAGAGACATAGCCCCTTCCCTTTCATGGTCGATTGACCGCAATGCCGTTCTCCTGCGCCTCAATGGCGACGGAAAACGTCGCCTAGCTTCCCCAACTTGAGCGCTCTTTGTCTGGACTACGCACACGGAAATTGGTCGTTACTCTAATGGCCGCGAAGTTGCGGTTTTCAAGGCCTTTGCGATCTTCTCCAGGATCACCACCGTCGGGTCTCGGTGCATTCGCTTGCGACGGCGGTGGATTTCCGTCACAACACTACAGTGCCTCGCTGAAACCGCTCTCACTGGTCGCGCCAACACGCGGCCCAAGTCCCTCGGACTCCCGATGTGACGGCGACTGCGGTTGAAATCGCACACATAGAGGAACGCCATGCGCATATATGTCTTCAAGTCGGTGTCGACTGAGCGTCTGCGCGCATTTGCGCGCGATCCCGATGTCAACAACCTGCCGCGACAGCACGGTCCCTGGGTCATGACGGGCGCGGTTGCACCCGGCGGCAAGCCGCCTCACAACTTCTCGCGCGAGGCCATCGAAAAGGCGATCACCGCGTCGGGATTTCAGCTTTGGCGTTTGCTTGAAAGTGCCGAAGCTCAGACCTGATGCGCTTCCGGTTGTCGGCTGCGGACAATCGTAGATCAGCCCGTAGCCTACCCTGATTTTCAAGAGATATCTCCTCGGGAGTAAGCAACCGCGTCATTTACACGACGAAAGTCTTGACGCTCAGCGGGCAAAGACCAGCGCAGCCGTCGAACCGGGTTCTTTGGCGCCGGCGGCCCGATGCACTCAGCACCCGACGATCCTAGGCTGGCTCGGCCATCGTTCGATTACCGGCACCGCTGTCTACACGCCCTGCGCTCATGATGCGGATGCTATCATCGCTGCCGCGCCTTGCGCGCCGCGTAACGGGCATCGCGAGCGGCCTTGCGCTCGGCTTCCAAGATAACTTCCTGAGCCGCTTTCTCGACTTCCGCTGCGGCCTTCCGGGCGGCGTCCTCGGCGGCTTGACGGATCGCTTCCTCCTCCTCGCGCGCGGTTTCCGCTGCACGGGCCGCCTTGCGGGCGTCGCGAGCCTGGCTGGTCGCCAATCGGGCGGCCTGCCGCTCCGCGGCGGCAGCGTCATCCGCGCGCGACCGCGCCCGAAACTTCTCCAGCGTGGCCTGCTTGGCCTTCGCAGCCGTGCTCAGCCGCTCGCTGAAGTCGTCGCTGTTCTTGAACGCACCCATCGGTTTCCATTCGTGCGAGAGAATAAGGAGCAGAGATATGCCAGAAGGCCACCGCCCCTGGGGAGAAGATTCTGGATTTTCGATTGATCGGGCGCCCAACATGGTGCGCGACTTGACCGCGCCCATCCGGACGATCCCGTCCATCAAGATCGCCACGGCGCCAAGCCGGACGAGTCGGTTCTACCATAGACAGCCGCATTGTGGCGAGCATTGGCTGGCTCAGGGCCGAATGCCCCTCGCCCTCAATTCCGCGAATTCTGCCACGGCTCGGGGAAGCGGTTGTCGCCCGGCTGGTTGCTCGGGAATTCCAGGAACTTGCGCACGAAGCCGGGCGCCACCATCGAGATCGGGTTGACGCGCAGTGCTGCCCGCGCTCAGCCAGGCGCCGCCTTGCGCGGCCGCCCGCCGAGCTTGCCGTTTTCGCGGCTCGCGGCACGCTTGGCGGCGCTTCGCGCGCGCCCTCCCCGCTCACCCATGCGCGCCGCCATCCAACGCCGCGAGCCGAGCCAGCCCTCCAGAAGCGTGGGCAAATAAAGGTCGGCATCGAGCTTGGGAAAGTGGAGGCCTAGTCCGGACGGGCTGATCTCGATCGCGCCGAGCTGCGCCGGCTTCGCTCCCATCAGGCCCTGTGCACTCTCAGGGCTGAACATCACATCGATCCCGCTGCTCAGGGCGACGACGACGCGCCCGCTGCGGCGATCGTAGCGCGCCGCCACCGCAACCGGACCCTCCATACGCGCCCGCATCGCTCTGGCATTGGCCCTCTTCAAGGCCTCACGGGTCACCATGTATTCTCTCCCATTCGCGGCACAGAGCCGCAAGATTGGCGCTCAAAGCCGCCCCAACACTGTTGAGCTCCCGCAAACCGAACCGATAATTCTCCCGCAGCTCCGGCGGTCCGTTCGGACAACGCAAATCGAACACGGCCTCGCAGCCACGGCCGATCGCATGGACGTGCGCAGGCCGGTGATCATTAGGGTAAATCACGACACGCAGAGCGCCAATGCGGAGAACCGTCGGCATCTTCCGCGACCACGCTACCATAAACCTAAGCGTTTAGGTATTTCGCAGCCTTGATTGGGAACGATTAGCCGTTGGGTGGCCGCCCTCAATTCCGCGAATTCTGCCACGGCTCGGGGAAGCGGTTGTCGCCCGGCTGGTTGCTCGGGAATTCCAGGAACTTGCGCACGAAGCCGGGCGCCACCATCGAGATCGGGTTGACGCGCAGCACCGGGGCACCGGGCGAGCCGACCACCTCGTAGGTCATGCTGCCGATCAGCCCTTCCTTGCCGCCGAGGAAGAAGCCGACGATCGGGATTTCGCCGAACGCGCTGTTGAGCTCGTGCAGCGGCACGAAGGTGCCGCGCAGGCGCAGATCGTTGTTGGCGTAGTCCATCAGGCCGTCGATGCTCGCGCCGATCATCGGGCCGCTGACGAAGCCTTCGCGGATCGTCATGCGGCCGGGCGCGCGGGTGAAGCCCGCCCGCATGCGGCTGAACTGCACGCCGTTGTTCGGAACGTTGGGCGGCCCAGCGGCGATGCGGTCGAGCGCGGCCTCGCCCTTCACCGAGAAATCGGTGACGTTGAGGAGGCCCTCCTGCGGGTTGCCTTCCGAGTTCGGCGGATCCATCGCGATCCAGGCCTGGCCGCCGATCATGCGCGAATAGGTGTCGGTGAAACGGAACAGCGCGCCGGCGTCGCTGGACTCGATCACGACCACCTGCCGTTCGCCGGCTCGGCCGCGCATCTCGCCGGTGAGCGTGCCGTCATTGCCGATCTTGGCGTTGAGGGAGAGCGCGCGCAGCGTGCCGCCGCGCTTCGTCATGTGCAGGTCGACGTTGCGCAGCGATTCGCCTTTGAGGCCGACGAATTTGTCCACCTTGGCGTCGAGATCGACATCGATCCCCGGCCGCTTCTGCTTGGCCTCGGCGCCGGAGCCCGCCATCGAGGACTTGATGAAGCCACGCCCGTCATAGACGTCGCCGCGCACCGTGGCCTTGTAGAGATTGTCCGGCGTGCGCTCGATCCGGACCGTCGCCTTGTCGCCGTCGGACATGCCGAACACCGGGAAGTTGGCGACCATGAGCTCGCCGTTGGCGTCGGTCTCGGCGTTGCCGCGGATCGTCGCGCCGCCGCCGTCGAGCACGACATCGTCGAAACGACCCGGCCTGCCCTTGCCGCCGGCATAGACGAAGGTCGCGCGCGCCGGCCGGTTCGCCGGCTTGACCCAGCCCGGCAGCAAATTCTCGACCTTTGCCTGGCCGAAGTCCGCCTCGACCGCGAGCTTGTTCTCCTGGTCGCCGCCGAGATCGACTCTTCCGGCGACCTTGAGCATCACCGGTCCGCTGAGATTTCCCGTGGTGTCCCAGCCGAGGCGGGTGCGCGCGGCGTCGTCGAGCGTCGCCTGCAGCTTGACCTCGGCGTCGGAATCGCCGGCGTTGCGGCGCATCTCCGCGATCGCCGGCACGCCGCCGATGCGCATGTCGCCGCGGATCTGGTAGCCCTGGTTGTTGGCGAAGGCGCGCAATGTCTGCGCCTCGACCTTCTGCGACATCACGAAGCGATCGGCCGCGAAGTTCGCGATGTCGGCGGTGACGGAATAAGTGATGGTGCCGTCCTTGATCTCTTCGCCGAGCGGCAGCCCCATGTTGAACGTCGCGAGGATGTTGCCGCGGGTCGTCGCCGGGTCGAGCTGGACGCCCATGGTCCCCTTGAGCCGATCCATGTTGAGGAGGTCGACGCCGGCGGCGATCGGGCCCTCGATGCGCGTACGCACCCGCGCCGGCGGATGATCGCCTTGCGTCTCCGGCACCTCGAACACGCCGTTCGCCATGGTGAGGCGGCGTCCCGACGGCATCTCCACCGTACCGCGGCCGAGGCTCACGGTGGCGCTGCGGCCCTTGATGCGGGTGACGAGATCGGCGTCGCGGATTTCCGGCAGGTCGTCGAACGGACGCACCGTCGAGCCGCTGGTGACGATCTGGATCGACAGGCCGTCATCGGGCACCGGTGGTCCGCCATTGCGCAGCGTTGACATCGGCGCGTTGGTCGCGATCTCGGCCTGCTCGATGACGCCGCCGGAGACGCGCTCCATCACCCATTGGCGCACCGGCGGGTTGATGAAGGGCGGCCACAGCTGCTTGAAGGCCGCAAAGGTCATGTTGCGCGAGGCAAGCCCGATGGCGAGGCGCGGATCGGGAGTCGAGAAGTCGAGCATGCCCGACATGGCGAAGCCGACGCCCTTGCCTGAGGCTTCGCCCTGCTCGATCTTGAGCCGTTGCGCTACCGGATCGAGCCGGCCGCGGACCATGATCCGGTTGAGCAGCACCGGCTCGTCGCTGGGGCTCGCGGGAGTCAGCACGACCGAGCCCCCGGTGAGGCCGAGCATCCAGGGGCCGGTGGCATCGCGTGGCGCTTCGGCCCGCGCCATCAGGGTGAAACGGGTGCCGCCCGAAACGAGCTGGAACGGCATCGCGAGCGCATGCTGGGCGTTGCTCCAGTCGACCGTCATCTCCGTACGGTCGATCGCAAGGTGCGCGTCCGGGTTCGACGGATCGTTGAGGGAGCCGTTCACCATCATGAAGTGGCCGCTGGCGATCTCCGGCATACCGTCGGGCGCGACCTCGGCCCGCAACGTCGCCGAGATCGAGCCGTCGGCTTCGAAGCTGCTGCAGTCGATACGCAGCGCCAGCAGCAAATCGCGCAGCGACAGGCTGCGCGCATCGAAGCTCACCGCGCGGACGCCGTTGCCGATCGGCATGATGTTCCCCTGCACCAGCCAGGGGCGGGAGGCGTCCTCGGAGCCGAGCCCAAACTCGAGCTCGCCCGAGCGCGGGCGGGTGAGGCTCAGATGGATGTTCTCGAATTTCGATTGGTGGCCGCTGCGCACGTCGTCGACGACGAGGTTGCCGCTCTTGAGGCCGATCTCGGTGAGGTCGCCGCCGTCGAGGCCCAGCGCTCCCAGGCTGTCGAGCCAGGCGAGGAAGCTCGCGAAGCCCTCCTGCAGGCTGCGTTTGTCTCCGTTGCGCGAAAGTGGAGGAGTTCGCGGTCGACGGCCCGACCGACGCGAGCGACGCCGTGGTCGTGAGCGGACGGCGCGCGGCGCCGGTCGACACCGACACCCGGCCGTCGGCTTCGACCCGAATCGCGAGCTCGGCGCCGACGAGGTTGAGGCGTTCGGCCCGCGGCGTCCCGCTGAACAGGCTTGCGCTCGAGAGCCCGACCTCCGCCTTCGGCGCACTCGCGATCAGCGCCCCGTCGCGGTCGCGGACCTTGATGTCGCGGATGCGGATGGCGGCGCGGCCGTGCTCGTCACGCTCCAGCACCGTGCCGCCGACCTCGATCTGAAACTGGTTGCCGATGTTCTCGGCAATCGCCTTCGTAAGCCACGGCGTGATGATGTCGATGGAAATCGGGCCGGAGGACAGCCGCCAATACAATCCGCCGCAGATCAGCAGCACCACGGCGAACGTGCCGGCCGCAGCGAAGCCGGTCTTGCGCACCCAGGGCAACGCAAGCCACCGGCGCGCGGCGCGGCCATAGACGCGAAGCAACTTTCGGCAGCGCCCATCGGCTTGCTGGCAGGGCACACGGGGCGGGCCGCACCGGCGCCTCTTGGCGCCAGCAGGCAACTTTCTGGCACCGTTCTCGCGGGGAGACATTTTGGTGCCGCCCTCGTCGGTGAATTTCTTGGTGTTGCCCTCGTCGGGCAATCTTTTGACGCTGCCCGCGTCGGGCAATCTTTTGACGCCGCCCTCATCGGGCGGCGCGTCGGCGGACATCGACGCGCGTTTGGCCTGCGCACGCTGATGCATGTGCAGGCCCGCTTCCACACTGCAGAGAGCTCCTAATTTGGATCTCTTCGACTCAGCCACCATGTCCCACCGGATGCCCCTGATCCGCCACGCCGAGTTAAACCTTACCCGTCAAGGCGAATCGCCCCGGTGGTGAGAGCTTGTCGAATACGCGTAAAAGCCCATTGCTGTCCCCCCCAGGCAGAGCAAGGAACCAAGACCAAACCGTTGAAAAGCGACGAAAGGAAGGCTCATGCCCCAATCCCCGGCCGAAGGCGCCCCGGCACCCGATTTTAGTCTCCCCCGCGACGGCGGCGGAACGGTGTCGCTTGCCGATTTCAAAGGCAGGAAACTGGTCCTGTTCTTCTATCCCAAGGCCGACACCTCCGGTTGCACGATCGAAGCCAAGGATTTCTCCCGCCTCAACGCCCAGTTCGCCAAGGCCGGGGTCGCCGTGATCGGTGTATCCGCCGACCCCGTCAAAAAGCAGGACGCTTTCAAGGCAAAGCACGATCTCGCCACACCGCTCGCCTCGGACGAGACCCACGCCATGCTCGAGGCCTATGGGGTGTGGGGCGAGAAATCCATGTACGGGCGGAAGTTCATGGGCATCACCCGCACCACGGTGCTGATCGGCGCCGACGGGCGCATCGCCCGCATCTGGCCGAAGGTGAAGATCCCCGGCCATGCCGAGGAGGTCCTCGCGGCGGCCAAGGGGCTGTGACGAGCGTAGCCGTGCAGCCCGCATGAGCGCAGCGACATGCGGGGCTGGCCACCATGGCCTCTCGGTCGATTCCCGGATGTCGCTTCGCTCATCCGGGCTACGGCCTCTCGACGCCCCTCAAATCTGAACAAGTTCTTACCGGGAAAGATCGCATTTTCAGAAAATTAACCACGACATGATGGACTCCGCACACAACAGTGGCTCGGCGCCAGCAGAACCGGTACCGGAGCGGTTCATGTCATCTGGGTCCCATCCCACCGCCAATGACGTTCGCATGGATCGCCGGGACCCCCGTCACGATCGCCGCGCTGCTCATCCCCACCACCGCGCAGAGCATCCCGATCCACGCCACCGTGCGGAGCATGTCGCCGAACGGCACATCGTCGAGACCGCCAAGCGAAAACCCGCCAAGGCGTCCACGCCCGCCAAACCCGCGACGCCGCCGAAGCCGCAGGAGCGCGGTGCCTTCACGCTCGGCCATGCCGGCCGCCAGGTCCGCATCGGCCCGGTGGCGTTCTGGACCGTCGTCGGCTCCCTCGTGATCATGGCGGGGTGGAGCGTGATGACCGCCACCTATTTCGCCTTCCAGGACGACGTCCTCGCCCGCATGATCTCCCACGAGGCGGAGATGCAGTCGGCCTATGAGGACCGCATCGCCGAGATGCGCGCCCAGGTCGACCGGGTGACGAGCCGCCACATGCTCGAGCAGGAGAAGCTCGAGCAGAAGGTCGAGCAGATCGTGCACCGGCAGTCGCTGCTCGAGCAACGCGCGACATCGCTCGGCTCCGTCAGCGATCCCGCGAGCACCGGCGCGGTGCGTAACCCGCGCGGCCAGCCCGCGACGCCGAAGGCCTCGCCGATCTCGGTGCCGGCGCCCGCCCGCGCGCCGTCCGACATACGCGCCGACGCCGGCGGCTTCATGCTGGCGAGCGTGGCGCCGATCGAGCGTCCACCGTCGAGCGGGCGCCGCTCGATGCGACGATGACGCGCGTCGAGGAATTGCTCGACCGCATCGAAGGCCGCCAGGTCAATACGCTCGCCTCGCTCGAAGAGACCTACGATGCGAAGGCGCGGCGGATGCGCGCCGTGCTCGCCGAGGTCGGCATCGATAGCGCCAAGCACGGCGAGGCCGCGACCGGCGGCCCGTTCGTCTCCTATCGGCTCTCGAGCCACGCGACCACGTTCGAGAAGCAGGTCTACCGCATCAACCTCGCGAAGGCCCAGGTCGAGCGCCTCAACACCGCAGTCGCCGCGATGCCGCTGCGCCGCCCGGTGCAAGGCGAGATCGACACGACCTCGAGCTTCGGCGTGCGGCTCGACCCGTTCCTGTCACGCCCGGCGATGCACACCGGCATCGACTTCCGCGGCGATTTCGGCGAAGCGATCCGCGTCACCGCCAGCGGCAAGGTGGTGTCGGCCGGCTGGAGCGGCGGCTACGGCCGCATGGTCGAGGTCGACCACGGCAACGGCCTCTCGACGCGCTACGGGCATCTCTCGGAGATCGACGTGCAGGTCGGCCAGACCGTCAAGGCCGGCCAGACCGTCGGCCGCATGGGCTCGACCGGACGCTCCACCGGCCCGCATCTGCACTACGAGACCCGCATCGACGGCGAGGCGGTCAACCCGCAGAAGTTTCTCCACGCCGGCGCCAAGTTCGGGCTGCTTTAGGCCGGCTGATTCTCATCCCCAGGATGGTCATGGCCGGGCTTGTCCCGGCCACCCCGATCAGTATGGCACGGCCGTGCCTTACTATCGGGGTCGCCGGGACAAGCCCGGCGATGACAGCGGAGTGAGTTTCACGCAAATCGCTTCGCTCAATCCACCGAGATGTTCGCGAACTTCACCACCTTCGCCCATTTCTCGGTCTCATCCGAGACCAGCTTGCCGAATTCGGCCGGCGCCATCGGCATCGGGATGCCGCCGAGCTCGGCGAGCTTCGCCTTGGTCTTGGGATCGGACAAGCCCGCCGTGATGGATTTGTTGAGAATGTCGACGATCTCCGGCGGGGTGCCGCGGGGCGCCGAGATGCCGTACCACACGCTCGCCTCGTAGCCCGGGACGGTCTCGGCGACCGCCGGGATATCCGGCAGCGCCGGCCAGCGGTTCGCGACCGTCACCGCGAGCGCGCGCAATTGCCCGCTGCGCACGAACTCGATCGAGCCCGGCAGATTGTCGAACAGCACGTGGACCTTCGCGGTCATGAGATCGGGATAGGCCCCGGCCGCGCCGCGATACGGCACGTGGATCATGTCGATCCCGGTCATCACCTTGAAGAGCTCACCCGACATGTGCACCGAGGTGCCGTTGCCCGACGAGGCGAAGCTGATCTTGCCGGGGTTCGCCTTGCCGTAGGCGATGAAGTCGGCGACCGTCTTCCACGGCATCGAGGGCGGGATCACCATGATGTTGGTGAGCCGCATGATGCCGGCGACCGGCACGGTGTCGCGGATGAAATCGAACGGCAGCTTCTTGTAGAGCGACGCGCTGATCGCATTGTTGGGCGCATCGAACAGCAGCGTGTAGCCGTCCGGGGGCGACGTGATCGCCGCCTGGGCGCCGATATTGCCGCCGGAGCCGCCGCGGTTCTCGACGAATACCTGCTGGCCGAGATCGCTCGACATCCAGTCCGCGATCACCCGCGCCGTGATGTCGACGGCGCCGCCCGCCGGAAAGCCGGAAATCAGCCGCACCGGCCGCACCGGATATTTCTCCGCCGCAATCGCCGGAGCCGCAATGCCCGGAGCTGCGATGCCCGACGCCAAGCCGACCAGCACGTCCCGCCGCGAAGCGCGCATCGGATGTTCTCCCTGGTACGGCCTTATTCACACGGCCGCCTTGGCCGGGAGGGTAGCATCAACGGGCGCTCGAATCCGCGGACATTTGGCTGCACCGTCGGAGAGCTTGCGGAAGAAGCAGATTGGTGGACTGCGACGGCGCGGGGCGCCGTGACCCGTCCGGCGCGTTGTAACCCCGCCCCCCTACTCCACGTCCTCCACCACCACCGGCTCCTCGCCGAACGCCTTCTGCGCCAGCGCTGCGGCCATGAACTCGTCGAGGTCGCCGTCGAGGACGGCGCCGGTGTTCGAGGTCGAGACGCCGGTGCGCAGGTCCTTCACCATCTGGTAGGGCTGCAGCACGTAGGAGCGGATCTGGTGGCCCCAGCCGATATCGGTCTTGGCCGCCTGCTCGGCCGACGGCCTGGGCCTCCCGGCGCTTCAATTCGCGCTCGTAGAGGCGGGCGCGCAGCATCACCCAGGCCTGCGCCCGGTTCTTGTGCTGGGAGCGCTCGGCCTGGCACACCACGGCGATGCCGGTCGGGATGTGGGTGAGCCGCACCGCCGATTTGGTCTTGTTGACGTGCTGGCCGCCGGCGCCGCCGGAGCGCATGGTGTCGGTGCGCACGTCGGCTTCGTCGATGTCGATGACGATGCGGTCGTCGACCACGGGATAGACGTTGACGCTCGCAAACGAGGTGTGGCGGCGGGCGTTCGAATTGAACGGCGAGATGCGCACCAGGCGGTGCACGCCGTCCTCGCTCTTCAACCAGCCAAAGGCGTTGTGGCCCTTGATCTGCACCGTCGCGGACTTCAGGCCCGCCTCTTCGCCCTGGGTCTCCTCGAGATATTCGACCTTGTAGCCGTGCTGCTCGGCCCAGCGCGTGTACATGCGCAGCAGCATCGAGGCCCAGTCCTGGCTCTCGGTGCCGCCGGCGCCGGCATGGACCTCGAGGAAGGTATCGAAGCTGTCGGCCTCGCCGGAGAGCAGCGCCTCGAGCTCGCGCCGCGCCACCTCGGCCTTGAGGCGGCGGAGCGTGCCCTCGGCGTCGGACACCACGGAGGCGTCGTCCTCGGCCTCGCCGAGCTCGATGAGCATCACCTGGTCATCGACCTCGCGCTCGATGCGCCCGATGGCGGAGAGGCTGTCCTCGAGCGAGGTGCGCTCCTGCATCAGGCGGCTCGCCTTCTGCGGGTCGTTCCAGAGATTGGGGTCTTCGGCGAGGTGGTTCAGCTCGGCGAGGCGGGCGCGCGCCTTGTCGAAGTCAAAGATGCCTCCTCAGCAGCCCGACCGACTGCTTGATCTCTCCGACGAGGTTTTCGATTTCAGCGCGCATTGTGCTCGACCTGTGTGTTCCTGTCCGCTGACACCGAATCCTTCCGGTCCGATGTTGCTGTCCGGCGTGGACGGCCCTCGCGGCCGGTGGTTACTGGATCGCCCGGTCAAGCCGGGCGATGACGGTCACGCGGGAAGTGCCGGAAAATCTTCTCAGAACGGGATGTAGCGAGACTGGCGGCGATGCGCAACCGCCGCGTGACGGCGCCGGCCGCCGCATCCGGCGGCCGCGGGCCGGATCGCGTCAGTACAACCCGCCGGTGACCCCGGCGCGCACGGCGCGATCGGTGTCGGCGCTCGCGCCGCCGCCGGTGCCGTCCATGCTGACCAGCGCGCCCGAGTTGGGCGGCGCCGTGCCGGGCTTGAAGGCTTCGAGGATCGCGCTCGGCGTTTGCGGGGTCGCGCGCTGGCCGGTCTTGACGTCGACCCGGATCAGCTTGATGCCGGGCGGCACCTTGAACGGCATCGCCGGCTTGTCGGCGAGCGCGGCCTTGAGGAAGTCCTTGGCGATCGGCGCCGAGAGATGGCCGCCGGTCGCGTTGCGGCCGAGATGGCGCGGCTTGTCGTAGCCGATATAGACGCCGATCACGAGGTCGGGCGTGAAGCCGACGAACCAGGCGTCCTTCTCGTCGTTGGTGGTGCCGGTCTTGCCGGCGACGGGCTTGCCGACCTCGCGCACCACCGTCGCGGTGCCGCGCTGGATCACGCCCTCCATGATCGAGGTGATCTGGTAGGCCGTCATCGGGTCGAGCACCTGCTCGCGGCGGTCGATCAGGCCCGGTTCGGCCTGATTGTCCCACTTGGTAGCATCGCAGGCGCGGGCATTCGCGCTGGTCGTGCCGGTAGATGGTCTTGCCGTAACGGTCCTGGACGCGGTCGATCAGCGTCGACGTGACCCGGCGGCCGCCGTTCGCGATCATCGAATAGGCCGTCACCATGCGCAGCACCGTCGTCTCGCCGGCGCCGAGCGCGTAGGAGAGATAATTCGGCAGGTTGTCGTAGACGCCGAACCGCTTGGCGTATTCGCCGATCAGCGGCATGCCGATGTCCTGGGCGAGCCGCACGGTCATGACGTTGCGCGACTGCTCGATGCCGAACCGCAGCGTCTGCGGGCCGTAATACTTGCCGGTCGAGTAGTTCTCCGGACGCCAGATGCCGATGCCGGGGCCCTGGTCGATCTCGATCGGGGCGTCGACGACGATGCTCGAGGGCGTGTAGCCGTTGTCGAGGGCGGCCGAATAGACGAACGGCTTGAACGACGAGCCGGGCTGGCGCATCGCCTGGGTGGCGCGGTCGAACTGGCTCTGGTCGAAGGAGAAGCCGCCGACGAGGGCGAGCACGCGCCCGGTCAGCGGGTCCATCACCGCCATGCCGCCGGACACCTCGGGAACCTGGTGGAGCTTGTACTGGCCTTCCTTGCCCGGACCGAGCGGCTCGACATAGATCACGTCGCCGGGGTTGAGGAATGTGGACAGCCGCAGCGGCTGCTTGGCGCTCGATGCCTTCGCCCACTTGGCGCCGTCGACGGGAATGAGTCCGATCTGACGTTCGCGGGCCACCGCGCCGCCCGGCTCGCGCGCCGGCTGCAGGCCGATGCGTGCCACCTGGTCGCCGGTCTCGAGCACGACCGCGAGCCGCCAGCCGATATCGGAGAAGGCGCGCACGTCGGCAAGCTTGACGCCCCAGTCGCCGCTGATGTCGATCTTGGTGACCGGGCTGCGATAGCCCTGCCCCTCGTCATAGCGCACGAGGCCGTCGAAAAGCGCCTTGTGGGCGATCCCCTGGATCTTCGGGTCGAGGGTGGTCCGCACCGAGAGGCCGCCCTCGTAGAGCCGCTTCTCGCCGAATTTTTCGAGAACCTCGCGCCGCACGTCCTCGGCGAAGAAGTCGGCGGCGAAGATGTGCGGTGCCGGTCCCGCGCTGGGCGATGGTCAGCGGCTCCTTCTTCGCCTTTTCGCCGGCGTCGGCGGTGACGTAGCCGTTCTCGACCAGGCGCTCGATCACGTAGTTGCGCCGCTCGATCGCGCGGTCGCGGTTGCGGAACGGGTGGAGGTCGCTCGGCGCCTTGGGGAGCGCGGCGAGATAGGCCGCTTCCGCCACCGTGAGCTCGTTGACCGACTTGTCGAAGTAGAGCAGCGAGGCGGCAGCGACGCCGTAGGCGCTGAAGCCGAGATAGATTTCGTTCAAGTAGAGCTCGAGGATGCGGTCCTTGCTGTAGGTGCGCTCGATCTTGAGCGCGAGCAGCGCCTCCTTGATCTTGCGGTCGAACGAGACCTCGTTGGTCAGGAGGAAGTTCTTCGCCACCTGCTGGGTGATGGTGGAGGCACCCTGCGGCCGACGCCCCTTCCCGACGTTCTGGGCATAAACCATCCCGGCGCGGAAGATGCCGCTCATATCGAGTCCGGGGTGCTCATAGAAGTTCTTGTCCTCCGCCGAGATGAAGGCGTTGAGGACGAGCTTGGGGATCTGCTGGATCGGCAGATAGAGCCGCCGTTGCTTGGCGTATTCCGCGAGCAACTCGCCGTCCGCGGCGTGCACCCGCGTCATCACCGGCGGCTCGTAGTCCTGGAGCTGCGAGTAGTCGGGCAGGTCCTTGTTGAAATGGTAGATCAGGCCGGCCAACGCCCCCACGCCGACGATGAAGACGAGGGTTCCGAGCGCGAACAGAAAGCCGAAAAAGCGAAAGAGCAGTCTCATCGACCGTCAACCCCCGTGGAGGAGACGCTGGTCTCCTCGTCCCGGCCGCCGCTTACGCGGAAGCCGCCCCCGCTCTACCCAAGCCCCGCTCTACTCGGGTCGATCGTCCCGCGACAGAGCGTTGGTCGCCCGGTTTTATGGTTAAACTTTGTCAGATCGACGCCGCCTGCGCGGCGAATGATGCCAAATGTCCGGCCTCACTCCCGTCCCACTCGGCGGTCCCGCTCGGGCGAACGGCCGTCACGGCCGAACGCCGCCGGCCACCCGGGTGGTGAAATAGGTGTGGACCGCCTGCGCCAACGCTTCGCTGGTGCGGGCGCGCCATTGGTCGGAGATGAGCTGCTTGAGGTCGGCCGGGTTGGAGACATAGCCGAGCTCGATGAGCACCGATGGGATGTCCGGCGCCTTGAGGACGCGGAAGCCGGCCGACCGAACCGGATTCTTGTGCAGGCGGGTCGCCGACTTGAACTCGGTGGCGACGAGGCGCGCGAACGAGGCCGAGAACGTCTTCGTCTCGCGCTGGGCGAGGTCGATCAGAATATCGGCGATGTCGTCGGACTCGGCGGCCAGATTGACGCCGGCGATGATGTCGGCGCGGTTTTCCGCGTCGGCGAGCCGCTGCGCCTCGGCGTCCGAGGCCTTGTCGGACGCGGTATAGATCGTCGCCCCGTCGGCGCTGCCTTCGCCGCGGGCGAGCGCATCGCAGTGGATCGAAATGAAGAGCTGGGCGCCCTGGCCGCGAGCGAATCGCACCCGGTCATTCAACGGCACGAAGGTGTCGTCGGCGCGCGTCATCGCCACCCGGTACTTGCCGGTCTTCTCGAGCTTTTCGCGCAGCATGGTGGCGAACCGCAGCACGAGGTCCTTTTCCTGTTCGCCGCTCGGCGCATGGGTGCCGTTGTCGATGCCGCCGTGGCCGGGGTCGACGACGATCATCGGCCGCGTGTCGCCGGGCGCCTTGGCGAGCGTCCTCTTGCGGAACCGGCGGTTCCAACGCCTTGGGCAGGCGGTTGTCGATCGCGGCAGCGCGCAGGAAGGTCTCGCGATCGACCGGGGCGAGATCGACCACGAGCCGGGCCGGCTGGCCTTCGGCGGGATCGACCACGAAGGCGCGGGAGACCCGCACCGGCCCGGCGACGTCGATGACGATCCGCGAGCGCCCCTTCATGACGACGCCGAATCGGAACGCCTTCACGATGCCGCGGCCGTGCTCGCCGGTCTTCGCCGGGAACTGGAAATTGACCTGGGGGATGTCGATCACCACGCGATAGGGATCGGCGATGGTGAAGGCCCGCACGTCGATCTTGCGGGTGAGATCGATGATGAGCCGGGTCTGCTTGTCGTCGCCGGCGAGGCGGGCCTCGCTCGCGACCGGAACCACGTCGTCGGCCGTCACGGGCACCGGCATCTGGGCGCGGGTCGGGGCCGGGCATAGCAGGGCGAGGCCGGCCCAAACGGCGGCAGCAACCCCAGCAATACCGAGCCCGCGTCTCACCACCATTCTCCAGCCATCCCCTTCTGGAGCTTTGTACTCTCTAAGGCACCCGTGGTTAACCTATCTTGAAGGCTATCCTGGTTCCCCCGATTTTCTCGCGCGGCTGCCAAGGTGGGCCGTCCGGCGGTACCGCCTTAGTGAAAACAGCAGATAGCTACAGAAACATATCGTGGAAATCTTGGCCCGGGGCGGCATTCGCCCCGGAGTTGCGACTTGCCATGACAAGGCGCACACCGTACATAGGGAGTCGCTGAAGGTTCGAAGATTTCCGGTATTGCCGCCCAAGGGCACGCCCCACGGAGCGGCGCCACCCGATCGACCCATCCGAAGTGGATCAGGCGATGGGATCGGTCTTCGCCCCGCGAAGGACGACCGGAAGGTGTAAGCGGCCCTCTTCGGGCCGATCGTACGAATTTCTCAGCAGAATCAAGGCGACGCATCCCTGCGTTGCCGATCCATTTTAAGGGTCGATTCCGCCGATGATGGCGATAGCAGACAAGCGAAGCGTCCTTTCCGGCCCGCGGGCCGCAAGCGATGTCGCGCCGTGTCGCCGTGCCATGCTGTCTCCGAGGTCGTCGGGCCCCTCGATCCTTTTCCCCGCCTTGCACCCCTTACCGAAGGCGACGCCGTTTGCGCCGCAGCAGCGCACCGGCGCGCGCCTTCACGAGACAAAACAATGCCGAACAAGATGCTCATCGACGCGACCCATCCGGAAGAGACCCGGGTGGTCGTGCTTCGTGGCAACCGGGTCGAAGAATTCGATTTCGAGTTCGCCAGCCGCCGCCAGCTCCGCGGCAACATCTACCTCGCCAAGGTCACGCGGGTAGAGCCTTCGCTCCAGGCCGCCTTCGTCGACTATGGCGGCAACCGCCACGGCTTCCTGGCGTTCAGCGAAATCCATCCCGACTACTACCAGATCCCGGTCGCCGACCGGCAGGCGCTGATCGACGAGGAGGAACGGGCGCATCGCGACGCCGAGGCGGAGGCCGACCGCCGTGCCGGCATGCGCCGGCCGCGCCACCGCCGCGCCGCCCACAATGTGGTCGATGCCGAGGTCGTGACGAGCGCCCCGATCGAAGCGGCCGAAGTAGAGGACATCGAGGACGCCGAGCCCGGTGAGTCGGCCGCGGACACGGCGCCTGACGCGGAGCACCCCGCCGCCCATTCGGCCGACGATGGTGAGGCGCGCTACGAGGCGCCCGGCGACGACGGGCCTCACGAGGCCGGTGCCGGCGGGCCCCACGAAGCGGCACCCCACGAAGCGTTCGAGCGCGAAATTGCGGCGGCTCCGGAGTCCCCCGCGAGAGCGCATGAGGCGGGAGAGCCGGCCGAGGTCACGGCCCTGCCGGAGGGCGAGCCTGACGACGAAGACGACGGCGACGATCATCACGCCGACGATCATCACGGTGACGATCACCATCGCGACGATCACCGTCGCGACGATCAGGACGGCGACGACGAAGCCCGGCCCGCCCGTGCGCGGTCCTCGGGGAACGCCGGCGCCGACAACGGCGACGGCGACGAGGAAGAGGAGATCGTCGAATCGGTCGGCGGCGCCGACGCGATGGAGGAGGTCCCCGACCGCACGCCACGCCACCGCCGCCAGTACAAGATCCAGGAGGTGATCAAGCGCCGCCAGGTGATGCTCGTCCAGGTGGTCAAGGAAGAGCGCGGCACCAAGGGCGCGGCGCTCACGACCTATCTTTCGCTCGCCGGCCGCTATTCCGTGCTGATGCCCAACACCGCTCGCGGCGGCGGCATCAGCCGCAAGATCACCAACGTGCAGGACCGCAAGCGACTCAAGGAGATCGCCGGGAGACCTTGAAGTGCCGGAGGGCATGGGCGTCATCCTGCGCACCGCCGGCGCCGCACGCACCAAGCTCGAGATCAAGCGCGACTTCGAGTACCTGCTGCGCGCCTGGGAGAACGTGCGCGACCTTACCCTGCGCTCGACCGCAGCGACCCTCGTCTACGAGGAAGGCTCGCTGGTCAAACGCTCGATCCGCGACCTCTACAACAAGGACATCGACGAGGTGATCGTCGCCGGCGACGACGCCTATCGCGACGCCCGCGATTTCATGCGCATGCTCATGCCGAGCCATGCCAAGAACGTGAAGCCTTACCGCGAGAACCAGCCGGTGCTCGCCCGTTACGGCATCGAGGCCCAGCTCGACGGCATGTTCTCGCCGGTGGTGCAGCTGCGCTCCGGCGGCTACATCGTGCTCAACCAGACCGAGGCGCTGGTGGCGATCGACGTCAACTCCGGTCGCGCCACCCGCGAGCACCACATCGAGGATACCGCCCTCAAGACCAATCTCGAGGCGTCGGAGGAGATTTCCCGCCAGCTTCGGCTGCGCGACCTCGCCGGGCTGATCGTCATCGACTTCATCGACATGGACGAGAAGCGCAACAACCGTTCGGTGGAGCGCCGGCTCAAGGAATGCCTGAAGAACGATCGCGCCCGCATCCAGGTCGGCCGCATCTCGCATTTCGGCCTGCTCGAGATGTCGCGGCAGCGCATCCGCACCAGCGTGCTGGAGAGCTCGACCGACAAGTGCCCGCATTGCGGCGGCACCGGCCACGTGCGCTCGGTCTCCTCGGTGGCGCTGCAATGCCTGCGCATGATCGAGGAAACGCTGCAGCGCAGCGCGACCCATAACCTCACCGTGCGCACCCGCCCGGACATCGCGCTCTACGTCCTCAACCACAAGCGCACCCACCTCTACGAGCTGGAGAAGCGCTACCAGATCACGGTCACGGTGAGCTCCGATCCCGGCATCTCCGGACAGGTGCCCTTCGTGGTCGAAAAAGGCGAGCTGGTGCACAGCCCCGAGGAGGCGCGTGCACTCGCGGCGCAGTGGGCGAACATGGTCGCGACCCGTCGCCTCGAGCCGCGTCGAAGAGACGAGGTCGTCGAGGAGCCGCTCGACGAGGAATTCGAAGGCGAGGCCGTGGAGACCGAGGACGTGGCGGTGCGGGCCCATGACGATGCCGTCGGCGAGCACGAAACGGCGGAGTTGGCGGAATCTGGAGAGCGGGACGACAATGGCGAGGGCGGCCGGCGCCGTCGGCGTCGGCGCCGTCGCGGCGGTCGCCGCGATGACCGTCCGGAGGCCTCTGCTACCGGCGTGGCCGAAGACGGCTTCGCCCCGGCGGCCGGCGTCGAAGAGGATGAATCGGCCGAGGCCGACGAGGAGGATGCTGTCGGCGACGAGGGCGCCCGCGAAGAGGGTTCTCGCGAAGAGGCGGCCGAGGTCCCGCCCAGGCCAACGGAGACGGCGAACGGCGCCGTCGCCGCCGCGGCCGCCGCGGCGGCCGGCGCAATCGCCGCGAGGAGGGCGAGGGCAACTTCACGCCACCCGAATACGGCGCATCTCCCATCGACGAAGAGGTGATGGCGGCTGCTGAGGATTTTGGCGGTCCGCCGATCGAGCATGTTCCGCATGCGATCGGCGAGTATGCCGCGTCGGGCGCCGCACCGGAGCCGTCGCACGAGACGGCCGAGACGCAGATGTCGGAGCCCCAGACGACAGAGGCTCGGCGCCGTGCGCCCTCCCCTGCGCCGACTCCAGCACCAGCCGCCCCGGCACCCGCCGCTCCGGCCCCGGCCGCTGCGGAGGCGACGCCGGCGCCCAGGCGCCGATCGACCGTGCGCGAGCCGGCGCCGTTCCTGGTCGGCGGGACGGCCGCACCTGCGGCCGAGACGCCAGCCTCGGTGCACGTCGCGATCGAGCCCGCGCCGGCGCAGCCGACGCCCGAGGCGCCGCCGTCTGCGGAGCCCGCCGCGCCGCGCCGCGCCGGCTGGTGGGGAAAGAAGATCTTCGGCGAGAAGACCTGAGCGCCGTTTCCGGCAAGGGACCGGCATTGACGGTCGGACACGGGCGACCCCTACGAGGGCCGCCCCCCGCCGGATTGAGTGCACGAGGCTGCCTTCGCATGGGCCTCGGTGGTGCTGGACGCCACAAAATCGACGAGCGCAGAGGCCGAGCCGTTCCAGGTCGGGAGGACGCGGGTCGAGAGATGCTCGGCGATGCGTGCCTCGGCGGCCGCGACCTCCGATGAATTTTCGATCCAGCGTTCGAGAAGCGTTTGGAATTCCGGCAAGTTGTAGGGGTCGAAATAAGTGGCGAGATCGAGCCCGGCTTCGGGAATGGACGTTGCCGACGACGCGAGGCACGGTCGTCCGAAAGCTATGCTCTCCTGCACCGGAAGTCCCCAGCCCTCGACGAAGCTCGGAAAGATCGTGAACCGACACGTCGCATAGAGGCACGCCAGTTCCTCGTCGGACACGTCGGACAAGATGCGGATTCGCCCGCCGAGGTATCCGATGGCGGCAAGCTCATGTTTGAGAAACTCGGAGGCGAGCTTCCCGACAAAGAGGATCGGCGGGATTCGGTCTTTGAGACGCGGGTAGAGGTTGTGGACCGCGCGCACGATCAGCATGTGGTTCTTGCGGACTTGCAGCGAGCCGACGACGAGGATGAAACCGCGCCGGTCGACGCCGTACCGCGCCAGCGTTTCGGCCTCCGCCTCACGGTCGACGGCTCGTCCCGGAAAATCCCACCCGAACGGCAACGTCAGGATCGGCCTTTGCTCACGGTGGCATGATTTCAGGTACGCCGAAAACTCGTCGGCGACATGTTTCGATATCGCGACGAACCGGTCGCAACAGGGAACGATGGTGTCGAGGACGTCGCGAAATATCCGCGTCGTTTCCTGATCCACACACCACGGGTGGGTGATCGGAATGAGATCGTAGACGAATGCGCAGATGTGCAACCGGTGCCGGCGGCGGAGTTCGGCATATCGTCGTGCAACATCGCTGTCGATCCAATAGGCGCCGGGCAGCACCACCCTGTCGTTCTCGTTGAATTCGAAGGGGGCAAGATGTGCGCAACCCACCGCGCCCTTTACGCGTCGCGCGACGCCCCGGTATTTTCGCCTGAGCCCTTTCCAAGGATACTTCTTCAATCGCTGATGGAGCCGATAATCGGACAGATGCGCGGCGATCGAGCAGAGCCTGGAAATGCTGTCCAACCTCTGGTCCGGCTGCGAGAGACCATGGAATAGCGCTTTGTCGACCTGCGCGAACCAGTCGGTTCCCGGCGCGCGCGTGACAAAGACTGAATTTCGATCGTCCTGCAGACATTTCGAAGCGGCCAAGCGTTCGACGACGCGCTGAATGCCGGTCACGCTCGCAAAATGGCGATAGTAAATGAACAGATCCGTGAGATCGAAGACGTTGCGGGCCGCATCGGGGACGGGCATGCGCCACCTCACATGCCGAGAAAATATCGCCTATCGTCAGTGCAAGTAAGTGCTCCAGTGGCCTGCATCGATCGATCGTTGTCAAGCCACCACATCGGATTTGCAACCGGTTGTTGTTGACTTCCGCGTCGGACTTCGCGTTGATGCCGCCTCCACGAGCGCGGGAAAGCAATTATGCTTTCGGTCTTCCGGCGCAAGCCAACTTTGGCGCGACCCCAATCCCAGCTCTGCACCGCTGCCCAGTTCCGTGAGCCCGACTATGCCCGTTGGGGAAAGGAATATGGGTTCGATCCCGCGGTCCTTCATCGCAAACGGTGGGAGTTCGTCTACATCTCCCGCGTTGCCGAATACCTGGATCTCCTGCGGCCAGGCGTGCACGCGCTCGCCTTCGGCGTCGGCCGTGAGCCGCTGGTTTCGGCATTTGCTGCACGCGGCGTGAGCGTCCTCGCGACCGATGCGCCGGCCGATGACGCGAACTGGAGCCTTACAAACGAATACGCGGAAGGCCTGAAATCCGTCTGGCGTGAAGAAGCCATCCCCTGGGATCGATTCACGTCGCTGGTCGAATTCCGGCGCGTCGACATGAACGACATTCCCGCCGATCTCCGAGGCTTCGATTTCTTGTGGTCGTCCTGCGCGTTGGAGCATCTGGGAACGCTCGAGCACGGCACGGATTTCATTCTCAATGCCATGGAATGCCTCAAACCAGGCGGCGTGGCGATCCATACGACCGAGTTCAACGTCAGCTCCAACCGACGCACATGCGAGACTGGACTGGTGTGTCTTTTCCGCAAGCGAGACATCAAGGCTCTCGCGCGCACCCTGACACGCATGGGGCACGAGGTGCTTCCGATCAATTTCTACGCCGGCAACGAGCCGCCCGACAAACACATCGACCTGCCGCCGTTCGGCGAGCCGCACCTGAAGCTGCAGTTGACGCTCGAACTCGAGACCTACGTCACGACATCCATCGGGATCGTCATCAAAAAGAAATCCTAGACTATGGCGCTCGATTAGGACCACGTGGGCACGGCGCTACGCGCCTTTGCCCACCCTACGGAGCGCTACTTGGCCCGCGGCGATTTCGCATCTTCCGCCCCGCCTCGATACCCGTCGGTCAGCGTCTGCAAGGAACGCGATGATGTCGTCGATCTCCTCGCCCGACAGCCGCGGCTGATCACCTATGTGCCGGTCGAACGGCGGCTCGATATTGACGTTGGCGTGATACTGCGGCGGCAGGTCGTCGAACTTGCGCACCGTGCCGTCGGCTTTTCGCGGGTACCATTTCTCCGGACGGGTATCGCGCTCGACGTAGAATTCCATGACCTGTCGGAGCGTGCGAAAAACGCCGTTGTGAAAGAAGGCGCGGCGCAGGGCGACGTTGCGCAGGCTCGGCGACTTGAACATGCCGCAATACTCGCCGCGGTCGGCGAGGTCGCGGCGCAGCGGGCCGCACAGGCCGAGATCATAGAAGGACGGCTCGGCGTTCGCCGCAATCTCCGGGTTGCGCGGCACGCCGAGCGCGGCGAGGCCGTAATCGGTGAACTGCGGCGGCGCGCCGTCGTTGCTGCGCGCGCTGAGGTGGCAGTGGGCGCAGTTGCCCTTCTCGGGGTCGTTGAAAAGGGCGAGGCCGCGCGCTTCCGCCGCCGTCAGCTCGGCCTTGCCGTCGAGAAAGGCGTCGTACTTGCTGCTGTAGGGATAGAACTCGGAGTAGCGCTGCTCGTAGGCTTCGAGCGCCTGCAGGATGCCGTCGAAGGCGCGGTCGGCATCGGCGAAGATGCCCTCGCCGAAGGCGCCGCGAAGCAGGTCGGCATGCGTCGAGCGCCGCACCGCCTCGACCACCGCCGCCGGACTGTCGTTCGCCATTTCCAGCGGCGAGAGCAGCGGAAGCCGCGCCTGGTCGCGGCCGCGGTCGACGCGGCCGTCCCAGGTGAGCCCGCCGGTCGGACCATTGTCGACGCTCGCATCGCCCTCGTCGTCGGAATCGCGGAAATGCTCGGTGAACGCCGGCGTCGCCTGCAGATAGCGCAGCGAGGGAACGGCGCGTAGGCCGCTCTCGCGCATGTCCTTGCCGCCGGGCATGATCACGTGCTCTCCCGGCGGGCCGTAAGCACGGGCGGGGTCGTGGCAGGAGGCGCAGGCGAGCCGGCCCGACGCCGAGAGTGCGGGGTCGAAGAACAGCCGCCGCCCGAGCTCGGCGAGGAGCTCGACCCGGGCGTAGACTTCGGCACGAGACATCCCGCGCGATTGCGCGGCGACGCCACACGCACCGGCTGCGAGGAGCACGGCGCACAAGAGGACCACGGCGCACAAGAGGAGCGTCGGGAGGCGTGACGTCATGGCCGCCGGCCTGGGCAAATCCAATTGCGATATACCGTCGGCGAACTGCATCGGTCGCGATTTTCTATGGATGCTCGTGGCCAGGCTCGACCCCGGGCTTGACCTGGCCATCCCGATCAATAGGCGCACGGCCATGCCATGCTATCGGGATCGCCGGGTCAAGCCTGGTCAAGCCCGGCGATGAGGGCGTGAGGTGACGGAGACGCCGAAACGGCTTAGGGAGTGAACGGTGTCGAGAGAACCGTGCCAGGAGAACCTTGCGCTCGGCCCTTCAGCCGCGAAGAAAGAATAGAGATGAAAACCCTACGCTATTCCGTGACGATTGCCGGGAGTCTCTTGTGCGCCGCCGCGACTGCAAGCGCGCAGGCACTGCGCGGCCTCGAGCAGATCGAGACCGTCGTCGTGATCTACGCCGAGAACCGCGGCTTCGATCATCTCTACGGGCTGTTTCCCGGCGCCAACGGGCTACGCAACGTGACCCCGGAAATGGCGGCGCAGCGCGACCGCGACGGCAGCATGCTGAGCGAGTTGCCGCCGATATGGGGCGGCCTCACCGTCCGCGGTGTCGTGCCGCCGGTGACGGAGGCGCAGACCCAACATCTTCCCAACGCACCGTTCGCGATCGACGCCGCACAAGGCTTCAACGCCGGGCTCGACATCATCACGCAGAGCCCGTGGCATCTGTTCTACCAGAACATCATGCAGATCAACGGCGGCAAGACCGACCGTTTCGTCGCCTATGCCGACAAGGGCGCGCTCGTCATGGGGCATTACCTCACCGACGAGAAGAACCTCCCGCTGTGGCAAGTCGCGCGAAAGTACACACTCGCCGACAACCTCTTCATGGGCGCGTTCGGCGGCTCCTACCTCAATCACTTCTGGCTCGTCTGCTCGTGCACGCCCAAATACCCGAACGCCGACCAAAGCCCGGCCAAAGGCCAGATCTCGGTCGTCGAGCCCGACGGGACGAGCCTCAAGCTCGCCGACAACTCGCCGCGCTCGGCGCTCGACGGCCCGCCGAAATTCGTGCGCGACGGCGCGCTGACACCGGACTTCTATTCCGTCAACACGATGCAGCCGCCCTATCAGCCAAGTGCCGTGAAGCCCGCGAAGGACGGCAACCCGCTCTACGCCGATCCCGCGAGCGGCAGCGTGCTGCCGCCGCAGACCGAAGCGACGATCGGCGACTTGCTGTCAGCGAAGGGGATCGGCTGGGCGTGGTATGCCGGCGCCTGGCTCGCGACGCTCGATGGCCTCAAGGTGACGCCGCTGCCGATCTTCCAGTACCACCACCAGCCCTTCAACTATTTCGCCGCCTGGGCGCCGGGAACCGCGGCCCGCGCCGAGCATCTGCGCGACGGCGGCATCAACGGCGATGCTTTCATCAAGGCGATCGACGCCGGGGCGCTGCCGCCGGTCACCTTCTACAAACCGCAGGGAAACCTCAACGAGCACCCGGCCTATGCCGACGTGCTGCTCGGCGACCGGCACATCCTCGAACTCGTCAACCATCTCGAGAAGAGCGCGCAATGGGCCCACATGCTGGTGGTGATCACCTATGACGAGAACGGCGGCTTCTGGGACCACGTCCCGCCGCCCAAGGCCGACCGCTGGGGACCGGGCTCGCGCGTGCCCGCGATCATCGTCTCGCCCTTCGCCAAGCGGGGCTATGTCGACCACACCCTCTACGACACGACCTCGATCCTGCGCTTCATCACCCGCCGGTTCGGCCTGCCGAACCTGCCCGGCATTACCGTGCGCGACGCCGCGATGCGGGCGAACGGCAGCCCGCCCCTCGGCGACCTCACCGACGCGCTCGATCTGTCGCCGCGGTAATCGGGTTGCGGGAATCGGGTTGCGAGGCTTGGCCCGGCTGATTACCTCGCGGGAAAGCCGGCCTGTCCGGCATCCTTTGCGAGGCGTGGCATGAGCACGCGGTTTGCTTTGTTCGAGACGGCGATCGGCGCCTGCGGCATCGCGTGGAGCGAAACGGGCATCGTCGCCCTGCAGCTTCCCGAGCGCGACCGGGCGCGCGCGCAGACGCGGCTGCTGCGGCGGTGGCCGGATGCATGCGAGACGCCGCCGCCACCGGCCGTTCAGGCGGCGATCGACAACGTCGTCGCGCTGACGTCCGGCGCGAGCGTGGAACAGGCCGGCGCCGATCTGCGCAACGTCGTGCTCGATCTCGAAGACGTGCCGGCCTTCGACCGCGACGTCTATGCGGTGGCGCGCGCGATCGCGCCCGGCAGGACGCTGACCTATGGCGAGATCGCCGCGCGGATCGGCGAACCCGACGCCGCGCGTGAAGTCGGCCAGGCACTCGGGCGCAACCGGATACCCATCATCGTGCCATGCCATCGCGTCGTCGCTGCCGGCGGCAGGACCGGCGGATTTTCCGCGACCGGTGGCGTCGACACCAAGCTGCGGCTGCTCGAAATCGAACGTGCGACATTCGCCGACGGGCCGACGCTGTTCGACGACGACGCGGCCTTTGCACGGCTGCAGCGCCGCTGAGGCTGGGTCGGTCTTGATATTTGAATTGCGGCTGTCACCACTTTCGTGGCTTCCAACCGGCGGCGAATTTCTGTGCCTCCGCTATCTGTGCCGAGTCATTTTCGCGGCCAACTCATCCCGCAGCTCCGCGGCGCCTTCTGCGCCGTTTGCCGCCGCCAAGTTCAACCACTGGTGAGCCATGACAAGGTTTTGCGGGACACCTTGGCCCTTGGCGTACATTTCGCCGAGAAGACGCTGGGCGTCCGGGTTGCCGCTTTCCGCAGCCGCCGAGAACCAACTCGCGGCGGTCGTGTAGTTCTGCGGGACGCCACGGCCGTCGGCATATAATTTGCCGAGATGCAATTGCGCCTCGACGCTTCGTCCGTCCGCAGCCCTTTGATACCAGCTCATGGCGGCCGAGTAATCTTGCGCTACGCCTTTGCCTTGCTCATACATGTGACCGAGATTCGATTGGGCATCGGCATTGCCCCTGTCGGCCGCCTTTCTGAACCAGCTCACCGCCGTCGGATCGTCTTGCGCGATGCCTTTGCCCTTCTCATACATCTCCCCGACTTTGTTCTGAGCTCTGACATCGGCTTGGTCGGCTGCCTTTCGATACAAACCAATCGCCGTTCCATAATCTCGCGGGACGCCCTGCCCCTTGTCGTAGAGTAACCCCAGATTGAATTGCGCATCGCGATTGCCCCGATTGGCGGCTCCTCGATACCAATCCTTCGCCAGCGTCTGTGCCTCCGCGATCTGAGCCGCGGTCATCGTTTCAGCGAGTTCGTCCCGAATTTCTGTTCCAAATTCACTTGCCTGCCCGGCAGCCAAGTCGAACCATTGGAGCGCGATGACCGCGTCCCGGGACACACCCTTGCCTTCCTCATACATGATGCCGAGGAGACGCTGGGCGCGATCGTTTCCCGCATCGGCCGCCTTCCGATACCAACTTACCGCGGCCTGATAATCCTGCGGAACGCCGGTCCCCTCTCGATACATATCGCCAATCATATTCTGAGCATCGGCACTTCCTGCGTCGGCCGCCTTGCGGTACCAGCTGATCGCAATCGCGTAATCCTGCTCAACCCCGTTGCCTTCCTGATACATCCTCCCGAGAGCGATCTGAGCCTTGTCATTTCCTTGGTCCGCCGCCTTTTGGTACCAGCTCGCCGCGGCCGCGTAGTCTAGCTGAACAGCCCTGCCTTTCTCGTACATCTCCCCAAGATTGGTCTGAGCCTTGGCATTCCCCTGCTCGGCCGCCTTTTGGTACCAACTCGCTGCGACCGCGAAATCTTGCGAAACACCTTTGCCTTCGTCATACATGTCCCCGAGATTGGTCTGAGCGCTGGCATTCCCTTGATCGGCCGCCTTTCGGTACCAGCTCACCGCGATCCTGTAATACTGCGGGACGCCTTTGCCTTTCTCATACATCTCCCCAAGATGGGTCTGAGCCATGGCATTCCCTTGCTCGGCCGCCTTTCGGTACCAAGCAACCGCAATCGCATCATCCTGCGGGACGCCGTCGCCAAGTTCGTATGCCACCCCAAGATGATTTTGAGCGGCGGCATCGCCCCGCTCAGCAAGGGGGCGCCAGAGTTCAAGGGCGGTCGCAAAGTCGCCGCGTCGAGCTGCGGTCCGCCCCTCTTCCACAGGGTCCCCGCCTGCTAACCCAACAAGGTTCGCAGCACCCCGAAACGCGAGCATGGTCTTGACGCGCACGTCCGGAACGTAAGCAATGACGAGCCCCACCGCGATGGCGCTGACGAGCGTGGCGATGGCTGGCTTGAGGGTACGGTTCACCCGCCTCTCTCCCTGATCGCAATATCATTGCTCAACGCGGCTACCGAGGGAAGCTTGGGCGGAATGCGCAAATTGCCGCCGAAGACTTGCACTCACATCGGATAATACCCGCTAACCCCTGGTCTCGCGCCGTTCCGCCCACAACGCCCATAGCGTCAGCACCGCCGTCGCGAGCGCCGGCAGCGCCACCACCCAGCGTCCCACAGTGGCAAAGGCGAGCGCTCCGGAAACGACACCGAGGGAAAACCCGAGCGGCAGCGGCAGGCTTCGCGCGAGGCCGCGACACGCCGCCGCGTGCTGGCGCGCGATCTCAGGATCGCGGCGCCGGCGCGCAAAGGTCAGCGCGGCCTGGGTCGCCTCGATCGCGATCTGGGTCGTGTTCGTCGTCATCACATTGGTCGAGGCGACGCCGCGCAGCAGCAGGCGGACCAGTGCGCTCTGCGCACCCATCGCCGCGAGCCCGAGCAACGCAGCAGCGAAGGCCTCGGGCGGCAGCGCCGGCAGCGGGGCGATCGAGATCATGATCGTGGCAAAGCCCGCGAGCAGCGCCGTCTCGAGCCCGAGCGCGCAGGCAAGCGGGGGAAGACCGTTGGCGCCGGCGATGGTGGCGAGGAGGGTCGCGGCGACGCCGCCGGCGAAGAACGTGGGTACCGCGAGCAGCACCGTCGCCTCGGGCCAGCCGGTTCCGAACATCGAGGCGCCGGCGACGACGTAGCTGCCGGTCAGCTGGGCGACGAACAGTCCGAACAGGCCGACGAAGGTGCAGGCATCGACGAAACCGGCGATCGTCGCGAGCACCCCCGGCGTCCAGCGCGGCGGATCGATCTGCGAGATACTCGCCGTCCACTTCATCGCCGTGTGTCCTTTCCGCGCTCCCGCCAGGGCCGGAAAGGCGATGGCCGTCGCGATGGAGCTCGCGCCGAGCGAGACGTCGGCGAAGCGCGCGACGAACAGCGAAGTCTACCCGCCTTCACTCGCTCGACAGGATCACGTTCTTGATGATCGGGTAGATCTGGTTGGTCCAGCGGTTGCCGCTGAACACGCCGTAATGGCCGACGCCGGCTTGCATATGGTGGCGTTTGAGATAGGGCCGCAGGCCGGAGCAGAGGTCGTGGGCGGCGAGCGTCTGGCCGACCGCGCAGATGTCGTCGCGCTCGCCCTCGACGGTGAGCAGCATGGTACGGCGGATCGCGCGCGGCTCGACCGGGACGCCGCGGAAGGTGAGCTTGCCGAGCGGCAGCGCCGCCTCCTGGAACACCAGCTTCACCGTCTCGATGTAGAACTCCTCGGAGAGGTCGAGCACGGCGAAATACTCGTCGTAGAACGCCTTGGTGACGGCCGCCTTCTCGAGCTCGCCATTGGCGAGGTGGTCGTAGAGGTCGCGGTGCGCCTTGACGTGACGCTCGATGTTCATCGTCATGAAGGCGGCGAGCTGGACGAAGCCGGGGTAGACCCGCCGGAACGAGCCCTTATAGCGCATCGGCACGGTGGCGATGAGGTTCTGCTCGAACCATTCGATCGGCTTCGAATTGGCGAGCTCGTTGACCTTGGTCGGATTGACCCGCGTGTCGATCGGCCCGGCCATCAGGGTAGATGCTGCGCGGCTGGGCGGGATTGGCGTCCTGCGCCATCACCGCGGTGGCGACGAGGGCGGCGACGCAGGGCTGGCACACCGCGACGACATGGGCGCCCGGCCCCATGGTCTCGAGGAAGTCGACGATGTGCTGGATGTAGTCGTCGAAGCCGAACCGGCCGGCGGAGCGGGGAACGTCGCGGGCATTGTGCCAGTCGGTGATGTAGACGTCGTTGTCGGAGAGCAGCGTCTTCACGGTCGCCCGCAGCAGCGTCGCGAAATGGCCCGACAGCGGCGCCACCACCAGCACCCGCGGCTGCGCCGTATCGATGTTCTTCTTGAAGTGCAGCAGCGTTCCGAACGGGGTGACGCGCGCCGCCTCCTCGTGGACCGCGACCTCCTGGTTGCCGACCATCACGCTCTCGATGCCGAAGGGCGGGCGGGCGTGGGTCAGGCCGGCGCGCGAGATCAGCTCGTAGGCAGCGCTCAGGTTGCGGGTGAAGGCCGTTGAATTCGTCGGGCGCTCCGGCGCGAGGACGTTGATGGCGAGGTTCGCCAACGTCCGCATCGGAACCATGAAGTCGGAATGTGCCTGATAGGCGAAATAAAGCATTATCCGCCGCGCCCCTGGGATGAGTGGTCCGGCAGCCACCGCATCCAATTGCCCGCATTGGCCAAGCTAGTGTAATTTTTGTTGCAGTGCGACAAAAATTTGCACATCGTTGTCATGGTGGCGCAATGGAGCTGCCGTGCCGGGAAGCCGCGGTACGATCGGAGGGCACCGCCCGCCGGTCCGCTGTCGCGTAAGTGCATTTGTCATGCCGTCTGGCCGATCGGACGCCGGCCGAGGGGGATCGAATGGCTGAGGCCAAACTGTCGATTGCGAGCAAGAACTACGGTTCGTGGTCCCTGCGCGGCTGGCTCCTGTGCAAGCTTGCCGGCCTCGACTTCGACGAGCAGATGGTCGGGGCGGACGATCCTTCGACCCGGGCGGAGCTGCTGCTGCTCTCGCCCTCGTTCCTGGTGCCATGCCTGACCAACGGCCCCATCAAGGTGTGGGACACCTTGGCGATCGCCGAATACTTGAACGAGCTCTATCCCAAATCGGGACTCCTGCCGCGCGACACCGCCGACCGCGCCCGCTGCCGCTCGGTGTCGGGCGAGATGCATTCCGGCTTCTCGAACCTGCGCTCGGCGCTGCCGATGAACATCAAGGGGCACTATCCCGGCTTCAAGGTGTGGGCCGGCGCCCAGGCCGACATCGACCGCGTCACCACGATCTGGCGCGAATGCCTCGCCGCCTCCGGCGGGCCGTATCTGTTCGGCGCGGCGCCAACCGCAGCCGACGCCATGTACGCCCCGGTGTGCACGCGCTTCCTCACCTATGACGTGAAGCTCGACAGCGAGTGCTCGGGCTACTGCGCCGCCATCATGGCGATGCCTGAGATGAAGCAATGGGTGGCGGCGGCGAAGGCCGAGCCCGACGAGGTGCTGGAGCTGGACGTGGAGTTTTAGATCAGACAACCACCTGAGTGTCATTGCCCGGCTTGACCGGGCAATCCAGTAACCCCTGCGCCATCGTTGTGGCTCAGACTTTGCCCCGCTGAAGTCCGGTGGTTACTGGATCGCCCGGTCAAGCCGGGCAATGACAGTGACGTGGTTCGGCCTGTGCCCGAGTTGCACACCCCGCTCTGACATGGTTCGTCTTGCTTTGCGCCACGCAAAGCGATTCGCCGAATGTCCGCGGGCTATCTCGACAAGCTCAATGCCGACCAGCGCCGCGCTGTCCTGCACGGCGTCGATGAGGCGTCGGACACCGCCCTCCTCATCATCGCCGGCGCGGGCTCCGGCAAGACCGCGACGCTCGCGCATCGCGTCGTGCATCTCGTAGCGAACGGCGCTGATCCCCGCCGCATTCTGCTGATGACGTTCTCGCGCCGCGCCGCCGTCGAGATGACGCGGCGGGTCGAGCGCATCGGCCGGGAAGCATCCGCGGCGAACCAGACGGGCGGCGGCGCGGGCGCGCTACTTGGTGCGCTCGCGGGTACCCTCTCGGCCACCCTCCCCTGGGCCGGCACCTTCCACGCCATCGGCGCGCGGTTGCTCCGGGACTACGCCACGCAGATCGGCGTCGATCCCGCGTTCACCATCCACGACCGCGAGGATTCCGCGGACCTGATGAACCTCGTCCGCCACGATCTCGGCTTCTCTGCCAAGGAAAGCCGATTCCCCACCAAGGCGACCTGCCTCGCCATCTATTCCCGCGCGGTGAACGCCGAGGAGGACCTCGCTGCGGTACTCATGAAGGCCTATCCCTGGTGCGCGTCGTGGGAGGACGAGCTGCGCACGCTGTTCGCGGCCTATCTCGATGCCAAGCAGCGCCAGCACGTGCTCGACTACGACGATCTCCTGCTCTACTGGGCGCAGATGATGTGCGAGCCGTCGATCGCCGCCGACATCGCGGCGCGCTTCGATCACGTGCTGGTCGACGAGTACCAGGACACCAACCGGCTGCAGGCCTCGGTCCTCATGCGATTGAAGCCCGACGGGCACGGGCTCACGGTGGTCGGCGACGACGCCCAGGCGATCTACTCGTTCCGCGCCGCGACGGTGCGCAACATCCTCGACTTCCCGACCCAGTTCCGCGAGCCGGCAACGGTGGTCACGCTCGCCCGCAACTACCGTTCGACCGAGCCCATTCTCGCGGCCTCGAATGCGGTGATCTCGCTCGCCGCCGAGCGCTTCACCAAGGACCTGTGGTCGGGACGCACGTCGAGCGACCGCCCTCGCCTCGTCACCGTGACCGACGAGGCGGAGCAGGCGCGCTATGTCGCGTTTCGCGTGCTGGAGAACCGCGAGCGCGGCAGCGCGCTCAAGGCGCAGGCGGTGCTGTTCCGCGCCTCGCATCACTCGGCCGCGCTCGAAATCGAGCTTGCGGTGCGCGGCATTCCCTTCGTCAAGTTCGGCGGGCTGAAATTCCTCGACAGCGCGCATGTGAAGGACGTGCTCGCCTGCCTGCGCTTTGCCGAGAACCCGCGCGACCGCGTCTCCGGCTTCCGCGTGCTGCAGCTCCTGCCGGGGATCGGGCCCGCCAAGGCCGGCCACATCCTCGATGCCGGCGCCGCGGCCACGGCGCTCGCCGAGTTGCGCGCGCCCGGCGCCGACCGCGCCGAGTGGCAGGCGTTTGCCGAAATGATCCGGCACCTGTCGCTGCGGCTCGCCGCCTGGCCCGCCGAGATCCAGTCGGTGCGGCGCTGGTACGAGCCGCATCTCGAACGCCGCCACGAGGATGCGCCCGCGCGCAAGGCCGATCTCCTGCAGCTCGAAGAGATCGCGGCGAGCTATCCGAGCCGCGAGCGTTTCTTGACCGAGCTCACCCTCGATCCGCCCGATGCGACGAGCGACGAGGCCGGCCCCGCGCATCGCGACGAGGACTATCTCATCCTCTCGACCATCCATTCGGCCAAGGGCCAGGAATGGTCGTCGGTGTTCGTGCTCAACGTCGTCGACGGCTGCATCCCCTCCGATCTCGCCGCCGGCGAAACCGAGGAGATCGAGGAGGAGCGCCGCCTGCTCTATGTCGCGATGACGCGCGCGAAGAACGAGCTCGATCTCATCGTGCCGCAGCGCTTCTACGTGCACCAGCAGTCGCGCGGCGGCGATCGCCACCTCTATGCGTCGCGCACCCGCTTCATCCCGGACGCGTTGCTGCGCCACTTCGAGCAACGCACCTGGCCGGTTCGAGCGGCAACGTCGCCGCGTACGGCCGGCGCCGCCGAGATGCGCATCGACGTCGCAGCAAAGCTGCGGGCGCGGTGGCGGTGAGGCGCATCCGCGCGCCGACATTGAGCCGCAGCCCGGAGCTTTCGATTTCGGCAATCGCGACAAGGGAGGCAGCAACCCCGCGCAAGGAACGCCGGGGTGGCCACCCTATCTCCGTGCCAGCGGCGCGAGGCCTGTCTTCGGCCCTCGGGCGCCTCACAGGAGATCATCATGAAAACCACCTCGGCCGTCATCGTGGCGGCGATCATGGCGCTCGCTCTCACCGCAGGTGAAGCCAGCGCCCGGCAGTCCCATCGCGAGCAGGTGCGGGAGCACCAGACCCATCAATACGCGCCATCGGCAAACGAATACGAGTCCCTCTCCCAGGGGCGCCAATCCAATCCGAATCCGGACCGGCAGCTTTACGTGCCCGAATTGCCGTTCTGAGCCCCCTCACCCGCGGCGGAGAAAGCCGGCGATCCGGTCCACCGCCTCGCGCATCTCTTCCGTCGAACCTGCATAGCTGAAGCGGACGTAGCGCCGCCCGTGCACGGGATCGAAATCGATCCCGGGCGTCGCGGCGACGCCGGCCTCTTCCAGCATGCGGCCGGCGAAGGCGAAGCTGTCGTCGCAGAAGCGCGAGACGTCGGCATAGAGGTAGAACCCGCCATCGACCGGCAGGAAGTTTTCGAGGCCGGCGCGCGGTAGACCTTCGACCAGGACGCGGCGATTGTCCTCGTAGCCGTGCTTGACCGCCTCCATCTCGGCGGCACCGTCGAACGCGGCACACGCTGCGATCTGGGACAGCGTCGGCACCGAGATCGCGAGACTTTGCTGGAGCCGCTCGATCGGACGGATCAAGGCCTCCGGCGCCACCATCCAGCCGACCCGCCACCCGGTCATGCAGAAGTATTTCGAGAACGAGTTGATGATCATCGCGTTGCCGGAATAGGCGAGCGCCGTCTGCGCCGGGAAGGCGTAGTCGAGGCCGTGATAAATCTCGTCCGAGATGCAGCGGATGCCCTCGCCTTCCGCGGTTGCGACGAGGGTCGCGAGCGCCTCCGCCGTCATCATGGTGCCGGTCGGATTGGCGGGGCTCGCGAACAGCACGCCGGCGAGCGGGCGGTCGCGGTGCGCAGCCATCACGTCGTCTGCGGTGAGGGCCCACCGATTCTGCGCGGTAATCTCGATCGCCACCGGCTCGCAGCCCAGCGCGGCGAGGATGTTGCGGTAAGGCGGGTAGCCCGGGCAGGCGATCGCGACCCGGTCACCCGGTTCGAACATGGCGAGAAAGGCGAGCATGAAGGCCGCCGACGAGCCGGTCGTCACCACGACGCGGGCGGGATCGAGGTCGATGCCGTAGCGCTCGCGGTAATGGGCGGCGATCCGCGCGCGCAGCGGCGCGATGCCGAGCGATTCGGTGTACCCCACCGGTCCCCCGAGCGCCGCCTGCGCCGCCGCGCGCGCCGACGACGGCGCCGCCGCGGCCGGCTGGCCGACCTCCATGTGGATGATGCGGCGCCCCGCCGCCTCGAGCCGCGCCGCCCGCGCGACCACGTCCATCACGATGAACGCAGGCACGTCGCTGCGCAGCGACGGCGTCACCAGGCGCCGTGTCAGATCGAGCATGAAATCCGGCCTTCCTTGCCGCCGCTACCCGCCCCTGTCCCGCCGCATTTGCCGTTTTGGTACCGAGCTTGGCAGAATCCTCGTTTCCGTGGATTGCGTTCGGCGGCATGACGGTGTTGGGCGGCGCGTTCGCGGCTCGCTTTGTTGACTTGCACGGGCGCGTCCGTAGCGGGCGCCGCGGGGTGGAGCAATAGCTAAACCAGATGACACCTGAATATTTTCCTCATAGGTCGCGGTGGCTGCGACCATCGCGGGTGGTCGCTGTCATCACCGCCTGCGCCGTCGCGCTTGCAAGCGTGCCTGCGCGCGCGCAGGGCGGCGGCCTGCCGGTGATCCGCGACGCCGAGGTCGAGCAGCTGTTGCGCGACTATTCGACGCCGATCCTCAAGGCGGCCGGCCTCGGCCAGCGCAACATCCGCGTCGTCATCATCAACGACCGCTCGTTCAACGCCTTCGTCATCGACGCCAAGCGCATCTTCATGAATGCCGGCGCGCTGATGGACGCGGAGACGCCGAACCAGATCATCGGCGTGATGGCCCACGAGACCGGCCACATCACCGGCGGCCATCTGAGCAAGCTGCGTTCCGAGCTCGCCAACGCACAGACCGCGGCGATCCTCGCCATGATCCTTGGAGTCGGCGCCATGGCCGCCGCCGCGACGACGCGGAACGGCGCCGTGGGCGGCAATCCTGCGGTCGGGATGCTCGGCGCCCAGGGCGTGATCCAGCGCTCGCTGCTCGCCTATCAGCGCCAGCAGGAGGAGCAGGCCGACCGCGCCGGCGTCGGGTTCCTCAAGGCGACCGGCCAGTCGCCCAAGGGCATGTACGAGACCTTCAAGCGATTCGCCGACCAGATGCTGTTCTCGGCGAGCCGGGCTGATCCCTATCTGCAGTCGCACCCGATGCCGACCGAGCGTCTCGCTGCGCTCTCCGAGATCGCCAAGAACGATCCCAACTGGAACAAGAAGGATCCGCCGGAGCTGCAGGCGCGCCATGATCTCATGCGCGCCAAGCTGTTCGGCTACATGGAACGGCCGGACACCCTGCTGCGGCGCTATCCGCCGAGCGACACCAGCCTCCCGGCGCGCTACGCCCGCGCGGTTTCGACCTACCGCCACGCCGATCTGCGCCTCGCGCTCGGCCAGATGGACGCGCTCATTGCCGCGCAGCCCGGCAATCCCTACTTCTACGAGCTCAAAGGCCAGGCGCTCGTCGAGTCCGGCCGCGCCCAGGAGGCGATCCCGCTGCTCCGCCACGCGATCTCGCTCGCCCCCGACCCGACCCTGATGCGGGTGCTGCTCGGCCAGGCGCTGGTCTCGACCAACACCCCCGGCCTTCAGGACGAGGCGGTGTCGACGCTGCGACACGCGCTCGCGACCGATCCCGACCTTCCCGACGCCTATGACCAGCTTGCCATGGCCTATGGGCGCAAGAACGACCTCGCCGATGCCGACCTCGCTTCGGCCGAGGCGGCAATGGCGCGCGGGCAGCTGCCGGTGGCGCGCCAACTTGCTAGTCGCGCCAAGGCACGCTTTCCGATAGGATCGCCCGGATGGGTGAAAGCGGACGACATCGCGTCCGTCAAACCACCGCCGAAGCCCCACCTGTTTTGAAGACCAGCTTCGAGAAATCACAACAAGGACTGCAGAAAATGATCCCGAAGACCGTTCGTGTGGCCGGAGCCTCGATCCTCACCTTGCTGATGCTCGTCGCCGCAGCGCCGGCCGCCGAGCCGAACTTCTCCGAGCCGCAGAAGACCGAGATCGAGAAGATCATTCGCGACTATCTCATCACCCATCCCGAGGTGCTGCAGGAGGCGATCGCCGAGCTCGACAAGCGGCAGGCCGCCGCCGACACCGCGAAGGCCAAGGCCGCGGTGTCCGCCAATGCCGCGACGCTGTTCGATTCCAACCGCCAGGTGGTGCTCGGCAACACCAAGGGCGACGTCACCCTGGTCGAGTTCTTCGACTACAATTGCGGTTTCTGCAAAGGCGCCTTGCCGGCGCTGGTCGACCTGATGAAGGACGACGCCAAGCTCAAGGTCGTGCTCAAGGAGTTCCCGGTGCTCGGGCCGGATTCGGTCGAAGCCGCGAAGGTCGCCGTCGCCGTGCGGATGCAGGACAAGGCCGGCAAGAAATATCTCGACTTCCATCAAAAGCTGCTCGGCGGCCGCGGCAAGGCCGACAAGGCCCGCGCGCTCGCCGTCGCCAAGGAGGTCGGGATGGACATGGCCCGGCTCGACAAGGACTTGGCGAGCGACGAGGTGCGCCTCTCGCTCGAGGAGAGCCTCAAGCTCGCCGAGACGCTCGGCCTCAACGGCACGCCGAGCTACGTCATCGGCGACGACGTCGTGGTCGGTGCGGTCGGTCTCGACGCGCTGCGGGTCAAGATCGCCACCGCCCGTTGCGGCAAGGAAACCTGTTGACCAGGGACGGCCGGGCGAGGCATTCCCCGGCGCTCGATTTGCTGGGAACGCGCGTCCGGGTTCTCCGGGCCGCGCGGAAGATGGGGCGCGATGCCGGGCACGGTGTATGTCATCAACGGGCCGAACCTGAACCTGCTTGGCACCCGCGAGCCGGAAAAATACGGCCGTTCGACCCTCGCCGACGTCGAGGCGCTGTGCCGCGAGGCGACCGCGCGTCACGGCTTGAGCTTGGAGTTCCGCCAGTCGAACCACGAGGGCGATCTCGTCGACTGGTTTCATGAGGCTGCGCGGACGGGCGCCGTCGGCATCGTGCTCAATGCCGCGGCCTACACGCACACGTCCGTCGCGCTGTTCGATGCCATCAACGCCGTCATGCTGCCGACCATCGAGGTTCACATCACCAACATTCATGCCCGCGAGCCGTGGCGCCATACCTCCTATGTGTCGTTGGGCGCCAAGGGGATCGTCTGCGGCTTCGGCATCGCGGGCTACGCGCTCGCGATCGACGGCCTCGCCGCAATTCTTGCGCAACCGAGCGGAGTGCCGCGTTGACCGCCCCCGATAAGCCCGCCGTCGACGAGGAGATGGTGCGCTCGCTCGCGCGCCTCCTCGACGAGACGCGGCTCACCGAGATCGAGATCGAGCAGGGCGGCCTGCGTGTGCGCGTCGCCCGCCAGGCCGCCCCACCGGCGCCCTTTGCGATCGCCGCCGCCGAGAGCCAGCGGCCCGTTGCCGCCGTGATCAACGCTCATGCCGTTGCGGCCGAGCACCCGGGCCTCGTGACCTCGCCCATGGTCGGCACCGCCTATCGCTCGCCGGAGCCCGGCGCCAAAACGTTCTGCGAGGTCGGCAGCGTCGTCAAGGCGGGCGACACGCTCCTCATCATCGAGGCGATGAAGACGATGAACCAGATTCCGGCCCCGCGGTCGGGCACGGTCATGCAGATTCTGTTCGAGGACGCCCAACCGGTGGAATTCGGCGAACCGCTGATGGTCATCGAGTAAGCGCGCAGGTCCCGGCGCCATGTTCGAGAAAATCCTGATCGCGAACCGCGGCGAGATCGCGCTGCGCATCCTGCGCGCCTGCAAGGAGCTCGGCATTCCGACCGTCGCGGTGCACTCGACCGCCGACGCCGACGCCATGCATGTCCGGCTCGCCGACGAGAGCGTGTGCATCGGGCCGCCGCCGGCGCGCGAAAGCTATCTCAACGTGCCGGCACTGCTCACCGCCTGCGAGATCACCGGCGCCGACGCCGTGCATCCCGGCTACGGCTTTCTTTCGGAGAACGCGCGCTTCGCCGAAATCCTGATCGAGCACGGGGTCCATTTCATCGGCCCCAAGCCCGAGCATATCCGCCTGATGGGCGACAAGATCGAGGCGAAGCGCACCGCAAAGCGCCTCGGCATCCCGGTGGTGCCGGGCTCGGACGGCGGCGTCGCCTCGGAGGCGGAAGCGCTCGCCATCGCCCGCGAGATCGGTTTTCCCGTGCTGGTGAAGGCCGCCGCCGGCGGCGGCGGGCGCGGCATGAAGGTCGCTCATCGCGAGGCCGATCTTGCCATCGCCTTCGCGACCGCGCGTGCCGAAGCGAAGGCCGCGTTCGGCTACGACGCGGTCTATTTCGAGAAGTATCTCGAGCGGCCCCGCCACATCGAAATCCAGGTGCTCGGCGATGGGCGAGGCGGCGCCATCCATCTCGGCGAGCGCGACTGCTCGCTGCAGCGCCGGCACCAGAAGATCCTCGAAGAGAGCCCCTCCCCCGCGCTCAACACCTCCGAGCGCGAAAAGATCGGCGAGACCGTCGCCGCGGCGATGCGCCAGCTCAAATATCTCGGCGTCGGCACCGTCGAGTTCCTCTACGAGAACGGCGAGTTCTACTTCATCGAGATGAACACCCGCATCCAGGTCGAGCATCCCGTCACCGAGATGATCACCGACATCGACCTGATCCTCGAGCAGATCCGCATCGCCAACGGCGATCCCTTGGCGATCGAGCAGAAGGACGTGACGTTCCACGGCCATGCCATCGAGTGCCGCATCAATGCGGAGAGCCCGGTGTCGTTTCGCCCGTCGCCGGGCAAGATCGTGCACTACCATCCGCCCGGCGGCATGGGGGTGCGGATCGATTCGGCCGCCTACCAGGGCTACGTGATCCCGCCGTATTACGACTCGCTCATCGGCAAGCTGATCGTCCACGGCAAGACCCGGGCGGAGTGCCTGATGCGGCTGCGCCGCGCGCTCGACGAATTCGTCCTCGACGGGGTCGAGACCACGCTGCCGCTGTTCCGCGCTCTGGTGCGCGAGACCGACGTCCTCAACGGCGACTATCACATCCACTGGCTCGAGCAGTTCCTGGCAAAGAGCGCCGCGGAAGATTGACGGATCAGGGTGCGTCGCGATCCTCGTCGGTCTCGGCGATGACGTAGCTCGGCCGCCGCCCGGTCTGCAGGAGAATACGGCCGACATATTCGCCGATGATGCCGAGCACCAGAAATTGCGCGGCGGCGAGGATCGCGATCGCTCCCATGATCGACGACCAGCCCACAACGGTGCGCTGGATGAACACGAAGCTCACGATCGAATAGGCGAGCAGCATGCCGCCGAACGCCGCAAACACCAGCGACAGCCAGACCGCAAAGCGCAGCGGCCGCAGGCTGTGGGCGGATAGTCCGGTCACCGCAAGCTCGATCATGCGGGGCAATGTGAACTTGGTGTCGCCGCTGCGGCGCCGCCCGCGCGAGAACGCGACCGTCGTCATCGGATAGCCGAGCCAGCGCACCAGCCCGCGCAGGAAGATGCCGCGGTCTTCGATGTCCTTGATGCGATCGACCACAACGCGATCGAGCAACATAAAGTCCGAGCTGCCGGGATCAATCCGGACATCGCCGATGGTATTGAGCGCGCGGTAGAACAGCCGCGACGTCACCGACTTCAAAGCGGAGAGGCGCGAATCCTCGTCGTCGCGCTTCGTCACCACGACCTTGGCGCCGGCGCGCCAGGCGGCGACGAGTTTCGGAATCAGCTCGGGCGGGTGCTCGAAATCCGCATCCATCAGGATCACGGCGCGTCCGCGGGCATGATGCAGGCCGGCGCGCAACGCCGCCTGGTGGCCGAAATTCCGGGTGAACGAGATGTAGCGCAGGTTTGGCTCCCGCCCGGCGGCGGCCCGCAATTCGGTAAGCGTGTCGTCGCGGCTGCCGTCATCGACAAAGATGATCTCGGCGGTGCCGAGCGGCACCAGGACTTTGCCGAGCGCCGTGCACATCGGCGCGATGTTGGCCGCCTCGTCGCACGCGGGCAACACGACCGACAAATCGCAGCAGGACGTCGTCATGATGGCGTGGCGTCCAAGATTGACATCGTGCGGGGACCGGTCACTAATTCCGCACGCGCGTTGATCATTTCGTCGCGGATCGCGCTGCCCCGCATTTTCACTGATCGGTGCTGCCGCTGCAATCGCAATGACGAACGGCTTTGCCACGGGCAGCAAGAACCGGCTGGCTCGCAGTCTTGGCGAAGTTGTGACATTCGCCGCACGCGAGCCCGGCAAGGTGCTGGCAGTGGTGTTGGCCGCCCACCTCGTGGTGTGGACGGCGCTGCCGATGCTGGTAAGCCCCAACCTCCAGCTCGATCTCGTCGAGGACCTTGCGCTGGGCAAGGAGTGGCAGCTCGGCTACTGGAAGCACCCGCCGCTGCCGTGGGGGATCGCCGACCTGCTGTTTCGCGCGACCGGGAGCATCGTATCGATCTATTTCTTGGGGCCGCTTGCGGCCGTCGTCTGCCTGTGGGGCGTCTGGCTGCTCGGCAAGGAAATCGTCGGCCCGTTCCAGGCACTCGTCGGCGTGCTCGTGCTGGAGGGCATCCATTTCTACAATTTCTCGGTCGTGAAGTTTGCTCACGACCAGATGCAGCTGCCGTTCTGGGCATTCTGCCGCGTACTTTTTCTACCGAGCCATCGTGCATGGACGCGTGTTCGACTGGATCATGGCCGGCGCCCTGCTGGCGGGGGCCTTCTGGTCGAAATATGCCGCGGTGGCGCTCGCTGCGACATTTGCCGTGATCATCGTGTTCGATCCCGTGGCGAGACGCAGCTGGCGCACGGGCGGGCCGTTCGCGATGATGGCGGCGTTCGCCGCGGTCATCTGCGCCAATGCATGGTGGCTCGCCGCCAACGGCTTCCTTCCGCTCCAGTATGTCGACGCGCGCGCCAAGGCGGCGACGCGCTGGTATCATTACCTCGCGTTCCCGCTCGAGTGGACCGCGAACGAACTGTTCTTTCTCCTGCCCGCGCTCGGGTTGCTCCTGGTGCTGTATTGGCGGCACCGCCTCGTCGTCGCGCCCGCGGCGACGCCCCGCGTCGCGTTCGATCGGCGCTACATCGCCGCGCTTGCGCTCGGTCCGTTCGCAGTGACGACCGTCGTGGCGCTGGTGCTCGGCCGGCTGCCGGTGTCGATGTGGGGCTATCCGCTGTGGTCGTTTGCGCCGCTCGCCGCGATCGCGTGGCTCGGTCCGGTCGCCGAGCCGCGACGGCTCGAGGCCTTTGCACTGGCCTTCGCCGTGGTCTTCGTCGCATGGCCGTTGGCCTATGCGGGGACGGAGCTGTTCGAGCCGCTGGTGCACGATCGCGAGAAGGCGACCCAGTTTCCCGGCGAGGACGTGGCTTCCCGCATCACGCGAGAATGGCGCGAGGCGTTCGGCGCGCCGCTCGCCTATGTGTGCGGCTCGGAGTTCGTCGCGAACAATGTCGCGGTGTATTCGCCGATCGGCCCCACGTGATCGTGCATTGCGATCCGAAGATATCGCCCTGGGTCGATTTGGCCGATGTGCGCCGGCGCGGGGCAGTGCTGGCGTGGGACGAACGCCTGGTTGCTCCAGCCGATTTCGACAAATGGCGGGCGGCGCTCGGGGACTATCAGCCGCGGCCGGTGCTGATCCTGCCGCGGCAGATCCTGCTCCCGGGTCTGCGTTCGCTGCGGCCGACGCGGGTGTTCTATGCCTTCCTGCCGCCCGAGCGTCCGACCGGTCGCTGACGCGTGCGCCCAGGCGCAGACCGCCCGAGAAACCCCCGCATTCAGGGATCGTCAGGCCGCCTTGCGGTCGACCATCCGCTCGACGGTGGCGCAGGCCTGGGCGAGGATGAATGGTTTCGGCAGGAATGCCGATCCAGGCACGGTGTCGTTGGGCTTGGTGCGGCCGGAGGCGTAGACCACGCCGATGCCGGCATCGAGCGCGCGGCTGCGGCGGGCGAGCTCGACGCCGTCGATGTCGCCGCCGAGATCGATATCGGTGAAGAGCACGTCGGCATGGCCGCCGGCGGCGAGATAGCCGAGGGCGTCGCGGCCGTTGCTGAAGGTGTGGACCGAGAACCCCGCCTTGCTGAGCGCACCTTCGACCATCCGGCACACCAGGAACTCGTCCTCGACCAGAAGTACTTCCGGCAGCGCCGCCTCGCCCATCAGGTGCCCCTTGCAGGCCGCTGCGGGTCGTCCGCGCGGCGTTGTTTCGAATGTGATTAAAATTATCGCGGGTAGGCCTTAACGCTCGGTTAAGCGAATCGCCGCCGGCGGGCCTGGATACCCCTGCAGCCTCCGTCGTCATTCCGGGGCGCGCGTCAGCGCGAACCCGGAATCCAGTGCTGCTTGGAGACGTGTCCTGGATTCCGGGTTCGCCGCTGAAGCGGCGGCCCGGAATGACGGTAGGGTTGTGACACGGGCACTGCGTCGGCTACCCACAGCGGTGGCGCAAATCTCTTGCGCACGACGCGCGAAATGATCACCTTTGGCGGAGCCGCCGCGAGATGCCATGGCCCGACGCGACTCCACCCAGGTCGAGATCACTCCCGAGGTGCTGCTCAAAGCCTACGCCTGCGGCATCTTTCCGATGGCGGAAAGCGCCGAGGATCCCGCGCTCTACTGGATCGAGCCGGAGCTGCGCGGCATCATTCCCCTCGACACCTTCCACGTGCCGTCGCGGCTTGCGCGTACCGTGCGCGCCGCGCCTTTCGTGGTCGTGTGCAACCGCGACTTCGAGGCGGTGCTCGACGGCTGCGCCGCGCCCGCGCCGGGCCGCGCGCGCACCTGGATCAACGGGCGCATCCGCAATCTCTATCGCAAGCTCTACGAGATCGGCCATTGCCACACCGTCGAGGTCTATGACGGCGCCGAGCTCGTCGGCGGACTCTACGGCGTGAGCCTCGGGCGCACGTTCTTCGGCGAGAGCATGTTCCATCGCGCCCGCGACGCCTCGAAGATCGCGCTGGTGCATCTCGTGGCGCGCCTGCGCGCCGGCGGCTATCGGCTGCTCGACACCCAGTTCGTCACCGATCACTTGAAGACCTTCGGCGCGACCGAGGTGCCGCGGCGCCACTACCACCGCCTGCTCGCCGATGCGCTGATCGGCGAAGCGGACTTTTCGGTGTTCCCGCTCGATGCACCGATCGACGGTGCGACCGCGCTCACCCACGCGACGGCGCCGCCCACTTGATCCGTCATTCCGGGGCGCCGCGTGAGCGGCGAACCCGGAATCCAGGCTTGCTGACTGCGATTGCGGCTGCGGTTGCTGTGGGAGAGTTCTGGATTCCGGGTTCGCGCTTGCGCGCGCCCCGGAATGACGGCGATGCCTTACCGCGTCAGCGCGGCTGCGTCACGGCGTCGGCGGGCGGGCGCGGTGCCGGTTGCCGCGGCGGCTGGGCCGTGCGCTGCGGCGCGGCGGCCGAAGCCGGCGGGCGTGGCTGGGCCGGCGGCGTGGTGCGCGCGGGCGCGGTCGGCGGCGGCGCTGCGGCTGCGGGCGGCGGGACCTCGGCGACCGTCTGGCGCGCCGCCTTTGCAGTCGGTGAGCCAGACGTCGTAGATCGGGTGCTCGACCGCATGCAGGCCGGGGCTCGCGGCGAACATCCAGCCGGTGAAGATGCGGCGTACCTCGCCCTGCAGCGTCACCTCGTCGACCTCGACGAAGCCGTCGGTGAGCGGGGTCTCGGTCGGCGGCCGCGTGTAGCAGACGCGCGGCGTCACCTGCAGCGCGCCGAACTGGACGGTTTCGCCGATCGACGCATCGAAGCTGGTGATGCGCCCGGTGATCTTGTCGAGACCGGAGAACACCGCCTTCGGATTGGCGATCTTCGCGGCCGGCGGCTGTGTCATTTCATCCGCGCGCGACGGCGCCCGCTGACCCGCGCCTGGAGCCAGTTGGCCGGGACCTGGAGCGAGCTGGCCGGGAGCGCCAACAGCTGCCGTGGCGGGCCGCGGCAGCGCCGGAGACGCCGGCGGCGGCGCGACGGTGGCCGCGCCCGGAGGCGCCGGCAGATCCTCGCTCTGGACGCGTCCCGGCATCGGCACCGGGGCGAGCGTCGTCTGCTGGGTCGCCGGCGGCGGCGCAGCCTGGCCCTGCGGCGGCGCGGGATATGCCTGCTGCGGCGGGTACGCAGGCGCGGCCTGATACGCAGGCGGGGCTTCCGGACGGCCTCCGGGGACCGCGCTCGGCGGCCGCGGCGGCGGGTCGCCGCCGAACAGGCCACCCAGGAATTGAGCGGGTGCGGGGCTGGACATCAGCGCGGTGCAGAGACCTGCGAATACGGCGCCGGCCAGCGCGGCGCGTGGCATGATCATGGCCCGTGGCGTCGTCGCGGCCCGTGGCCTCGCAGGTAGCCGGCGTGCGATCATCGGTCGAAATGCCCCAGAAAACCGGCGCCAAGAACCTGCACTAAGAAGCCTGCGCCCCCATCCAGCCGGTTAACACGGAGATTGCGGCACCGAAAGGGCGCGATGCGGGCGCAGCCTTCCCACCAAGGGCCGCGAGCTCAGCGGCCGGGGACCCAGGGCTTGTAATCCCCCGTCGCCTTGGGCCGGCGATTCTGCGCCAGCGTCGAGCCGGTCGGGCGATAGGCCGCCGGGGTGCCGGTGAGATTTGGGCGATGGGGCTTCCACCACGGCCGCGGCGTGATCTTTTCTTCGGTCGGCGGCGTATCGACGGTGTGGTGCATCCAGCCGTGCCAGGCCGGTCCGATGGTCGAAGCTTCCGCGAGGCCGTTATAGACCACCCAGCGCCGCTCGAAGCCGAGCGTCGGATCGATGCGGCCGCCTTGCGTCCGGTAATAGCGGTTGCCGTATTCGTCGGTGCCGACGAGCTCGCCGAAGCGCGCCGTCCACAGCATGGTGCCGAAGGTCGTCCCGTTCCACCACGTGAAGAACCGGAGCAGGAAATCCTTGAGCGTCATCGGTCGGGCCCAAATGCTGCGATGCGGGGTTGATGCCACCGCCGGTCTGCCATGTCCATAGGCCGCGGTCGAATCGCGCGACGGGCCGCGGACGGCCACCAGATACCGTTCGGCAGCCCTGGCGGGAGATTTTGTCCCCCGATTCTTGCGCTACCATTCTACCGGGAGAGGCCTTCGCCGGCCGGCATGACATCCACATGAATTTTTCATGGCGGAATGGTCCACAGGGCCCCTTCCGAATCCTCCCTGGATTCCCGATACTTGCGCCCTCTCCCCGAATTCGTCCCCAGAATTTTCCAGAGCCACACCATATTTAGTATTTGATTCAGAACTCGGTCCCTAAAGCTTGACGTCGCCGCCGGAGTTGTCCTAGCGTTCAGGGGTCGCGGCGGGAACAAGTAAGCAGTGCCTGTCGTGCTTTCTCCGCGAAGGCTTGAGGTGCTTGCCCGCCATGGCCAGATGGCTTGGAGGGACGGCAATCTGCTGCCGACGCGGTGGCGAATTCAGCGATGCTCCGGCGTTGCGGCGGGCGTGAAAAAGGACCGGCAAAGGCCGGCACGTAGCAGGGCGTAACCAGGCGTAGACAAGACAACGAGCAGGGCAGGTGCGCAGGGACAGATGCGCACCATGGTGGAAGGGGCCGGAAGTCTCCGAGCTGAGGCCGACCGGACAAAAGGGGCAGGACGATGCGAATCGAGCGGCGCTATACCAAGGACGGCCAGTCACCCTACGCGGAGATCGAATTCCGCCTGACCACGAGCGAGATTCGCAATCCCGATGGATCGGTGGTGTTCCATGCCGATGACGTCGAGGTCCCCACCGCCTGGTCGCAGGTCGCGTCCGACGTGCTGGCGCAGAAGTATTTCCGCAAGGCCGGTGTCCCCGCGCGCCTGAAGAAGGTCGAGGAGGAGACTGTCCCGTCCTGGCTGTGGCGCTCGGTCGCCGACGAGGCCGAGCTCAGTGAGCTGCCCGAGAAAGACCGCATGGTCGGCGAGACCTCGGCGAAGCAGGTGTTCGACCGCCTCGCCGGGACCTGGACCTATTGGGGCTGGAAGGGCGGCTATTTCGACACCGAGGACGACGCCAAGGCCTTCTTCGACGAGCACCGCTACATGCTCGCCATGCAGATGGCGGCGCCGAACTCGCCGCAGTGGTTCAACACCGGCCTGCACTGGGCCTACGGCATCGACGGCCCGAGCCAGGGCCACTTCTACGTCGATTACGCCACCGGCAAGCTCGTCAAGTCGAAGTCGGCCTACGAGCATCCGCAGCCGCATGCCTGCTTCATCCAGTCGATCGCCGACGACCTCGTCAACGAGGGCGGGATCATGGACCTGTGGGTGCGCGAGGCGCGCCTGTTCAAATACGGCTCCGGCACCGGGTCGAACTTCTCGCGCCTGCGCGCCGAGAACGAGCGGCTCTCGGGCGGCGGCAAGTCGTCGGGCCTGATGAGCTTCCTGAAGATCGGCGACCGCGCGGCGGGCGCCATCAAGTCGGGCGGCACCACGCGCCGCGCGGCGAAGATGGTGATCGTCGACACCGATCACCCCGACATCGAGCAGTTCATCAACTGGAAGGTCGTCGAGGAGCAGAAGGTCGCGGCCCTCGTCTCCGGCTCGCGCATCAACCAGAAGCACCTCAAGACGATCTTCAAGGCCTGCGTGAACTGCGAAGGCTCCGGCGACGACTGCTTCGATCCCGAGAAGAACCCGGTGCTCCGCCGCGAGATCAAGGCGGCGCGCAAGAATTACGTGCCCGACGGCATGATCAAGCGGGTGATCCAGTTCGCCCGCCAGGGCTACAAGGACATCGATTTCCCGATCTACGACACCGACTGGGATTCGGAAGCCTATCTCACGGTGTCCGGCCAGAACTCCAACAACACCGTGCGCGTCACCGACGAATTCCTCAAGGCGGTGGAAGCGGACGGCGACTGGGATCTCACCTGGCGCACCAAGCCCGGCAAGGTCGCGGAGACCGTCAAGGCCGGCGATCTCTGGGAAAAGATCGCGCACGCCGCCTGGGCGTCGGCCGATCCCGGCCTGCAGTATCACACGACCATCAACGACTGGCACACCTGCCCTGCGTCGGGTCCGATCCGGGCGTCGAACCCGTGCTCGGAATACATGTTCCTCGACGACACCGCCTGTAACCTCGCCTCGCTCAACCTGCTCGCGTTCCGCAACGCGGACACCCGCCAGCTCGACGTCGAGGGCTACGAGCATGCGGTGCGGCTGTGGACGGTCGTGCTCGAAATCTCCGTGCTGATGGCGCAATTCCCGTCGCGCGAGATCGCGCAGCTCTCCTACGAGTACCGCACGCTGGGGCTCGGCTACGCCAATCTCGGCGGCCTCCTGATGTCGTCCGGCATCTCCTATGATTCGGACGCCGGCCGCGCCGTGTGCGGCGCGCTCAGCGCCATCATGACCGGCGTCTCCTATGCGACCTCGGCGGAGATGGCGGCGATCCTCGGCGCCTTCCCCGGCTACAAGAAGAACCGCGAGCACATGCTGCGCGTCGTGCGCAACCACCGCCGCGCCGCCCATGGCGAGAAGACCGGCTACGAGAAGCTCGCGACGCCGCCGGTGCGCCTCGACCATGCCACCTGCCCCGAGCCGCGCCTCGTCGAGCACGCCAAGCGCGCCTGGGACCGCGCGCTCACGCTCGGCACCGAGCACGGCTTCCGCAATGCGCAGGCGAGCGTGATCGCGCCGACCGGCACCATCGGCCTCGTGATGGACTGCGACACCACCGGCATCGAGCCCGACTTCGCGCTCGTCAAGTTCAAGAAGCTCGCCGGCGGCGGCTACTTCAAGATCATCAACCGCGCCGTGCCGGAAGCGCTGCGCGTGCTCGGCTACTCGGGCTCGGACATCGGCGAGATCGAGGCCTATGCGGTCGGCCACGGCACGCTCTCCAACGCGCCGGCGATCAACCACACCACCCTCAAGGCCAAGGGCTTCACGCCTGAGGCGATCGAGAAGGTCGAGAAGGCGCTGCCCAGCGCCTTCGACATCAAGTTCGCCTTCAACAAGTGGACGTTCGGCGAGGAATTCTGCCGCAACGAGCTCGGCTTCACCGCCGAGGAGCTCGCCAGGCCGAACTTCGACATGCTGGCTTCGCTCGGCTTCACGCAAGCGCGAGATCGACGCCGCCAACATCCATGTCTGCGGCGCGATGACCGTCGAAGGCGCGCCGCACCTGCGGCCCGAGCACTATGCGGTGTTCGACTGCGCCAACCCCTGCGGCCGGCTCGGCCGGCGCTACCTCTCGGTCGAGAGCCACATCCGCATGATGGCGTCGGCGCAGCCGTTCATCTCAGGCGCCATCTCCAAGACCATCAACATGCCGAACGAGGCGACGGTCGAGGACTGCAAGGAAGCCTATCTCCTGTCGTGGAAGCTCGCGCTCAAGGCGAACGCGCTCTACCGCGACGGCTCCAAGCTCTCGCAGCCGCTGCAAAGCCAGCTCATCGCCCAGGACGACGACGAGGACGAGCAGGAAACCGTCTCCGCCTTCATCGAGAAGCCGGCGGCGGCGCGCACCGCGGCGCTCGCCGAGCGCATCGTCGAGCGGGTGGTCGAGCGCATCACCGTGATCCGCGAGCGCGAGCGCATGCCCGACCGCCGCAAGGGCTACACCCAGAAGGCGGTGGTCGGCGGCCACAAGGTCTACCTGCGCACCGGCGAATACGACGACGGCAGGCTCGGCGAGATCTTCATCGACATGCACAAAGAGGGCGCGGCGCTGCGCTCGATCATCAACAACTTCGCGATCGCGGTGTCGCTCGGCCTGCAATACGGCGTGCCGCTCGAGGAGTATGTCGACGCCTTCACCTTCACGCGGTTCGAGCCGTCCGGCCCGGTGCAGGGCAACGACTCCATCAAATACGCGACCTCGATCCTCGACTACCTCTTCCGCGAGCTCGCGGTGTCCTACCTGTCGCGCTTCGACCTCGCCCATGTCGAGCCGAGCGAGGGCAATTTCGACGCGCTCGGCAAGGGCGTCGAGGAAGGCAAGGCGCCGGCGCAGGGCACCGCACGCTACGTCTCGCGCGGGCTCACCCGCTCGCGCACCGACAAGCTCGTGGTGATGCCGGGGGGCCTTCTCCCTCCGGGGGCGAGACGCGCGGCGGCAGCACCGCCGCTGCACCGGCCGCGAAGATCACCTCGATCGCCGCCGCCGGCCCGTCGGCCCGCGCCCACACCGAGGGCGCGACCGCGCTCAAGCCCGAGCGCGCCCCCTCCCCCACCGAGGCGCTGGAGAACCTGCCGTGGTCCCGCACCGACGCCCGCGCCGAAGCGCGGGCCTTCGCCGCCGAGAAACGCGCCGAGGCGAAGGCGCAGGGCTTCGAGGGCGAAGCCTGCGGGGAGTGCGGGAATTTTACCCTGGTGCGGAACGGCACGTGCTTGAAGTGCAACACGTGCGGGAGCACGACGGGGTGTAGTTGAGCCTCCCCAGAAATGCAGAAAGCGTCCCTAGGCGGTACCACCAACACTGAACAGCAGTTCTCCGGCGGTCACAGGTGATCACCGAGAATCGCAGAAGGAACGAAACGCGAATTGAAGTAGGGCTGTAGAGGACCGACGATATGAACTATTCCGATCGCTATTTGCGCCAGATCGCGCGCTACTCCACGGTCGACGTGATGCTGGCCGACGTGGCGATCCGGATCTAGCTGAAGTCCGACGGACTACCAGCTCGCCGTGGATCACTACCATGCGATCCACGAGTGGATCGAGCGCGAGGAAAGTCCGCTGTTCGGTCAGGTCCTCGATTTCTACCCACAGGGCGGCTTCGCGCTCGGAGCGACCGTCACCCGTCACACGAGACCGACGACGAATTCGACATCGACGTCATGGCCGAGTTCCTGCATGCGAATCGACGTCGATCCGGAATTCGCGCTCGCGACTTTGAACGATGCGATCCGCGGCCAACCCGGCTCCCGGTACCATCTCAAAACCGACCGCAAGACCCGCTGTCGCACAGTCAATTATGACGGTATGCACCTAGACCTCACGCCCACCGTCCGCATCGCGCGCACCGGTGCGAAGACCGGGCTGATCTTCCACTCGAAGCCGGAGGATCCGAAGGAACCGAAGATGTCGCTGATCGCGAACCCACACGGTTTCGCGCAGTGGTTCATCGCGCGAACGCCGCCTGACCAAGACTTCGGCGCCTTCTTCGAGCGGCGATCTCTGGACTACAACCGCGAACGCGCGCTGCTGCAGGCGCGCGCCGACGCGGTGCCGGTCCCGGCGCAGTGCCCTGCCTACCAGAAGTCCCACGCCGTGATCGCACTGCAGTTGATGAAGCGTTGGCGCAACTTGGCCTACGACAGGCGGCACAAGAACAGGCAACTCCCCCATCGGTGCTTCTGGCGTTCTACGTGGCCAGTCACGCCAATAAGACGACGTCGCTGGCTGACGAACTGAGCTCTCAGGTAGAGAGCATCCTTACCATCGTCCGGGTAGCACAGGACCAAGGCAAGAAGGTCTTTGCCCGCAACCCGATGTGCCACGAAGACATTCTTACGGATCGCTGGCCCGAGAACCTTAGCGATCAGGCCGTCTTCATCGCCGAACTCGCGGACTTCGCCGCAAAGCTCCGAAAACTGCGTGGCGAGATATCGCTCGCCGAGATGCAGCCGATCCTCGAGGATCTGTTCGGCGAAAAGCCGGCGAGGTCGGCCGTGAAGGACTATGTCCAGCGCGTCGGAACGGATGTGCGATCCACCGGCAGCCGCTTCATGCCGGGGAAGGCCGCAATTCTTGCCGCGATCGCCGGCTGCAACACGGCGGCGCCGAACAACGCCAGGTCGGCGCCTTCGCACAAGTTCTTCGGCGATCACCCCGATGACCTTCCTGAGAGTGGATGAACAGGACGCCGCGATCCGGCGTCCTCTTTCCCGATTTCCTGTTGACGGCTCGCGCCGACTGGATCGGCGTGTGGGAAGGTCCGTTGAAGCCAGCGTCGAAGACCTACACGGTCCGCATCGTCTACTTTCCGCGCACGCGCTTTGACGGATGGCGGCTCGGGAACAAATACGTGACCGTGCACGTCGTCGATCCTCTCATCGGCGCGGAGATGCTGACGAGCGAGAAGCTGCTACCGCACATCTACTGGAACGAGCGCGATCCAGCCCGGTCAGCGCTGCGCCTGTGGGATCCGGCCGAGATGTTCTGGACACCGGAGATGCCGATCGCGACGACGATCATCCCTTGGACATCGGAATGGCTGCTGTTCTTCGAATACTGGCAGATATCCGGCGAATTTCTGGGACCCGGCCGACACCCGCCGAGGAGGCAGAACGTCTCTCGAAACCATCCGAGACTTCAGACCCGGCGACCCGCGCTCGAAGGGAGCAATTCCGCAACGACGAATTCCACAGGATTGGCCGAAAGACCGGCGTTTTCGGATCCTATCTCTCGACGGTGGCGGCATCTGGAGCTGTTCCCTGCAACTGTTCTCGCCGAGCTCGAACAGCGTTATCTCGGTGGCGGATCGATCGCCGGCTATTTCGATCTGGTCGCCGGTACCTCGACTGGAGGCATCATCGCACTGGGTCGCGGAGCCGGCCTGACGGCGTCGGAGATGGCCGACCTCTACCTGACGCGCGGCGCTGAGGTCTTTCCCCAGCCGTCTAATACCACTTGGGGTCGCATCCAGTCGTGGTGGAGAGAGAAGCGCAGCTACGTCCTGTACAGCTACGAACGCGAACGGCTGGAAGCCCTTTTGGCGGATGCGCTCGGCGACAAACTGCTGGGCGACTTTATGGTCCGACCGTGCATACCCGCCTTCGAAGGCAAGCACAGCGACGTGTTCATCTTCAAGACGCCTCACCACCGCGATTATAAGTTTGATCGCCTAGAACCCATGATCAAAGTAGCGTTGGCGACGGCCGCAGCGCCAACTTACTTCCGACCACTCGAGCACAACGGCTACACACTCGTGGACGGCGGGGTCTGGGCCAACAATCCAGTCATGTTGGCGGTCATCGAGGCGCTGATTTGCTTCGACCTCGATCGGGCACAGATCGACGTGTTGAGTCTCGGCTGCGGCGATGACCGGTATGTCGTTTCTCCTCTGCAGTCAGCTCTCGGTGGGAAGTTGACCTGGTACGACGTGATTTTTGCAGCCATGCGCCTGCAGTCGCTGGCGGCGACCAACCAAGCGCGGTTGCTGCTCGGTCCGCCGACGACATACGGCGCATCGATCCACCCGAGAACTCCGAGGCCCATCATGCTCGATGACTTCCGCAGGTCTCGGGACGAGCTCGTTCCAGCGGCCCGCAAAGCAGTCGACGAACACGAAGAGGCGCTCGCGGCGGCGTTCCTGGGATCGCGCGCTCATCCCTACGAACCTGTGCCCCTACCTGCTGCATAACCTAGGGCGGCGTGACGGCGCTCGTCATCCGGTCATTCCAGGGCCGAGCACTCCCGAAACGCGGATCCAGCTCCGAGAATCATAGAACTGGATTCCAGGTTCGGTGCTGCGCGCCGCCGCAGAATGACGGGGCACATGTCTTGTCAGCCTGCTTCAAGCGCCTTCGCGCCGTGACCGCCGGAACCGGTCGAAGCGCGTAGGGCGGAATAGGCGGCGCATTCCGCCAGTCCCGGAAACGGTGCAGATACGCTGTGCTATCGCACCCTACATTTTCGGTCACCATCTCCCCATGCCCGATCGGCAGGCTTGGTGAGATCGGTCCCTGGCATCACTTGCACGTAGCCCTTGAGCGCACCGAACAACGGATGACGCGGTGTCGGTACGCGCTGATTTGTTTCCGGCGTCGGGTCTAACGGCACTGGTCCGGCGACCTCGTCCTTTTGTCCATTTGCCATCGAAGCCTCGATGAGTTCCTTCGCCGTCGTTCCGGGTTCGGTGCATCGTTATTATAGGCTGTCGCGATAGTCTTTAATAAGCTCGACCGCCATTAAAGACTACGTCCCCATCCTGCACTCTCATTTCGGGGCCGGCTGCAAGCCAGAACCCGGAATCCGGACTCTCGCTGAGTCAGCGCTGGATTCCGGGTTCGCGCTGCGCGCGCCCCGGAATGACGGTGAGCGAGTGGCCTACGCCGGTGCGCCCTTCAAGCGTCCGGCGACGCCGCCCGAAACCGGTCGAAGATATCCAGCACCGCCGGCGCCTGGAACAGCGGGTCGGGCGCTGCGGCATCGGCGGTCGTCAGCACGCCGGCCTCGACGAGGCGCAGCGCCGCCGTGCCGAGCGCAGCGGCGGTGCCGCCTATGGCCTCGAGCGCGTCGCGCCGGGTGAAGGCCGGGCGGGTCAGCGCGAAGGGGGCAAGCTTGTGCACCATGCTGCCGGGCCGGGAGCCGGCGGCGATGCGGCGCCAGGCGTGTCCGAGGGCGGCGAGGCGGTCGAGGCGGGCGAGGTTCGCGGTGGCCGTGCGTTCGAGGAACATGAGCATGAGCCGCGTCCAGGCGGTCATGTCGCCCGACAGGCGCGCGGTCCGCAGCCCGTCGATATAGACCCTTCGACCGCGGTGGACGGCTTCGCCGAAGACGGCGCAGGGGAACTTTGTTGCACCTTTGCTGCGCAGCATGAGCGGCACCAGCAGCCGGCCGATGCGGCCGTTGCCGTCGGGGAAGGGATGGATGTGCTCGAACATCCAGTGCGACAGGATCTGCCGCACGAGCTCCGGCGCGTCGAGGTCGAAGCCCAGCGTGAAGGTCCGCCAGTCCTCGAGCGCCGCAACGACCGAAGCGGGGCGCGTGTAATAGAGGAGGCTGCCGGTGGCGTCGTGGTCGAGGGTGCCGTTGGGACGCAGCTTCAGGCCATCCGCCGGCGCCGCATCGCGCCGCGACGCGGCGAGCCGCCGATGGATGCGCAAGGCGGCCGCCACGGGACGATCCTGGAGCGGCTCGGTGGCGGGATGTCGGCGCAGGCGGCGACCGCCGCAGCCTCGCCGGCGTCGTGCGCGATGCGCAGCGAGGTCCGGTACGCCATCAACTCGCTGAACGTCATGGCCGAGCCGTCGGCGCCGCAGGAGTGCACGGCGTCGAGCGCGGCAAACAGCCGGAGGACGAGATCGGGCCGCGGCCAGCCCGCGAGCGCGCGATCGAATTTGCGCAGCGCCGCGGTCGCGGCGTCGAGCCGGTCGATGATGTCGTCAATCGCAGGAAAAGCGGGCGTGTCCGGCCGAAAGCATCGCCGGCCCTGGGAGTCCAACTCGAAAACGCCGAGCTCCAAGGCACCACCCCCGCATCACGCGCGAATCATGGCCTTAGCGCACAAGGAGCGACTTTCCGGTTAACGGCGCGCTACTCGCCACCACCATGACTGTCATTGCCCGGCTTGACCGGGCAATCCAGTAACCCCTGGACTCTCGGTCGTGGCTAAGTCTTTGCCCCAATCGATAGCCCAGGGGTTACTGGATCGCCCGGTCGAGCCGGGCGATGACAGGGAAGTGGGGCCCGCTAGAGGTGGGTCCCCTACTCCACCCAGTCGGCGCACTTCTCGATGTTGTCGCCGGCGCCCCACGGCATCACCGGCACCGTCGAGGTCGAGTTCTTCGGCGAGCCTTCGATGAGCTTGTCGGAATAGACCATGTAGACGAGCACGTTGCGCTTGGTGTCGCAGCCGCGCACGATCTGCATCTTCTTGAAGAACAGCGAGCGGCGGGCGCGGAATACGTCCTCGCCCTGGGCGAACTTCTTCTTGAAGCGAATCGGGCCGATCTGGCGGCAGGCGAGCGAGATGTCGGAGACCTCCTCGGCGACGCCGATCCAGCCCTTCAAGCCGCCCTTCTCCGGCACGGTGAAGTGGCAGGCGACGCCGTCGACTTCCGGGTCATCGAGGCCGTAGGTCGCGAGCTTGTCGTTGGGGGTGAGCCACTTGAAGACGGTCGAGCGCTTGAAGATGACGTCGGGCTCATCGGCCGCCCCGGCGGGCAAGGCCTGAGAGGCCGGCAAGCGTCCCGGCCAATGCGAACGCGGCGGCGAACCTCGCCGCGCGCTCCGATCTGCGAATTGTCATGGGAATGAGACCTCCAGCGTTCGCCCGCATGTAGGCACTGCGGGCGAAACCGGAAGCTATTTCATCGTCCGCAGCGCGGCCGGTCGCCGCGAGATCTTGCGCTCGACGACCACGGTGCGCAGCGCGCCCGGCCGGCCGGCGGTGACGCCCACCGTCCTGATGTCCTTGCGCTGCCCGCCGGATTTGAGGAGCTCCATCCGCACCTGCTCAGGCGGCAGCTCCATCAGGGAGGCCGCGATTTCCACCTGCGCCTGGACGTCGTCCGTCAGCCCGCGGGCCGCGGCGATCGCTTCCTGGAGGGTCGGGGGATCACGCCGCACCCGGCGCGGTCCGTACTTGGTCTTCCAAACTTCGCTCATCGTTTCCTTCGCTGCATCGTCGGAATGACGCTGGTATACCACAGACAGTATTGCGCCGCAGCATTAACAATTGTGCGACGCACGCTGTCGGAATGGCTGCCCTGCAACGCCCGAAGATGAAGGGCGCCCGACGCTGGCGAAATAACAACGAATTGCGCCCGCAACAGGCGGGGACGGTGTGCGACGTTGTGCGCTTAACGCTACGCCTACAGGAAATTCCGACGCTGCGGATCAATCATCGGCAGAGGAGTTGGCGGCGCGGCAGGCGCCGCACTTCCGGGCGACGATCCATTTCCGGCCGCAGCATTTCCGGCCGAGGCATTTCCGGGTGCAGCGGCCGGCGTCGAGCCGTTGCCGGTGATCAGCTTGCCGCCAGCGGAGATCGCCTTGCCAGGCAGGTCGATCACCCAGTTGACGGTGTTGCCGGTGATGTTGGCGGCGCCGCCGGCGATGGTCGAAACGCCGGAGAAGATGTTGCCGACGATGCCGCGCTGCTGCGGCTGGGTCGCGAGATCGCCCGCCGGGGCATTGACGGTCACCTGCGGAAGCGGGGTCGGAGCGCCCGGCGGCGGAACGGCTACGGGTGCCGACGAGACAGGCGGCAGCGATGCGGTAACGGTCGGGCCAGCTGGCGCGAGCGCGGGCACGGCGGCAGCCTCGGTCTTGACGCGGGGCGCCGGCAAACGGGGCAGCGGGGTCGTCGGAGGCGCAATCGTCGCCACCGCCGCAGGTCGGGGCTCGGTGCGCGGCTCGGTGCGCGGCTTTGCCTCGGTCTCGGCGTGAAGCTTCGGCTCAGCGATCGCCTGCACCGCCGGCGGCGCAGCGACGTGATCGTGAGGCGCCGCGCCGGAAAGCTCGGCGGTCTCGGCGGGCAATGCGGCCGGGCGCAGCGAGGGAACGGGCTTCACCTCGACGGTCTCTTCCGGATTCTCGCGCCGCTCCTTGAGCATCTGGCGCGTGAGCTCGCGGCGTTCGTCGGCCGATAGCCCGTCGTTCTGAACCGCGGTCACGCTCGGCGACGGGGTCGCCGCCGGCTCGGCGCCGAGATGCAGCATGCCGAGGAGATAGGCCGCGAGCACGCTCACCAGCGCGCCCGGAATGATCTCCATAACCAGCTTCGACAGGAATCGCCCGAAATAGGGAACAGCCTGTTTCATCTCGCATCCACCCGCTTTTACCCCGATGGAGTTTCCACCATTCGTTTCGGGCAAATTGGTGTCAGGGCGAGGACTTTTGCCCGGCCGCCGTGCCCAACTTGTCGGCGTTTCGAGCTGCGGCGTGTGCCCAAAACAGAGGAGAAAACCATCCTCGCGCGCAGGCTCGCATCGAGCAATCGCAAAAGAATTCGCAGTTACAACTGCTTAGCCGATACCGCAAAGCCAGGCGGGCAGATACCGGAAGCGGCGTGCGCGCTTACTCCGCCGGCGCGGTGCGCTCGGGAGGACGACGCTTCAAGGCAAGCGTGCTCACGACCGCGATGGCGGCGATCACGAGCTGGGCGCCGATCGCCTCCCAGGTCGGATTGACGCCGAGCTGCTCGAGCCAGCGCGGGACCGGTGCGGCGGTGTAAGGCACCACGGTCCGCTCCTGCAGCTCCTGGATGGCGCCGCCGATGAAGCGCAGCCCCATCAGGAAAAGGAACGCCGAGGTGACGAGAAACACCGGGCGCAGCGGCAGCATCACGGCGAGCTTCTCGATCACATAGAAGATGGCGACGAGGCACGCGGCAGCGACCACAAGGCCGGCGATCAGGCCAAAGGTCCACCCGCCGCTGGTCTGGGCCAGCGCATGGAGGAACAGCACGGTTTCGCCGCCTTCGCGAAACACCGCCAGAAACGCGATGAGGCCCAAGGAAATCGTGGTGCCGGAATCGAGCGCCCGCTGGGCGGAGCGCTTGAGGTCGCTCATCCAGGCCTTGGGATCCTGTTTGAGATAGAGCCAGCCGCTCATGTAAAGCATGAGCACGGCCGCAACCACCATGACACCCGCTTCGACGAAATCGTTGTGCTGGCCCTCGAAGAAGACCTCGAACACCACCGCGGCGCCGAAGCTCGCGAGAATCGCGAGGCCCGCGCCGGCGTAGAGCGAGCGCACCTTTTCGGGAAAACCGGCCCGGTTGAGAAACGCGGCGAGGGCCGCGATGACGAGCAGAGCCTCCAGGCCTTCTCGCAGCAGGATCGTGCCCGATTGGAGGGCTTCCGAGAGGGCGTTCATTGGCGCACTCGAATGCTGTTGGTTTACCTGAGCTAGAATAGCCGATCGGCCGAGCGTCGCAATCCTGAAATAGCGCGCTATTTCTGGAAACGTTCTAATGAGATAGCCGATCGCGACGGCCGTTCGCGCAGCGAAGCGGAACGGCCGTGAGGGACACTCTCATCACGTCTTCGGCGGCCCCATATCGCTGAACAGCACACCGCCCTTCGCCTTGTCCTCCTTGGAGGATTCGACGATGGTGATGGTCACGGCGCTCGCATCGACCTTGTAGTTCTTCACCACGGCGTCGGTGAAATCCTTGATCAGCGCGCGCTTCTGCTCGACCGAACGGCCACCCAGCGCATAGAACACGACTTCCGGCATCACAATCCTCCTCTGTTGGTGGGCGGCATGCTAGCGCATGGCGCAGCATTGCACAGCCGCCTGCCGGTCCTGGCGCGCGACGCCAGCAGTTGCGAATCCGCATGGGCGCGTAACGGTTTTTTGCAGCGGCGGCGGCGAGCGATCTGGGCTAGTCTGTCGCCACACTGCGGCGCAGCGCGGGCATGCACGCCGCAGGTATCCAACTTGGGAGGTTTGCAGATGAACGTGCAGTCGAGAATGTCCGACATTCAGGGCCTGACGAAAGTCGCGCCGGTCTCGCGCCGGCTCTTCATGACCGCGTCGGCGGCGACCGCGGCGGGCTACACCATGGCCGCCGGGCCGGTGCGCGCCGATGCCATCAAGACCGACACCACCGGTCTCGTCACCGGCGAAGCCAAGATCGCGGTGCCGGGCGGCGAGATGCCGGTCTACTATGCGAAGCCCGCGAATGTCGCCAATCCGCCGGTCATCCTGGTGGCGATGGAGATTTTCGGGCTCCACGAGTACATCAAGGACGTGACGCGCCGCCTCGCCAAGCTCGGTGCCCTCGCGGTCGCGCCCGACTACTACTTCCGCAAGGGCGACCTCACCAAGATCACCGAGATGCCGGCGCTGTTCCCGGTCGTCAACGCCAAGACGGACGCCGAGTTGTTCGCCGATCTCGACGCCACCGTCGCCTGGGCGAAGTCGCAGGGCGGCAACACCGACAAGCTCGGCATCATGGGCTTCTGCCGCGGCGGCCGGACTGTGTGGCGCTACTCGACTCACAGTCCGAACCTCAAGGCGGGCGTCGCCTTCTACGGCAGCCTCGCCGATCAGGCGAGCGAAGCGATGCCGACGAACGCGATCGGCTCGGCCGCGCAGGTCAAGGAGCCGGTGCTCGGGCTCTATGGCGCCGAGGACCAGGGCATCCCGGTCGATCAGGTCAACCAGATGAAAGACGCGCTGGCGAAGGCCGGCAAGACCGCCGAGTTCAAGATCTATCCCGGCGCGCCGCACGGCTTCCACGCCGATTACCGGCCGAGCTACCGCAAGGAAGCGGCGGACGATGCCTGGAAGCAGATGACCGACTGGTTCAAGAAGTACAACGTGCTGTCGTAGCGGCTCAGCTCTCGAAACAGGTCGTCGTCGCAAATGCAGGAACGGCGCCGGACTGAAAAGTCCGGCGCCGTTCGCGTCAGGAGACTCGAAGCGCTAGCCAATCGTCCGGCGACGGATCGCCGGACGCAATCAGAATCAGCGGTAATTGCCGCCGAAGAAGGGGAAGCCGCCACCGCCGCCCCAGCCGCCCCATTGCGCATAGGCGCCGGAGTAGCTGCGCTGGCGATGCTGCACGACCACCCGCTGCCTCTTCACCACCGGCGCCCTGCTGGCGTAGACCGGCCGCGCGGCAGCTGCCGGAACAGCGGGGGCGGCAGCGGCATCAGCCGGCGGGTCGGCCTTGGCCTGGGCATCCAGAACGTCGGCGATGGCGAGCATGGGATCCGCTTCGGCCGCCGGCGGGTTCGATGGCGGCGACCACCGGACGCGTCTCCGGCAGCGCCGGCGCAGTAGCCGGTGCCGGTACAGCAGCTGCGGGCGCCGCAGCGACACGCGCCGACGGGGTCGCCGGAGCGGCCGCAGGCGGCACAGCAGCCGCACGGACTGCAGGCGGCGGCGGTGCGACGGCCTCACCGGTGGTCGCCGGCGTACGACGCGGCGGCAGCGGAATCTCGGCGACGATGCCGGACCGGCGTGCCGTCGGCGCCGGCTCGGATTGAGCGACGCGTTGCGAAGGGGAGCTCGTTCCCTGCACCCATTCGGAGTTGATGATCTGCGGATAGATGCCGCTGATGCCGATGACGCCAGCGACGACGACGACGGCGGCAACCAAAATCTTGGGTCCGATCGAGGATCGGCGGGTCCCGGCGCGAGGGCGTTCTCCAGTGCTTATGACGTGGAGCCCCGTAGTCCGACCACATTGCGATTTTCGGGCGCATCGATACTCCTAACGCCCCACCCCATGAGCAACACAACTCAAGAAAAGAGGCCCGGCGCTCCCGGTTCCCTCGCGCCCTATCCACGGAATCCCTCATTATCGGTCATAATTTTCCACTAAAAAAACGTCGCGCTCGCAAAATCGCACCGGCAACGTGATCTCAATCACTAATAAACACTCAATGCCTCGTCCGTTTGAACCTGACGGCCGCTGCCTGACACTAATGTTACTTTTGGCAGCCGCTCACTCGTTGCAGTCGTATGAAAAATCGAGTCCCGGGTTGCCCTTCGGCGTGCGGGTCGAATTCCAGACCGCCAAGCTCGGCGTCGCAAGCCGCCCATTTGATTCGCGAGCCGCCCCAGAGCTTGACCTCGTAGGGCGTGCGCGGCTCCATCTCCAGGGTGAGAAACGCCGGACCCTTGGCGCTCTGCATCGCGATGCGCCTGTTGCCCGTGATGATTTGGCGGCAGGGTGCGACTTCCGTCTTCTGCGGATCGATCACGCAGTAGTAGAATATCACCGTGCGGTTGCAGTCGTTGCGGTAGGTCAGGATGTCGTCGGCGTCGGTCTCTTCCATCGCGATGCAGTCCTTGGCGCTGGCCGCGACCGCCGCGCCGGCCGAATGCCAGATGCCCAACGACACCGTCACCGCGAAGACGATCCTGATCACCGGAGAGGCCCCTTTGGCACTGCCGTTTCCGGATCGCGAGCCAAGACGAAAGCAATCGCAATTTCTTAGCTGCGCCGTCACAATCTCACAAGTGGAAGCGGTACGGCATCCCGGCTATAGTCGGACCGCTGAAAATGGAGGCACCACATGCACGAAGATCGTCGTACTTTCCTCGGCATCCTGTTCGGTGCGATGGCAGCGCCGGCCCTCGTGACCGAGGAAGCATCGGCGCAAGGTCAGGGGATGAGCCGGGTGACCGCCTTCGCCTTTCATTTCGCAGGACTTTCCGGTGGCGACATCCAGCTCGCCGAATACGCCGGCAAGCCGATCCTCGTCGTCAACACCGCCTCGCAATGCGGCTACACGCCGCAATATGCGGGGCTCCAGGAGCTGTGGAAACGCTACCGCGACCGCGGCCTCCTGATCGTCGGCGTGCCGTCGAACGACTTCGGCGGACAGGAGCCGGGCTCCGCCGCCGACATTGCAGAGCCACACACCCCCACCTACGGCGCGACCTTCCCGATCACCGCCAAGGCCGACGTGCGCGGACCGAACTCCCATCCGTCTGCAAATGGGCGATCGGCCAGCGCCCGCTCGATCCGCCGCGGTGGAATTTCCACAAGTATCTGATCGGTCGCGACGGTCTCATCGCCGCGAGCTTCCCCTCCGAGGTCGAACCGACCGACCCCCGCGTCCTCGCGGCAATCGAAAAGCAGCTCGCCTAAGCGCGAGGCCTCGCGAGCGCACGGTCAAAACTAACGCGTATACTAACGTATCCGCGAAGTCATACCAACGTATCGTCGGCCAGGGAGAATAGAGATGTGTGGGGTATCATCTATATCATCTTCGTCGGCTTCGTCGCCGGCATCATCGCCAAGTGGCTCTCGCCGGGTCCGAACGATCCGTCCGGATTCATCCTGACCGTCGTACTCGGGATCATCGGCGCGGCCCTCGCCACCTTCATCGGCCAGTGGATCGGGCACTACGGCGGACCAGGGCGCCGGCTTCATCACCGCGACGATCGGCGCGATCATCGTGCTGTTCATCTGGAATCGGCTGGTGGCGGCGGGGATTCTCGGCGGGCGCTGACGACCGCGCCCCGACGCGATCAAGGGCTATGACGTGATCGTGGCCTGAAGGCCCCAGGCTTGCCGCGTTCGTCGCGGCAGGCTTCCCGCGGCGTCCTACGCCTTAACCGGCTTGCCCTTCTCCGGCACGACGACGCTCGTCGAGTGCCCCATCATCTCCGCGACGAACTTGTCCGCGTTCGGCTCGAGGATCGAGAACGAGCCGTAGTGGCAGGGGATGACCTTGTCGAGCTTGAAGAACCGCTTCACCGCGAGCGCCGCCGTCTTCGCGTTCATGGTGAACCGATCGCCGATCGGCACCATCGCGACCTTGGGTGCATGGATCTGCAATGAGACCCATGTCCGAGAAGATGTCGGTGTCGCCCATGTGATAGACGGTCGGCTCGCCCGGAGCCTTGATGATCGCGCCGCAGGGATTGCCGAGATAGATCGGCATGCCGTTCGTAATGTCGCCCGAGGAATGGTCGGCGCGCCAGGGTCACCGTGAAGCCGCCCTGGTCGGTGGTGCCGCCGGTGTTCATCGGATCGAATTTCTTCAGTCCCTTGCCGGCGAGCCACATGCACAGATCGTAGTTCGTAATGACCGGCGCGCCGCTCTTCTCCGCGATGTCGAGGGCATCGCCGACGTGGTCGCCGTGGCCGTGGGTGAGCACGATGTGGGTCACCCCCTTGATCGCCGCCGCCTTGTCCGAGACGAAGGCGGGATTGCCGGTGAAGAACGGATCGATCAGCACGGCTTTCCCCGCGAAATCGAGCCGGAACGCGGAATGGCCGAACCAGGTGATCTGCATGACGGCACCTCTGCATGAGCGAAGGAACGCGAACATAGCCCTCAGCCCACAGAGATCAACGCAGGGGTGATCGACGAGGGGATGATCAACGAGGCAATGTTGCGCGCATTGCCGTTTGGCGTGGGGCCGCGGGCCGTGATAGGCACGGCCGCCATGCCCGCCGCGATCGTTCCTGTCTCCGAGCTTCTTGCGCACCTGCCCGCCCGCGGCGCGCTGATCGGGCTCGATCTCGGCGCCACAGACGATCGGCGTCGCGGCGAGCGATCCGGACCGGCGCGTCGCGACCGGTGTCGAGACGGTGGCCCGCAGCAAATTCTCCGCCAATGCCGGACGGCTTCTCGCGCTCGCCGCGGAGCGCAAGGCGGCAGGCTTCGTTCTCGGGCTTCCCATCAACATGGACGGCAGCGAGGGGCCGCGGGCGCAATCGACCCGCGCCTTCGCCCGCAACATGGCGAAGCTCACGGAGCTCCCGATCGCGCTGTGGGACGAGCGCCTCTCCACCGCCGCGGTCGAGCGCGAGCTCATCACCGCCCCGACGCGAGCCGCGCCAAGCGCAAGGCAGTGATCGACCAGCACGCCGCGATCTTCATCCTGCAGGGCGCGCTCGACCGCCTGCGGCACGACACGACGTGACGCACGCG
>CAWCCG010000010.1:0-124836 GCA_963793985.1 uncultured Alphaproteobacteria bacterium | reverse complement strand
CTCCGGCGCGGGCGTCGTGCGCGCCCGGAAAAAAGATTCCGGCGCTTGTCAGGAAAGCACATTCTCGAGCGCGCTTCCGTCGCTCCCGTCGATGATCTGGGTGACCAGAAGGTCATGTTGGCCGATGGCCGGATGAGCAACCGACAGCAGTTCCGATCTGATCGGCACCTCCTGCGGCAAGGAGAACACGAGGGCAAACTGCTCCCGGAAGCGAGATCCGCCCCGGCCAGCGCGGCGCACGTCTCGGAGCACGACCTGGTAGGGGCCGACGTCGAACGACTGGCCGACCAGCGGCTCGAAATGCTCCGGAGCCAGTTTGGCGGATCGCGTCATGTCGGGCTGGCCTTTTTCGCTGTGAACCGCATTCGCCTCGCGACTGCACGCCGCCGGCGTAGCGGCCGCTGATCGTGGCCTGAGGAGCACCGCACCCGCAAGGGCCGCCGCGCCAATGAGACGCAGCGCACCGCGCCGGCTTGTCTCTCTGCTTCGATGTTGGATCGTCATGAGTGCTTCCTCGTGTGTTTCACATCAGCTCTCGACTGCCGGACGATGTGTTTGCGCCTGCCGCTGCACGTCCGGGTGTACCCACTCCATCACGCGGTTAGGCCCCTCAAGGCTGATTTCCTGAAAGCCCAGCTGGCGATAGAAACGCTGTGCTCGGCTGAGATAATGAACACACAGACGAACCGGCTTGCGCCTCATGGCGGCGTCGAGACAGAGCCCGGTCATGACGATGCGGCCGATTCCGCGCCCGCGATACCCCGGCAGGATTGCGATGTCGAGCACGCGGACTTCATCATCGCGATAGTCGACATAGAGCCGCCCGATCGGCCGATCCGTCCATTGGATGATGCCGTAATGCGCGGTGCCGTGGTTCGCGAAATAGAAACGATGCTGGGAATTGTACTGCTGCGCGATGACTTTATGATAAAGCTCGGCTTCCCCGGCATCGAGCAGCGAGGCGAACTCCCAATGCCGTTCCCACTGGTGCACGCGCTTGAGAAAAGCCTCGTCGCCGTCCTTCGCCGGCCGCAATGAAATATCCGCGGGATTGATCGTGGTCATCAGCGGCACCGAATTCCGTTCGCCATCGATGGCAAGTGTAATCCAGTCCGCGAGGGCTTGTCAGTGCCGGCGCGGTTGCACCGCACCGCCCAGACCACGAGATGCGCTGACAAGTGACACCGCATGTTCTAGTTGCGCGCCGGAAATATCCCCTGAAGGGCGATGATGAAATTCAGGACCAGGAAAGGCGACACCGTCTGCACCTGCGGCCTGAAACTGACCGAGGCGGAAACCGTGGGACTGGGAGCGCTTGGAATTGAAAGGCTCGAGAAGCTGAGCGACTCGGCTCCGGCCTGCTGTCCTATAACGTAGGGACTCAATCCGGGCCCCTGACCTTGATGCACCGGCATGCGGCTCTGAAAATTCGGCAAAGCGAAATTTGATGTGCCGTTGCCGCCGTAGAAGGTCCCGACAAGCGAGAACAGGGCCGTGTTCTGACTGATCGCGATGAGCTGCCCATTGGTCAGCGCCCAGCCGCGCGGGGCAAAATTGCCCGTGAACAACTTTATCTCAGCGACGAATGGTTCGGTCATGTCCCTCTCCGTTCGGGCGATTGCAATCGCCTAGTTTCGCGACGGGAAGACGCCCTGCTGCGCGATGATGAAGTTGAGGACGAGGAACGGCGACACTGTCGCCACCGACGACTGATTCCCGATGTGCGCGGTCACCGGCGAAACCGGGGACTGCGGGATGTTTACGCTCTGCTGGGTGATGCTCTCGATCCCACCGTAACTGCCGAGAGTGCGCGCGGTAAGCCCGCTACCCTGTCCGGCATGCATCGGAATGCGGCCCTGAAGATTCGGCAGGAGGAAATTGTTTGCGCCGTCGCCACCATAGGTGGTTCCGAGAATGGAAAACAGCGCCGTATTCTGGGCGATCGGTATCGTCTGCCCGTTGGCCAGCGCCCATCCCGCGGCAGCAAAATTCCAGCCTACGATCCTGATCTCACCAATGAATGGGTTAGCCATCGGTTTTTCCTGTCATGAGGCACGAAGGCGCGCCCCTCGCGTGCAGCCTTCATCTCAATCAGAGTTCTCGGGCCGACCTCGGCGGTCCTCAGCAGCCGAATGGACGACCCTCGCGGCGGCTTTCGATGTCTTCAGTTCCTCGATGGAAAGATACCTTGCAAAGCGATGATGAAGCTGACCGCCAAGTATGGTGAAATCGATTCCACCGGCGAGGACGGAGAGGCCAGCGCCTGGATGGGCGCGACGGGCGTGGATGGAATCGAGGCCGGGGGAAAGGTGGCCGTTTCCGCGCCGCCGGTCTGACCGATCGAGCGCGAAGACAAAGGACCGACGCCCTGGCCCATATGCATCGGCATGCGACTCTGGAGGTTGGGCAACGCAAACGTTGTCTGGCCATTGCCGCCATAGGTTGTTCCGAGCAGCGAGAACAATGCGGTGTCCTGCTGGATCGGCAACAACTGGCCGTTGGTGAAGGCCCAACCTATCGGGGCAAAGTTGAAGCCGACCATTCTGATCTCTCCGAGGTACGGATTGGCCATGATGGTCGCCTCTCTCTCCGTCGTCTTCGCGGCGCACACTACTCCAGGAACCGGTCCGCTCAAGTTTTTATTTTTCGGCTTCCTCGCGAGAAACCGAATTGGACGGGCGTGACCCGCACTTACTTCGTGGGCCGCGGCATTTGCCGTGCAGCGGGTCTGGAGCACCGGGAGCTCAAGGGCATGGCAACAGCCGATGCCACCCCCCACAGCTTGCAAAGCGTCCGACAGGCCGTATGATTTCGAGGTCCGCCAGACCTGCCCGAAACCTGCAGGTGCCGACAATGATTTCGTTCGATCCGCAGTTCGCCGTCGCCGGCTTTCTCGTCGGCGCGCTGGTCGGATTGACCGGTGTGGGTGGCGGATCGTTGATGACGCCGATCCTCATTCTGCTGTTCGGCGTCTCGCCGGCAACCGCCGTCGGAACCGATCTGTTGTTCGCCGCGGCGACCAAGACCGTCGGCAGCCTCGTGCACGGCTTCAACCGGACGATCGCCTGGCGGGTCGTGTTGCGGCTCGCGGCAGGAAGCCTGCCGGCGACGGCATTGGCACTCTTCGTGCTCGCGCGGCTGCACATGACCGCCGGCGGTGCCCGCGTGGTCATCACCGCCATACTCGCGGTGGCGCTGCTCTTGACCGCGGCAGTGCTGATCACCCGCGACCGCATCTCGGCGCGCTATGCCGACCACCTCGCCACCCTGGACGAGCGATCCGTCGCCGTGCTGACCGTTGCGATGGGCGCGGTGCTCGGCATTCTCGTGACCTTTTCGTCGGTGGGTGCGGGGGCGATCGGGGTCACGGCGCTGGTACTGCTCTATCCGCGCATTCCGATGGCGCGGATCGTCGGCTCCGACATCGCGCATGCGGTTCCCCTGACGCTGGTCGCCGGCCTCGGCCATGGCGCCATGGGCTCGCTCGACCTGCACGTGCTACTCTCGCTGCTGGTCGGATCGTTTCCCGGAATCTTCGTCGGTAGCTGGGCCTCCTCACGCGTCCCCGACGTCGCGCTGCGCTATGTCCTTGCCGGCGTGCTGATCATCGTCGGCACGCGGCTCGCGCTGAACATTCCGCTGCACGCGACGCCGGATGTCGCCGGGATCGAGCATTCCCACTAGGGCGTGCTTGGCAGCGCGCGCCCTCTCCCGCTTGCGGGGAGGGAGCAGAAGCCGCGGCCACGACGACCTGAGATATCAAAACGTACGTTGAGGCCCGTGCATCACTGGGTCGGCGTCACCGAGTCCCAGAAGTCGCAGTGGCGAAGTGCCGAATATTGCGCATCCGTCAGCGTCGACAGGCCGGAGACGTCCTGGATCAGCCACGCCGGCGCATCGGTATTGGCGGTGTAGCGCGGCCACGGATTATTGCCCGATCCGTTCGGATTGCCGGTCTTCGCAAAGTTCGCCCACGCCGAGACGAGCTGATCGGACAGCTTCGCCTGCTGCGGGTTGAGCGGATGGGGAGTGCCCAGCGGTCCGCCATGCCAGAGCGGAAACACGTACTGGATGTCGGCCGTGTGGTAGGCGAGCGCCTCCATTCCCGGCATGTCCGGGAAGAAGAACGGCGCTGTCCGGTCGGCGAACTCGTAAGCATAGACCGGAATCTGGGAGGCAAGGATTTTATCGAGCCTTCGCTGATTGCAAATCCCTGAGTCGGTGCCGACGCGATCCCAGGCGAGTTGCGGGCTCTTGAAGGCGGCGAGCGGATAGACCGCGAGAACCTTCGCCGCGGTGCCCTCGGGATAGGCCGGCGGCACGTAGGTCGTGCTGACGTATTTGAGATATTGGTCCGCCGTCGGCGGGGTGCGGAGCGCATTGTCCGTGTTGGAGAAGTACTCCGTGATGGCGAGGCCGAAGTTCGCCTCGTCCGCCGTGTTCCCGTTGATCAGCGGCACCTTGTTGAACCGGCCGTTGGCGAACAGCGTCAACGGCTGATCGGGAATGATCTCGCCATCGACCAGGCCGCGCCCGGTGATGAACTTGGACTGGGTGCTGGCCGTGCCGGCAAGCTCTTCGATCTTGGCCGCGGGGAGGTTGCGCAGGCATTTCGCGACGTCCGGCCCGGTGCCCGAGCCGCAGCCGGCGGCTTCCGCGAACGCGACACCGGTCGCCTCCGCCGCCGCCTTGGTCGGCAAGGCGAAGGCGGAGCAGAAGCTCTGGCAGATCCCGCGGTGGAACAGGCCGGCGGCGAGCGGCGACACCATGTGGACGCCGGTGTCGACGGCGCCCGCCGACTGGCCACCGACCGTGACGTTGTCCTTGTCGCCGCCGAACTTCGCGATATTGCGCTCGACCCATTTCAGCACGGCCTGCTGGTCGAGTATGCCGTAATTGCCGAACAGATGGCCCTCGTTGTCGAGCGCGGGATGCGCCAGGAAGCCCATGAGGTTCAGGCGATACTCCATGGTGACGACGACGGTCTTGCCGTCTGCGGCGAGCTTGCTGCCGTCGTAGCCGGGCGTTTCGCCGTCGACATTGCCGCCGCCGTGAATCCAGACGATCACCGGAAGCCGTGCCGACGGATCGAGGTTCGGCGTGAAGACGTTGAGATAGAGGCAGTCCTCATTGTTGTTCGGCGGGCCGGAGAACACGCCGAGCGTCGTGACGAAGGCGCAGATCGGGGCAAATTCCGTGGCGTTGCGGACCGTGGTCCACGGCGCGCGATCTTTTGGCGGGCGCCAGCGCAAATCGCCGACCGGCGGCTCGGCATAGGGAATGCCGAGGAATTTGGTGACGCCGTTTGCAGACGAAGCCCTGGACCGGGCCTTCTTTCGTCTCGACGACCGGGCTCAATGTTTTCCCGGTCGCTTGAACTTGCGCAGCGCCCACTCCCGGCCACGCGGCGCACAGCGTGCCGAGCGCGACGGCTAAACCGAGACTTGTCTTTGTCGACGTGTTGCGTGGACATGCATCGGCGGGCAGCGCCGTTCGCAGCTTCGAGAGCATGGCTTCCTCCCTGGTATCGCCACTCGATGTGGAGGCTATCAGGTTCGTCGACGGGCGGTCTTCACGAAAATTCACCGCGGGGTTGGGCATGGCCCCACGAGACGATGGTGGGCTGCCGCGGTGCCGCGAAAGCCGCTACATTGCCCTCGGCCTTCATCCCGGCTCGCGCCGGATGATCGACCAGAGCATGATCCCGAAAAGTTGCAGACTTTTCGGACAAGATCATGCTCAAAAATAAGGAGTTCTAGAGTGCATTGATCGCGCTCTGGAAATGCAGCACGGAGGACTTTCATGATCATCGCACGCGCGCTCACCTGCGCGGCTCTTGCATTCGCGGCCCTGCTCGTTGCGCCGCTCGCCTCGAAGGCCGAAGGACCGGGGCTGAAGGTCGATTCGCAATGGCCGAAGCCGCTTCCCAACAATTGGATTCTCGGCCAGATCGGCGGCATCACCGTCGACGGCCAGGACAACATCTGGGTGTTCCAGCGGCCGCGCTCGCTGACCGACGACGAGAAGGGCGCCGCGCTCAGCTCCGCCGCGCTCCAAGTGCTGCGTGCCGGCGCCTTCGGTGCTGGTGTTCACCCCGGCCGGCGACCTCGTCAAGGCGTGGGGCGGCCCGGGCGAAGGCTACGACTGGCCCGCCGTGGAGCACGGCATCCTCGTCGACAACAAGGGCTTCGTCTGGCTGACCGGCAGCGGCGCCAATGACGGCATGATCTTGAAGTTCACCACCGACGGAAAGTTCGTCAAACAGCTCGGCAAGCGCGGCCCGCTGACCAGCAGCACGGATCTCGGCCAGTTCGGCCAGGCCGCCGCGCTTTCGCTCGACGCGCCGGCGAACGAAATCTACGTCGCCGACGGCTACGGCAATCACCGCGTCGCCGTGATCGACGCCGACAGCGGCGCGATCAAGCGCATCTGGGGCGCCTACGGCAAGCCGCCGACCGACGAGAAGATCGCCGACTTCGATCCGGAAGTCGAAGCAGTTCGCCAACCCCGTCCACTGCGTCACCCTCGCCGCGAACGGCCTCGTCTATGTCTGCGACCGGCGCAACAACCGGGTGCAGATCTTCCACAAGGACGGCAGCTTCGTGCGCCAATTCGCGTTCGATCCGAAGACGCTGGGCTCGGGCTCGTCATGGGGCGTCGGCGTTCTCGCCGCTCGACAAGGAGCAGGCGAACTTCGTGCTGCTCGACGGCACCAACAACGAGATGAAGACGGTGCGCGTCGCCGACGGCGCCGTCCTCGGCACCACCGGACGGCCGGGCCGCCAGGCCGGCGAATTCCACTGGGTGCACGCCGGCGCGTTCGACTCCAAGGGCAATTTCTATACGGGCGAAGTCGACACCGGAAAGCGCGTGCAGAAGTTCGTGCCGGCGATGTAGCGGGTTCGGGAGTTTGTTCGATTTGAGCGAAATGGTCATGGCCGGGCTTGACCCGGCCATCCCGCTCAGTGTGGCACGGCCGTGCCACGTCATCGGGATCGCCGGGTCAAGCCCGGCGATGACGGCGCGTGAATCACTCGCAACGCGTCGCGAACACTGCTTCCGCTTGTGAAACAGGTTTCGGCGCCGTTCCGTCCCGCGGATCGCAAGTCAAAGTACTTTTGCTGAAGTGGTAGCGGCGAATTCCGCCGCCGATCGTCTTGTTGCTGGCGGCGACGGCAACCTCTTCGCGGACCAACTCATATCCTGCGTTTCGATACAGCGACAGCGCCTCCCGCTGTAGCTCCGACGTGCTCAAGCTCAGGCGTGGCCTGCCGCGCCGGCGGCACTCCTCCTCGGCGAAATGCAGCATCCGTCGCGCAATGCCTCGCCGACGCAAATCGGGATCGACGTACATGCGACGCAGCTCCATTGCGGCGTCGCCCGAGGCTTCGAGGCCGAATGTGCCTACGATCTTTCCCCCGTCGGCCGCGACCCAGAACCCGCCATCCCTCTCCCGATAGTAGTCGGCGATTCTGTCGATCTCGTCCTGCAGCGCGCGGGCGATATAGGCTTCGAACACGTCCTTCATCTCCGGCGGCGCCAGGAGACGGTTCACGCGAATGAACAGGTCGCGCACGCCGGCCGCATCGCCGGGCGCGAAGGCGCGGATTTCGATCTCGCCATCCGTGGCTCTGGTCATGTGAAACCTTGCGGGCGGGGAACGTGACAGCCGCCTTCCGGCGAGGCAACCGTCTGTCGTCAGCCGATGAGACGCGGGATCGCCCGTGGATCACGGTCGCGGGAGCGCGGTTGGCTAGCGCGCCTTCGATGGTGCCGGCCTGATTCCAGCGCGCTGCGCCTACTTCGGCGCCGGCATATTCTTCAGCTGTTCTCTCAGCTGATCGATTTGCACCTGCAGCTGCTTTGATTGCTCCCGGATCGCCGAAAGTCGCGCATCACGCTCACGTGTTTGGTTGAACCCAGTCACTCCCATCCCAATCAGGAACACTCCGAACCCGATCCCGGCAATTCCTGCAACGAGGAGTGCCGCCCGTGCCCACCTGCTTTGCATATTCTTCTCCCAAACATGGCTCTCGACGTGAGACGCACTCTCTCGTCCAAGCAGCAGAGTGTTACGAACCGCCACGTTCAACGCGGGACCGGCTGCACGTTCTGCCAGACTGCAATCGCGCTCCGTTATCTTGGTACGTACAATTTGCGTGCACACGAGCTGGTAGCCGGCATCGCGTTCCATTTTGTACGAATAGTAGAGCGCTGCGCCCGTTCCAGCCGTTGCGATCAGCGCAACCAGAAAACCGATCACCAGATTTCGATAAGGGAATCGGCTCTCCGATCTTTCCCGTTTTCGCAGGAGCGGGACCGAATGCCCCGACGGCTGTGACCGCGCGACAAGATCGGCGGGAACGATGATTCGGCTGATTTCGCGCATGGGCGCACCCCGAGCATTGATGATCGGGCTCTTGTGTAGGCGCCTTCACCGGCGTCCCTCTGTGGCGCACATCACGCTCGTCGAGAACGGAGCGCGTCCATCATCGGCAGGCCGGCTTGGGTTGAAAGCACCGATCGCCCGGTCGAGCGCGGACCGCGCAGGGTCAACTTGCAGCTCGAGCTCCCGCATTCGGCGCCCGCTTGAACCGCTCCTCTTTGCAATTGGAATTTTTCCCCTGGCGGCGCAGTCTAATTTGACGGTTCCGCCCACCACTCGATCAAGCCAGGACGAAGTCCATGCTGTTTCTCTACGGCTATCGGCCTTTATGCGCTGGCCGGTCTCCTCGTCGCGCTCGCGTTCGTCACCACGGGCGTCACGCGGGTGTTGCCGCATCCCGCGCCCGTGACCATCGGGGCCCGCATCCTGCTGATCCCGGCGGCGGCCGCCCTGTGGCCCTATGTGCTCTATCGCTGGCGCAGCGCCGGTCATGCGCCATGAGACGCACGAGAATGAGACGCACGCAATGAGACGGGCCCACCGCGCGTTCCACCGCTGGATCTGGCCCCTCCTCGGGATCGCCGTCGCGATCGGCATCGTCCTCGCGCTCTATCTGCGGGAGCCGCCCCCTGTCTGAGACCGGCAGCGATGGAGAGCCCTCGATGAGTGCCGGCTTCCAGGCGGTGCAGTGGAATCGCGCGAAGATCATCTATGACGCGGTCGTGGTGGCCGGTGTGATCGCGTATGTGGCCGCGTTCCTCGCCATCGCCTCCTGGATCAGCCCGCCCAAGAACGCGGGCGAAGCGATCGGGCTGCGCATCCAGGCGTTCGGCACCTGTGCCTTCATCATGCTGACCATCATTTTGTCGATCGGCCCGCTGGCGCGCCTCGATCGCCGCTTCCTGCCGCTGCTCTACAACCGCCGCCATCTCGGCGTCATGACCTTCGGCGTCGTGCTCGTGCACGTGTGGTTCATGATCGACTGGTATCTCGCCCAGAACGCGCTGCCGAACCTGGCGAACGAGCTCACGGACTGGGCGAGCTACGGCAGGTTCATCGGCTTCCCCTTCAAGGTGCTCGGCATCGGCGCTCTTCTCGTGATGTTCCTGATGGCCGCGACGTCACACGACTACTGGCTGGCCTTCTTCTCGCCGCGCATCTGGAAGGTGCTGCACATGCTGGTCTACGTCGCCTACGGGCTCGTCGCCATGCACGTCGCGCTCGGCGCGATGCAGGACAAGCACCCGCTGCTCGTCTCCATCATGCTGATTGCCGGATTTGGCACGGTCACCACGCTGCACATCGTCGCCGGCCAGCGCGAACGGGCGACCGACGACGGCGTTCGTGGCGGCGATGACGGCTGGCTTCCCGTCGGGCCGCCGCAGTCCATCCCCGACAAGGGCGCCCGCATCGTCGCCGCCGTGGCGGCGAACGCATCGCGGTGTTTCGCGACGGCGATAAGATCGGCGCGCTCACCAACCTGTGCGCCCACCAGGGCGGCCCGATCGGCGAAGGCTGCATCATCGACGGCCTCGTGACCTGCCCCTGGCACGGCTTCCAGTATCGGCTCGCAGACGGCTGCGCCCCGCCGCCTTTCACGGAGAAGCTCGCGACGCATCGCGTGCGGGTGAATCGAGGTATGGTCGAGGTGGAGCCGCAGCCGCTGCCGCCGGGGACCCTGGCAGCGATCAGGTGGGAGGGCGGGGCGGCATGAACGGCGCGGCTCCAAACGTGAGGCGGCGGAAGCGTCCCGGTCGCGGGATCGCGGGGCAAAAAAACGTTGCGCAATCAACGCGTGTATGCCTAATTGAGCCCTAGGGGCGAGGAAACAGCGAGGCAGTTGCCAGCCGTTCGTTGTTTGCCGTCGATTTGGAACCGGGCGCTTTCCAATATCGAGACGGGGCATATGAGATCGAAAATCGGGGCGCTGCCCCTTTTGCTTGTCGGATTTTTGCTGACGAGTTGCGCAAGTCCACGCGGCCTCGATGAACCGCCCTTGCAGATCCCGGCATTGAAGCCGGGTTACGGCCGTGTCTACTTCACCCGGCCGAGCGAAATTGGGGGAGCGGTTATTCAGCCCGAGATACGGATGAACAATGAAGTCGTCGGCAGATCTGTGCCCGGCGGGTTCTCTTATGTCGACCGCCCCCCGGGGAAATACGCGGTAACAACCGCAACCGAGGTCGAAAATGCGGTCACGTTCCAACTGGCAGCGGGCGAAACAAAGTACATCAAGACAGCAGTGACACCCGGCCTACTCGTTGGCCATATCACACCGACGCTCGAATTCCCCGAGCAGGGACAGTCTGACATAAGCCGCCTCACGTACGTCGGCTCCAAATTCTGATCCCTGGCGCGGCGGGACCAGCTAACTGTCATGCCGCGCGCCCACGCCGATCACATCGAAGGCAATCACCACCAGCGCAGCGCGTAGGGCGGAATAGCGAAGCGTATTCCGAAGCGGACGCTCAAGGCGACCAACTGGCGCGATACGCTTCGCTATCGCATCGCTACTGGCGCACGTCAGCGGAGTGCCTGTACGGCGTTTGCCGTTCAGGACGCGCGCGCTTTAACAGATCATTAAGCGCACTGCGGCCATTGCGCACTCGCCTTTACCGGCGGGAAACACCGATCATGTTCCGCTGCGTCATGACATTCGACAGGAGCGCGGACTGGCCGTTGCTACTCGCCGAGGCGCATAAATCTTCTCCCACACGACCGGCATCATAGAAACTGCGTCCCTCGACGGGGCGCGCTATCGCGAGGCGATGCATTACCGTTCCGCGCAAGATTACGCGCATACGGCGGACAACGTTACGATCGAGACGAGCCTATGAAAGATTTTCTGGAATTCATCAGCCACAACGTCGCCATGCTGGCCAAGAACGAGGACAGCTCGGCCAGTCACTATCAGAACGCAGTGTGGCTGCGTGCTGCGTTTCCTGCCCGCTCGGCAGCAACCGAGATCGGCTGGCTCGGAGGCAATCCAAGACTTCCCGATCCGTTCGAATGGCCAAGCCGGGACGGGCAGCCGTATCAGTTTCTTTGCCAGATCGACTGCGCATCCTTGCCGCCCGGTCTGTGGGACGGCATCGGCCCCAGAGCGGGATGGCTCGCCTTTTTCACAGCGCTCTCCGGCCGCGTCGATGTGAAGGTCATCTATGCGCCGAAGCTCGGGCCAGAACGTCGCAACAAAAACGCCTGGCGCAAGAGTTCCACTAACCTGGATTGGATCGATGGCAGGTATGATCCCCTGCTGGCGCCGCCGCCCAGGTGGGTGCTCGATTTCGTCCATCCCCTCAACGGCGAGAACGGCGTTCCTGACAAGTCTCGGCGCCGCCCCTCTGACGATGAGGTTTTCGCGCTCGCTTCTCCAGAATGTCAGCCGGTCGATTGGCGAACGCTCGAGGTTCTTGTCGACGAGGCGCTTTCCCACGCAGGAAAACAGGCGGCAGACTACGCCGATTTGGCACGACAGCGGGAAGCGCAACTCAAGCCGCCGCGCCGGGAACTGGTGATGGCGCTCGAGCAAATGATCGAAACAGCGGATCAGCTGTATGAAGCGGTCAAGGCTTCCGTAACGACACAGCCGTTGTCTTTACAGAATTGGCTATCCCACGCTGAATTGATCGTGCGGCTCAAAGAGCTGGAGGACGAGATCAACTTGCAGCGAGGCATGAGCCCCCTTGTACTGCCCCGCAAGTCGGAGATTGAGCTCGCCAACGGCCAGGGCATCTTCAAACCGGTATGGGTGAAATCGCCCCTCTTTCCGCCGGATACGGACCAAGGGCGCCGACATGCCGAACTGGTGCGGCTCGTTGAAGAGCTTGAACGCGATCTTCAGGCCGACCCGCGGGTCCCGCCGCCGCCTGCCAACATGTTTTCACATGACTACGCCGGCTGGCTGGAATACCGGGAGAGATTTCCGCAGGACTGGGAAGCGTATGCGGCTCGGGTTCGCGAGATCCGCAGGTTGTACTATTGGTTCTGGGTCGACAATGCCGCGATGATTGTCCCCGCGGCTCTCGACACGCGGGGCGAACTGTTACCCCCCGAGACGTGGGAACAAGCGCTTGAGCGCGCGAAGGGCCCAGCGAGAAGGGGCGCATGAGCAATTGCGCAGACTTGGGAACGTCGATCCTGAAGAGTACCAGAAACCCGCCATTGCACGGAGCAAACAACAGAGAGCCGAAATACTCGCCGCAGAGCTGGAAGCGGTCATGCGGAAGATTCGCAACCGGCAGCCCGAGGCCGCATTCGCTGCTGACGAGTGGACGGCACTCTACCGGCTCATCGATGAGCACGCGGCTGATGAGGTGCTGTCCAAGTACTGGTCCACACCATACAGAGTATTGCGCTCCGAAATCGCCAAGCAGTTCTACGCCGACAATCCCGATGCGTTGAGCCCGGTCACCCGGCGCTCTCTCGAAGCCGAATGGGCTTTCGACGCGGAGCAGGCCACGCTTCAGGTCGGCGGCACGCCGCGCGGCTGGTGCGATTACTTCGTAGCAAACAAGCCGAACTCGGTCATGCTTCTGCAGTTTCCGACGAACAATTTCACGAATTTCAGATACGGAGACGTCAGCGACCTGGTCGTCTCCATCTCCCGGTCGGCCCTCAAACGGCACGACTTCAGCAAGGTGTGGGTGGACGTATCGAACTGACGGCAGGCTCTCAAAGCGTTTCCCAGGGCTGCCCGCAAAGGGATGGGGCCGAGAGCGGCGCCTCCGCCGCGACCATCTGCGCGCGCTCGCCCAGCGCATCGAGCTGGATGCGAAAGAAGTCCGCGCCATGCGAGGCAAGAGCGCGCTCTTGCGCACGCTCGTCGCAGCGTCAGGCGCAAAAACGGCAGGTCCCGGGGTGTCCAGTCTTGTACCGACTTGGCGCGCCCGGAACAATTCGAACGTCCGACCCCCAAATTCGTAGTCTGGTGCTCTATCCAGCTGAGCTACGGGCGCTTTGCGGTCCGGGGTGGCCCCGGCAGCCGCGCATAGCTATAGGCTCGGCGGGGCCTTGGCAAGGGTGCGGGGCGCCGACGGGTCCGGCGGTCTCGGCGCGCGGCGACCGCTTCTGCGGCAGGTGAATCTTCTCGACCGTGATCGCCGGGCTCGTCCCGGCGACCCCGATGGTGGGGCACGGCCGTGCCATATGATCGGGGTGGCAAGCCGGGCGATGACCGTAAACTTGTGATGATCTTATCGACCGCCTGGGTTCCGGGTTCGCGCTGACGCGCGCCCCGCGAACGAACAGATGAGAAGGCCGTCGCTCAATACCGATAGAGCTCCGGCTTGTACGGGCCTTCCACCGGCACGTTGATATAGGTCGACTGCTTCTCGCTCAGCTTCGTGAGCTTGGCGCCGATCTTGTCGAGATGGAGCCGCGCCACCTTCTCGTCGAGGCGCTTGGGCAGCGTGTAGACCTTCTTCTCGTACTTGGTCGGGTTGGTCCACAGCTCGATCTGGGCGAGCGTCTGGTTGGTGAAGGAGGCCGACATCACGAAGCTCGGGTGCCCCATGGCGTTGCCGAGGTTCACGAGGCGGCCTTCCGAGAGCAGGATGATGCGCTTGCCGTCGGAGAACTCGATCTCGTCGACCTGCGGCTTGACGTTGTGCCACTTGAAGTTCTTGAGCGCCGCGACCTGGATCTCGCTGTCGAAGTGGCCGATGTTGCAGACGATGGCGCGGTCTTTCATCTTGCGCATGTGATCGACGGTGATGACGTCGAGATTGCCGGTGGCGGTGACGAAGATGTCGGCGCGGGCCGCGGCATCTTCCATGGTCACGACTTCATAGCCCTCCATCGCCGCCTGCAACGCGCAGATCGGATCGACCTCGGACACCATCACGCGGCACCCGGCCTGGCGCAGCGACGCCGCCGAGCCCTTGCCGACATCGCCGAAGCCCGCGACCATGGCGACCTTGCCGGCCATCATCACGTCGGTGCCGCGGCGGATGCCGTCGACGAGCGACTCGCGGCAGCCGTAGAGATTGTCGAACTTCGACTTGGTCACGCTGTCGTTGACGTTGATCGCCGGCCACAGCAGCGTGCCCTTCTTCTGCATCTCGTAGAGGCGATGCACGCCGGTGGTGGTCTCCTCGGAGACGCCGCGGATCGCCTCGGCGTTCTTGCGGTACCAGCCGGGCTTGTCCTTGAGCCGCTGCTTGATGGCGGCGAAGAGGATTTCCTCCTCCTCGTTGGTCGGCTTGCTGATGAGGCCGGTCTCGCCCTGCTCGGCGCGCAGGCCGAGATGGATGAGCAGCGTGGCGTCGCCGCCGTCGTCGAGGATCATGTTGGGCGTGCCGCCGTCGCCCCATTCGAAGATGCGGTGGGTGTATTCCCAGTAGTCGTCGAGGCTCTCGCCCTTGATGGCGAACACCGGAATGCCGGCGGCGGCGATTGCCGACGCGGCATGGTCCTGGGTCGAATAGATGTTGCACGAGGCCCAGCGGACCTCGGCGCCGAGCGCCGCGAGCGTCTCGATCAGCACCGCGGTCTGGATCGTCATGTGCAGCGAGCCGGCGATGCGGGCGCCGCGCAGCGGCTGCTCCGGCCCGTACTCCTCCCGCGTCGCCATCAGCCCCGGCATCTCGATCTCGGCGATCGCGATCTCCTTGCGGCCCCAGTCGGCAAGGCCGATGTCCTTGACGACGTGGTCGCTGGCGGCGGCAGGTGTCCGGGTCTTCGGCGAAGCGGTCATGGGGGCCCTCGGCGCTGTTAGCGGATGAGCGCCTATAGCAGGGGGGCGGCGCGGCCGCAACAGAGATATAAAGAAATCTTTATGTCATTATCAGGCTGAAAAGGTGCTGTTCGCGCGGGCCTGACGGCGCTCAGTCGTCCTCGCCGAACCGCCCGCCGACCAGCGCTTCCAGCGCCGCTACCACCTCGGCGGACTTGGCACCGCTGGCGGTCACCGTGATCGACGTTCCCGGGCCGGCGGCGAGCATCATCAGGCCCATGATCGAGGTGCCGCCGACCGTCTCGCCGCACCTTGTGACCCGCACGTCGGCGTCGAATTTCTCCACCGTCTGCACGAACTTGGCGGAGGCGCGGGCGTGCAGGCCGCGCTGGTTGACGATGGCGAGGCTGCGGACGATCGCGTCCGGCGGGGCTTCCGGCAGGTCGGAAGGACAGTCCTCCGATGCGTTGGGATCAGGGTTCATTTGCCCGCCAGCACCCGGCTCGCGATGGTGATGTACTTGCGGCCCGAACTCCTGGGCCGCCGCGACCGCCTCGGCCAGCGGCCACTCGTCCCGCACCTTCACGAGCTTGATCAGCATCGGCAGGTTGATTCCGGCGAGCACCTCGACCTTGGGTCGGCTCATCACCGAGATCGCGAGGTTCGAGGGGGTGCCGCCGAACATGTCGGTGAGGATCACGACGCCGTCTCCTGCATCCACCTTCTTGACCGCCTCGATGATATCACGCCGGCGCTGCTCGACATTGTCGTCCGGGCCGATGGTCACCGTCTCGATCTGTTCCTGGGGGCCGACGACATGCTCCAGGGCCGCGCGGAACTCGATCGCAAGCCGCCCGTGGGTCACGAGTACAATACCGATCATAAGATCACCCGGCGGGCGCTTTGGGTGCGTCGCACGAAAGGGCCTCCATCATCACAATCCTGACATCGAGCGCAAGGGCTTTCCTGTTGCGCTGCAACCAGCGCAACCGCCCGCCGCTCGCTTGCGGAGATGGCCGGAAACGAATCGGATCGCCGGCGTCGACGCGGGTCCGGGGCCCGGCAAGGCCGACGCGAACTAGGACGCACGGCCCGGTGAAGACGCATCCGGCCAAGCAGCGCCCCATGTGAGACTTGCAAACACAAGAGAAAAGGGGTCCTCGCCCGGTGCGACCGCAAGACGCGGCAGGCGAACGCCTTCGATTTCGGTCTCGGTCGCGGAGGCCGGCGGCATCCGTTCGGCTGCGGCCGCGAGGTCGACGACAAGGCGGATCACCGCCGCGGGCTCGTAAGGCAGGCGGCGGATGCCAAGCCCGCGGATCTCGATGAGCCCGGCCAGCTCACGAGGCGCGCGCGCAATCAGCCGGCCATGCGCCGCCGTGACGAAGACGCGGTCATCGGCAACGAGCCGTGCGAAGGCGAGCCGTCCGTCGGCTGCCGCGGCGATGAGTTGGAGGACGAGTTGCGATTTGCCGGCACCACTGTCGCCGCGGATCAGGAGCCCACGGGTGGCGACCAGCACCGCCGATGCATGAATGGTGGAATCGGATCGAAGGCCCGCGCCGCTCGGATCGTCCCCCACGCCGCGTCGTCCGTCACCGCACCCGCAGGTGCACGGTGAAGCAAGCGCCCAGCACGTGGACCTCGCCGCTACCGTCGTCGGTCGAAATCGAGGCGGTTCTGCGCGGTGAGCCGCCCGCCATGGGCTTCGACGATCTGCTTGGAGATGGAAAGACCGAGCCCCGAATTCTGGCCGAAGCTCTGCTGCGGCCGGTCGGTGTAGAAGCGCTCGAAGACCTTCTCCAGCGCATCCGGGCGAATGCCGGGGCCGTCGTCCTCGACGATGACGGCGATGTCGTCGCCGGTGCGGCGGCAGGTGACCCGCACCGTTCCGCCCTTGGGCGAGAACGAGCGGGCATTGTCGATCAGGTTGTTCATCACCTGGCCGAGGCGGGAATCGTGACCCGGCACGATGTAGCTGCGCGGGCTGCCTTCGAAGGTGAGCGCGACGCTGACGTCGTTCTCGCGTTTGACCTCGCTCGCGATGGTCACGACCGCCGAGAGCAGACGCTGGAGGTCGACGGGCGCCGCTTCCTGGCGCTGCAACTCGGCGTCGAGCCGGCTCGCATCGGAGATGTCGGTGATCAGCCGGTCGAGCCGCTTGACGTCGTCCTGGATCACCGAGAGCAGGCGGGTGCGGCTCGAATCGGTCTTGGCGAGCGGCAGCGTCTCTACCGCCGAGCGCAGCGAGGTCAGCGGATTCTTCAGTTCATGCGCGACGTCGGCGGCAAAACTCTCGATCGCCTCGATGCGATTGTAGAGCGCGTCGGTCATTTCGCGCAGATTGCCCGACAAATGCCCGATCTCGTCGCGCCGCGTGGTGAAATCGGGAATCTCCGCACGGCCCTTGAGGCGCCGTCGAACCCGGTCGGCGCCGTCGGCGAGACGGCGGACGGGCCCCGCGATGGTGCCGGCAAGCAGCACCGAGAGCAGCACCTGGACCCCGGCCGCGATGAGGAACACCTTGAGGATCGACAGCCGTTCCGCCGCGACCGTCTCGTCGATCTCGGCGCCTTGCGTCGACAACAGCAGCGCGCCACGCACGGTGCGGAAGCGCTGGATCGGCACCGCGACGAGCACGATGACTTCGCCGCGCTCGTTGATGCGCACCATGCTGGCCTTCTGGCCGTTGAGCGACTTGGAGACCTCCGGATAGCCCTTGCCGTTGTCGCCGCCGAGGTCGTGATAGGCCGGCAGGTCGCCGCGCCCGAGCCAGGTGCGGACGGCGATGAAGGTGCGCTCGATGACGCCCGACTTCTCGGTGTTGGGCGGCGGCAGGTCGAAGCGCAGCACGTCGCCGCGGCCGTAAAGGCTGCGGCTGTCGAGAATCAGCGTGCCGTCGCGGTCATAGATGCGCGCCCGCGTCTTGGTCGGCGTGACCAGCCGCCGGAGCAAAGGCGCGACGCGTTCCGGATTGACCGGGAATTCGTAGCCGAACAGCGCGTCGTCGCTCGGGCCGTAGCTCTCGCCGGCCTGCAGCTCCAGGAGCCGGTCGGGATCGATGCTGATGGTGTCGGTCTCGACGGTCGCGGATGCGGCGATCGCGCCGGCGATGATCTCGCCCTGGACGAGCAGGCTCTGCACCCGCGCTTCGATCAGGCCGGCGCGGAACTGGGTGAGATAGAGAATGCCGAGAACGAAGGCGAGCAGGCCGGCGACGTTGAGGAAGACGATCCGGCGCGTGAGGCTCGAGAAGCTCTGGGCGACGAAGAAATGCCAGCCGTGGCGCGGCAGGCTCGCGATGCCGTCCTTGCGCAGGACATGCCAGGCGCGGCCGAAGAAGCTGCCCGTTCCCGAGCGGGCGCGGGCGAAGGCATCGATGCCGCGATGGAAACGATCGACGGTGTGGGCGGCGGCTGTCGAGAGAAGCTCTACAAGCTTGCGGGCACGCGCTTGCGCGGTGCCGGCCGCAATGCTGCTGGCGCCGACATGGCGTTCGACTTGTTCCGCCGTCCGATCGAGCACCCTTGGTTTCCCAACCCGCTTGTCCCACCCCGCCACGGCACTTTAGCGCACCGGCGAAGGTCGTCCCACCGTTTTCAAGATAGACGGGATGCCGCAGCGGCCCCTATTCCTTGAAACGGTACCCCACTCCGTACAGCGTTTCGATCATGTCGAAATCGTCGTCAGTCTGCTTGAACTTCTTGCGCAGCCGCTTGATGTGGCTGTCGATGGTGCGGTCGTCGACATAGACTTGGTCGTCATAGGCCGCGTCCATCAGCGCATTCCGGCTCTTGACCACGCCCGGGCGCGTCGCCAGCGCCTGCAGGATCAGGAACTCGGTGACGGTGAGCGTCACCGGCTCGTTCTTCCACGTGCAGGTGTGGCGTTCCGGGTCCATCCGCAGAAGGCCGCGCTCGAGCACCTTCGCGGTGTCGGCTTCCTTCGGCGCGGTCGGATCCTTGACCGCGGCCCGGCGCAGCACCGCCTTGACCCGCTCGACCAGCAGCCGCTGCGAGAACGGCTTCCGGATGAAATCATCGGCGCCCATCTTGAGGCCGAACAACTCGTCGATCTCCTCGTCCTTCGAGGTCAGGAAGATCACCGGCATGTCGGACTTCTGGCGCAACCGGCGCAACGTCTCCATGCCGTCCATGCGCGGCATCTTGATGTCGAGGATCGCAAGGTCCGGCGGGCTCGTCTTGAAGCCGTCGAGCGCCGAGGCTCCATCCGTATAGGTCATGATACGGTAGCCCTCGGCCTCGAGTGCGATCGAGACCGACGTCAGGATGTTGCGGTCGTCATCCACGAGAGCGATAGTTGGCATGTGGCCCTTCTAGCACGAATACGCTGCGCCACGAGTCCGGCAAATAAGGTTGAAGCCAAGCAGGCCGGCAGAAGTGTGACAACAGACGGCAAAATTGAGGCATTTTGAACGGAATAGGGAGGAGCTCCGCGATGGGCGCACCAGAAAAATCGTCGGTTTTGCCGGGCTTTATGCCAAATCGCCTGCCCGAGGGCGCCCGGCCGCCACAGGACTTTAAGCCTATCGACGTCGCAAAGGAATTGCTGCGGACAACCCGTTCCGGCGCGCTCGCCACCCTCGATCGCAACACCGGCCACCCCTTCTGCTCGCTCGTAAACGTCGCCACCGACGTCGACGGCTCGCCGCTGATTCTGGTGTCCGCGCTCTCGACCCACACCGCCAATATCGAGATCGATCCGCGCGCCTCGGTGCTGCTCGCCTCGACCGGCAAGGGCGACCCCCTCGCCTATCCGCGGCTCACCGCGCTCGGCGCCTTCGAGAAGATCGAGCGCGGCTCCCCCGACGAGGGACGGGTGGTCCGCCGGTTCAGTGCGCGGCATCCGAAATCGGACATGTATGCGAGCTTCGCCGACTTCGGGTTCTGGCGGTTGAAGGTCGTGTCGGCCCATCTCAACGGCGGTTTCGCGCGCGCCGCCGATCTCAAGGCGAGCGATCTGATGACCGACCTCGCCGACGCCCAGGAGATGGTCGAGATCGAGGAAAGCGCCGTCGAGCACATGAATGCCGATCACGCCGACGCGGTGCGGCTCTACGCGACCAAGCTGCTCGAGCGAGGCCGACGGCGCCTGGCGCGTCACCGGCGTCGATCCCGACGGGCTCGACCTGGCGCTGGGCGACCGCATCGCGCGCATGCCGTTCACGACGCGGATCGTCAATGGCACCGCGCTGCGCAAGGTGCTGGCCGAGGCCGGCGCGCAGGCGCGGGCCAAATAGGAGGCGCATGCGTCGTTCTCGGGGCGCCGGTTTCTGGAACGGAAGGCGGTCCTGTTGGTTAATGCTGCATCGCGCAAACCGTGCTGCCCGGAATGATCTTGGCAGGGCGGCCGATCGCGACTATAGGAACCGCGCCCGCCGGATTTGTGCAGTTCGGCGGCTGTTGGTGGGGTAAGTCTCCGGCCAAAATGCCGGATCGTCTGGGGAGAAGGCTCCGTGAAGGAAACAGGTTTGAGAAACAGCGCCCATGGCGCCGACAAATTCGGCTTTTCCGACCTGACTGCCGTTCACTGGAACCTCACCGCGGAACCCCTTTATGAGCACGCCGTCAAGAACGGCGAGGCCGAGATCGTCGAAGGCGGCGCGCTGTGCGCCGAGACCGGCGTCCACACCGGCCGCAGCCCCAAGGACAAGTTCGTGGTGTGCGACGAGCACACCGAGAAGACGATCTGGTGGGACAAGAACGGCAAGCTGACGCCGGCCCAGTTCGACCTGCTGCACAAGGATTTCCTCGCCCACGCCAAGGGCAAACAGCTCTACGCCCAGGATCTCTATGGCGGCGCCGATCCGAAATACCGGATCAAGGCGCGCGTGTTCACCGAGCTCGCCTGGCATTCGCTGTTCATCCGCACGCTGCTGATCCGGCCCGATCGCTCCGAGCTCGGACACTACGTGCCGGATTTCACCATCCTCTGCCTGCCCTCGTTCAAGGCCGATCCGAAGCGCCACGGCGTGCGCAGCGAGACCGTGGTCGCCATCAACTTTACGAAGCGCATCATCCTGATCGGCGGCAGCTACTACGCCGGCGAGATGAAGAAGTCGGTGTTCACCACGCTCAACTACTACCTGCCGGCCGAGAGCGTGATGCCGATGCACTGCTCGGCCAATGTCGGCGGCGACGGCGACGTCGCGCTGTTCTTCGGCCTCTCCGGCACCGGCAAGACGACGCTGTCCGCCGATCCGAACCGCACGCTGATCGGCGACGACGAGCACGGCTGGGGCCCGCAGGGCGTGTTCAATTTCGAAGGCGGCTGCTACGCCAAGTGCATCAAGCTCTCGAAGGAGGCCGAGCCCGACATCTACGCGGCGACGCTGCGCTTCGGCGCCATCCTCGAAAACGTGGTCTACGATCCCGAGACGCGCATCTGCGATTTCGACGACGAGACGAAGACCGAGAACACCCGCTCCGCCTATCCGCTCGACTTCATTCCGAACGCCTCGGCGACCGGCCGCGCCGGCATGCCGAAGAACATCGTGCTGCTCACCGCCGACGCCTATGGCGTGATGCCGCCGATCGCCAAGCTGACGCCGGCGCAGGCGATGTACCACTTCCTCTCCGGCTACACCGCCAAGGTCGCCGGCACCGAGAAGGGTCTCGTCGGGGTCGAGCCCGAGTTCTCGACCTGCTTCGGCGCGCCGTTCCTGCCGCGCCATCCTTCAGTCTACGGCAACCTGCTGCGCGAGCTGATCAGCGTCCACGGCGTCGACTGCTGGCTCGTCAACACCGGCTGGACCGGCGGCAAATACGGCGTCGGCCGCCGCATGCCGATCAAGGTGACGCGCACGCTGCTCACCGCGGCGCTCGACGGCTCGCTGCGCAACGCAAAATTCCGCACCGATCCCTATTTCGGCTTCGCGGTGCCGACCCAGCTCGCCGGCGTCGAGCCGCACCTGCTCTATCCGCACAAGACCTGGCAGAACAAGGCGGAGTTCGACGACACCGCGCGTGCGCTCGTCGGCATGTTCCAGAAGAACTTCGTGCCGTTCGAGAGCTACGTCGACGCCGACGTGCGCGCCGCCCAGCCCGAGGTCCGCATCGCCGCGGAGTAGGCGCGCGAGGCTGTTGCGATCCCACGGAATAGTCATGGCCGGGCTTGACCCGGCCATCTCGCTTAATGAGGCACGGCGGTGCCACATGATCGGGATCGCCGGGACAAGCCCGGCGATGACAGGGTGCGTGAGTTCACCTCATCCCGGAACGCGCCGGTCACATGCCTTGCGACCGCGAACCGGTCTGAGTGTCCGGCGGCTGCGGCGGGGATCGCACGACCGTCCTGGTGGCGGGTTTCTTTTTCGCCGGCTTGGAAGCGGCGGTCGCGGCGGAGGTTCCCGCAAACAGAAGCGCGACCATCGCCAACACGATCATCGCCAGCGTTCGTCTCGACATGTGGAACGCGCCGCTCAATACGACTGATAGGTCGAGCGCGAGGGCGCGGGAGCGTCGCGCCCGCCTCTGCGTACGGGCGCAGATTTCGCGACCGTCTTGGTCTTGACCGTCTTCGCGTTCGCCTGATCCGCGGTCACGACGGTCGCGGCCGCAGCGCCACTGACGAGGATGGCGACACTCGCCGCGATTGAGATCAACCTTGTCGATGAAACATCGCGAAGTCTCCCGTCGCGCCCGAGTCCGCTGCATCAGTCCTCGAGCACGCCGCAGGTTATGCCCGGCGGCCTGCGGATTTCTACCGACGGCTGTAACGGTTCGAATCACAAGGCAGTGACGTATTGCCGGTGACCCCGGGCTCATTCCGCCTTGATGCCGGCGTCCTTGATGATCTTTGCGTATTTCGCCATTTCGTCGTCGATGTATTTGGCGAAATAGGGCGTCGTCGATCCGATCGGGTCGAAGCCGAGCAGCGCGAGGCGGCCCTTCGCCTGCGGCTCGACGGCGATCGCGGCGATCTCCGCCTGCAGCTTCGCGACGATGTCCGCGGGCAGGCCCTTCGGTCCCCACAGCCCGTACCAGGAGACGAAATCGAAGCCCGTCGCGCCGGATTCGGCGACGGTCGGAATCTCCGGCGCCGCGGCGACGCGCTTCGCGCTGGTGACCGCGAGCGCCTTGATCTTGCCGGTCTGGGCGAGCGGCAGCGACGAGAGGATCGGATCGGCGATGAGCTGGACCTGGCCGCTCATCACGTCGGTGAGCATCGGGCCCGCGCCCTTGTAGGCGATCACCAGCGTGTCGAGGCCGGCATCGCGCTTCAAGAGCTCGACGGCGAGATGTCCGGCCGAGCCGAAGCTCGAGGTCGCGAAGGTGAACTTGTCCGGCGTCTTGCGCACCAGCGCAAAGAAGTCGCGCAGGTTCGTCGCCGGCACGTTCGGCGCCGTCGACACGATCAGCGGCCCCGCGGCGACGAGGCTGATCGGCGTGAAGTCCTTCACGACGTCATAGGGCATGGTCTTCGCCAGAAACGGCGTGATCACGTGGATCGAGGCCGTGAGCAGCAGCGTGTAGCCGTCGGGCGCAGCCTTGGCGACGTAGTTCGCCCCGACGATCCCGCCGGCGCCGCCGGCGCGGTTCTCGACGATGACGGATTGCCCGAGACGCTCGGCGAGCGATTGCGCGACGATGCGGGCGACGCCGTCGACCGAGCCGCCGGCCGGATAGGGGACGACGAGGCTCACCGTCCGGGTCGGATAGTTTTGCGCCGCCGCCGGTCCGGCCAATATCGTGAGCAACGACGCCGCGAGCAATGCCGCAACGATGGCAACAAACGATCTGATCACGATCCCTCGCTTTCCGCCGTCGGCGCCTCGGTGCGCCCATGAGCGCGCGCAAGCCCTCGCGATAGGTCGGGTAGCGCAGCGTCACGCCGAGCACCGATTTGATGCGCGCATTGCGCACCCGCTTGCTCTCGCCATAGAAGCTCACCGCGAACGGCGACATCGTCTTCTTCGCCTCCTCGAACGGGATCTCCGGCGGCGGCGCGACACCCAGCAGGCCTGCGGCGAAGACGATCGGATCGCCCGGCGCGGTCGGCTCGTCGTCGGCCGCATTGAAGACGCCGCCGGCGCCGCGGGTCAAGGCGAGGCGGACCGCGCCGTCGATGATGTCGGCGAGATCGCCGACATGGATGCGGTTGAACACCTGGCCCGGCTTGACGATGCGCCGGGCGCGGCCGGACTTCACGGTTTCCAGCGCGTTCTGGCCGGGGCCGTAGATGCCGGCGATGCGGATCACGGCGACGGGCACGCCGCGCGCGGCGCCGAGCGCCTGCCAGGCGCGCTCGGCTTCGATGCGGTCCTCCGCCCGCGTCAGCGCCGGGGTGAGCGGCGTGTCCTCGTCGATCCAGCCGCCGTCATGGTTGCCATAGACCGCGATGGTCGAGAGATAGACGATTGCCGCGAGCCCCGGCGCAGCGGCGATGGCGTCGCGGAGCAGGCGAAGCGTCGGATCGACGCCGTCGTCGGGCGAGATCGAGACGAGCAGCACGTTCGCCTGTGCGACCGCGTCGACGAGCGCCGGCGCGGCGGTCTCGCCGTCGAACACGATGATCTCGACGCGGCGTCCGCCGAAGGTGCGGCCTCGGAGTTCGGCGGCATTCTCCTCGCTGCGGGTGGTGCCGATGATGCGCGCGAACCGCCCGCCGTGACGGGCGACATAGTGCTGGGCGGAATAGCCGAAGCCGAGGCAGAGCAGCGTGGTCATGCACGTCCTTCGAGCGCCGCCGTCCATTCGTCGGCGACATCGGCGTCGGTTTCCGAAGCACGGTAGCGTGCCGCAAGCGTCGCGAAATCATCCGCCGGGAGGAGCCGGGACAGCGCCCACACCGCGGCGCCGCGCACCAGCGCGGCGGGGTCGGCGAGCAGCCGCTCGGCGTGAACCGCGAGACCGCCGTCGCCGCTGTTGCCGATCGCGATCAGCACGTTGCGCACGAAGCGGTCGCGGCCGGTGCGCTTGATCGCGGTCTTGGCGAACCTTCGGCGGAACGCGGCGTCGTCGAGGCCGGCGAGGTCGGCGAGCGCGGGTGCCCGCAGATCAGGCCGCGCGGCGAGCTTCGCTTCGCGGCCTTGCTGCGCGTACTTGTTCCACGGGCACACCGCGAGGCAATCGTCGCAGCCATAGATGCGGTTGCCGATCTTTTCGCGCAGCGCGCGCGGGATCGGCCCCTTGTGCTCGATGGTGAGGTAGGAGATGCAGCGCCGCGCATCGAGCCGATAGGGGCTCGGAAACGCTGCCGTCGGGCAGACGTCGAGGCAGGCGCGGCAGCTCCCGCAATGATCCGCTTCGGGCTGATCGGGCGGCAGTTCGAGGGTCGTGAACAGCGCGCCGAGAAACAGCCACGAGCCGAATTGCCGGGACACCAGGTTGGTGTGCTTGCCCTGCCAGCCGATCCCGGCCGAGGCCGCGAGCGGCTTCTCCATCACCGCGGCGGTATCGACGAACACCTTCACGTCGCCGCCGGCATTCGCCGTGAGCCAGCGCGCCAGCGCCTTGAGCCGCGACTTGATGACGTCGTGATAGTCGTCGCCCTGCGCATAGACCGAGATGACGCCGCGATCCCGGGCACCGAGCGCCGCGAGCGGATCGCTCTCGGGACCGTAATTGACGCCGAGCATGACGACGGAACGCACGTCATGCCACATCACCGTGGGGTCGCTGCGCCGCTCCGGCTGCGCCGCGAGCCACGTCATGTCGCCGTGAAATCCTTCGTCGAGGAAGCGGTGGAACGCATCGCGCGCCTGCGGCGAGACGACGGGCGCCGTCACTGCGACGGCGTCGAAGCCGAGCGCCTCGGCGGCCGCGACGAGGGCCGCCTTTGCCTCGGACGGCGTCAGAAATCGAGATCGGCGTAGGTCTTGGACGCCGGCATGCCGGGAAAGGTCTCGAGCAGCAGCGGCCGCATCGAGGGCCGCGACTTCACCCTCGCGTACCAGTTCTTGGCGGCCTCGTCCTGGCTCCATGGCACATCGCCCAGATAATCGATCAGCGACAGATGGGCGGCTGCCGCGAGATCGGCGTAGCTCATGCGATCGCCCGCGAGCCAGTCGCGGGTGCCCACGAGCCAGCCGATATAGGCGAGATGATAGCGGATATTGGCCGAGGCCGCACGGATCGCATCGGGTTCCGGCGGGCCGCCGCCGGGGCCGGAACCGATCAGGCGCTTGAGCACGCGCTCATTGGCGAGTGGACCGCTCACCTCGGCGAAGAACTTGTCGTTGAACCAGCTCATCAGCCGCCGCACCTCGACGCGGCCGTCGATGTCGGCCGGGAGCAGGCGATGGCCGGAGAGCGACGCGCCGCGGGTCTCGTCCAGATACTCCGCGATGATCCCCGCGCCGGGAACCGGAGCGCGGCCCTCCTCGGTGAGCACCGGCGTGGTGCCCGCCGGATTGAGAGAGAGGAACTCCTCCCGCCGCTCCCATGCGCGCTCTTCGACGAGCCGCGGGGTGAGGCCATATTCACCCGCCGCGATGCGCACGAAGCGCGAATGCGGACAGAACGGGTGGTGGTAAATAATCATCATGGGGTCAGGACCGGCGGCGGGAGACGGCGCAATCGCCATCGCGCCGAACCCTATACAAACTTCTCATGTTTTCACAACCGCGGCCCGTCCCCAGCGGCGGCGACGCGTCGCAATCCCGGCACAAAAGCAGGCGATGGTCGCGGGAACCGCGCCGAAGAGTTGCGCTTGCCCGCGCGCTCCGCCTGGGCGAAAAGCGCGGGCGCCCGCGACGGACGATTCGGCGCGCGGCTCAAACCAGGGTTGCCCCGGAGGACCCAGGAGGATCTATGCTTCTCGATCTCATCAAGGCGGCCTTCCTCGGCATCGTCGAGGGCCTCACGGAATACATTCCGGTGTCGTCGACCGGCCACCTGCTCCTGCTCGAGCATTTCTTCGGATTCGGCGACGAGGCCTTCGGCAACACCTTTGCGGTGCTGATCCAGCTCGGCGCCATCCTCGCGCTGCTGTCGATCTATTTCGTCAAGCTGCTCGCGATCGCGCAGGGCATGTTCACCGATCCCAAGGCGCGGCGCTTCGTCATCGGCGTGCTGATCGCGTTCCTGCCGGCGGCGATCGTCGGGGCGGCGCTGCACACCTTCATCAAGACCGTGCTGTTCAATCCGTGGATCGTGTGCGTCAGCCTGATCGTCGGCGCCGGCGTCCTGTTCTGGGTCGACCGCCTGCCGCTCAAGCCGCGCTACCACGACGCCATGACGTTCTCGCTGCCGACCTATCTCGGCATCGGCATCTTCCAGTGCCTCGCCATGATCCCCGGCGTGTCGCGCTCGGGCGCGACCATCGTGTCGGCGATGCTGCTCGGCGCCGACCGGCGCTCGGCGGCGGAATTCTCGTTCTATCTCGCCATGCCGACCATGGTCGGCGCCTTCGCCTACGACCTCTACAAGAACGGCGCGCATCTGAGCGGCAGCAACATCATCGTCATCGCGGTCGGCTTCGTGATGTCGTTCATCGCCGGCTGGTTCGTGGTCAAGCGCTTCCTCGACTACGTCTCCGGCCACGGCTTCTCGCTGTTCGCCTGGTGGCGCCTGATCGTCGGCGGCCTCGGCCTGATCGGGCTCTTGATCTGGCACTGAGGGGCTGGGTTTCCTCCGCCGTCGGGTCGTCCATAAGCGAAGCGCATTGCGCCGATCTGAGCGCAGTGAAGCCGGCGCAACTACAGTGATTGCGCCCTACGGTCACTTCGATGGCACAGGGGTTACTGGATTGTCCGGTCAAGCCGGACAATGACAGTGCGCGGAACGGAGTGCCTACGCGACGCGGCCGTGGAACTGGCCGGTCTTGCGGAACCGCCACAGATAGGACGGCACGATCGCCTCGATCGAGCGCGGCACGAGGCCGAGCCCTTCGAGCGTGCGGCCTTCGCTGCGCGCCGCCTCCGACACCACGTTGTCGACGCGCAGCATCTCGACCTGGTCCCGCGTCAACAGCGGCTTCGGCAGCCATTCGAGGAAGAACGCCTTGAACTTGGCGGCCCAGAACGGCACCGGCACCAGCAGGCGACGGCGCTGGATGGTCGCCAGCACGTATTCCATCAGCGCCTTGAAGGTGAGCACCTCCGGCCCGCCGAGCTCGTAGACCGTGCCCGGCTTGGCCTCGCCGGCGACCGCCTTCGCGATCGCCTCGGCGACGTCGCCGGCGAACACCGGCTGAAGCCGCGTCTCGCCGCCGCCGATCAGGGGCAGCACCGGCGACATCCGCGCGAGCGCGGCGAAGCGGTTGAAGAAGTCGTCGTTGGGCCCGAACACGATCGACGGACGGAAGATCGTCGCCTGCGGCGTCGCGGCGAGAACGAGCCGCTCGCCTTCGGCCTTGGAGCGGGCATATGCGGACGGCGAGTTCGGGTCGGCGCCGATCGCCGAGACCTGGATCATCTGCGCGCCTTCCGCCGCCGCGGCGAGCGCCACCGATTCAGCGCCGAGGGCCTGGACCGCCTCGAAGTTCTGCCGGCCGCTCTCGAAGAGGATGCCGACGAGGTTGATCACGACATCGCTGCCGCGCACCGCCGCCGCGACCGAGGTGCGGTTGCGCACATTGGCCTGGACCGCGTGAATCTGGCCGACACGGCCGAGCGGCTGCAGGTGGCCGGCGAGGTCGGGGCGCCGCACCGCGACCCGGATGCGGTATTCGCGCCGCGCCAGCGCGCGCACCACATGGCGGCCGAGAAAGCCCGAGCCGCCGAAGATCGTGATCAGGGTGTCGGCATTGGACTGCGCTGTCATTGGCTGCCTTTCCGTCCGCCTAAGCTTTCGTGGGCCCGAGCTTCCGTGGGGCCCAAGCTTCGTGGACCAAGCTTCCGCGGGGGGCCAACGCGACGGCATGGTGCACCGCGAAACCGGACGCGGCATAGCGGATCGCCGCTCCGCTGTACAGGGCGCGGATTTCGCTCTGGCGGACGATGGCCGCCAGGTGGGGCCGCCAGATGGGCGCGCCCTTAGTTGACAAGCGCAAACCCGGCCCCTTATCTCTGCGCCGATGCCCAGGTGGCGGAATTGGTAGACGCGCTGGTTTCAGGTACCAGTGGCGCAAGTCGTGGAGGTTCGAGTCCTCTCCTGGGCACCATCTGATCTTGGCTTCGTCATCTGTTTCTTAAACGGCTGTTTTGGCCGGGCTATTTTGCACTGTGGCACCCGACTTTGCGGTGAGGAAGTCCGTCCTCGATGGGACGGGGTGCCGAACATTGGCCAAGATGCATTGCGGGCCGCGATCGACGCTTTCGTTAAGCAGGAGGCAAGAGCGCCACGTCGGGCGAGACAGAGGAGCTGTGCCGTACTCTGCTCGTGCGGAGTGTGATCCTTCCGCAACCAAAAGTGGCCAAATGTGCGGTAACATCACGCCGTTGCTGCGGGGTGTACCAAGAGCGCGCGGCGGTTAGCTGCTTGGATGGCGCTCCTGCCCATTGCATCCGGAGACGCGCGCCGGCGTCTCCGGGGACAGACGTTGTTCACACCTGTGATGCGGCGAATAATGCATCAGCATGAACCGCGTGTGGCAGGCGAGGCTTAGGCCTTCCGCACGGCCTAGGACCCGCCCCGACTTCGCCCCCCTCGCCTTGGATAAACAGGTCGGCCACGGCCCGGCGCACCGCCATGACCTCTTTTGCCCCGCCGGCCACAAGATGCTCGCGGCGCTGCCGATGCAGATCGGCCGTCCGGCGCACGAGATCGTCGTGAGAGTGGGATCGCCAAAACTCCGGCGTCTCGTCGGCTTGGTCGGTCATGCCGTCCCTCGTTGCGCAGCCTGATTCGGGCTCCTACACTGCGGCTCTTTCATGGAGTGCATCTTTCATGGAAACGCTGACCGCGATTGCGAACCGCCTCTATGGGACAGACCCCTACAAGAAACCTCCGATCTACACGGACGAATACCACAAGCTGTTGTCGCCACTGCGGATGGAACCAATCCGCTTCCTCGAGATCGGCGTGCACAAGGGCATCTCGATGCAGATGTGGAAGGAATACCTGCCTCAAGCCGTCATCGTTGGCATCGACTGGTCACCGAAGCCGGAAAACTTCCCAAACGACGACCGGTTCCATTTCCTGCAAGGCGATCAGGGCGATCCGGCATTGCTGGATAAGGCCTACGAAACTGCTGGCGGTCAGTTCGATGCGATCCTCGACGACGCCTCACATCTCGGCTGCCACACCGCGCGTTCCTTCGCCCATCTATTCCCGAAGGCCCTCAAACCAGGCGGGATCTACATCATCGAGGACACTTGCACGGCCTTCGGGCCGGACAACTTCGATGGAGCAGTCTATTCGCCGCCAGAGCTAGGTTTACTCGGTATGCCGAGGATTTTTCCCAGCCACCAATACGGGATGATTGGCTTCATCAAACAGCTCGTCGACCATTCGCAAGCCCCGACTGCAGTCGGTGGATATACGCGCTACGCGATCGAGCGGATGACCGTGATGACGAATTTTGCGGTGTTGTACAAGGCATCGTAGCGGCGAGAGCGTTTTCGATCATGAGCGACGCAGTGAAAGCTCTGCTCAAGGATGCTGCCGAAGATTTCCCCTCTCCACCGCGCAGCCTGCGAATACGCAAATTTTTAATGGCACATCCGTCACTCGATCTGGATCGGTGGCAGGAGGCTGTGGACGAACTGTACGACCAACGTTGCCCTCCTGTGCGCCACCTGATTTTTGACGTGACGAGGCTGAAGCGGCATCCGCGCTGTGGGCGCATCCAGCAGGCAGAAAAAAAGCCCCGCACAGGGCGGGGCAAGTCCAAGGGAGGAAACGGCCCACCAACGGGCCGTCACGAATATGGACCCGGACACGGCGCAAGAACTGTGACCAAAGTCACTTTGCCCACGCTCTATTTTCCGGTCCTGATGAATTCGAGGATCTGGTCGGAAAGCTGCGTGTCCGGCGTGTTGATCGAATAGGATTCCGACATGTGGCTGTGCTTGGGGAGCACGATGCTGCGCACGCAGCCGTGCTCCGATTGGCACAGCGCGTCCTTGAGCACGAAGAATTGGCTGGCGATGGGCGGCGGATCGAGCTCGGCCGACGACACCATGAAGGGAATCTTCGTCTTGATGAGGCCCGCGACCGCCGAGCGCTCGGCGAGCAGCTTGGGGTCGCTGCCGAAATAGGCGATGCGTCCGTCGCTCTGCTCATCCTTGGTGAAGTCGTAGCCGCCGGACGAGAGGATCGCGCCGGCGATCCCGGCGCCCTTGGGCCCGTGGAATTCGGGATGCGAGAGGTAGGACGCCACATGGGTGGCGCCGGCCGAGTGTCCCATCAGGTAGATGCGGTTCGGATCCGCGCCGAGCTCGGCCGCCTTCGCGGCAACGAGCTGCACCGCCGCGGCGAGATCCTCGTTGCCGGCCGGCCACGGAAACTGCGGCGCCAGCCGGTACTCGACGTTGACGCCGACCATGCCGTGGCGGGCCGCAAACAGCATGACGTTGTCGTAGAAGGCACTGCCCGGCGGCCGCTTGTTGCCGCGGATCATGCCGCCGCCATGGACGAACATCAGCACCGGACGCGCGGTGCCGCCGCCCTCCGGCACGAAGATATCGACGACGTTGCGCGGATCGCTGCCGTATTTCACGTCGCGGCTGACCTTGACGCCCGCATAGGGCTCCTTCGCCTGGAGCGGCGCGTAAAGCTTGCCGGTATTCTCCGGATCGACGACGCGCCCCATCGCCGCGATCTTCTCGGCGATGTCGGACGGCATCTGCGCATGCGCCGCCGTCGGTGCGGCCAAGGCGGCGCCGACGAGCGCGGCGCAGCTGAGCCGGACGAGGGCCTTCACCGGGTCGGGTGTTTCATCATGACGGGACACTTGCTGTTCCTCCCTGGAATCGATTGTTGTCGCGGGAGCCTAACGCTCGAGCCGAAACTCGAACAGGCAGAATTCGACCAATTACCTCGGTCACATCATCGAACGATCGCGGAGCCGCCAAGCGACTGGCCGCGCCGCGGCGGCGCGTCGCCATCAGCGGCGGCGGCGGATCGTTGGGCTTGCCGGTGTTCGCCTGCACGCACATCCACAGATACGACATGCTTCCGGGGCGTCCGCCCGTCACCTGTCCGCGGCTCGACGTCGCCGCCGCCTGGCAGGTGTCCATGTCCGGAAAATTGCCGACGTGAATGGGCGTGCTCCCGACGACCGCCAGAATGAGCCAGATTTGCATTGGTGTCCTCCTTCGCCCCCCGCGCGATGATGCCGAAGAAACGGCGCCTGCGCGAGCATCGCCCGCGCCGACTGGCGATGTCCGGCCGCTCCGCCTCCGAGATTGGAAACTCCGAGATCGCAAATGGAAGTCCGGGTCTCGCGCTCCGCGCAGGATCAATCCGGCTTGAGCCCGGCGAACCTGACGACCTTGCCCCACTTCTCGGTTTCCTCGGCGACGAACTGGCCGAAATCGGCCGGCGAGCAGGCGAACACCGTCGCTCCCTGATCGGCGAACTGCATCTTGGAGCTTCGGGTCGGCAAGGCCGGCAGTGACCGCGTCGTTGAGGATCGCGACGATCTCCGCCGGCGTGTTCTTCGGCGCGGCGAGGCCGTACCACGACGTCGCTTCGTAGCCCGGCACGAATTCCGCGACCGTCGGCACGTTGGGCAGCACCTCCTCGGGCGTGGTGCTCGACACCGCGAGCGCGCGCAGCCGGCCGCTTCTCAAATACCCGATCGAGGTCGGGATGGTGTTGAACATCGCCTGCACCTGGCCGGCCAGGAGATCGGTCATGGCCGGCGCCCCGCTGCGATACGGCACGTGCACCATGTCGGTGCCGGTCATCATTTTGAACAGCTCGCCGGCGACGTGCTGGATGGTGCCGTTGCCGGCGGACGCGAGATTGATCCTGCCGGGATTCTGCTTCGCATAGGCGATGAGCTCCGGCACCGTGGTGATCGGAAACGACGGCGTCAATTCCAGCACGAGGCTCGAGCGGGCAAGGCCGGCGATCGGCACGGCGTCGCGCAGGAAATTGAAGCTGAGCCTCTGATAGAGCGTCGCGTTCACCGCGTTCGAGGGCGCGACGAGGAGAAGCGTGTAGCCGTCGGGCGGCGAACGCACCGCCGCCTCGGTGCCGATGTTGCCGCCGGCGCCCGAGCGGTTCTCCACCACGAAGGACTGCCCGAGCCGCTCCTGCAGCCATTGGCTGATCAGGCGGCCGACGATGTCCGGCGTGCCGCCGGCGGCGCTGCTGACGATGACCCGCACCGTCCGCCGCGGATAGGCCTCCGCCTTCGCGACCCGCGCGCCACCGGCAGCGCGGCAGCACCGGCGGCGAGACGCAGGAATTGACGGCGGAGAAGCTTTGTCACCGTTCCGTCCGGGCTTGCCATGCCGTCGGGTGCGGGCGCGGCGACGACATCAAGACGTAGCGCGCCGGGCCTGCGCCGATCGACCGTCCCAGCATGCCCGAGCGCGGGGGCCAGTCAATGGGCCGCGGCTCGCCGAAGCGATCTCGCGCTCGAATTCACGCATGACCCTTTGCGATGGGCCGGAGCCGGCGGAGCGTCTGCGGCGAACGGCGCCCAGCCGGCAGACCTCATTTGCCGTCGACGAAGGGAACGATCACGCCGATGGCCTGCTGGGGCTGTTCCTCCATGATCCAGTGGCCGGAATTGGTGATCACGCGCCCTGGACGTTGCTCGCGACGGACGCGAGCTCGGACTTCATGGCCGCGCCGTAAGAATGATCGCCGCCGATCGCGAGCACGGGCATCGGCAGCTTGCCGGTCTTCGCAAACAGCGCCTTGTTGTCCTCCGCGTCCTGGGTGAAGGCCGCGAACTGGCCGCTGAAGGCGTCGTGGATCGCGCCCGGACGGGCGTAGAGCGCCGCGTAGTGGTCGCGGGTCTGGTCGTCGATCGCCGCGGGATTGGCCGACAGTTCGTTGTAGAAGCGATCGAGCAGAATGCGCTCGCGGCCGGCGACCAGGCGTTCGACGTCGGGACCGCGGAAATTGAAGTGCCAGATCTTGGGATTGGTCAGCTGCGCGTTCCAGTTGCCGAGGCCGGGAAGCGGCGCGTCCATGACGACCCATTTGGTGACGCGGTCGGGATACTGGGCCGCCAGTGCATAGCCGACCATGTTGCCGATGTCGTGGGTGACCAGCGCGACCTTCTCGAATCTTGAGCTGGTCGAGAATGCCGGCGAGGTCACGCGCCTGGGCGACCTTTTCGTACCCGGCTTCCGGATGCGACGACAGGCCCATGCCGCGCAGATCGGGCACGATCACCGTGTGGTCCTTGACGAGCACCGCGGCGAGCGGCTCCCACATGTCGCCGGTGTCGCCGAAACCGTGCAGCAGCAGCACCGCCGGCCCCTGGCCGCCGACGCGGACATATTGCGTGCCGCCGGTCACCTGCATCTGCTCCGCGCGAAAACTGGCCGGAAACGGTTTGACCTCCGCAGCGGCCGGAGCCGGCGCGACTAGGGGCAGGACCAGCGCTGCCCCAGCCAAGACGGAACCAAGGAAGACCTGATGGAAAGCGCGGGACATGGCAAAGCTCCTCCGATTGCACGACGGCGCGGCGCAGGCGTAGTGGAGATTGATGTCATTCATTCCGGCGCGCAAATCCAGCTCGCAGCGCTGCGAAGAGGCGATCCGCCTTTTTCTGGCGAATCGCAGGCCAAATCTCCTTGAACCGAATTTTGCGCGACGCTCGCGCTACCTGCCCAAGGCTTTGCGCTGGCCCGGCGCGGTGTAGGTCGCATAGGCCTCGATCGGCAGCGGTTTGCCGATCAAGTATCCCTGGACCTCGTCGCAGGATTCTCTCGCCAGGAACGCGAGCTGCTCGGCGGTTTCGACGCCTTCGGCGGTGACCGGCAAGGAGAGCGAGCGCCCGAGGCCGATGATGGCACGCACGATCGCGGCCGACTGCGGGCTCTTGTCGAGATTGGAGATGAACGCCTGGTCGATCTTGATTTTGTCGAACGGAAACGCCTGCAGATAGGACAGCGAGGAATAACCGGTGCCGAAATCGTCCATCGCGATCCGCACGCCCAACGCCTTGAGCCGCCGCAGGATCGCGACGGCGCGCGAGAAGTCGTCGATCAGCACGCTCTCGGTGACCTCGAGCTCGAGGCGATGGGGCGCAAGCCCGGTCTCGAGCAGGATCGAATGCACGAGGCCCGGCAGGTCGCCGTGCCGGAACTGCACCGAGGACAGGTTGATCGCGATCTGCAGCGGACGGTCCCAGCTGGCGGCTTCGCGGCAGGCGCGCCGCAGCATCCATTCTCCGATCGAGACGATGATGCCGGTTTCTTCGGCGAGCGGAACGAACAGTCCGGGCGAAACGAGGCCGCGCGTCGGATGCTGCCAGCGAACCAGCGCCTCGAACCCCAGGATGCGCCCGTCGATCGCCGCCTGAGGCTGGTAGTAGACGCGCAGCTCGTCGTGCTCGATCGCGGCCCGCAAGTCGTGCTGCAGGGCCCGCCGCTCGCGCAGCCTCTGGTCCATCTGCGCCTCGAAGAAGCGGACCGAGCCGCGGCCTTCGCGCTTGGCGCGGTGGAGCCCGGAGTCCGCGTTGGCAAGCAGCGCTGCGGCATCGGTGCCGTCGTTCGGATAGATCGCGATCCCGATGCTCAGTCCGGTGCGGATCAGATGACCGTCGATCTCGATGTCGGCCGCGGCGACGTTCATGAGGCGGGCCGCCAGCAGCTCGGCGGCCGCCGGTTGCGGCCCCTCGGTCAGCACCAGCCAGAATTCATCGCCGCCGAGGCGGGCGACGAAAGCATTGCCGGACGCATCCTTGAGCCGTCGCGCAAGCTCCCGGAGCACCGCATCGCCCACGGCATGGCCGAACACGTCGTTGACCTCCTGGAACCGGTCGAGATCGGCCGAGATCACCGCAAGCTGTCCGTGCTGCGCGGCGGCGCGCTCCAGCGCCTTCGCCAGGAACTCGCTGAACGCCGCGCGGTTGGGCAGATCGGTCAGGAGGTCGTGGTGCGCGAGATAATGGATGCGCGCCTCGGCCTGCTTCTGCTCGGTGATCTCCTGGTGCGTCGCGACCCAACCGCCGCCGGGCATCGGCCGGCTCACCACATGGAACGTGCGCTCGCCGAGCTCGGCGATGTGGCTGCGCACCTTGCCGGCGGCGACCGTTTCGAGGATCGTACGGCTGTATTGATCGGGATCCTCGAAGAACGAGCCGACCCGCCTGCGCTCGTCGAGAAGCTCGCGCAAGGTGCAGCCGGGTTTCACGACGTCCGGCGACAAGTCGTACATTTCGAGATAGCGCTGGTTGCACAAGAGCAGCTGGGCATTGTTGCCGAACATGAGCAGGCCCTGCGACATGTTCTCGATCGCCGAATCCAACAGGCGCTTCTGCTCCAGAAGCATGCCTTCGGCCCGGGTGCGCTCGGTCACGTCGACGATGGCGGCGAGACGCGCGGACACTCCCGCATAGGACAGATTCGTCGAAAACACGCTCACCAGAATATCGGTGCCGTCGGCTTTCTGATGCCGCCAGATCTTCGCACCGTGGCTGCTCGTGGAAGCTCTGCATGAACTCGCTGAATGCCGGGCGATCCTCAGGGCGACGGATGTCGAGCGCCGTCATCTCGAGGAATCGCTCGCGCGAATATCCGTAATGCGCCAGCGCCGCTTCGTTGACGTCGAGGAACCTCAGCGTATCGGCATCGATCACCAGCATCGGCACCGGATTGCTGTTGAACAGCAGCCGGAACGACTCCTCGCGCTCCTTGATTTCGGTGACGTCCATGCGGATGCCGATGTTGCCGCCGTCCGCGGTGCGACGCTCTTCGACGACGATGTAGCGGCCGGTCGACAGGCGTTGTTCGAACCGGTTGGACGGCAGCCGATGCAGAGCGAGCCGCTGCGCGAGCCACTCCTCCTCGCGGCCGATGGCATCGGCGTATTGGCCGCGCGCGAGGCCGTCGCGAAGGATGTCTTCGAAGCTCATGCCCGCCACGATCTTCTCGGTCAGCTTGTAGGTCTCGGCGTATTGCCTGTTCCACAGAACGAGACGATCGTCGGCATCCATCAGCGCGATGCCTTCGGGCACCACCTCCAGGGCTTCGACAAGCCGGGCATGAGCGGCTTGGGCGTCCTGCTGGGCACGTTCCGCGTGTGCGCGCGCCTCGGCCAAGGCCTGTTCGCCCCGCCGTTGCGCGGTGATGTCCTCGTGCGTCGCCACCCAGGCGCCGTCCGGCATCGGCTGCCTGCGGATGCGGATGACGCGGCCGTCGACGAGCTCGACCGTGGTGTCGCTGGACTTGTCGGACAGGGCATAGGAATTGCGCCAGACGAGATACCGGTCCGCGCTCATCGCCGGTGTGGTGCCGACCTCGCAGCGAAGATCGAGGATCTCGCCCAAGGTGATCCCCGGGAACGATCTTCTCGGGCGGAAGACGATACATCTCGATCAGCCGCCGATTGCAGACGATCAGGCGGCGTTCGCCGTCGAAGAAGGCGAGCGCTTGCGAGATGTTGTTGATCGCTGTGTCGAAGCGGGAATTCTGCTCACGCAGGCGCGCATTGACGGCGTCGAGGTCGCCGACCGCACGATCGAGCGCCCGGTTGCTCGCCTCGAGCCGCGAGGCGTTGCGGCCGACCGTCCACAAGTAGGCGGCGACCATGCCGGTCAGCGCGAGGCTGCCGAACAGAAAAACCCAGGATCCGAGATGGGAGGGCGTTCCGATGCCACCGGGCCGCGGCACCGCGACACAGGTCCAGTCGCGGTCGGCAATCCGCAGCGTGCCGGACCAGTGCAGCCCGCGTTCGAGGTCGGCAAACGACAGCGAGGGCGATTGTCCATCGTACAGCCGGGATTGATGCACGTAGAACGGAAGCGAATCGGCGGCCGGCTTCCCGGCGAAGAAATAGAGATCGAGACCGGCGGGCGTGGTCGAGGATTCGAGGATCGTATTGACCAGCACGCTCGCCTGGAACACGCCCTGTACGACGCCGATCAGGTTGCGGCGACGATCCTCGAGGGTGTCGTGCGGCGCGCCTGCTCGGTACACCGGCAGTGCAATGACGAAACCGTTGCGGTCGCCCTCGCCGCGCCGGAGTTCGAAAATCGAGGTCGCGGCGGGCCGGTCCTCATCCCTTGCGCGCTCGAGCGCCTGCTGCCGCAGGCCGCCGTCCAAGAGGTTGAGGCCGTAGACGGCGGCGCTCGCCCCGATCTTCGAGTTAAAGAGAATCGGAAAATATTCCGGAGCCTCGGGCGCAACGGACAAGGTGCCGTCAGGTGCGATCGAGCGGACCTGATAACCGACGAGTCCGTCCTCGACCGCCCTGCGCTCATGTTCGGCGCGTTCTTCCCGCGTGATGCGAGGCGACCAAGACGCTGCCAGGATCGCATTCTTGTCGTCGAAGAGCTGCTCGGCGAAACTCTGGAATTGCGCGCGGTCGGGTTGGAACGTTTGGAACGCCGCGCGCAGCGCCAACATGTCGTTGATGTATTGGTCGACCCCACTCTGCAGCGCCAGCAGATGATCGGTCGCGCGCGCGTCGAAGTCCTGCCGCGCGAGCCGGTCCTCGCGTTCGTGGGCGATTTGCCAGCCGACGAAAGACAACGCGACGCCGCTCGCCGCGACGACGACGATAATGGAGCGCCAATAAGGACTGCTCCGATCGAAAAACTTTGCGAGCCCCATCACAGGCGGCTTTGCCAAAAAATAACGGCGGTGTCACAACAATGAGTCGTACGTCAATGTTCCTTCAAAGACTCCCAAAGCTCAAATAATTTCAGGGCCTTGGTAAAGGAACCGATGACCTGCCGCCGGGTTCCCGTCAAGCGCGAAAAAATGTGACCCCTGCCGCAACCACAGGCTGTGATTCACGCCAGCCAAACGCAATCTGAGATGGCAGTCCTACAAAATGCAAACCGATCCGGTGCCGTGCAGTCCGATCGCCTGCGCCGCGCCGAGGCTCAGATCGAGGCCCACTCCTGAAACGTAGGGACCGCGGTCGTTGACGACCACCTCGACGGACTTGCCGGTTCGCGGATTGGTGACGTTGAGCCGCGTTCCGAACGGCAGCGTGCGATGCGCGGCCGTCATCGCATGGGGATTGAAGGGTTGGCCGCTCGCAGTGCGGCTGCCCTCCCAGTAATACGCGGTGATCACCTTGCGTCCGGTATTGCAGACCGAACCGTGGGTCGGTGCCGGCGGGAAGGCCCCTTCGTACGAGCGAGCGCCGCTCTCGGGCTGGCGTTTTCCGGCGCGAGCGCGGCCTTGAGGCCGGGCGAGCCGAGGGACGCGAGCTGATAGCCCGGCGCGGCCTTGGCCTGATCGCGCTTCACCTTCTTGTTCGGCTTGAACGCGGCGGGGCCCGGCGCGACTGTCGCGGGCGGCTCCGACGGCTCGGCGAGGGCCGCCACGGGTTGCTCTGGGCTCGCCGGCGCGGATGACGGGAGTGCCGCCGTCGTGTCCACACGCGGCTGCTTCTTCGCGTTGTCACGGTGCTCGTGCTTATGTGTCGGCTTGGCGGGGACGACAGGCGGCAGGGCCTGCAGCTGCGCGGCTGGCGGAGACGGCTCAGCGCGAGGCGGCTCAGCGCGACGGCATTTCCACAGGCGCGGCGGCAGCGGTGTGATCCGATTCCGGCGCCAGCGCCGCAAGCTCTCGCCGCGGCTCCGAGAGCTGCGGCGGCGTGCCCATGCTCCGTGCAGGCGGTGCTTCCGTGCTGGTTTAGCCGCGGCGACAGCCTTTTGCGCGTTGTCGCCGAGCGTGCTGGCCCGCAGGATGGCGGATGACGGGCCGCGGGGCGAACACCGACACGATGCGCTGCCAGAAGGTCGGAGAGCGAGTGTCGGCCGCGGCGATGTCCACATGACATGCACAGGCGGCAAAGACGGCCACAGCCGCCAGCCAACGTTTCATAACGCCCCTCCACCCCACAAATTCCCCAAGCGAATTCAACACGAGAAACCGTCCGCTTTTGCGGCAGACCGGCGTGTGCTACACCGCCCTCCGCAGGCAAGGAGAAAGCCTTTTGTTTTCAATTGTTTGTTCGAACGATGCGCGGGCTGCGGCACGCCGCGGGAACCGGGAACTGAAAGATTTCGGAGCAAAATCATGACGATTCGCCTGCATCGCGGCGATCTCCCGGACCTCGCCCGCTACCGGAATACCGTCGCGATCGACACCGAGACCATGGGCCTCGACCATCATCGCGACCGGCTCTGTGTCGTCCAGCTCTCGCCCGGCGACGGCAGCGCCGACGTCGTCCAGATTCCCCGCAACGGCGCCGACGCGCCCAACCTGCGGGCGCTGCTCGCCAATCCCGGCGTCCTGAAGATATTTCATTTCGCCCGGTTCGACCTCGGCGTGCTCCAGCAGACTTTCGGCATCATGGCGATGCCGGTCTACTGCACCAAGATCGCCTCGCGCCTCGTGCGCACCTATACCGACAAGCACGGACTCAAGGATTTGACCCGTGATCTCCTGGGGATAGAGGTTTCCAAGCAACAGCAGCTGACCGACTGGGGCGCCGAGGAGCTCACCGACGCCCAGGTCGCCTATGCGGCCTCCGACGTCCTTCATCTGCATGCGCTCAAGGAAAAGCTCGACGCCATGCTCGCCCGCGAGGACCGGGAGCAGCTTGCCGGCGCGTGTTTCCGGTTCCTCCCCGACCGCGTCCGGCTGGACCTCGCCGGGTGGGCAGCGGAAGACATATTTGCTCATAGCTGAGCTGCGCTCCGCCGCGCCGGCGCCACATTCAAAGACGAGCGTTGCGGCGCGGAATGTGCTATAGGGAAGCGGTCAATTCCGCACTGGGGTAAGTGGGGGTGGCCGCCTGAGCTATTCATCGACGATATCGGCGCCTGTGCCGCACGTCCGGGAGATCGGGCGTCGCGACGGCGACCGTCTGTTCCGCGCGGCGGCCCGCCATAGCCGCTTCGTGCGCTGGATGCGCAGGGCCATCCCTGCCGGCATCGTCCTCGTCGCGGCGGTCATCGTCGTCGCGACCTTCTTCAACCCGTTCAAGCTGATCGCGGCGTTCCCGATCGATCTCGGCAAGGTGTCGCTGTCCGGCACCAAGATCACCATGGAGTCCCCGCGGGTCGGCGGCTTCACCAGCGACGCGCGTTCCTATGAGCTCACCGCGAGCGCGGCGGCGCAGGACGTGACCAAGCCCGAGTTCCTCGAGCTCAAGGGCATCAACGCCAAGGTCCAGCTCAAGGACGGCCAGCGCGTCCAGCTCAAGGCCGTCAACGGGCTCTACAACACCAAGTCCGAAATCCTGAAGCTGCGCGACGAGATCCTTCTGAGCACCACGTCGGGCTACGAGGGACGTCTGACGGAAGCCACCGTCGAAACCGGCACCGGACACATCGTGTCCGATAGTCCGGTGGAGATGAAGCTCCTCAACGGCGGCCAGCTCAACGCCAACCATCTCGAGGTCGTCAACAACGGCGACCAGATCACGTTCAGCGGCGGGGTCGAGCTGCTGCTCAATCAGGAGACCAAGAGCAGCGATCTCAGCGGGGGGAAACGGCCGTGAAACGCCGTGCAGCAGCGTTGATCGTCGCAGCGGTAATTTCGTTGGCGCCGCTGGCGCAGGCCGCGTCGCCGACACCGCACCCGGTGTCGACTGCTCCGGCGGCTGCGTCGCCGTCATCTCCGGCGGCCGCGCCGAGCGGTCCGCCCAATGCGCTGCAGGGGTTCTCGCAGAACCGCGACAAGCCGCTCAAGATCACCTCGGTGAGCCTCGAGGTGCGCGACAAGGACAAGGTCGCGACGTTCTCCGGCGACGTTCATCTCGTCCAGGGCGACACCACGCTGCGCAGCAAGACGCTCATGGTCTTCTACGACGACGAGGCGGATAAGGAGAAGGAGAAGGCGGAGGCGCCGAAGCCGAAACCGGCGCCCGCCGCCGGCGCCGCCGAACCGATGAGCCAGCAGATCCGCCGCGTCGAAGCCAAAGGCGGCGTGCTGGTCACCCAGAAGGATCAGACCGCGACCGGCGAGAGCGGCATCTTCGACATGCAGGCGAACACCGTCACGCTCCTGGGCAACGTCGTCATTTCCCAGGGACAGAACGTGGTGCGCGGCGACCGGCTCACCGTCGATCTCACCTCCGGCGTGTCGCGGGTGGAGTGCGGCAAGACGCAAGGTCAATGCCGGGTTCAGGCGCTGATCCAGCCGAGCGCCATGAAGGACAAAGACAAGGACAAGGATAAGCCGGGGACGGAGGCGCCAGCCTCGACCGGAACCGTGCGGGAGGCGCCCCGGGACGCGCCACGGCCGCGCTCCCCGACCTCGGGGCTCTACTGATCGCGCCGGGCCGGGCGTGGTTGAAAGCGGCGCAGTCGAGGCACTATTCCTATTCCTCCCGAGCGCCGCTCGGATGGGTTCGAGGCCCTTGTGGTCGATCTGATTGCCTTGTTCAAACGTCGGGACGGACGCCGCAAAGCCCCAGCGGCGGCGCGGCCGGCCGTGAAGCCGAGGGCGAATGGCGCGAGTCGCCCCGCCGCGAGCCAGCCGCGCGCGCGAACCCCAGAGACACAAGCCACCAGAGCCACCGATCGCGACTATCTCGCCGTCCATGGCATCGAGAAGAGCTTCGGCAGCCGCCAGGTCGTGCGCGGGGTGAGCCTCTACGTCCGGCGCGGCGAAGCCGTCGGCCTGCTCGGGCCCAACGGCGCCGGCAAGACGACGGTGTTCTACATGATCACCGGCCTCATCAAGGCCGATCGCGGCCACATCCATCTCGACGGCTGGGACGTCACCGCGCTGCCGATGTATCAGCGCGCGCGGCTCGGCATCGGCTATCTCCCGCAGGAAGCCTCGATCTTTCGCGGCCTGAACGTCGAGGAGAACATCCGCGCCGTGCTCGAGGTCATCGAGCCGAACCGGCGGCGGCGCGAAGCCGAGCTCGACGCCCTGCTCGAGGAATTCTCCATCACCCGGCTGCGCAAGACGCCCGACCATCGCCCTGTCGGGCGGCGAGCGGCGCCGCGTCGAGATCGCCCGCGCGCTGGCGACCCGGCCCAACTACATGCTGCTCGACGAGCCGTTCGCCGGCATCGATCCGATCGCCGTCGGCGACATCCGGACCCTGGTCCGCCACCTGACCCAGCGCGGCATCGGCGTGCTCATCACCGACCACAATGTGCGCGAAACGCTGGGCCTGACCGACCGCGCCTACATCGTCTATTCGGGCCAAGTGCTGACCGAAGGCGACCCCGACGAGATCGTCAACAATCCCGATGTCCGCCGGCTCTATCTCGGTGAAGAATTCCGCATGTAAGGGCGACGCCAGCCTTCGGGTTGGCAAGCCTCCCGGACGTCATGCCTGCGGGCAATGGCCGCGATGGCTTTATCCCTATTAGCCGAGAGTTCTGGTATACAACGCCGCAGAAAGCGTATAAGCAAGAATCGGACCAACCGGCTTTTCTGTTGCAGCGTAGATGGCACTCGTACAAAAACTCTTGATGCGTCAAAGCCAGGCCCTGGTGATGACGCCGCAGCTGATGCAGGCGATCAAGCTGCTCCAGCTGTCGCACCACGACCTCGCCGCCTATGTCGACGGGGAATTGGAGAAAAACCCACTCCTCGAGCGTCCGGCGGAAGAGCAGCCTGTCAGAAACGAGACAGAACCGACAGACGAGGCCCCTCGCGAGGCGGAGGAGCCGCGCAACGGCGACTGGATGGAGGATCGCCTCGAGACCCGCGAGACCATCGAGCAGCGGCTCGACACCGGCCTCGAGAATGTCTTTCCCGACGAGAGCACCGGCCGGCCCGGCGCGGCAGACGCCATCCGAACCGGCAGCCTATTCGGAATGGGCCGGCGTCGGCGCCGGCGGACGCGCCGACGGTGACTACAACCTCGAGGCCTTCATCTCCGAGGAGACGACGCTCGCCGGCCACCTCGCCGAACAGGTCGCGCTCGCCTTCTCCGATCCGGCCGAACGCATGATCGCGCAGTATCTCGTCGATCTCGTCGACGAGGCCGGCTATCTCACCGGCGATCTCGCCGAGGCCGGCGAAAAACTGGGTGCGCCCCTCTCGCGCGTCGAAGCGGTGCTGGCGCAGCTCCAAAGCCTCGATCCGCCGGGCGTGTGCGCGCGCAATCTCACCGAATGCCTCGCCATCCAATTGCGCGAGCGCGACCGCCTCGATCCCGCGATGGCGGCGCTCATCGACAATCTCGAGCTGTTGGCGAAGCGCGACTTCGCGGCGCTGAAGAAGATCTGCGGCATCGACGACGAAGACCTCCTCGACATGATCGCCGAGATCAAGCACCTCAACCCCAAGCCGGGCCTCGCCTTCGCCACCGGGGTGGTGCAGCCGATCGTCCCCGACGTGTTCGTGCGGCAAGGCGCCGACGGAGCGTGGCTCGTCGAATTGAACCACGACACGCTGCCGCGGGTACTGGTCAACCAGACCTATTACGCGAAGGTTTCGAAAACGGCGAAGAAGGACACCGACAAGTCCTATCTCGCCGAGTGTTTGCAGACCGCGACCTGGCTCGTCCGCGCGCTCGACCAGCGCGCCAAGACCATCCTCAAGGTCGCGAGCGAGATCGTCCGCCAGCAGGACGCCTTCCTCGTCCACGGCGTGCAGCACCTGCGGCCGCTCAATCTCAAGACCATCGCCGACGCCATCGAGATGCACGAGTCGACGGTCTCGCGCGTCACCGCCAACAAGTACATGGCGACGAGCCGCGGCACCTTCGAGATGAAGTTCTTCTTCACCGCCTCGATCGCCGCCACCAACGGCGGCGAAGCGCATTCGGCGGAAGCGGTGCGTCACCGCATCAAGCAACTCATCGAAGCCGAGGCGGCGAACGACATCCTGTCCGACGACACCATCGTGGTGAAGCTGCGCGACGCCGGCATCGACATCGCGCGCCGCACCGTCGCCAAGTATCGCGAAGCGATGCGGATCGCCTCCTCGGTGCAGCGCCGGCGCGACAAGAGCGCGCTCAACGGCGCCAGGATGTGACCGGCTGGCGAACGTTCGGTCTTACTGAATTGTCATGGCCGGGCTAGACCCGGCCATCCCGCTTAGGATGGCACGGCCGTGCCTCACGATCGGGATCGCCGGGTCAAGCCCGGCGATGACGGCAGAGAATATCCACCTCATCCCGAACATGCTTTACCGGTCGCGCATCAGCTGCTGGCGGATATTGGGGTCGGGGTCGGTCCCGCGATAGTAGCCGCGTCGCCAGATCGAATTGCAGTCGCTCGGTTCACCGGACCAGTACGGGCCGGTCCCCGGACCGCGTTCCCGCGGCGGGCCGTTGTCGAAACCGGAGTCGGCGCACCAGGCGACGGCCGCATTGGCCGAGGGAACTGCCACCGAAAGTGTGGTGGCAACGGCAGCGGCGGCTGCCAACAGCATCAACGTCTTCATCGTCTTCTCCACATGGGGCATTCGCTCGGAGCGCGCTGCCGCGGCAGAAGCTTGCCGGCCAGTCGCGAATTCCTGTTGCGATGTCCCTAGCCGCTATGTGGGGAATCGATGGTGGTGCGGCTCACACCGACCTGCGCCGATTTGCTCGATCTTGCGCCGTTTCCCGGTCATTCCGGGGCGGTGCGAAAGCACCGAACCGGGAATCCAGCCGGTCCCCCGACTTGAGGAAGCGGCAGCCTGGATTCCGAGTTCGCGCTGGCGCGCGCCCCGGAATGACCGAGAAAGGCGGATGGGAGACGCGAAACATTCTCACTTCGCCAGCAACCCCAGCGCCTGCTCGCGCGGCGCCCTTGTCGACCACCTTCTCGAGGTCGATCGGCTTCGCGAGGCTTCCCTCGCCGACCAGCTGCTTCTGCATGAAGTCGAGCTTGTCGAGCGGGATCGGCATCTCGGTCCCGATCGACTTTGCCTTCACCGCCTCGTCGAACACATAGGCCGGCCGCGGATCGTCAGCCTTGATGCCGGTGATGTCGCGGGTGAGCTTGATGGTGTCGTCGCGGTGGCTCATCGCGAACCGCAATCCTTCGATCTCGGCGGCGACGAAGCGCACCGCGTCCTCGCGCCGATCCCTGAGCGTCTTGCCGGTCATGTGCACGCAGACGCGGATGACGTCCGGCACGACCTCGCGGGCCGGCATGATGTCCTTGATCGGCTGCTTGCCGGCGAGCGGCACGAATTCGTTGGTGATGATGGCGGCGTCGACGACGCCCGCCATCAGCGCCCGGTAGCGATCGCTGTCGCTGCCCATGGCGGCGAACTTCACCGCCGAGACGGGAACGCCCGCCTTCTCGAAAGCGGCGCGCGCGAAAATCTCCGGGAAGCTGCCGGGCGCGGACACCGCGACCGACTTGCCCTTGAGATCGGCCATGGTCGCGATGTTGTCGCGCACATAGACGCCGTGGGGCGGCACCAGCCAGGGGCAGCCGACGACCTTCACGTCGGCGCCGTGGCTCGCCGCGATGATGGCGCCGCCGGAGCCGCCTTCATAGCTGTCGAGATCGCCGGCGAGCAGCGCCTTGAGCGCGATCGCGTCGTTCTTGAGCTGGACGAAGTCGAGCTTGAGGCCATGCGCCGCCGCGAACTCGCGCCGGCTCGCGACGAAGAGAATGCCGGCATCGCTCTTCGCCTCGATGATGCCGTGGCGCCATGGCTTCGGCGCCTGCGCGAAGGCGCTGGAACCCGCAGCCGCGGCGGCAAAGGCCGCGGCGAGGACGACATGCAATACCGCACGGTTTCTCATGTGCGCGACCTCCCGTTGTGCGCGCAGTCTACCGGCGGCGGGCGATCCCGTACACGGGGACACGGGCCAACGGGGACACCGGCTGGCCGAGCGATGCTGCGGCCGAATGTCCCGACTGCGCGCAGGGCGGGCGAGCGCCAAAGATTTGCTCATTGCAACCGTTCCAATCGGCCGGCCGCTGGACTAGTGTGCGGACCGAACACGCGTTTCGAATTGCGAGTCGGCGCCGGGCCTTCAACGAACCGGCGCGATCGAGGAGGACACCGCACTCATGGCCCAGACGTTCACCCTCAATGTCAACGGCAAGGACCATAAGGTCGAAGCCGATCCGGACATGCCGCTGCTCTATGCGCTGCGCAACGACATCGGCCTCAACAACCCGCATTTCGGCTGCGGCCTCGCCCAGTGCGGCGCCTGCACCGTGCACATCGACGGCCAGGCGATCCGCTCCTGCGTGACGCCGGTGTCGGCGGTCGGCGACGGCAAGGTGGTGACGCTCGCCGGGCTCGGCACGCCGGAGAAGCCGCATCCGCTGCAGACCGCCTACGTCGAAGAGCAGGTTCCGCAGTGCGGCTACTGCATCAACGGCTGGATCATGACGGCCGCCGCATTCCTCCGCGACAAGAAGAAGCCGACCGACGCCGAGATCAAGACGGCGCTCGAGGGCTTGAAATGCCGTTGCGGCACGCATCTGGGCATCATTCGCGCCGTCAAGCGCGCGTCCGAGATGATGGGTTGAGGGAGGCGCACATGACCAGGATGGAAAACTCCGCCGCGTTCTCCCGCCGCGCGCTCCTCAAGACCGGCGGCGCGCTCGTCGTGTCGATCGGCATGCCGATGAGCCTCGACACCCTCCTCGCGGTGAGCGAGGCCCACGCGCAGGGCGCCAAGCCGCCGCTGACGCCCGACCAGCTCTCCTCCTACATCGCCGTCAACGCCGACGGCACGATCTCGGCCTTCTTCGGCAAGATGGACATGGGCCACGGCCTGTTCGTCGCCATCGGCCAGATCGTCGCCGAGGAGCTCGACGTGCCGTTCAAGGCCGTCAAGGTCTTCATGGGCGACACCGCCACCAGCGTGAACCAGGGCGGCGCCTCCGGCTCGACCGGCATCCAGCTCGGCGGCAAGCAGATGCGCGTCGCCGCGGCGGAAGCGCGCCGCGTGCTCGTCGACATGGCGGCCGAGAAGCTCGCGCTGCCGGCCGGCGACCTCACCGTCGTCGACGGCGTCGTGCAGTCGAAGGCCGACCCGGCGAAGAAGGCGTCCTACGGCGAGCTGATCGGCGGGCGCTACTTCAACGTCCAGCTCGAGTGGAACAAGCAGTACGGCAACACGCTCTATGCCCCCGGCAAGGCGCAGCCGAAGAAGCCGAGCGAGCACAAGATCGTCGGCCAGCCGATCCACCGCGAGGACATCGCGCCGAAGGTGTTCGCGCAGGAAGACTTCGTGCACCGACGTCAAGGTGCCGGGCATGGTGCATGCCCGCATGATCCGGCCGGCGGTCGCCGGCACCAAGCCGGTCAAGGTCGACGAAAGCTCGATCAAGAGCATCCCCGGCGCCAAGGTGGTGTGGCAGGACGCCTTCCTCGCCGTCGTCGCCGACAAGGAGTGGGATGCCATCCAGGCGATGCAGAACCTCAAGGTGGAATGGTCGCAGGAGAAGCCGCCGTTCCCGCCCCAGGCCACGCTCTACGACGTGATCCGCAAGTCGCGGGTGCGCAAGCGCACCGTCGAGACGAACGTCGGCAATGTCGACGACGCCTTCAAGACCGCGGCGCGGGTGATCGAGGCCGAGTACGAGTGGCCGTTCCAGTCCCATGCCTCCATGGGGCCGGCCTGCTCCCTCGTCGACATCAAGGACGGCTTCGTCACCTGCTACACCGGCAGCCAGAAGTCGCACTTCGTCCAGCAGGGCCTTTCCATCATCCTGGGTGTCCCGCTGGAGAAGGTCCACGTGAAGTGGCTCACCGGCCCCGGCTCCTACGGCCGCAACGACGCCGACGACTGCGCCATGGACGCCGCGGTGATCGCCAAGGCGGTCGGCAAGCCGGTGCGCCTGCAATACATGCGCGACCAGGGCACCGGATGGGACCCGAAGGGCCCCGCCTCGATCCACACGGCGAAGATCGGCCTCGACGCCGCCGGCAAGATCATCGCCTACGAGTTCACCAGCAAAGGGTTCTCGCGGGTCGACGTCGACACCAACGGCGGCAAGCCGCCGGATACGCTCGCCGGCCAGACGCTCGGCGTGACGCTCGCCTCCGGCGACGGCTTCGGCGTGCCGGCGGAGTCCTACGCGTTTCCCAACAAGCGCCTCGCCTGGGAAACCGTCCCGCCGCTGCTCGACCGCGCCTCGCCGCTGCGTTCATCGCATCTGCGCGATCCGGTCGGGCCGCAAATCCACTTCGCGAGCGAGTCCTTCATGGACGAGGTCGCGGCGGCGCTCGACCAGGACCCGGTCCAGTTCCGCCTCGCCCACGTCAAGGATGCCCGCGACATCGCGGTCATCAAGGGCGCGGCGGAGAAGTACGGCTGGGAGACCCGGTCCTCGCCGCGCCGCGACCAGAAGGGCGTCAAGGTCAACGGCCGCGGCATCGCCTATTCGCAGCGCAACGGCACCCGTGTCGCCGCGATCGCCGAGGTCGACATCGACCGCTCCACCGGCAAGATCTGGGTGAAGCGGTTCGTGGTCGCCCATGACTGCGGCCAGATCATCAACCCGGACGGCCTGCACAAGTGCATCGAGGGCAACGTCATCCAGGGCATCAGCCGCACGCTGTGGGAAGAGGTCAAGTTCAACGACAAGACCGTCACCACGGTGGACTGGGTGTCGTACCCGATCCTCGACATCACCGAGACGCCGGAGAAGGTCGAGTCCGTGCTGATCAACCATCCGGAGATCGCGTCGTCGGGCGCCGGCGAGCCGTCGATCCGCCCGCTCGCGGCGGCGATCGCCAACGCGATCTTCGATGCCACCGGCGTGCGCATGCGCCGCGTGCCGTTCTCGCCCGACCGCGTCAAGCAGGCGATGTCCTGATCCGCGGCGGGTTCTGTTGAGACTGGGCCGGTCCTTCGGGGCCGGCCCTTTTCATTGCGGGGCAATCGTGGTTATACCCGCCCGTCATTCCGGGGAGCCGCGCCAGCGGCGAACCCGGAATCCAGTCGGCATCGTCGCCCACTTCCCAAAGCCTGGATTCCGGGTTCGCGCGAAGACGCGCGCCTCGGAATGACGATGTGGATTGGCGAGTGAAAAAGGAAAGCCCTTGGTAGAACTCCTCGAAGCCGCGGTGATCGGGACCGGCTGGTGCGGCGGCATCCGCGCCGAAACGCTGTCGCGCTCGGCGCTGTGCAAGAAGCTGCACATCTGCGAAATCCGCCCCGACCGCCTCGCCGAGGTCAAGGCGCTCACCAATCCTGCGACCGCGACGCTCGACTACCGCGACATCATCGCCAACGAAGACATCAGCGTCGTCTACATCTGCACCACGCCGGAGAACACCCATTTCCCGATCACGCGGGACTGCCTGCGCGCCGGCAAGCACGTGCTGCTCGAAAAGCCGATCGCCATGGAGCTGTTCGAGGCCGACGAGTTGATCGCGCTCGCCAAGCGCGCCGGGGTGAAGTTCACCATCGGCTATTCGCAGCGCTTCAACACCAAGATCGCCTACGCCAAGAAGAAGATCACCGACGGCACGCTTGGGACGCCCGGTGTCGCTGATGGTGAGCCGGCATCTCTCGCGCAGCCTCGGCAAGCGGATCGCCGGCCGCACGCGGCTGTCGCCGGCGGCGATGGAATCGACCCACGATCTCGACTTCGCCTTCTGGCTGCTCGAGCCGGCAAAGCCGGTGCGCGTCTATTCGCAGGGCGCCTACGGCTACATGAAGGAGGTCAACGGCTCCTACGACATCATGTGGACCACGGTGACCATGGACAACGGCGCGCTGGTCGCGATCGGCGGCGGCTGGAATCTGCCGCCGAGCTATCCGAACTACTGCGCCACCTGGATCGAGATCACCGGCACCGAGGGCTCGCTGTTTCTCGACGACACCCAGCGCGACAACTGGCTCAACACCGTCGCCGAAGGCACGCAGTATCCGATGTCGACGATGCCGGGCGAGCAGGTCGACCACGTGTTCGCCGGACAGATGGGCCCGGAGACGCTGCACTTCCTCGAACAGGTCATGCTCGACCGGCCGCCCATGGTGACGCCGGAAAGCGCGCGGCGGGTGATGGAGTGCTACATCGCCGCCGACCTCTCCGCCGAGCGCGGCGAGCCGATCGACATCCCGCTCAACAACGAAGCGCTCGCGGCGGTGCAGGACTTGTACAAGAAGTTCAGGACGCCGGTCTGAATCCCTCCCCGGCTTCGGGGAGGGTGGCCGAGCGATAGCGAGGTCGGGTGGGGTCCGCGAGCGAAGCGAGCAAGAAAGAACCCCACCCTGCCCTCCCCGAAGACGGGGAGGGACGAGTTGCGTCTCCGCTTCGACATGGCAATGATGTTCGTCATTCCGGGGCGGTGCGCAGCACCGACCCGGTCAATCCAGGCCATGACTTGAACAATCGCCTGGGCGAATCAGCAGCCTGGATTCCGGGTTCGCGCTGACGCGCGCCCCGGAATGACGCCATTCATTTCGCCGCACCTCGCGCCGCCCGCAGCGCCTCCCACACCCGCGACGGGGTCGCCGGCATGTCGAGGTGCTCGATGCCGTGCGCCGCGAGCGCGTCGATCACCGCGTTCATCACGACTGCGAGCGCCGGCGTGACGCCGGCTTCGCCGCCGCCTTTGACGCGCAGCGGATTGCCGTGGGTCGCGATCTTCGGTGAGCGCGACGGTGAAGCTCGGCACCGTCACCGCGCGCGGCATGGCGTAGTCCATGAAGCTGCCGGTGAGCATCTCGCCCGCGGCGTCGTGGATCACCGCCTCGCACAGCGCCTGCCCGGCGCCCTGCACGATGCCGCCGTGGACCTGGCCGTGCAGGATCAGCGGATTGATCGGCTGGCCGGCGTCGTCCACCGACGCATAGCGCGAGATCGAAACGAGACCGCTCGCGGGATCGACCTCGACCTCGCACACCGCAGCGCCGGTCGGATAAGCGGGGATGCGTCCGACGAAGCTCGCCTTGCTCTGGAGCGGTGCCCGCAGCTCCGCCGGCAACGATCGATCGGTCGCGATGGCGCGCGCGATGTCGAACACATCGCACCGCAGGTTCGAGCGCGGCGACACGAACAGGCCGTCGGCGAACTCGACCTCCTCCGCGCTGCAACCCGCGAGCGCGGCGAACACCGCGCGGGCTTTGGCGACGATCCCGGCGGACGCTTCGACGAGAAGCGTGCCGGCGATCCGCATCGAGCGGTCCGAGTGGGTGCCGCCGCCCGCCGCCACCACCGCGGTGTCGCCGGTGAGGAGCCGCACCTGCTCCGGCGTGACGCCGAGCTTGTCGGCGAGCACCTGGGCGAAGCTCGTCTCGTGGCCCTGCCCGCTCGACTGGGTGCCGGCCACCACGTCGACCAGACCTTCGGCGCGCACGCTGACCTCGACGTGCTCGCTCGGCATGCCGACCGGCGATTCGACGTAGTTCGCAAGGCCGATGCCGGCGAGGCGGCCGCGCTTCGCCGCCGCGCGCCGGCGCGCCGGAAAGCCCCGCCAGTCAGCGAGTTCGAGCACCGCATCCATGTTGGCGCGAAAGTTTCCGCTGTCGTAGGTGAGGCCGGTCGCGGAGCGATAGGGCAGCTGGGCGCGGCGGATCAGGTTGCGCCGGCGGATGGCGACGCGGTCGATGCGCAGGCGCCGCGCCGCGATGTCGATGAGCCGCTCGATCGCGAACGTCGCCTCCGGCCGCCCGGCGCCGCGGAACGGCGCGGTCGGCACCGTGTTGGTGAGCGCGGCGCGCACCGTCACCGCGACCTGCGGAATGTCGTAGACCGTCGGCGCGACGCGCGAGGCGTTCGACAGCGGCACATAGGTCACCGAATGGGCGCCGATGTTGCCGGTGATCGTGAGGCCATAGGCGAGGATGCGGCCGTCGGCGGCGAGCGCGAGGCGGCCGTCGAGCGTGAGGTCGCGGCCCTGGTAATCGGTGAGGAACGCATCCGAACGGCTGTTGGTCCACTTCACCGGCCGGCCGAGATGGCAGGCGGCGAACGCCACCATCACCTGCTCGCAATAGGCATTGCTGAGCAGTCCGAACGCGCCGCCGACGTCGCCGGTGACGACGCGCACCCGCTCCGGCGGCATGCCGAGGCAGGCCGCGATCGTCGACTTGATGCGCAGCGCGCCCTGGCTCGCGGTGTGGAGCGTGAGCAGGCCCTCATCGGCGTCATAGGCGGCGAGCACCGCGCGCGGCTCCATATGCGCCGAGGCGACGCGCTGGGCACGGAACGTCTGCGATGACGACGAGCGCCGCTTCGGCGCAGGCCGCCTCGACCGCCGCACGGTCGCCGATCTCGGTCTCGAGAGCGAGATTGCCGGCGATCGCCGTCATGGATGACGGGCGCGCCGGGGGCGAGCGCCGCGAGTGCATCGGTGACGGCGGGCAGCACCGCGTAGCGCACGACGACGCGCTCGGCGGCGTCCTGCGCCGCCGCCGCGGTCTCCGCGACGACCATCGCCACGGGCTCGCCGACATGGCGCACGCGATCCGCGGCGAGTGGCGGATGCGGCGCATCGAACGGCGTCCGCCGCCCCGGTCCGACAAAGGCGCGCAGCTTGACGTCGTGGGTGTCGGCGGGGTTCGCCATGTGGGCGATGCCGCGGCCGCCCGCGGCGGCATAGTCGGCCGCGGTGATGACCGCGAGCACGCCGGGCAGCTGCGCCGCAGTCGGTGTCGATGCCGTCGATGCGGGCATGGGCGTGGGGCGAACGCACGAAGGCCGCATAGGCCTGGCCGGGAGCCGCGGCATCATCGGCAAAGCGTCCGCGCCCGGCGACGAGCCGCCGGTCCTCGAAGCGCGGCATCGCCCGGCCGATGTAAGGCTCGCGCCGCCCGCGGCCGGCATCCGACATGGTTCCTTCCCCGATTTGCGTTTCCGCTTACAGCGTTTCGTCGCGAGGGGCTACCGGGTGCTCCCCGAGGCACGGCGTCCTCCCTCTCCGCACGCGGGGAGAGGTTGAAGGGACGCCGGCTCTCCCGCTCAGCTTTTTTCGGGGAGGCATTTTGTGAGGAACAACCCCATGCAAAGTAGAAAATCATTGATTTCGTTGGATTCTGCCGGCGCGTTCCGGTGTCGATTCAGGGGCGCGCGGCGCCACGGCGCAGCCCGGTTGTCTGCGCGAGCAAATTTGGCCACACTCCCCGGCCCGCATGGACCAGAACGAATGTCCAGCTCCGCCCCGGCTCCGCGGCCCATGGTTGTGCCTGCCGCCGTGCGGCCGGCGATCCGTATCCGCAACCTGACGAAGTCGTTCGGGCCGCTGGTCGCGGTCGACGACGTGTCGCTCGACATCGGGCAGGGCGAATTCTTCATGATCGTCGGCCCGTCCGGCTGCGGGAAGACGACGCTGCTGCGCATTCTTGCCGGACTCGATGCGGCGACCTCGGGCGAGATCGAGATCGACGTCGCGGCGACCCGCGACCAGCCGCAGAACGCCATGGTGTTCCAGGGCGATTCGATCTTTCCGTGGATGACGGTGTGGCAGAACGCGTCCTACGGCCTGCGTATGCGCAACGTCCCTGCGGCCGTCGTCAAGGACGTCGTCGCGCACTATCTCGATCGCACCGGGCTGACGCGCTTTGCCGGCTACTATCCGCACCAGCTCTCCGGCGGCATGCGCCAGCGCGTCGCGATCGCGCGCGCCTTCGCCAACGATCCGCAGATTCTGCTGATGGACGAGCCGTTCTCGGCGCTCGATGCGCAGAACAAGCTGCTGCTGCAGGAGGAGCTGCTGCGCATCTGGGAGGAGCACAAGAAGACGGTGGTGTTCATCACCCACAGCGTCGACGAGGCGGTGCTGCTCGGCGACCGCGTGATGGTGATGACCGCGCAGCCCGGCCGGGTGAAGCGGTTCGTGCCGATCCCGCTTGCCCGCCCGCGCGACATCATGGAGCTGCAGGGGTCGCCGGAGTACGGCAATCTCGTGCATCTCATCTGGGCCAATCTGCGCGACGAAGTGCTGCGCGCCCGCAACATCGCGGAGGGTGTCGGCGACGCCGTTGAAGTCCCCGGAGGCAAGCGGTGAGCCTTCCGACCACCACGCCGGCTCCTGCCCGGGCGCCACGCAGCAAGCCGATGTCGCTGCGCATGCGCGACCGCATCCTCGGCATCGCCTCGCCGCTTGCGCTGCTCGTCGTGTGGGAGCTCGCGGCGCGGTTCGGGCTCATCGACACCCGCTTCTTCCCGGCGCCATCGAGCATTTTTGCGCAGCTCGTCGACATGCTCAAATCCGGCGAGCTCGTCAGCCATACGCTCGCCAGCCTCAACCGCCTGTTCTGGGGCACGCTGATCGGCGGCATTCCGGCGCTGGTGCTCGGCGTCGTGATGGGGCTCAACCGCGCGGTGCGCGCCGTGTTCGATCCGCTGATCGCAGCGACCTATCCGATCCCGAAAAGCTCGATCCTGCCGCTCGCGCTCCTGATCTTCGGCCTCGGCGAGGCCTCGAAGATCTTCATGGTGGCGATCGGCGTGTTCTTCCCGGTCGCCATCAACGCGACCACCGGCGTGCTCGGGATCAACCAGATCTATCTCGACGTCGGCCGCAACTACAAGGCAAGCCGCTGGAACATGTTCTGGACCATCGCGCTGCCCGGCGCGCTGCCGGTGATCATGACCGGCTTCAAGCTCGGCATCGGCATCGGGCTGATCCTGATCGCGGTCGCCGAGATGATCGGCGCCAAGAGCGGGCTCGGCTACCTGATCTGGAGCGCGTGGGAGACCTTCGCGGTCGAGCAGATGTATGTCGGCCTGTTCATGATCGCGCTGATCGGGTTCACGTTGACGGTGGCGCTCAACGAGATCGAGCGCGTGCTGATTCCGTGGAAGAATCCGTAGGGTGGGCAAAGGCGCCCTTGCGCCGTGCCCACGTCGAACCTTCCGCGTGGGCACGGCGCGAAGCGCGCGCCTTTGCCCACCCTACTGGACCTCTGTGTCCGTCCCTCTTATGTGAGATTGGATCGTCCTGCCCGCGACCGGGCCCGAGGAGCACCGATGCCCATCATCGTCGATACCATCGAGGAGGCGCTGGCGCCGATCGTCGACGGCATCATGCTGGCGGTGCCGCGCGAGGTCGCCGGCGTGCCGATGGAGGCGACGCGCGCGCTGATCCGGCGCGGCGTGAAGGACCTTCATCTCGTCGCGCTGCCGACCTCGAGCCTGCAGGCCGACATGCTGATCGGGGCCGGCTGCGTCGACATGCTGGAAACTTCCGCCGTGAGCCTCGGCGAGTTCGGGCCGGCGCCGCGGTTCACCGCCGCAATCACCGGCGCCACCATCCACATGCGCGACGCGACCTGCCCGGCGCTCCACACCGCGTTCCAGGCGGCGGAGAAGGGCGTGCCGTTCATGCCGCTGCGCGGCATCCTCGGCTCCGACATTCTCGCGCACCGGCCCGACTGGCGGATCATCGACAATCCGTTCGGCAGGGACGATCCGATCGTGCTGTTGCCGGCGATCCATCCCGACGTGGTGCTGATCCACGCGCCGATGGCCGATCGCGCCGGCAATGTGTGGATCGGCCGCCAGCGCGAGCTCGCCACCATGGCGCATGCCGGCAAGCGCACGGTGGCGACGGTCGAGAAGATCGTCGACGGCGATCTGCTCGACGATCCCGTCCTCGCCGCCGGGACGCTGCCGGGCTTCTATGTCGAGGCGATCGCGGTCGCGGAGAACGGCTGCTGGCCGCTCGGCCTGCCGGATCATTATCCGGCCGACCTCGCGCATCTTGCCGAATACGCCCGCCGCGCTGCGACCGCGGAAGGCTTTGCGCGCTATCTCGATGAGTACGTCCATGCCCGCCGCGCCGCGTGAGCTCGTCGAAACCGCGCCATCGGACGCGCGCGCGTTTCGCGACGAGGAGCTGCTCGCCGACGTCATCACCCGCCTGATCGGCGAGGTGCGCCACATCGCCGTCGGCAACGCCTCGCCGATCCCGGCGATGGCGGCGCTGCTCGCGCGCCAGCGCGGCCGCGGCCTGCCCTATGTCTCGCTCTTGCAGAGCCGCAAGCACAACTTCTTCACCGACGGCGGCCGCGAGCTGTTCGACTGCGCCGGCCAGGGCCGCATCGACGTGTTCTTCCTCTCCGGCGGCGAGATCGACGGCGAGGGCAACATCAACCTCGTCGCCATCGGCGACTACGACAAGCCCAAGGTGCGCTTTCCCGGCTCGTTCGGCTCGGCGCATCTCTACTACGTGGTGCCGAAGGTGGTGCTGTTCCGCACCGAGCATTCGCGGCGCACGCTGGTGCCGAAGGTCGGCTTCATCAGCGCGCCGGGCGGAAGCCCGGAGAACGTCTATCGCCCGGGCGGACCGATCGCGCTCGTCACCAACCGCTGCCTGTTCAGCTTCGACCGCACCGCGCGACGCTTCCGGCTCGAAAGCGTCCATCCCGGCCACAGCGTCGAGGAGGTCGCGGAGAACACCGGCTTCGCCTATGACTGCCCGGACGAAGTGCCGGTCACGCCGGCGCCGAGCGAAGCGACGCTCGCGATGCTGCGCGGCGAGATCGCGCCGCAGCTCGCCGAGGTCTATCCGCAATTCGCCGCAGCGCTGTTTGGCCAAGCGGCCGCACGATCGTAATCTCTGTCATCGCCGGGCTTGTCCCGGCGACCCCGATAACTGGGCGCGGCCGTGCAACATGATCGGGGTGGCCGGGACGAGCCCGGCCATGACGCTCAGGCCTGAAAGGCGGCCGAGGGTCGGGGTGGGGGTCTGCACATTCGCGCCAGCGCCGAGCATTGCCTCCCGCACCCCCTCCCTGCCCTCCCCTTTCAGGGGGAGCGAAGAATTCACTGCGATGCCTTGATGCCGGCTTTGGCGATGACCGGGCCCCATCGCGCGATTTCCGCCTTCACCTGCTCGCGAAATTCCTGCGGCGCCAGGAGATGCGGCTCGACGCCCTGGATGCGCAGGTGGTCGCGCGTGTCGGGCGAGTCCACGGCCTCACGCAGCAGCGCGGCGATGCGCGCGACGAGATCGGGCGGCGTGGTGCCGGGCGCGAAGACGCCGAACCACGCGACATATTCGTAACCGGGCAGCCCGGTCTCGGCGATCGTCGGCACCTCGGGCAGCTCCGGCGAGCGCGTCAGCGTCGAAATCCCCAGCGCCCGGACGCCGCGCGAGCGCACCTGCTGGATCGCGCCCGGCATGGTGGCGACAGTGAAGTCGACATGGCCGGCCACCACATCGGCGAGCGCCGGCCCGGCCCCCTTGTAGGGCACGTGGTTGAACTTCGTGCCCGACAGCGAGCCCAACAGCGCGACCGCAAGATGCGACGAGCTGCCGAAGCCGCCGGTGGCGTAGGTGATGCTTCCCGGCTTCTCGCGCGCGATGCGGATCAGGTCCGCGGCGGAGCGCGCGGGAAACGACGGCGTCACCACCAGGAGATTCGGCGTCGTGCCGATCATCGACACCGGCGCGAGGTCCTTCATGGTGTCGTAGGGCAGCTTGTCGTGCAGTGAGGGATCGTAGGTGATCGATCCGCTGTGAAACAACAGCGTGTAGCCGTCGCCCGGCGACTGGGCCACCATCTCGGTGCCGATCACGCCGCCGGCGCCGCCGCGGTTGTCGATGATCACCTTGGCTCCGGCGACGTCGGCCAGCCGGCCGCCGACGATGCGCGCGATGATGTCGACGGTGCCGCCGGCGGCGAACGGCACGATGAGGCGGATCGGCCGATCGGGATAGTTTTGCGCCTGCGCCGCGGTCGCGAGGACGAGCGCGAGAACGACGAGCAAAGAACGAAGCGGCAGCGTCATATACGCTCCTTCACGGCCGGCCGACGTTCCACTCTTGTCGGGGCCGCGTGGCGCGTCGATCAGATCGGCACCGTACCATTCACGGTCACACGGTGCATCAGCCTTCGGTGCGGGAGCTGATAGTCGCTGATCGCCAGATGCTGGGTCATGCTGTTGTCCCACATCAAGAGATCGCCGAGGCGCCAGTTGTGGCGGTAGCTGAACTCCGGACGGGTGACCATGTCGCCGAGCTCCTTGATGAGCGGCAGGCTCTCCTCGTCGGGCATGCCGCCGATCGCGACGCATTCGCCCTCGCGCACATAGATCGCCTTGCGGCCCGTCGCGGGATGCGTCCGGATGACCGGATGCTCGACGTCCGGGATGTCCTTGACGAGATCGCCGAGCTTGCTGCCGGGGGCGTATTTCTTGGCGCTGCCGCGGTGAAGAGCGCGCAGGCCGATCAGCGAGGCCCGCCGATCCGCCGGCAACGATTCGAACGCGGCCGCGGCACTCGCGAACACGGTGTCGCCGAGCGCGCGGCCGTTCTCGATCGGAATTTCGCGGGCGTAGAGGATCGAGCCGCGGGGCGGCGTCTGGGTGTAGGACATGTCGGTGTGCCAGGTGCGGCCGGCGTCCGCATTGCCGATCGGCTTGCCGTTCTCGATGATGTTCGACAACACCAGGACCTCGGGGTGTCCCGGCAGCGCGAATTGCGTGCGCGGGCTGATCTCGAGCTCTCCGAACCGGCGCGCGAAGGCGATGTGCTGTTCGGGCGTCAGCTTCTGGTCGCGAAACACGAGGACGGAATAGCGGTCGTAGGCCTCGTCGATCTTCTCGAAGTCGCCGTCGGAGAGATTCGCGACATCGACGCCCTTGACCTCTGCGCCGACATGTTTGCTCAGCGGCTCGATCTGCATTCCGTCCTCCCTCGTGCGGCGAATCGTTCGGCGCGCTCGCGCTCATCGCGACACCGGCCGCCTGAACTTATCCGGATAAACCTATCCGGATAAGTTGACTCGGTCAATTCAGGCCGGGAGGCCTTCGTCATGTGTCCCGTTCGAGACGCAGCTCGCTGGTGTAGCGGAATCGTCCGGCCGGATAGATGCTGCGGGTCACCTCGAAGACCCGCCCGCTCTCGCTCACATATTCGCGCTCGATCAGGAGACCGGGCGACCCGCTCTCGACCGCCAGCACCGCGGCCACCCCGGCCGGAATGGGCGTTGCGCCGACCTCCTGCCGGACGGTGACGAGCTTTTCGCCGTAGAGCCGTTCGATCAGCCGGTAGATCGGGGTGTTGCTGGCGCCGACCTTCTCCGCCGCCTTGGCATAGCGCGCGTCGATGTAAATTTGCTTCCACACCAGCGGATCGCCCTGCGTCGAGCGCACCGCCTCGATCAGGAACCAGTGGTCGCTGTGCGCCGGCAACGCGCTGTCGGCCTCGCTACGCTTGATGCGCGCGCGGCGCAGCACCTTGATGCGCGTCTCGCGGGCGACCTCGCCGAGATCGGGGATCGCCTCGAGACTGTGGACGTAGCGCGCACCGGCCGAGCGCGCGACGACGCGCGTGCCGCGTCCCTTCTCCGGCGCGACGAGCCGCAACTCCTGGAGGCGGCGCATCGCCTCGCGCACGGTGTGGTGGCTGACGTCGTATTGCGCGCGCAGCCCGGCTTCGCTCGGAAGCAGGGTGCCCACGGGATACTGGCCGCGCTCGATCGCTTGGGCGACCTCCTCGGCGATCACGGAATATCGCGGTCTGGCAGGCGGGCGCCCCATGCCGCGTCAGATCCCGCGGGGATCAAGCGGTAAGGACGCGCCCGCCACCGGCACTTCAGTTTTTCACGTAGCGCATCAGGCGCTTCGGGCCGACCTCGGCGCCGTAGATGTTGCCCTGAGCGTCGACCGCGACGCCTTCGGCGGCGCTCGTCGTGGTGGCGTTCTCGTCCGGGTCGGGAATGAACGCGGTCACCTTGCCGTCCGCGGCGCTGCCGATGCGCATGCCGCGCTTCCAGTCGCCATGGGCCTTGTTGACCGATCCCGATTCGGAATCGACGACATAGATCTGGTCTTTCTTGTCGATGGCGATGCCGCTCGGCCGGCTGAACTGCGACCAGGAATCGAGAAGCTTGCCGTCCTGATCGTAGATCTGGATGCGGTTGTTGTTGCGGTCGGCGACGAACAGGCGGCCGCGCGAATCCATCGCCAGCGCATGGGGAATGTCGAGGTCGCCGGCACCAGTGCCCTTCTGTCCCCAGCTCTTGATGAATTTGCCGGTCTTGTCGAACTTCACGATGCGCGCATTGGTGTTGCCGCCATGGCCGTCGGCGACGAAGATGTCGCCGTTCGGCGCCACCAGCACCGCGGACGGCGCGTTGAACTCGTCCGGACCGCTGCCGGCGACACCGGCCTTGCCGAGCCGCATCAGCTCCTTGCCGTCCGGGCTGAACTTGATCGCCTGATGGCCCTTGCCGTCCTTGCCGACGCCGTCGGTCACCCAGATGTTGCCGTCGGGATCGACGGATAGCCCATGAGGCAGCACGAACAGCCCGGCGCCGAACGACTTCACGAGCTTGCCCGAGGCGTCGAACTTCACGATCGGATCGAGGTTCGAGCCGTCGCAGGCGAACGGCTGACCCGGCTTCATCGCCGAGGGCGGCGCGAAGGCGCCGCAGCGCTCGGCGACCCACACGCTCGAGCCGTCGCGGTCGATGTCGACGCCGGCGGTCGAGCCCCAGGGGCGTCCGAGCTTCGCCCAATCGGTGATCGACTTGTACGGGTTCGGCCCGGAATTGATGGGCTCTTTTGTCTGCGAATAGACCGTCCCGGCCGTAACCGCGATGATGGCGACGAGCGCCGCCCCGAGCATTGTCCGTGACTTGTTCATGTGGGCGTCTCCCTGTTTCTGCCTGTTATTTTTGGGCGTGCCGACAAGACTACGGCAAGGGGATCGGCACCGCCCCGACGTCGTTCGCCGCAATCTCGATGATGAGCTTCTTGAGGATCGCCTCGGCGAAGCTTTCGTAATTCTCCGCGGGGACCATGACCGCGCCGGGACCGCCGATCACGTTCTCGAAATAATAGTGATCGAGATCGGGCTCGACGGCGAGGATCGGCAGTCCGTTGATGGTGATGCCGTCTTTCACCGCTTCGTCGCGCGCGAACTGCACCGGGCGGCCGATGTTGTTCGCGCCGTCACCGGAGATGTCGATGACGCGGCGGCTCGCAGTGAACGGACTCTGCAGCAGGATGAGCCGTGAATAATCGATGGCGCCGCTGATCGAGGTGCCGCCGCCGAACAATTGCCGCGGCACCCTCTCGATGGCGCCGGCGAAGTCTTCCGCCGAGGCAGCATCCTTGACCTGCGTCCACGGCACCACATGGACCTGGAGGCGCGGACCGGTCCATTGCAGCATGGTGACCCCGATCGACTGGGTCATCAGCGACTGGATCGCCTTGAGCACGCGCGGATTGCGAAACGCCGCCGCATAGCCCTGCTTCTGCAGCTCGAAGCGGCGCTGGCTGACGCTGCCGGAGGCGTCGACCGCAAGAACGAGCATGAGGTCGACTTCCGTCGCTGCAAGCGCCGCGCGCGGGCCGGCCAGCGCGAAGGCCGCGGCAGACCCGGCGAATGTGCGCCGCGTGAGTTTCGACAGGCCTTCGGACGCGGATGAACTGGTCATAAGCTACGGCCCCAATCAGGAGCGGGGAGATTAGAGCATGATCCCGAAAAGTTGCAGACTTTTCGAGCGAGATCATGCTCCGAACTTTAGAGCGGATTTGGCGGGGAGGGAAATGGCATTCGATCGCCGCAAGTCATGCCGGCCAGTCAGGGCTGACATTCGCGGTGATCGCCGGAACGCGTCGCCACCACGACGAGGCCAGGCACGGCGCCGCCCGCCTCGTTCCGTGTCGAAGCCGGCGCCAGCTCGACCACATCGAGGCCGGCCGCTTCGACGGCAGCGCGCACATGGCCCGCGCCATGGCGGTAGCGCAGCTTCTCGCCGAGGTGACGACGCTGTCGCGTATCGTCTTCCTCCGTCTCGACGGTGAACGCGACAATACCGCCCTCCCCCAGCACATCGGCCACCGCCCGCACGACCGGCGCGAGATCATAGAGGTAGGCGAAGACGTCGGCGGCGATGACGAGATCGTAGTGCCGGCGCGCCGTCCGCTCGTCCCGCAGGAAGGCGGCAAGCTCTGCGATCTCGAGGCGATCATAGAGGCTCCTGGCGCGAGCGCGGGCAATCATGCCGGGCGACAGGTCGACGCCGGTCAGATGCGCGACGCGCGGCCGGAACGCCACCCCGGCAAGCCCGGTCCCGCAGCCGAGATCGAGCGCTGCTGCGAAGTTCGCAGTAGGCCGCGCCCGCGTCACGGCGTCGAGAATGAGCTGCGGCCCGCGATAGGCGAGCGCTTCGAGCGCGCCGTCGAAGCGCGGCGCGTACTGGTCGAACAGCGTCTCGACATAAGCTCGCGACATCGCCTGCGCCGGATCGGCGGCGCCGAGCCGCGCGAGGTGCAGGGCCGCGCCGGAGCGATCCTGCGGATCGAGCGCAAGCGCCCGCGTCGAACGCGGCGACGGCGCCCTCGCGGTCGCCGAGCTTCGCCGCGGTTTCGCCGAGCGCGAACCAGGCGGCGGCGAAGGCGGGCTCCGCCTCGGCGGCCTGCGCAAACAGGTCGGCGGCGGCGGCGAGGTCGCCGCGCGAAGCCAGCTCGCGGCCGAACGCGTAGCGGCGGTCGGCAATGAGATTGCCGGACGAAGCGAAGATGGGCGTCACCAGTTCCGGACCTCGCAATGGCGCCTCTATGCCATATCTTCCAAATATGCGTCCCGAGGAACTTCTGTGCCCGACGCCGGCCGGCCTCTACTCCCGGCGCGGCGGTTTCCACATCGATCCCATGCGCCCGGTCGAGCGGGCGCTGATCACCCATGGCCATTCCGACCATGCGCGGGCGGGCCACGGCGCCGTGCTGGCGACGCCTGAGACGCTCGACCTGATGCGGCTGCGCTACGGTCCTGATTTCGCCGGCAGCGTGCAGGCGATCCGCTACGGCGAGGAGATTCGCCTCGGCGATACGGATGTGAGCTTCCATCCCGCCGGCCATGTGCTCGGCTCCGCGCAGATCAGGGTCGCGGCGGAAGGCTGCCGCATCGTCGCCTCGGGCGACTACAAGGACGTGGCCGGACCCGACCTGCGCGCCCTTCGAATTGGTGCCGTGCGACGTCTTCATCACCGAGGCGACGTTCGGCCTGCCGGTGTTTCGCCACGGCGACCCGATGGCGGAAGTCGGCAAGCTCGTCGCCTCCGTCGCGCTGTTTCCGGAGCGCGGCCATCTCGTCGGGGCCTATTCGCTCGGCAAGGCGCAGCGCGTCATCGCGCTGATCCGCGCTGCCGGCTACGACAAGCCGATCTATCTCCACGGCGCGATGGAGACGATCACCCGCTATTACGCGAGCCGCGTCGACCTCGGCGAGCTGCGCACGGTGCGCGACGCCGCGAAGGCCGAGCTTGCCGGCGCCATCGCCATCTGCCCGCCCTCGGCGCTGCAGGACCGCTGGACGCGGCGCTTTCCCGATCCGGTCGCCGCCTTCGCGTCGGGCTGGATGCGGGTGCGCGCCCGCGCCCGCCAGCGCGGCGTCGAGCTGCCGCTCGTCATCTCCGACCATTGCGACTGGGACGGCCTCACCGCGACGATTGCCGCGACCGGTGCGTCGGAGGTGTGGGTGACCCACGGCGCCGAGGAGGCGCTGGTGCATTGGTGCGAGACGCGCGGGCTCGCGGCGCGGCCGCTCCACATGATCGGCTACGGCGAGGAGGAAGAGGCGGGCGAAGCGCCTGCCGATGCCGCCGCCGAGACGAGCCCCGAGGATGGCGCGCCCGCATGAACCGGTTCGCCGCTCTCCTCGACCGCCTCGCCTATGAAAGCGGCCGCAACGCCAAGCTGCGACTGCTCGAAGATTATTTCCGCACCACGCCCGATCCCGAGCGCGGCTATGCGCTCGCCGCCATCACCGGGGCGCTGTCGTTCCGTCACGCCAAGCCGGGGCTGATCCGCGCGCTGATCGCCGAGCGCACCGATCCCGTGCTGTTCGCGATGTCCTACGACTATGTCGGCGACCTCTCGGAAACCGTCGCGCTGATGTGGCCGGCGCCGCCACGGAGCGATACGGCCGCCGTGCCCTCGCTCTCCGAGGTCGTCACCACGCTCGCAACGCTCGGCAAGGCGGAGCTGCCGGCAAAGCTCGCGGGATGGCTCGACGCGCTCGACGAGACCGGGCGCTGGGCGCTGTTGAAGCTCGTCACCGGCGCGCTCCGCATCGGCGTGTCGGCGCGGCTCGCCAAGACCGCGGTCGCGGCACTCGGCGAACCGCGAGCCCGACGAGGTCGAGCTGGTATGGCCGTCGCTCACGCCGCCCTATGCCGACCTGTTCGCCTGGCTCGAAGGCCGCGCCGAGCGGCCGGCGAGCGGCGATCCCGCGCCGTTCCGCCCGCCGATGCTCTCCCACGCCATCGAGGAAGCCGATTTCGCGAGCCTCGATCCGGCGGACTTCGTCGCCGAATGGAAATGGGACGGCATCCGGGTGCAGGCCGCGGCCGGACGGCTCGCCGACGGACGCCGGATCGCGCGGCTCTATTCGCGCACCGGCGAGGACATTTCGGGAAGCTTTCCCGACCTCGCCGAGGCGCTCGATTTCGACGGCGCGCTCGACGGCGAGCTGCTGATCATGCGCGAAGGGCGCGTGCAGTCGTTCAACGTGCTGCAGCAGCGGCTCAACCGGAAAACCGTGTCGGCGAAGCTCATCGCCGATTTCCCCGCCCATCTGCGCGCCTACGATCTCCTGGTCGACGGCGAGCACGATCTGCGCGGCGAGCCGTTCGAGGCGCGGCGCGCGCAGCTCGAAGCCTTCGTGAAGCGGCTCGCCTCGCCGCGCATCGACCTCTCGCCGCTGGTGCCGTTTTCGACCTGGGAGGCGCTCGCCGCGGCCCGCGCCGATCCCGCCCATGCCGGGGCCGGCGACGATGCCGACGCGGTCGAAGGCGTGATGATCAAGCAGCGCGCCTCGCCGTATCTTGCCGGGCCGGCCGAAGGGCCCGTGGTGGAAATGGAAGCGCGATCCCTTCGTGATCGATGCCGTGCTGATGTATGCACAGCGCGGCCACGGCAAGCGCTCGTCGTTCTATTCGGACTACACCTTCGGGGTCTGGACCGAGACCGAGGCCGGGGACGAGCTGGTGCCGGTCGGCAAGGCCTATTTCGGCTTCACCGATGCCGAGCTCGCCGAGATCGACCGCTTCGTGCGCCGCAACACCGTCAGCCGGTTCGGCCCGGTGCGCGAGGTCACCCATTCGCGCGACGCCGGCCTCGTGTTCGAGGTCGCCTTCGAAGGACTGCAGCGTTCGACCCGGCACAAGTCCGGCGATCGCCATGCGGTTTCCGCGCATCAACCGCCTGCGCTGGGACAAGCCGCCCGGCGATGCCGATCGCCTCGACACGCTGATCGCGCTCCTCGACCGCGACACCGGAAACGCCGCCGACGGCGCCTCCGCCCTCATTTTGCCGGCCGGCCATGTGGTAAAATGAAGGCACGGAATCAGCCGGAGGACTTCATGACGAACGATGGGATCAGCCGGTTCTTCGGGGGGCCGCCGCTGTCGGTGCTCGCACGCCTGGTGCTGCTGTCGGTCCTCGTCGGCGTCGTGCTTTCCGCGATCGGCCTCGATCCCATGAACATCATGCACAGCATCGAACGGCTGATCCGCAGCGTCTGGAATATGGGCTTCGACGCGGTGCGCTGGCTGTGGCGCTATTTCCTGCTCGGCGCCGTGCTGGTGGTGCCGATCTGGCTCCTGGTGCGGCTCGCGCGCGGGACCACCGGGCGCGCCTGAACAGCGTGCGGGAATAGGCCCCGCTCCACAATTAATTTTACCTCCGGACGAGCGGCCCACCTAGACGTGGGCAGCGGCAGGTTATAATTCCTAGACGGTCCCCTCCGGGAGGCCTTTGGGATGCTGACGCACGCGCAAATCTGGTCGGCGATCGACGGGCTCGCAAAGCGATCGGGCCTATCGCCGTCAGGCCTCGCGAAGCGTGCGGGGCTCGATCCCACGACGTTCAACAAGTCGAAGCGCATCACCGCGGACGGCCGCGCGCGCTGGCCTTCGACCGAATCGGTGGCGAAGTCGCTCGCCGCCACCGGCGCCTCGATCGACCAGTTCGTCGCCCTGATCACCGAAGCGGGCCAGCCGATAGCGGAGGCGGTGCCGCTGCTCGGCTTCGCGGAGGCCGGCGCCGGCGGCTATTTCGACGACGGCGGCTATCCCGCCGGCAAGGGCTGGGACGAGATTCCATTCCCGGCGGTCGACGATGAGCATGTCTATGCGCTCAAAATTTCCGGCAACTCCATGCACCCGGCCTACCGCGACGGCACCGTGATCATCGTGTCGCCGTCGGCGACAATCCACCGCGGCGACCGTGTTGTCGTCAAGACGCGGGACGGCGAGGTGATGGCGAAGGAATTGAAGCGCAAGACCGCGAAGACGCTGGAATTGAAATCGCTCAACCCCGAACACCCCGACCGCACCCTCACCACCGAAGAGGTCTTGTGGGTCGCCCGCATCGTCTGGGCGAGCCAGTAACCTGTTGGTCATTCCGGGGCAGCGCTGGATCCCAAATCCAGGCGCGGCGCTGAAAGAAAAAGACCCTGGATTCCGGGTTCTGGCCTGCGGCCCGCCCCGGAATGACGGGGACAACGAGAGAGAATGTCTTACTCCGCAGGGCTGCTCGCCGGCGTCGGGGCCGGTACTTTGGGCCGCGACGCCGGGCGCACGCGCTCGCGGATCGCCTGGAAGAACACGTAGAGCGGCGGGATCACGAAAATCCCGATGAAGGACGCGAAGATCATGCCGCCGAACACCGGCGTGCCGACGTGGCGCCGTGCAAGCTGCGAGGCGCCGACGGCGATCACCAGCGGGAACAGGCCGAGGATGAAGGCGAACGAGGTCATCATCACCGGGCGGAAGCGCAGCCGGGCGCCTTCGGTCGCGGCCTCCTGCAGCGGAACGCCCTTCTCGCGCTGCTCCTTGGCGAACTCGACGATCAGGATGCCGTTCTTCGCGGCGAGGCCGATCAGTACCACCATGCCGATCTGGCCGTAGAGATCGAGTGTCAGCCCCGCGACCACGATCGCCGCAAACGCCCCGACGATGCCAACCGTCACCGACAGCAGCACCGGCACCGGGATGGTCCAGCTCTCGTAGAGACCCACCAGGAACAGGTAGGCGAACAGAATCGCAAAGCCGAGGATCATCGTCGTCTTGCCCTCGGCGCGCTTCTCCTGGAACGCGGTGTCGGTCCAGGAGCCGCCAAAGCCTCCGGGCAAGGTCTTCGCGGCGACGCCGTCCATGGCGGCGAGCGCGGTGCCGGACGAAACTCCCTGCGCGGGGCTCCCCTGGATCGTCACCGCGCGGAGATTGTTGTAGCGGATCAGCGCCGGCGGGCCGACCACGATGCGCGCTTCGACGAGGCTGCGCAGCTGAATCATCTTGCCGTCGTTCGAGCGCACATTGATGCGGTACATGTCGTCGATCGAGGCGCGGTCGGCCGCCTCGGCCTGCACCTGGACCTGCCAGGTGCGCCCGAACAGGTTCATGTCGTTGACGTAGTAGCTGCCGAGCGACGCCTGCAACGCCTGGAATACGGAGTTGAGCGGCACCCCGAGGATCTGCGCTTTGTCGCGGTCGATATCGAGGAAGAACGACGGGTTGGTCGCCGAGAACGTGGTGAAGACGCGGCTCAGCTCCGGGTTCTGGTTTGCTGCGATGACAAGACCGCGAACCACCGCCGCCAGGGCCTTGGGATCGCCGCCGGAGAGATCCTGCAGCACATAGGTGAAACCGCCGCCGGTGCCGAGGCCGATGATCGGCGGTGGCGGCAGCGGCACCACGTTCCCGCCCTGGATCTGGCGGAATTTCTGGCCGAGTGACTGGATGATGGCGGCGGCGCCGGCCGAGGCGCTCTTGCGCTCGTCGAACGGCTTCAGGGTGACGACCATGAAGCCGGCATTGGACTGCGAATAGCTGTCGATAAAGTTGAGGCCGACGACGGAGGTGACGTCGGAGACCCCGGGTTCCTCCTTCACGATCGCTTCCGCCTGGCGGATCACGTTGGCGGTTCGCTCGACAGAAGCGCCACCCGGCAACTGCACGATGACGAAAAAGGCGCCCTGATCGTCCTCGGGAAGGAAGCCCGTCGGCGTGATGCGCGCAAGCCCGACGGTGCCGAGCGCGGCGACGCCGACCACCACCAGCCCGATGACCGAGAACCGCACGATGCGGGCGACGGCGGCGCCATAGGCGTCGCGCACATAGTCGATCGCGCCCATGACCTTGCCGATGATGCCGCGGCGCGGCCCGTGATGGGGCTTGAGGAACACGCCGCACAAGGCCGGCGAGAGCGTGAGCGCGTTGATCGCGGAGATGAACATCGATACCGCGACGGTCACCGCGAACTGGCGGAACAGCTCGCCGGAAATGCCGGGAATGAAGGCGATCGGCACGAACACCGAGAGCAGCACCAGCGTGATGGCGATGATCGGCGCGGTGATCTCGCGCATCGCGAGCTTGGTTGCGTCCCCCGGGGAAAGATCGGGACGCTCCTCCATCACCCGTTCGACGTTCTCGACGACGACGATGGCGTCGTCGACCACGATACCGATCGCGAGCACCACCGCGAGCAGCGACACCGAGTTCGCCGAATAGCCGATCGCGTAGAGCACGATGAAGGCGCCGATCAGGCTCACCGGCACGGCGACGGTCGGGATGAGGGTGGCACGGATGCTGCCGAGAAACAGATAGACGACGAGGACGACGAGGACGAACGCCTCGATCAGCGTCTTCTGCACCTCATGGATGGTGTCCTTGACGAAGGTCGTAGGGTCGTAGGTCACCTTCCAGGTGAGATCCTCCGGAAAGCGCTTCTGCAACTCCGTCAGCTTGTCCTTCACCGCCTGGAACGTCGTCAGCGCGTTGGCGCCCGGCGTCTGGTAGATCGCGATCGCGGCGGCGGGACTGCCGTTCAGACCGGTTTCGCGGTCGAGATTGGCGGCGCCGAGCTCGAGGCGCGCCACGTCGCCGAGCCGCAGGATCGACCCGTCCGGGTTGGTGCGCACGACGATGTTCTCGAATTCCTGGACCGTGGACAGGCGCCCCTTGGTCTGCAGGTTGAGCTGCAGCTGCTGGTCGTTCGAGATCGGCCGGGCGCCGATGCGTCCGACCGCCGCCTGCACGTTCTGCGACTGGATCGCGGAGATGATGTCGCCGGTCGTCAGGTTGAGGCCGGTGAGCCGGTCGGTGCGGACCCAGGCCCGCATCGCGTAGTCCTGCGGCCCCCATAGCGAAGCGTCGCCGACGCCCGGCGTGCTCTTGATCGGATCGAGCAGGTTGATGGTGACGTAGTTGGAGATGAACAGGGGATTGTGGGTCTGCTTCGGCGAAGAGAGCACGATGACGCCGAGAATCGCCGACGACTTCTTCTTGACCGTGATGCCCTGGCGCGACACTTCTTGCGGCAGCTTGGAGAGCGCGATCTGCACCCGGTTGTTGACGTTGACGGTGTTGATGTCGGGGTCGGTGCCGAGCTCGAACGAGGCAGTGAGCGTGTAGCTGCCGTCGTCGCCGCTCACGCTCTTCATGTAGATCATCTTGTCGACGCCGATCACCTGCGCCTCGATCGGCTGGGCGACGGTCGCGTCTACCACCCCGGCATTGGCGCCGGGGTAGGATGTGGTGACGGAGACCTGCGGCGGGACGATGTCGGGGTACTGCGCGACCGGGATCACGTAGAGCGACACCAGGCCGGCGATCGTCAGCACCACGGAAATGACAATGGCAAGCCGCGGCCGGTCGACGAAGACTGCCGAAATCATGAACTCAGCCTCCGGTGGTGACCGCCGGCATCGGGGTCGCGCGCACCGGAGTGCCGGGCCGCAGGCTCTGTAGTCCCTCGACGATGACGAGGTCACCGGCGGTCAATCCGGAATCGACGGTGACGCCGGTACCGCTCTCCTCGCCGACCTTGATGCGCCGGACCGCGGCCTTGCCGTCGGCGACGACAAAGACGTAGGTGCCCTCCTGGTCGGCGATCAGCGAGGCCTGCGGGATCACCAGCTTCTCCACCGGCGTGCCGCTCTCGAGGAGCACCCGCACGAGCTGGTTGTCGATCAGCAGGCCCTTCGGATTGGCGATGGTTGCGCGCACCGTCACGGCGTCGGTGCCGCGGTCGACGGTGACGTCGACGAAGTTGATGTGACCGACCTGGTCGTACGTGGAGCCGTCGGAAAACTTCAACATCACCTTGATGTCGTCGATGTGGGTCTGCCCTTGCTGGCGCGCTTGCAGCACCTGGGTCTGGCTCACCGGGAAGGTCACGTACATCGGGTCCTGGCTGACGACGAGCGTCAGCGACCCGGTGTCGGGACCGACCACGTTCCCCTTGGTGATGTTGGTGCGGCCGACCTTGCCGGTGATCGGCGAGTTGATCTCGGTGTAGCCGAGATTGATCTTGGCGGTCTCGAGATTGGCCTGGTCGGTCAGGATCTGGCCGGCGGCCTGCTGGTCGGTGGCGAGCGCCTGGTCGCGCGTCACGGCCGTTCCGGCCTGCCGGTTGAGGAGTTCCTGGGCGCGTGAAAGCTGAATTTCGGTCAGCGTCTTCGCGGCCTTGGAGCGCTCGAGGGCACCTTGAGCCGATTCGACGGCGGCTTTGAAGAGACCCTGCTCGATCAGGTAGAGCGGCGTGCCCTCCTTGACGATGTCGCCTTCCGTGAACTTCACCTCGTCGAGGAAGCCCGTCACCCGCGCCACGATCTGAACGCGGTTGATCGATTCGACACGGCCGACGAAGTCGGCGGTCTTGGAGATCGGCTTGAGCTCGGCCCGCACGACCCCGACCGGGACCGTGGATGGCGGCTGTTGTGCCGAGGCCGGGAGGACGACGCAGAGCGCGGGTACCAGAAGCAACGCGAACCGCATGACGAGCCTCTCCCCCGGCGCCGCCGTGACATCCCGGCGGAGGAACATCCGACGCCGGGGATTCTCCGGCGAGACTGTGCACTTTTGGTCAGGGCGGGCAAGTCCGATCACTCGACCTTATTTGCCTTTTCGTCGGCGTGACCGGACCCGTCTTGCCTGGTTCGAGAATCACATTTCGAGAGGGCGGGCCGGGGCGCGCCGTCGCGCCACCGACTCATTTTCTTGGGCTTATGCGCGCTTGAGCGCGCGCTGCTGGGCATCGAGCAGCGTGGTCGCGAGCCCGGTGCCGTCGGCGATCATTTCGCGCATCAGCGACATCGGCGTCGGATAGGGCGCCTCGACCTCGCCGATGACCGAATCGTCGTCGTCGCGTCGCAGCTCGGCGTCGAACTTGCGCGCGAGCTGCTGCATGCGGTGGTTCTCCGACAGGCAGGTGATATGAAGGTGCTTGATGCCCCGGTTGCGCGCGGCAAGCAGCGTGCGCTCCAGGAGTTCGGTGCCGACGCCATGGCTCTGCCATGGCCGCTCGATCGAGAAGGCGGCTTCGGCCTGGGGCGCGTTCGGGCTGAACGGCCGCAGCTCGGCCACCCCCCGCAGCACGCCGTCGGCGAGAAATCCGTAGAGAACGTTCTCCGGCTCGAAGGCGCGCTCGGCATGGCCGCGGATGAAAGTGTCAGCCACAGTGCCGCCGAAACGATTGCGCCGGCTTATCTCATCGAGACGCTGCAGATGATCGCCGTAAGCCTGGGCGTCCGACGCCCAGAGTTTGCGGACGATGCCGTCGATGGTCACGTAGTTCATGGTCGAGCTCCATGCTTATTGTCATGATCCTCGGCCGAATCCTCCGTGATCGGCAGGAAACGAATCCCGCCAATCGCCGATATTGCATTGCAGCAAACACCGACATCTTCAAGAAGTCATTCGCATTTGTGTGCGTCGCAGCAAAGAATCAAGTCGGACCCAAGCGACATTTGGGAGAGCCGATATAAATCAATGACTTGCTGCGCACAATTTCGCGCTGTGCCGGGCTCTGATCCGGCCAAATGACGTGGCCGCGCGCAGGTCTGCCAAGCGCTCACGGCATGAAAATCGCAGCGCTGTTTTGCACAGTGCCGTCCGAACCGCCGCGACCGGGTTGCCGTGCCGGCGCCGGCGCCTATAACCGGGGTCCCCGTCCTCGTCGCATCATGTCCGAAATGTCCGCTCCTCCCATCACCGCCCAATACGCGGCCCTCGTGGCTGCCGGCGAGATCGAGGAGGACTCTGCCCAGGAGGAGGTGGTCGCGAAGCTCGCCCGCCTCAACGAGCGACTCGCCATGCACCGGCTGGCGCGGAAATCGTCCTCCCTCGGGTGGCTGTTCGGCCAGAAGGTCGACCGCGGGCAGGACCTCAAGGGGCTCTACATCTGGGGCGAGGTCGGGCGCGGCAAGACCATGCTGATGGACATGTTCTTCGCCGCCTGTCCGGCGCAGCGCAAGCGGCGGGCGCACTTCCACCAGTTCATGCTCGACGTCCAGGATCGGCTCAACGACTATCGGGCGAAGCTCAAGGCCGGCGCGACGCTTCCGGGCGACCCCATCCACATGACCGCCGACGACCTCGCCGAAGAGGCCTGGGTGCTCTGCTTCGACGAGTTTCACGTCACCGACATCGCCGACGCCATGATCCTCGGCCGCCTGTTCACGCGGCTGTTCGAGCGCGGCGTGGTGGTGGTCGCGACCTCCAACGTGGAGCCGACCGATCTCTACCGGGATGGGCTCAACCGCTCGCTGTTCGTCCCGTTCATCGCCCTGTTGATGGAGCGCATGGAGGTGGTGCGGCTCGAGGCGCGCACCGACTTCCGGATGGAAAAGTTGATCGGCGTGAAGGTCTGGCACGTCCCGGCGGACGCGGCCGCCGAGCGTGCCCTCGACGAGGCGTGGCGGCGTCTCACCGGCGGACGCAAGGGCCAGCCGCTCGACCTCCTGGTCAAGGGCCACCAACTGCACGTGCCGCGCGCCACGATGGGCGTCGCGCGCTTTTCATTTCATGATCTCTGCGGGATCCCGCTCGGCGCGGTCGACTACCTGCGCATCGCCCGCGAATTCCACACCGTGATCATCGACCACGTGCCGGTGATGGATTATGCGATGCGCAACGAGGCAAAGCGCTTCATTGCGCTGATCGACACGCTCTATGACCGTGGCGTGAAGCTCGTCGCCTCGGCCGACGCCGAGCCCGCGGACATCTATCAGGCGGACGAGGGCTTCGAGGCGAGCGAGTTCAAGCGCACGGTCTCGCGGATCGCCGAGATGGGATCGGCCGAGTACCTCGGCCTGCCTCACGGTCGCGCCCCGGCCACCAGCGGCTCGGCCGCGGGCATCGTCGAGACATGAATGGGTGCGATCCAAATGCCTCCTTTTCGATCATCTTCGATCATCGCCTTTGGTCGACTTGAACGGCAGGTTGGAACGGGTTAACACGCGGAGCCGGCCGCAGCCCGGCATCTTCAGCAAGGAATCTCCGTCGTCATGGCGCGCAAGAAGATTGCATTGATCGGCGCAGGCCAGATCGGTGGCACCCTCGCCCATCTGATCGGCCTCAAGGAACTCGGCGACGTCGTGCTGTTCGACATTGTCGAAGGCGTCCCCCAGGGCAAGTCGCTCGACATCGCGGAGTCGACGCCCATCGAGGGCAACGACACCCGGTATCTCGGCGCCAATTCCTACGAGGCGATGAACGGTGCCGATGTCTGCATCGTGACCGCCGGCGTGCCGCGCAAGCCCGGCATGAGCCGCGACGATCTCCTCGGCATCAACCTCAAGGTGATGGAGCAGGTCGGCGCCGGCATCAAGAAATACTGCCCGAACGCCTTCATCATCTGCATCACCAACCCGCTCGATGCGATGGTCTGGGCGCTGCAGAGATATTGCGGCCTGCCCAAGCACATGGTCGTCGGCATGGCGGGCGTGCTCGACTCGGCGCGGTTCCGCTATTTCCTCGCCGACGACTTCAACGTCTCGGTCGAGGACGTGACCGCCTTCGTGCTCGGCGGCCACGGCGACACCATGGTGCCGCTGGTGCGCTATTCGACGGTCGCCGGCATCCCGATCCCCGACCTCATCCGCATGGGCTGGACCAGCCAGAGCCGGATCGACGAGATCGTCGATCGCACCCGCAACGGCGGCGCGGAAATCGTCAACCTGCTCAAGACGGGATCAGCGTTCTATGCGCCGGCCTCCTCCGCCATCGCCATGGCGGAGAGCTTTCTGCGCGACAAGAAGCGCGTGGTTCCCTGCGCGGCCTATCTCAACGGCGAATACGGCGTGAAAGACCTCTATGTCGGCGTTCCCGTGGTGCTCGGCGCCAAGGGGGTCGAGCGGATCGTCGAAATCGAGCTCACCGGCGCGGAGCAGGCGATGTTCGACAAGTCCGTGGACTCGGTTGGCGGCTTGGTCGACGCCTGCATGAAGATCGCTCCAAATCTCAGCTGAGCGGTTCCTTGAAGGGCGCGGCCGTCCTGCGCTGACACGGGTTTAGCGTTCGGCGAACCGAAAACTTCGCCGACCACGTCTACGGCGACAACAGGCGGGGCGTCATGAATATTCACGAGTACCAGGCGAAAGCCGTTCTGCGGGAATTCGGCGTGCCGGTGCCGAACGGCATCGCGGCATTCTCGGTCGAGGAGGCGGAGAAGGCCGCGCACCAGCTCGGCGGTCCGATCTGGGTCGTCAAGGCGCAGATCCACGCCGGCGGCCGCGGCAAGGCGGGCGGCGTCAAGGTCGTGAAGTCTATTCCCGACGTGAGCCGCGAGTCGACACGCATTCTCGGCTCGACCCTCGTCACCCACCAGACCGGCCCCAAGGGCAAGGTGGTCAACCGGCTCTACGTCGAAGAGGGCTCGTCGATCGAGAAGGAGTTCTACCTCTCGGCGCTGGTCGACCGCTCGACCTCGCGCGTTGCGTTCGTCGCCTCGACCGAGGGCGGCATGGACATCGAGGAGGTCGCCCACAAGACCCCGGAGCGGATCACCACCTTCTCGATCGATCCCGCGACCGGGGTGATGCCCCATCACGGCCGCGAGCTCGCCGCGGTGCTCGGATTGTCAGGCAGACCTCGCCAAGCAGGCGGGCACGCTGCTCGGCCAGCTCTACGTCGCCTTCCTGGCGAAAGACATGAGCCTCCTCGAGATCAATCCGCTGGTGCAGACGAGCGGCGGCAAGCTGATCTGCCTCGACGCCAAGATGGCGTTCGACGACAACGCGCTCTATCGGCACGGGGACATCCAGGCGCTGCGCGACATCACCGAAGAGGACGAGAAGGAGATCGAGGCGTCGAAATACGAGCTCAACTACGTCGCGCTCGATGGCACCATCGGCTGCATGGTCAACGGCGCCGGGCTCGCCATGGCGACCATGGATATCATCAAGCTCTACGGCGAATCCCCGGCGAACTTCCTCGATGTCGGCGGCAGCGCCACCAAGGAGAGAGTCGCGGCGGCGTTCAAGATCATCACCTCGGACCACAACGTGAAGGGCATTCTCGTCAACATCTTCGGCGGCATCATGCGCTGTGATGTGATCGCCGAGGGTGTGGTGGCTGCGGTCCGTGAGGTGGGCTTGAAGGTGCCGTTGGTGGTTCGCCTGGAAGGCACCAATGTCGATCTCGGCAAGAAGATCATCCGCGAGTTCAACCTCAACGTCCTGCCGGCGGACGACCTCGACGATGCCGCGCAGAAGATTGTCAAAGCGGTGAGGGGAGCCTGATGTCGGTCCTGATCGACAAGAACACCAAGGTCATCTGCCAGGGCTTCACCGGCAAGAACGGCACCTTCCATTCCGAGGCGGCGATCGCCTACGGCACCAAGATGGTCGGCGGCACTTCACCGGGAAAGGGCGGCACCACCCATCTCGGCCTGCCGGTGTTCGACACGGTCGCCGAAGCGCGCGACAAGACCGGCTGCGACGCGAGCGTGATCTATGTGCCGCCGGCGGGCGCCGCCGACGCCATCGCAGAGTTGATCCAGGCGGAGATCCCGCTCATCGTCTGCATCACCGAGGGCATCCCGGTGCTCGACATGGTGCGGGTCAAGCGCGCGCTGTGCGGCTCGAAGTCGATGCTGATCGGGCCGAACTGCCCCGGCGTCATGACCGCGGGGGAGTGCAAGATCGGTATCATGCCCGGCAGCATCTTCTCCAAGGGCTCGGTCGGTATCGTCTCGCGCTCGGGCACGCTGACCTACGAGGCGGTGTTCCAGACGACCCGCGAAGGCCTCGGCCAGACCACCGCGGTCGGCATCGGCGGCGACCCCGTCAAAGGCACGGATTTCATCACCGTGCTCGAAATGTTCCTCGCCGACCCCGCCACCACCTCGATCGTCATGATCGGCGAGATCGGCGGCTCGTCCGAGGAGGACGCCGCCCAGTTCCTCAAGGACGAGGCGAAGCGCGGGCGCAGGAAGCCGATGGTCGGCTTCATTGCCGGGCGAACCGCCCCACCTGGGCGCCGCATGGGCCATGCCGGGGCGATCATCTCCGGCGGCAAGGGCGATGCCGAATTGAAGATTGCAGCCATGGAGTCCGCCGGTATCAAGGTGTCGCCGTCCCCGGCGCGCCTCGGCAAGACCCTGGTCGAGGTGCTGAAGGGTTGATGGCGCTGGGATTTTCGGCGCTCATGGACTGAATCTTCGTCCATTCTTACCGGGTTATGACGGGCAGTCGCCAAATTGTTATGCCCGCGCCGCTACATAAATAAGGTACAGAGATTTCGTCCCGGGCGGATGGCACGAAACATGCGATCCGTCCCGGTCATTACCGTCCCTCAGGGCGCCGCCAGGGCGTCCCCGGTTCGAAGCGGTCCAGGATCATGTCACGCCAAGACGCCAATGCGGCCTTCGCCCGCACGTCCTTCCTCTACGGCGGCAACGCCGACTACATCGACGAGCTTTACGCGCGCTACGAGGCCGATCCCCAGTCGGTGGACGGCCAATGGCGGGCGTTCTTCGAGAGCCTGAAGGACGATGCGCGGGATGTCGCTCAGAATGCCGAAGGGCCGTCCTGGGGGCGTCCGGACTGGCCGCCGTTGCCGCGCGGCGATCTCGTCGCGGCGCTCGACGGGGACTGGGACGAGGTCGGCAAGGCGGTCGCCGAGAAGGTGCAGGCCAAGGCGCAGGCGAAGGGCGTCGAGCTTTCCGAGGGCCATGTCCAGCAGGCGACCCGCGATGCGGTGCGCGCCCTGATGCTGATCCGCGCCTTCCGGATGCGCGGCCATCTCCATGCCAATCTCGATCCGCTCGGCCTCGAGCCGCGCAAGGACCCCGAAGAGCTCGATCCGCGAAGCTACGGCTTCACCGATGCTGACCTCGACCGGCCGATCTTCCTCGACCACGTCCTCGGTCTCGAGTTCGGCACCCTGCGGCAGATCCTGTCGATCCTCCAGCGCACCTACTGCCAGACGCTGGGCGTCGAGTTCATGCACATCTCCGATCCCCAGCAGAAGGGCTGGATCCAGGAGCGCATCGAAGGGCCGGACAAGGAGATCAGCTTCACTCGCGAGGGCAAGCGGGCGATCCTCAACAAGCTCGTCGAGGCGGAAGGCTTCGAGAAGTTCTCCGACGTCAAGTTCACCGGCACCAAGCGGTTCGGCCTCGACGGCGGCGAATTGATGATCCCGGCGCTCGAGCAGATCATCAAGCGCGGCGGCGCGCTCGGCGTGAAGGACATTGCGCTCGGCATGGCCCATCGCGGCCGCCTCAACGTGCTCGCCCACGTGTTGGCGAAGCCGCACCGCGCGATCTTCCACGAGTTCAAGGGCGGCTCGTCCTCGCCGGACGACACCGACGGCTCGGGCGACGTCAAGTATCACCTCGGTGCGTCGTCGGACCGCGAGTTCGACGGCAACAAGGTCCACCTGTCGCTCACCGCCAATCCCTCGCATCTCGAGATCGTCAATCCGGTGGTGCTCGGCAAGACCCGCGCCAAGCAGGATCAGCTCGGCGCGACGCCGGAGGACCGCACCTGCGCGATGCCGCTCCTGATCTCGGGTGACGCCGCCTTCGCCGGACAGGGCGTCATCGCCGAGTGCTTCGGCCTGTCGGGGCTGCGCGGCCACCGCACCGGCGGCTCGGTGCACTTCATCGTCAACAACCAGATCGGCTTTACGACCTATCCGCGCTACAGCCGCTCCTCACCCTACCCTTCCGACGTCGCCAAGATGATCGAAGCGCCGATCTTCCACGCCAATGGCGACGACCCGGAAGCGGTGGTGTTCGCAGCCAAGATCGCGACCGAGTTCCGGCAGAAATTCCAGAAGCCGGTCGTGATCGACATGTTCTGCTACCGGCGGCACGGGCACAACGAGGGCGACGAGCCCATGTTCACCCAGCCGCTGATGTACAAGGCGATCACCGCGCATCCGTCGACGCTGGAAATCTATTCGAAGAAGCTGATCGCCGAAGGCGTCGTCACCCAGGGCGAAGTCGACAAGATGAAGAGCGACTGGCGCGCGCGGCTCGATGCCGAGCTCGAAGCGAGCGTCAGCTACAAGTCGAACAAGGCCGACTGGCTCGACGGCCGCTGGGCCGGCTTCAAGGTCGCCGAGATGTCGGACGATCCGCGCCGCGGCAACACCGGGGTCGACATCGCGACGCTTCATGACATCGGCAGCAAGATCACCGCGGTGCCGCAGGGATTCCATCTCCACCGCACCATCCAGCGCTTCCTCGAAGCGCGCCGCAAGGCGATCGAGACCGGCGAAGGGATCGACTGGTCGACGGCGGAGGCGCTGGCGTTCTCCTCGCTGCTCGCTCGAAGGGCACCGGGTGCGGCTGTCCGGCCAGGACAGCGAGCGCGGCACCTTCTCGCAGCGTCATTCGGTGCTGATCGACCAGGAGAACGAGAACCGCTACACGCCGTTCAACTACATCCGCCCCGACCAGGCGCGCTACGAGGTCGTCAATTCGATGCTGTCGGAAGAAGCCGTGCTCGGCTTCGAGTACGGCTATTCGCTCGCCGAGCCGAACGCGCTCACCATGTGGGAGGCGCAGTTCGGCGACTTCGCCAACGGCGCCCAGGTGATCTTCGATCAGTTCGTCTCGTCGGGCGAGCGCAAATGGCTGCGCATGTCCGGCCTCGTGTGCCTCCTGCCGCACGGCTACGAAGGCCAGGGCCCGGAGCACTCCTCGGCACGGCTGGAGCGCTATCTCCAGATGTGCGCCGAGGACAACATGCAGGTGGCGAACTGCACCACGCCGGCGAACTACTTCCACATCCTGCGCCGCCAGCTCAAGCGCGAGATCCGCAAGCCCCTGATCCTGATGACGCCGAAGAGCCTGCTGCGGCACAAGCGGGTGGTCTCGAAGCTCGACGAGATGGGGCCGGGCAGCGCGTTCCATCGGCTGCTTTGGGACGACGCGCAGCAGCTGCCCGGCGAGAAGATCAAGCTCGTCGCCGACGACAAGATGCGCCGCGTCGTCCTGTGCTCGGGCAAGGTCTATTACGATCTCTACGAGGAGCGCGAGAAGCGCGGGGTCGACGACGTCTACCTGCTGCGCATCGAGCAGCTCTATCCGGTCCCGATGAAGGCGCTGATCCAGGAGCTGTCCCGCTTCAAGGACGCCGAGGTGGTCTGGTGCCAGGAGGAGCCACGCAACATGGGTGGCTGGCATTTCATCGAGCCGTACCTCGAATGGGTGCTCAACCAGGTCGGTGGCACCGCTCGCCGCCCCCGTTATGCCGGCCGACCCGCTTCTGCGGCGACCGCGACCGGGCTTGCCTCGAAGCACGCCGCCCAGCTCAAGGCCTTCCTCGACGAAGCCCTTTCCTAAATCGTTACCGGGATCACACCCATGACCGACATCCGGGTACCCACGCTCGGCGAATCCGTGACCGAGGCGACCATCGGCAAATGGTTCAAGCAGCCGGGGGACGCCGTCGCCGTCGACGAGCCGCTGGTCGAGCTCGAGACCGACAAGGTGACGATCGAGGTGCCGGCCCCGGCGGCCGGCGTCCTCTCCGAGATCGCCGCCAAGAACGGCGACACCGTCGCGGTCGGCGCGCTGCTCGGCGCGATCACGCCGGGGTCAGGCGCCGCTGCGGCTCCGGCCGCTGCGCCAGCCGCGGCACCGGCTGCAGCTTCGGCTGCGGCCGCTCCATCGGCGCCTCCGCCAGTCGCAGCGCCAGCGGCCGCGCCGCCCAAGGTGGCGGCGGTCGATGGGCCGTTGGCGCCGTCGGTGCGCCGCATCGCGGCTGAATCAGGGGTCGAGCCCGCGGCCGTCGCCGGCACCGGCAAGGACGGCCGCGTCACCAAGGGCGACATGCTCGCTGCGATCGAGCGCGCCGCCATGAGCCCGGTGCCGGTGCCGCAGCCGGCGGCCTCGGTGCAGGTGCGCGCGCCCTCGCCTGCCGACGACGCCGCCCGCGAGGAGCGGGTGCGGATGACGCGGCTGCGCCAGACCATCGCCCGCCGCCTCAAGGACGCGCAGAACACCGCCGCCATGCTGACGACCTTCAACGAGGTCGACATGGCGACCGTGATGGCGCTGCGCAGCCACTACCGGGACTTGTTCGAGAAGAAGTACGGCGTGAAGCTCGGCTTCATGGGCTTCTTCGTGAAGGCCTGCGTGCAGGCGCTCAAGGACGTGCCGGCGGTCAATGCCGAGATCGACGGCTCCGACATCGTCTACAAGAACTACTACCACGTCGGCATCGCCGTCGGCACCGAAAAGGGCCTCGTCGTGCCGGTGGTGCGCGACTGCGACCGGAAATCGCTCGCCGAGATCGAGAAGGAGATCGCGGGCTTCGGCCGCCGCGCCCGCGACGGCCAGCTCAAGATCGAGGAGATGCAGGGCGGCACCTTCACCATCACCAATGGCGGCATCTACGGCTCGCTGATGTCGACGCCGATCCTCAACGCGCCGCAGTCCGGCATTCTCGGCATGCACAAGATCCAGGACCGGCCGGTGGCGATCGCCGGCAAGGTCGAGATCCGGCCGATGATGTATCTCGCGCTGTCCTACGATCACCGCATCGTCGACGGCCGCGAGGCGGTGACCTTCCTGGTGCGGGTGAAGGAGCTGCTGGAAGACCCGTCGCGGCTGGTGCTGGATTTGTGAGGCCGCTCGGAGCTTAGGGTCTGCCGTCAGCGGCGTTAGCATCGAGGACGCTTACGGCGGAGAAGCGGACCTTCGATATCCCGGCTGCTCGCGCCGATGAAGACGGCTGCGTCTGATCGGTCGATTCGGCGAGTCGCGCAACTGGGCCATCAGGCGGATGACGTCGCTGGGTGACGTCGCGCGAATGAACTGTCTGGCGGCCATCGACGCTTGATCGACGATGCGATGACATCTCTCCGCGTCCAACGCTGAGCATCGGCGCTTCCGATGACGCCGAAAAGCGGCCGAACTCCGCAAGCTGATCCGAGCTAACATGCAGAGTCCGCATGCCCACTTACGATCTCACTGTCATCGGCACCGGCCCCGGCGGCTATGTCTGCGCCATCCGCGCGGCGCAGCTCGGCATGAAGGTCGCGGTGGTCGAGAAGGACAAGACCTTCGGCGGCACCTGCCTCAACATCGGGTGCATTCCGTCGAAGGCGCTGCTCCACGCCTCCGAACTGTTCGACGAGGCCGGCCACGCCTTCGGCAAAATGGGGATCGGCGTCGGCAAGCCGGTGCTCGATCTCGCCGCCATGCAGAAGTTCAAGGACGAGGGCGTCGACGGCAACGTCAAGGGCGTCGCCTATCTCTTCAAGAAGAACAAGATCGACCCCTACATCGGCGTCGGCCGCATCGTTGCGCCCGGCAAGATCGAGGTCACGGCCGCCGACGGCACGGTGACCACGATCGAGACCAAGGCGATGGTCATCGCCACCGGCTCCGACATCGCGCGCCTCAAGGGCATCACGATCGACGAGAAGCGCGTCGTATCGTCGACCGGGGCGCTCCTGTTCGACAAGGTGCCGGACAAGCTGCTCGTGGTGGGCGCCGGCGTCATTGGGCTCGAGCTCGGCTCGGTGTGGCGGCGGCTCGGCGCCACCGTCGAGGTCGTCGAATTCCTCGATCGCATCCTGCCGGGCATGGACAACGAGATCGCCCGCCAATTCCAGCGCATCCTCGAGAAGCAGGGCATGACGTTCCGCCTCTCCTCCAAGGTCACCGCGATCGATTCGTCGGGGCCGCGGCTCAAGGCGACCGTCGAGCCGGCCGCCGGCGGCAAGCCCACCGAGATCGAAGCCGACGCCGTGCTGATCGCGATCGGCCGCGTGCCCTATACCGAGGGCCTCGGCCTCGATGCCGTCGGCGTCACCCGCGACAACCGCGGACGTGTCGTCGTCGACGCGCATTACGCGACCAACGTGCCCGGCATCTATGCGATCGGCGATGTGATCGCCGGTCCGATGCTCGCCCATAAGGCCGAGGATGAGGGCATCGCCGTCGCCGAGATCATTGCCGGCAAGGCCGGCCATGTGAATTACGACGTCATCCCCAACGTCATCTACACGTTCCCGGAAGTCGCTTCGGTCGGCAAGACCGAGGAAGAGCTCAAGGCCGCGGGCGTCGCCTATGCGGTCGGCAAGTTTCCGTTCACCGCCAACGGCCGCGCCAAGGTCAACCATCAGACCGACGGCTTCGTGAAGATCATCGCCGACGCCAAGACCGACCGCGTGCTCGGCGTCCACATCATCGGCGCCGATGCCGGCAACATGATCACCGAAGCGTCCGTCGCCATGGAGTTCGGCGGCGCGGCGGAAGACATCGCGCGCACCTGCCACCCGCATCCGACCTTGAGCGAGGCCATCAAGGAAGCCGCGCTCGCGGTCGACAAGCGCGCCATCAGCATGTGAGGTCGAGCAATGACGACCCGCGCCGCCGAGACGAACCTCCTGCGCCGGATCACCCGGGCGTTCTGGGTGGTGCTCGCGGTGCTGTTCCTCATCGAGGCCTGGCTGTGGGATCACCTCGAGCCGGTGGTGGCGCGCCTCGTCGGCTGGATTCCATTGCAGGGGCTCAAAGCGGCGCTGGCGCGGCTCATCGATCGCCTGTCGCCCCAGGCGACGCTCGTCGTCTTCGTCATCCCCTTCATCCTGCTGCTGCCGCTGAAATTCCTCGAAGTCTGGCTGATCGTGAAGGAGCGATGGATCGCGGCCATCGCGGTGCTGGTGTTCGCCAAGCTCGCGGGCCTCGGCACCACGTCCTTCATCTTCGAGATGACGAAGGACAAGCTCCTGCAGATGGCGTGGTTCCGGAAGGTCTACGACTTCTTCATGTGGCTGCGCGCCTGGGCGCACGAGAAGGTCGATCCGGTCACGCGCCGGCTGCGCAAGTGGCGGCGCCTGCTGCAGCCGCCGAAGGGCGGCCGTTTCTTCGCCCACCTGATGCGGGTCCGCCGTCGCATGCGCGCGGCGGCCGCGTCGTGAGGAGCAGCCTACAGCCCGCTACGGCGCCGCCCAGTAGGCCGGGTTCTTCTTGAACAGCTTCTTCGGGATCGCGCCGTAGATCACCTGGGTCGAATCCACCGCCTCGGCGACGCGGAAATCGACGCCGATGCTGGCGAGCGCATAGGCGTCCGCCGCTGAGAGGCCGAACCGCTCGCGCAGGAAATCGACCGCCTCCTGCACCGCTTCGTGCATCGCCGAATCGAGATCGAGGTCGATGCCCATGACGTAGTAGTTCGCGGCATCCTCGGCGCGCGGCCAGCGCAACGTCCGGCCTTCGCCCTTGCGAACGATGAACTGCATGGTCGCGGTGAGCGAGGCCTCGATGGCGGTGCCATTGATCTCGCCGTCGCCCTGCACGGCGTGGGAGTCGCCGGTGAAGAACTGCGCCCCGGTGTTGTACACCGGCAGGTAGAGCGTCGATCCCGCAGTCAGCTTGTTGAAGTCCATGTTGCCGCCCCAGCGCGCCGGCGGCCGCGAGCTCACCAGGAGGACGTCGCGTGGCGGAGCGACTGCCATAATGCCCATGAACGGCGCCAGCGGCACCTCGATATCGGGCGAGAACAGCGCGACGTTGCGCGCGAGGTCGAGCTTGATGATCTTCGGCGTCGGCGCCGACAGGAGATCGCCGAGCACGCCGGTGCGCGGCCCCGAATTGTTGACCCCATAGGGCACCCGCAGGTCGAACTTGTGGATGCGCACCTCCAGCATGTCGCCGGGCTCGGCACCCTCCACATAGATCGGCCCGGTCAGCACATGGGCGCTCAATCCCTTCACCCGCGAGACCTTGGCGTAGATGTCCTTGGCATCCTGCAGCACCTGGTCCGGCGGAATGCCGGCGCTGCCGAAGAACGTCGCGGGGTCGTCCTTCGACATCAGCCCCTGATGCGACACGGTGTCGATCTTCACCGTCTGCCCCGACTTGATCGTCAGCGCCGGCGGAAGATCGGCCGAGAAGTAGCCCCAGATGACGGTGTCGGGCGTCGAGCGCAGCGTCGCATCGGGGGCTTGCGCGAGTGCCGGCGCGGCGAGCCCCGCCATCAACAGTCCAAACGCGACACGACGCAAAATCGATTTCATCGGGGGTCTCCATCGAACAGCAGACATTGCACCAGCGCATCTTAGAGCATGTTCAGATGAGTTGGACCCAACTCCTTCGTCATCGCCGGGCTTGTCCCGGCGACCCCGACAAGTAGGCACGGCCGCTGCCTCACTACGCTCGCGCCCGGCGCGCAGGGCGGCGGATCTTCGCGGGCTCGGCGACGGCGGCCTCGGCGGCGCGCAGCGCCTCGAGGTTCGCGATGATGCGGCCGACGAGCTCGAACACGTTCGCCAGCTCGGCGTCGGTCAGTCCTCGCCGCGCCGCCTTGTTGACGCGCGCGGCGCAGGCCATCAGCGGTTTCTTCAGGGCGGCGCCGGCGGGGGTCAGGAAGACGTTGATCTTGCGCCGGTCGGTGGCGTTGCGCACGCGCGTGATCAACCGCCGCGCCTCGAGCGAATCGAGGATCGCGGTCGACGACGCCATCTCGATGCCGATCCGCCGCGACAGCTCGGCCTGATTGAGCCCGTTCTCGACCCACAGGTTCCGCAGGTGCTGGAACTGCCCGAAGGTCACGTCGTGGCGCGCGAGCTCGTCGCGCAGATGCCGGTTGAAGTCCATGTCGGCCGCGCGCAGCAGCATGCCGAGGCCGATCGCGGGCGGCCGGCCGGCACCTTTCGCCGTGTGCGCCACTTTCGTGCGTGCCACCGTCGTGCGTGCCACCATCGTGCGTGCCGGCCTCGCTCCGATTGACGATCCTAAGGTACCTTATGATAAGATATCATAGGAAATCGAGAACGAGGAAAATCGCCGATGCCTGAAGTGCTGGTCTGCCGGGAGGGCGAGATCGCCGAGGGTGGCGTGCGCATCGTGCGCAGCGGCCGCACCGAGATCGGGGTGATCCGCCACGGCGGCAAATACTACGCCTACCGCAATCTGTGCCCCCACCAGGGCGGCCCCGCCTGCGAGGGCCTGCGCATGCCGCAGATCGTCGAGCTGATCGACGGCGACGGCGTCTATCACGGCAAGCGTTACGACGAGGACGACATGCACATCGTCTGCCCGTGGCACGGCTGGGAGTTCCATCTCGCCGACGGCCGCCACTGCGGCGACGCCCGGATCGCGCTGCAGAAGTTCGACGTCATCGAGCGAAACGGAGAGGTCTATGTCGCAGTCTGAGGCCGACTTCACCGCCCTCGCAAGCGAGATCGCCGCGCGCTGTGCCGACGCGGTCGAGAAGGATGCCCTCGATGCCGTTCCCGACGAGGCGCTCGGGCAGGCGCTCGCGAGCCTCGTGCGCGTGTTCGCGGCCAAGGCCCAGGCCGGGCCGACGCCGCGGCCGTTCGCGCGCAACAGCGGGATCGCGCCGACCGACGTGATGGTGGTCGCGAGCGCGATGCTCGACGCCACCGGCCTCAACGTCTTCGAGCTCGGCGCCTGGCAGGCGATGTCGCGGGTCGGCCGGCTGGCGCAACCGAATCCGTTTCCCGGCGAGGGACGCCCAGAGGGACGCCGATGAACACGCAGATCACCAATTTTCGCGACCTCGCGGTCGAGGAGTTCGACACCACGACGCTGCTCGAGCACGCCGCGCAGCAGGCGATCGACCGCAAATACGAGGACTTCCTGATCGTCGACGTCGATTCCCATCACTACGAGACCGAATCGATCCAGGAGATCGCCCAGTACATGGACGATCCGGTCATGCGCCACGAGACGATGTACCAGGGCATGGCGCGCGGCGGCATCACCTCGGCGGACGGCTCCTATCAGGAGATCGGCGGGCGCATCACCCGCTATCCCGGCCGCCGGCGCGAGAAGGTGCCGCCGTCGCCGCATCGCGACATCACGCTGATGCGGCGCTGGATGGACGCCATGGGCGTCGACATCGCGTGCATGTTTCCGACGCCGATGCTCAACCTCGCGGCGTGCCCGCGGGTCGAGGTCGAGGTCGCGCTCGCCACCGCCTATAACCGCTGGCTGTGCGAGCGCGTGCTCTCCGAAGACCCGCGCTTCAAGTCGATGCTCTATCTGCCGTTCAACGATCCGGAAGCCTGCTACCGCATCGTCAAGGAGTTCGGCGACAAGAAGGGCGTGATCGGCTTCATGATCACCGCCACCCATTATCGCGGCGTCTACGACAACGCCTATGCCAAGACTTACGCGGCGATCCAGGAGCTGGGCATGCCGCTGTCGTTCCATGCGGCGTTCAACTGGGCGGATGCAGGTCTCGCGCAGACCAACCGCTTCATCGCCGTCCACGCGCTGGGCTTTGCCTGGCACAACATGCTGCATCTCACCAACTGGGTGGTGAATGCGATGCCGGAGCGCTTTCCGCGCCTCAAGACGATCTGGATCGAGTCGGGCCTCGCCTGGCTGCCGTTCCTGATCCAGCGGCTCGACAACGAATACATGATGCGGACCTCGGACTGCCCGGCGCTGAAAAAGAAGCCGAGCGACTACATCCGCGACATGTATTTCACCAGCCAGCCGATGGAGATGGTCGACAACCGCAAGGCGCTGGAGCTGACCTTCGAGCTCATCAATGCGGAGACGCAGCTTCTCTACTCATCGGACTATCCGCACTGGGACATGGACCTGCCGTCGACCATTCACGGCCTGTCGTTCCTCTCCGAACAGGCCAAGCGCAACATTCTCGGCGAGAACGCGCGGCGCCTGTTCAACCTCACGCCGGTCTATTCGGAGATCAAGCTCGCCCGCCGCGCCGCCCGCGGCCTCGGCCCGCCGGCATAAGTGCCATGGAACTGTCATCGCCCGGCTTGACCGGGCGATCCAGTAACCACCGGGACTCTCGGTTGGGGCAGAATCCGAGCCACATGGACCGCGCGTAGGGTGCTAACTAAGCGCATTGCGCCATTGCAAGCCAGTGGCGCAATGACACTCTTCGCTGTGCGCATATGAAGCGCGATGGCGCTCAGTCGTCGCGCTCGCCGAAGAGCTGCAGCAGCAGCGTGAACAGGTTGACGAAATCGAGATAGAGCGTCAGCGCGCCGATGATCGCCGAGCGCTGGGCCATGGCGCCGTCCATCGCGAAATAGATGTACTCGTTCTTGAGGCGCTGGGTGTCCCAGGCGGTGAGGCCGGAGAACACGATGACGCCGACGATCGAGATCACCCATTGCAGCGTGGAGCTCGCGAAGAACAGGTTGACCAGCGCGGCGATGATCACGCCGAACAGGCCCATGACCAGGAACGAGCCGAGGCCGGTCAGGTCGCGCTGCGTCGTATAGCCGTAGAGCGACAGCGCGCCGAACGATGCGGCGGTGATGAAGAACACCCGCACGATCGAGGTCTGGGTGTAGACCATGAAGATCGAGGCAAGCGACACGCCGACCAGCGCCGCATAGAGCCAGAACAGGAGTTGCGCCACGCCGGGGCGCAGGCGTTCGATGCCGAAGCTGAGCGCGAACACCAGCACGAGCGGGGCGAGGATCACCGGCCACTTCATCGGGCCGACGAAGATCGTGTAGCCGAGCGGCGTGAGATACATGTTGAGCCCGGCGAGGCGGAACGGGATCTCGATGTCGTCGCGGGTGATCTTGGCCGCGGCGGCGATGTCCGGGGTCACCGAGAGCGCGTAGACGGCGAACGAGGCGACGCCGGTGATGGCGAGCCCCAGCACCATGTAGTTGTAGATGCGGAGCATGTGGGCGCGCAGGCCGGCGTCGACAGCAGCCGCCTCGGCGCTCGTCATCGCTCCGACGAAGGGTTGGCTCGCCCCCGCGTGCTCGTAGTCCGTCATGCCGTCAGTTTCCCCACGCCGCCCCTAGCGAAGGTCGGGTCGAAAGCTTTGCCGTCCACCATACCCAACTCTCCGCGCTGCATTCGATAGTGGCCGAGTTTTGTGACGTCGCAAGGATAACAAAAGAATCGCCGGATCGAACCACCCATAGCAGCGCGCGGCTGATTGTCGCGAGTATGCGCCTACAAGTTGCGCAAAACTGGAGCGGGTTTGTGGCTGAGCGCCGGCCAGGTGCCCGCCAGCCCAAGGAAAACGGTCAAAAGGACCGCGGCCGTGGCCGCCGCCAGGGCCGGACCGCCCTGCCAGTGGAACGGCAGGGCCATGAACTGGACGACCACGCCCCAGCCGGCGAGCGAGCCGGCCGCAACCCCGAACGCCACGGTGGCGCTGCCGATCAGGAGATATTCGATCGCATAGGCGGTCAGGAGCTGGCGCCGGGTCGCGCCCAGGGTCTTGAGGATGACGGCGTCATAGACCCGGTGGCGGTGGCCGGCGGCGAGCGCCCCGGCCAGCACCAGGACGGCGGCGACGAGCGTCACCGCGCTCGCCGCCCGCACCCCGAGGACGAGATTGGACACGATCGCCCGGAAGGCATCGAGCGCATCCTTGACCCGCACCGCGGTGACGCCCGGGAACGCATCGGTCACGGCCGCCATCAGCGTCGGTCTCCTCGGCAGCGCTGCCGCCGCCGGGGAAGGTGACGGTGGCGATGTCGGCCACCGGCGCGCCGGCGAAGGCGCCGGGCGAGAACACCATGACGAAGTTGATGCCGAGCGACTGCCAGTCGACGGTGCGCAGATTGGCGACGTGGGCGGTCATGTTCCGGCCGAGCACGTTGACGACGACCTCGTCGCCGATCTTGAGGCCCAGCCCCTCGGCGACCTTCTTCTCGAACGAGACCAGCGCCGGGCCGGAATAGTCCTTGCCCCACCACTCGCCCTCGATCAGCCGCGAACCGGTCGGCAAATCGGCGGTGTAGGTGAGCCCGCGGTCGCTCTGCAGCGCCCATGCCGCGTCGGGCTTGGGTGCGAGTTCCTCGGCCTTCACACCGCGCGCCGAGACGATCCGGCCGCGCAGCATGGGGACGCGCACGAGGTCGGCACGCGGCGCCTCGCTCCGTACGAAAGTGTCGAAGCGCGCGGCTTCGCGTCCCGGAATATCGAGGAAGTAGAACGACGGCGCCTTCTCGGGGAGCACGGTCGCGAACTCCTGGCGCAGGTTGGCATCGATCTCGATCACGGTGACGAGCACGGCGAGGCCGAGGCCGAGCGAGATCACGACCGTCGGCGTCAGCGCGCCCGGACGGTAGATGTTGGCGACGGCGAGGCGCAGCACCGTCGAGCTGCGGCCGCCCGACGCGCCGGGCGACCGCCATCACCGCCATCGCGACGAGGCGCAGGGCGCCGAACACGACGAGCGCGCTCACGATGAACACGATCGCGATCCGGCGATCATAGGCGGCGGCGACCGCGAAGGCCGCGAGCGCCTGCTGCCGCAAGGAGCGTGGCAGCGACATAGCGCGGGCGCGGCATGCGGCGCTCCGGCGCGACCTCGTCGCGAAACAGCGCCGAGACCGGCAGATCGTGGGCGCGTCCGAGCGGCCACAGCGCAAAAGTCGCCGTGGTCAGCACTCCGTAGGCGAGCGCAAGACCGAGCTGGCCTGGATACGGCCCCGGCGCGAGCGGCAGCGGCAGCACATGGCCGAACGCCGCGACGACGCCGAAGGGGAGAGCGGCGCCGATCACGAGCCCGATCGCAATGCCGATCGCCGCGAGCAGCAGCACCTCGACGAAATAGATCGCAACCACCGTCGTTCCGGTCGCGCCGAGCGATTTCATGGTGGCGATCACCGCCCGCTTGCCGTCGAGGTAATGCTTCGCGGAATTGGCGACCCCGACGCCGCCGACCAGCAGCGCGGTGAGGCCCACCAGCGTGAGATATTGCGAGAAGCGCTCGATGTTGCGCTCGAGCTGGGGCGCGGCATTGTTGCGATTGCGGACTTCGAAGCCCGACTCAGGGAACGCCGCATTGACGGCATCGACCACCGCCTTGGCGTCGGCATCGCTCGCAGCCGCCGGCGGCAGGCGCAGCCGATAGGTCCAGCGCACCAGGCTGCCGGGCTGGAGCAGCGCGGAGGCGCGCAGCGCCGCCTCGCCGATGATGAGGCGCGGGCCGAATCCGAGGCCGCCGGCAAGCTTGTCCGGCTCGCTCGTGAGCGCCGCGCGCAGCTCGATGGTGGCGGCGCCGAGCGTGACGTGCGCGCCGGGCGCGAGGCCCAATCGCTTGAGCAATTCGGGATCGACGATGCCGCCGAACACGTCGCCGCGGCGCTCCAGAAACGACGCGATATCGCCCGGAGGCTCGGTCACCACGCGGCCGTAGAGCGGATAGGCGCCGTCGACGGCCTTGACCTCGGCGAGCGCGGTGCGCCCGTCCGCGCCCCGCACCATGCCGCGCAACGTCGCCACCACCGCGACGTCGCCGTGGGCGGCGAGAAACGCCCGTTCGGCGGGGTTCGCCTCGCGCTGGATCAGCGAGAACGATTCGTCGGCGCCGAGGATTTCGCGGCCCTGCTTGGCGAGCCCGTCGGCAAGCCCGTGCGCGAGCGAGCCGACCGCGGCGATCGCCAGCACGCCGAGCGCGATGCAGGCGAGGAAGACGTAGAACCCGCGCAGGCCGCCGCGCAGCTCGCGAAGCGCAAGCCGCAGGATGAGCCCGGCGTGACCGGCACCCGACGTCGTCATGCGACGGCCGCCTCGGCGATCTGGCCGGAGCGCAGACGGATCACGCGATCGCAGCGTGCCGCGAGCGAGGTGTCGTGGGTCACCAGCACGAGCGTCATGTCTCGCTCCGAAAAGCGCGCGAACATCAGGTCGATGACCTCGCGGCCGGTCGTCTCGTCGAGATTTCCGGTGGGCTCGTCGGCGACGAGGATCGCGGGGTTCGCCACCAGCGCGCGGGCGAGCGCGACGCGCTGCTGCTCGCCGCCGGAGAGCTCCGCCGGATAATGGGCGAGGCGCGCGCCGAGCCCGACCGCCGCGAGCTCGGCCTCCGCGCGGTCATAGGCATCGGCGTTGCCCGCGAGCTCGAGCGGGACGGCGACGTTCTCGAGCGCCGTCATGGTCGGGATCAGGTGGAACGACTGGAACACGATGCCGATCTTGCGGCCGCGAAACCGCGCCAGCGCATCCTCGTCGAGGCGGCCGATGTTCTCGCCGTCGACCGCGACCTCGCCCGAATCAGGACGCTCCAGGCCGGCCATGACCATCAGCAGCGTCGATTTGCCCGATCCCGACGGGCCGATAAGGCCGATCGCCTCGCCGCGCCCTATATTCAGTGCGATGTCCTTGAGGATGTGGACCCGCGCGGCACCGCGGCCGAGCGAAAGGTTGACGCCTGAAAGGGAAATTGCCGGTATGTGGGGGCGAAGTCCCGCCGAGGTATCGTCCATGAAGGTTCCGCGTTCGAACTGGGAGATCGCCCTGTTGCGTTCATATGGGAAGGCCGCTGAGGTAAGGAAGATGCGCCGCTTGGTCGCCACTGTCACGCGCACAGCTGTCACGCGCACAGCTGTCGCGTTCGCAGCTCTGACCTTCGCAGCCGTCATGCTTGCGGGTGCGCCGGCGAGCGTGGCCGCATCCGACCGGCCGCTGCGGATCGTCGCCTTCGGCGATTCGCTCACCGCCGGCTATGGGCTGCCGGCCGATGCGGCGTTTCCGGCGAAGCTCCAGCAGGCCCTCGCGGCAAAGGGTATCGCCGCCGAGATCGCCAATGCCGGGGTGTCCGGCGACACCACCTCCGGCGGGCTCGAGCGGCTCGACTGGTCCGTCCCCGACGGCACCGAGGCCGTGATCCTCGAGCTCGGCGCGAACGACGCCCTGCGCGGGGTCGATCCGAAGCTGACCCGCCGCGCGCTCGAGGCGATGCTCGAGCGGCTCAAGGCGCGTCACATCCCGGTGCTCCTCGCCGGCATGCTGGCGCCGCGCAATCTGGGCCCGGACTATGCGGCGGCCTTCGACGCCATCTATCCCGATCTCGCCAAGAAATATGGCGCGATCCTCTATCCGTTCTTCCTCGACGGCGTCGCCGCCGATCCGAAGCTCAACCAGCGCGATGGGCTTCACCCGACGGCCGCCGGCGTCGATGCGATCGTCGCGAAGATCCTGCCCGACGTCGAACGGCTCGCGGCCGCGGCGAAGGCGGCGAGATCACCGTAACGGACGCGCCATAACGGACCGCGCGGTAACGGATTGCGCCGTGGCAGGGTTGCGCCGCGCCGCGAATCCGGCATTGGCGCATTGGACCCGTGTTGCGAAACCGGCGGTAAGATGGTTTCTTGAGACTGGTTGCGCTGTCATGCCCCGCCTGTTCACCGCTCTCGAAATCCCCGCCGACGTCGGCCAGTCGCTCGCGCTGCTGCGCGGCGGCCTGCCGGGCGCGCGCTGGATCGATCCCGAGAACTATCACCTGACCCTGCGGTTCATCGGCGACGTCGACGATGTGCTCGCGCGCGACGTCGCCTATCTCTTGGGCGGCATCCGGCGGCCCGCCTTCCGGGTGCAGCTCGACGGCCTCGATTCGTTCGGCGGCCACAAGCCGCGGGCGGTGGTGGCGCCGGCGCAGCCGGTGCGGGAGCTGATCGAGCTGCAGGCCGAGCACGAGCGCCTGATGCAGCGGGTCGGGCTCGAGCCGGAGCGCAAGTACAAGCCGCATGTGACCTTGGCGCGGCTGCGCGACGCCTCGAGCCGGCAGGTCGCGGATTACCTCGCGAGCCGCCAGCCGTTCCGCCCGGCGCCGTTTCCGGTGTCGCGCTTCGTGCTCTACTCCTCGCGCGCCTCGGTCGGCGGCGGTCCCTATGTGATCGAGGCGGAGTATCCGCTGGCGGCGTGACGGGCCCTGGCTGCAGGGCCGTATGTTTCACCGCAGCAGTAGCGCGCCGGCCCGCACCAGGTAGACCGACGAGATCACGTAGATGACGAGGCGCGTCCATCGGCGGAAGCCGTGGTCGGTCATGCGCTCGATCACATAGGGCGTCACCGAGGTCGCAGCGATGGCGAGCGCGACGGCGGCGAGCGTCGGCCAGTTCAGCACATCATGGGCACTGCCGAACGAGCCGAAATAGACGGCGCGCAGGACGTGGCTGAAGGTCTGCGTGATCGCCTTGGTGGCGACGGTCGTCTTGCGGTCGAGCGTGCTCTTCTGGAAGAAGATGTCGAGAAAGACGCCGCCGACTCCCGACATGAACTGGACGACGGTGGTCAGCGCGCCGGCGATGAACGGCATGCCCCGCCATTCGATGCTCGGATGCGTGCGCCGCGGCAACAGCTCGACCAGGAACGGCATGATGCCGAGCAGGAAATAGACCGTCGCCTTGTCCGGCACATAGGCGATGAAGCGCAGCACCGCGAAGGCGGTCGCCGAACCGGCCACGTAGTGGAAGAAGATCGGCCAGCGCACGTAGCGATACCACAGCACCGCGCGCCAGCCGTTGGCGGCGAACTGGATGATCGAGAACAGCACCATCGCCGTGGTGACGTCGTAATAGACGAGCAGGACGCCGAGCAGGATCATCCCGCCGGCCATCCCGAACACGCCCGACAGGAACGACGAGACGAGGACGGTGACGGCGATCAGGGCCAGCGTGCTGAGTGGCATTTCAAGTCCGGCGAACGCTGGCCGTTCTGTTCACTTCCATTGACGCCAGCCACTCACGCCGAGCGCGCCAGCGCGCCGTCGATCATCTCGACGGTGTTGCCGAGCCCGTAGACCGCGACGAACGAGCCGAAGCGCGGGCCTTTCTCCTGGCCGAGCAGCACCTGGTAGAGCATGTTGAACCATTCGAGCGACACGCCGGGCTTGCCGTCCTTGGTCTTGGCCTTGCCGGACGTGTCGAGGAAGGGCGGGCGGCGCCCGACCTCGTAGACGACCTCCTGGATCTTCTCCGCCGTGCTGTCGGGCGGCAGCTGCGAGAGCGCGTCGCGCAGATCGGTCAGCGCCGCGCGCTCGGTCTCGCCGGCGACCCGGTACTGCTTCGCCGGCAGCACGAAGTCGCGGAAGTAGTGGATGGCGTAGCCGACCATGCGGTCGAGCTCGGGATGGCTCTGCGGCGTCACCCCCGGCCAGTAGCGGCCGATGAAGCCCCACAGCGTCTCGGCGTTCTCCGCATTGGAGGCGGAGACGAGGTTGAGCAGCAACGTGAACGAGATCGGCACCTGCGGCGCCGGCGGTGCGCCGGCATGGATGTGCCACACCGGATTGGTGAGCCGCGCCCGCAAATCCTGGCGCTGATAGCCGTCGAGAAACTGCGCATACTCGTCGACATGGCGCGGGATGACGTCGAAGAACAGCCGCTTCGCCGCCTTCGGCTCGCGATACATGAAGAGCGACAGGCTCTCCGGGCTCGCATAGCGCAGCCATTCGTCGATGGTGAGACCGTTGCCCTTGGACTTCGAGATCTTCTGGCCCTGCTCGTCGAGAAAGAGCTCGTAGTTGAAGCCCTCGGGCGGCGTGCCGCCGAGCGCGCGGCAGATTTCGCCGGAGAGCTTCACGGAATCGATCAGGTCCTTGCCGGCCATCTCGTAATCGATGCCGAGCGCGACCCAGCGCATCGCCCAGTCGGGCTTCCATTGCAGCTTGCACTTGCCGCCGGTGACGTGCGTGGTGACGCGCTCGCCGGTGTCGGGATCGTCGTAGGAGATGGTGCCGGCGGCGACGTCGTGGGCGACGATCGGCACTTGCAGCACGATGCCGGTGCGCGGCGAGATCGGCAGGAACGGCGAATAGGACTGCGCCCGCTCCTCGCGCAGCGACGGCAGCATGACCGCCATCACCTCGTCGTAGTGCGCGAGGACCTTGAGCAGCGCGGCATCGAAGCGGCCGGAGGTGTAGCACGCGGTCGCCGAGAGGAACTCGTATTCGAAACCGAAGGCGTCGAGAAAGGCGCGCAGCCGCGCATTGTTGTGGGCGCCGAAGCTGTCGTGGGTGCCGAACGGGTCGGGCACGCGGGTGAGCGGCTTGCCGAGGTGCTGCCCGACGAGGTCCTTGTTCGGGATGTTGTCGGGGACCTTGCGAAGCCCGTCCATGTCGTCGGAAAACGCGATGAGCCGCGTCTTCACCTTGTCCTCGGTCAAGGTGCGGAACGCATGCCGCACCATGGTGGTGCGCGCGACCTCGCCGAAGGTGCCGATGTGCGGCAGGCCGGACGGGCCGTAGCCGGTCTCGAAGATCACCTCGTCCTTGGGACTGGCGCTTCAGGCGCGCGACGATCTTGCGCGCTTCCTCGAACGGCCACGCGTTGCAGCGCTCGGCGAAATCCCGCAGCTCGGAAGCGACAGGGGTCATCACATCGGACATCGCATACTCCAGGCCCGGACGCCGCTGCGAACCGTCGCGCCCCAACGGAGACTCTCCTCACCGTCATCGCCGGGCTTGACCCGGCGATCCCGATTACGTGGCACGGCTGTGCCTTCCCAAGCGGGATGGCCGGGTCAAGCCCGGCCATGACGATTCCTCAAGAACCGATCATGCTTTAGGCGGCCTCCTAAAGACATCAGAGTGCCGGCCGATTCAACCCGAAACGACGGCGCGCGCCTCAGAACGGGCTGATCGGGAAATAGCGCAGCCACAGGTCGGTGAAGCGCCCGCTTTCCCAGATGCGGAACATGGCCCAGTTGAGGGCGAGCCGCAGCGGCTCGTTGCCGCGCCGGACCGCGATGCCGATCCCTTCGCCGAAATAGCGGCTCTCGGTGAACGGCCCGCCGGTGAAGACGCAGCAGCTCTCGGAGCTCTCGCCGTTGAGCCAGAACGAGAGGCCGTAGCCGTCGCCGAACAGGAGGTCGACGTCGCCCTTGCGCAGCGCCTCGCGCGCGCCGTCGGTGTCGCGGAAGAGCCGCAGCTCGGCTTCGGTGAACAGGGTGCGCAGATATTGCTCATGCGCCGAGCCCGCGACCACGGCGATCTTCTTGCCCTCGACCTTCTCCGGCGTGACGTCGAGGATGCCGCTGTTGCGGCGGGCGACGAAGCGCGCGGTCGGCCGGTAATAGGGGTCGGTGAAATCGGCGCGCCGCCGCGCCTCCGGGGTGACCGCGATCGAGGCGATGGCGGCATCGCCGCGATTCTGGGCGAGGCTGTCGTAAAGGGTGTCGAAGCGGCGCATCTGGATGGTGCAGCTGGCCTTGAGCTCCTCGCAGATCATCCGCGCGAGATCGACGTTGAAGCCGGCCGGATTGCCGTCGGAAGCCGCGAAGTTGAACGGCGGATAGTCGACCTCGGTCATGAAGCGGATGGCGCCGATGCGCGCGATGTCGGGCCGCTCGGGCAGCCGCCGCGGGTCCCAGAAGCCGGGCACGACGAGCGGCGCGGCCGGCGGGCTCGCGGCGCCCTGGGCGGCGGCGGGGACCGGTGGCGACAGGCGCGGACAGGGCGAGCAGCGCGAGGGCCGGAGCGATCAGGCGAGTCCGCCCCCACGGGGAAAAGTCTGAAAAACGGCATCGGCGTTCTCGAATTCCTGGTCCGGGAGGTACCGGTTCCCGCAATGGCGACGCGCGACGCCCCCCTCGAGCCGGTTATAGACGAAAATGCGGGAGCCTGCCAGCGACAGGAACGTCGCGGGACGCCTCACCGCTTCTGGACCCAGAACTGGTACATCGCGGCGAAGGTCTCGGGATTCTCGGTCTCGAACTGCGTGCCAGCAGCCGAGGTCGGTCTTGGCGCCGTCCTCTGGAAACCGCGCGGCATATTTTGCGAGCAGCGCGGTGTCGGCGTCGAAGCCGAGGAAGGCGAGGCCGGCGTCCGCGATGAAGGCTGCGATCTCCGGCAGGCTCAGGCGATGCTCCTGCGACATGGAACAGGAGGTCGCGGCAGCCGCTCAGCGAATAGAAATCGGCCCGCCGGGATGCGGCGGCGAGGAGCGGATCGTCGGACGCGAGCATCTGCCTGGCGGCAGTCCCGGATGCCGTCGGGCGTCGCGGCAAAGCCGCGCTCGGCGACGAAGGCGCGAGCGCGCACCACGTCGGCGCGGCCGCGTTCGCTGTAGAGCCCGACATTCATCACGCCGCCGGGGCGCAGCAGCGCGATGAGCCGGCGCCATGCCGCAAAGGGATCGGCGAGATGGTGGAGCACGCCGCTCGCCTCGATGAGATCGAAGGTCTGGCCGGCGCCATCGAACGCCAGAATGTCGGCGGCGGCGTATTTGAGATTGGCAGGCCGCGCTCGCCGGTCTTGCGCAGCGCATAGGCGAGGCTCGATTCGCTCAGATCGATGGCGAGCACGTCGGCATCGGCAAAGCGCTGCGCCGTCTCGATGGCGTGCTGCCCGGTGCCGCAGCCGGCGATCAGCACCGCGATCGGCGAGCGGCCGAGCGGCCGGTAATCGGGAAATTTCGCCTGCAGATAGGCGTCGAGCGACACCGGCGTCCCGGCCGGCCCGGCGGTGATCCAGCGCGGATAGGGATTCTCCTCGTATTGCTGCTTCACCGCGCGCGACACGCCGTCCTCGAACGCGGTGAGGCGCGGGAGCGTGGCCCGCAGCTCCCGCTCCGTTCGCGGCTCGGCGATCTGCTGCGCGAGCAGCGCCGCGACCGGCGCCGGCCAAGTCGGCGTCCGGGTCCGCTCGACGAGCCGCTCCGCGCCGGGAAGCGATGCGAGCGGATGATAGGCGGCGACCGCGGCGATCCATTGCGGCGGGACATCCTCGCCCTGCGCCGCGGCTGCGGCGAGCCGATCGCCCAATGCAGCGGCGCCGTGGCGTTCATCGTCGCTCGCGCCGGAGACGTATTCGTTGACGAAGCACTGGCGTGCGACCGCGCACAGCACCGCGAGACCATCGGGCGATAGCTCTTCGTCCGCCGGCGACGAGATCGAACAGCGCGCGCCGCAGGGCAACGAGAAAGCGCTCGATGTCGGCGTCGCATAGCGGCAGCACTTCGAGGAGCCGGCAGAACACGCGGTCCTGCGCGAGGTCGGCGAGCGCCGCCGGCGCGATCAGCTCGGCGAGCGACAGCGGAGCGGTGAGCCGACCGACGCGGCCAAACGTTCGAGCGCCGCCTTCACCGCCGGATTCATTTTGACGAGGCTGATCGCGGGAACGATGAGATTGACCGGATTGTCCCACCCTTCCTCGAGCGCCCGCGCGATGAGCTCGCGGAAACGCCGGTCGTCGCTGCGCGGCTGCGCATGGCGCGCCGCGCGGGCGAACAGCGACGTCGCCTCGCGGCTCTCGCCGATCGCGAGCGCCGAAAGCGCCGCCTCGAGCGCGCCGGCCTCGTCGCCCTGCGCCAGCGCGGCCTGTCCGAGATTGACCGCCGCCTGGAGATGGCGCGGGTCGAGGGCGAGGGCGCGGCGCAGATGCGTCGCCGCCTGCGCGGGCTCGTGTGCCGCGAAGAGCGCCGCTCCGAGGCTCGCATGGGCGGCGGCGAAATCCGGCTTGAGGCGCGCCGCCGCGGCAAATTCCTTGGCCGCCTCGGCATAGCGCTCGCGGCGCGCCAGCACGGTGCCGAGATTGTAGCGCGCCTCGCCCGACTGCGGAGCCAGCGTCGCGGCCGTGCGGCAGGCGGCCTCGGCCTCCTCGATCCGGCCGAGTGCGATGAGGGCGTTGCCGAGGTTGAGCCACGCGCCGAAATGATCGGCCTTGAGCGCGGTGGCCTGCCCGGTAGCGCGCCGCTGCCGCGTCGCGCCGGCCCGTCGCTTCGAGGATGACGCCGAGATTGTAGTGGAAGTCGGGGATGCTGCCGTCCGCCGCGATCGCCCGCTCGATGAGGTCGACCGCAGCGGCGCTCTGGCCCTGCTGATGGCTGAGCACGCCGAGAAAGTGCAGCGCCGGGGCATGGCGCGGCTCGCGCGCGAGCACCTCGCGATAGAGCCGCTCGGCCTCGCCGAGTTGTCCCGCGCGATGATGACCGAGCGCGGCCGCAAACAGCGCATCGGGCGCGGCCTGTTTGAGACCGGCCTTGTCGGCGCTCGCCGCCGCGCGACGTTCTTTCCGGTTCATCGGACGGCCCCGTGGCGGATGCGGCTCCCCGCGGGGCCGCGATCAGAGCGATCACAGATATTTTTTCAGGTCGGCCGCGGCGACGTCCGCGGTGCGCTTCATGTTGAAGGGGCTGATGAAGCGCCCGTCCTTGTCCATGAGATAGACGATCGCGGTGTGGTCCATGGTGTAGTCGCCGCCGTCGAGCGGGACCTTCTTGTAGTAGACCCGGTAGGCCTTGGCGACGGCGGCGAGCGCCGCCGAATCGCCGGTGAGCCCGCGGATGTGCGGATCGAAGCTCGCGAGATAGTCCTTCATGCTCGCCGGCGTGTCGCGCTCGGGATCGACGGTGACGAACAGCGCCGCGGTGCGGTCGGCGTCGCTGCCGAGCTTGCGCATGATCTCAGACATTTCGAAGAGCGCCGTCGGGCACACGTCCGGGCAATGGGTGAAGCCGAAGAAGACGAGGAACGGCTTGCCCTTGAGGTTCTGGTCGGAGAACGGCGCGCCGTTCTGGTCGACCAGCCGGAACGGGCCGCCGATCGCCGCCGTCGGAATGTTGATCGGGCCGGTGCCGGCCCTGGTGAAATACAGGATGCCGCCGAGGCACACGCCGAGCCCGGCGAGAAAGGCGGCGAACACGATCAGCAGCCGCGGCAGACGTCCGCTCATTGAAATTCCCTGACTTTTCGTTCGCGTGGCGGCTCTTGGGGCCGTTTTCCGGCCCTCCACATAGGCCCGAACGGGAGGCGCGACAAGCACGGCCGGGGTCGCCGCTGCCCTTGTTTCGCCGCACCTCCTTCGTTAGAACACCGCACCACAACGGGACTTGGGTTCCGGCCGCGGAGAGGTGGCTGAGTGGTTGAAAGCACCGCACTCGAAATGCGGCATACGGGCAACCGTATCGGGGGTTCGAATCCCTCCCTCTCCGCCACCGGCAAGCGTAACCTTCTGATTTAAATATATTCTTGTGACCCCCCCGCATCGTGCCCTAGCAACTGCCCTAGCAGTCACGAGTGTGAAGCCGCCGTTGAGGTCGCGCAATGACACCGGTGCTTTCGGCGCTGCCGCGGTTCGTATAGGAGCCTCCTGACGGCCCGCTCAACATCGCGGCGCGCTCGTGAGCGCTTGATGGTAGGCGCGGTAGCTCGTTGGGAATGGTCCGAACGCATCACCGTCCGGCAGGCAACCGGGATAGCATTCCCACCGCTACTAACCGACCGACCAGGCCTGTAGCTGTCAAACGGCGTCCAATTTTGACCCTCTTGAGCGACGAGTCCGGACGGTAGCGCTCGCGCCGTCGGAGCTGGTCGGGGTTGCGGAGACGGCGCGAGCGCGGGTTGTGGGGTGATCGTCGGTTCGGCTTTTGAAGCGCCAGCTGTCGTTTCCAGTTTCAATGATATCGCAGTGGTGAGTTAGGCGATCGAGCAGAGCGGTCGTCATCTTGGCGTCTGTAAAGACGCTCGGCCATTCACCGAAGGCAAGATTGGTGGTGACGATGATCGAGGTGCGCTCGTAGAGCCGGCTGATGAGGTGGAACAGGAGCTGGCCGCCGGACTGGGCGAACGGCAGATAGCCGAGTTCGTCGAGGATGACGAAGTCCATGCGGGTCAGGTGATCGGCAAGCCGTCCCTGCCGCGCGTTGCGGGCTTCGGTCTCGAGCCGGTTGACGAGATCGACCACGTTGTAGAACCGGCCGCGGCTGCCGGCTCGAATGCAACTTCGGGCGATGGCGATCGCCAGGTGGGTTTTGCCGGTGCCGGTTCCGCCGACCAGAACGGCATTGCGCTGCTGGGCGATGAATCCGCCGCCGGCGAGGTCGCGCACCAGCGTCTCATTGATCGGTGTGCCCTCGAACTGGAAGTCATCGAGGTCCTTGGCGAGCGGCAGCTTGGCGATGGTGAGCTGGTACTTGATCGAGCGCGCCTGCTTCTCGTTGATCTCGGCGGTGAGCAGATCGCCGATGATGCGCTGGGGTTCATGCTGGCGTTTGACCGCGGTGGTCATGATCTCGTCGAAGGCGGCCTTCATGCCGTAGAGCTGGAGTTCGCCCATGAGGTCGAACAGCTCGGATCGTTCCATCAGATGGTTCTCCTGAGGTTGTCGTAGCGGGCACAGTCGGCAATGGGTGCATGGCGCAGCGTGAGCGCGGCCGGCGTGAGGATCGTGGCCGGCGGGCCGGGATTGCGGTGGCGGGCCAGAATGTTGAGGACAACATCAGCGGAGTGAACGCCTTGCGCGATCGCTTCGGCGCAGGCCGCCTCGACTGCCGGCAGCCCGTCGGTGAGCACTGCGGTGAGAATGTCGACCATCTGACGATTGCCGTCGTCGGCGCCGGCGAGCTTGCGTCGCACGCGCTCCATCGCGGCCGGCAGCACCCAGTCCTTGAAGGGCGCGCCATTGCGCAGGGCGCCGGGCTTGCGGGCGAGTACCGGCACGTAATGCCAGGGGTCGTAGATCGTGTCGCCGCGACCGAACGAGCGAGGATGCTCGGCGACGATCCGGCCGTCCTGGCGGATCACGATGCGATCGGCATAGGCGTGCACCTCGACCGGACGCCCGACCGCGCTGGCGGCCACCGAGTACTTGTTGTTGTCGAAGCGCACCAGGCAGGTCTTCGAGACTGATGCCGGCACCGCGTGGAATCCATCGAACTTCCCGGCATAGGGAACGAGCTTCGGTCGCTCCGCCTCGAACACTTCCCAGATCGTCTGCTCGGTCAGCTCCGGATGGTGATGCGCCTTGGCGTAGGCGATGCATTGGTCGAGCAGCCAAGCGTTCAGTTCGTCAAGGTCTTGAAGCGCAGCCGCGGCGTGAAGAACCGCTCGCGGACGAATCCAACCTGGTTCTCGACCTGACCCTTCTCCCAGCCCGATGCCGGTGTGCAGGCGACCGGATCGACCAGGTAATGACTGCACATCTGCAGGAAGCGACGATTGTAGAGACGATCCTTGCCGACGAAGATGGTCTCCACCGCCGTCTTCATGTTGTCGTAGATGCCGCGTCCGCAGGTTCCCTATGCTCGACTGGTATTCCTCCAAGGCCGCGTCGCCATCCGCCTCATTGGCATACTGATCTTTTCCCTTGATCAAGAGCCAGTTCTCGCGTTTTTCGTCGCCGCGGCGATTGCCATGCATGCGCACGAGGTGCCAGCGGCCCTTGAGACGCTTGCCGTGCAGCTCGAAGTCGAGCTTGCCCTTTTTGTACCCTTTCTCGGCGTCGCCAATTGGTGACCAGCTTCCCTGATCCCACAGCATCACCGTGCCGCCACCGTATTCGCCTTTCGGGATCGTGCCCTCGAAGTCGCCGTAGGCGAGGGGATGATCTTCGACATGGACCGCAAGGCGCTTGTCCGTCGGATTGAGGCTCGGGCCCTTGGTAACCGCCCAACTCTTGAGCGTGCCATCCAGCTCCAACCGGAAATCATAGTGCAGCCGGCGGGCGGCGTGCTTCTGGATCAGGTAGGCATGGCCTGCGGTTGCCTGCGGTTCGCCGCCGGAAGGCTCGGCGGTTTTGGAGAAGTTGCGCTTGGCTCGGTATTTGGCAAGCTTTCGGGAAGGCATGCGCGCGAGACTACTTCTCTTTTGGGGGGACTTTCTTGCCTTTCTTGCGGGCTTCCGAGAGCCCGATTGCGATCGCCTGCTTGCGGCTCTTGACCGTGCCGCCTTTGCCGCCCTTGCCACTCTTGAGCGTGCCTTTCTTGCGCCGCTCCATCGCAGACTTGACGCTTTTTGAGGCGGTCTTGGAATATTTGCGTGCCATCGGTAGGGCTCCTCGCTAATAGCCGCCGATTACCGGCAGAATTTCGCCGGTGATGTAGCTGGAACAGCAGGGTGCGGCCATGAAGACGTAGGCGGGTGCGAGCTCTTCAGGTTGCGCGGCGCGCTTCATCTTCGATTGATGCCCGAACTTCGCGACCTTCTCACCTTTCTGGTCGGACGGGTTGAGCGGCGTCCAGACCGGGCCCGGCGCAATCGCATTCACGCGAATGCCGCGCTCCATGAGGCTGCCGGCAAGCGAGCGGGTGAAGGCGTGGATGCCGCCCTTCGTCATCGAGTAGTCGAGAAGGTTCTTGCTGCCTTCGATGCCGGTGACGGAGCCGGTGTTCACGATCGCGCCGCCATAGGGGATGTGTTTGGCAGCCTCGCGGGCCATGAAGAAGTAGCCGTAGAGGTTGGTCTTGAGGGTCCGGTCGAAGTGCTCATCGGTTAGATGATCGATGTCCGGCACGTGCTCCTGGTAGGCCGCGTTGTTGACCAGGATGTCGAGGTGACCGAGCTCACGAACCGTCTGTTCGACGGCCTGCCTGCAGAATTTGCTATCGGAAACGTCGCCCGGTATCAGGATACACTTTTGTCCTTCAGCCTCGACGGCCTTCTTGGTCTGCTCCGCATCGTCTTGTTCATTGAGATAGACGATCGCGACGTCGGCGCCTTCGCGGGCGTACAAAACGGACACTGCCCGCCCGATGCCGCTGTCGCCGCCGGTGACGAGGGCCACCTTGCCCTTCAGCTTCTCGGAGCCCTTGTAACCGGGAGCCTCATACATGGGCGCGGGCCGGACCTCGCCCTCAAGGCCTGGCTTAGCGTGATGCTGCGGCTCGAACTCGGTCGGATATTCCCGCGCCCCGGCCTGCATGGCCTTCGGCTCTTTCTTACTGTCGTTGGAAACCGCAGCTTCGAGCGCGTCGATCTCGCGCTGAATCTCTCGGCCCTGCTGCTGCGCGGCTTCAGCACGTCGCGATGATGCGGGAGCGTTCGTTGGCGACATGTCTTCTCCTGGAAAGGCCATCCTGCCGACCAGCACCTTTTTTTGAAATTCGACGTGTGCCGGCAAAAGCTAAACGGCGCATCATGATGACCGGTTCCATGAAGCCGGCTTCCCTAGGTCGGATAGTCTAGGCGAGCCCGCCCGCGTGGGACACCGCGAGCCCGGCGACCTCAAGGATGCAACTCACCACCGACACGACAAGCTCATCCTAGAATCGGTTCGCGGCTGCAGAGGTGGCGCGACGGGGGTCGGTGAATCAATGGATCTTACGCTACTGGGGTGAGCCTGAACCCGCGTTGCCCAAGCAGCGGTTGGAACCCTGCCGACAGCAAATCGTTTATGGTCCTGCCAGACGGCAAGTACAGAAGCTGTCCAAGGTCCCCGGGCGGTGGGCCGGGGTGCCGTAGTCAGTCAGTTGACCAGGAGGGGCAGTTGTCCAAACTTTATCCGCTGCTAAGTATTTTGATGGCGCTGGCACTCGCATTGTTCGAGTTTTTCTTCTTCTTTCAGACATCGGGTGTGGAGGAAACGACCGGACCGTTTGGCCCCAATCGCCTCGGCTTCACTTTGGCGTGGATCGCTCTTGTCTATCTTTCCTTCCAGCTTCTCACCATTCCCCTTGCCGTTGGAGGGCGGGACCGTTTCATTGGTGTCGTCGACGGGATGGCATCGGTCGTTCCCTTTGGCGTCTCACTAGTGGTGATATTCGGCAAGCCCGAGCTGCTAGGAACGCCGACACGTTGGGAGGCAGCGTTCCTCTTGGCGGCGATCGCTGCAGTAGACCTCTTTGGTGGTTATATGTTCAACATTGCCTTGAGCCGGCGAACCATGGAAGTCGCAAGTCCTGCAATGTGATCGCCGGAAAATGCCTCTCGGATCACGTCGGCGCCCACAGACACAGTCGGTGCTTGAAACAATCAAAAGGCACCGAGGGTAGGCGTTTTGAAATTCGGACTCAGGTTGGCGGCAATTGTCGTAATGTCGGTCGAGTGCACGGCCGGAAGGACCGTTCCGTTGCCGCGTCCATCCCCCGCGCGCCCCTCATCCGAGGCCACCGTCGAGCCCCGCGGTGCCCCTGCGGGAGCACCGACCGCCTGTCGGCTTCGTCTAACTCCCGATCGCGCGGTGTTCGAGGCCTTGGGCACAGTTGCCGGTGCGGGCGAGTGCGGCGGACCTGATATCGTGTTGCTGAAGCGAGTCCTTACCGCGGACCGCCTTTCCGTCGAAATCGCGCCGCCCGCGACGCTCCGTTGCGAGATGGCTGAAGCTATTGTCGATTGGGTTCGCGATGATCTTGCCAGTCAGGTCATAGAGCTCGGATCCATTCTTGCCAGAATCGAGAATCTTGATTCGTTTGAGTGCCGCGGCCAAAATCGCGTTGCCGGCGCCAAATTGAGCGAGCACGGGCGGGCAAACGCCCTCGATATCAGCGCAATCAAGTTCAAAAATGGTCAGCTAATGAGGCCAGCCGACGCCGCGGCCAACAAGGGCTTTCGGATTGCGATGAGAAAGTCAGTTTGTACGCGCTTCACGACTGTGCTTGGTCCAGGCTCTGACGGCTATCACGAGGACCACATCCACATCGACCTTGCTGAGCGCCGCAGCGGTTATCGCATCTGCCAGTGGGACATTCGCGATCTTATGTCCGGTCCCGATTTATGAACGATCAGCGTCAGCCGATATTCCCTTGCCGCAGCCGAGACCCGTTGCCGCAGGTCACACGCGGACCAATCCGAGTGCGGCGAAAAAGCGATAACGCTAGCAGAAAAGCACGGCCTCCAAGAACGCGAACCGGGAGGCGCAGCCGTCACGGAACCAGCCGCCGACAAGAGCATTGGTAGGCCAGGCTGGGACTGGAGGGGTGCCATGTTTGTCCAACGCATTTCTTGTTTTAGCATTGTCACGGCTCTCTGCGCCGCAGTCGGTTATGCTCATTGCGCAGGGAACTTCAGCCCTTAGCAATCCATCCAGAAGCGCTACGCCCGCATCCGTTGCCCATGTCGACCGCACGGCAAAGTCCGATCGCCTTGATGCGGCCGAGAGGGGCACAGAGCTCGGCGAATGCGGTCGCAATCGAGCTTTCGGGGCCATCCGATGTTGTAATCCGTGACCAACGTGGGAACATCGTGTTTGCCGTTGACCATTCGGCCCGCACCACGATCGTGGGCAAACAGGGTGGCAGACGCCTGACATCTCCGAAAGTGCCCGGCGATGCGCACAAGCCACTGCCAGAGGGCTGCGAGGGAGCCTTTAGCCCCTACGTCGAACCCTCAAAAGCGCACATTCTTGGTCGATGCCTGTCGTGATCGAATGGCATCTAGTGTCGGCTCATCAAATGACGCCCAGGCCTGGATTGTCGCCTACTGCACACTTCGTGTTTTGACCAAGCAATTGGCTTCGCCGCGAGTTGCGCCCTCCTTGCACCATGATCTCGTTCGAGGCTCGTTCTGTCATCCGTGCTGGACCAGTGGTGAGAAATGAAGCTTCTGATCGTGGAAGATGAGATGATCATCGCGATGCGCCTTGAGCAGTTCGTAACGGACCTTGGCCATCAGGTCTGTGCGATGGCGTCCACGGAGGATGGAGCCATCGCCAGCGCAGAAGTGCACCGACCGGACGTCGTTCTCATGGACCTCCGTCTCGCGCGCGGGGGAAGTGGCGCCGAGGCTGCATGCCAGATTTACAAAAGCTTCGGCATCCGTTCGATCGTTGTCAGTGCGAATATTGACGTAACCGCTCGCGAAGCGCTGCAAGACTGTGCCCCGATCGCTTTCGTCGCGAAACCCTTCCGGCCGACCGAGCTGGACGGCGCGCTGAGGAACTACCATCCCTAGGAAGCTGGCTTCAGGCTGCCTTAGACATCCGCTCGCGCTCACGGCCTTCCTCCGGCGAATGATCTGCTATAGAGAACATCCGGTATCATGAACGTGACAACCCGCTATCTGCTGGGCATTGTTCTCGCCCCGGCAATCCTTCTCGCACCGGCGCCCGGGAGCGCCCAACCGCAGCAGGTCGCGTACCCCGAGGTGAAGGTCGTCCTCGAAAATCCTTACAAGCCGGACGCCGCCTTTGTCAAAATGAATGGGGCATTCCTCGACGCAGTCCAGCGCAAGGACGTTCGGACGCTTACCGCGCTGGTCGCGCCGACCTTCCTGTGGACCGTAAGCGATCACCCGGCCGACGAACTCGATCTCGGCCGCGACGCCATTCACAATTTCAAGGTGGCGTTCGGGTTCCGCGCGCTCGGCGAGGGCGTCGACGGTGGCGTCGACGACGGTCCCTACTGGGACGTCCTCACCGCCTTCGCCGAAGAGCCGAGCTTCTACATCGCGAACGACGCCGGCACCCTGGTCTGCGGCCCGATGACGGCAGAGATTGCGGACGACAACGCCTTCGAAGAGGCCCGCCGCAAGATCAACGCGATTGACGAGCCGGTCGAATGGTATTTCACCCTCGCCGCCGAGACGCCCGTCGCCATTGCGCCCGGCGACACCGGCACCCCGGTCGCCAAGGTCGGGACAATTGCAATGCCACTCATTGGCTTTTATCCGCCCGAGAGGGAAGGCGCGCCGCCGCCGCCGCCGACCCATTACGAGGTGCTGCTGCCCTCGGGCCGGACTGGCTGGGTGCCGGTCACCGCCGTGCGCCCGCTCAAGACCGATCACCTCTGCTATGCCCGCACACCGGCCGGTGAATGGAAGATCGCCGCCTTCGACCAGGCAGAGAGAGCGCCTTGAACGCCGCGGAGGCCGGGAGTGTTGTGATTGACGATCCACCGGCGAGGGGAACTGAGGATCGTTGTCGCGAGTTTCATTCGTATGAGCACACCACCGCGACCACTCCCCGAGCGACCAGACAAAACGCCTACACGCGGTCCATCAGGCCCGCGAACACCTTACCCGGTCAATGATCCGGGTTTTGCCGACCCCGGCAAGCCTGGATCGGAGCCGGATTACATTCCATCGCCCTCGCCGCCGGGAATCGCTCCGGAAATTTGAAGCCAGCGGAGATTGGCGGCTACGGTCGGTTGCAGCCTCATCGCACTGGCCGCAGCTCAAGCCCGCTGACTCCAAGCGTGAGGTCAAGGCCTGTTTGACCCTGTACCGACAACGGCTGCAGAGCAATCGAGCGTCCTGAGCCACCAAACAAAACGTTGGCGCCGACACCTGCGCCGACCGTGACATCGCCACTCGCTCCCACATAGAGGCCGGCCAGGCCGCCGCGAGGCGGACCGACAGTTGGCGCGACAACCGCCCACGTCATCACGCCACCCGTGGTGAAACCAATGTCGAGACCGATTGTGTTGATCACACCTTCATAAAACTCGGGCGGAAACGGTCCCTCGGGAGTGTACCGGCACCTCATCGGCTGATGCGATCCGACCAGGAAGCCCACACTGGGCGCCAGCTCACAATTGAGCGTGCCGACCTTTGTCCCCGACGGAACCTGACCGACCGCTTGCGAGGCGACTGCAGTCATGAGCGCAAGCGTGGCTGGCATCAACGAACGTGGGAGCATGAAATGTCCTTCTCGGCCTAGCCCGATTGGTGAAGTCCTTCTGACACCGCGTGGTCGAAGGTGGGGACGCCGTATACGCGCAATTCCCCGTCGCGTCTTGATCAATTTCGAGGCCCAATAGGTAAGAGCCTGCCCGTTGTCGTCTCGCATGACGTAGCTGCCAGGAATGGGTTCGGCGCCAGGGCGGCGGAAAGCGGCGCGGTGATTCTGCCATGGCCGCATCATCACGAAAACGAAAGCCCCCGTCCTTTGACAATGGGGGGGCGCCGCGGATGCTGGCAGAGGGGTGAGCGCGCCCGCCAACTGCGCATCGCGATCCTTAGTTGCACCTCCAATCCAGCTTCCCGCAGGGGCTTAAAACCGTTGACCAGCGCATCGGCCCCTGCGTAAAAGGCGGAAGGACCCTCCGGCATCGCCCTTGTTATGACGATTCAACATGTTGCAGCGCTCACAGAGCTGGAGCGCGACGCTCTGGGCGAAATTGCCAATATGGCGATGGGGCGGGCCGCAATTAGCATCCGCAAGATGGTTGGACATCAGGTCCTGCTCTCGGTGCCGGCGGTAGAAATCTTGTCGAAGGAGACTGCCGCTCAGATCGTCGGGGCACCTGACAACCGAATCCTGGTCGCGGTCCGTCAGGATTTCGCCGGCGCGTTCTCGGGGCGCGCGCTCCTGATCTTTCCGGAAACCAGTAGCCTGGAACTGATGCGGGCCGTCGTCGGGCGGTCACTATCGGTGAAGGATATCGTGGAGTTTCAGGACGAAGCGTTGGCAGAGATTGGCAACGTCATCCTGAATAGCTGGGTGGCGACGATTGCCAACCTGCTTAAGCGGAGTCTGCCGATGTCCTTGCCGATAGTCCTTCGCGGGGACGGGAAACGCATCTTTGAGGTAAAAGAATCCGCGGCAACCTTCGTGCTGTTCCTGCGCATCAGATTCGAGATCAATCACTTCCAGATGCAGGGATACATTGCACTGCTCATGGAGGTTCCTTCGATAGTGGAGCTGAGGTCGTTAGTCGCCGATTTTGTCATCAGAATCACTCAAGACCCCGACTATCAGTCGTGATGCTCGCCCTTCCCAAGCAGATCCGGCAGACGTGCGATATTGACGGCTATTCGACGAAATTCATCAGCATCTTCGCGTGCAGAGCTTCGGTTGGGTTGTCCCGCGAGTACAAATAAGCCAACGCCTGGCCGTTGGCGTCGCGGACGGCGTACCCACCGGGAATGGGTTCGGCGCGCCAGGGGGGCGGGAAGCGGCGTTGATCCGTCATGGCGGCACTATCGGCTGGGTCCAGCGCCAGCCCAAGACCGCACTGACAGGAGCCCGGGGCGTTCCGACCAGCCTTATCCCGAGCGGACCGTGCGCGTAACCGTGGTCTCGCATTCCCTACATGCAAAGGTTTGGGTTTCTGCTCCTGCTTCTCTCGGAAGGCTACTCGGCACAATCCGCTGGAGCCGCATGAGCCTATTGCAGTTGGGGCACCTCGGCGTGTCGATTGAGGCTTGTGATAACGAGGTCATGGGCGGCCCTTTCGCATGTCGACAGGGACGCTTGCCCTACACATGGCCGATAGAGGCACCTTACGGGCGCTCGGTTGGCGATATGAGGCTGCCACCGGCAAGCGCTGACACCGTATCACATCTCTGCATTCCACTTGCGGGAAGCTTGAATTGCCACAACTTTGCGACGCTTACGGTATTGTTCCATATAGTGACGTTACGATATGAGGGTGCTGTGGGACGGAAGCCTATCGGTGACACGGCGATGTCTTCCGCTGAGCGCCAACGCCGCTACCGCCAAGCGCGGAGCAGGGAAGACGGAGCGCTTGAGACTCTTGAACGAAACCTGACTGCGCAAGCGGGCAGGATCGCTTCCTTGGAAGCCCGTAACGCTGTGCTTCAAACGTTGCTTAACAACCGGCCACAAGCCAGATTATCCAAGTCGACCAAGCAGAGGCTCGCCAAGGTCTGCGGAATGCTTGGAAGCGCCTTTGCCGGAGAACGAGCCGCAGCTGCCAAGATGGCCACGGACATCCTGCGTAAAGAAGGCATCACGTGGGACGACGTAATGCTTTGAAGACGGTGTGAAATGGGGCGCGGTCATGTACAGCCCCAACATCGCCACCCGAGTTCGACGTCACCCGCTTGCTGCGGTCGGCACCCTCGTGTCCGGCCTTCGGTGCTCTTCGTGCTCCGCTCGGCACGATGCCGAAGCTGCTTGGCCTGTACGCCATCCCGCCAGCTAATCGCCAGGCGTCGCTATGTGAGGTTGTTCGACGCCCGAGTTGTGCGCGCCTCTGCGTCGATCTGTAAGAAAAGGTTCACTCGACATCCCACAATAGCGCGCTCACACTGCTTCCATCGGCGGCCGGTGAGTTCTTGGGCGTCGCCGGCTGAGAGACAAATCGCGCTCCCGCCTGCAAAGGAGGAGAGCCCGATGCGCCATCTCCCCGACTTCGAGCCTTTTCCGAGTCATCTCATCGACGACATGCACAAGGCCTTCGAGGTGGTCTGTGCAAGGCTTCGGCTTACCCCGCAATCCGACAAGGCTACAGCTTTGGTGGTCACGAAGATCGTTGAGCTGGCCAAGGCCGGCAGTAGAGGGGATGGTCTAATCGAGCAGACCTTAGTGGCTTTCCAAGGCAATGAACCCGCGCCGCGCTCTCGCGAGCCGTTGGCCAGTCGCGCATCGGGATCGATGCCAGCTCCACCACGAGGCGGCCCATGACGATCGTCGATAAGGTGAAGCTAGTCCTAATCCACCGCGACAGCCCAGACGTAGAAACTGAGCTTGGTATTTTTCCTTCAAAGGAGGCCGCGATGCCAGCTTTTCAAGAGGCGATCCTCGAGCATGATCCTCTTCGAGCGACAATTGAGCCTGTTAGCGCCGATGCGACCCCAGAGAATTCCACTTCGTATCAATGGTCTCCTGGACGCGCGCGCTAAGGGTGCGCTGGCCCGTCTTTCGTCTAAGTCCAATCGGCAAACTTCAAGGTGCCGCGGAACAGTCAAGGCGGGTGGCGGTTCACTTATTTGAGCTCAGTGGGATGCCGCAAGGATATTTCTCTTATGACGACCAACTTCGGATTTTCGCCCGGCATTATCGATTATTGGATGCTCCTCGCCGACTGGCGCAACGGCTCGTTCGCCATCCTGCTGGCGGTCGGCGTCCTTCTCGTCGGCTACGCCCTCGCGACCCGCGATCGAATGCCGGCAGCTGGAGGCCCCATGTTCCCGGCGGACCCGGGCGCTCCGGTCCAGACGGCCGTACCGCTCAACCGCATCACAGAATGACAAAGATCGCGGCCAACACGAGCGTTCTCCAGCCCGCAGATATGCGGTGACAATCTACGTGGGACACGCGGCACGGATCGACGATCTCGCCGCAACCGGCGGGGGCGACGCAACACAGCCGGCTTGGCCTACGCTGGCGGAGATAAAAAAGTCCGTCTGATTGGGAGGCGGCACGCCGTTCCTCGTCACTCGACTTCGCAATCGGCAGCGTTACCATCAGCGACACGGTGTACGTGTGCTCTCAGACCTTCGCTTGAAGCGGTCACCGAGGGCGCGCATTGTCTGGGCCGCCTCACGGTCAAGCGTTCTGTCCGCTTCCCAGAGGGCAAGCTTGGCAAGATCGGCATAATCCGCCGGGTTTTCCTGCTCTGTCGTTCGCCCCATGGCCTCTTTCCTTATCCGGGCGGACTTGGTCTCCGCCGCAACCGGTGTTGAAAACGTGCAATGACGTTTCGATGATTTCGTTCCAATAGAGCGGACGTCGGTTCAAAGGGCCCCCATGGCAAATGCGTCACAACTCGGTGATCGCATAAGGTGCGATTCTACCTCGTCTCAGGCGACGTAGAGGCGCACAAGAATCTCGGCATTGGCTGCGTCGTCAACGCGCAATCGCGACGACGCCCGTCTGTAAAGCGAATTGGCGCTATGTCGACCCGTCGGCGGTGCGGAGGCTGCGTTGAACAAACGCGATAACGAGACGTTGTCTTTCCGTGAACGTGAGATCTGCCCAAGCTCGCTTCACACAGCGATCCGGAGCCATGCGGTGTCGTCCCACCATCGTCTCCCTAGCCAAATCGGCCTTGTTGGATTCTGACAGCGGCGCCGAGGCGGTGACGTAAGTGGTTACTTGCGATGAACTCGGAACATGTCATCCGCTTCCGGGATTGAAAAACGCGACCGGGTGCCTCTTTTCGGCCGCAGGTACAATAGGGAGAAGCCAATGAACTCGCGATTTTTGATCAGATGCGCCGGGCTTTCGTTCATTGCGTTGCTGTCAGCAACCTCGATCGGTTCTGCCGAAGTCATCAAACTAAAAGCGGACCTGAAGGCATCGGATGAAGTGCCGCCGAATGACAGTACGGGCAAGGGCACATTAGAGGCGACATATAACTCGTCGTCCAAACTACTTTCCTATACGGCCGACTATTCCGGTTTGACCGGAAACGCTACGATGGCCCACTTCCACGGTCCCGCGGACCCCGGCAAGAATGCCCCTATCGTAGTCCCTGTCCAAGGAAGCGCCGCGAGCCCCATAAAGGGAACAGCCACCCTTACGGATGCCCAGGCTGACGAGCTACTGGCTGGAAAGCTGTACTTCAACGTCCACACGGAGAAGAACAAGGGCGGCGAGATACGGGGCCAAGTCACGAAATAGGAGGGTGGCGCCCGCCTGTGCAAGCGCAGCGGGCCGATCAGGGCTCGGCGAACAGGCCCAGCGTGACGTGGCCGCGGCGCAGCATCGATCGTCTGGCCAACCTCTTCGGCGGCGAGGCGGTCGATCCGAGCGTATTGCGCTGCATGACTGTGATTGGCTTGTTCCGACGTTCGCGAGCTCCAAGCCTTTTCACATCCTGTTTGTGGGTCTAAGACCTAGCCTGAGAAGCTGCGCTTGGCGCACCCCGCCATGGCCGGCGGCCTCGGCGGTATCGCCGAAGCCCGCTGCCACGGCGAGCTGCGTGACTTCTGAGGTAGCGCGCAAAATCGGCAGCCGAAAGCGGCCTGCTATACAGGTAGCCCTGCGCTGCGTCGCAATGTTCGTTCCTCAGCGACGCCGCCTGAGCGCTTGTCTCCACGCCTTCGGCGATGACCTCGAGGCCGAGGCTTCGGGCCATGCTGAGCAGCGAGCGGACGATGGTTGCGGATTTCGGATCGTCCACAACGCCCTTGACGAAGGTGCGATCAATCTTGATCCGCGACACCGGGAACAGCGTCAGGTAGCGCAGCGAGGCGAAGCCGGTGCCGAAATCGTCGAAGGCGAGTTTCACTCCCTGCTCCCGCAGCCGCGCTAGCGGCTTGGCCGCCTCTTCGCAATTGAGGGCAATGTCTTCAGTGATTTCGAGCTCCAGGAGCTCGGGCGCCAGTCCGTTGCGGCAAAGCGAGCTTTCCACGTCTTCGATCAACGACGGATCGCGAATCTGCCTCGGAAACAGGTTGACGGCGATGCGCGAGAGGCGGAATCCATCGCGCCGCCACTGCGCCGCCTGGGCGCACGCGGTCGCGAGTACCCACCGGCCGACGTCGACCGCAAGGGCGGTGTCCGAGAGCACTTCGTGGAACGCTTGGGGCTCGAGCAGCCCACGCTCGGGATGATGCCAGCGCAGCAGGGCCTCGACCCCGATGACGGCGCCGTCGGTCATTCTGATCTGCGGCTGATAGTAGAGCTCGAACTCCTCGTTGGCGAAGGCGTGGTGCAGTTCCCTGGCGAGCGCGCGCCGCGACTGCGCGCTCGTCCGCAGGGACGGCGTGAAGTACTGGTAGACCCGGCCACCGCCCTTCTTGGCGCGGTAGAGCGCAAGATCGGCGTTCGACAGCAGCTCGTCGAAATCGGAGCCATGCATCGGCGCAATCGCGATACCTGCACTCGCGCCGAGATGAAGGACGTGGTCACCAACCACGAAGGGTTGCGACAAGCTCGCCAGCACCTCGGAGACGATCTCGGACATCGTTAGCGGCGAGCCGCAATCCGGCACGATGGCGACGAATTCGTCGCCGCCCGGGCGGCAGACCAGCGCCTCCGGCGCTCGGCTCGCCACCGCCGATCTCAGGCGGCCGGCGACCTGCATCAGCAGGCGATCGCCAGTCGAGTGGCCGAGCGTGTCGTTGACCTCTTTGAAGCCGTCGAGGTCGAGCAGCGCAATGCTGATCTGGCGCGCGCCGCCGGTGAGCAGGCTATCGAGCCGCTCCTTCATGGCGTGGCGGTTGGCAAGCCCGGTGAGCTGGTCGTAGTGCGCGAAGTGGCGCAGCTGCTCCTCGGCCCGCTTGCGCGCGGTGATGTCCTCGTGCACGAACGCGACGCCTCGAACCCGGCCGTCCTCGGCAAACACCGGTGCGGCGGCGAGGCGGACTTCGACCAGCGTCCCGTCCTTTCGGCAGCGGGTGGTCTCGATCGCCGGGACGATGTCGCCCGCGCAGGCGCGCCGCCAGAGCTCGAGCAATTCCTCGGTCAGCTCGGGGGGGACCACCTTGACGTGCCGGCCGAGCACCTCTGCCTCGGTGTATCCGTACATGTCCTCGGCGGCGCGATTCCACACGAACAAACGGCGATCGAGATCGGAACAGACGATCGCGACCGGGGATGCGTCGATGACGGCGTCGAGCGTGTTCTTGGCGCGCTGCAAATCGTCGATCCGCTCGATCCGGGCGTTGCGGCGGCGCTCCATCGACAACGCCATCCGGTTGAACGACTTACCGAGCCGACCGAACTCGCCTTCCCCTTCGATCGATGTGCGGTGGCCAAGTTCCCCCGACGCGAGGATCGCGGAGTCCCGCTCGAGTTGCCGCAGCGGACGAATGATGCGGCCCGACAGCATCCAGGCGATGGTCGAGGCGACGGCGATCGCCGCAAGGCTGTACAGCAGGCTGCGCACGAACCGGGTGGTGATGCCGGCGGACGCGACCTCCAACGGAAAGCCGACGCTCACCAGCCACGGCGCGCGATGGGCCGTCGAATAGCCGGTGAAGCGGGGCACGTTGTCGCTCCAGGTTAAAACTTCGCCGCCCTCCTTGGCCTGCAGATGCCGGGCGACGGCGTCGAGCTTCGACAGGTCGCGTCCGACCACGCCGGGGGGCTCCGGAAAGGACGCGACGACGATGCCTTTGTCGTTGAGGATTCTGACGACGCTGCCCGCGGGAAGATGGTCGAACCGGATGGCGTCCTGGAACTTGGAGATCAGCGTGCCGGTGAGGAGAACCCCTTGAATTTCTCCGGCGGGGTTCGTGACCGGACGCGCGATCGGAAGCACCCATTCGTCATTGCGCCGATTGCGCACGGGATCGCCGACCGCGATCGGCTGGCCGCCGAGGGCCTGCCGGAAATAGTCGCGGTCGGCGATATTGTAGCGAGAGCCCGAGGCCGATCCGATGTTCTCGCCATCGGGGCCGACGACGGCGATGTCGGATATGAAGCCCGGCAGCTGCGCCTTCAGTCCGGACAGCAGCGCGTCGTTCGCCACCGTATCGGCAGGCTTCATGCCGATGGCGCGGCTCAGCCCCAGGGTAAGGTTCTCGACATTGCCGAGGTGGTCGTCGATCTGAGCGGCAATGACCCGCGCCTCGTTGTAGGCGCGGTCGAGCGCCTCGGACTGCGCCGTGCGATATTGGATCCACAACGCAACGCCGATCAGGACCAGAAACGGAACAGCAGCCGCTGCCACAAGCCCGAGCAGCTGCGAACGTATTCCCAGGTTTCTCGGCACCGCAATTACTCCAGTCGATCAGGTCGGTTGGCACATGCCCACTGCAGCAGATCGAAAATCGAGTGCGAGCCGTTTTGGCCGACATTTCCCGGATGGCGTGGGACGGACACCTGCGCCATTCCAACATTTCTGACAAGGTAAAACCGTTGCGGCGGAATGTCAGCCAGATGTCAGCTTCGGTCGATCCACGGAACGGATTCAGGGGAACTTAAGTGCGCCCAGGGCGCCGAACCGCGCAACTTTTCGGACCTCGATAGGCTTGAGAGGGCAGCCTGCATGCACGCTAGGGTTTGCGACAAGTTTTCGCATCTGCGGATATTGCGACTACTCCGCCAATCCTGCTCGTCCCTTCCATGTCCTTGAACGCTTCTTTTGCGTACGAGGTCAATATTTCGGAGGAGCAGCTGCGAGGTGCGCCGAAATACGGCATCGCGGGAGTGGCGTCCGCGCGCCATCAGGATGCGTCCGATGCGCGGTTTGTTGTAGCGAGCGTGGCTTGGACGTGGCACGTGACACTGGCAATGTCGGGAACCTAATTAAAGGCTTCGAGTTGTGAGGCAAGCAGACGCCATGACCGGGTCATTCGCCTCGCGAAGGCTTTTGCCTACCTAGACGTGTCTTGCCGGCCCGACTCTTGGACGAACTTGTTCTGCTTCGAGTCCACGGGGATTTAGCGCTGGACTGGAATCGAGTGGAAGGAAACTGGTTGCTGATTAAAGGCAAGGTCAAGGAGCAATGGGGCAAGCTGACGGACGATGATCTCAATGTCATTGACGGAGGTCGTGATCAGCTTGAGGGAAAGATCCAGGGGCGTCACTGGTACGCAAAAGACCACAAAAACGGATATCGACGACTGGTATAATGCCCAGCGGTGGTAATAACCGGAAATGCCAGAGCCCCGGAGAGCGGTGCTGAACCGCTCTTTTTTTACGCGATGTATGTGATTGATCATGGAGCCGCATAATCTCAACGAGTTCGGTGGCCGGCAAAATGATTGTGGCGACCATTGTGCTTGCTGGCCTCTACATTGGGCGGGATCTGCTCGTCCCTATAGCGCTGGCGATCCTTCTAAGTTTTGTTTTGGCACCCCTGGTGCGCGCCCTTCAGCGTTGGCGCGTTCCTAAAAAGCTAGCGATCGTTGGCGTGGTGACGATTGCGTTCACAGGACTTATCGCACTCGGTGCGATCATAGCGAAGGAGGTGGCTAACCTCGCGGGAGAAATCCCGGTCTACCAAGCGACGATCCGGGGCAAGATCGAAAAGGTAAGGAATACGACCGCAACAAGCGGACCGCTGGAGCGAGCGGCAGACGTGCTTCGCGATCTCGGACAGGAGCTCAACAAGCCAAAAGAGTTCGCCGAGCTCTGTTCCGACTCCGATCACCCCGTTGGGACAAGAAATCAAGCCAATCCCGGTTGAAGTCCGGCAGCCTCCGCCTACTCCCCTGGAGAGCATCTCGGCCCTGATATCTCCACTGCTCGGCCCACTCACGACGACCGCAATCATCGCGATTTTCGTTGTCTTCATCCTATTCCAACGGGAGGACCTCCGAAATCGCTTCATCAAGCTTGCTGGGTCGCAGGATCTTCATAAGACGACCGCCGCTCTGGACGACGCCGGCGAGCGACTGGGAAAGCTTCTCTTGACCCAGCTCGTACTCAATACGGGATTCGGGTTTGTCATTGGATGTGGGCTCTGGCTTATCGGCATCCCGAGCCCTGTTCTATGGGGCATTCTTGCCGCTGTTCTTCGATTTGTCCCCTACATCGGAGCCTTCATTTCGGCCGCGTTACCGCTTGTTCTCGCGGCGGCCGTTGACCCAGGATGGTCAATGCTTCTCTGGACGGCATCACTTTTCCTTGTCGCTGAACCGTTCACGGCATATGTGATCGAACCGCTCGCATATGGTCATAGCACCGGGCTATCTCCGGTTGCAGTGATCGCTTCTGCGACGCTTTGGTCTGCGCTCTGGGGACCAGTAGGGCTCGTTTTGGCTGTTCCCCTGACGGTTTGCCTGGTTGTTCTGGGCCGTCACGTCGATCGCTTCAAGTTTCTCGACATCATGCTAGGCGATCGGCCGGCGTTGTCGCCTGCAGAAATATTCTATCAGCGGATGTTGGCGGGCGATCCCGCGGAGGCGGTTGACAAGGCCGAGGAGTTCCTGACGCAACAACCCCTATCAACATACCTATGATGAGGTAGCGTTGCCCGCACTAAGGCTCGCCCAAGGCGACGTAGAACGGGGTGTTCTCGATCTCGAACAAAGCGAACGAATTAAGGGGGTAATTTCTGAAGTGATCGATGATTTGTCCGATAAGGGGGACCGTATGCCCGCCGGATCCACCACCGATGCCGAGGCTAACGCAGCGCTGGAAAGCGTGGGAGAAGCTCCTGCTGATCTTCCCAATGTTGACAAAACGGCGTTAGCAACGCTTTGGAAGACACAAACTCCCGCAGTTTGCGTCGGCGCGCGCGGTCCGCTTGATGAGGGGGCAGCGATCATGCTTGCTCAACTCCTGCAAAAGCATGGAATTTCGGCGCGCGTTGAGAGCACCAATTCGATTGGCACCGCGTCGGAAGATGGCGTGCAGGTGATTTATCTTTCTTACCTGGACACCACCCGTCTCGCTCATATGCGGTACCTCGTCCGGCGATGGCGTCGCAGAGCACCAAATGCGAAGATCGTTTTATGCTGCTGGCAGGCTGAGGTGGACAGGTCGGGGTTGTTGGAGGGCGCCAAGCCAGACTTTGCCGTGATGACGTTGCGGGAAGCCGTTGAAAACTGTTTGCAGCTTGAACACGCGGCAAGAATGGTCAGCTCCGGTGGCGAAAACTCTCGATTTGGCAGCGTAGGGCACCGACACCCTCGAAGTCGGGCGGTCGCCTCGCTTATTTGCGATGCATGTCGGCCGAGGGGGCCGCTGAGAATTTGCGGCGCCGTGCGGGGCAAAGCATGCGATTTCCTATGTCAGACGACAGATTTGAAAAACACCCTTATCGCCCCATGGCAAAGGCAAACAGGTTCCATGCCCGATGCGACGAAAAAGCCCCGCCGTTGTCGGGGCGGGGCTTCGCGTCAATCCACTGATACAGCCGACGCAAATTGTAGCGTCGCCCCATGGCGATCCGGTCACCGCATTTACCGGGCCTTGGCTATGAGGAAGCTGTCGAGCTTCTTCCCGGATTTAATTGCGTCTCGCACCCAATGCGGTTGCAGACCACGACCGGCCCACGTCTGCGACGGGTCTTTCGGATTTCGGTACTTCGGCGCGACTGATCCGCGCGTGCCGTGGCCGCGCGCTGTTCCGCGCGTTCCACGAGGATCATGGCGTGCCAGCTCGGAAAGCTGCACTTCGAGTTCTCTGCGGCGTGCCTCTACCTTTTCCGCGATTGCCGCGTCGACTTTGCCCCTAAGGTCCTTAAGCTTCGCGACTGACATCGATTTGAGAGCCATTGTGTTCTTCCTCCATTTTGGAAAGTCGGGAAGGTGGTTGCCGCAAACCAATTGAAGGAACCACGCGCATTTGGTCGCAGGCCGGCTTCCTGCATTGGTGGATTGCGGAGAAAGCCACGTCAGCCGGATTTTGAAGGACGTTTATTGGCTCCGGGTGGCGAAACCCAGCCGAAAAACGAAAAAGCCCCGCACGAGGCGGGGTCATAGTGCCCATTTGTAGATGGAATACCGCGGAGAGCGAGTGCCTCGCACGAAAGCTATCGCGGCTCCCAGCCTCGACTGCGGCCTCAGCCTCGCACCTCAACGCATGCCGTTCCGCAGCGCGGCGTTAGGCCGAATGGCGAACAGGCTCCTCATCAGGAATTTGTGCTGACTTGGGTGGAATGTCGCCTACCTTACGCGAGCCGCACCAGACCTCGACGCGCTTCAGTTCGTCGTTAAAAAGCGGCGTAGCCTCCTGCAGAGCAACCTCGTCGTTTCGAGCATCCAACTCCTGAACGGCGATCGCGAGGACCTCAGGCGAAATCGAATAGGCGAGATAGACCGAAGGCGGTGTATCGCGCCGGCGCGACAGCCTATGAACTGCGTAAAGCCACAGCTCTACCAATCGGCTTGCGAACATCTGATGCGCGGCCATACCGTTGAGCCCCCGCCTGTACCGCTATACAGGCCAAGAAGATAACGCTCGGTATCGACGCCGACCATCAATCCGAGCAAAAAGCCCTCAAGCGCAGTCATATCTGCACCCTCCTTGCGAAGCGCCCAAGACAACGCATAAGGGTGCCCTTTTCCTTTTCGGAACATGCGCCTAGCCTGAGTTCGATCGATTTGGGGCGCCGACCTTGGGCACCAATCGCCTGCACACTCTCAGTGGAGAGCTATCGCCTCGCGACAGCGCAACCCCCGCCGCCGGGACAAATCCTCGTGCACAGTCGAAATTCGCGACGTAGGCGGGTCATTCGAAAGCGCCCGCGGCTTCCGCGCATGGTGGACGGTGCCCAGTAAAAAGTTCGTCGTGTGCACTTGCGGATGGCGCCCCGATCTCGGCGAGCACTACCGCGTCCAGCGCCCCGACAAGCGAGCCCGGCTGTGATCCCCGACGGGTGAGGCCGGGGGTGAAGATGCCCAGCCGGAAGCTGTGCCGGATTTCCCGGCTGGGAACCGCGGTCTGCCCGACCCGGGGAAGTCTTGGGCCAAGCACCAAGCATTGGGGCCGTCCTCCGTGGCGATGTTGTGGTGACGGCCGCCCAAGTTTCGTGCAGCAGTGCAAGTTGCGGAGGCATGGCAGGGGCGGAGAGGATCCGCGATGGCGCGGGCGCGGCCAGACCCGGTATCAGTCCAATTTCAGAAAAAACCCGCCGAAGATGGCGTGCGAGCAATGCCCGCGCGACTGGCATCGCCCGAATCGCCGCGAGCCGGACGGTCTTGGATCAAGGATGATCCTGCGAGCGCTGACGCTGCCTTGCCTGTCTAGGGAGTGTAGGCTCAAAACCGAAAAGCTTCATGAACAACAGCACCGCTCCGCAGGTCAGCGCGAATATCGCCGTGGCCGCGAGACACTCCAGCACCATTGCGCACCTCAGCCGAAGGTGGAAGCCACGGTGATAGAGTACTCGGGGTCGATGGGCTCCTCAGGCGGCGCCATTGCACACAACGCGAATCTCGCGGCAAGCGCAAGACAAGCGGCCCCGAGCAGGACCGTCCCATCAGCTTGCTCCTCAGATACGGGCCGCACGAAATAGGCCGAATATTCTCTGGGCGGCGTCCATGGCGCACTTCTCAATACAGTAAAGGAACTCGGACGTGCTCGAAATCGAACGAGTGATGCTGACATGCAGCCGTACTGGATGACAGGACTTTCTTTTTGCTGACTGCGGGAATAATGACCGCCAACGGACAGTCTACTCTGCCCCGCCACCTTCGCCGCACGGCCGGTGTGCTCCCGCTCCCTCGCGCGCTCCATCGGTTCCCGGCGAATGCGTGGACGGCCCTGTAACGCGCCACGGCGCCGCATGGCAGCGTCGAGTTCGGTGCGCCCTATTCTGCTGGTACAGGGAGCGCGACCAACGGGTGACTTCGCGGGTCACCGCGCTTAGCGGTCGGAGGCCAGTCTGCAGAAGGATATCCAATGAAGATCGATGACGTCGCCCGCGCGATGGAAGATATCCTCGCTGTTGCGGGGGCGGACGAAACCGTTGCGAACGAAGCGTTCGAGAAGCTACAAAAACGAGTGGGGGTTGAGTTGGGTCTATCGGGTCAAGCCCTAACGAACGTCATGACAAAAGCATTCATGCTTTCCTTAAGTAGGGTTGCTGACCAAGGGATCGCAACCTCCGAGTTTAGGCAGTTCAGAGCGCTCGGCAAAAAGGCCCACTAGTCCGAAGTCGCATTGGGGTGGCCGGAATCATGCGACCGATAAAATGAGGGAGATCGCAAAACTCATGGTAGCGGTATTTGCGCTATTTGGTTGTGCTCACAAGAGCTTGTTTCAAGAAAAGACTGACGAATTCGTCGGGCATCCCCTGAGCGCTGTCGCGGCGAAGCTCGGCGCACCTACCGAGGAGAGCGAGGTCGGCGGCGCGAAAATTTACATCTGGTCTGGTGCCGACAGCGCTCAAGGAAAGTGCACAATCCGGGCGACGATGATGGGTGACGTCATTGGATCATTAGACTGGGAGGGCACGGAAGGCCAGTGCGCGAACTATGCATTGATCCTCAAGGGTCCTGACTGTCGGAGAGGCATGATGGATGCCCGACTATGGGTTCCGTCGTGCCCGTAATGACTTCGCTCGGAGCGACTAAGAGAAGCCTCGATGTACAAATCGCAGTAACCCACAAACCCAGATGCTTTATCATCGCGAGATTCGAGAACCTGGGCCGCCTCGCCCCCTGACCTCAGGGAACATGATGCAAATCACTTTGCGTGTGATTGCCGGTGCGATCTTTGCCATTTGGTCGTGTCTGGCAACCGCGCAGCAGGCCCCCCCAGCGCCGCCGCCCAGTCAGCAAGGAAATTTCGGGCCCGGCGAACTCGTTGACGCCGGCCAACGTTTCTTCGGCGGTGTTTCGCAGGGATTTGCTGGAGTGATCGAGAAAGCCATCAGCCAATGGGGCCTTCCCAACGGCTACGTGCTCGGCGAAGAGGCCGGCGGTGCCTTCATCGGCGGCCTGCGCTACGGCGAGGGCACGCTCTTCACCAAGAATGCCGGCGATCTCAAAGTATTCTGGCAGGGCCCTACAGTCGGCTACGACTTCGGCGGGGACGGCGCGCGGACCATGATGTTGGTCTACAACCTGCCCGCTACCGACGCGATTTATCAACGATTTGCAGGCCTCAGCGGATCGGCCTATTTCATCGGCGGGTTCGGAATGACCGCTTTGACGGCAAACGATGTTGTGGTGGTTCCCATTCGGTCTGGGGTCGGATTCCGTCTGGGAGCCAATCTCGGCTATTTGAAATTCACGCCACAGTCGACTTGGAATCCGTTCTGACGCGCCCAACGCAGCGCCATGCCTGATTGGTGGAGGCGAGCGCAACGGAGGTCCACTGATGACGGTTGAGCATGCGCACGCCAACTCACCCATCTCCTGAAATCTGGGCAACTGCCTCCGGCTCACCAGGTGAGTGCGCTGATCAACTCCTGCCTTCGAGGAGTCGGCGCCAGACAGATAAACTTAAAACGGCATCAGCTTGCCATAGCATTTAAGGAGATGGTGCCGTCTTCGCTGCTCTGCACCCGGCATCGTAGCGAGGCCATGCTATTCCTTCGACCTGCTGCAGCTCGACGGCAAGGACCTCCGCGCCATGCCGCTGGCCAGCACTTCTGCTGCATCGAATTGACGTGTGCGGCCGCTGCGCGAACCGTGCTGAATGACGGGGTCTGGCGACACCGGTCCAAAATCGGAGGTTTCCCGTTCAGTAGTGAAGCGAGCGAAGGTGTAAAGACTTCTCGTCGGCCAGAAGCGCACCGCGATTGTTTTCTCGAAGACCTCGACCTCGAAGGCGTTCTCGTATGGTTTCCGCCCCATGCCCGGATCGTAGGGCGACCGCGGGCGCGCGAACAAACGCAATGATTTGGAATTGTTTCAATTTCAGCTACACATCGACCGCCACGCGCCTGCCTCGGTCGCAACGCTGGTCCTCGGACCGCGGTGCTCCTGGTGCCCGGGCTCGGCACCGATACCGAGGCTGCTTGGGCCCTCCGCCGGCCCGGCGCCAAGGCGTCGCTCTATGAAGACGTTCGGCGCCGGGAAATCGACACCCATCCGCGGAATTTTGTGGTTCTGCGCCGAACACATGCACCATTAGCCACCGCCGTAGAGGCGACGGGCATTGAGAGCGCGCGCCACCGGCCGTAGACGAGGCTGGAAGCCCGCGATAGACTTTGGATGCCTCTTTTCCCTGGGGGCTCCTCAAAACTCTACCTGGCCCCGCCTCGTGCGGGCTTTTTCGTCAAGCGGGCACCGCTTCGCTTTCGTCGAGCAGGGCCTCATAACGAGCGCCAATTGTCAGTGTGCTGAGCAGATCAGCGGCCTCATCTTGCGAAAGCGTTCGTCCGATAAAATCCGACGGGATTCGCTCTCGAATAGCCGGCTTAATGGCCCAGCCCTCATCGAATTGGGAAGC
>CAWCCG010000009.1:0-337693 GCA_963793985.1 uncultured Alphaproteobacteria bacterium | reverse complement strand
TCATTGCCGTTGAAGGCTGAAGCACATCCGGTAGATCGGCTGCGCCTCGATGGCTTCAACGTCGATCTCGGGCGCCGCGCTTCGTAGTCGCCAAAGTGCGGTCCGCACTGCGTTTTCGTCGAGTCCCTCGACCAGAAGCAGCGCTGCGAACGATGCATCTTTGCTGCGCATTCCTTTCTCGCGAGTCGCAATGGACGTTTGAGCAGCGTCGGTGACCAGAATGTGCGCCGCCGCGATACGGTCGATCGAGGCCATCACTGTGGCTATCTCGTCCGGGTGAGCTGGTCCGCTCTGCAATGGCACCACCGCAAGCACGCCGCCCTGGCCGATACCCGCCCTTGCGAGGACTTGGCCGCCGCCACGCGCGAAGTTGCGCAATCTTGGCATCATGCGTTGCGACCACGGCGTCGGCGCATTCAGCCGAGCGAGGTACTGAGCCCCGCCGACGACGTCTGGCGTCGCGAGGTCATACAGAATGAAATAGCGATTAACTGTCGTGCCCTCTGCACGGAATATCCTGCAACCCAGGAAGCCCTCGATTCCGACGCGTTCGGAAGAGTGTTCGCGCGTCATCCAGTGCGCCCAATCGGTCTCATCCTCCGGTGCGAGGTCGCTCCAGATTGCCAGAAAGCCTTTCCCCCGCATCGCTATCCCTCCGGAGCTAAGCGGGTCCGACCCGCAGCGCGGCCGGCAGGTTTTCGGGCAGCTTTCGGGCTGCTTGCAGTGCCGCCTGCATCGCGACGATGTAGCCGTAGGGGCCGAGGCCGGCGATCACGGCCGTCACAGCAGACGACAGCTTCGAGTGACGGTGCAACTCGTCGCGCGCGTGGATGTTCGAGATGTGCACCTCGACGATCGGGCCCTGGAAGATCTTTATCGCATCATACATCGCGACCGAGGTGAACGAATAGGCGGCCGGATTGATGATCAGCGCGTCCGCATCCGTGCGGGCCGACTGGATCAGATCGACCAGCACGCCTTCGTGGTTCGATTGATGGAAGGCGAGCGAGACGCCGGCGAACTTTGCGAACTCCTCACAACTCGCCTTGATGGCGTCGAGCGTGGTCGACCCGTAAATGTGCGGCTCGCGAATGCCCAACAGGTTCAGGTTGGGGCCATTGAGGATCATGATGCGCATGACGGTCCTTGCTGCTGACGGAGAGTGATCGAGCCGGCGCGCGCTTCAGCCGCCGAACCATTTGGCGGGCACGGTGACGAGCTGCGGAAACAGCACCATGAGGAACAGGATGACCAGTTCGGCCCACATGAATGGCCAGGACGCGCGAATGAGATCGGCCATCGGGATGCGTGCAACGCCCGCAACAACGTTGAGCACGACGCCGACCGGCGGTGTGATCAGCCCGATCGAGTTGTTCACGATGAACAGAACGCCGAAATAGACCGGATCGATGCCGGCTGCCTTGACGATCGGCATCAGGATCGGTGTCAGGATCAGGATCGTGGGCGTCATGTCGAGCGCCGTCCCGACGATGACGACGATCACCATGATGGCGGCGAGCAGCAGCGTCTGGCTGCCCATGAAAGGCTTGAGCAGGTCGACGACCTGGGTGGCGATTTCCGAAACAGTGATCAGCCAGGACGACACCAGGGCCGCCGCAACGAGGAACATGATGACGCTCGTCGTCATCGCGGCGGTGACGAACACGGCATAGAGCTGCGAGAGCTTCAGTTCGCGATAGATGCAGGTCGCAACGAAGAGCGAGTAGACGGCGGCGACGACCGCGGCCTCGGTCGGCGTGAAGACGCCGAACTTGAGGCCGAACACGATGATGAACGGCAAGCCGAGCGCCCAGGCGCCGTCGACCACTGCATGCGCGCACTCGGCCCAGGTCTTGCGCGGCGGCGACGCGATGTTCTCCTTGCGCACTTGCCACCACCACGCACCGCACAGTGCTAGCGCGATCCAGATTCCCGGAAAGATGCCCGCAAGAAAAAGCTTGGTGATCGAGACGCCGCTGACCACGCCGAAAATCACAAACCCGATGCTCGGCGGGATCACCGGTCCGATAATGCCGGCGGCCGCGATCAGCCCCCCCGACATCGCCTTGTCGTGACCCGCCTTGACCATCATCGGGATGAGAAGCGCCGATAGCGCCGCCGCATCCGCCACGGCGGAGCCGGACAGCGCGGACAGGATGCATGCCGCCATGATGGCGACGTAGCCGAGACCGCCCTTCACATGTCCGCAGAAGGCAAGTGCCACGTTGACGATGCGGCGCGACAGGCCGCCGGTATTCATCACTTCGCCGGCCAGCATGAAGAACGGCACGGCCATCAGGGGAAAGCTGTCGGCGCCGTTGATGATGTTCTGCGCGATGATCTGCGCATCGAAAATGTCGAGCTGATACATCAGTGCGACGCCGCAGACGATCAGCGCGAAGGCGATCGGCATGCCGAGCGCCATGGCACCGAGCAGCGATAGCGTGAAGACTGCGATCGTCATGGGCGCGGCTACAGTTCTTCGGATTCGCGGACGGCAACGAGCTCATCCTCGGTGGCCGCACCGCTCACGACGCGCCAGAGATCGTAGAGCAGGACCGCCCCGGCGGAGACGCCGAACACGATGCCCGCGCCGTAGAAGAAAAAGCCGACGGAGATGTTAGCCGCCGGCGAGCGGTCGCCGGCGGTGATCAGCATCTGCTTCCAGCTCCCGGCAAGCAGCAGCCAGTCGGCATAGAGCATCAGGACGTAGCTGAGCAGGAAGCAGATGCGCTTGCCGGCGGGTGGCAGCGTGCGTACCAGCGTGTCGACGCCGAGATGTGCGTGTTCGCGCAGCGCGACGATGGCTCCGAGGAAGGTGAGCCAGACCATGAGCCAGCGCGACAGCTCTTCCGACACCGTGATGCCGGAATTGAAGACGTAGCGCAGCACGACATTGCCGAACACGAGCACGACCATGACGGCGAGGCAGATGGCGATGATGAGCTTGATCGCCCGGCAATAGAGGTCGAGCAGCCGCCCCATCGCCGTGATCCCCGCCGCCGGTCGCGTTATTTCAGCTTGCTGATGCGTGCCAGCTCCGTGTTGAACAGCTTGACCTTGCGCCGGGTCGTAGTCGGCTGAGAACTTTTCGATCACGCTTTTGGTCGCCGCCTGCATGCGTGCGTATTCGGCCGGCGCGACTTCGTTGAACTGCATGCCCTTCGACTGGAGTTCGGCGAGCGCCTTGTCCGCCGCGATCTTGGTCTGGTCGCGCTGATATTCACGTGTCTCCGCATAAGCTTCGCGGAACATCTTCTGCTCCTCGGGCGAGAGCCTGTCCCAGAACTTCTTGCTCACGATGATGATGTTCTGGGTGAATGTGTGGTTCGTGGCAGACACGTATTTCTGCACTTCGTAGAACTTGTTCGACAGGATGACGCTGTAGGGATTCTCCTGCCCGTCGACGGTCCTGTTCTCGAGCGCCGTATAGAGTTCGCCGAACGCCATAGGCACTGGGTTGGCTTTGAAGGCCTTGAAAGTCTCGAGGTAGACCGGGTTCGGGATCACGCGCAGCTTCAGGCCCGCGAAGTCTTCGACCTTGGCGATCGGCCGGCTGCTGTTGGTCGCATTGCGGAAGCCAAGACCCCAGTAGCCTAATCCGATCAGGTCCTTCTCCGGCAGCGCGTCGAGCATCGCCTGTCCGAACGGTCCGAGCACGAGCGCCTCGGCCTGATCGAAGGTGCTGACGATGAACGGGAAGTCGAACAGACCCAGCTCCTTTACCACGCTCGCGAGCGACGTGGTCGAAGCGGAGAGCACCTCCTGCGTGCCGCCGCGAACGGCGGACTGCTGCTGCATCTCGTTGCCGAGCTGAGAGGCCGCGAACTCGCGAATCTTCAGTTTCCCACCGCTCTTCGCGGCAAGAACTGCGGCGAATTTCTGCACGCCGAAGCTGATCGGATGGTCCGTGTTGTTCAGGTGTCCCCAGCGAATGGTCCGTTCCTGCACCTGCGCGGCCGCCGGACATGCCGCCAAAATCGCCCCGATCGCCGCGACAGCGAAGCTCAGCGTTCCAATCCGCATGACAAACCCTCCCGTTCGGCCGCGATCTTCCGCCGCGGGTGTCGCAGCTCGTAAAGCACATGGCGAAAGCGAAGTCAAAATATGAAATTGATTTCATCATATGATCTTTATAGCGTATGAGAATGGCGAGCGCTTGAATGCCGCAAGACCCCGTGGCAGTCCGTGCAAAAGCGGTTCGAGGCGACCCGATGTCATTGATCGAGAGAGATGATGCCGACACGGTCGGCGACGACGGCTACCGGCGCATCCGGACCGACATCGTCTTCGGGCGGCTGCGCCCCGGGCAAAAGCTGAAGCTCGAAGGGCTCCGAGAAACCTACGGGGTGAGTGTCAGCACGCTGCGCGAAATCCTGAGCCGGCTGACGGCGGACGGCTTCGTGATCGCGGAAGGCAAGCGCGGCTTCAATGTGGCGCCGGTCTCGATCGAGAATTTGAAGGAGCTGGCGGAGCTGCGGCTTCTACTCGAATCTCACGCCATGAAGCGATCATTCGCGAATGCCGACATGGAATGGGAAGGACGCGTCGTGTCCGCGCATCACAAGCTTGCCTCGACCGAACGTCTGATGGAGTCAGGGGTCGGTGAGCCCGAGCAATGGAAGCGATACGACGGCGAATTTCACCAGGCGCTCATCTCGAACTGTGGGTCGCGCGTGCTGATGGAATCGCACGCTTTGGTCGTTCGACAAATACTTCCGCTATCAGATGGTCGCGTTTCTCTATCGTGGCGCGAGCCTGCCGTTCAGCACAAGGCACTTCTCGACTGCGCGCTCAAGCGGGACGCAGAGACGGCCGCGCTGGTGCTGACCACGCATGTAACGAATTGCGTGGAGCACGCGATTGCGACGAAGTCGCTGCGTTGAGCAAACCTTCGGCATCTGGGAGGACAAGTCGACGGCATGACAGCCACCGCGGTCGGCCGCAGCAGAGTCGAATGCGTCGTCGAGGCAGGCGATCTCCTCGGCGAGACGCCGTTGTGGTGTGATCGCTCGCGCAGGCTCTGGTGGGTCGATATCGAGCGACGCTTGCATCGGTCGTTCGATCCGGCGACCGGCGTGCGCGAGGTCTTTTCACACGATTGCCGGTTTCTCGGCAGCCAAGCGCTAACCTCCGACGGTGCGCATCTGCAGGTCACAACCAGTTGAGCCCACCAAGTGGCCGCCGCGGCGGCTTCACTCGCGAAAGCGGACTCGCGGCCGGCGTAACGAGCCCGCGGGGCATCGCAACGGCGCTCAGCGAGCGCCGCGTCCCGACCGCGCGCCGGCGCGGTGTTTGGAGCGGCTCGCCGCGCAAAGTCATCACCGCGCCTCTACGGCACTCGCTGGCGGGCTTTCCGCCTCCGGCCAATGCACCGCACCACCGCGGACCGATGCCGGTTACGACTGCGCGTTCCGGCAAATGCCCGTGACGACCGGCGCAGCGCTTCGCGCCGCTGCGCACAAGCGGCCGGTGAGGCCAGGGTCGGGCTACTCCGGGCGCCTACCGAGTTGTAAAGCGGCCTCCCCGGACACACGTTTTTTCGCGCTTGGCCATGGCTAGGCCGGCCTTGGTGCGCCACGTCATCGATCTCAAGCGACGCATTCAGAGTCAGCCCGCACATCGAGTTGGTCTGCTGCCAAGTGGCGGGCAGCGACAGTTTCTTTTGCAAGCCAGAGCGGGCGAGGGTCGATGGGCACGCCGTTAGGAGCGGGAACGAGCGACATTGATCGCCCCTCGACCTCCGCGGACTACCTGCGGCCCCGGAGCGCAAGCGCGCCGTCGGCTGAAGATCGAAGTCGTTCTGACGGCCACCCTAACCGATTGATCGGAAACGAGCGGAATTTGCTCGATTTGTCAGAATTGTCGAGGAAGACATAAGCGGCGGATTTACAGTCAGCTCCCTTTGCCGCTCGGGACACTCCCCCGGGAACGGGCGTAGGTAAGCCATCGCAACGGGTTAGGCAATAGCGATGTCATCCGTCGCAAGCGGCGGATTTGGCGCGGGAATTGATATGGATGCCGCCCATCGCTGGTTCTTGCCGCGCAAGCAAGTCCGGCGAAGTCACCCGATGGCAAGTAGAGCCGCGCAGGTCGGACTGACGACCTCCAATCCTGGCACGCGGCCCGAAGCTTGTGCCGCGCGGATCGACTCGGCCTGACGCAATCTCCGCGCCCTTACGAAAGGTTCTTCGCGAACTGCCCACGGTTGTACCCCTTGAGGACGGCGAGTAAGGTCGCCGCCCCGGAACAGGAACCAGTCCGATGTCCATGCCGTGCAAGTTCGAGCGAAGCATACTCAGCTTCGATGAGCATCAATTGGTGACGCGCAGCCACCATCCCGAGATCTATGAAAGCGGGCGCGACGACCTCAAGGCCCTTCGGCAGCAATTGCGCGACCTCCGCGGCAAAACGCGTACGCTGGCGTTGTCCAGGCGCCGCGAGGTCCGGGGAAAGGGCCCATCGCGGGGAGCGAGCTTTCCCGGCACGGCGGAGCATCTGCTGCAACGCAAGCAGGTGTTTGCTGCGGCCTTGAAGCGGGTGAACCGCGAGATCGATCGCATGGAAAAGCTCGAGGCCCGCGCCCAGCATGTGGAGGCCGCGCGGGCGGCCCTGGCCATGCGCCGCGCCGCACAATTTCACAGCCCGCCCTCGAACACGGACAAACCGAACGAAGGCATGCGTCCGCTGCCCAATCGGAGAAGACGCACGAGCGTGCCACCGTCGAAGATCGGGAGCATATCGCAGGCAACGAAGAATGCTCAGGCGGCAAGGGATGCGAGAATGTGAGGAAGCCGCGTCGGCTCGCGCGCGGCTATTTGACACCCGCATCGGACTAGACTTGCGCAGGCTGCGGCACACAACGTCAATTTAAGACCCGCGCCGTACAATTCATCAACCGCTGGTCGGGCATGATGGCGCGGGGACGGCCGCGATCTTTCTCATCGATCCGCGGCCGTCGCGGAGCTAATCTGCACGATCAGCTCGTTCGACGCTCCCTGGCGATCAGGGGGTGCTCCGCGCCGATCCAATGCGGGTCGAACACACTCAATAAGAAGGAGAAACTCGAATGTTCTTCCTGACGGAAGGCTTCTCGTTCCGCAATTTCCTGGTCGACGCGTTCGCCATTTTCATGTTCGTGTTGTGGTTCTGGCTGCTCATCATCGTCATCGGCGACCTGTTCCGGCGTCACGACATATCCGGCTGGGCCAAGGCGATATGGGTGATAGCGCTGATCGTCTTCCCGTATATTTCGATCTTTGCGTACATGATCACGCAGTCGGCGGGCATGGCGGAGCGAAGCGCCCAGCAAGTGAAGCAAGCACGCGAAGAACTGCGTCAGGTGGTCGGCTACAGCGTGGCCGACGAGATAGAGAAGCTCGATCGGCTCAAGAAAGCGGGAACGATCACCGATCCGGAGTTCGCTCGCCTGCGCGCGAAGCTGGTTCAGTGATTCGAACTACGCGCTGAACGGCCGATGTACCGATTGCTTGCGTGGCTCGCCACGGGACTTCTGGATTCTCTGCCGGGCGGTGCTCATCCTCTGGGCCACGCTCGCCATCTATTACTCGAACCTGCCATGGCCGGGCCTGCGCATCCTCTTGGCGATCGCCTTCGTGGTGTTTGCGGTCTGGGCCATGTGGATTGCGCCCGGACGACGTGCGTCCGCGGCCTTGATCCTGGTCTACCTCGGCGTCGTCGCGTGGTGGATATCGATCTCGCCTTCGCACGATCGTCCATGGCGCCCGGAGGTGGCGGTGATGCCGCGCGCGACCATAGATGGCGATCGGGTGCACTTCACAGGGGTTCGCAATTTCGAATACCGGTCTCGGAACGACTTCACGGTCCGCTATGAAGAGCGCGACGTGTCGCTGTCGCATCTCACCGGCATCGACTTCTACGTCTCGTACTGGAGCGAGGGACCTGTCGGGCACACGTTTCTCAGCTTCATATTCGACAACGCCGAGCCGTTGAGCATATCGATCGAGACGCGACCGGAGGTCGGCGAGGGCTTCGCGCCGATCGCCTCACTCTTCAAGCAATTCGAGTTGATTTACGTCGTGGGCGACGAGCGCGACCTCGTCGGCGTGCGCACCAACCATCGTCGTGAGACCACGTACCTTTATCATGTCAACACGTCGCCCGAAGCGGCGCGCCTTCTGCTCCTGATCTACATTACGCGGATCAACGAGCTCGCCGATCACCCGGAGTTCTATCACCTGCTGAGCAACAGCTGCACCATCAACATCATTCGCTACGCGAACGCGATCGGACGGACCGGCGGGTTTGATATCCGGCATCTTCTCAACGGACTGATAGACGGTTATCTCTACGACACCGGGAAAATAGACAATTCGTTGCCGTTCGACGAACTGCGGCGGCGCTCGCTGATCAATGCCGCGGCGGAGGCCGCCGACGGCGCTCCTGATTTTTCGGAGCGCATTCGCGCATCCTTGCCGCCGAGCTCGCTCCCGCGACTGAGCAACTAAGGCACGGCAACTAAGGCACATTCCTCATACGCCGGAGGCGAAACCGGGAAACATCCTCGCCGCCGCCGCGCAACGAATAGGAGAGTGCACATGTCGGACAATCTCGGACCCGGCGACAAAGGCGTCGAGAAGACCGAATCCAACTTGCACGAAGAGGAAGCGATCACCGCCGATGGTTCCGATTGGGGGAGCTTCCTGCGCCGGCAGTTGCCCTATCTCGCAGTCCTCGGGCTCGCAATCGTGGGCGTGGCATACACGAACATGGCCCACCAGCCGCTCGTCGGATACTGGGAATTCTTTAGCGCTGGCGACGGGCGTCGTTTGCGTCTTCGCGGAGTGGCCGAAGCTTCACGACGGGCACGCCCGCTTTCGGTTGATCTGGACTCAATCGGTCCACTGGGTGGCGGTGTTGGTAGCCATGAACATCATGTTGCTCTCCGGCGTCCAGCAATTCGTCCCTACCCCGGCGACCAGCCTGACGCTTCTGCTTTTGCTGGCGCTAGGTACTTTCCTTGCCGGACTGAATTTATCGCTGCTGCCGATCTGCTTTTTGGGTCTGTCGCTCGCCCTGGCGGTGCCCGTGGTGTCGTGGCTCAAACAGTCGATCTTGTTCTTGGCGCTGATCGTTGTCTTTCTGGTTGGACTTGCAGTGACGTTGTGGCCCAAACGATCCGAGCTGGCGAATACGAAAATCGGCAGCGCCATCACCCGACGCACATCACGCTGAAGGCTCTAGCTGCGATGAAGGAATAAACGCGGCGGCTCGCGAATTGAACAGGGCCAACTCCGGAAGTCTTCTCCGGAGTCGCGGCGCGCCTCACCCCACCCCCGTCGTCACGACCGCCAGAACACGTCCTTGACCTTGTCGGACAACCAATCTCCCGTGGTCTGCGCGTCCGGCCGGTTGCCGAGCCGCTCGACGACGACGATGCGGTCGATTTCGCCGCGCTGGAAGGCGTTCAGGAACGCGTTGTAGTCGGCGAACGAAATGCAGCCGTTCGACTGGCCGTTGGGGCCGAGCATGTAGGTGTGGGCGAGGATGCCGTCGCGCCCGTACATCCTCGTCTCGTCCACCGGATTGAGGCGAATGGCGCGCACGCCGTGGAACAGCTCCTCGCGCATGGTGAGCTGATAGACGTTTGGCGGCGTCGGCCCCCTCGCCTTCAGGTTGACATATCGGGTGTCGTCCATATGGGGCCCGAGGCCGGAATGCGCTTCGAGCCGGCGTCCGCTCGGGAGATACACCACGTGCGCGCTGATGTCGTAGATCGCGGTCTTGTTGGTGGCGTCGACGTGCAGGCTCGGATCCTGTGCCAGATCGGCGGTGCGAATCTTCTTGGTGGGCGCAGGCGTCGGCACCGGCGTCGCCGCGGTCGCCGGCGGAAGTTTTGCGGCGGAGCGAGCGGTGGGCGCACGGGCGCCAGCCGCCGTTTTGCCGGAGACGGACGCATCCGGCGCAGGCGCCGCGTCGGTATCGACGTTCTCCTCCGGAGCCGCCGGCCTGAACAGGAAGCGCTCCGCGAAGGTCGAAATCGGATATTCGTTCTGCCGGATCGACGGCTCGACGATGAGCGTCGATTCCAGGCTCGCGAGCTGCATGCCCTGCGGCATTCGCGATTTGGGCACGGGCATCATCGTCCCGGGCCCATCATCCGCGTCGGAGACTTTGGCCGACATTGCGACCGTCGATATGCCGGACAGCATCATGCCCAGTCCGGCATAGGCCGGGCCGATCCCCTGCGTCCCCAAGCCGAAGGCAAAGCCCATGGCCACCGCGGCGACCCCCGCGGACACACGCATCCCGATGTGAAGCAAGATTCCCCCGCCCCTTTTGCCCAAGCAGAGGCCCCCGCCTCCGCATTCCCCTAATCCCGGCCATAGGTAACAAAGGAATTGCGGCAAAGTATCGTCGGCGACCGGGACTTCTTGAGGCATCAGCGGGCGGCGGCGAACTACGCTTGCGCGTCCTTAACGGTCGAAAAAGCCGTGGTTCAGCAGATACTTCCGGCCGCAACCGCCGCACTTCCGGCTCACGGGCCGGTCATCGAGGTCGAGCGCCGAACCTCGATCCGCAGCGCGTCGACGTCGTTCATCAGCGCCGGCAGGATACTGCCGGACGGCCCGGCATAGGGGGCAAGGAAACTCAGTTCCATCCCCTCTCGGCGAAAGGCCGCGGCGTCATAAAGGGCGCGCCCGCCCGGCGCGTTGATGTAGGTGCGTCCGCCGAGAGCCTTTCCGATGGCCATGATGCGAGCGGCACCGCGCAGGGATTGGTCGATATCGAGGGTCGAGCTGCGGACGAGCCGCGGTTGCAGCTCCAGAGCCTCCGCCACGAACCTGATGCCTTCCTCGAGAAACGCGGACGGTTTCGCGAGCGGACCGCAAAGATGCGCTCGCACCCGGTCGGCCCACGGCCCGTTTGCACGGCGAAGCCAGGGCAGCCGCGCCAGCCGGCGATCGAGCGTCGCCCGTGCCCCGGATGCAAACGCGAGATCCCCGATGAGGGTGTCGCGCGGCTGCCGCGCCAGCGGCAGCGTCAGCCATTCGAGGGTGCCGCCGGGACCGGGCACCTCGCAGCGGTGCACGCGACCACGGCGGGGAAACTGCACGTCATCGAAGACGACGAAGGTCTCGACTGCGGCGAGAAGGCGGAAGTAGCCCGCATAGGGAAAGAAATAGGGCTGCATCACCGCGAAGGTGCCGGATTTTCCTGATCCGCCGATCGAGCGGCTCCCCGCGATCTTCGGCCGCGCGCTCACCCCCGCGCCATCACGCGGCGCGTTCCACCGCGGCCGACGGCTGCGACGAGGCGATCGCTCCAAAGCCGTTTTTGCGCGGCAATCGGATGACATTGTAGAAGTGCCAATGGACGACGCAGATGTGAACGAAGAGGTGGAACGGCAGGGCGTCACGGCCGAGCGTCAGGTTCTCGCCGAGCCATGCCTTGACGTAGGCGACGCCGAGGCGGCGCAGCAGCTTCGCCTGCATCAGCGCGAGCCCGAGCGTAAAGGCTTGCCGCATCCCGCCGGCGATGCGGCCGGCCGATGCCGTCACGCCGCGCCGGCGCGACACCGCTGCATCCAGGACGGCGCGGCGGCGGCGGAACGCCGGTGAACCGCGATATCCGCGAAACAGCCGTCCGAAATACGCCTCCGGCTCGTACAGGCGATGCAGCAGCCGCGCATAGCCGCGCTTGAGCGTTTCCCGGTTCATCAGCTTCGGATGAAAGATCACGTCGGGATCGGCAAAATCGAGCCGTCCCTCGGCCTCGAGCCGCGCATAGAGTGGCGTGGTCGGGATCGGCGTCAGCAGCCCCACCGCAGCCTGGGCGATCCCCGTGCGTTCGATGAAATCGAACTGCTCGTCGAAGATCGCTTCGTCGTCGGCGTCGAATCCGACGATGAAGCCGGCGATGACAACGAGCCCGCCGTCGCGGACGCGCTGCACCTTCGCTTCGAGACCATCCCCCTGGAGATTCTGCACCTTGCGCGTCTCGGCGAGCGAGGCACGGCGCGGTGATTCGATCCCGATGAACACCTGGCGAAAATTCGCCGCCGCCATCAGATCGATCAATTCGGCGTCGTCGGCGAGATTGATGCTCGCCTCGGTGTAGAGCTGCAGCGGATAGCCGCGTTCGCGTTGCCAGCCGGCGAGCGCCCGGAGCAGGACCTTGGCCTGTTTCTTGTTGCCGATGAAGTTGTCGTCGGACAGGAAGCACGACTGGAAGCCCGCCCGGTGCACGGCGTCGAATTCCACGATCATCTGCGCGGCCGTCTTCACGCGCGGCCGGCGTCCGAACACCGTGATGATGTCGCAGAATTCGCACAGAAACGGGCAGCCGCGCGAAAACTGCAGCGACGCCATCTGATAGAGGTCCGCCTTGACGAGATCGAAGCGCGGCGTCGGCACCTTCGACATGTCGGTCCGGTCCGCCTGCTCGTAGCGTGCGGCCGTCGGTTCTCCAGCGGAGAGCGCCATGAGGAACGCCGGCCACGTCTCCTCCGCCTCGCCGATGAAGCGGACATCGCAGAGATCGGCGAACGTCGCTTCGGAGACCGAGACGTAGGGACCGCCGACGACGATGGTCGCAGGAAGTTTTGCGAGCTCGCGCAGGATTTCGCGCATCCGCGCGCCCTGCACGATCATGCCGGTGACGCCGATGACGTCGTGACGCTCGAGCGCCTTGAAATCGATCGGCTCGACGTTTTCGTCGACGAGGACGACGTCGCAATGGGTCGGCGTCAGCGCCGCCAACGCCGGCAGCGCACCGGTGACATTGGAATAGCGCTTGTTGCCCGGCATCAGCGGCAGCGCGAAATCGAAGCCCCAGTAACTCGGCTCGTAGCGCGGATTGATGATGCACACCGACAAGCGGCGTAGCGTGCGCGAATGTTCGCCGGCGCCAAGGGCCAACCCCATTTCGGACCCCCAAATTCAATCTGGACTTGCAACTTCACTGAATGCCACCCTATCAAGGCACCCTCAATGCGGGAAGGGCCCTCATGGCGGATATCGTGGTGTTCGGAGCCGGCCAGATCGCCGAGGTCGCGAAAGTCTACCTGGACGCGCACAGCCCCGACCGGATCGTCGGGTTCACCGTCGACGCCGCCTACCGACAGGCCGACGAGTTCCATGGCCTGCCGCTGGTCGCCTGGGAGCAGCTCGAGGATCACTTCCCGGCCGGATCGGTCAAGCTCTTGGGGCCGCTGAGCTATCGCCGGCTCAACGAATTTCGGCGGGAACGCCATAAGGAGGGCAAGTCCCGCGGCTATGCCTTCGCGTCGTTCGTCCACCCGGCGTCGCACGTCTACACCGCCGACATCGGGGAAAACAGTTTCATCCTCGAGAACAATGTCATTCAGCCGTTCGTACGCATCGGCGACGGCGTCATCATCTGGAGCAGCAACCATATCGGCCACCACGTGGTGATCGGCGATTACTGCTTCCTCGCCTCCCATGTCGGCCTGGGCAGCGGCGTGCGCCTCGGCGAAGCCTGCTTCCTCGGGGGCAAGGCCGGCGTCGAGAGCGGCGTCGAAATCGGAGCGGCAAGCTTTCTCGGCGGCGGTGCCATCGTGAAGCGCAACCTTCCCGCCGAGAGCGTGGTGCCGGGCCAGTCGGACCCGGTGGCGCCCTACTCCAGCGCCCGCCTCAAACGTTTGCGCTTTCGATGACGCGCGGTCTCTGGCATCGCGAGGGACCGCTGGTCTCGGTGAAGCCGGGTCACCCATGGTGGGTGAGCCACGCGCAGCTGCCGACCGCGTTGCCGCTCTCGGAGCGCCTCTGGCGGATCTACTTTGCCGCCCGCGATGGTGGCCAGCACGGCCACATCGTCGCGATCGATGTCGACCCCGGCGAGGGCATGCGCATCGTCGCAGAACATCTCCAACCGTTGCTCGAACGTGGCGCGCTCGGGGCGTTCGACCATGATGGCGTCGCTCCTTCGGCCGCGATCGTCGTCAACGGCCAGGTCCGCCTCTATTACAGCGGCGTTTCCGTGCGGCGGGACGTTCGCGGGCAAGTGTCGATCGGTCTCGCCGTCAGCGACGACGGCCTCACGTTCCGGCGCGCATTCGCCGGCCCCGTGCACGGCATCGGTCCACACGATCCCTATTTCACCTCGGCGCCGATCGTGCTGCGCACCGATGACGGCTATCGCATGTGGTATGTCGGCGGGACGCAATGGCGCGACGTCGACGGTTTCTCCGATCTTTTCTACGAGATCAGGACGACACGCTCGGACGACGGCATGATCTGGGACCCGCGATCGGCGACGGCGGTCGCCTTGCGGCCGCCGCGGGAAGCGGGCCTCGGACGGCCGTGGATCACCGACGGCAGCGACGGTCGGCGGCTATGGTTGAGCCGTCGCGGGGAATCGTACCGAGGACCCGGAGAAGGCGCCTACCATCTGGTCTCGATCGCTGCAGACGCCCAGGGATCGTTCGCGGGCCCGGCCGAGCCGATCCAACTCGAAAATCCACCCGCGGCTGGTGATTTCGACAGCTGGATGCAGGCCTATGCCTGCATCGTGCCTTATCGCGACGATTTGGTCATGCTCTACAACGGCGACGACTTCGGCAGGGCCGGTTTTGGTTGGGCGCGATTGCCGGGCGGAGCTGGGCGATGATGCTGCCGCGCGCCGCGCTTGCGTCCACGACGCGCTCCAGGCGGCTCGAATTCCGCTTCTCGATTTCTCCATTCCCGAGCTTTTACTCGACCGTGCGCCTGTTCGCCCTGTCGCTCCGTCACCTCGGGCCACCCTACAATTCCGCCCGCATCGTGGTGTCGGTCGGAGATTACGCGAGCCTCAACCAGATACGCGCCGCGAACGAGTGGAGTGAGAATTTTCCGGTCGAATGGCGGGCGGTGGACGCCAAGTGGTTTCGCGATCACAGCTACCTTGCAACACATAACGACCGCTACTTCGGATGGGCCGAGGGCGACGTCATCGTCATCTGCAATTCGGATGTGTGCCTCGTCGATCGCATCGACGACCTCATCGCACGCGTCGGCCAACCCGATCGCCGCCAAATCGCCGGCCTCCAGGCGCATTTCCCTCCGTTTCACCTGGGTCCGGCCGCGAACGAACGCGAATGGAGGCGGCTCTTCGCCGCTGCCGGTCTGGGTGAACCATCCCTGACGGTCAACTATTCCGGCTATCCGGACGAAGCCATGGGCCGCGCGCCGGTCTACCTCAATCACGGCTTTGTCGCCTTGAGCCGCGCCGCGTTCGAAGCCATCGCTCCGCTGCAGGCATCCTATTGCGACCTGTGCCGCCGACTGACCAGGGACAGCTTCTTTCTGACCCAGGTCGCGCTGAGCCTTCTCGCGGTCGCTACGGAATCCGAGGTGGAATTGCTGAGCTACGCGTACAACTGTTCCAACGACGACCTGCCGTTTTGCGGGGCACCGCAATTGCGGATCGCCGGCGCCGAAGAGATTCGGGTCATTCACTACCTGCGCGGCGACCAAGTGGACCGTCGCAACTTCCTGGTCGATCCGGTCGCCTACGCCGCGTTCATGACCTCCGATGATCTCAATCCGGTCAATCGACGTTTGCGGGACCATCTTGCGATACTGGCAAGGCACGATGATCTGCTGTTTCGCTGACCGGGAACAGCTTTCTTCGCGACTTTACCGCGTCAGCCGCACGCCGGAGGCCGCGACCACCGGCGTCCAGAACGCGAACTGCGCGTCGAGATAGGCGGCCATCTCGGCGGGGCTCGATCCGATGCCGTCGAGCGCGAACTCCTCGAGCCGCGTCCGCAATTCCGGCAGCTGCAGGACCTTGGCCGTCGCCTTGTAGATGCGCTGCGTGATGTCGTCCGAAATGCCGCGCGGCGCGTAGAGCGCGTACCAGTTCGGCAGCTCGAAATCGGCGAGCCCGGCCTCGGCGGCGGTCGGCACCTCCGGCAGCAGCGGAAGCCGCTGGCGGCCGTTGACGCACAGCGCGCGCAGCTTGCCGGCGCGGATGAACGGCAGGAAGGCGCTCGCCACCCCGGTCTCCATCTGGGTCTCGCCGGCGACGAGGTCCTTGATGGCATCGCCCTCGCCGCGATAGGGCACGTGCACCATGTCGAGCCCTTCGCGCGTCGCGAAGAGCTGGCCGCCGAGATGCACGCTGCCGCCGACGCCGGTCGAGGCGAACTTGTAGCGGCCGGGATTCTTCCGCACGAGGTCGACGAACTGCGCCAGCGTCGCCGCCGGCACCTGGGCGTTGATGACGATGAGCGTCTGCGACGCCGCGATCTCGGTGATCGGCACGAGGTCCTTGCGCGGATCGTAGGGCAGATTGGTGTAGGTCAGCGCGTTGATCACCGCCGACGACACGGTGTGGAGGAGCAGCGTGTAGCCGTCGGGCGGCGCGCGCACGACCATGTCGGTGCCGAGCGAGCCGCCGGCGCCGCTCTTGTTCTCGACATAGACCTGCTGGCCGAGCTCGTCGGAGAGATAATGCGCGGCGAGGCGGCCGACGATGTCGACGGCACCGCCCGGCGCGAAGGGAACGACGAGCCGGATCGGCCGCGTCGGATAGGCGTCGGCGGCACGCGCGGGGCGGCGCCCTGCAAGGCCGGCGAAGGCGACGCCGGCGGCCAACACCGCCCGGCGCGACAGGGTGCGATGCGCGGCTCTGGTTCATCTTGCTCTCCCGCATGACGGCGCGAGCGCTGCCGCACGGTCATCGACCCTGTTGCGGCGTCAACAGCGGACGCAGCGCCGAGGCCGGCAGCGTATCGAGCTGCTTGATGGCATCGGTCAGGGCCGCGATCTGCGCCGCGGAGCAGCACCGCGCCGGCGAGCACCGCAAACTTCTCCTGCAGCTGCGCTTCCGTCATCGGATTGGCCGGGCTTCCCGGCCGGTTCCAGGTCTCGCGCGCAAACGACTTGCCCGACCTCGTCTCGACGAGCACGCGGGCGGCGTGGCGGGTCTCGTCGCCGCCCTTGCTGTATTCCTCCGCCGGCTCGACGCGGATGCGATCGAGCATCGCCAGCACGTTGGGGTCTTCCAGCCGCTCCTCGCGGAACTGCGCGCCCATCGCCGCGCGATCGACCGCCATCATGGCGAGCGCGAACGGCATGTTCATCTGCGCCGCGGTGACGCCCGCCGGCCGATATGGCCACGCGCAATGCCGATGCGCCATCGCGGAGCAGTGGACGACGATGCGCGAGATGTCGATACGCGTGAGCGCGTTCTCGCGCATGATGTCGTCGAGCAGGCCGAGCGGCGAGTGGATGCTCGCCGCCGTCGCATAGGGCTTGAAGCCGACCTTGCGGATCTCCCAGGCCTCGCCGAGGCCCTTGGTGAGCCAGGCGAGGTCCGGCTCGCCGCTCAGCGTCGAGAGGAAGCCGCCATAGGAGGCTTCGAGAATGTCGGGAATGCCGGTGAAGCCGCGCCGCGCCAGCATCGCGCCGGTGACGCCCATCTGCGCGGCGTGGCCGGCGTGCAGCCGCTTCACCATCGCGCCTTCCTGCGCCGACATCAGCCCGGCGGCGAGCGAGCCGGCGATGCCGAAGGCGTGCTGGGCCTCGCGAGTCGGAGAGCCGCATCATGTTGGCCGCCGTCGCCGCCGCGACGAACACCCCGCAGGTCGCCTGGAAATGGTGTCCGCGCATGAACAGCGCGCCGGTCGCGGCGAGGCCGACGCGCAGGCCGGCCTCGTAGCCCGCCACCATCGCCGCGATGATGTGCTCTCCCGAGCACGCCGGGTCGAGCTCGGCGAGCGCGAGCGCCACCGGCACCGCGAGCGAGCCGGCGTGGAGATGCGCGGCGCCGTGGATGTCGTCGAGCTCGAAACCGTGCCCCGCGGTCGCGCCGATCGCACACCGCCTGCCCGATGCTGGTGCGCAGCGTACTGCCGATCACTCCGGCGCGGGGGTTGCCGCCCTCCTCCATCGCCTGGTGGATCAGCATCCTGGTCCACGGCTGGGTCACGCCGAACAGGCAGCAGGCGAGCGCGTCGCGGAAGCAGATTTTCGCCTTCTCGACGACGTCGGCGGGAGATCGGCGAACCGCAGCCGCGCCGCGAAGGAGGCGAGCGCCGCCGTCTGGCCCTTGGAGTGTGCTGATCTCGCTCACAGCAACGTTCATGGTTCCTCCGCGCCCGGACTTCTCGAAGGGGTCCGATGGTCGTTCTCCATAACCGGGGAGCAGTCGCCAAAGTCACGTGCTCGCGGATCGGATTCGCCGCGCGCAGGTTGCGTCCGACCGTCGCGGCGGACTGTGTAGGCGTTTGATTTTCGGGGGCAATTTCGTGCGCGCTGACGCTCACGCCGCAAATCTCATCCGATTGCCCAATCGCTGAGCAAGTCGATCGGCTGTCGATCTCTTGGGCAATCTTTGTCCGAAACTGTAGTCCTGTTTGTCCGAAACGAGCAAAGTCGCCGTGTTGAAGTCACCCGCCTCAAATGCTGCAATGCGAACATGGACAGCCGGCCGGTGATCCTCATGACTGAGCATCCGGCCTCGCTCGCCTCCTGATCTAACGAACGCATCGCCCGGTTCTGCTCAGACGCGGCCACGCGACCTGCTTGGCAAGCGACCGGCCATGCCATGAGCTTTCGAGGTCATCATGCAGACCATTCCGACCACGGTCCTCACGGGATTTCTCGGGGCCGGGAAGACGACGCTGCTCAACCACATCCTCGCCGCGCCCGGCGCCGGCCGCATCGCGGTGATCGTCAACGAGTTCGGCGAGGCCGGCATCGACGGGCAGCTCACGCTGCCGACCGCGGAAACCGTGATCGAGATCAACAACGGCTGCATCTGCTGCAAGGTGCGCGGCGATCTCATCGCGGCGCTCGGCGACCTCCTGGCGTCGGGCCATTCCTTCGACCGGGTGGTGATCGAGACCAGCGGGCTCGCCGATCCGGCGCCCGTGATCCAGTCGTTCGTGCTCGACGAGGTGCTGCGCGCGCGGTTCGCGCTCGACGCGATCGTGACGGTGGCCGACGCCCGCCATCTGCCGATGCAGCTCGAGCATGACGAAGCGCGCGAGCAGATCGCCTTCGCCGACGTGGTGCTTCTCAACAAGATCGATCTCGAGGCGCCGTCCGACATCGCCGATGTCGAGGCCGAAATCCGAAGGCTCAATCCGCTCGCCCGCATTCATCGCACCCGCGACTGCGCGATCGCGCGCGAGGAGGTGCTCGACATCGGGGCGTTCGACCTCAAGAACCTGCTCGCGCTCGATCCCGCCCTCCTCGAAGAGCACGAGCACGAGCATGACGACGATATCGGCTGCGTCGCGATCCGCTGCCACCGGCGCCGTGGACGACGCGAAGATCAACCGCTGGCTCGCCGAGCTCGTCGCCGCGACCGGCCGCGACCTCCTGCGCATGAAAGGCATCCTGCACATCGCCGGCCAGAACCGCCGCTTCGTCTTCCACGGCGTGCACATGACGATGGACGGCCGTCCCGGGCGCCCGTGGAAGCCGGCCGATGCACGGACGAACGAGCTCGTGTTCATCGGCCGCAATCTCGATGAAGCGGCGCTGCGCGCCGGATTCGACGCCTGTCGCGTCGACGAATTCGCAGCGATCGCCTGACTGCGAAGTCAACCGCCGGCCGCCGCCGGCACACAAGCTCAAACCCGAGAGGACATCCCATGAAGCTGCAACACTATCTCGGCGGTCTCGAAGGCCTTGGACCGGTGACCTACGAGAAACGCGTCTTCGTCGAACCCTGGGAGAAGCGCATCTTCGGCATCCACGTCGCGATGATGGCGCTGAGCTCGCAATTGCCGCTGCCGGCGACGCCCTCGAAGTTCAACACGGTGTGGACCTGGGCCGACCTGCGCAAGGGCGCCGAGTCGCTCAACCCGTTCGACTATTTCAAGTACCGCTATTACGAGAAATGGCTCGGCGGCATCTCCGGCTATTTCGTCGAGAAGGGCTACATCACCCAGGCCGAGCTCGACGCGCGCACCGAGCAGATCCTGGCGAACCCGTCGTCGGCCGGGAAGCAGGGCGGCGATCCGGCGATCGACGCCCGCGTCATCAAATATCTCGTCGAGGGCGATTCACCCAAGCACGACCGCACCACACCGCCGCGCTTTGCGGTCGGCGACAAGGTGCTCGTGAAGAATCCGCCGACCGTCGAGCACACCCGCCTGCCCGGCCATCTGCGCGAGCACACCGGCATCGTCGATCTGGTCTATCCCGCGACCTACAGCTACCTCACCTCGACGGGGCCGGACGGCATCGGCCCGCCGATGCCGGTCTACGTCGTGCGTTTCAATCCGGAGGAAATCTGGCCCGGCAACACGGAAAAGAACGAGACGTTCTACGCCGACATCTTCGAGGCCTATCTCGACAAGGCGAATTGAGCTGGCGCGCCGGCCTCCCCATCCGGCCGGCGCCCTCCCCCCATGAAAGGACCGCTTCCATGACCACGCCTGACACCTCGAATGCGCCCGCTGGAATGCGCCCGCCGCCGAGAAGGACGACACCCTGCGCGTCGACCGCCGCCGCCTGTTGTTTGCGACCTCCGCTGTCGCCGCCGCGCCCGTGGTCGGCGGCCAGATCGCGCCGGCCGTTGCGCAGACGCTGCCGCTGCGCTTCGCCTATCCGGGGGACCGTGAGGGCAAAAGCGCCGCGCGGGCGATGGCGCTCGAATCCCTCCTCGTCGAGAAAGGCATCATCACCGGCAGCACCGTCAACAACGTGCTGTCGTTCTTCGAAACCCAGATGGGGCCGTTCAACGGCGCGAAGATCGTGGCGCGCGCCTGGGTCGACCCGGCGTTCAAGCAGCTCCTCGCCGACGATACCCCCGCAGCGATCGCCAAGCTCGACCTGCCCAAGGGCATGGCCGGCGCCGAAGGCGAGCACATGCGCGCCGCCGTGAATACGCCGACCGTGCACAACCTCATCATCTGCACGCTGTGCTCATGCTATCCGTGGCCGGTGCTGGGGCTGCCGCCCTACTGGTACAAGGACCCGACCTTCCGCGCCCGCGCCGCGCGCGAGCCGCGCGCCGTGCTCAAGGAATTCGGCTTCGAGGTCCCGCCGTCGGTCGAGATCAAGACCTGGGACTCGAGCGCGCAGATCCGCTGGTTCGTGGTGCCGGAGCGCCCCGCCGGGACCGACGGCATGAGCGAAGCCGATCTCGCCAAGCTCGTCACCGCCGAAGGCATGATGGGCGTCGCGCGCGTCTGAGCGCGCGGGCGCCCGCCTCGCCACGCAACATCCACGTTCAGGAGCGCCAACAATGCAGTCGCGATTCGAGCACTTCGCCGTCACCAGCATGATGGGCGCGTCCGACCGCCCGCCGCGCAGCGACGGCGCCCTCCAGTTCTCGCGCGAATGGGAACGCACCGCCTTCGGCGTCGCGCTCGCACTCTCCCGCGACGGCCACTTCGAGTGGGAGGACTTTCGCCAGCACCTGATCGCGACGATCGGCGCCTGGGAAAACCAGCACGGCACCGACGACCCGTCCTGGAACTATTACGACCAGTGGCTCGCCGCGCTCGAGTCGGTGGTCGTCGCCTCCGGCCTCGCCACCGCGGACGAGCTCGCCGCCCGCGCCGAGAAGGCCGAGGCCGAACACCTGTGCTGCCGCTAGGCCCATGCAGGCTGCAGACAGCATCACGCGCGAAGCTAGGCCGCGATTCGGCCGAAACCGTTCGTGCGCTTACCGCCGGATGACCTGAGATAAAGGAGCCCTACCATGCACATCGAACCCGGTATCCTCTCCGCCCCCCAGATCGCAGCCGCCAATGCGGCGGCCGTCGCCACGCTCGCCGCTCACGCCGGCGGCCTGTTGCGCCGTCCGCTCGACATCGCGAGGACGCTGCTCGCCGCGGCGGCCTTCTCGCTCCTGATGGAGGTGTGGCACCAGCCGGTCGGACCTTCGGAGCTTCATTTCATCGGCGCCTCGACGATCTACTTCCTGTTCGGGTTCGTGCCGACGCTGTTCGGCTTCGCAATCGGTCTCGCCCTGCAGGCTCTGCTGTTCGAGCCCCAGGACATGCTGCATCTCGGCGTCAATGCGCTGTCCCTGATGATTCCGCTGATCGCCGCGCACACGCTCATCGGCCGCCGGCTCACCGCTGGCGGAGCCAATGCCCCGATCTCCTGGGCCTCCATCATGCGGTTCGACGCAGTCTATTACGGCGGCGTCGTCGCGATGGTCGGATTCTGGCTCGCCGGCGGCAACACGCAGACCTCGCTCGCAGACTGGGCGTTGTTCGCGGCGGCGTATCTGCCGGTCGTGCTGTGCGAGCCGCTCATGACCGCCGCGATCTTGCGCGCGGTGCGGCGTCTCGACACGCGCAGCCCCGTTCGCCGTCTCACCGCCCTCGATGGCACAATCGTTGCCTGCTGAATCGAGCGCGTGAAGCTACGGTCCGGCGCTCGGCCGTCGCGGTCGAGCGCCGCCCTCCAAAGGTCTGGATGACAACGATGCGCGTCGTGATCCTCGCGCCTCCCGGCGTCCAATCGCTGGACGTGGTTGGCCCCGCCGAAGTGTTCTGGGAGGCGGCGCGACGCCTCGGCGATCCCAGCGCCTATGAAGTGCAGATCATGGGAACCACCGCGGGAGCGGTGTGTGGAACCGGCAGCCTGCGCTTTCTGTCGGATCGGACGATCTACGATCCCGACGAGCCGATCGACACGCTCCTCGTCGGCGGCGATCCCTCCTTCGACGAAGTCGATCCGGCGGTCCCCGCGTGGCTCGCCCGGCGCGCGCCGACGGTACGGCGTTACGGGTCGGTGTGCACCGGCGTGTTTTTTCTCGCTGCCGCCGGACTGCTCGACGGCCGCCGTGTCACCACGCACTGGGAATGCGCCGACAAGCTGCGCAACGACTTCCCCAATCTCGTGGTCGACGACAACCAGATCTTCATTCGCGACGGCTCGCTGTGCACGACGGCGGGCGTGACCGCCGGGATGGACCTCGCGCTCGCGCTGGTGGAGGAGGATTTCGGGCGTGAGCTCGCGCTGATCGTGGCGCGCTACATGGTGATGTTCCTCAAGCGGCCCGGCGGCCAGTCGCAATTCAGCGCCCATCTCGCCGCGCAGATGTCGCCCCGCAGCCAGATCCAGCAGGCGCAGGAATACGTCCTCGAAAACCTGTCGGCGGACCTCTCCGTCGACGTCCTGGCACAGCGGGCCGGCATGAGCACGCGCAACTTCGCACGCGTGTTCCGGCGCGACGTGAAGCTCACCCCGGCCGGCTTCGTCGATGCCGCGCGGATCGACGCCGCCCGACGGATGCTGGCGGACACCAAGTTCCCGCTGCAACGCATCGCCCGGACCTGCGGGTTCGGCAACCTGAACACGATGCGGCGGGTCTTCATCCGCAATCTCGGCGTCGCCCCTCTCGACTATCGCAAGAGCTTCCGCTCCGCCTACGCCGACGGCGTCAGCGCAGAACCGCCGGCACGGCGGGCGAGCGAGGTCGCCGCACCCAAGCCGCGGCGTCGCGGCACGAAGGACTTGTTGTTGAGCGAGGGCACCGCGCGCTGAGCGCCTTCGGGCTGACGCCGGCCGTTGCGGCGACGGCAACGGCGTGACAAAAGGCGTCATGAAAGACCGCGAGTCCGAGCATCGCAGGGAGAAGCCGCGCGGCGAACGGGACAAGCGTTTCGCGAAACGGTTCGGCGACAAGCGCAGTGGCCCAGGAAAGCCGCGCGGTGCGCCGTGGCGTCATCCGCCCCGCAGCGACGACACCGTGGTGCTCTACGGCTGGCACACCGTCATGGCGGCGCTCGCGAACCCGCAGCGCCGCTTCCGCCGCCTGCTCGTCACCGAGAACGCGGCGCGGCGGCTCGCCGAGGAGAAGCTCTCGCCCGGCGTCAAGCTCGAGATGGTGCGGCCCGACGCGATCGACGCGATGGTGGGGCCGGAAGCCGTGCACCAGGGTCTCTATGCCGAGACCGATCCCCTGCCCTCTCCCGCGCTCGAGGAGGTCGCCTCGGGGGTGCTCCTCGTGCTCGACCAGATCACCGATCCGCACAATGTCGGCGCGATTCTCCGCTCGGCTGCGGCGTTCGGGGTGACCGCCGCGGTGACCACCGCGCGCCATTCGCCGGAGGCGACGGGCGTGCTCGCCAAGGCGGCCTCCGGCGCGCTCGAATTCGTGCCGATCGTCACCGTCGGCAATCTTGCGCAGGCGCTGCGCACCTTGAAAGACCTCGGAACGCTGCTGGTCGGGCTCGACAGCTCCGGCGAATCCGACCTTGCGAAGGTCGCCTTTGCGGCGCCGGTCGCCCTCGTGCTCGGCGCCGAGGGAAAAGGCTTGCGCCACCTCACCCGCACCACCTGCGACGTGGTGGCACGGCTCGAACTGCCCGGGCGCCATCAAGAGCCTCAACGTGTCGAACGCGACCGCGCTCGCGCTCTACATCGCGACGACGCGGCTCGCGCAGGGATGACGCTATTCCGCGTCATTCCGGGGCGCGCGTCTTCGCGCGAACTTGGAATCCAGGGGCCGTAGGGTGGGCAAAGCGAAGCTTGCCCACGCTGCCGGAAATGACCGTTACTCGTGCCATCCCGCGTGGGCACGGCGCTGCGCGCCTTTGCCCACCCTACTGTGCAGCGTCATTCCGGGGCGTGCGCGTCACTGCCTCGGCGTGAGGTGGATGATCTTCGCGTTCGGGGCGACGGGGTAGGAATAGGCCGCGTAGCCCGGCCTGGCGGCGGATCGGCCTGAGGGGAAGTAGCCCGAACGGCCACTATCGTAGGCCGGCGCCGGGGCGTCGTAGCTGTAGGACTCACCGTATCCGTAAGCGGAGGGGCCGTACCCGTAGGGCCCGTACCCGTTGCCATGAGTGTAGGGATCAAACCCGTAGCCGTGACTGGGATCGTACCAACCGTAAGTGAAGGTATCGTACCCGTAGCCGTAAGCTGAGGAATCGTACCCGGAGCCGTAAGCGTAGGGATCATAGCCGTAGCCGGAGGAGACATAGGGCCAGAAGCCTCCGAACGGCCAGGCGCCCGCGAAATTCCTTGATCGCCATCGCCACCCGCGACCCCGCTCCGCCAAAGATGCCGACTGAGGGCGCAAAGCCGGTCGGTGGAACGACGGTGCGCGGAAGGACATGGACGACGGGCGCCCTGCGACAAATGCTTCCGAGACACCCGCTGTCCCGAAGGTCGCAGCCATGGCGGCCGCCAGCGACACCACCCACGCAAAGTATGGACGCATCTTGGCCTCGCGGTTCAAGCTCGGAGGTAGCCGAATCCTGACACGAGGCGAGGCGCGCCGACAATGGTTTTAATCAGGATTTCGTCGGATGCCGGCGCGTCCGGTTGGAGGCGCATGCAGCGACGTGACGCAGCGCGATCTCGGGTCGGATTGACTTACCGCAATGCACAGGTTGCTGCTGCACCGCGTTCAACTACTTTAGTTCTAAGACCACTGTGGGACAGACATTCGCGTGCCGCCAGAATAGCTTGCGGCCGTGGGCCGGTCCGCGCAAGCGGGCCGGAGAAAAGCAACGCGCAAAGGGAAGAACGCTCATGACGACGATCACGATGAATCGCGAGCGTACCAGGGGGATGACCAGCGAGGAGCGGCTCGTCATCTTCGCCTCCTCGCTCGGCACCGTTTTCGAGTGGTACGACTTCTACATCTACGGCACGCTCGCGGCGATTCTCGCCAAGCAGTTCTTCTCCGGCGTCAACGCCACCGCCGCCTTCATCTTCACCTTGCTCGCCTTCGCCGCCGGCTTTGCGGTGCGGCCGTTCGGCGCTCTGGTGTTCGGCCGGATCGGCGACCTCGTCGGCCGCAAATACACCTTCCTCGTCACCATGACGCTGATGGGCCTCGGCACCTTCCTGATCGGCCTGCTGCCGTCCTACGCCGACATCGGCATGACCGCGCCGATCCTGCTGATCGCGCTGCGGCTCGTGCAGGGCCTCGCGCTGGGCGGCGAGTATGGCGGCGCGGCGACCTATGTCGCCGAGCACGCGCCGCAGGGCCGGCGCGGCTTCTACACGTCGTGGATCCAGACCACCGCGACGATCGGCCTGTTCATGGCATTGCTGCTCATCCTCGGCATCCGCACCTGGCAGGGCGAAGCGACGTTCGCCGACTGGGGCTGGCGCATTCCGTTCCTGCTCTCGGCGGTCCTGCTGGGCGTGTCGATCTGGATCCGGATGCAGCTCGACGAGTCGCCGGTCTTCCAGAAGATGAAGGACGAGGGCAAGGGCTCCAAGGCGCCGCTGACCGACGCCTTCGGCCAACTGGACGCAACCTGCAAGATCGCGATCCTCGCGCTGTTCGGCGCGACGGCGGGCGAAGCCGTGGTCTGGTACGCGGGACAGTTCTACGCGCTGTTCTTCCTCACCCAGACGCTCAAGGTCGACGGCGGCGACCGCCAACATCCTGATCGCGATTGCGCTCGCTCATCGGCACGCCGGGCTTCATCCTGTTCGGCTGGCTCTCCGACAAGATCGGCCGCAAGCCGATCATGCTGGTCGGCTTCGCGCTCGCCGCGCTCGACCTACTTCCCGCTGTTCCAGGGCCTGACGCACTTCGCCAATCCGGCGCTCGAGAAGGCGCTGCGCGAACGCGCCGGTGACGCGTGATCGCCGACCCGAGCGAGTGCTCGTTCCAGTTCAATCCGGTCGGCATCTCGCAATTCCGCACGTCGTGCGACATCGCCAAGTCGGCGCTGGTCGACGCGTTCGGTGAACTACCGAACGAGGCGGCGCCGGCAGGCACCGTCGCGGTGGTCAAGGTCGGCGACCAGGCGATTCCGGCCTTCAATGGCGTCGGACTTGCGCCTGCCGATTTCGCGGCGAAGTCAGCCGCCTTCAACAAGTCCCTCGGCGACGCGATCGCGGCGCACGGCTATCCGGCCACCGCCGACCCGAGCCAGATCAACTACCCGATGACGGTCGCTGCTGCTCACCATCCTGGTGATCTACGTGACGCATGGTCTACGGCCCGATCGCGGCATGGCTGGTCGAGATGTTCCCGACCCGCATCCGCTACACCGGCATGTCGCTGCCCTATCACATCGGCAACGGCTGGTTCGGCGGCTTCCTGCCGGCGACCGCCTTCGCCATCGTGGCGGCGACCGGCAACATCTACTCGGGCCTCTGGTACCCGATCGTGATCGCCGCGATGAGCTTCGTCGTGGCGCTGATCTTCCTGCCCGAGACCAAGGACGTCGACATCAACAACGCGTGACCGTCGTTCCGGGGCGTCGCCAAGGCGGCGTCCCCGGCATGCGGACGGCCTCGGCTCCGGTTTCGAGAGCCCCGCTCAGGCGGGGCTTTTCATGTGCCGAAGATGCTGCCATCGGCGCGGCCATCCACCTCCGCCGCCGCGGGATCGACATACCCCCGACCAGGCGATGCCGCCATCGCTCCCGCTCGCCATTTCCCCGTGGCAACGCGACGAAACGACCGCGCGACCTGCGACAAATCACAGCCCGAGCGGATGCACGAACGATTTTTCAATGATATTGTCGCCTCGAACGACGGGACGGTGGACCTTCGGCTCGGCGTTCGAGGCGAGACGCGCGATCCCGGGGTGTGAAGGATCGATCGTGCCCCTGCGCATCCATTCCTCCGCCATCCGCTATTTCGATGCCGTGCGCCGCGCCAAGTCGATCCGCGAGGCGGCGCGACAGCTCAACGTCGCGTCCTCGGCGGTCAACCGGCAGATCATCAAGCTGGAAGAGGAGATCGGCGAGCCGCTGTTTCACCGCCTGCCGACGCGGCCTCGTGCTGACGCCGGTCGGCGAGGCGCTGGCGCGCCATGTCATCACGGTGTTCCAGGACCTCGAGCGGACCGGCGCCGAGATCGACGACATCCACGGCGCGCGGATCGGCCACATCACGGTCGCGGTGGCGGAGAGCGTCGCTTCGTCGATCCTGCCCCAGGTGATCGACCAGAGTCCGCGCCCGGGCGCCGCGCGTCACCTTCACCGTTGTCGTCATGGGATCGTTCAACATTCCCGGCGGCCGTCGTCAGCGGCGAAGTCGATGTCGGCGTCGCCTTCGCGCTTCGCAAGTCCTCCGAATGCAGCAGGTCTTTCTCTCGCAGTTCAGGCTCGGCGCGGTCGTGCGGCCGGACCACCCGCTGGCACGCAACAAGACCGTCACGCTGTCCGCGTGCCTCGGCTTTCCGATGATCCTCGCGACGCCGGACCTGTCGATCACCAACCTGCTCGAGCCCCTGCTCTCCCAGGGGCCGTCGTTCCTGTCGCCGGTCATCACCTCCGGGTCGATCGAACTGATGCAGGAGCTGGTCACCCGCGGTCACGGGATCGCCTTCCAGACGAATGTCGGGCTCGACCGCGGCTCGCCGAGCGCTCGCTGGTGTTCATCCCGATCGATGCCAAGGGGCCGCTGTGGAGCGACCTCGGCATCTATACGCGGGCTGGGCGCCTGCTGCCGACGGCGACCGACAACTTCGTGCAGGAGCTCAAGGCGGAAATCCGCCGCCGCCAACAGGCTGAGAGCGAAAGCCACGGCTGACCCGGCGGATGGCTGGTGCCGCTGCCGTTTCGGCAGCGGGTCGTGCGACATTTGCTGCTATTCCGCAGCACGGCCTTGTGAAATCGTTCGCTTCGGAGAGCGAAGCCGGAATCGCGTGCCGTGAATTTTTATGCGGGCCTGTCCGGCTTGATGCAGCTCAACCTCCCGAACATGGGCATGCGCCATCGAGGAATTCGGCGGCGAAGCCAAGTGGGCGCCCGGGCCTCCACGCATTTGCAGGTGGCGCCGCGGCACCCAGCCTCCCCGGCTTGCGGAGCAAGTCCCTTGATGCCTACCGAAGTTGACCTCAGGGCCGCGATCGAGAGCGAAAACGCGGCCATTGTCGCGCTCAAGTCGAAGATCGGCGAGGACCCGTTGCGGCTGCTGCTGCAATCGGCCTTGGACACCCTGTCCTTCGTATCGAAGGCGTTTCTCACCCCGACGGCGGTGGAGCGGATGCGAACGCCAGCGGAGCTCGATTCCTGGCTCGCACAGGCCTCGCGACACGTCGAACGGGCAGCGCAGCTGCGGCGCGAGGTCGAGCAGGTCGCGACGCGCGGTACGAACGCCCGCTGAGCGAGCGCCGCTTCCGGCGCGGCACCGCCCTCGGCACGTCCGCCGCGACGCTACCGGCCGGCCGCGGCGACCGACTTACCCTCACCCTCCCGCCGCGACCTGCGGCACCCTTGCCGCTGCCGCGCTGGTCACCGCACCTGCCGGCTTGAAGGCGAGCACGAGATTGTAGGGGTTGCTAAACACGAACACCTTCGAGGTGCGCCAGATGATCCGCTCGAGATCGATGAAGGTCTGCATCTTCAGCCGGTATTTCCACAGCAGCATCAGCCCGAGGTAGTTCCAGGTGACCCCCCAGGCGAGGAACGGAACCTGCCGATAGCGGATCGGTTCGAAGCCGAGCCGCCGCAGCTTGTAGACGAGGACATTGGCGCCGAGAAAATTGTACCGCCAATTGTCGAAGAAGGCGGAGACGTTGCGGTAATCCTTTTCGCGGCGGCAGCGGTCCAGCCCGCCCGGCGAACGCAGCAGCAGGCGGCCGCCCGGCTTGAGCATGCGCATGCAGCGCGCCATCCAGGCATCGAGGTCTTTGCTGTAGCCGACCGTCTCGAACGCGTAGATGGCGTCGAAGCTCTCGCCGGGAAGATCGAGAGTGTCGAAGTCGGTCGTCATCACCTTGAGCCGCCCGCCGAACTCTTCGAATTTCTTCCGGCAGATCTCGGTCTGCGCCATCGAGTTGGTCACGCACAGCACCTCGACCTTCTTGCGGGTCGCAAAATCCGCGGCCGCATCGCCCGAGCCGCAGCCGAGATCGAGCAGCCGCATTCCGTCCTTCAGCTCGAGGAGAATGGTTTCGGCATCGTAATCGCTGGTGAACGGCGTACGCGGGAACACGCAGGTCGAATAGTTCATGCCGGGGTCGCGGTAGCGGAAGACGTCGTCCCAACCGCGATTCTGATTGTCATGCTTGAGCGAATCTTCCGGCCGCTGGACCCATTCGACGAGCTGACGCCGCTCGAACTCGTTGAGCTTGCGGCCGATGCCGCTCGCATCCCTCGGGTTCACCATGAGAAGATAGAGCACGTAGTGGAACAGCAGAAACGCCGCGAACAATCCGCCGGCGATCGCCACCACCCAGAGAAGTATAGACATCGTACTCACAGACCCGCTCCCTGTCCGCCGGGAAAGCCAACGCAATAAGACGACAGCTTCTCTCTCCAGGGCGGCAGGGCATGGCACGCAGGACCTCGCGGCAATGCCGAGCCGCCCAACCTCCCCAGCCGACCGAGCGATGCTCGTCCGTCATGGGCAGGCTAGCAAAAAATCTGAAGGCTGTTGACAGCTCTCGGCGTTTTCGTGCGCGGACGGCGTGTCGCGGTTCACTGCGGCTGCCGGAGGCGCGCCGACCATGATTTGCCGACAAGAATTCGCCGACAAGAATTCAATGGAAAATGGCGATGGATGCGCCTATGAACCGGTCGCGCGAAACGGGACCGATCGGCAGGCGACGCAACCCTCGCCGATACCTGTCAGCACCGCCGGCTTAGCTCAGCTGGTAGAGCACGTGATTTGTAATCACGGGGTCGGGGGTTCGAATCCCTCAGCCGGCACCAAAAATTTACAGCAATCGCAGCATCTTAACGACTAGATCAAAAATTGACGTTAGCCTTGATCTTGAATTCGGGGGCGCGCTGGGGCGCAAACCCGACGAGACGATGCTCGACCGTTCGTGGTGCCAACGACTCCGACGATTTACGCCGCAAAAACGCGCACCACCATCACGACACGCGCCGACGTTCACTTGTGCGCCAAAAGTAAGCGGCGCCCGCAGGAGCGCCGTGATGCAGACCGATGTTGCCGCGGGAAACAATGGTGATAGGCGCGACGCCCGGCGGACCACCTCATTGGAAGGAAAGTCTCGTGAACCGGCCATACGGTAGGCCGGGCGTCGCGTAGCGTTTGCGGTGGACACCAAGATCTTCTCGGACCACTGCCTTCACTGCCGACACCCCCCGTGCCCCCGCAGTTGAAAAAACGATAAACGAACGCTGCAATAAATGACAGCCGGCGAAATCGATTTAGTCGAGGTGTGGCGGTTGCGCATCACAAACGCAAGCGGCGCCGCCCCCCTGCGGCCGGCCGAGCGGTCGCGCCGAACGAACGCTTGAAAGACACCCTGATCAACGCCCCGTAGCAACCCCACAAGCCGCGCCGGCGGCCCCCGGCCGGCGCGGGCGGCCGGCCGGGGCTTGTCCAACGGAACGCCAAGACGTACCAAGTGTCAGCGAGCTACTATGTGATTTCGCAACGCGACCGGGTCAGCAACTCTGTCAAGCCGTTCGATGCCGCGACCGGTGCCAAGTATATGTACCGAGCCATAACCGAGAAGTCTTCCGAGAATTGATTGGGCGACCTCGACAGTCTCAATTTTGTTCATATTAATTTCGGAAGTCATTCTGCGAATAAATCCACGTTTATAAATGACCCTTAGATTTGTCACTACAATTTCGGTAGCCCATTGATCAAACCACGTCCGGAAAAATGTTAGTACGCTAACGCCAATCAACAAGATGCCGATTAGCCCGCCGATTGGTAAAGACAAGTCCGGCACTCTTGTTGTGTCTATGTCCACCAAACGCGCCTATCCCGAATGCGAGACAAAAGCCGCATATCGCACCACTTACGAGTTTTGTCGCGAAGCTAGAGCGGAGCATTCGGATTGGGAGTATTCGAGACTTCGATCCGCTCGATGGCGGCGTGAACGCCGATATCTTGTTCTTGTTCGAAAGCCGGGGCCGATGACATCAGTGGCCGGTGGGGGGGTCTGGCTGCATCCCGCGGAACAACAACGACCCGACCGCCAGGCAGCCTTCGGCTTCATGAAGCAAGCGGACCTGCCCCGTAACCGCACGATTTCTCTGGACATCATCCCCGGTTGGGAACGGCAGGATCGAGATCAAGAACAAGACGACGAGGGAGGTTACGCGTGGCGTAGAGGCGCTAAGGAGCTTCCTTCCACTTATTCCGAAGTTGCGACAATCGTCCTCGTTGGAAAGAGGGCGCAGCGGGCAAAGCCGCTGGTCGAAAGCCTAGGACTTAAGATTTTCGTCTCGGCGCATCCGTCGTATGGAACAAGATTCCATCCATTTGGGCGCGGGCGGGCGCTTCGACCCACGGCGGCGGATGACCGCGGACGACCAAAGCGCTGATTTGTAATCACGTGGTCGGGGTTCGAATCCCTCAGCCGGCACCACGCCTCCGTCGACCCCCGCGCATGCCGGCTCGCCCTTAGCGGAGAAATGCACTTGGCGGGCAGTCGGCTTTCGCCGGTCGCCCGATGCGTTTTTTCAATCCTCCGCCTGCTGCTGCGATGCGGTCGGCTGCTCGATGCGGCAGCCGCCACAGTTCCCTGCCCGCTGGTCGCCCCTACACAACCGCATCACACAAATGCGATTTCAACCCCGACACGAAACGTGCTCGAATCGAAAGTGCTCATACCCCAGGAGCTCCCGTCCCGGCGCCCAGTACCCCCTACAAGGCCGGGACCTCGCTCATGCCGGGAGGGTGTGGCAGAGCATTAAGGATCACTTCATCATGAAAGCAACGCTGGCAATTATCATCCTTGGCGCATCAGTGCTCATGGCAGGTGGCGCAGCAAATGCGTACCGGTCGAATGCGAACGGGAACCAAGCGTATCCGAATCCGGATCGCGAGACCTACGTGAACCGGTCGTGCTGCTCGTGGAAGACCAACCACAAGGCGCCGCACAAGATGGTCAAGCATTGAGGCCGCTGCACGCAGCGTAGTGCTTTTGCGCGCTCGGCGACCGGCCCGATCCCCCAGCGATCGGGCGACGCCGAGCGTCGCTTTATGGGGGTGCCGGGTCAATGACCCACAGAGGACAATCGCTCCCAACGCCCCAATTGCACTCCGCCCGGCCGAATGCCCGGCCACGTCCTTTGAACCTATCGACCGCATCGCGTCACCAACCCCAAGGGGTCTGTCCAGGAGGAATGAATGACTCGGTCCAAGATGTTGACGGCGTTCATCGCAATCGGCGCGGTGGTTCTGACTTCGGCTGTCACGCCCGCTTCAGCCCGGCGGGGCATCCCGTGGCGAGGGGCCGCAGTCGCGGCGACTGTCGTCGCCGGTGCGGCCGCGGCCGCTGCGGCATCCAATTACTATTACCCCGGCTATGGCTACGGCAGATACGGGAATTACGGCCGGTGCGGCGGCGGAGCCTATTGCTGATCGCAGCAAGAGCTCTCGAGCATCGCAGTTACGAAGGGGCGCCTCGGCGCCCCTCATCGTTTCATAGCGATCCGTTCATAGCGATCCGTCCACAGCGTCCGCCCAAACGATCCGTCCACAGCGATCCGCTCATAGCGCCGGATGCCGGATTCACTCCGCCTTGATATTCGCGGCGCGGATCACCTTGGCCCATTTCTCGGTTTCACCGGCGAGGAGCTTGCCGTATTCGGCCGGCGCCAGCGTGAGCGTCGTGCCGCCGAGATCGGCAAAGCGCCCCTGGAGCCTGGGATCGGCGAGCGCCGCATTGATCTCCCTGTTGAGCTGGCCGACGATCTCCGCCGGCGTGTTCCGGGGCGCGCAGATGCCGAGCAGGTCGCCGGCCTCGTAACCGGGAAGAAACTCGCTCATGGTGGGCACCTCGGGCAGCGCGTCGGCGCGTGCCGCGGTGGTGACGGCGAGGCCACGCAGCTTCGCACTCTTCACGTACTCGATCGCGCCGGTCGTTCCGGTGACGGCGATCAGGACCTGGCCGCCCAAAAGATCGGTCAATGCGGGCCCGGCGCCACGATAAGGCACATGCAGCATGTCGACGCCGGCCATCATCTTGAACATCTCGCCGGCCAGGTGACCGAACGAGCCGGTGCCCGCCGACGCCATCGTGATCTTGCCCGGACTGGCCTTCGCGTAGGCGATCAGCTCGGGGATGGTTTTGGCCGACAGCGAGGGATGGACCGACCATGATCTGCGGCTGCCGGTAGAGGCTCGCGACCGGCACGGTGTCGCGGAGAAACACGAAGCTGAGCCTATCGTAGAGCGTCGCGTTGATGGTGGCCGACGGCCCGGTCATCAGGAGCGTGTAGCCGTCGGCGGCCGCTCGCACGACCATCTCGGTTGCGATGTTGGTGGCCGCGCCCGGCCGGTTCTCGATGACGAAGGGCTGGCCGAGCCGCTCCTGCAGCCATTGCCCGATCAAGCGCGCGCCGATGTCGCTGGTGCCGCCGGCGGCGAAGCCGACGACGATGCGAACCGGCCGCGACGGATAGGCCTGCGCGTTCGCGACGCGCGCCACCGCCGGCACGGCGATGCCGCCGATAGCGAGGCGCAAAAGCCCACGGCGGGGAAGGTTCATGGCGCTCACACTCCCTGCCTGCGCGTTCGGCAGGCTGCGTCACTATAGCTGCCGTGACGCCTCGTGGCTCGGCCACCCTTTCAGGAATCCGGCTCCTCGGCATTTCCTGAAACAATGCTGTTCGGGCGCGACCCTGCTGCCGTCGAGAACCGTTCGCGGTCTCGCGGCGTGTGCGACACAGACGCTCGCTTACAGGTGTTTCTTCTCGCCGGTGCCGAGCTCCACAGGCTCCCCATGCGGGGTGTGGAGATAGGCCTCCGCCCAGGCCTCCTTGCGCTCGCGCATCGCGTCCCGATCGGTCAGGCCCTTGCCGACGACGAGCCGTTCCAGGGCCGCCAGCCAATGCTCATAATAGTGCGTGCCGTCGTCCGGCTCGCCGCGACGTTCGGCAGCCTTCAACTCGTCGGCCAGGGCCGCCGCCCATTCCTTCCAGGTGAAATGACCCTGCTCGGAGAGCTTGACCGCCAGTGCAAACGCCTGCGCCTGCCACGGCTCGGCGAACACCGGGCCGTCCTTCTCCCGCGGCATGCGCGGCAGCGCATCGAGCCGCGCTCCCTCGCCGCCAGCAATTTCACCCGCAGGATCGGGCCGGCCCATGATCATCGTCCCACATGTCGAGGTAGATACGCACAGCTGCTTCGAGGTCACGAACCTTAGGTCACCCCCGTGATCCCTGCAAAGCCCGGCATGGAAGACCCGCGATTGGGAATCGGCATTTGTCGTGGGCTCGCCCCAATTCCGCGTTGCGGAATCTCGCATTGGCATCGTCGACAATGCCTCGTCGCGGCTTTTGGTGTAGCTTCCCATCCGAACGCCGAAAAAGGCGAAAAAACCACAAGGGAGGACAAATCCATGAAATGCCGCACCCAGCTCATGTTCACGGCGGCGGTGATCGGGTTTCTCGGCGCGACGCTCGCACCCGGCGCCGCGCAGAATGCGTTTCCGCTCGCGGCCCCGGCCGGCGTCGACAGCAAGGCCCGTGATCAGGCGCTTCCCGGCGCCACGAACCAGGGGCCGTTCGATGCCGCGACCTGGAAGTACGGCGATGCGTTCACGCCGCCCCCCGGCACCAAAATGTGGAATCCGGCCAGGATCAAGCTGATGCAGGGCGGCAAGCTCGTGGGCGGCACGCTCTCGAGCGGCATCGACCCGACGACCTATTGCGCCATGGCCAACGCCGGCTACGACTTCATCTGGACCGAGATGCAGCACGCGAACTCGACCTGGTCGGAGGTGGCGAAGGCTTGGCGCACCTGCCCGCACGCCAAGGCAGTGCCCGGCGCCCGGGTGCCCTATGCCGACGAATTCCAGATTCAACATGCGCTCGATGCCGGCGCGCTGGTGATCGTGGTCCCCACCGTCGACACGGTCGAGGAAGCGATCGCGGCCCGTGATTGGACCTATTTCCCGCCACTCGGAAAGCGCAGCCTCGGCGGAGGCGCGGCTTTCGACCCCACCGTGTGGGGCAGCGTGCCCGGCGGCTACCGCAACACCATCAACGACAACGTCGTGCTGATTCTCATGATCGAGACCCTCGAGGGCCTCAAGAATGCCGACGAGATCGCCAAGGTGCCGGGCGTGCATGCCCTCTTCGCCGCCAGCAGCGATCTCGGCAACTTTTCCGGCTACCGGCAGGGTGAGCCCGATTACGAACGGGCGATCAACGTCGTCCACGACGCCACCCTCAAGGCGGGCGTCAAGCTCTGCGGCCCGTGGGCGTGGCGGGACCGGCCCGATTTCACCTGCTTCCAGGCCGGCAACGAGATGGCGGCAATCGCCCGTGGGGCGAAGGCGGAGCTCGGCGAATATGCCGATACACAGGCGAAGCCCGAAATCGGACCGTTCGCCGCCGCACGGCGCTAGCCAGATTTGTCAAGGCCGCGTATGCTCACGTCAAGTGGACAAGATTTCGTCGAGGACTTTTCGAGGGAGAAAACGATGGATTCGAATGGAACCAACCGCAGGGACGTCTTAAAGCGCGGCGTCACGTTGGCCGGTGGGTTGTCGGCGGCGGCGGTAGCGCCGGCGATCGCCGAAACACCAGCGTCGGGCCAGGGACACGACCACCATGCATCGGGCCCGGCCTCGGGCAGCGAAAACGCTTATCCGATGATCGCGGGCAACAAGGAAATGGTCGCTTACGGCCAGCGCTCTCATTTCGTGACCTCGGTACGCATACCGCACGGCGGCGGCCATTCACCCGACGAGTTCGGGAAGACGTTCCACGTTGCCTCGCCGATCCAGGATCAGCTTGGCAACATCACGCCGTCGTCGCTCCACTACATCGCGACGACCCGGCAGGCCTTCCTTCCGGACATCGATCCCAAGCAGCATACGTTGATGATCCACGGCCTGGTGGATCGGCCGCTGACCTTCACCATGGATGACTTGAAGCGCTTCCCGTCAGTCAGCAGGTTGCACTTCGTCGAGTGCGCGGGAAACCGACACAATGCGCGCCATAAGACCGTGCAGGAATTGCACGGGATGACCAGTTGCTCCGAATGGAGCGGCGTGCTGCTGTCGACGCTGCTCAAGGAGTGCGGCCTGAAAGGAAGCGCGACGTGGTTCGTCGCTGAAGGCGCCGAGGAAGTGAAGGGCGCCTCGAGCATTCCCATCGGCAAAGCGATGGAAGACTGCATTATCGCCTACGGACAGAACGGCGAGGCCCTGCGGCCGCAGCAAGGGTTCCCATTGCGGATCGTCGTGCCCGGCTTCGAAGGCATTTTTAATACGAAGTGGCTGCGGCGCATCAAGGTCGTCGACCGGTATCTCATGAACTACAGCGACTATGGGCATCTCAGGGAGGATGACGAAGGCGCTGCGCTCGGCTACCAGATCGGACCCAAGTCGGTCATCACCTTCCCGTCCGGCACACAGCAGTTGCCCGGCAAGGGCACCTACGAGATCTCCGGGCTGGCTTGGTCCGGCGGCGGCGCCATTAAGACCGTGGAGGTCTCCACCGATGGCGGGAAGAAGTGGAGCCCCGCCGAGCTCAAGATGACTCCGCAACGCATGGCGCACGTCCGATTCGCTCATCAGTGGAATTGGGATGGAAGCGAGACCGAGCTTCTGTCGCGTGCCACCGACGAGATCGGGCAGCAGCAACCGATGCTGCAGCAAATCGCCGAATTCTTTAAGAAGCCTGTCGGGTACGTGCCTGGGCTCAACAACAGCATCATGCCGTGGAAGATCGCGAGGGACGGGAAGGTGACCAATGGGCTCGCGTAAGCTTGCCGCGATTCTGTTGCTCCTGGGCTGCCCCGTCCTGGGCAGCCCCGCGTTGGCGCAGCACCTATGGCTTGGGGCGTAGTCCGTCCGCAGAAGAGATCCGCGCCAGGGATATCAACATCAGTGAGACGGGGGAGGAACTCCCTCCCGGCCGTGGCACCCCCACGGAAGGCGCAAAGGTCTTTACGCTCCAGGGCTGTATCGTCTGCCATGGCGGGGAGGGCGTAGGTGGCGTCGGGCCCGCCTTGAAATCAAAGACAAGCCAGGATCTTCCCATCTGGAAACGGGAGCGCATCCTGCCGCTGCGCTCGCCGTTTGCGACGACCGTGTGGGATTACATCAACCGCGGAATGCCGCTCGGGCGAGAGGGGACTCTCAAGCCCGATGAGGTCTACGCGCTGACGGCCTACCTGCTCTTCGTGAACAAGGTGATCCCGGAGGACACAGTACTCGACGAAAAGAGTCTGCCGAAGGTCAAGATGCCGATTGGCGATGGTTACGCCAAGCTGCCTGACTGGGCGCCCAGAACGCCAAGGCTTAAGGGTTACCCGTACTGATTGAAGGCTTGGGGCTACCCTACTGACCAGAGCAGCTTCTGTTTCCATGGAAACAGAAGCTGCTTTATTTTTCTTATGCTGTCGCATTTTTCGGGCGGAAGACCGGATTCGACTTTCCTGAAAATCCTCGCAAGTATGTCCAGTGTGCAGCGCCAAACCGGGAGCATCAAACCGGGAGCATCACGCGTTCACCGCCTCAAGGAGGAGCCTTGCGTTCATGGTTGTCAGTCTGAAGGTGAACGGCACGGTGCACAGCGTGACAGCCGATTTGGACACCCCGCTGCTCTACGTGCTGCGCAACGATCTTGAGCTCAACGCCGCCAAATTCGGCTGCGGGCTTGGTCAGTGTGGCGCCTGCACGGTCCTCATCGACGGCGCTGCGTCACGCTCCTGCGTCATGCCGATCGGTGCGCTTACGCAGTCCGAGATCATCACGCTCGAAGGTCTCGGGACGCTTGAGCAACCCCACCCGCTGCAGTCTGCTTTCATGGCGGAGCAGGCGGCGCAGTGCGGCTATTGCATCGCCGGCATGATCATGATGGGCAAAGCGATTCTCGACCGCAACCCGCGCCCGAGCGAGGCCGACGTGCGACTCGGACTCATCGCCAATCTCTGCCGTTGCGGGGCCCATAACCGGATCGTCCGCGCGATTCTCAAAGCGGCGCAGGCGACGGGGCGAAGTTAACGAGGATGCACCGGGGCGGTCTTGCGTCGCGCGCCCGAGTGCGGCAAGCTTGTTCCTGGCGCTTTGCTGGCGCCGCGGATTTAGGCACTCGCGCGTGACGGGGTATCATGACGAACAATTGCGCTTCCAGGGTTTTCGGCATGCTCGGCGTTCTCGCGGTGATGACCTTTGCGGCCACTCAGGCCGCTGAAGCCCAGACCGCGCTCGGCGGCAAGTTAGTGGTTTGTGGCGTATGCCATGGTGTGGACGGCTCGCCAAAACTGGAGGGAGTTCCGATCATCTGGGGTCTGCAGGAAAATTACATGCTGAAGCAACTGCGTGAATTCAAACACGGAGAGCGCACCAGCGATGTCATGAAGAAGGTCGCGACAAACCTCACCGAGGAAGAGTTGGCGCCGGCAGCGGCTTATTTCGCGACAAAGGATTGGCCGGAAAGGGCGAAGTACGTGTCGTCCTCCGCGCCGCCGCCCACAATGGCGATATGCGAGGCCTGTCATCAGCAAAAGCTGGTTGGCGGCGTAGCGGCGCCGCGGCTTGCAGGCCAAAGGTACGATTACTTGGTCGAGTTGATGGGCCAGTTTGCGGACGGCAAACGAAAAAATAGTCCCGAAATGAGCGGCATCATGGAGGCGATTTCGGCGTCCGAACGTGAGGCGATGGCGCGTTACATCTCAGGCCTCTGACGCGGGCGCGGCGTAACCTCACCTGCGTTGCCAGGCGACGCTACACCGCCATGCCCAAGAGTGTGAATCCAGCTCGGCCCGCGCAAGCGGGGCTGAGGTGTTTGCTCCCAGGGACTGACTGTTGCGATGAGAATGGCGGCATCGCCGCTGCACCGAATGCTCGCTTTCCGTTGGCTCAGCGGAGCTTGTCAGTTTTTTCACGAACTTCCGCACCTTGTCTTGGGCCTGATTGGTCTTCCGTACGTGACCACGGTGCGCATCGCGCACCCGAGCGGCGGCAGGCCTTCTCCCGACCAGTTCGGCAAGGTGTTCCACGTGGCCTCGCCGATCCAGGACCAGATTGGCGTGATCACGCCGTCGTCGCTCCACTATATCGCGACGACTCGCGGCTCCTACATGCCGGACATCGATCCCAAGACGCATACAGTGATGATTTACGGCCTCGTGGATCAGCCCCTGACCTTCACCATGGACGACCTGAAGCGCTTTCCGCAGGTCTCCCGGCTGCATTTCGTCGAGTGTGCGGGAAACCGGCACAATGGGAAGCACAAGACCGTGCAGGAATTGCACGGGATGACCAGCTGCTCCGAATGGACCGGCGTCATGCTTTCGACGCTGCTCAAAGAGTGCGGCCTGAAAAGCAGCGCGACATGGTTCGTCGCCGAAGGCGCCGAGGAAGTGAAGGGCGCCAACAGCATGCCCATCGCCAAGGCGATGGACGACTGCATGATCGCTTACGGCCAGAACGGCGAGCCGTTGCGGCCGCAGCAGGGGTTCCCGGTGCGCCTGATTCCCCCGGGCTTCGAGGGAATTCTTCCACACCAAGTACCTGCGGCGCATCAAGGTCGTCGACCGCTACTACATGAACTACAACGAGTTCGGGCATCTCGATAAGGACGAAGAAGACGCTGCGCTCGGCTACGCAGATCGGACCCAAGTCGGTCATCACGTCGCCGTCCGGCTCACAGCAGCTCCCCGGCAAGGGATTCTGTCGAGATCCGCGGGCTGGCCTGGTCCGGCGGCGGCGCCATTCGCACGGTGGAGGTGTCCACCGACGGCGGGAAGAAGTGGAACGTCGCCCAATTCGCGGGAACTCCACAACGCATGTCGCACGTCCGGTTCACCTATCCGTGGAATTGGGATGGCAACGAGACCGAGATTCTTTCGCGCTGCACCGACGAGATCGGGCAGGTGCAGCCGACGCGAGAGCAGATCGCCCAGTACTGGAACGTGCCCTTCGAGCGAAATTACCGAGTGCCCGGGCTGGATAACAGCGTCATGCCCTGGAAGATCGCAAAGGATGGGAGCGTCACCAATGGGCTCGCGTAAGCTTGTAACGGTATTGCCGCTCCTCGGGAGTGTAGTGCTCCTGGGAAGTGTGCTGGCGAGCCCGGCGTTCGCGCAGTCCGCGCCCAAATTTGGCTTCGGGCGCACTCCGAGCCCGGCAGAAGTCCGCGCCGTGGATATCTCGATCAGTCCTACCGGGGATGAACTCCCGCCGGGCCGCGGCAACGCCAAGCAGGGCGCGGAGGTCTTCGAGGCGGCGGGGTGCATCAGCTGCCATGGCGAAAAGGGCCTGGACGGGCCGGCGCCGGCTTTGAGTCGAGAAAGGGCCCGGATATCTTCCCATCTGGCAACGGGAGCGCATCCTGCCCCTGCGTGCGCCGTTCGCGACGATCGTGTGGGATTTCATCAATCGCGGCATGCCTGTCGGGGCTGAGGGGAGCCTCAGCGCGAATGAGGTATACGCGGTGACGGCCTACCTGCTCTTCCTGAACAAGGTGATCCCGGAAGACCTGGTCCTCGACAAAGACAGTCTGCCGAAGGTCAAGATGCCGATCGGCGATGACTACGCCCAGTTGCCTGAGTGGAAGCACGGGACGCCAAGGCTCAAGGGTTACCCCTACTAGCCCGTCTATTGAGCGGGTTTCTGATTTGAACTGATGGGGGGCGGGTCAAAACCCGCCCCCTTCTCATTGACCATATGTTGTCTGCTTCCGCCCGAGGCGAACAGGGCTCGCAAGTTGGCATCTGTGCCATAGCGAACGCCCTCGCCCGATCTCCGCGCGAGCCGGCCGATCCCCAGCACCTAAAAGTCGTGGAGAACCTGTTGACCTGCCCCTTAGGGCAGCCTCGATAAGTTTGCCGAGCAGCACACAACGAGGTGAGTCGTGATGTCTTCCATCCGATTTCTGAGTGCATCCGAGGCGGCGAAACGGCTTGGCGTCTCCACCAAGGCGCTCCGGCTCTGTGAGCAGCGCGGCCTGGTCACTCCGGACCGCACTGCGGCCGGCTGGCGAGCCTATGGTCCTGAGCAGATCGCCCAAGCCGCCGAGATAGTGGCACTTCGTAGGCTCGGTCTTAGCCTCGCGCAGATAGCGCGAGCGCTAGGCGGCGAACCCGAGCGCCTGGAGCCTGCCCTGGCCGCGCACCAAGCGATACTTGAAGGTCGAATCCGCGAACTTGTTCGTATGATCGATAAAATCCGCGATGTTCGGACCGACCTTGTCCGCGGCCAGGCACTGGCCACCGGAGAACTGGCGCGCCTCTTGAAGCCGATGGAGGAGCTCAACGTCACGTTTGAGCTGCCCTGGCCATGGGGCGGCGAACAATTTGAGCTCAGCGATGTTCGGCCGCTGAACTACATCATCGGCCCGCTGGGAAGTGGCAAAACCAGGTTGGCTCGGCGTTTGGCTGAAGCTCTGCCCGACGCGGCCTTCCTCGGCTTGGAGAGGTTGGCGGACGGTGGAGCTGCGGTTCGAGTGCGCTACGATGCCGACCCCGCCCTCAGATCGCGAGTTGATCAGATACTGAATTGGCTGGTGGATGAGGGAGCCGTGGTGTCGAATGCCCTTGTCGCCTTGATCGTCGGCCTCGAGGCCGAGCGCCCCGCCACCTTGATCGTCGACATGGTGGAACAAGGACTGGACCAAGCCACGCAGGAAGCTCTAAGCGCCCACCTGCGCCAACGTGGAGGGTCCGGCAGACGCCCACTCTTCTTGCTGACGCGTTCATCCGCGATTCTGGACTTGTCTGCCGTCGGTTCGGATGAGGCGATTATCCTGTGTCCCGCCAATCACAGCCCGCCAACTCGTGTCGCTCCGTATCCCGGCGCTCCCGGCTACGAGGCAGTCGCCACCTGTCTCGCCTCGCCGGAAGTGCGAGCGCGTACGGAGGGGGTCATCGCATGGCGCCCCGATGTGGCGTGATAGGCTGCTCGTCTCCTTCGGGACAAATCACTCAGCGGAAAATTACTGGTTCGCCTGTTCGGCGGCGGCGGCCATGCATTCAAATGTCGGCGCGGGTCCGCGGCCACCTGTGCGCTTGAACGGGTTCCTGTTGCCGAGCCGGCGCGCGGAGTGAGGCGCGCCGCCCTGTATGCGGCCGTGGTCCGTCCCAAGTAACGGACGTCCTTGGCGAAGGTCGCGGCCGCCGATTCGAGCCATGGTATCTTCCGCGAGGATTTTCCGCGGAGATCGGATCAATGGCTGCAACCTCGGCTCGACAATCCGGACGGTCGAACACGCCGTCGCGTTGCATTCGAACGAGGTGGTCGACGACTATGCTGTCGCGTGCAGCGCCCGGCTGACGTCGGTGAGGCAGTGATGTCCGATCTTCCCGATCATTACTGGACTGCGGTCGCGAACCGTCTGCGAAGGCTGGTGCGGCCGAACGACCTCCTATTGGCGCCGAACGAGTTCCTCGCCAACTTCCCGCAAACGGTCGCGATCCACGTTCGCAAGCACGCGCTGCTCGGCGCCGAGATCCAGCATTATGCGATCCACAAGGGAATGCTGGATCGCACAGATCCGGAGCTGCTGATCGATGCGGCGCGTCTGCGGCCCGTCTTCGCCAACGAGGTCTTTGTCGTGTATTCCCGCCGCGGCTGGCGGTTGCCGTTTTGGCAAACGCACCATGTGCGGCCGCTGGCCGACTATCTCGCCGGCATCGATCGCGCCGCCTCACCGTCGTTTGCGACGGCCATTGTCGTGCTGACTTACAATCGTCCCTGGGCGTTGAGCCGGACGTTGCGGTCCCTGTCGGGCTGCGGCCATCCGATCATCGTCGTCGATGACGGCTCGGACGATGTGTCGAAGGCGGAAAATCAATCGATAGCGCTCGCCGCCGGTGCCAGCCTGATCGTTCATCCGCGCAATGTCGGACTGGCTGCCGCGATGAACACGGGGCTGTGCTATTGGCTGGCGCACCCCGAAATCGAATGGATCTCGGTATTCAATGACGACGTCGACGTCGCTGACACCGCCTTTCCCACGCTCGAGCATGTCGCGCGCCACGGTCCGTTTGCGAAAGAGGATACACTCTATACCGGCTACTCCGTCCGCGACCGCCCCGGGCGCGCGGCGACGATAATTGCCGGCCAGAAAGTGTTTCTGGACTACATGGCGTCTGGGCCGCATTTGCATGCGCATCGTTCGTATTGGCAGGCCGTGCTGCCGATACCGACCACGTATCCCGGCGCGCCGAAAACGACAGGTGGGGTATTCCCCGGCCAGGGCAGTGAGTCCGATTGGTGGGTCGGCAGCTGGTCTCCGCGCGCCGCCCCAAAGCGCGGAAGTTACGTCGTCACGGTGCCGGAACTCGTTCTCGAGTTTGCCACACGCGCCGCGGAATCCGACGTGGCACAATGCCAGCCACTGACGCCGGTGGGCACCGCTGCTGAATGTCGAACCCGGTCTTCCACGAGTGATGGCCTGATCACCCTGCGTGCCTGCTTGATCGCCGGCCAGCCTTCTCATTTTTTTCGCACGGCGTAATTCGGTTTCCGTAGCACCCTTGATCGCGCTAGGCTCTCGCGGCAAATTCAGAAGACGGCCTGAGCCTATTTTGCCGATCGACGAGGCATTGCTTTAGGAGGTGCTTATGGAGCGCAAGTATCACACCGGCGAACTTTCACAGGCGAGGTCCGCACACGATTGCGGTCCTCGATTTGGCGTAACGGCGTTTCTCTGCATCGTAATGTTCATGCTGACAGCCGGTGAACAGGCGAGCGCAAATAGTCTACAGGAAATCAGAAATGCTCCGCTGGTGAGCACTCTTGTAACTCCCTTCGCGACCACGCCCCCGACGCAGAACAACCGGCAGCTCTATTTCGTGCATCTTCCCGACCCACAAGGTGATCGTGATCCAAGGTGGCTCTGGTGCGCAGCAGGTCGACACATGCGCTTTGCCAGGCTGCGCGGGCGACTTCGTTTTACGGCACTGTGTCACACTTGGGCACCAACGCCGGTAATACCATCACCGTTCTGGCGGCCGACGTTGGAACGGCGTTCACGGCAATTGGTTGGAGCGATACCGACGCCGATACCTTTCATGCGATCAGCTGGACCCTCGCCGGTGGGACTCAAGATCTTGGAACCTTGCTTGGATCGGCGGGCAACTCGATGGCATTCGGCGTCAGCTACGATGGTTCGACCGTTGTCGGCTGGAGCAATACGACGCCCGGCACTCCTTTTCCCTCCGGCGAGCATGCTTTTCGGTGGACGCAAGGCGGGGGCATGCAGGATCTCGGATCGCTGCAGGGCCCCTCCGGCACCTCGATTGCCTATGGAGCCAATAGTGACGGCTCAGTCGTCGTCGGGGCAACCGACATGCCTCCCAACGGACCAATAACAGTGCCGGGTCACGCTTTCCGCTGGACGCAGGCGGGCGGCATGCAGGACCTGGGCAGTTTAGGAGCGGGCCTTGGGTCGGGAGCCACGGCCGTCAGCGCCGATGGATCTGTCGTGGTCGGGCTCGCCGCAGTCTCGGGTGGTGGAACGCACGCGTTCCGCTGGACTCAGTCAGGCGGAATGCAGGATTTGGGTGCAATTTCCGGACTTAAATGGACCACGGCAACTTCCGTGAGCAGCGACGGCAATATCGTCGTCGGCTACGGCGATCCGACGGTTGCAGAGATCGGATCCACGGGTTGGACTTTGAGCAGCAATTCGCGTCCCTTCGTCTGGACGCAGGCAACCGGCATTCAGGATTTGAACGCGTTCCTGGCCAGTGCGGGCATCGACATGACCGGTGTCACACTCATGACCGCCTTTGGAGTGTCGCATGACGGACCGTTCATCATGGGCGGCGGAACATTTTCGGATACTCCAGGCTGGGTCGATATCTTTTTATTTGGCAAGATATTGCAGTGGCCCGGAGTTCTGGTGCCTGCGCTCGCTTGGCATTTCCTGGTACGCATGATTTCAACGCCAATGGCTTCAGCGACATCGCTTGGCGCGACACCTCGGGCAATACTGCGATCTGGGAAATGAACGGCACCACGGTGACCGATCAAAACAGCTCGTTCGTCGCCAACGTTGCGGGTCAGTGGGCGATCGTCGGCCAGCGCGATTTCAACGGCGATGGTTATGCAGACGTGCTCTGGCATGATACCGGCGGCAACGTCGCAATCTGGGAGATGAACGGCACCAGGGTGTTGAACGCGAACAGTTCGTTCGTCGCCAACGTGGCGACCAATTGGAGCATCCTCGGCACCGGCGATTTCAACGGCGACGGCAAAGGCGACATCCTGTGGCAGGACATGTCCGGCAACGTGGCGATCTGGGAGATGAACGGGACCACGGTGTTGAACCAGAACGGCTCGTTCGTCGCCAAAGTTGCCGGGACAGTGGTCGATCAAGGGCACCGGCGACTTCAATGGCGACGGCAAGACTGACATCCTGTGGCAGGATACGTCGCGCAACGTGGCGATCTGGGAGATGAACGGCACCGCCATATTGAACCAGAACAGCTCGTTCGTCGCCAACGTGCCGAGTCAATGGTCGATCCAGGGCACCGGCGATTTCAATGGCGACGGCAAAACTGACATCTTGTGGCAAGATACGTCCGGCAACGTGGCGATCTGGGAGATGAACGGCACCACCGTACTCAACCAGAACAGCTCGTTCGTCGCCAACGTCGCCGAGCCAATGGTCGATCCTGCTCACCGGCGACTTCAACGGCGATGGTATGAGCGACATCCTGTGGCACGACGCATCCGGCAACGTGGCGATCTGGGAGATGAACGGGACCAAGGTGTTGAACCAGAACAGCTCGTTCGTCGCGAACGTGCCGGGCCAATGGTCCATCCAGTATCTTGGCGCGGAGTAACAGCGCGTTTCCGTTTGAGTGCGGCCCGTTAAGCCAACGGCAGCAGCGCGTCGGGATCGTCCGCTCAGCGCGAGCAAGGGGCTTTTGTCACGGCTGCACAGTGTCACTCCGATTCCAGTCGATCACGACGGGATGAAAGGATAATGACGCTGATGTCCGAGCAGGCGCAGAGGTGAGAAGCTAATAGCTATCGCCATTCCCACACGGTTCCAATCACTGTAAACAATCGCTCGTAAGCTGCCTGCGATGTCGGAGGGAATTTCAGCATGACAAAATCTGTGGCCGCCCGCATCACGTTGATAGCCATGGCTCATCTGATCCTGAGCGGAGTTTCTCTGGCTCAGGTTTCGCCTCAGCTTGCTCTCGAAAGCTCGTGATGCATCGGCGCTCGCCGACACTGCCCAGCAACAGGGTCACGTCAGAATCATCGTGCAGTTCTCGGCGCCGACTCTTGCCGATCAACCGACGCGGGATGCTGCCGCCATCGCGACCGTCAAGACGCAGATAGCTTCGATCCAGGACACGATCATCGCCTCGCACTTCGGCAGCGCCGCAAATCCCACGCCGGGCGCGGGATTTCCGCGCGGCCTGCTGCGATTCGATATTACCCCGATGTTCGCGGTAAACGTCTCGAAGGCGGAGCTCGATGCACTGGCCGCAAATCCGCTCGTTACCGCCATCCATCTCGACAAGGCTAACCAGCCGACGCTCCTTCAGAGCGTGCCCTTGATCGGCATGACGCCGCCTACGGACTCGGTGCTACCGGGGCCGGCCAGGCGGTCGCCGTCATCGACACCGGCGTGCAGTCGAACCATGAATTTGTTGCCGGCAAGGTCGTCATGGAGGCCTGCTTTTCCACCTCCAATGGCGGAGTTGTCGGAGGCGTCTCGCTGTGCCCGAATGGCCAGGCTTCCCAGAGCGGCACCGGCGCCGCTGATCCAACCACCGCACAATGCATCAACGGCACGAATAGTCTGTGTTATCACGGCACGCACGTCGCCGGAATCGCGGCCGGCAACAACACCAACCCCGGCGGTGGCAAGCCCACCAACGGCGTGGCGAAGAGCGCCAAAATCGTCGCGGTCCAGGTCTTCACCCGCATCAACAATGCGACCACGTGCGGCGGCACGGCGCCGTGCGTGCTGGCCTATGACAGCGATCTGATTTGGCGCTCGGCTGGCTCGTGCAAAACGCCCTCACTCCGGCGGCGGGTGTCTCGCTCGCCTCGGCAAATATGAGTCTCGGAGGCGGTCTATTCATGACCGCTTGCGATAACGACCCCGTCGCACCGAGCATCGACAATCTGAGGAGTGTGGGGGTCGTCACCGCAATCGCGGCCGGCAACAACGGCTCTACCAACTCCATTTCCTCACCCGGCTGCATCTCGACCGCAGTGGCGGTCGGCTCCACCGACAAGCAGGATGTCATTTCGTCCTTCAGCAACATGTCCGCGCAGGTCGCGCTCATGGCTCCGGGAGGCTTCGGAGGTGGAACCTGCCACATTCGGCGCGAACAATCCTGATATTCTGTCCTCCATCGCCGCGACTTCGTCGTCGATCACCACGACCTACGGGTGTCTCGCGGGCACCTCGATGGCGACGCCCCATGTCGCCGGCGCTTTCGCCGCCCTCCGCTCTGCCTGCCCTACGGCGACAATCGATCAAATGCTGGCGGCGCTGGAGAGCACCGGCCTGGCGATCACCGACACCCGCTCCGGCGGCACGGTGACCAAGCCTCGCATTCGCGTCGATCTCGCCGTGCAGGCAATATCTTGCGGATCGCCGGTCGCCACCCACGACTTCAACGCCGACCACAAGAGCGACATCGTTTGGCGCGATACGTCGAACAACGTGGCGATCTGGCTGATGAATGGCACCACGGTAACCAATCCGAACAGCTCGTTCGTCTCGACCCTCCCTGCTCAATGGGCCATCGTCGGCCAGCGCGATTTCAACGGCGACGGCAAGGCTGACCTGCTCTGGCGCGATACCAGCGGCAACGTTGCGATCTGGGAGATGAACGGCACCGCCATATTGAACCAGAACAGTTCGTTCGTCAGCAACGTGCCGACCCCGCAGTGGAGCATCCTCGGCACCGGCGATTTCAACGGCGACACCAAAGGCGACATCTTGTGGCAGGAACTCCGTCGGGCAACGTTGCGATCTGGGAGATGAACGGCACCACGGTGCTGAACCAGAACAGCTCGTTCGTTGCCAACGTGCCTGCCCCATGGTCGATCAAAGGCACCGGCGACTTCAACGGCGACGGCTACACCGACATCCTGTGGATGGACTCCTCGGGCAACGTGGCAATTTGGGAGATGAACGGGACCGCCATATTGAACCAGAGCACCTCGTTCGTCGGCAACGTGCCGCGCCCAATGGTCGATCAAAGGCACCGGCGATTTCAACGGCGACGGCAAGTACGACATTCTGTGGCAGGACTCCTCGGGCAATGTCGCGATCTGGGAGATGAACGGCACCACCGTGTTGAACGCGAGCACTTCGTTCGTCGGCAACGTCGCGGCCCAATGGTCGATCCAGCTCACCGGCGACTTCAACGGCGACGGCAAGTCTGACATCCTCTGGCACGACACGTCGGGCAACGTCGCGATCTGGGAGATGAACGGGACCTCCGATATTGAACTTGAACACCTCGTTCGTCGGCAACGTGCCGGGCCAATGGTCCGTCCAACGCGTCAGCGCGGATTAAGGAGCGGCCGGATTTCGAGGCCATTTATGTCCGCTTCCGCCGGATGCGGACATGCTTCGCGAGGGGCCATCTGTCCCCACGGCGAACTCCCTCACCGCAGCTCCCGCGCGACCTGGCGCGCGAGTCGCGCGAGGTCTCGCACCTGTCGGCGCACGTCGTATGCCGCCTGCGCGTAGTGCCCGTGCTTGAATGCGTTCCTGTTGCCGAGCGGTGCGCCCGAGCCGGGCGCGCCGCCGTGCATGCGGCAACGGTTCATCCCGCCGACGGCGGGTGACATGCAGGCATGGCCGGTGCGGGTTCTCGCGCCGCAGCGCCGGCTCGCATGCATCGCCGCCGTGTTGCGCAGGCGCGCCATCTCAGCGCGCCCGGCGCTTCGAAGCGGGCGCGATCTCCGCTCGGCGCGGCGGCATCATCGGCGCATCGGCAGGCGCCGACGGTGAAATCGGCGGCGGCTTTGGTGCAGCTGCACGCGGGCGGGCGCCGCGCGAGGCCATTGCGCCTGCGGAGTGGCGCCTGCGGATGTGGCGCCTGCGGAAGTGGTGCCGGGAGTGGCGCCTGCAGGCGCGGCGCGGGCGGGCTTCGCGCGCGGCGCCGTGTCCCGCGGGGCTTGCGTCACGTTGCCGACGATCGCCTGGCCGCCGTCGCTCACCGACACGTGCCGCACGGTGACGTTCGGCTCGCCGCAGGACCGGTAGCGCCTGAGCGCTTCCGTCTGGGCCGCGAAAGTCCGCGCCAGCTTGTTGAGCGCGCGTTCGGCGTGCTCCTGCTGCACCATGGCGGTGGCGCGGGCGAGCAGCCGCGCGGAGGTCAGCGTCGCCATGTGGACCTCGGCCATCTGGACGGCCAGCATCGTCTCCACCTGGTCGCGCGGCTTGATGCTCTTGACGACGGACAACATGAAATCGAGCGCCTGCTCGTCGCGGCCATACGACGCGGCATCGCCGAGTTGCTCGACAATGCCGCGATAGAGATCACGGTCCGTGGTGCCGAGCGCCGCCATGAGGTGGACCTCGCCGACGGCCGAGTCCGGATGATCGAACGCGATCGCCTTGCCATCGAGCACCTTCATCCGCGGCGCCGCTGCGCTTTGCAGATGCGTCTGCGGAACGGCACACGGGCGAGGCTCACGGGCCGGCGAGTGGACCTGCGGCGCTGCGGCCTGCGGCTCGCCGGCCTCCGTGATCTTCTGTTTCATGTCGGGTCTCCATGGACGAGCGGGACCGCGCAGGCGCGCGAAAGCGCGCTCCGCTCGCGGCGGCCGCCAAACCGGATGGTGACTAAAATCCTACCATGCAGACCCCGCCTGCCAAGACGGAATCTACTTTGCATGGGGTTGTTCCTCGCAAAATGCGAAAGCGCAAATTCTTTCGCCCGGCAAGCGGGAGAGGGAGCGAGACGCCGCGCCTTCCGGAATTGCTGGACCGCTCTAGTACTCGTCGAACATCCGTTGGATCTCTTCGACATCCGACGTCTTCGTCAGCGCGAGGGTGAGCAGCAGCGCCGCCTTCTGCGGCGACAGGTTGTCGGCGACGACCATGCCCGGCTCGTACCAGTTGTTGCCGCGCACGATGCGGCCTTCGCCGACCCGCGAGCTCTGCACGACCACCGCGCTGCGCTTGCTGATGATGCCTTCGAGCTCCTTGGTGAGCGCGTTGGGCGCTCCGGCGCCGACGGTCGCGAGCACGATGCCCTTGGCGCCGAGGCCGACCAGCGCATCCGCGACGCCGGCGCGCGTGCCGGTGTGGATGTAGGCGACCTCGACATAGGGCATGCTCGGCACGCCGGCGAGGTTGAACTCGCTGTTCACGGTGTGGCGGCGGTGCGGGGTGCGGTAGAACTCGATCCTGTCGGGATCGATGTAGCCGAGCAGGCCGAGGTCGCGGGTGCGGAACGTCTGCAGGTGATAGGTGTTCGTCTTCGTCACCTCGCGCGCGGCGTTGATCTCGCCGTTGAATGCGACGAGCGCGCCCTTGCCGCGGGCGGCGGGAGCGCATGCGAGCCGCACCGCGTCGAGCAGGTTCATCTGCGCATCGGAGCTCAGCCCATTGAACGGACGCTGCGCGCCGGTGACGACGATCGGCTTGTCGCTGTGGACGGTCAGGCTCAGGAAATAGCAGGTCTCCTCGATGGTGTTGGTGCCCTGCACATAGACGAGGCCGTCGACATCAGGCGAGCGCAGCACCTCGTCGGCGCGAAGTGCGAGCTTGCGCAGGTCGTCATACGAGCCCTGATCGTAGGGATTGCCCTTGTCGACCTCGACTCGCGCGATCTTGGCGATCTCCGGCAGCGGCTCGAGCATCTGTTCGCCGGTGAGGCGCGGGTTGCCGCTCAGCCGATAGCGGAGCAGGTCCATCCGGTCCTTGCCGACGCTCGGCAGGGTCCCCGGCCCGATCATCAGGTGGACGTGCGGCAGGGCGCGCGGGGCGCCGGGCTCGCGGCGCTGCCTTGCGCCTGCGCGACCTGCTGCCCGTGCGCGCCGGGTCCAAATGCTGCCGAGATGCCGCCGGCTGCGCCGAGCGCCGTCGCCGTTTGCACGAATTGTCTACGATTTGAGGATGTGTCCATAGCCCGCCTCCGTTGCGTTGTCGCAGCGTCCTGCGATTGTGGCGGAGGTTAGGGCTAGGCACAATTCTCGGGTTCGAAGGCCGTCTACGGGACCCTCGCCGGGCACGCGTCGCCTCGGCCGCTCGTGAAGGCGCAGCAAAGTCGAGGGCAGTTGTGACGGCCACTGAAACGGTCCTCCCAGTTATTCTTCTTCGTTCTCGATGAGGAGATTGCTGCCTTCCTCCGCGCTGGCGGGATGGCAGGCACGACGCGCTGGCAGGTGTTTAAAAAGGGGGCGCCGAGTCTTATAAATGGATTGGGGCAAAGGACGATATTGGGAGGAGCGTTTGAGGCGCGCCTTCGTGATCGGTGGAGTGGCCTTGGCCCTGGTGGCGCAGCTCGCGGTGGCGCAGCTCGTGGTGTCGCGGCCCGCGACAGCTCAGCGCGCGATGGCGGAACCGGTCGCCATCAAGATCGGCTATCTCGGCCGCGCCGAGAAAAAGGCGACGATCTCGCTTCTCGATCTTGCGCCGAACGATGACGGCATCGCCGGCGTGCGCCTCGCGCTCGACGACAACAACACCACGGGGAAGTTCCTCAATCAGCGTTTTTCGCTGGAAGAAGCGCGGATCAAGGACGGCGACGATGCAGTCGCCATCGTCTCGCAGCTTGCCGACCAGGGAATTTCCTTCTTCATCGCCGACCTCCCCGCCGAAACGCTTCTCAAGATCGCCGATGCCGGACGAGCGCGTGGCCTGGTCTTCCTCAACGCCGGCGCCACCGACGACCGGCTGCGCGAGGAGGACTGCCGGGCGAACGTGATCCACGTCGCGCCGACCCGGTCGATGCTGGCCGATGGGCTCGCGCAATATCTCGTGGTCAAGCGATGGCCGCGCTGGCTGCTCGTCGTCGGCTCCCATGACGCAGACCGGCTCTACGCCGATGCCCTGCGGCGCGCCGCCACGCGGTTCGGCGCCAAGATCGTGCAGGAGCGGGTGTTCGAGGACACCGGCGGCGCGCGGCGAACCGACAGCGGGCTTGCCCAGATCCAGCGCCAAATCCCGCTGTTCCTGCAGGGCGCCCCCGACTACGACGTGCTCGTCGCGGCCGACGAGAGCGAAGTGTTCGCGTCCTATCTGCCGTACCGGACGCGCGAGCCGCGCCCGGTCGCGGGCTCGGCCGGGCTCATTCCCAAAAGCTGGGACGCCGCCCACGACCAATGGGGCGCGAACCAGCTGCAGAACCGCTTCATCCAGATGTTCTCGCGACGAATGACCGCACTCGACGGCAACGCCTGGACCGCGACGCGCATGATCGGCGAGGCCGCGTCGCGGGTGCGCACGCCCGACCCGAAGGCCATTTTCGAATACATGAAGGCGCCCGAATTCGCGCTGGCCGGCTTCAAGGGGCAGAAGCTGACGCTGCGCGACTGGAACCTTCAGCTGCGTCAGCCCATTCTGCTGGCGGATGGCCGCACCATCGCGTCGGTCTCCCCGCAGGAAGGTTTCCTGCATCAGTTTTCAGAACTCGACACGCTGGGCTACGATCGCCCGGAAACCAAGTGCCGGCTCAAATGACCCCTGAGGGCCCGCCATGTGGCGCCGCGTCATCCTTGGAATGTGCATTGCGCTCGCGCCCGCGGCCGAGGCCGCCGCCTACACCGCCTATGTGTCGAACGAGAAGGGCAACACGATCTCGGTCATCGATACGGCAACGCGCAAGGTCGTCGAGACCATCAAGGTCGGCCAGCGGCCGCGCGGCATCGCGCTGACCAAGGATCAGAAATACGTGCTCGTCGCGGTCGGCGACGACGACACCATCCAGATGATCGACACCAGAACCAACAAGGTCGTCGACACGCTGCCGTCGGGCCCCGATCCCGAGCTCTTCATCGAAGATCCTGCGGGCAAGATTCTCTACGTCGCGAACGAGAACGACAACACGGTGACGATCATCGACATCGAGCGGCGCGCCCGGCTCGGCGAAGTCCAGGTCGGCGTCGAGCCCGAGGGCATGGGTCTCAGCCCGGATGGGAAGGTGCTGGTCAACACCTCCGAGACCACCAACATGGCGCACTTCATCGACACCGGCTCGCGCGAGGTCGTCGCCAACGTGCTGGTCGACCAGCGCCCGCGTTTCGCACAGTTCAAGAGCGACGGCTCGGAGCTGTGGGTCTCCTCCGAGATCGGCGGAACGGTGAGCGTCATCGATCCCGTCAAGCATGCGGTGAAGGCGAAGATCACGTTTGCGATCCCCGGCATGCGGGGCGAGGCGATCCAGCCGGTCGGCATCGACATCACGCGCGACGGCAAGACCGCGTTCGTGGCGCTCGGACCCGCCAACCGCATCGCCGTGGTCGATGGCGCGACCCATCAGGTGCAGAAGTACCTGCTGGTCGGCCAGCGGGTGTGGCACATGGCCTTCACCCCGGACGAGAAATATCTTCTGACCACCAACGGTGTTTCGAACGACGTCTCGGTGATCGACGTCGCCGCGCTCAAGGTGATCGACACCATTCAAGTCGGTGAGCTGCCCTGGGGCATCGCCATCTCACAACGCTGAGGCACGGCACACAGAGCCGCTGACCGCGGGAGGAAACGAGGTGATGGGATCGCGTCATCGATCGGCGTTTCGATATGCGGCCGCGGTCACGCTTTTGATCGGCGTGCCGTCGGCTTCGCACGCCGCCGACCCCCGTTATCCGGACTGGCCGTGCGTGCAGGCCAAGGTGCCGGAGATTTCGGTCGTTGCCGTGTGGGATGGCCCGCCGATCGAGCAGGCGGCGAAGTCATGGCAGGCCGATCCGGTGATCAAGGAGCTCGTGGCGCGGCTAGCCGCGCGCCGCACGCCGATGGAGGACGCGCAGACGCGGATCGGGCAGTTCGTGACCGGCGATGCCGCGGCGAAAACGGACAGGGGCAAGCTTCTGTTTGCCGGGTTGTTCGAGACGCTCAACAGCGAGCGCAGTGCCGTCATGAACGGGCTCGAGCGGATGGCACGAAGCGAAAAAGAGCTGGCCGAGCGGATCAGGTCGGATACTTCCGCGATGCACGAACTGCAGGACGCAGCCACGCCCGAGCAAGCGAAGATCGACGAGCTCGCCTCCCGGGTCGAGTGGAACATGCGCATTTTCGAGGACCGGCGGAAATCGATCCGCTACGCCTGCGAAGTGCCCGTCATCATCGAAAAGCGCCTGTTTGCGCTCAGCCGCGCGATTGCGCAGACGATGGAGCAGTGATCTCTCGCGACGGCATTAGGCCGTGTACCCACAAATCACAGCGGCGTGATGTGGTGAAGGCAACGTCAGCTTTGCTCCTACACCGGCCAAGTTCGCACGGCGGCGCAATATGTCGCTATGGGCCATAGGCGGACCCGCCGTGGATTGACCGCTACAAGGCTAATCGGCGACCGCTGCTTCCTGAACGTCCCCTTGCTTTTCGCCGCTGTTAGAGCGTCGGGATGTTCGGTACCGGCCAGGTGATAGGCCGTGATATCGATGGAACAGCTTCGAAAACGCCGCCGCTGTCTCGTAACCAACCCGGCTGGCGATACGTGCGATGGGCTCATCGCTAGTTTCCAGCAGGTACGCCGCTTCCGCCATCCTGCGTTCGATCACATAACGGTGCATGGACTGGCCGACGAGCTTGGTGAAGCGCGCCGAAAATACCGAGCGGCCGAGCCCCACGCGCTGGCCAAGGTCGCTCAGGGTCCAGGGAAACTCCGGGTTTTCGTGAATCAGCTTGAGCGCCGGTCCGATATGTGGGTCAGATATGGCTCCGAGCCAGCCGCCTTGTCCGGGACTGAGAGACGCGATCCAGCTTCGGAGCACCTCGACAAAGAGCACTTCCGTCAGTCGTGAAAGCGCGACGCGTTGGCCAGGACGCTCGAGCGCGGACTCGCTGACCATGCGGCGCAGGATTGCTTCAAGCCAACCACCGTCCGCCGTCGGCTTCAGCAGGAGCACGGGCGGAAGTAGCTCCAGCACGCTGCCAAACAGCGGCCGTGACACCGTGAAATTGCCGCAAATCATGGTCGAGAGCGGCTTTGCACGGCTGCCGTGACGAACGACGCCAAGATGTGGCGACGATCGATCGATATCCATAATCCGCAAAGGCTTAGCCCGGCGATCCGAATAAAACACATGGGGCTCTCCGCGCGTGATGACGACAAAATCGCCCTCGGTCATCTGGATTTCCTGTCCCTGTCCGAGCGCGAGGGTCGCTGAGCCCTGGCTGAGATAGTGAAACAGAGCGTAGGGGCGCGCCGGCAACTCAAGATGCCAGGGATGGCCGAGCTCGAAGTGGAAGAGCAGCGTCCCGCCGAGACGAACGCGATCGAGCACTTGGGCGAGTATATCCATGTCGCCGACATTAGACCGGTGGACGATTGGACACAACATCCGGACGATTGATCTCTATCGTCCGGAAGGTCGGCAAATTAGGTCATGTCGCGGCGGGCCGACGTCACGTACGGCAACCATTTCGCCAACGGCAGATGGAAGAACCGCGACCTTGCTGGAAACGCCTGTCCATTCCTCCGGACTGTATTCCGTCCGACATGCCAACAGGAACAATCAATGCGAAATATCCTCCTCTCAGCCGCCACCGTACTCCTGGCCGGAACGACATTGGTCGGCTCCGTCCATTCCGCCGAACTGCCCAAGGGAGCAGCCCACAACATCGTGCTCGTGCACGGCGCTTTCGTGGACCAGACGAGCTGGCAGCCCGTTGCCGATATTCTCACGAAGAAAGGCTACAACGTCACGCTCGTGGAAAATCCCCTCACTTCGCTCGCCGCTGACGTCGATGCCACCAAACAGGCGCTCGCGAAGCAGGACGGCAGGACCGTTCTGGTCGGCCACTCATGGGGCGGCGTGGTGATCACGCAAGCCGGCAACGATCCCAAGGTTTCGGCGCTGGTCTATGTCTCCGCCTTCGCGCCGGAGGTCGGTGAATCCCTGGCGTCGCTGGCCAAAGGCCGGCCCGCCGACCGAAGGCGGCAATGCGATCCATCCCGACGCGAAGGGCAATTTGTACATCGATCCCAAGGTGTTTCCGTCAGCCGTCGCGGCTGACCTTCCTCCAGAAATCGCCGCGCACCTGGCCAACTCGCAGCTTCCGTTGAACCACGTTGCGTTCGAAGCCCCCGTCGACATTGCGGCCTGGCACGACAAGCCGACGTTCTATGTCATCAGCACGAAGGACAAAGTCCTCGCGCCCGAAGCCCAGAAGTCGTTCGCAGCCAGGATGAAGGCTCAGACGACGGAAGTCGCCGGCAGCCATGCCTCGCTCGTCGTCCATGCGAAGCAAGTCGCTGAGGTCATCGAAAAGGCAGCGCTCGCGAAGTGACGGTACCGCTCCCGGCGCTTTCGCGCCGGGAGCGCGCACGCTCGCTCAGAGAATGCAGAACGCCTCGGACCGCGATGGCGCAAACCAGCCAGAGCCGCGGAAGCGCCAGCGACATCCTGGAGGAAGGTTTCGGTCGTTGCCACACCGGTCCCCCATTCGACTTATTTTATTCCAAGCATCCGGAGGATGACATGACTCAACTCGACATCGCGAGCCAGGACGTTGCCGCGCTCGAAACGGCGCCGACCCGTTACATCGAAGGCCACGGAATCCGCTTCGCCTATCGCCGCCTCGGCCCCGCTACCGGAACGCCGCTGATTCTCCTGCAGCACTTCTCGGGCAACATCGATGCATGGGATCCCGCCGTCGTCAACGCTCTCGCCACCGATCGCCCGGTAATCGCGTTCGACAACGCCGGGGTCGGTCGCTCGACTGGCCAAACGCCCGACAATATCGCAGCGATGGCGAGAGATGCAGTCGCCTTCATTAATCTGCTTGGCCTTTCTGAGGTCGACCTGCTGGGCTTTTCTCTCGGCGGCTGCGTCGCCCAACAGATCGCCGCCGAGCACGAACGGTTGGTCCGGAAGCTCATCCTCGTCGGCACCGCGCCAAAAGGCGGAGAGGAACACCTGTTAGCGGTTCTGCAGGAGGCGTTTTCCCAAACCGATGCGCCGGACCCCCGCCTGCCGCTGTTCTTCACGAAGTCGTCCGCCAGCCGGTCGTCCGGCCTGGCCTTCCTGAAGCGGACGAAGGTGCGTAAGGACGATCGGGACACCGATAACGGCTCGCGCGGTCACCGATCCGCAGGCCAAGGCGCTGATCACCTGGTGCGCCACACCTGATCCCGAGCACGCCATTCTACGCGCCATCCGCAAGCCTGCTCTGGTGGTTAGCGGCAGCCACGACACCATGCTGCCCGCAAACAACGCCTACGCAATGTTCAAAGAGCTCAGTAACGCTCAGCTGGTCCTCTATCCCGATTCAGGGCACGGCGCCCTGTTTCAATACCACGAGATGTTCGTCAGCCACGTTCGGATCTTCCTGGAAGCACACCTCGCGGCGGCATGATCCCGGCGCGTTCCGACGCCATCAGACACAATATAAATGAGAGCTGTCATGGAGGACAAAATGACAATCTCCAAAGTCGAGGTGGAACGTTTCAGCGTCACCAGCTCAAAACCATTCGACGCTATTGTGACCGCCTTCAAGTCGGCCGTCGGGCAGCCCGACATGGTCGAATTTTTCAAGGCGACGAGAGCAACGAATTCCTTCCCGGATTTGGAGCGCGTTGTACAAAGCGGCCTCGGCCGAACGGACCTTATGCTCTTCGCAGAATTCGACTTGGGCGACATTCTGCGTCGCGAATCTGGATCCAAGACGCCTAAGATCATACGATTTGTGGTCGGCAATCCGCTCATCATGAAAGAAATGGTCAAGCACGTGCCCGATGCTGGCTCCTACGCTCCAGTCACGGTGCTGATCGATGAGCGTTCCGATGGCGTGCACATCTCTTATGACAAAATGGAGAGTTATCTGCTGCATTATGGCAGCTCGGAAGCCCTTGCCGTCGCCCGAGCACTCGATACGAAAATCACGACCTTGCTACGCGAATGCGCAAGCTAAAACGTCCTGGATGACGTCTTCGGCCGATGGAAGTTGGGCAACTCTACCAATCGAAGAACGCTTCAATCCGGCTACGGCTGCGCCTTAATGAGTCCGCACCTAGTTTCCGACCGGCGGCGCCGGCTGCGCCTCAGTGACCGGGAGCAGCATGTCGGTCCAGCCGTCGGTGCCGTCGGGATACCAGGCGACGTTGATATAGCCCATCGACAGGATGCGCTTCGCCCGCATTCCACGACATCCAGCAATCGCGCAGGCAATAGACGACGATGAGCTTGGTGCGGTCACCACCGGTCGCGCGCTCGATATTCGTGCGCAGATATTCTTCGGTGACGCTCGCGAGTTCGCCGTACCCGGTGTCGGGAAGCCAGATGCTGCCGGGAATGTCGAGACGTGGCTTGTCGCGCCAGATCGTTCCCGGCGGGAGGTTGGCGGGGCGCGGGGCGCGCGGCAACACGTCGATGAAGACGGCCGCTTTGTCCCGCCACAGCCGTTCAGCCGCCACGGTGGAGAGCACGCGGGCGCCGGCGAGCGTCGCCGGCGTCGGCGCGCGATAGTTCTCGGTGCGATAGCCCGCGGGCTCGGGCGGCGGCCCTTCCCCGCGGCCGTCGCGCCGCAGCGAAGCACGGCGAGGCAGCATACCAGGGCCAGCACCGCCCGCGCGCCGCTCATCGCGGTATTGCATCCGCGGTGATCGGCCGATCCCTTTCGTCGAGGAGCGGGACCCCGAAACCAAGCAGGACCCGGTTGATGTCGGCCTGGTTGTCGGCGATCAGCTTGTTGAGCTGGCGCTTCCAGTTCTGATCCGCCGGGCGAACGCCCATGGCGATGCGAAAGGCGAGCTGCGGGCCGCCGGTCTCTTTGAGCAGCAGCGCGACGCGCATTGGCGGGTTCGCCTGCTTCGCATAGTACCCCGCCATCGGTCCCCACAGCACGCCGACGTCGATCTCGCCGCTCGCGAGGTCTCGCATCATCGCCTGCGCCACCGAATCGACGCGGGTGTCGACCACCAGCGGATAGGGCTTGGCTTTGAGCATCAGGCCGTTGACCGCGAGATAGGTGGCGGGCGGCGTGCCGGCGACGATGCCGATGCGCTTCTCCTTGAGGCGCGGGTCGCCGAGGCTCACGAGGTCGTCGAGCCCGGTCCCCGGCTTGATGACGAGCGCATAGGCCGTGCGGTAGTATGGATTGGTCGTCTGCGCGAGCTCGTCGCCCTGCGGAAAGCCGGGGATCACGTCGCAGCGGCGGGCGCCGAGCGTGTTGCGCACGAAGCCGGTCGCCTGCGGATAAAAGACATAGGCGAGCTTCTTGTCGAGCTTCGCCGCCATCAGCTCCATGACCTTGTTCTCGAAGCCCTCGCCCTTCTCGTTGGAGAACGGAAGGTTGCTTGGATCGGCGCAGACCCGCAGCACCTTGGGATCGACGAGCTCGAACTCGGCATCGAGTCCCACGCCCTGTGCGCGCAGCCGCTCGCCGACGAGCGCGAGCACCGCCACGCAGAGCAGGGCCGCGCCCCACCACGAGCGGCTCAGAATCGCCGCCATGTGATTGCTCCTCATTTTCCCATGCAGGCTTCTTCGGCCTTGGCGTAAGCCTCCGGCTTATCGTCGTGCTTTGCCGGCCGCACGCGGCCGACCGCATCATCCGAACGGGCGCGCAGATAGATGTAGAGATCGTCGACGTAGCACATGACGTTCGGATTGGCGCCGAACGCCGGCATGACGTTCTCCTGCGACGTGGTCACGTTCTTGCGGCCGCTCGCCACGACGGCGAGAAAATCGCCGTGGGTGATCCGCTTGAGCGAATCCTTCAATGCCGGGGCGAAGCTCGAGCCGTCACCGTTCGGGCCGTGACAGACGTGGCACTCCGAGTGATAGCGGCGAAACCCGGAATAGGTGTACCAGTCGACGTTGCCGTCGGCCGCGATCTTGTAGGTCGGATTACCGTCCTTGTCGAAAGACTTGCCGTCGAGCGTCTCGACTGCGTCCGGCTTGCCTGGGCCTTCGGCGCGCACGTCGACGGAGAAGACCAAGAGCACCAGCACGGCGACGGCATACGCAACGGTGTTGTTCTTCACGGGGATTTCTCGCGGGCTTTCGCTGCTGCGCCAGCGCTGCTGCACCATGCCGTCCGGCGTGCTTGACGGAAGCAACCGGCGCGTCGCGAGACGCGCCGGTGCTGCGACTGTGACGGCTTACGCGGTCTATGGCAGCGCAAACACGGTCAGCTGGCCGCCGAGCGCGGTGTAGTTCTTCAGGCCGGCATAGCCGCCCACCGCGCCCAGTCCGTCGGTCGGATTGTTGAGCCCGGCCGCGAGACCGATGCCCGCCCAGCCGCCGACGCCCGAGAGCACCGCGACATACTGCTTGCCGCCGCGCTCATAGGTCATGACGTTGCCGATGATTCCGGACGGCGTCTTGAACTTGTAGAGCTCCTTGCCGGTCTTGGCGTCGACGGCCTTGAGATAGCCCTCGAGCGTTCCGTAGAACACCACGCCGCCGGCGGTCGAGAGCGCCCCGGACCACACCGAGAACTGCTCCTTGTTCGACCACACGATCTTTCCGGTCTTGCCGTCCCAGGCGATGAAGTTGCCCATGTTGGTTTCGCCGGGCGGCGGATACATGGAGAGCGTCGCCCCGACATAGGGCTGGCCCGCCGTGTAGTTCACCTTGAACGGCTCGTAGTCCATGCAGACGTGGTTGGTCGGCACGTAGAACAGGCCGGTGTCCGGCGAGTAGGCCGCCGGCTGCTCGTCCTTCGAGCCGAGCGCTGCCGGGCAGATGCCCTTGGAGTTCACGTCCTCGCCGTTGTGCTCGGTCGAGTACTGAGCGACCACCGCGGGGCGACCGTAATTCGGCGAGCTCTTGTTCATGTCGACGCCGGTGGTCCAATTGACCTTCGGGTCGAACTTCTCGGCGACGAGAAGCTCGCCGTTCTCGCGGTCGAGCGTGTAGCCGAGCCCGTTGCGGTCGAAATGCACCAGCGTCTTGCGGGTCTGACCGCCGATCGACTGGTCGGCGAGAATCATCTCGTTGACGCCGTCATAATCCCACTCGTCGTGCGGCGTCATCTGATAGACCCAGCGCACCGCGCCGGTGTCGACGTCGCGCGCCCACACCGTCATCGACCACTTGTTGTCGCCGGGCCGCTGCTTCGGGTTCCAGGTCGAAGGATTGCCCGAGCCGTAATACATCAGGTTGAGCTGGGGATCGTAGGAGTACCAGCCCCAGGTCGCGCCGCCGCCGATCTTCCACTGATCGCCCTGCCAGGTCTTGAGGCTGGAATCGGGGCCGACCGGCTTGCCGAGCGAGGTGGTCTTGACCGGGTCGATCAGCGTGTCGCTGTCGGGGCCCATCGAATAGCCGCGCCACACCTCGCTTGCCGGTCTTCATGTCATAGGCCGTCACCGAGCCGCGCACGCCGAACTCGCCGCCGGAGATGCCGACCAGGACCTTGTCCTTCATGATGTGCGGGGCGCCGGTGGAGGTCTCGCCCTTGCTCGGATCGCCGTTCTTCTGCGACCACACGACCTTGCCGGTCTTGGCATCGAGCGCGACCAGCGTCGTGTCGGCCTGGCTCAGGAAGATCTTGCCGTCGGCGTAGGACAGGCCGCGATTGACGGTGTCGCAGCACATGACGGGAATGACGGTCGGGTCCTGAACCGGCTCGTATTTCCAGATGATCTTGTTCTCGTCGGCGAGATTGAGCGCGTAGACCGGATTGGGGAACGGTCCGTGCACGTACATGACGTCGCCGACCACCAGAGGCGCGCCCTCGTGACCGCGCAGCACGCCCGTCGAGAATGTCCACGCAACCTGCAGCTTGCCGACATTGTCCGCGGTGATCTGCTTGAGCGTCGAATGCCGCGTATTGGCGTAATTGCCGGCCGGCATGACCCACTGCTTGGGGTCCTGCGACAGCTTGATCAGTTCCTCGTTCGCATAGGCCGACCCGGCGGCAACCAGCGCCGCGGTGCTCAGACAAGTTCCAACGAGAAGTCTACGCATCGACTTTCCTCCCTGCGACGTCACTTGTCGAGGTGATCCGATGCGGACCCAAGCGTGGCCGTTATCGGCACCTCACCTGGGGAAGAATTTCCGGCAGCTGCTTCTTCGAGATGCGAGATTTTGAGGTGCCACGATTTTCGAAGTGCGAGAATCATTCTTGTTGTTCGCACTCGTTCGTTGTTCGCACTCGACGTCGTTCGCACTTGTCGTCAGCACCCGTCCTTCGCACCTATTCAGAGCCTTCGAGTAAGCGCCGACGCTCCCTAACCGCCTGCGCCCTTGAAGCCGGAAACCTGCAGAAATAGTATTCCCGCAACGTTGCGCACGCAACAGCAATCGACCTTCGAGCCGTGCAAACATCTCGCATACTTCCGTCGCAACGTCATTCGAAATCCCGCGATGGGCAGCATTCCGAATTGCGTGCCCACGCCGGTGGGCGGGCCCACCGTCATGCGAGCATGGCGGATCGCTCTTCTCGCGCTTGCGCTGTTGGTTCGCGGCTTCACGACGACGTCGCGCGCGGATTCCATTGCGCCGGATTCCGCCATTGGACGTGCGCGAAGTCGCGTCCGGCGTCTTCGTTCACTTCGGCGTGAACGCGCTGATGACGGCCGAAAATCAGGGGGCGACGGCGAATATCGGATTCGTGGTCGGAGACGATGCGGTCGCCGTCATCGACACCGGCGGAAGCCTGCACGAGGGCCGACGATTGCTCGCGGCGATCCGCAACGTCACCGACCAAGCCGATCCGTTACGTCATCAACACGCACGCCCATCCCGATCACGTGTTCGGCAATGCGGCATTCCGCGGGGCGACCGATATTCGTCGGTCACCACAATTTGCCGCGCGCGCTGGCGCTGCGCGGCTCACATTATCTCGAAGGGTTTCGCCGCAGTATGGGAACCATGCTCGACGGCGTGGAACTTATTGCACCGCAGCGACGTGGTGGAAACCGATATGACGCTCGACCTCGGCAACCGCGCATTAAAGTTGCGCGCATGGGCCGCGGCCCACTCCGACAGCGATCTCACCGTGCTCGACGAAACCACCGGGACGCTGTTCGCCGGCGACCTCGTTTTCCTCGCGCATATTCCGGTGATCGACGGGAGCTTGCGCGGCTGGCTCGCAGCGCTTGAACCGCTCGCGGGCGATTGCGGCGAAGCGCGTGGTTCCCGGGCACGGGCCCGATGGCCGAATGGCCGGCCGCGCTCGCGGGCGAACGCCGCTACCTCGAACGCATGGCGCAGGACACCCGCGGCTTGATCAAGAGCGGCGTCCCGATCGCGCAGGCGGCGGCAACTGCGGGCATATCCGAAAAGTCACAATGGGATTTGTTCGAGGAGTATAATGCGCGCAACGCGACGGCGGCGTTTGCGGAACTCGAATGGGAGTAGGCCCATGACCCTCGATTTGGCTGACCGGCACATCGGGGCAATTGACGCGACGCGGCATGATGGCGCTCTTCGCGCTGCTTGGTTGTGGCGTGGCGCGCCCGACGTCGGCGGCGGAACCGACCGATCCTTGGCCGGAGCTCGCCCGCGACATCTTCAACGGCCGGCAACTTGCCGATGGCGCCGGCCTTGTCGCCATCGAGATGCCCTATCGGGCCGAGGATGCGGCGATCGTGCCGGTCACGCTGCGCGCGACATTGCCGGCCGGCGACACCCGCACCGTCAAGGCGATCACGCTCGTCATCGACCAGAACCCGGCGCCGGTCGCCGCCACCTTCCGGCTCGGCGCAGGCGTCGCGATGATCTCGACGCGGGTGCGGATCGATTCCTACACCAACGTGCACGCGGTCGCGGAGCTGAGCGACGGCACGCACTACGCCGCGGCAGCTTACGTGAAGGCTTCGGGCGGCTGTTCCGCCCCGACTGCGAAAAACGCCGATCAGGTTGCGAATATCGGGCAGATGCGTTTCCGGCAATTTGCCAAGCCGACCGACGGCCCTGCGGGCGGCGCCCGCGAAGCCCAGATCATGATCCGCCATCCCAACAACTCGGGTCTGCAGCGCGACCAGGTCAGCCTGCTCTACATCCCCGCCTATTTCGTGCAGCGAGCTGCGCATCTGGCAGGGCGACCAATTGCTGATGGCCATCGAGGGCGGGATTTCGATCTCGCAGGATCCGAACATCCGCTTCAGCTACCTGCCGAACGGCGCCTCGAGCTTCCGCGCCGAGGCGGTGGACACCGAGGGTCACGTGTTCAAGGGCGAATGGCCGGCCGAGCCCGCCGGATTTAACGTTCGGACGTCTAGCGCCCACTCGGAAAACCTTGAGCAACCTCAGAAGCAGCGGACCTGGGCCTCCGCCTGGGCGCGCCGCAGGTCGTCGACGGCGACCTTTGCAGCTTCCGTCGCGCGGAATTGGCTGCCGAGCACGCCCGGCACCTGCGCCATGCTGAGCACGGTCTCCGCGGTGACATAGCGGTCGTAGGGCAGGATCGATGCGATGACGTCGATCGAGCACGAACACTGGTCCAGCGCGTGCCGCGTTTCGCCGTTCGCCTTCATGCAACCGAAGACAAAGTCGGCACGCGCCGCCGTCGGATAGTCGTTGAGATCGTCCGCCCGCACCATCGATGTCGCGGCGGCCGCCCAGCAAGCCGCCAAGCATACACCGAGAGCCGGCAAACGGTATCTCATGACGGTGGCTCCATTAAATCGCGCTGTTGCCGGCGTGACCGGCGAGGTGGCGTCCGTTGCCCAACGTCACCGGGCATCACGCCTTTTTCCGCGTGCTCGGATATTCGCAATGGTAGCTCTTGACGGTCCATTCGGGATGATCGCCGATCCATTGCGCGATGTAGGGCTGCGCGGAGAACACGCACTGCTGCAGCGTTCCCTGCCACGCGAATTGCAGATGCTGCTCCTCGCACAGATCGGGTTGAGCGACCTGGCAGACCATCACCACGATTTGAATGAATCCCATTGGCGGCACCGTCAAGCGTTGCCCGGCACCGCCATCTACGCACGCGTCCCGGCCGAATTGTCAATCTTCTCAATCGGCGAGACGCAGCCGGCGGCGGCCGCAGCAGGCCTCCGCCGGCGCACCAAATCAGAGCCTTCCCGCGGAACCTCGGATCAGGCCGCGAGCGCCCCGGAGGCTTTCGCAAGGTGCGTTGCGATGAAGTCCATCAGGCCCGGCGAGAGGCAATCATAGGGCTCGAGATGGAGCTCCTTGAGCCGTGCACGGATCGCGGGCATCTGATCGGGAGGCGTACCGGATTCGATGACCGAAGAAACGAAGGCTGCGAATTCGGGCGCCGACCAGCCCCCCTGCTTCGACAGCTCGGTGTGAATGAAATCGAAGCCGTAGAACGGATGCTTCGTGTTCTCGATGCGGCCGTACATGTGCACGCCGCAGCCGGTGCAGGCGTGGCGCTGGATCGTGGCATTGGCATCGACGACCTTGAGCTTGTCGGCGTTCTTGGTGACCTGGACCTTGTCCCGCGGCGCGACGGCGACCATCGCGAACGTAGCGCCCCCGGGCTTCCAGCACTTGGTGCAGCCGCACACGTGATTGTAGGCGCTCTGCGAACCGACCGTGACCTCGACCGGGTTGGTCGCGCATTTGCACTGCAACGTGCCGCCCGCAAAGTTCGCCGAACCGGGCTTCACGCCATCGTCCACTGCAGGATGGATCGAGATCTTCGCCATGGTGTCCTCCCAAATCGTTTCGGGTTGGTTCTGCTGTTGCACCGCGGGACGATGAGACGTACCGAGGCGAGGCACTTCGAAGATTTCAAATCGCGACTTTCCGAGCGGCCGCAGAAGGCTCGGTTTGTGTCGAGCTTCTGTGTAATCCGTTTCGGCCGATACTAGAAGTTTTTTTCGAATTGGCCTGACGGGCGGGAACCCATGCGCTAAATCAGCGACGAGGATTGGGATGCAGTGGTGGGCGCACAGTGGCGACGCATGTGGTGGGCGCTCGCCGATGGCGACATCGCCGCCGAGCGCGCAGTGTCGCTCGCGCGTGCAAGGATACCGAAAGCCCATTTTTTTGTATCCTCCGCTCCGATCCGCACGACCACAACAACGAGGAGGACTGCCGCCATGAAGACCCGCGCCGCCGTCGCATTGGAAAAGGCCAAGCCACTCGTGATCGCCGACGTCGAACTCGAAGGTCCGAAGGCCGGCGAGGTGATGGTCGAGGTGAAGGCGACGGGCATCTGCCACACCGACGAATTCACCCTGTCCGGCGCCGACCCCGAAGGCCTGTTTCCGGCGATCCTCGGGCACGAGGGCGCCGGCATCGTCGTCGACGTCGGGCCGGGCGTGACCAGCGTGAAGAAGGGCGATCACGTCATCCCGCTCTACACGCCGGAATGCCGGCAGTGCCCGTCGTGTCTGTCGCGCAAGACCAACCTGTGCACCGCCATCCGCGCGACGCAGGGCCAGGGCGTGATGCCGGACGGCACCTCGCGCTTCTCGCTCGACGGCAAGAAGCTGCACCACTACATGGGCACGTCGACCTTCGCGAATTTCACCGTGCTGCCCGAGATCGCGGTCGCCAAGATTCGCGAGGACGCGCCTTTCGACAAGGTCTGCTACATCGGCTGCGGGGTGACGACCGGCATCGGCGCGGTGCTCAACACGGCGAAGGTCGAGCCGGGCGCGAAATGCGTCGTGTTCGGGCTCGGCGGCATCGGGCTCAACGTGATCCAGGGGCTGAAGCTCGCCGGCGCCGACATGATCATCGGCGTCGACCTCAACAATTCCAAGAAGGAATGGGGCGAGCGCTTCGGCATGACCCATTTCGTCAACCCGAAGGAGATCGGCGGCGACCTCGTGCCCTACCTCGTCAACATGACGAAGCGCGGTGCCGACCAGATCGGCGGCGCCGACTACACCTTCGACTGCACCGGCAACATCACGGTGATGCGCCAGGCGCTCGAGGCCTGCCACCGCGGCTGGGGCCAATCGATCATCATCGGCGTCGCCGCGGCGGGAGCGGAGATCGCGACGCGTCCGTTCCAGCTCGTCACCGGGCGGGTGTGGAAGGGCACCGCGTTCGGCGGCGCACGCGGCCGCACCGACGTGCCGAAGATCGTCGACTGGTACATGGAGGGCAAGATCGAGATCGACCCGATGATCACCCACACCATGCCGCTCGCCGACATCAACAAGGGATTCGACCTGATGCACGAGGGCAAGAGCATCCGCAGCGTCGTGGTGTTCTGACGAAATCGCCGGACACCTTCCCGGCTGCGAATTTGCGGTGAGGACGCGCCGCGGAATTCGCTACGATGATCGCCACAAGACTGACATCATCGTGCTCCGGGGAGGTCTACATGCGCATTGCGCGCGCTTTCGTCGGGTTGTTGGCGCTCGGCTTCTTTGCTCTCACCGCACCGGCGCTCGCCCAGGCGCCGGCACCAACGCTCCTCATCAGAGGCGCGACGCTCATCGATGGGCTCGCGGATGCTCCCTTGCGGGATCGCTCGCTGCTGATCGAGGGCAACGTCATCCGCGACATCCTTCCCGCCGACGCCGCGGCGCCGGCGGGCGCGCAGGTGATCGATCTCGCGGGCAAGTTCATCATTCCCGGGCTCTTCGACTCTCATGTGCACTGGGAAGAGTACATGGGCGAGCTCTACATCAACCACGGCGTGACCTCCGTGGTGTCGCTCGACAACGTGCCCAAGGCGCTGCGGGCGAAAAGCCAGGACGCGCACGACCTGCCGCGGTTCTTCCACCCGGGCGGGCGGCTGGTGCTTCCCGAAAACGCGAGCGAGGCCGAGGTTCGCGCGCTGGTGCGCAACTGGCTTGCGACCGAGCCGGATTTCGCATGGTTCTCTCAGTACAATGCGAGGAACGCGCGGTCCTACGCGATCGCCGCCGACGAAGCGCACAAGGCCGGCTTCGTCATCTTCGGCCACACCGACGACGCGCCCGGCTCGGTGCGCGACGGCATGGACATCATCGAGCACATCTGGGGCTTTGGCGAAGCCGTGATGTCGCCGGACGAGATGCGTGCGTTCCGGGAGGGCAAGTACGCGACCTGGGCGACCTTCCTCGTCGGTTCGGGCAAGCTCGACGGGCTGATCGCCGACGCGGTGCGCCGCGGCGCCGCGCTCAATCCCACCCTGCAATATGAATGGGGCGGCATGAGCCGCAAAGCGCTCGAGCGCGAGCTCGAGGACTATCGGCTCTTCAGCAATCCGGACCTTTCCTATGTGCCGCGCAATGTCGTCGACGGCATCCTCGGCCGGCAAAGGCAGATCAAGAACTTCTCCACCCGTTACGAGAACACGCCGTGGATCGTCCGCCTGTCGGCGGACGACCGCAAGGACATGGAAACCGGCTTCAGGAACGTCCTCGACTTCACCAAGAAGTACGTGGCGGCCGGCGGCAAGGTCCACGCCGGCACCGACACGATCGCAGGCGGAGTGCCGGGCCTGAGCATCCATCACGAGATGGAGATACTGGTCGAGGCCGGCCTCTCGCCGATGCAGGCGCTCAAAGCCGCAACGTCGTGGCCGGCGGAACTGCTGGAGGGCAAGAACGGCGCCCGCGGCCGAGCGAAGATCGGATCGCTGCGGCCCGGCAACTTCGCCGACCTCGTCGTCGTGAGCGCCGATCCCGTGAGCGACATCGCGAACACCAAGAAGATCGAGCGGGTGATGAAGAACGGGCGCTGGGTCGAGCTCGGCTATCATCCGGAGTATTTCACGCAAACGCGCCCTGCCCGGCCGATCGTCGCATCATATGTCGCGCCGACCATCAGCGCGATCGAGCCCAGCCACGTGACGGAAGGCGCACCGTCGACGCGCGTGGTGCTGGAGGGAAGCGGGTTTGCCACGACCTCGCTCGTGCGGGTCGACGGAATCTCGGTCAAGACGATCTTCCGCGGCCCGAAGCGGCTGGAGTTCGATCTTCCGGCGAGCGTAGTCGCCCGCGCGTCGCCTGACGGATTCAGCCCGCCGGGGCCGGCGCAGGACGTCGGGATGATCGGCAATCGCTCCGTCGCGATCCACGTGTTCAACCCGCCACCGGACGGCGGCACGTCGAACACGGTCTACGAGCTCATCGTGCCGAAGTGAGCGGTTCGCGAAGGTGGCCGGGGAACCCGGCCACCATCATCGATGCTGCAGTTCGCGCAGGACCTATACGCTGGCGCCCACGCTGGCACCTGCGCCGGCGCCATTCAGGACGCCGGCGATCTTCTTGCCGTCCGGCGATCCAAGTCCGGTGCACGCATCCCAGCCCTTCGCGGCCGAGTAGTCTCCGTTATTGCCCTGGACGATGTCGTGGAGACATGAAGCGCTCTGGTAGAGCTGCGGATTGATGAATCCGACGGGCGAACCCTTGCGCCCCGTTGATCCGGGCGATGAGACCCGGCCCACAACGGCGCCACCGCGCTGGTGCCGCCGATGACGGTGTCGGAGCCATCGACGCGGACGACGTAGCCGGTCTGCGGATCGGCATCGCCGCACACGTCCGGCACGCCCCGGTTCGTCAGCGCGCTCTTCTGGCCCTGTCCGTTGGTGATCTGCAGGTCCTTCTGCCAGATCGGAAGCGGGAAGACGGCGCTGACGCCGCCGCCGGTGGCGCCTCCACCGCCGCTCGGCGCCGTCGTTCCACACCGTCTCGCTCTGGATGCTGCCGTTGGCGGCACGCAGGCTGGTCCCGCCGCAAGCGAGCGCATGGGGGCTCGACGCCGGGAAGTCGACGTTCAGACCACTGCCGCCGTCGCTCGACCCGTTGTCGCCGGAGGCGACGCAGACGGTGATGCCCGCCATGGCCGCCGCCTGGAACGCCTGATCGAACGCCGTCATGGCCTGCTGCGTCCAATGCGACTCAGGCCCGCCCCAGCTGATCGAGATCACCGAGGGCTTGTTCCTGGTGTCGTGAATGGCCGTCGAGATGGCGTCCAGGAAGCCGGCATCGGTGTTGGGCGCGAAGTAGACGACGATATTCGCGGCGCGGTGCGACCGCGCCGGCCACCTCGATGTCCAGCATGACTTCGCCATCCGCACCGTTGGGATCGCCGGTGGGGTTATTCCGTCCGTGATCCACCGAGACCGCGGTGACGTTCGGCGCCGAGGTTTGGATCTCCTTGAAGTACGTCTTGAGATCCGCAGGGCGGTAGCCGCCGCCGAGCTCGATGATGGCGATGCACTGGCCCTCTCCGTCGCCGGCGGGGAAATCGTAGAGCGACGCGAGCGCGGTCGGCGTGAAGGCTCCCGCCGGTGCGGCCTTCGCTTCAGTGCTGATGCTGCGCCGAAAATGCGGGCGCGCCTGGGGACGGTTGTCGAGGCCCATGACGGCGTCGACGATCCCGTCGAGCGCCTTGGGCAGCATGATCGGCCCGGTTCGACCGCGGTAAGAGCCGCCGGCATACTCGAAGTGCTGAAGGTCGACACCGAACGCCTTGTTGAACTGCGCGACCGTTCCGGAAAGAACGACGGCGCGGCGCGCCGGGTCCTGCTGCACGACCGCGAGATCGTTCTGCTTGGCGAAATTCACCACCGCGGCGATGTCGCTCGGCGACGCGCCGTATTCCTGTCGCCGAGCTGGGCGTGCGTCATGTGACCGCCCGGTCGCGCGCCCGAGGCCAGGACTGTCGATCTTCGCTTTGAACGCGTCGGCATTCTGGCGGCGTACCAGCACGGTCACCTCGAGGCGTTCTGTCGGATCGGATTTTCCGACGGCCCGCGCCCCCGCAAGAGGCTCCCTGTGACTGCCAGTCAGGATATTTTCACTCATGACTGATCTCCATCTGTGTGGACGAAACGAGTAGAGCAGCGATTGGCTTCGACTTTCCCGAGCGATCGCAATAATCTGACAATCGACGAGCGTTCGAGATTGGGGAGGCTGATCGCCGCCGCCAAGATCGACGAACGCCTCGCCCCGCTCGGAGTCGGCAAGCCTAGGACGGGGGCCGATGATGTCGGTGATGTATCTCACACCCGCGATCGCTCTTTTTCGTGGAACCGAAAAAGTTCCCGCTTCACGGAACTCTAACGTCGCGTACTCGCTCGCTGGCCCGCGCGCAACTCGCGCCAGTCTTCGCGCCCGGCCCGCTATTCGGATCAGACCGCAAACTCCTTGACGCGCAGCAGCGAGAAATACGCCGCGGGGCGGACCGCGCGCATGGCGTTTTCCGACTGCACGCCGATCACGAGGATGCGCACGATCTCGAATGCAGCGTCGCGATTCCTTGCGGTTCCCAGCGACGGGCCGCGAACATAGGCGACGTTCGCGATCGCGCAGGCGGTCGGATCGTGCTGCTCGGCGTTGACGACCCCGACGGCAGCCGGCGCGTCGCCATTGAACAGCGCGACGAAGCGCTCGGCCTGCGCCTGGGTATCGCAGATGAGGGCCTTGCCGATCTCGTAGTTCACGGCCTCCTCGTCCGCGGCCCGGACGGGATACGAGACGGCGGTGGCCAGAGAGGTGGCCAACAGTGCGACCAGTGCGACGATGCGTTTCGAGAGCCTCATAACGGCCTCCCATCAGTGGGTTTGACGCGATCCTTTCATCTGATGGTCGATTGCCGTTTGGCGCGGGGTTCAAGCGCGCGCGCCGTGGGCGGGATGCCGGGCTGGTGCGTGATACGAGTCACAAAGACGGCGCTGCAGGCGCACCGCAGACGGGGATGCGAGAGCTCACCATGCCTGCGCGAGACCGGGCGCGAAGGACCCAAGACGTGGTCGAAGTCGACGTGAGGTGAGCCCTATTCGTGCCGAACGTTGCGGCCGAAATCGTAGTCGGGGGCGATATCGGCCGCATAACGTTGGACGCGGATCGTCCGGTCGTAGTCGGGCGCGAGCACCGCTGTGAGAAAGGCGAGCTGGTCGGCCCACGCCGCTTCCGCCTGGGCGCGGCGATAGCGGCCCGGCATGGTGTCATTGAGCCATCCGTGCGGTGCATCGCGGTAGAGATGGATGCTGAAGCTCTTGCGGTGCCGCTCCAGGCAATCGCGGAATTGGCGGACGTCGTCCACCGAAATGAGATGGTCAGTCTCGCCGAACATGCCGAGGACCGGACAGTCGACCGCGGCGATGATGTCATCGAGGGGGCGCGGATACTTGCTGTTGACCGCCCATTCGCGCGGCTGGGCCGCGCCGTACCACAGGAGTGCCGCACGGATGGGGCGGCTGGCGGCGACGACGAGGGGCAGCCGTGCGGTCTGGCAAACGCCCATGACGGCGAGGCGGCCGGTATCAGCCTGCGGCACCGTCGTCAGCATGTCGATGACCGCTTCGAGCGCTGCCAATGCGTCGGGATCGGCGACGTCGCAATTGGCGTCGCCGCGGTGGAGTGCCTCCTGATCCGGATGCGCGAAATAGAGGTCCGGAGCGGCCGCGACGAAGCCGTCGGACGCAAAGCGCTGCGCGAGATCGCGGGTGTGCCGGACGAATCCGTAGCGCTCGTGGATCACGATCACGCAAGGTGAACTCGCCACATGGTCCGGGGCGGCGAAGAAGACCGGCATGCCGCCGGCGCTGGTCGCCGTCCAGCTGCGGGTCATCGTGCCGTCGCCTCGGCAAGGAAGCTCGCGTCGATGAAGCCTGCGAGCGGCGGCGGTTCGGCGAGATCGCCCATGGCGATGAGCGCGTCGAAATTCGCCTTGATCCCGTCCTCGAACAGGCCGGCCTCACGCGCGATCACCTGCCGCTCGATGTAGAGGTCGTAGGTGGCCGCAGCGGCTGGCTGCGGAATCCGCGTGTACCTCATGAGGACATCGATGATTTCGTTGCGGTTGGCGGGCTCGTAGATGTAGCGCGTCGCCTTGATTCGGGCGCGGAGGAAGGCGACCAGCACGGCGCGATGTCGCGCGGCCCAGCGGGTGTCGGTCACGATGTTGTTCTGCGCCCAGTTCGGCAGATACTGCTGCACGCTGCCGAGATCGACGTAGCCTTGCTCGAGCGCGGCGAAGTCCACCGGATTGGTCAGGATCGCCGCGGCGACCGCGCCCGATGCGAGCTGCGCGAAGCGGTTCGGAGTCGCGCCGCCGTAGAGCAGATCGTAGTCGCGGTCGGCGAGCCCGTTGTTGCGCGCCATCACCCGCAGGAAGTACAGCGTGACGTCGGTAAGGCCGCCGACGCTGATCATCCTGTGCCTGAGATCGCTCCAGCTCTTGACGCCCTTGGCGGCGACGAGTCGAAACGGCGCGTTCGACGCGGCGCCGGCGACGATGCGGATCGGGCGCGCCGCGCAGGATGGCACGGAGCGACTGGTCCGTCGCAGCCTGCGCGACATTGAGCGATCCGGCCGCGAGCTGCTGCAGCACGCCGGCCGCGGCGCCCACGACGACCGCCTCGACCTTCAGGCTTTCGGCTTCGTAGTACTTCTTTTCCGTGGCGACGTAGTGCGCGAGATTGAACGCGGTATTGCTCGTCGCACCGAACGTGATCTCGTTCGCTGCCCGCGCCGGCCCCGACAATGCGGTCGCCAGGATCGCCGCCACAAAGATCGTGACCGCGCGTCGCCTCATCAACCTCTCCGATTGCGAAGCCATGCCCAGGACGGGCGCGCCATTTCATCACGAACAGGTGGGGATTGGAACTGCGAGCGCTCGCCATGTGATACTTGCATCGACCTCAAGAGCAGTCGAACGAACGCAACAACGAGGGAGGATGACGATGAACCTTTACGCCATCGGGGCGCTGGCGGCCGCCATTGCCGGAATCGCGTCAGGCGCGCTGGCGCAGCAGGACACGGCGGAGTCCCACTTTGCCGCCGCCAAGGCTGCGGCCGGGACCGATCATGTGGCGCTGTTCGAGGCGACCTGCGTGCGCAACCCGGCCCGCCCCCTGCCCTCACGGGCCCGCGCGAGGTCCCGGAGCGCTCGACCTGGCACCACGAGCCGGTCAAGGTGTTCGACAACCTCTACTACATCGGCGAGAAGGAATATTCGGCCTGGGCCGTGGTCACCTCCGACGGCATCATCGTGATCGACACGATCTGGTCCCATTCGGTCGAGGACGAGATCGTCAACGGCCTGAAGAAGCTCGGCTTCGACCCGGCCAAGATCAAATACGCACTGGTGAGCCACGCCCACATCGACCACATCGGCGGCGCGAAATATCTGCAGGAGAAGTTCGGCACGCGCATCGTCATGTCGGCCGCCGATTGGGACTTCGCCGAAGCGAGCACGCGACTGCCGGCGGAGATCAAGCCCAAGCGCGACGTGGTTGCGGCGGACGGCTACAAGCTGACGCTCGGCAACACCACGCTGACGCTCCATCTTACGCCCGGCCATACACCGGGGACGATCTCGACGATCTTCACCGTGCAGGACGGCGGACAGACGCATACGGTCGCGACCTGGGGCGGCACCTCGTTCAACTTCCAGCCGTCGCCGCAGGCCTTCCAGACCTACATCAACTCCGCCGTGAGCTTCGAGGACGTCGTCAAAAACGGCCAAGCCTGACATCATCTTGTCCAATCACACGATCTTCGACGGGTCGCTCGACAAGTTCGCGGCCTTGGCGGCACGCAAGCCGGGCGATCCGCATCCCTTCGTCGTCGGGCAGGATTCCGTGCAGCGCTATGTGAAGGTCGCGGAGGAATGCGCACGCGGCCAGTTGCTGAAGCTCAAGTAGAGTCGAGGCAGTCGCAGTTCAACAGGCTCGGACGACAACGCAGCGCGAAGCAGTGATGGTCGCGATGAAATGATTAGGGAAGGTCGTCGTGCTCCCATTGCGGCGCCTACAGCCTGTCCAATTCGCATCGAATCGTCATGGCCGGGCTTGACCCGGCCATCCCGCTTAGCAAGGCACGGCCGTGCCATATGATCGGGATCGCCGGGTCAAGCCCGGCGATGACGGCGGATGAGCCTACCTCGTTCGATATCAGCCACCGATCCGGACGGACTCGAACAGGGCATCGAGCCCCGTCGGCCTTGTCGAAGGTCCACATCGTCTCGAGCGCCCGTTCGACCTGCTCCTTGGGCAGCTTTCGCCCCGCCAGCATCCGGAACTTGGCTGATACTTCCTCGTCCGTCATGGGATTTCTGGTGTGGCCGCGCGGATAGTCGACTTGCGCCATCAGCTCCTTTCCCGATTTGGTGCGAATCTCGATCCGGCACGGAATCTTGCCGGGAAACTGGCGCGAGTAGTCCTTGTCCTCCTTCACCGAGATGCGGCTCGCCATCTCGTGGATTCGGGCGTCGCGGATTCGGCTTTCGGAGAAAATGTCGTCGCTGAAACGCCCGTCGATCAGCACCGCCCCGAGAATGTAGGGAAGGCTGTGATCGGCGCTCTCGCGCGTCGTCGGATGCCATTTCTCAGGCCCGCTGCCGATCTCGCTCCAGGTGAACCAATAGGTGTGAACGGTCACGGATTCGATGTCTTCGGCGGCGATCTGCCGGCGCAGCTCGATCGCCGCGGTGATCGGCGACTGCGAGTGAAACTCGCTCAGGAAATACTTGAAGTCGGCGCGCGGCAGCTGGAACGGACGGCCATCGCCGCCGAATTCGCCGAGCTCGAATGTGCCGAGCAATTCGCGCAGCGCCGTCGGAGCCGTCGATCGCCTTGTCGGGTCCGGTCATGCCCGCGGCGGCGAGCAGAGCGGCGAACACGCCGTTGCGCGCGGCATTTCCGGCGGCGGCGCCCTTCCACATCGACAGCTCGCCGCGGCGCGTCGCGTGGAGCGCAATGTTCGGGGTCACCGCAAGCGCGACGGCCTGCGCGATCCGACCGGCATCGAGCCCGAGCACCTTGGCCGCGCCGACCGCGCTGCCGACGGCGGTATAGAACACATGATCGAGACCGTGGTCCCGCATGCAGACCGCACGAAACAGCGCGCCGTACATTTCATAACCGAGCACGATGCCGGTGATGACGGCCGGCCCGTCTGCGCCGGCGAGATCGGCCGCAGCCAGCACCGCGGAAATCACGTCGCTCGGATGGCCACCGCCGCCCGGAAACACGTCGTTGCCGTCGAGGTAGCGCGCCATCACGCCGTTGGCGAAGGCCGCGAGCTCCGGCAACGTGCGCTGTCCGGTGCCGAGCACGCGGGCCCCGCGCGGTAAACTCACACGGTCGGCAAGCGCCCGCGCGATGCGGCCCGGTGGCTCATCGAATGCGCCGAGCGCGCATCCGACGGTATCGACCAAATGGCGCTTGCATTCATGCACCACCTCGGCCGGCAAATCGGCGTAGGTCAAGGTGGCGGCGTAGTTCGCAATTCGGCCCGTGGTCGCATCCATGACGCTAGAATCCCGCGGCGCACGTCAGGTCACCGGCGCCGGATTGAACAGCACCAGCGCGTTGTGCAGCTTCCACTGCTCGGCCCAGGTCTTCTTGCGGCCGCTGGCGACGTCGAGCATCAGGTGGAACAGCTCCCAGCCGACCTCCTCGATGGTCGCCTCGCCGGTGGCGATGCGGCCGGCGTTGACGTCCATCAGGTCGTGCCAGCGCCGCGCCAGGTCGCTGCGCGTCGCGACCTTGATCACCGGCACCGCGGCCAGGCCGTAGGGCGTGCCGCGGCCGGTGGTGAAGACGTGCAGGTTCATGCCGGCGGCCAGCTGCAGCGTGCCGCAGATGAAATCGCTGGCCGGCGTCGCGGCGTAGACCAGGCCCTTGCTGCGCGCACGTTCTCGCCCGGCGACAGCACGCCCGAGATCGGCGCGCTGCCGGACTTGACGATCGAGCCCATCGCCTTCTCGACGATGTTGGACAGGCCGCCCTTCTTGTTGCCGGGCGTGGTGTTGGCGCTGCGGTCGACGCCGCCGCGTTCGAGATAGGCGTCGTACCAGGCCATCTCGCGGATCATCGCCTCGGCGACCTCCGGCGTGGCGGCGCGCGCGGTGAGCTGGTCGATGCCGTCGCGCACCTCGGTGACTCTCCGAGAACATCACGGTGGCGCCGGCGCGCACCAGCAGGTCGGTCGCAGAAGCCCACCGCCGGATTGGCGGTGACGCCGGAGAAGGCATCGCTGCCGCCGCACTGCATGCCGACGACCAGCTCGGAGGCCGGGCACGGTCTCGCGCCGGCGCGCGTTCAGGCGCTCGCAGATGCTGCTCGGCCGTCGCCATGATCGACGTCGATCATCGACATCGAAGCCGACGTGCGCGTCGTCCTGCAGGCGGACGAGGTCGAGTCGCCCGTGCCGGCCCTCGCCGCGGCCTCGCGACCGCTGCCGGCGGCAGCAGGCGCTCGGGCTGCAGCTTCTCGCAGCCGAGGCTCACCACCATCACCTCGCCGCCGAAATTCGGGATTGCAGGCTGATGTTGCGCAGCGTGCGGATCGGGATCATCGGCGTCGGGCGCGTCGATCGCGACGCCGCAGCCGTAGGTGTGCTCGAGGCCACCACGTCGTCGACGTTCGGATACTTCGGCAGCAGCTCGGCCTTGATGCGCTCGCACGCGCGATGCTCGACGACGCCGGCGACGCACTGCACGGTGGTGGTGATGGCCAGGATGTTGCGCGTGCCGACCGAGCCGTCGGCATTGCGATAGCCCTCGAAGGTGTAGCCGTCGAGCGGCGGCCGAGCTGGCGGCGTTGACGGTCGCGATCGGCAGCCCGTCGAGCGGCGGCGCGGCGCCGGCATCACGAGCACGCTGCTCGTGGACCCAGCTGCCGGCCGGCATGCGCCTGCGGCGCATAGCCGATCACGACGTCGTAGCGGAGGACCGGCGCGCCTTCGGCGATGTCGGCCAGCGCCACCTTGTGGCCCTGCGGCACGCGCTCGCGCAGCGCCAGGCCCGACGGCAGACGCGCGTGCCCGGCGGGCAAGCCCGCCGTCGTTGACGACGATCGCGACGTTGTCGCGCGGGTGCATGCGGATGACGCGCGGCGGCTCCGGCTTGCTGCTGGTGTTCATGTCCGCCGCCATCTGTGCCATCGCGTTCTCCTGCCCGCCGTTATATCAGCTTCGGCTTGATTCGTGTCGCCGGCCATCGACCCGTCAGCGCACCAGACAGGCCGCTTGTGGTCGAATTTCCAGCCGGGGATCAGGAACTGCATGGCCTGGGCGTCGTCGCGCGCGCCCAGAGCCAGTGCTTTGTAGAGCCGTGCGCCTTCTCGACCTGCGGCCATGTCGAGCTCGACGCCGAGACCGGGCCGCTCGGGCACGGCGATCAGGCCGCCCTTGATCTTGAACGGCTCCTTGGTCAGGCGCTGGCCGTCCTGCCAGATCCAATGCGTGTCGATGGCGGTGATCTTGCCGGGCGCGGCGGCGGCGACGTGGGTGAACATGGCCAGCGAAATGTCGAAATGATTGTTGGAGTGCGAGCCCCAGCGTCAGGCCCCAGTCGCGGCACATCTGCGCGACGCGCACGGAGCCCTGCATGGTCCAGAAATGCGGATCGGCCAGCGGAATATCGACCGAGTGCAGCTGGATGGCATGCCCCATCTGCGCGCCAGTCGGTGGCGATCATGTTGGTGGCGGTGGGCAGGCCGGTGGCGCGGCGGAATTCCGCCATGATCTCGCGGCCGGAATAGCCGTCCTCGGCGCCGCAGGGATCTTCGGCATAGGCCAGCACGTCGCTGCGGCCCTGGCACAGACGCGATCGGCTTCCGTCGAGCGACCAGGCGCCGTTGGGGTCGAGCGTGATGCGCGCCTTGGGAAAGCGCTTGGCCAGCGCCGTCGACGGCCTTCATCTCCTCGCTCGCCGGCGAGCACGCCGCCCTTGAGCTTGAAGTCGTTGAAGCCGTAGCGCGCGTGCGCGGCTTCGGCGAGGCGCACGATGGCGTCCGGCGTCAGCGCCTCCTCGTCGCGCAGGCGGAGCCAGTCGTCCGTCGCTTGCGGCGCGCCGAGATAGGGCAGGTTGGTCTTGTTGCGGTCGCCGATGTAGAAGAGATAGCCCAGCATCTCGACGGCATCGCGCTGCTGGCCTTCGCCCAGCAGCGCGGCGACCGGCACGCCGAGGATACTGGCCCAGCAGATCGAGCAGCGCGCTTCCAGCGCCGTCACCGCGTGGATGGTGGTGCGCAGATCGAAGGTCTGCAGGCCGCGCCCGCCGGCATCGCGATCGGCGAAGCGCTGCCTCACGTCGCTGCAGGATGTTGTTGTAGGTCGCCGATCGGCTGGCCGATCACCAGCGGTCGCGCGTCTTCCAGCGTCTGGCGGATGTGTCTCGCCGCCGGGCACTTCGCCCACGCCGGTGTTGCCGGCGTTGTCCGTCGAGGATCACGAGGTTGCGGGTGAAGAACGGGCCATGCGCGCCGCTCAGGTTGAGCAGCATGCTGTCCTGGCCGGCGACCGGGACGACCTTCATCTCGGTGACGACCGGCGTGTTCGAGCCGGACGCGAGCATCATCCGGTCACTGACCCTGGGCAACGTTGCGATAGACCTTGCCGCCCTTCATCACGAAGACGACGCGCCGGAGCGCCGTGATGTCGGTCAGGGGATCGCCGTCGACCGCGATCAGGTCGGCGGCCATGCCGGGCGCGAGCGCACCGATCTCATCCTGCATGCCGAGCGCCTCGGCGTTGAGCGACGTCGCCCCTTTGATGGCGTCCATGGCCGGCTGCCCGCCCTTTTGCACGCGGTAGATGATCTCGCGGGCGTTCTGCCCATGGGCGCCGGCGACCGCGTCCGTCCCCATGTTGATCTTCAGGTCCTTGTGCCGGATCGCCATCTTGAACATGGCGTCGTTGAGCGGGATGCCGTCCTCCATGAACTTGAACCCGGCCTCGTCGTAATTGCCGACGCCGAGGAAATGCGCCTTGTTCTCGAGGTAGTTCTGCAGCAGGAGCCCGGTCTGCGGCTCGAAGAACGTGCCGTGCGCCGCCATCAGGTCCGCTTCGGCGTCGCCGATCTGGGAGCCGTGGGTCACCGTCGTGCATCCGCCGAGCGTCGCGGCACGCACGGCGGAAGCCGCATGCGCGTGCACCCAGACGCGCTTGCCCTGCGCCTTGGCCTCGCTGCAGGCGGCGAGGACCTGTTCATCGCTCAGCGTCTGCCCGCCGCCCTCGCGGATGCTCTTGGAGGCGAAGATCTTGATCACGTCGGCGCCGTCGGCCGCGGCCTTCCGGACGAACTGGCGCACCTCGTCGGGCGTGAGCTTGGTGTCGATGAGCTGGTAGACCGAGGTCCGCAGCCGCGGCCCCGGGATGCGCCCGCTGGCGATCGCCTCGCGCAGCGGCACGTCGCTCGCCGCGCCGACGCTCTGCACCGTGGTGAAGCCCGCCATCAGCAGGGCGTAGGCGTTTCCGGCGGCGGCGAGCGCCTGCTCGGCCGGGGTTTCGCCGGGCGTCGATGCCCGGCCGTCCTTGCCGAAATGTGCCCCGATGTGGACGTGGGCATCGATCAGTCCCGGCAACACGGTGAGCGCGGGAAAATCGTAGGTGACGCGTCCGTTGTCGCCGGCGCCGATGCCGGCGATCCGCTCGCCGGTCACGGTAACCACGGCGTTGCGTGCGACACCGCCTTTGCCGTCGATCAGAGTTCCGGCTCTGATCGTGATCGGCTGCTGCGCGCCGGCCGCACCGGTCAGCGCGAGAATGCCGGCAACGACTGCCAAGATGATTGGATTGCGCATCGAAATTCCTCCCGACGTGACTTGAGCGAAACCGCGATACCCAGTCTAAAATACGGAATAATCCCGAGCAATGCGCGCGCTGCGCACCGGGTAGAGTTCGACGCGCGGATTTTGTATAGAGCACAGACTTTGCCGATCAGGTGCGAAAACGATGGACGCAATCAACCTGGGTTCGCCCGGTGCAAGGCTGCGGGCGCTGCTGAACCAGCCGGGCATCCTGATCACTCCGGGCGTCTATGACGGGTTCAGCCTGCGGCTCGTCGAGCTGATGGGATACAAGACCGCCGCCATCTCCGGTGCCGGCTTGAGCGAGAGCAACCTCGGCTGGTCGGATGTCGGCATCATGGGTTACGCCGAGAACCTGCGGGCGTCCGCGGCGCTCGCCGCGATCAGCTCCGTTCCGCTCTCGGCCGACGGCGATACCGGCTACGGCAACGCGCTCAACGTCTATTTCACCGTGCAGGGGTTCGAGCGCGCCGGCCTCGCCTGCCTGATGATCGAGGATCAGGTGTGGCCGAAGCGATGCGGCCACATGGAGGGCAAGCGCGTCATCTCCGCCGAGGAGGGCGTGGAGAAGATCCGCGCCGCCGCGGAGGCGCGGCGCGATCCCGATTTCGTCATCAAGGCGCGCACCGACGCGACCGCGATCCATGGCGTCGGCGAAGCGATCCGCCGGCTCAATCTCTACGCCGAAGCGGGCGCCGACCTCCTGTTCGCCGACGCGCTGCTCTCCGCCGAGGACATCGCGACGGTCGCACGCAACGTGATCAAGCCGCTCACCGTCAACATGGGGTTCGGCATCCGCCAGCGCCCGACGACGCCGCTGCTTTCCGCCAAGCAACTGGAGGACATGGGCGTGAAGGCGGTGTCGTTCCCGCGCCTTCTCACGTCGGCCGCCATTCAGGGCATGAAGAACGCGCTCGCCGTGCTCGGCCAGTCCATCGAGGAAGGCCGCGTGATCGATCGCCCCGACCTCCTGGTGTCGTTCGACGAGCTCAACGACCTCATGGGAATTCGCCAGATCAAGGCGCTCGAACGCTCGTTTGCCGCGCCGAGCGGCAGCTGAGCGCAGAAAGCCGGAGAGCCCCATGCCGAACTCGTTCGGAACTCTCCGCAAGCTGGACGACGAGACCTGGTTCCACAGTCTCCCGGCGCTCGGCGACGCGCTCGGCGTACCGCTCGATCGCATGCCGGTCTCGCTGAAGGTGCTGCTGGAGAACCTCGTTCGCCACGAGGACGACGTCACCGTCACGCGCGACGACATCGCCGCGCTGGCGCGCTGGCCCGATCCGGCGGCGCTCGGCCGCGAGGTGACGTTCTATCCGTTTCGCGTGCTGATGCCGGATTCCTCCGGCATACCGCTGCTGATCGATCTCGCCGCGCTTCGCGACGCGATGGTGTCGCGCGGCCTCGATCCGCGGCGCGTCAATCCGGTGGTGCCCACCGATCTCGTGATCGACCATTCGGTCCGCGTCGACTTCGCCGGCACCCCCGACGCGTTCGCGCGCAACCTGGACGCCGAGCTCGAGCGCAACCGCGAGCGGTTCGGCGTCGTGCGCTGGGCGATGGCGCAGTTCGCGAACTTGCGCGTGGTGCCGCCCGGCAACGGCATCGTCCATCAGATCAACATCGAGCACCTGGCGCAGGTCGTCGCCTGCGCCGAGCGAGACGGCCGCCGTCTCGCCTTTCCCGACAGCCTCGTCGGGATGGACAGCCACACGCCGATGGTGAACGGGCTCGGCGTGTTCGGCTGGGGCGTCGGCGGGATCGAAGCGGCGATCGCGATGTTCGGCCAGCCGCTCGGCCTGCCGGTGCCGCGCGTGGTCGGCTGCCGTCTCGTCGGCGCGCCGCGCACCGGCGTGATGTGCACCGACATCGTGCTCGCGCTGACCCGGTTTCTGCGCAGCTCCGACGTGCTCGCGGCCGTGGTCGAGTTCTGCGGCCCCGCGCTGGAGCATCTCTCGCGGCGGACCGCACCACGATCGCCAACATGGCGGCCGAGTACGGCGCGACGATGGGGTTCTTCCCCGTCGACGCCGAGACGCTGCGCTATCTCTCGCAGACCGGCCGCCCCGCCGCGCTGATCGACCGCGTCGAGCGCTACACCAAGGCGCAGGGCATGTGGCGCGCCGACGAGCCGACGTTCGAGACCGTGCTCGAATTCGACCTCGGCAGCGTCGTGCCGTCGCTCGCGGGACCGTCGCGGCCGGAAAGCCTCGTCGCGCTCGCCGACGCGCCGCAAGTGTTCCGCAACGCGTTTGCGGCACGAGGCGCGGCGACGGCGGAGGCGCCGCCGGTGACATCCGTGTCGCGGCCGCTGCAACACGGCGACATCGCCGTCGCCTCGATCGCGTCGTGCACCAACACGGCGAATCCCTATCAGATGATCGCAGCCGGACTGCTGGCGCGGAACGCCGTCGCCAAGGGATCTGCGCACCAAGCCCTGGATCAAGACTTCGTTCTCGCCAGGCTCGCGCGTGGTCCCGGCGATGCTCGCAAAGGCCGGGCTTTCCGACGCGCTCGATGCGCTCGGCTTTCAACTCGCCGGGTTCGGCTGCATGGCCTGCGGCAGCGGTTCGGGCGCGCTCGCCGAGGAGATCGCGGCCGAGATCGCCGCGCGCGACCTCGTCGCTGTCGGCGTCATCTCCAGCAACCGCAATTTCGAAGGGCGCCTGAGCGCCTCGGTTCGCGGCACCTTCCTCGCCTCGCCGCCCCTGGTGGTCGCCTATGCGATCGCGGGCTCGATCCTCACCGATCTCACGCGCGAGAAGCTCGGCGACGATCCGGCCGGCCGGCCGGTCTACCTCGCCGATATCTGGCCGGCCGAAGCCGACATCCGCGCCTGCGTCGACGGCGCGCTGACGCAGGACCTGTTTCACGACGCCTACGACACCTTCGCCGATCCCGGCCCGAAATGGTCCGAGATTCCCTACGGCACGGAGCCGCTGTTCCCCTGGGATCCCGCGAGCATGTACCTGCGCCGCCCGCCCTTCCTCGACGACCGAATGGATGCGGAGGCGCCGATCCGCGGCGCGCGCATCCTGCTCATGCTCGGCGACGACATCACCACCGACCACATCTCGCCCGGCGGCAGCATACCGCCGGGCACCGAAGCCGCCGCCTATCTCGCCGAACACGGCGTGCCGCAGCAGAAGTTCGGCACCTATATCGGCCGCCGCGCCAACCACGAGGTGATGATCCGCGGCACCTTCGCGAACATCCGTCTGCGCAACGAGCTCGCGCCGGACCGCGAAGGCGGCTTCACGCGCCACCAGCCGAGCGGCGAGACCATGACGGTCTTCGACGCCGCCGAGCGATACCGGGCCGAGGGCCGTCCCGTCGTGGTGATCGCCGGGCGCAACTATGGCTGCGGCTCGTCGCGCGACTGGGCCGCCAAGGGCACGCGCCTGCTCGGCGTGCGCGCCGTGATCGCCGAAAGCTTCGAGCGCATCCATCGCTCGAATCTCGTCGGCATGGGCGTGCTGCCGCTGCAATTCCCGCCGGGCGTCTCGCGACACACGATCGGTCTTGCGGGAGACGAAATGTTCGATATTCCGGACATCGGCGCGGCGCTGGCGCCGGGCGGGACCGTGCCGGTGCGGATCACGCGTGCGTCCGGGGCGTCCGAGACGATCTCCCTCGTCTCGCGGATCGACACGCGGCGCGAAGCCGAGTGGCTGCGCCACGGCGGCATCCTCCCGTATGTGCTCAACGAATTGGGGGCGGCGTGATGAAGCCGCCATCCGACCTGACGGCGCGCGTATGCGAGCGCATCGTCGCGTGCGGCCGCAGCCCTCTCGACGCGCGGCTGTTGCCGGCGGCGCGGCAGCTGTTCCTCGATGGCATCGCAGTGGCGGTCGCGGGCGCGCGGCTCGAAGAGGCGCCGCGCATCCTCGCCGCGCATTTCGCCGATCCGCTGACCGGCGCCGGCGGAGGCTCGGCGGCCTCGCTGCTCGGTCTCAATGCGCGGCTCGGCACGGTGCCAGCCGCGCTGGTCAACGGCGCGGCCATGCACGTGCTCGACTTCGAGCCGATGTGGCTGCCCGCGACCCATGCGCTGTCGCCCGCGCTCGCCGCGTCGCTCGCGCTCGGCGAGACCTTGGGGAGCACCGGCGCCAAGATTCTCAACGCCATGGTTCTCGGCATCGAGATTCAGGGCCGGCTGCGGCAGGCGGCGGGCTCGCTCGAATCCCACGAGCTTCACTTCCATCCGCCGGGATTTGTCGGACCGATCGGGGCCGCAGTCGCGGCGGGTCATCTGCTCGATTTCGACGCCGATCAGTTCGCCAACGCGATCGGCATCGCGGGTTCGCGATGCGGCGGCCTGTTCGTCAATCTCGGCACCATGACCAAGGCCACGCACTGCGCCTACGCCGCCGCACTCGGCCTCGAAGCCGCGTTGCTCACCCGGCGCGGCTTCACCGGCTGCCGGACGCTGTTCGATCCGGCGCCGCAGAGCTACGCCGAGGCGTTCTTTCCGCGCGGCTTTGCGGCCGAGGCGCTGCTCGAATTCGGCGCGCCGTTCCGGATCGAGGATCCGGGCTACGCGATCAAGATATTTCCTGCGAAGTTCTCGACGCACTACGCGATCACCGCCGCGCTGGAGGCCCGTCCGCAAATCCCCTCCCCCGACGCGATCCGCGCCGTGCGCATCACCGCGGCCGACGTGCCGTCGAGCGATCGGCCGCACCCGCGCAGCGGGCTCGATGGGAAATTCAGCCTGCAATACACGACGGCCGCTGCCCTGCTCGACGGGCAGGTCGGCCTTGCCTCATTCACCGACGAACGGCTGGCGCGCGCCGACATGCAGGCGCTGCTCGAGAAGATCGAGGTGCGGCTGTCGCGCGACATTCCGAGCATCTACACGGCCGGCCGCTACCTCGACCTCGAGGTGACGCTCGCCGACGGCAAGACGATTCGTACGCGCTGCGAGCGGCCGCGCGGATCGTGGGGCGCGCCGCCGATCACCACCGAGGAGCATCTCGGCAAGGCGAGCGATTGCCTCGCCACGTATCTCGCGCCCGACGCCGTCGCGACATGCATCGCGGCGTGCTGCGAGATCGAGCGGCTCGATGCGCAGGACGTCGCCGCGCTGCTGCGTTTGGCCAGCACCGGAAAAGCATGAGATGCTGTTCATCGATAACGACGTCGTCGCCGCGGTGCTCACCACGAAGGATTGCATCGCGGTCCAGGAGCGCGCGTTCGCGGGCGTCCTGACCGGCGCCTCGGTGTCCCGCCCGCGCCTCGACACCTTCGTGCCCTGCGACCGCGAGGACGGCTACTACCGCTTCGGCTCGGTCGAGGGCGCGACCGACGGCATCCATGCCGTGCGGCTGAAGTCGGACGTCATGACCTGGCCGAAAAATCCGGACGGGACCTGGTCGGAGAAGAAATACTGCGTGCGCCCGGACACCTATTGCGGCCTCGTGCTGCTGTTCAGCACGGCGAACGGCGAGCCGCTCGCGATTCTCAACGACGGCCATCTGCAGCACATGCGCGTCGGCGCGGCGGCGGGCATCGGCGCGCGCCTGCTGTCGCGGCCGGATTCCCGGCGCGTCGGGCTGATCGGCTCGGGCGGCATGGCGCGCACGGTTCTCGAAGCGCTGGTCGCCGTCCGGGACATCGAAGAGGTGCGCGTGTTCAGCCGCAATCCCGCCAATCGCACGCGCTTTGCCGACGAGATGTCGGACTCGCTCGGCATCCGCATCGAGCCCGTGGAGAGCGCGAGAGAGGCGGTCCGCGGCGCCGACATTCTCGCGACCGCGACCGACAGCATGTTGCCCGTCGTCGAAGCCGAATGGCTGGAGCCGGGAATGCACGTCGTCGGGATCGGGCCGCTCGACTTCGCGCCGGCCTGCGAAGCACGCATCGATGTCGTCGTGCGGCAGGGCATCGAGGCGTTCGACATGCCCGAGAGCGGCCAGTTCCGCCGCGACCTCGGACACAGCCGCAGCGCCTTCGTCGGCGGCAGCCCCGAGGAGCAGAAGCGGCTGCCGCCGGTTACCGCCAAGCAGCGTTCCGGGAAAACCTGGCCGCTCTACACCGACGTGATCGCCGGCCGTGCCGAAGGGCGCACGACCGCGGCACAGATCACCCAATACCGCGCGGTCGGCAATTGGGGCCTGCAATTCGCGGCCTGCGGCGGACTGGCGTACCGCGAAGCGAAGGCGCGCGGGCTCGGGCGGGAATTGCCGACCGACTGGTTCCTTCAAAGCATCAAGAATTAGCGCGCCATCGGCGCCTCACCGCCGTCTGGCAGTCGTTATCCCACGCCCGCTTGCTGCGCAGCCGCCGGTCGGATAGCGTTTGCGTGCGGCGTGCCTTCTCGCGTCGCCATTTGATGCATGCACTTGCGGTCCGCTCGGATGTGGGACGTTTGACCGTCAGTCACGTTGGATCCCGCCGGAGCGAAGAACCGCAAGGCAAAGGGAGGCCATCATGCGCGAAGGGTTCTCGATGATTGGGGTCGCCGTTGCCGGACTGGCTATCGGCGTCGCGGCGTTCGTCTCACCGTCCTCGGCTCAGACCCCGGCGGCTTCGCGAACAGGCCGCGGCGCCGAAAACGCCCTGGGGCGATCCCGATCTGCAGGGCATCTGGACCGACGAAACCGATACGCCGCTGCAGCGCTCGCCCAAATATGCGAACCAGGAATTCTTCACGGACGCCGAGCGGGCCGATCTCGATCGGCAGCGCGCGAACATGCAGGGCCGCGAAAGGCGCGCCGAGCGTGGATCCATCGCCGACGTCGCCGGCGCCTACAATGACGCGTTCACACCGAAGAAGCGCACGGGCCTGCGGACGTCGCGGATCGTCGATCCGCCCAATGGCCGGCTGCCACCGCAGATGCCGGACGCGCAGAAGGGCGGCGCCGCCGAACGCGCATTTCGCGTCGGCCTGTTGCAGGCGACCGAGACCTGCAAGAACAAGGAGACGCCGTGCGCCGGCGGCAAGTATGACGCGACGCCCTCGCCGCAATATTCCGGGCCCCCTCCTCGCTACAACACCGCGACCATCAATCGCTACGATGGTCCGGAGGACGCCTCGCTCGCGGTGCGCTGCCTGATGGGCGGCTTGCCGGAGGTCGGTACCCTCGGGGCGATCGCCGATCGCATCAGCTTCCGGCGGATCGTGCAGACGCCGGGCGGCATCGCGATGTTCTACGACGTCGGCCAGGGCCAGGGCTGGCAGCGCAACATCGTCATGGACGGAAGCCCCCATGTGCCCGCCGAGCATTCGCCAGTGGTACGGCGACTCGCGCGGCCATTGGGAGGGCAACACCCTGGTGATCGATGTGACCAACTTCAGCCCGAAGACCGATTTCCAGGGCTCGCGGGAGAACCTGCATATCGTCGAGCGCTGGACGCGCACCGGGCCGAATTCGCTCGAATACGCCGTGACCGTCGAGGACCCGACGGTGTGGGCGCGGCCATGGACCGCCAAGCAGGAGTTCATCAGACAGAGTGACGCGGAGAACCGAATCTACAACGAGCCGCGCTGCATCGAAGGAAACTACGGTCTGCCCGGATTGCTTCACGGACATCGCATGCAGGAACGCGCCTTTGCCGAGGGACGAGGTCCCGATCCGAGAACGATCACGTCCGTCTCGGCTAACGAGGCCGAAGCCGACCCGCTGCAGTAACTGTCGCAACGTCGCGGCGGCGAGCATTGGCGGCCCGTACTCACTTGGCGGGCCGCGTTTCTCCTTGGAGTCCTTGAGAGAGAGGATTTCCGAATTATAGTTCAACTTGCCGCCTAGCGAGCGGATGTATTATTTTTCCAAGCGCGGCCTGATTCACTGTTTTTCGCGCGACGGAGCGCTCGACAATGGCGGACGAAGGAGCCCGGCGCGGCAAGCTCGGGACCCAGGACAAATCTGGCCAAGCCCAGATCGCCGCCCCACGCAGCTCGGCCGATGAAGAATTTCTTGCCGGGCTCGGGCAGCGGGTGCGACGCATTCGCGCGCTGCGCGGCATGTCGCGCAAGACTCTCGCCGGGGCGTCCGATATTTCCGAACGCTATATCGCGCAGCTCGAAGGCGGCATGGGGAACCTGTCGGTCCTGCTGCTGCGTCGCGTCGCCAAGGCGGCAGGCATCACGCTCGATGATCTCATCGGGAATACGCCGGATGAAACGGCGACGTTTCGCGATCTGCTCCGCACGGCCACTCCGGAAGCGATCGAGCGCGCCAAGGCGGTGCTGCGCGGCGACGACACCGTCGCACGGTACCGGCGTCCGGTCGTCGACCGCGTCGCGCTGATCGGCATGCGGGGCGCCGGCAAATCGACGCTCGGCCGCCTCGCCGCCAAGCGGCTGCGCTGGAAGTTCATCGAGCTGAACCGCGAGGTCGAGCGCGAGAGCGGGTTTTCCATGGCCGAGATATTTCGGCTCTACGGACAGGAGGGCTACCGCCGGTTGGAGCTCGAGGCGCTGCGCAAGATCAGCGCGCGCCGCGAGCCGATGATTCTCGCCACCGGCGGCGGCATCGTCTCCGAGCCTGCGACCTTCGAGCTGCTGGTCTCCTCCTTCTTCACCATCTGGCTCAAGGCCGCGCCCGAAGAGCACATGGCGCGCGTGCGCCAGCAGGGCGATCTGCGCCCGATGGCCAACGAGCGCGCCGCGATGGACGACTTGCGAACCATCCTGTCGACCCGCGAGCCGTTCTACGCCCGTGCCGACGCGGTGGTCGACACATCCGGCCGGTCGGTCGATAGCGGCGCCAGCGAGATCCTGTCGGTCATCGCGTCCGCTTCGAGAGCAGAATCCGAGCCCAAGGCGGGTGTGCGGGCCGCGCAAGCGAAGCAGGTTCGAACGTCAAAACGAGGAAAGAGCCGGTGAAGTCGACGCCGGGACGTCAGTACGTCTCGACGTGATACCGGCCGGACGCCCGCATGGGCGGCTTCAACTCTTTCCAGTCGAGGCCGTGGGCGCGGCAGATCTCCACGAAGGCGTGATCGACGCCCTGTTCCATGCCCTTCAGCCCGCAGATGTAGACGTGCGTCTGTGCGCTCTTGAGCAGGTCGGCGATCCGCTCCGATTTCACGCGCATGCGATCCTGCACGTACTCCTTGGATTGTCCGGCGAGGCGCGAAAAGACGAGGTGCTTTTCGAGCAGCGTGTCCGGCACCTTCTGCAGCGGCCCGAAATACGGCAGCTCCTCGGGCGTGCGGGCGCCGAAGAACATGATCATCCTGCCGGGTGCGCCGGGCGCCGCGCGGCGCCGCCGCTCGGTGAAGGCGCGGAACGGCGCCGAGCCCGTGCCGGTGCAGATCATCAGGATGTTCGAGGACGGATCGTCCGGCATCAGGAACGTCGCGCCGAACGGTCCCGTGACCTGGACCCGGTCTCCGACCTTGAGATCGCAAAGGTAGTTCGACGCGACGCCGCCCTCCTGGCGCTTCACCGTCAGGCTCAGATTGTTGGCGTTGCGCTTTTCTCCGTCGCGCGCCGACGCGACGGAATAGAGCCGGATGTCGTGGGGCCTGCCGTCGGCGCGCGTGCCCGGCGGGACGATGCCGATCGATTGGCCTTCGAGCACCGGAAACAAGGTGTCGGCGAAGGACAGCACGATGTGGCGCACGTCGCTCGACGTGGCCGGCGCCGTGATGCGGTAATTGCCTTGCACCGTGGCGATCGACGGGCCTCGCGCGGCTGAAGAGATTGACGCTCGGCTTCGCGGCGGAAGCGGGCGCCGTCGGCTTGCCGCCGTTGCCGGCATGCGCCGTTTCCAACAGGCTCCCGACCTCGGATTCGACGGCCTCGACGACGGCGGCGCTGGCCTCGCCGAAATTCTCCTGGACCGGAAGCTCGGTCCAGCCGAGTTGCTCCTCCAAAGCGTACGGCGCCGCGACGAGCCGCCAGTTGTCGATCGAGCCGGTGGGACACGGCGCGATGCAGTCCATGCAGAAATTGCACTTGTCGGCGGCCACGACGTAATTGACGTCGTCGTGCGAAACCGCACCCTGGGTGCAGGTGGCCTCGCAGGTGCCGCAGCGAATGCAGAGCTCCGGATCGATCAGGTGCTGCTTCACCAACGGCGTGGCTGTGTCGGTCGCGTTCATGACGGCTACTCGGTGAGAATTACTCCTGGTGGACTTTGACGTATTCGAAGTCGCCGGGCTTGCTGTCGATGCCGACCTTCGGAACCGAGATCCACGGCGCGAACTTGCCGCGCTCCCGGCACGGCGTCATCAGGCTCGCGACGAAATCGCCGTCGTCCTTGGAGGGAAGCCAGTCGTTCTTGCGTCGGTTCCATTCCGTATCGCTCAGCAGCTCTCCGTCGGGCGAAGCTTCGACGTTGTGAAATTCGCCGATGTTGCGGTGGAAGGCGACGTGGGGGAGCTTGAGCCTGAAATCGATGCCGGCCTTTTCGATGATCTTGTTCCAGCGGTCGACGCCCCTCGCGCAGTCGGCGACATAGTCGTCGCGCAGCCGCATGTTGATCGCCGTGAGCGCCGGCTCGTCGACCATCCTGATCGCACCGTCGACGAGCTTGCTCACCGGATAGATCGCGGCCGTGAGGTCGTGGTCGTCCTCGATCTTCGTCTCCTGGAACCGGCCCTTGAGGCCGGCGTCGTAATAGTTCGCCGCATTGGTCGAAACCTCGGCGCCGAACAGGTCGAGCGAGAGCGAAAAATGCAGGTTCGCCTTCTTCTGCAGGGTCGGCAGGTCGATCACGCCGAGCGCGCGAACGGCCGCGATGTCCAGAGGGCTCGTCGATGCCCGATTGCTTCATGGCCTCGCAGGTTCGCTCGATGATGCGCCCGACGCCGGTCTCGCCGACGAACATGTGGTGCGCCTCCTCGGTGAGCATGAAGCGGCAAGTCCGAGACAACGGATCGAAGCCCGACTGGGCGAGGCTTTCGAGCTGCATCTTGCCGTCGCGGTCGGTGAAGAAGGTGAACATGAAGAACGAGAGCCAGTCCGGCGTCGCCTCGTTGAAGGCGCCCAGCATGCGCGGCTTGTCGGCGTCGCCGGAGCGACGCTCCAGCAAGCCCTCCGCTTCCTCACGGCCATCGCGCCCGAAATATTTCTGCAGCAGGTAGACCATGGCCCACAGGTGCCGCCCTTCCTCGACATTGACCTGGAACAGGTTGCGCATGTCGTAGAGCGACGGCGCGGTCTGGCCGAGGTGGCGCTGCTGCTCGACGGAGGCCGGTTCGGTGTCGCCCTGGACGACGATCAGCCGGCGGAGCATCGCGCGATATTCGCCGGGCACGTCCTGCCAGACCTCCTCCCCCTTGTGGCGGCCGAAGCTGATCTTGCGATCATCCTGGCGGGCGGCGAGCAGGATGCCCCAGCGGTATTCGGGCATTCTCACGTAGTCGAATTTTGCCCAGCCCTTGGGATCGATGCTGACCGCCGTGCGCAGGTACACGTCCGACGTCTGGAAGCCTTCGGGCCCCATGGTCATCCACCAGTCGATGTATCCGGGATGCCACTGTTCCAGGGCCTTCAACACGCGCTGATCGTCGCCAAGACCGACATTGTTCGGAATCTTGGTGGAATAGTCGACCTGGATCGTTTCGGGCATGTCGCGTTCCTTTTCTTGCTTCTTACGCGTCGGGGTCATTGCCGATGAAACGCGACCCCGATCCTCCCTCTCGCACTTAACGCCGCCTCGCGGGGTCAGACCCTTTCGGGGCTGAACTTCGCCTTGACGCCGCTGCCATAACGTTTGAGCGCACCTTCGGTGCCGACCGCGTTGGGCCGCTGGAAAATCCAGTTCTGCCACGCGGTGAGACGGCCGAAGATCTTGGTTTCCATCGTCTCCGGTCCGGCGAACCGCAGGTTCGCCTCCATGCCGGTCAGGGCATCCGCCGAAAAGCTCGACCGCTCCTCGAGGAAGATGCGCACCTCATCGGCCCAATCGATGACGTCGAACGCCGACGTGACGAGCCCGAGCTTCTCGCAGGCCTCGGCATCCTGTGGCTTGTCCGGAAGCTGCCTTCGCGGCTTCGAAGCTTTGCGGCTCGCCGAGAAAGCGGGTCGCGAGGCGCGTAAGGCCGTTGCTCATCGGGTAGGAGCCGAAGTTCAGGCCCGAGAGCGTGAGCGTCGGCGGCTCGCGGTTGTCGCCCTCGAAGGTCCCGATCAGCATGAACGAACGATCGCAACCGAAGACGATCTCGGCGAGCGTGCCGGCGAAACAGCTGCCGGGCTCCACCAACGCGACCAGCGAGCGCGACGTCAGATCGAGCCGCTTGAGAACGCGCTTCCAGTAGTGCAGCACCTCGCGCGCCAGCCAGTGCTCCCGATGCGCGTCGAGGAAGGCGTCGTGTGCAAGCACGTGCGCCGGGTCGCCCTCGCTCTTGAAGACCAGAAGCCCGATCTCCGGCTCGTTGAGCCGCAAATGCAGGAGCGCGTCGTCGAGCTCGCGCGCAAGCCGCAACGGCCAGAACGCGGCGCCCGCTTCGACCATGGACTGTGCCGAACTCGGAGGCCCTGCGTCGGGCCCGAACACGGTCAGCGTGGCGCGGCGGCTCGTGCGATCGATGTCGATCTTCATGCTGGAATAGGCGATCGCATCGCCGTCGATCCGGCGCTCGATCGGCGTGAGCGTAATGCCCGTCTCGCGATCCGGCCTGTCGGAGCGGCCGGCGAGCTTCGCGGCCGCTTGCCGGACGGCCTCTTCGAACTTCGAGTTCGCCACCACCTCGTCGACGAGCCGCCACTTCGCCGCGCGCGGGCCTTTGACGCCCTCCTCCGTGGTGCAGAAGGCATCCGCGAGGTCGCGCCGCACCTTGCGCTTGTCGGTGACGCGGGTGAGCCCGCCGGTGCCGGGCAGAACCGCCAGCAGCGGCAGCTCCGGCAGCGCAACGGTCGAGCTGCCGTCATCGGCGAGCACGATGTAATCGGTCGCGAGCGCGAGCTCGTAGCCGCCGCCCGCAGCGGTGCCGCGGATGGCGCACAGGTATTTCTGGCCGGACACGTCGCTCGCATCCTCGATGGCGTTGCGCGTCTCGTTCGTGAACTTGCAGAAATTGACCTTGTGGGCATGAGAGGCGCCCGCCAGCATGCGAATGTTCGCGCCGGCGCAGAAGACGCGGTCCTTGCCGGACCTGAGGATCACGACCTTGACCTCGGGATGCTCGAAACGCAGGCGCTGCACGGCATCGCTCAGCTCGATGTCGACCCCGAGATCGTAGGAATTGAGCTTGAGCTTGTAGCCGTCGAACAGGCCCGCATTCTCGTCGACGTCCATGACGAGTTCCGCGACATCGCCGTCGAATTCGAGCCGCCAGTGGCGGTAGCGCGCGGGCTCGGTCTGGAAATCGATGCGTGGCGACATGCGCTGCGTCCTTCGCTCGCCAGCTTCTCCTGGCCGCGCGCAGCCCGGGCGGCGGCCCGTTATGAACAATGGTGCATAGGCCTCAAATATATCACCATGCACAATAGTGCAAGCTCAGGGAGGCGCGCCGGGAACCCGCGGCGGACGGTCCGGGTGCGGTGCAATGCGCGTCAATTCGTGCGTTTGGGGTCGACCAGCCGTGCGAGGGCCTTCGAATTCAAGCCCGCGCCGGCTCCCGTATCACCGTCCGAGCATGCGCACGGCCAGCGCCGCCGCCGACGCGCGGTTCTCGACGCCGAGCTTGGCGTAGATTTGTTCGAGGTGCTTGTTCACGGTCCGAGGACTGAGGTCCAGAATCTCCGCGATGTCCCGGTTCGACTTGCCGCGCGCGATCCACATCAGCACCTCGGACTCGCGCTGGGTCAGCTGCAGCTTGCGCTTGAGCACGAGATTGTCGTTCTCGAACTCGCCCTCCAGGAGGCGCAGCAGGATTTCGTCCGGACCGATTTGGCCGACATAGGAGAGTTGCAGCTTGATGGCGCTCGTCGACGACGAAAGCGCGACCTGGTCCGACGCCGATTTCGCTGCGCGCCCGGCGTTGCAGCCATTCCTGCACGTCCGACGGCAGCATGTAACCTTCGCCATGAAAGTCGACGAAGGCGAGACCGAGCAGCTTTGCGGTCTGCGGCGTGCACCAGCAGCACGCCGCCCGCGGCATTGGTCGCCAGCAGATAGCGTCCCGACGCATCGAGCGCGGCGCGCGCGCTGTTGGCGAGACGCGCATTGGCGAGATGCACGCGGATGCGCGCCAGCAGCTCGTCGGGCACGATCGGCTTGGTGACGTAGTCGACCCCGCCGGCCTCCAAACCCTTCACGATGTCCTGGGTCTCGCTGAGCCCCGTCATGAAGATCACGGGCACGTGCGCGAGCATCTTGTTGTGCTTGAGCGCGCGGCACGCCTCGAAGCCGTCCATGCTCGGCATCACCGCATCCATCAGGATGACGTCGGGCGTGATCTTCGTCACGATCGCGAGCGCCTGGGCGCCCTCGAGGGCGACCAGCACCGTCATGCCGGCCTCCTCGAGCGCATCGGTCAGCATGCGCAGCGTGTCCGGCGAGTCGTCGACGACCAATACGATCTCGGCGGCGTCCCTAGCGCGCATGACGGCTACGTTCCGCCTCCAGAACCGTCAAGAAGCGGCTCAGATTGAAGGTTTCGACGATCACCCGCAGGTCTTTGACGAACGCCGCGTGCTCCGGGGTGCTGCTCTCGATCTCGGCGAGCTTGGCGTTGATGCCGCGGACGTGGCCGATCTGTCCGAGCCCGATGAGCGCCTCGATGTCGTGAAGCGACGGCCCTTTGCCGGCATCCGACGCTGTTGCATCGGCCGATCGCGTCGGACGCCGGCGCATCGAGCGCCGGCGCCGCGCGCGGCACTTCGCTCGTGATCCATTGCACGTTGAGCAGCGTGTGGAACTTCTCCAGAAGCTGCCGCAGATCGAGCGGCTTGATCATGTAGTCGTCGAACGCGCGGTCCGGCTCGAGCAGGCGCTCCTTCTCCAGGGTAACGGCCGACAGCATGATGATCGCCGGGCGCTCGCGCTGCGACCGGCGCAGCAGCCGCGCCACGGTCCACCCGGACATGTCGGGCATCGACACATCGAGCAGCACCAGGTTCGGACTGCATCCCGTTGCCGTCGCGAGGCACGCCGCCCCGTTCTCCGCAGTGAAGACGTTGAAGCCGAGCGGCTCCAGCAGCTCCTGCACCACGTCGCGGTGAACCGGATCGTCGTCGACGACGAGTATGGTCTGGCGCGGGCCTTCGTAGCCGCAGACCCGGTGCTCGAGCGGCGGAGCGGTGCGCGGCCGCGGCACCTCGGAGAGCAGCAACTTGACCTGAAAGATGCTGCCTTTGCCGGGTTCGCTGCGCACGGTGATTTCGCCGCCCATCGTCTCGGCGAGCATCTTGGTGATGGTGAGGCCGAGGCCCGTTCCCGCCGGCGTTGGCGCGGCCGCGATGGGCGCGCTCGAACGGCTGGAAGACGCGCTCGAGGTCCTCGTCATGAATGCCGATGCCGGTGTCCTCGATCTCGAAGCTCGCGACCTGGTTCCGGTAGAGCACGCGCATGGTCACGCGGCCCTCATCGGTGAACTTGACCGCATTGGACAGGAGGTTGATCAGGATCTGGCGCAGCCGGTTCTCGTCGGTATAGACCGCCGCCGGAAGCCGGGGCGACGGCTCGAACGCGAATTCGATGCCTTTGGCGCCGGCTTGCAGGCGGAACATGTCGACGAGCTGATCGAGGAACTCACGCAGACGCACCTCGTTGCGGTTGAGGTCGAAGCGTCCGGCCTCGATCTTGGAAATGTCGAGCAGGCCGTCGATCAGGCCCGACAGGTACTCCGCGTTGCGGCGGACCACCCGGATCGCGTCGATCCGGCGCGACGGGATCGCGGGATCGCGCTCGAGAATCTGGGCGTAGCCCACCACCGCATTGAGCGGCGTGCGCAGCTCGTGGCTCAGTCCGACGACGTAGCGGCTCTTCGCCTTGCTGGCGGCTTCCGCGGATTCCTTGGCCTGCTGCAGCTTGGCGTCGGTGCGCTTGTGCGCCTCGATCTCCTGCATCAGCAATTCGGTCTGGCGCTGGGTCTCCTCCTCGGCGACGCGGCGGCTCTCGTGCACCAGCACGAAGACCCAGGCCGCGATGGCGGCGATGATCGACAGGATGAAGAACACCGTCCACAGCGTCGATTTGAGGATGTCCTGCTGCACGTTCGATTCGAACGAGACCTGGAAATAGACGAAGGCGAGCACGGCGCCGATGATCGCGGCGAACAACAGGAGGACGCCGACATACTGGCTGATGTCGGTGTTCATCGCCTCGACGACGCGGCGCGGCAAGGTGCGCTCGACCCAGCCGCCGATCTGGCTCGAGAGCCGCGCCTCCGGCTTGCAGCAATCGTGACAGCGGGTTTCGAGCGAACAGCACAGCGAGCAGATCGGTCCGGAATAGGCGGGGCACTGCGCCATGTCCTCGGGCTCGAAGTCGAGCTCGCAGATGCAGCAGCGCAATGTCGACGTCGTCGGAACCGTCCAGGGCTTGCGCGCGAGATAGAACTTGCCGCCGGTGACATAGGCGATCACCGGCGCGGCGACGAATGCGGTGAGCAGCGCGAGGAAGCTCGCCAGCGCCTGCAGCGTGGCGCCGAGCGCGCCCGAGTAGCCGAGCATGCCGGCGGCGGTCGCGAGCACCATCGCGCCGACCCCGACGGGGTTGATGTCGTAGAGATGGGCGCGCTTGAACTCGATGAAAGGCGGGCTCAGTCCCAGCGGCTTGTTGACGACGAGGTCGGCGACGAGCGCGCCCACCCAGGCCACCGCGACGATCGAATAGAGCCCGAGGATGTGCTCGAGAACGCGGAAGATTCCGAGCTCCATGAGCAGCAGCGCGATCGCCACGTTGAAGACCAGCCAGACGACGCGGCCGGGATGGCTGTGGGTCACCCGCGAGAAGAAATTCGACCACGCGATCGAGCCGGCATAGGCATTGGTGACGTTGATCTTGAGCTGCGAAATGATGACGAAGGTGCAGGCGAAGGCGAGCGCGATCTGCGGCGAGGAAAACACCGACTGGAACGCGACGAGATACATCTGCGTCGGCTCGGCCGCCTTGTCGACCGGGACGAGATGGCGGACGGCGACATAGGCGAGGAACGAACCCGCCAGCAGCTTGAACATCCCCGGCACGATCCAGCCGGGCCCGGCGGCAAGGAATGCGGTCCACCAGGCGATCGGCCGGCCCGCATCGCGCGGCGGCAGAAAGCGGAGGAAATCGACCTGCTCGCCGATCTGCGCGATCAGCGAGAACACCACGGTCGACGCGGCGCCGAACGTCAAGAGATTGAACGATCCGCCGCCGGCCCCGGCGTGGCCGCCATAATGCGTCCATCCCTCGAACGATCCTGCATCGGTGAGCGCGATGAAGATGAACGGCAGGATGTGGAGGGCGATCCAGATCGGCTGGGTCCACAGCTGAAACCGGCTGATGAAGGTGATGCCGTGGGTGACGAGAGGAATCACCACGACCGAGCTGATGATGTAGCCGAGATACAGGGGCACGCCGAACCACAGTTCCAGTGCGAGCGAGAGGATGGCCGCCTCGATCGCGAAGAACAGGAACGTGAAGGAAGCGTAGATCAGCGAGGTGACGGTCGAGCCGATGTAGCCGAAGCCGGCGCCGCGGGTCAGGAGATCGATATCGACGCCATAGGTCGCGGCGTAATAGGCGATCGGCAGTCCGGTCAGGAAGATCACGCCGCCGACCGCGAAGATGGCGATCGTCGCATTGGTCACGCCGTAATTGACGGTGATCGCGCCGCCGATCGCCTCGAGCGCGAGAAAGGAGATCGCGCCGATGGCGGTGTTGGCGACCCGCAGGCTCGACCATCGGCGCGCGCTCTTGGCGGTGAAGCGCAGCGCATAGTCTTCGAGGGTCTGGTTGGCGACCCACCTGTTGTAGTTGCGCCGTACCCGAACGATGCGCTGATGAGCAGTCATGCCGCGGCCGCTCCTGTCCATTGCGCCCGCCTGGTCGGCTCCTCCGTCGGTGGCTGCGGCCGCGGACGATCGACGCCGTCCGATCCGGAGATTGGATGCTGCGTTGCGAGAAGATCGCTCGCCGCGTTCCTCTGATCTCCGAAGAGCATGGCCTTCAGCAAAGCATCGTTGTTGAAGCGCTCAGCATCCGTGCCAGTTGAGCCAGCAACGTGCGCCGCAACATGATGCAATAAACCTGCCAAAGCTGCATTCAGCCGTGGGACCTCTCCCCTGGCCCAGGTCTTTCGGCGATCCTTACCGGTAAAAACGCGTAGGGACATACGTCAATTGACGTATGCTGCATTGCACCATGCGCGCCCCACTATCCGGCCAGAGGTGCCGAACAGTTCGGCTCCCGGAATCCCCTCCCCACCGCTGAATCGAGGCGTCGCATGTCTTCAGAAAATCGGCCCACGGATCTGCAATCACCGTTCCGTAGGCAGTTGCTCATCGGATCGGCTGCCTTGTCGGCGAGCGCCTTGTTGCCGCCGTTCGCGCTCGCACAGCAGTTCCCGACCGCCAAGGTGAACACCACCGGGCTCGCCGTGACGGATACCGAGGTCACCGTCGGCATCCTCCACTCGGTCACCGGCACCATGGCGATCTCGGAGACCGGATCGGTCGAGGCGGAAAAGCTCGCGATCGACCAGATCAACGCGCAGGGCGGCGTGCTCGGCCGCAAGATCAAGTTCATCCAGGAGGACGGCGCCAGCGACTGGCCGACCTTCGCCGAAAAGGCGAAGAAGCTGCTCGTCAACGACAAATGCGCGTCGGTGATGGGCTGCTGGACCTCGGCGTCGCGCAAGGCGGTGCTGCCGGTGTTCGAGCAGTACAACGGCATGCTCTACTACCCGACCTTCTATGAAGGCCTCGAGCAGTCGAAGAACGTGATCTACACCGGCCAGGAGGCGACGCAGCAGATTCTCGCCGGCCTCAACTGGGTGCAGAAGGAGAAGGGCGCCAAGACCTTCTACCTGCTCGGCTCCGACTACATCTGGCCGCGCACGTCGAACAAGATCGCCCGCAAGCACATCGAGAACGTGCTCAAGCTCAAGGTGATCGGCGAAGAATACTTCCCGCTCGGCAACACCCAGTTCAACTCGGTCATCAACAAGATCAAGCTGACCAAGCCCGACGTGATCTACGCCATCATCGTCGGCGGCTCCAACGTCGCCTTCTACAAGCAGCTCAAGGCGGCCGGCATCGACCTCAACAAGCAGACCCTGATGACGATCTCGGTCACCGAGGACGAGATCGACGGCATCGGCGGCGAGAACATCGTCGGCGCCTATGCCTGCATGAAGTACTTCGAGTCGCTCAAGAACGACAACAACAAGGCCTTCGTCGCCGCGTTCCACAAGATGTGGGGCGACAAGACCGTGATCGGCGACGTGACCCAGGCCGCCTATCTCGGCCCCTGGCTGTGGAAGCTCACCGTCGAGAAGGCCGGCAGCTTCGACATCGACAAGGTCGCGGCCGCGTCGCCGGGCGTCGAGTTCAAGGGCGCGCCGGAAGGCTATGTCCGCATCCACGAAAATCATCACCTGTGGAGCAAGACGCGGGTCGGCCGCGCCCGGACCGACGGCCAGTACGACCTCATCTACGAGACCGCCGAGCTGATGGAGCCGGATCCGTTCCCGAAGGGCTACCAGTAAGCCGCGACGACCGCCGCTCTCCCCGCCACCGGCGGGGAGAGCGGGCCGCCGCGGCTCGTCCGTCACACTTCGCCGCCGTGCGGACGTTCGTCGAACGCCCCACGCAGACGCGACCGTTCCGGTCATCCACATCCGGAGCCGAAACATGTTCGGGGGATATTCGGTCGGCGAACTCGGCTCGATCCTCGCGATGCAGGGCTTCGCCGGGCTGATCCTGTTCTCGGTGTTCCTGCTGATGGCGCTCGGCCTCGCGATCATCTTCGGCCAGATGGGCGTGATCAACATGGCGCACGGCGAGTTCATGATCCTCGGCGCCTACATGACCTATCTGTGCTCCCACATCGTCCAGAATTTCGCGCCGTCGCTCTACAACGGCTACTACTTCCTCGCGATGGTGGTGGCGTTCATCGTCTCCGGCGCGCTCGGGCTCGCGGTCGAATGGCTGATGATCCGCCACCTCTACGCCCGCCCGCTCGATACCCTGCTCGCCACCTGGGGCTTGAGCCTGATCATGCAGCAGGCGTTCCGCTCGATCTTCGGCGCGCGTGAAGTCGGCGTCGAGCTGCCGGCGCTGGATGATGGGCTCGCTCAACGTCACCGACACGATCCAGGTCCAGATCAACGGCCTGTTCGTGATGGGCGTCACGCTCGTCATCACCGGGATCGTGGCCCTGCTGCTCTACCGCTCGCGCTGGGGACTGCAGGTGCGCGCGGTGGTGTCCAACCGCGTCATGAGCGAAGCGGTCGGCATCGACACCCGCAGGATCGATCGCCTGACCTTCGGGCTCGGCTGCGGCATCGCCGGCATCGCCGGCTCGGCCTTCACCATGATCGGATCGACCGGCCCGACCGCCGGTCAGCTCTACATCGTCGACACCTTCCTGGTGGTCGTGTTCGGCGGCGCGCAGAGCCTGCTCGGCACCATCGCGTCGGCGCTCACCATCTCGCAGTCGCAGTCGACGCTGGAATTCTTCACCTCCGGATCGAACGCGAAGGTGCTCACCCTGCTCATCGTCATCGGGCTCCTGATGCTGCGCCCGCAGGGGCTGTTCGTCCTCAAGGTCAGAAGGTGACGTGAAAATGTCGGCAGTCGCCCGAGAACAACCGCAATCTCGAGCTGATCGGGATCGCCGCTCGTCGCGGTGCTGATCCTGGTGGTGCTTCCGCTGGCGCTCGACGGCTTCCGCCTCAACCTCGTCGGCAAGTACCTGACCTACGCCTTCGTCGCGGTCGGCCTCGTGCTGTGCTGGGGCTACACCGGCATCCTCTCCCTCGGCCAGGGCGTGTTCTTCGGCCTCGGCGGCTACTGCATGGCGATGTTCCTCAAGCTCGAGGCGTCGAGCGTCGCGAACACCAAGATCCAGTCGACGCCGGGCATTCCCGACTTCATGGATTGGAACCAGATCACCGAGCTGCCGTTCTTCTGGGTTCCGTTCAAGTCGCTGCCGTTCACGCTCATCGCCATCATGGCGGTGCCGGCGCTCCTGGCGTTCATCCTGAGCTTCGCCATGTTCAAGCGGCGGGTCGGCGGGGTCTACTTCGCCATCATCACCCAGGCGCTCGCCGCGGTGCTGACCATCCTGATCGTCGGCCAGCAGGGCTACACCGGCGGCATCAACGGCATCACCGACCTGCGCACGCTGCTCGGCTGGGACATCCGCACCGATCACGCGAAATTCGTGCTCTATTTCGTCTGCTGCGGATTGCTGCTGGCGACGATGCTGGTCGCGCGCGGCGTCATCAAGAGCAAGCTCGGGCGCATCCTGGTCGCGACGCGCGACAAGGAGGACCGGGTCCGCTTCTCCGGCTACGACGTCGCCAACTTCAAGATCTTCGTGTTCTGCCTCGCCGCGGCCATGGCGGCGATCGGCGGCGCCATGTTCACGCTGCAGGTCGGCTTCATGTCGCCGTCGTTCGTCGGCATCGTGCCGTCGATCGACATGGTGATCTTCTGTGCGGTCGGCGGACGGCACTCGGTCGTCGGCGCGGTGATCGGAACGCTCCTCGTCAACTGGGGCAAGACCGTGTTCTCCGAGAGCTTTCCGGAGCTCTGGCTGTTCGCGATGGGCGGTCTCTTCATCGCCATCGTGCTGGCGTTCCCGCGCGGGCTCGCCGGGCTGATGACCGACCAGATCCTGCCCTGGATCGAGAAGCTGCGCAAAACGCCGCCGGCGCATCCGGATCCCGCCACCCGTCCCGCGCCCGCCGAGTAGGAGCTCGCTGCCATGGCTTCCAACACCGACTTCCTGCTCGCGCTCGAAGACGTCACCGTCTCGTTCGACGGGTTCAAGGCCGTCAACGCGCTCAATCTCTACATCGACAAGAACGAGCTGCGCGTCATCATCGGCCCCAACGGCGCCGGCAAGACCACCGTGCTCGACCTGATCTGCGGTCGCACCAAGGTGACCGGCGGGTCGATCAAGTTCAAAGACCAGGAGATTACCGGCCTCAAGGAGCAGGAGATCGTGCGCCGCGGCATCGGCCGCAAGTTCCAGACGCCGTCGATCTACGAAGACCTCACGGTGTTCGAGAACCTCGAAATCTCGGTGCCGCGCGGCCGCGACGTCGTCGGCGCGCTGTTCTGGAAACGCACGCCGGACGTCGTCGAACGCGTGCGCGAGATCGCGCGGACGATCTTTCTCGAAGAGCAGATCGACCGTCTCGCCGAAACGCTGAGCCACGGCCAGAAGCAGTGGCTGGAGATCGGCATGCTGCTGATCCAGGAGCCGGAGCTGATGATGCTCGACGAGCCGGTCGCCGGCATGAGCATCTCGGAGCGCGCGCGGACCGCGGAGCTGCTCGAGCTCGTGTCCAAGGGGCGGTCCGTCATCGTCATCGAGCACGACATGAAATTCGTCGAAAGCATCGCCGACCGGGTCACCGTGCTCCACCAGGGCAAGGTGCTGGCCGAAGGCAGCATGGACGCGATCCAGAACAATCCTCAGGTCAAGGAAGTCTATCTCGGTCATTGAAGCGCTCCGGCGGCCTGGCGGCGTTCCCGCTGGCGGCTGCGCGATGGTTCCGGATCATGTCGAAGGAGCAGCCCGTGCTCGATGTGCGCAATCTCAACGTCGCCTACGGCCAGAGCCAGGTGCTGCACGGCATCAACTTCGCCGTCACGCCGGGCGAGATCGTCGCCGTCGTCGGCCGCAACGGCATGGGCAAGTCGACGCTGATGAAGTCGTTGATCGGCGTGATGCCGGTTCGCTCCGGACAGGTGCTGGTCGACGGCGGCGACGTCAGCACGCTGCCGAGCCATACGCGGGTCGCGCGCGGCCTCGCCTACGTGCCGCAGGGCCGCCAGATCTTCGGCACCATGACGGTGCGCGAGAACATCGAGACCGGCCTCGTCGTCACCGGCAAGACCGAGATTCCGGAGGAGATCTACACGCTGTTCCCGGTGCTGCGGGAGTTCGACCGTCGCCGCGGCGGCAACCTTTCCGGCGGACAGCAGCAGCAGCTCGCGATCGCCCGCGCGCTCGCGAGCGACCCGAAAATCCTGCTGCTCGACGAGCCGACCGAGGGCATCCAGCCGTCGGTCATCAAGGAGATCGCGAAGCTGCTCAAGGAGATCCGGGCGCTGCGCAATCTGTGCATCGTCGTCTGCGAGCAGGTGCTGAGCTTCATCCTCGAGATCGCCGATCGCATTCTGGTGATGGAGAATGGACGGATCGTGCACAGCGACACCCGCGAGCATGTCGACGAAGCGGCGATCGCCCGCTTCCTCGCGGTCTGAAACGGCCCTGCCTCGCAGCCCGGGGCGCGCGACGCGAAACGTCAACGTGAATGCCGGGACAACGAGCAAAAGGAGCTGGCAATGCCCAAGACGATTGTCGAGATCGACCTCAAGCAATCGCCCTACAAGAACCCGATGATCCATAACCGCTGGCACCCCGACGTTCCGATCATCGCGTGGGTCAAGCCCGGCGACGACTTCGTCATGCAGACCTACGACTGGACCGGCGGCTTCATCAAGAACGACGAGTCGGCCGACGACGTGCGCGACATCGACCTCACCATCGTGCATTTCCTCTCCGGCCCGATCGGCGTCGAGGGCGCCGAGCCCGGCGATCTCCTGGTCGTCGACCTCCTCGACGTCGGCGCCCTCGCCCGACAGCCTGTGGGGCTTCAACGGGTTCTTCTCCAAGAAGAACGGCGGCGGCTTTCTCACCGATCACTTTCCCCTGGCGCAGAAGTCGATCTGGGACATTTCCGGCCTCTACACCCATTCCCGCCACGTGCCGGGCGTGAGCTTCGCGGGCCTCATCCATCCCGGGCTGATCGGCTGCCTGCCGGACCAGAAGCTGCTCGACACCTGGAACAAGCGCGAAACCGAGTTCATCGCCACCGATCCGAACCGCGTGCCGCCGCTCGCCGTTCCGCCGTTCGCCGCGACCGCGCACGCCGGCAGCGCCAAGGGCGACGTCCGCGACAAGATCGCGGCGGAAGGCGCGCGCACCGTGCCGCCGCGCGAGCACGGCGGCAATTGCGACATCAAGGACCTCTCGCGCGGCTCGAAGATCTACTTCCCGGTCTATGTGAAGGGCGCCGGCCTCTCCATGGGCGACCTGCACTTCAGCCAGGGCGACGGCGAGATCACGTTCTGCGGCGCCATCGAGATGGCCGGCTGGCTGCACCTCAAGGTCGACATCATCAAGGGCGGCATGGCGAAGTACGGCATCAAGAATCCGATCTTCAAGCCGTCGCCGATCACGCCGACCTACAACGACTACCTCATCTTCGAGGGCATCTCCGTCGACGAGTGGGGCAAGCAGCACTACCTCGACGTCCACGTCGCCTATCGCCAGGCCTGCCTCAACGCGATCGAGTACCTGACGAAATTCGGCTACTCGAAGGCGCAGGCCTACGCGATCCTCGGCACGGCGCCGGTGCAGGGCCACATCTCGCGGCGTGGTCGACATCCCGAACGCCTGCGCGACGCTGTGGCTGCCGACCGACATCTTCGAGTTCGACGTGATGCCGAACGCGTCCGGACCGATCAAGCACATCATGGGCGGCGTCGACATCCCGATGTCGCCGGACAAATAGGCGCGCGCGACGCGGCGGCTTCGGCCGCCGCGTTCCACCTCGACACGATGACCGCCGGGAGAGCATCATGCCGGTCTACGAATATCTCTGCAGCGAATGCGGGCCGTTCACGCAAATGCGCGCCATGGCGGAATACGAGCTTCCGTCCGATTGTCCGAAGTGCGAGGCGAGCGCGCCGCGGGTCCTGTTGACCGCGCCGCACTGCTCGGCGGTCTCGCCGCAGAAGCGGATGGCGCATGCGATCAACGAGCGCAGCGCCGACTACGCCGCGCACGCTCTCCTCGTCCCGCGGCTCACACGGCCCCGGCTGCGGGTGCTGCTCGGGCCGATCCTCGCGCCTCGTCAAGCGCGGCAAGGGCGGCACCAAGAGCTTCCCGACCAGCCGGCCGTGGATGATCTCGCACTGAGTCGAACTCGCCTATCCGCTCAGTCTCTTGGCGAGCCGCAGGTCACTTCGCCGCGCGTTGCTCGTCGAGCCACGCATAGACGCGACGAACGCCCCGAATCTCGGCGCCGGGTCCGGTGATCTGCGGAAAGTCCTTGACGTGCGCAGTGAGATCGACGCGCTTTGCCGCGTCTTCCGGCGAAACGCCTTCGGCCTTGAGCTTGGTCACCTGGTTGACCAGGTCAGCGAGATAGGCCTGGTAGGCCGTGATCAGGCTCTTGTTGGTGAAGGGCACGCCATGCCCGGGCAGATCGACCGCGAAGTCGAGCTTCTTCAGCGCTTCCAGGGTGGTGATCCATTCGCTGAAGAAAGCGTCGCCCATGTAGGCGAGCCGGCTTTCCATCAGATCGCCGGTGCAGACGATGCGCTCCTTCGGAAGAAAGATGACGGTGTCGCCAGCCGTATGGCCGCGGCCCAGAAACAACAGCTCGATCTCGCGACCACCCCGGTTGAGCACCATCTTGGTGGAGTAGTGGACGTTCGGAGGCGTCACCTTGATCTCGGTGTTGTTCTGCTGAAGGCGTTGGGCGTCGGCCAAATCCTTTTGCAGAGCCGCCTTCTGCTGCGCATTTTCCTCTCCCGCGATCTGCTTGGTCAGGGTATCGACCCGTGTCGATAACCCCGTCACTTGTGACGTCACGAACGGCTCGCGGTGAAGCACGTCGACCGTTGCAAGCATCTGATAGAGATGATCGGTCGCGATGATCTGCACCTCCGGCCCGAAGATCTGGTTGCCGGCGGTGTGATCGTAGTGCCAATGCGTATTGACGACGTATCGTATCGGCTTGTCGGTGAGCTTCTTGACATCGTCGACAAAGGCTCGCGCCGCCACCGGCGAGGTGCCGGCATCCACGACCAGAACATCCGAATCGTTGATCACGACGACATTGTTGCTGCCGAGCCCGGGCCTTGTGACCGTTGCGTAGTAGACGCCATCAGCGATTTTTTCGAACTTGTAGGCGTTCCCTTGCACGACCGGATAGCTTTGCGTCGCGGGTTGCGCCTGTGCCGTGACACAGGGGGCAGCGCAAAGCCCCGCGATCGCTGCAAGAATGCGTAGTTTCATGACGACCTCCCTCGCTTTTTTCGTGAACACACGTCGCCCGACGTCGAGCATTTGTACCAGCAGGACATCTCCGATGCGAGCGTCGGAGCACTTTTGACGGGCCGCGACCTGCACCGAGGTGAAGGCGATGCGCTTCGGGCTGGCGATCTCCACCACGCTGGCCGCAATTCCTCAAACAGAGCTTGTGCTGCGGGGTGGATCGGGCGCAGGATGAGCGTGGCCAGAGACCCATTGCTTGCGGGTCGACTATGCTCAACGTATCCAAAGCCCTGCTCATCCTGACGTCGGTCGCCGTGTTGGCCGGAGCCGCGATCTCATTTGACATGTGGCGCGGCGTGCCTCGCGAAGCTCGCCCGGTCGTCGGCACGGTGGCTAACCCGTCGCCTGGGCACGACACCGTAGGTTTGGCCGAAACTCGTAGTTTGGACCGTTCGCTCAAGGCCGATATCCCGCCGTCCTTCGACATTGTCCGAATTGAGCCGGGGGGTGACGCGGTTATCGCAGGAAGGAGCCTACCGGGAGTGACCGTGCAACTCCTTCGCGACGGAGTGATCCAAGACAAGGCCACCGCGGACGCCTCCGGGCACTTCGTAATGGTCCCTCCGCGCCTTCCCCCCGGGCGCCATGAGCTGACATTGGTGGTCATGGAGCCGGATGGCAAGAAGGTAACCTCGAAGCGGAGCGTCTCGGTCGCCGTCCCGCCGAGCCAAGCCGAATAGCTGCCGCGCTGCTGTGCCACGTACGCCAGATTCATCCCGGCGATCGCCCGCCGATGCCGAGGCGGCGCGCTGGACGCCGTTTTGACGGCGGGCTAGCATTCCAAAGCCTCGCGAAATAAGCACGGCAGCCTTTCGGCACACGTCGTGCGATTCCGGCGGGCGAACAATCCGGATATCTGCAAAAACAGCCGGATACGATCGGGAGAATGAAATGCCCAAATTCGCCGAAGCCGCGGCGCGGCGCCCGTGCGCGGTCGTCGCATGGACCGGCCTTCTCCTCACGGGCCTTGCGCTCTCATCCGCGCACGCGCAGGGCGGGGCGAGAAGCGCATCCCCGACTTCTCTTCGAACGATGCCGGCTGGGTCTCGATCGGCACCAATTGGGTCGCGGTGCCCGGCAGCCCGCCTCCGGTCGGAGACGACCCCGCACATCCCTACGTCCCGAACAACACCGGAAAGCAGCCGACGTTCGGGTGGCGGACACCAACAATCCCAATCTGACGCAATTCGCGAAGGACGAGCTGAAGAAGTCCAACGACGAAGTCCACCGCGGCAAGGCGATGTATGCGCGCGAGTCCCGCTGCTGGGCGACGGGCGTTCCGACCTATCTCCTCAACCCCGCGCAGCCCACCTTCTTCCTCCAGGCGCCGGACAAGGTGACGATGATCTGGCAGATGGATCATCAGGTGCGCCGCGTTTACCTGAACGTACCGCATTCGGAGAATCCGAAGCCGTCCTGGTACGGCGAGTCGGTCGGCTATTACGAAGGCGACACCCTCGTCGTCGACACCATCGGTCAGCACACGAGGACCTTCGTCGACAACTACCGCACGCCGCACAGCGAAAAGCTGCACGTCGTCGAGCGCTATCGGCTGGTCGACGACGGCAAGATTCCTTCACGCCGACGTCACGATCGAGGATCCGGACGTCTTCATCGAGCCGTTGAAGGTGGTCCACCGCTGGCGGCGGGTGCAAGGGCCGATGCGCGAATCCTCCTGCGCCGAGGGCGAAATGAACAATCCCTTCAAGCAGGACGTGGAACCGCTGCCGATGCGCGGAGCGATCCGATTTCTGACTCGCCGCTTGGAGTGAGCCCGGCTGGAGCCAGGCCGAGACCGAAGAGAGGACGACTCGGCGTACGACACGATCGGCCGCCGAGATCGAACGACAAAGGCGAGGCCCCCGATGGCCGTTGACTTCCGCTGCTGATGCGCCGTCGACGACCGCCTCGCCGGGCGAAACGCATGAAGTCTACGGCCCGTGGAATCCGGGAATCGAATCCGCGCTGCCGAGCGAATTCCTTCCCCTGTCGACGGTGTTCAGCGCCGCGAACGTCTCGAGCAGCATCGACGAGCTTCAGGAGCTCAGCGACTTCTGCGGGCTGCCGATCGAAAGGCTCACCACCTTCAGGCCCGAGCGCCTGGCGCTGCACGAGGTGCTGATCCGGGTGATGGCCGATCTCTCCGTGCCGGACGGACGAGAAGTACGAGGACCTCGGCGTCAACTTCCGGCAGATGACGGCTGCCATCTTGGACAAGCACATCGCGCCGAAGATGTCCGAGATCAACGGCGTGTTCGATCGCCTCAAGCGCGAAGCGGCCGACTTCATCGACAGGGCTCAGACCGCGGCTCCTCCGCTCGACGATGATGCCGAGGCGCATCCGGACCGCATTCGGGTCGACTATCGCACGCTGGTCGCGCGCGATCCGGGGTGGTCGCAAAAGCGTGCCGAGGTCAGGACGCCGCCCCGCACCGCCGCCGACCAGGACCTCGCCGTGCATCGCGTGTTGGCGCGCGAAGCAATCGAGCGAGGATCGGTTCGAGCGCGCGTGTTACCAGGCGCTGGTGACGACCGCCGACGCGATCTTCGCGAGGCGCGGCCGCCTGACCAACGACCGCAAGCTGATGACCGTCGATCGCGCTTCGACTGGTGTGCAACGACCACGGAAGCCTGATCGTCGGCGAAGCGCTCGAGCCGCTTTTCCGCAGCGCCGTGCAGCAGCGAGGGCTATCGATTTCTCCCCGCCCAGTCGCGGCCGATCGTGATGAACGTCAAGGGCGCGTCGGCATCGGGCAAGAGCACGATGCGGCCGCTGCAAAAGCAGCTTGCGCGGCGGCTCGGAGTCGATTGGGCGGACTTCGCCCTGATCAGCCCGGACATCTGGCGGAAATATCTGCTCGATTACGATTCGCTCGGGCCCGCGTGGCGATATGCCGGCACGCTGACCGGCACCGAGGTGGCGATCATCGATCAGAAGCTCGACCGCTACATGAGCTTCAAGGGCAAGATCGGGCAGCTGCCCCACCTGCTCATCGATCGTTTCCGGTTCGACAGCTTCGCCCATGACCCGGACGAGGAAGACGGCAGCCGGCTGCTCACGCGGTTCGGTGCCTATGTCTACATGTTCTTCATGATCACGCCGCCGGAAGCCACGGTCGAACGTGCCTGGACGCGCGGCGAACAGTTCGGCCGCTACAAAGCGGTCGACGATCTTCTGGCGCACAACGTCGAGGCTTATTCGGGCATCCCCGGCCTGTTCTTCACGTGGGCGCGTCGCGCGGACAAGCAGGTGCATTTCGAATTTCTCGACAACAGCGTCGCCGAGGGCCAAAGACCGAGAACCGTCGCGTTCGGGTTCAACGGGCGAATGAATATTCTCGATCTGGAATGCCTGCTCGACGTCGAGCGGTACCAGCACATCAACATCGAGGCCCGGACGCCGGACGCCATCTACGCGGACGCGTCCAGCCGGCGCGCCGGGCGTCATTCCCAATTCCTCAAGCAATGCCTGCGCAACATCCCGATCATCGATTTCGCCCATTACGGGACGGGGCAGGTCTATGCGCGAATTGTCGGCGGCAAGCTCGTCGCGTGGAATCCCGACGTCTACCGGCTTGCCGTCCACGACGACGACGTGCGCGCCGTTTTCGAAATGATCGCAATGCCGCCAAAAGTCGGTGCGTTGGGCGCGCTCGGCAATGATGAGCGGCTCGACCCGCATCGGCATCTGACGCTCGGCCGTTGGGGGCATGATTAGCAAAGGCTGCGGCGATGGACGATCGGCATCACTTCGGCACCACCGCCGAAGCTTCGATCTCGACACGCGCCTCGTCCTCGATGAGAGCCGTCACCTCGACCATCGTCATCGCCGGGAAATGTTTTCCCATCACGCCGCGATAGGCCTCGCCGACCTCCGGCAATCGCGAGAGATATTCCGCCTTGTCGGTGATGAACCAGGTGAGCCGCGTGACGTGCTCGGGCCGGCCGCCCGCCTCGTGCACGACGGCGACGACGTTCTCGAGGGCCTGGCGGACCTGGGCGACGAAGTCCAGGCTTTCGAATTGCTGGTCGGCGTTCCAGCCGATCTGTCCGGCGACGAAGACCATGCGGCCTTCGGCGGCGACGCCGTTCGCATAGCCCTTGGCGCGTTTCCAGTTGCGCGGATGGAGAAACTCGTGCGCGTCCGTGCTCATCCGCGCGGCTCCGGCGCTCGCGACGCATCGGCCCGCAACCGGAAGCGCTGGACCTTTCCGGTCTGCGTCTTAGGCAACGCGTCGGTGAACTTCACCGACCGCGGATACTTGTACGGCGCGATGGTCGCCTTCACGTGATCCTGCAGCCTGCGCGCGGTCTGCGTCGTCCGCGGCGACATCGCTTTGGAGCACCACGTGCGCCTGCACGATCTGTCCGCGCTCCTCGTCGGGAGCGCCGATCACCGCGCATTCCTTCACGTCGGGGTGAGACAGCAGCGCCGCCTCCACCTCCGGCCCGGCGATGTTGTAGCCCGAGGAGATGATCATGTCGTCGGTGCGGGCGATGAAATGGAAATAGCCCGCCGCGTCCTGGGCAAAGGTGTCGCCGGTCAAATTCCAGCCGTCACGCACGTAGGCCTTCTGGCGAGAGTCGGAGAGATAGCGACATCCGGTCGGGCCGCGGACGGCGAGCCAACCGACCTCGCCGCGCGGCTTTTCGTTCATGTTGTCGTCGACGATCCTCGCCTCGTAGCCCGTCACCGCGCGGCCGGTCGAGGCCGGCGCGGAGTCGCCGATCCGATTGGAGATGAAGATGTGCAGCAGCTCGGTCGAGCCGATGCCGTCGAGGATCGGCTTGCCGATCTTCTTCATCCAGTCGTTGAACACCGGCGCCGGCAAGGTCTCGCCCGCCGAGACCGCGAGCCGCAGCGACGACAGATCGGCGCCGGTGTCGACGGCAGAGAGCATGAAGCGATAGGCGGTCGGCGCGGTGAACAGGATCGTCGCGCGGTAGGTCTCGATGATCTCGATCATGTTCGCGGGCGAAGCGTTCTCGAGCAGCGTCGCGGTGGCGCCGAAGCGCAGCGGAAAGATCGCGAGGCCGCCGAGCCCGAAGGTGAAGGCGAGCGGCGGCGAGCCGACGAACACGTCGTCGGGCGTGACTTGCAGGATTTCCTTGGCATAGCCGTCGGCGATGATCAGCAGATCGCTGTGGAAGTGCATGGTCGCCTTCGGCTCGCCGGTGGTGCCCGACGTGAAGCCCAGCAGGGCGACGTCGTCGCGTCTCGTCTTCACCGCCTCGAATCGGACCGATTTGCTGAGCGCGAGGCGGTCGAGCTCGGCATCGTGATTGGCGGTCCCGTCGAACCCGATCACCTTCTTGAGGAACCGGCTGTCCTTGGCGCAGGCGACGAGCTCGTCCATCAGCCGCGTGTCGCAGAGCGCGAGGCTGATCTCCGCCTTGTCGACGATCTTGCCGAGCTCGCCCGCGCGCAGCATCGGCATCGTGTTCACGACGACGGCGCCGGCCTTGGTCGCCGCGAGCCAGCAGGCGACCATGGCCGGATTGTTGGCGGAGCGGATCAGAATGCGGTTGCCGGGCTTGACGCCGATATCCTCGACGAGCGCATGGGCGATGCGGTTCGTCCAGTCGGAGAGCTCCTTGTAGGTGCGCCGGCGCCCGTTGCCGATCAGCGCGACCTGATCGCCGAAGCCGCGCGCGACCATGCGGTCGGTCAGCTCGACCGCGGCGTTGAGCTCGTCGGGATAGTCGAAGCGCTCGCGCACGAGCTGCGGCCATTGCTCCGGCGGCGGAAGATTGTCGCGCGCGAAGGTGTCGGTGTGCGCCGTTGGCCCGAGCATGATCATCCTCCGGAGAGTGTCTGTCGCGCGATGACGACCTTCTGGACTTCGGACGCGCCTTCGTAGATGCGCAGCGCCCGGATTTCGCGATAGAGACGTTCGACGATGTGCCCGCGGCGCACGCCGTCGCCGCCGTGGATCTGCACCGCCTTGTCGATCACCTCCTGGGCGCGCTCGGTGGCGAACAGCTTCGCCATCGCGGCCTCGCGGGTGACCCGTGCGGCGCCGCTGTCCTTGACCCAGGCGGCGCGGTAGACGAGCAGCGCCGCGGCATCGACGTCGAGCGCCATGTCGGCGATGTGCGCCTGCACCATCTGGAGGTCGGCACAGCGGCGCGCCGAACAGGCGGCGCGCGCGGGCGCGCACGGTCGTCTCGTCGAGCGCCCGGCGGGCGAAGCCGAGCGCGGCCGCGCCGACCGTCGTGCGGAAGACATCGAGCGTCGCCATGGCGATCTTGAAGCCCTCGCCCGGCTTTCCGATCATCGCCGATGCCGGCACGCGGCTTCCGTGAACCTGATGCGTGCAAGCGGATGCGGCGCGATCACGTCGATCCGCTCCGCGATCGAGAAGCCCGCGAGATCGGCCGGCACGATGAAGGCCGAGAGGCCCTTCGCGCCCGGCGCCTCGCCGGTGCGGGCGAAGACGACGTAGAAATCGGCGATGCCGCCGTTCGAAATCCAGGTCTTCTCGCCGTCGAGAACGTAGTCGTCGCCGTCGCGCCGCGCCGTCGTCTCGATGCCGGCGACGTCCGAGCCGGAGCCCGGCTCCGACAGCGCGAACGCCGCGATCGCCGTGCCGGCACGGGTGCGTCGCAGCCATCGCCGCTGCGCCGCGGTGCCGAACAGGCTGATGGCGCCGGCGCCGAGGCCCTGCATGGCGAAGGCGAAATCGGCAAGCCCGTCATGGCGGGCGAGCGTCTCGCGGATCAGGCAGAGCGTGCGCACGTCGAGCGTGCCGCCGAGATCGGGGTCGATCGCGGAATGCTCGAGCCAGCCGTCGCGGCCGAGCTTCGCCACGAGCTCGCGGCAGGCCGCGTCGACGTCGTCATGGGCGACAGGCAGATTCGACCGGCACCACGCCTCGATCGCGGCGGCGAGAGCGCGGTGCCGCTCCTCGAAGAAAGGCCAGTCGAGGAAGCTTCGGTCAGGCATCAGTCGCCCTCGAAGACCGGCCGCTCCTTGGCGACGAAGGCGCGGTAGGCGCGCTCGAAATCCCGGGTCTGCATGCAGATCGCCTGCGCCTGCGCCTCGGCTTCGATCGCCTGCTCGAGGCCCATCGACCATTCCTGGTTGAGCTGCGTCTTGGTCATGCCGTGCGCAAAGGTCGGGCCGGCGGCGAGCTGGCGCGCGAGCGCCAGCGCCTCGCCGCAAGGGCATCGGCGGCGACGAGCCTGTTGTAGAAGCCCCAGCGCTCGCCCTCCTGCGCCGTCATGGTGCGGCCGGTGTAGAGCAGCTCGGCGGCGCGGCCCTGGCCGATCAGGCGCGGCAGCATCGCGCAGGCGCCCATGTCGCAGCCGGCGAGGCCGACCCGCGTGAAGAGGAAGGCGGTCTTCGCCTCCGGCGTCGCGAGGCGAAGGTCCGATGCCATGGCGATGATCGCGCCGGCGCCGACCGCGACGCCGTCGACGGCGGCGATGATCGGCTTGCCGCAGCCGAGCATCGCCTTGACGAGATCGCCGGTCATGCGGGTGAAGGCGAGCAGCGCCTTCATGTCCATGGCGACCAGCGGGCCGATGATGTCGTGCACGTCGCCGCCGGAGCAGAAGTTGCCGCCGTTCGGCAGGAACACGACGGCGTTCACGTCGTCGGCGTAGGTCAACGCGCGGAAGGTGTCGCGCAGCTCCGCGTAGGACTCGAACGTGAGCGGGTTCTTGCGCTCCGGCCGGGCGAGCTGGATGACGGCGACGTCGTTGTCCATCCGCCACAGGAAGTGCGCGGGCTGTGAGCGCGGCCATCGATTTCATGTCTCGCTCTCCCATTCGCTGTGAAAGGCCTTCAGTTTGGCCGACAGCTGCTCGGCCTCGCGCGCGGTGATGTCGCCGAGCAGGCGGTCGATCCAGCTTTCGTGTGCCGCCGACATGTCGGCGAAAGCCGCGTGGCCCTTCGCGGTCAGGCGCACGAAGACGTGCGGCGGTCGCCGTCGCGCTGCGAGCGCACCACGAATCCATCCGTCACCAGACGGTCGACGATCCCCGTCACGTTGCCGTTCGAGATCAGGAGGAAGCGGGAAATCTCGCTCATCAGCATGCCGTCGGGCTTGCGGTAGAGCGCCGCCATCACGTCGAACCGCGGCAGCGTGACGTTGAACTCGGTCTTGAACCGCTCGCGCGTCTCGCCTTCGACCAGCCGCGTGACGCGCAGCAGCCTGATCCACAGGCGCAGCCGCGCCTTGCTTTCGGAGTCCCGCCGCGCCGGAGACAATGGAGCGCTCACCACGTCTCGCCTCCCGACACCGAAATCGCCTGGCCGGTGATCGCCGCGCTCTCGCGGCGCACAGCCACAGCACGGCGTCCGCGACCTCCTGCGGGCGGATGAACCGGCCCTGCGGATTGTTCGCGGCGAGCGTTTCGCGCACATCCGTCCCGCTGCGGTCGGTCGCGGCGACGATGCGCTCGACCGTTTCGGACAGCATCGCGGTCTCGGTGAAGCCCGGGCAGACCGCGTTCACGGTGACCCCTGCGGACGCCGTTTCGAGCGCCAGCGCACGCATCAGCCCGACCACGCCGTGCTTGGCCGCCACATAGGGCGCGACATAGGCGTAGCCCTTGAGCCCCGCCGTCGACGCGATGAAGACGATGCGGCCCCAGCCGCGCGCCCGCATCGCGCCGAGCGCCGGCTTCACCGTGAGGAAGGCGCCGGTCAGGTTGACCTCGATCATTCGGTTCCAGAGCTCGAGAGACGTCTTCGCAGCCGGCGCGCTCTCCGCGATCCCCGCATTGGCGACGACGATGTCGAAGGGCCCGGCGACTTCGGCTTGCTCATAAACCTTCGCCACGGACTCTTCGCTGGTGACGTCGGCGGCCACGGCGCGAATGTTCGCGGTTCCGGCCGCCGTCGCCTGCAACGGCTCGAGCCGCCGCCCGCAGATGGTGACCGTCGCGCCCGCCTGCGCCAGCGTCGTCGCGATGGCGGCGCCGATGCCGGTTCCGCCGCCGGTCACCAACGCATGTCTGCCGGCAAGCGCGCTCATACCCGCACCGCCGTCGCGGCCGCCTCGGCCTGCTCGGCAAGCCGATAGAGCTGATCACGGCCGGCGTAGTAGGGCGCGGGCCAGGCCTCGCCCTTGTCGCCGAGCCGCGCCGCCGCGTGCAGGGTCCAGTAGGGATCGGCGAGATGCGGGCGCGCGAGGCACACGAGGTCGGCGCGACCGGCCATCAGGATCGAGTTGACGTGGTCGGGCTCGTAGATGTTGCCGACCGCCATGGTCGCGATGCCGGTCTCGTTGCGGATGCGGTCGGAGAACGGCGTCTGGAACATGCGGCCGTAGACCGGCCGGGCGCGGATCGAGGTCTGGCCGGCGGAGACGTCGCAGATGTCGACGCCCGCCTCGTGAAGCATGCGCGCGATCTCGACCGCATCTTGCGGCTCGATGCCGTCGGCGCCGACCCAGTCGCTCGCGGAGATGCGCACCGAAATCGGCTTTCCGGCCGGCCACACGGCGCGCACCGCGGCGAAGACCTCGAGCGGATAGCGCATGCGGTTTTCGAGCGAGCCGCCGTATTCGTCGGTGCGCCGATTGGTGAGCGGCGTGATGAACGAGGAGAGCAGGTAGCCGTGGGCGCAGTGCAGCTCGAGCATGTCGAAGCCGGCGCGATCAGCCATGCGGGCCGCGGATACGAACTCTTCGCGCACCCGGTCCATGTCGGCGCGGTCCATCGCCTTCGGGCGTTGGTTGCGCGGCGACCACGGCACGTCGGAGGCGGCAAGCAGCGGCCAGTTGCCGTCGGCGAGCGGCGCGTCCATCTCTTCCCAGCCGAGCTGGGTCGAGCCCTTCGGCCCGGAATGCCCGAGCTGGCAGCAGATCTTGGCCTGCGGTCTCGGCGTGCACGAAATCGACGATGCGCTTCCAGGCCGCCTCGTGCTCCGGCGCATACATGCCGGTGCAGCCCGGCGTGATCCGTCCCTCCGGGCTCACGCAGGTCATCTCGATGAAGACGAGGCCGGCGCCGCCCTTGGCGCGCTCGGCGTAGTGCACGAGGTGCCAGTCGGTCGGGCAGCCGTCGACCGCCTTGTATTGCGCCATCGGCGAGACGACGACGCGGTTCTTGAGCGTCATGTCGCGCAGCTTGAACGGCGCGAACATCGGCCGCCGCACAGCCGGGCTGTTGCTCCCGGCCTGGCGCTGGAACCAGCCTTCGGCGGATTCGAGCCATGCCTTGTCGCGCAGCCGCAGATTCTCGTGGCTGATGCGCTGCGAGCGCGTCAGCAGCGAATAGTTGAACTGGATCGGGTCGAGGTGGAGATAGCGCTCGACGTTCTCGAACCACTCGAGCGAATTGCGGGCGGCCGATTGCAGCCGCAGCACCTCGGTGCGCCGCGCCTCCTCGTATTTGCCGAAGGCCGCGGGGATGCTCGCTTCGCCGTCCAGATGGCCGGCGAGCGAGATCGCGCTCTCCATCGCGAGCTTGGTTCCCGAGCCGACGGAGAAATGCGCCGTCGCCGCGGCGTCGCCCATCAGCACGATATTGTCGTGGGACCATTTCTCGCACAGCACGCGCGGGAAATTGAGCCAGCCCGAGCCGCGCAGGTGACGCGCGTTCGACATCAGGCGATGGCCGCCGAGATATTTGGCGAAGATGCGCTCGCAGGTCGCGATCGATTCCTCGCTCGACATCGTGCCGAAGCCGAACCTGTCCCAGGTCGCCTCCGAGCACTCGACGATGAAGGTCGCGGTGTCGGCGTCGAACTGATAGGCGTGCGCCCAGATCCAGCCGTGCTCGGTCTCCTCGAAGATGAAGGTGAAGGCGTCGTCGAATTTCTGGCGGGTGCCGAGCCAGACGAACTTGCATTCGCGCAGGTCGATTTCGGGCCGGAAATGCTCGGCGAACTCCTTGCGGACCTTGGAGTTCAAGCCGTCCGCCGCGACGACGAGGTCGTGCGTCTTCGCGTAGTCCGCGGCGCCATCGAACTCGGTCAGGAAGCGCAGGTTCACGCCGAGCGACCGCGCGCGCTCCTGCAGCAGCAGAAGCAGCTGCCTGCGCCCGATGCCGCAGAAGCCGTGCCCGGTGGAGACGATGCGCTCGCCGCGGTAGTGGACCGCGATGTCGTCCCAATAGGCGAAGTTGTCGCGGATCGCCGCGGCGCTGACGGGGTCATTGGCGGCGAGATTGGCGAGCGTCTCGTCGGACAGCACCACGCCCCAGCCGAAGGTGTCGTCCGGCCGGTTGCGCTCGAACACGGTGATGTCGTGCGCGGCGTCGCGCAGCTTCATGCTGATCGCGAAATAGAGGCCCGCCGGCCCGCCGCCGAGGCACGCGATCTTCATGCCCTGCCATCCTCGCTGTCGGCAACGGAAGCCATCATTTCAGGTTCCGTCATATCCTTCAAGCTTGAACGTTTAAGCTTAAAGCTTTTTCTGGGGATGGCGCAAGCGCCGCGATGCCGCAGGGCGCGTTGCGGCGACTCGACATCCAACCGCCCTTTCGCGAGATTTGTGCTTCGCGGTAGAAGCACCGCCGGCAGCCGCGCCGCCGCGGCAACGACCGGATCGCACCAACGCCCATCCCATGAGCCATCCACCTGTCTATTACGGGGACTATCTGCAGATCGACCGGCTGCTGTCCCTGCAGGTTCCGGAGAGCGGCAAGCATGGGGCGCCCGTGCATGACGAGATGCTGTTCATCATCGTCCACCAGGCCTACGAGCTGTGGTTCAAGCAGGTGCTGCACGAGTTCGATCGCATCGAGCGGGACTTCTCGTCCAATCCGGTCGACGACGAGGCGATGGCGCGCATCGTGCATTCGCTCGCGCGCGTCCACGAGATCCTCAAGCTGCTGGTCGCCCAGCTCGACGTGCTGGAGACGATGACGCCCGCCGATTTTCTCGATTTTCGCGACTACCTTTTCCCCGCCTCGGGGTTCCAGTCGCTCCAGTTTCGCCTGATCGAGACGCGGCTCGGCCTGGCCGAGGGTTCGCGCGTGAAGTTCGACGACAAAGCCGTCGAGACGCGTCTCTCCGCGCCCGACCGCGAGAAGCTCGAGGCGGCGCGGGCCCGCCCCACGATCCTGACGCTGCTGGACACCTGGCTCGCGCGAACGCCGTTCCTGGATTGGGGCGGCGAGTCGTTTCGCGCCGCCTATCGCGCAGCGGTGGTGCGGCACCTTTCGGCCGACGTCGAAACGGTGAAGGCCGACGCCGCCATTCCGGCCGAGCGCCGGCAGCGCGAGATCGTCGGGCTCGACAAGGCGCTCGAAGCGTTCAAGACGATCTTCGAGCCGGACGCCGAGCGTGACGGCTGGCGGCTGTCGCCGAAGGCGATCCAGGCCGCGCTCTTCATCACCGTCTACCGCGAGATGCCGGCGGTGCAGCAGCCGTTCCGCCTGCTCTCGCTCCTCATGGACATCGACGAGACGCTCACGTTCTGGCGCTACCGGCATGCCCTGATGGTGGAGCGCATGATCGGGCGCAAGATCGGCACCGGCGGCTCGTCGGGGCACGATTATCTTCGCAGCACGGCCGAACGGCATCGCATCTTCGGCGACCTGTTCCAGCTCTCGACCTTCCTCATCCCGCGTTCGTCGCTGCCGGAATTGCCCGCCGACGTGCAGGCGGCGCCTCGGCTTCGTCTACGCGAGCACGGGATGATCGACATGCGAGCGCGCGACCACGCGGCAGAACGGGATGATCCGGTGCTCGATCTCCGCGCGAGCTTCTCCCGTTTCCGCGCCGCGAACCCGAAGCGCATCAACCTTGCGGCGCACAGCCACCACGAGTGGCCGGACGTCACCTACGACGCACAGATGCGGTGCTGGGAGGATGCTGCGCGGCTCACCGGCGACAAATGGCAGGTCGTGCTCGGCGAACTGCTGCCGGCGTTGCAGAGCGGTATCGCCGCGATTCTCAACCTCCCCGATCCCCGCACCATCGCGATCGCGCCCAATACCCACGCGCTGCTGAACCGAATTCTTTCGTGCTTTCCCGCGAACAGGCCGGTTCGGATTCTCTCGACCGACGCCGAGTTTCACAGCTTCCGGCGACAGGTGGCGCGTCTCGAGGAGGACGGGCTCGTCGTCTGCACCTACGTGCCGACGGAACCCTATGAGAGCTTTGCGGCACGCTTTCGGGATGCTGCTGCGAAGGGCGGACACGATCTCGTGTTCGTGTCCCAGGTTTTCTTCACGAGCGGGGCTACCTGCGGCGACATCGAAAGCCTCGTCGCCGCGGTTCCCGAGAGCGAGACCTTCATCGTCATCGACGGCTATCACGGCTACATGGCGCGGCCGACCGACCTGTCGAAGGTCGCGGCGCGCGCCTTCTACATGGCCGGCGGCTACAAATACGCCATGGCGGGGGAAGGCATCTGCTTCCTGCATTGCCCGCCCGGCTACGGACCGCGCCCGCGCGACACCGGCTGGTTCGCCGAGTTCGGCGCGCTCGCCGCGCCCGCCGGCAAGACGGTCGGCTATCCCGCCGACGGGTCACGTTTCCTCGGGGCGACGTTCGATCCCGTCGGGATCTACCGCATGCACGCCGTGCTCGAATGGCTGTCGTCGGCCGGCATCGGCATCGGCGACGTGCATGCCCACGCCACTGCCCTGATGGAGCATTTTCTCGCACGCCTCGAGCCGCTCGCCCTGAAAGGGCTGAGGCGCCGCGATCTCATCACGCCGTTCGGCAACGGCGCGGCACACGGCAACTTTCTCGCGTTCCGCGCGCCGCACGCGGCAGCGATCGAGGAAGCGCTCGCGGCCGTCGACATTCAGGCCGATCACCGCGGCGACCGCATGCGGTTCGGCTTCGGCCTCGCGATCACGCGCGAAGAGGTCGATGCGGCGATCGAGCGGATGGCGCCTGTCCTGGCGAAGCTCTGATCATCTGGCGTTTGCACAGAGCATGTTCGCATGAGCGGACTGCCCCACTCCGCCGTCATCGCCGGGCTTGTCCCGGCGACCCCGATCATGTGGCACGGCCGTGCCTTGTTAAGCGGGATGGCCGGGACAAGCCCGGCCATGACCATCCCTTGAATTGAAACGAATGTGCTCACGGGAAGTGCTCGGCGTGCCAATCGGCTTCGAGATCGGGATTGATCTTGCCGTCGATCACGAACACGCCCGGCGCACCTTCGGCGACCCATGCCTTGAGCGGATCGAGATCGGCAAGCGTCCTCACCGTCGCGGCGCGCGCGCCGTAGCCGCGCGCCATCGCGGCAAAATCGGTGTCGGGAAACTGGACGATGTCGATCGAGTAGCCGTGACGGCGGAAAGTAATGCACCTCGGCCGCATAGGAGGCGTCGTTGTAGACGAGGATGCACAGCCGCAGCTTGAGGCGCAGCGCGGTCTCGAGATCGGAGATCGACATCAGGAAGCCGCCGTCGCCCGTCCCGAGCACGGCGAGCTTGCCGGGATTGGCCACCGCAAGACCGATCGCCGACGCGAGACCGAGGCCCACCGACTGGAACGAGTGGCTCAGACACGAGGCGCGCGCGTTGGGGACGCGCAGGTAGCGCGGCACCCAGCCGCAGAAATGGCCGGAGTCCGAGGCCACCACCCGGTCGACCGGCAGGATCGCATCGACCGCCTTGCTGAGCGTTCGCGGATCGATGAAGCGCGCGGTGGATTCGTCAGCGATGCGGGCTGTGATGATTGTCGCCGGCCCGGATGCGGTCGCGAACGAGATCGCTGCGCCGTCCCGCGCGCGGCTGCGACACGCCGCGCCGCGCAAGCTCGTTCAACAGGGCTTCCGCGGTCACCTTCGCGTCGCCGTGGATCGCATGCTGGACCGGCATCTGGTAGCCGAGATTGGCCTGCTCGACGTCGATCTGGGCGACGGTCGCGCCGGGCGCGATCAGCTTGCCTCGCTTGGTCGTCCATTGCGTGAAGCTCGCCCCGAACCCCGCGACGAGGTCGCTCTCGGCGATCAGCTCGTCCGCGATCGGCGAGGCGAAGCCGCCGCAGATGCCGAGCGACCACGGGCTGTCGGCGAAAAGCCCGTGGCCGCACACGGTCGTCGCCAGCAGCGCGCCGGTGCGGTCGGCGAGCGCAAGCAGCGCCTGCTCGGCATCCGACAGCACCGCGCCGCGTCCGCCGAGGATGAGCACGCGTTGCGCGCGCGCCATGGCGTCGGCGAGCCGGCCCACCGCCTCGGGATCGGGATAGCAGGCGGCCGGCCGCCGGCGGCAATTCGAGCGGGCCGCTGTTGGTCGCAAGCTCCGCGTCCTGCACGTCGGCCGGCAGGCTGAGCACGACGGTGCGGCGATCGTGCAGCGCGCGGGTGACGGCGCGCAACGCATCCTCCCGCGCCGAACGCGGCGTGTGGATGCGCTCCGAGACTGCGCCGACCGAGCGCACCAGCTCGGCCTGGTCGATGTAGAAATTCGATTTCACCGCGCCGTTGGCCACGTCCCCGGCGAGCACCACGAGCGGCGTCCGGCTCTTCGCCGCCTCGGCGATCCCGGTGATCGCATTGGTGAGCCCCGGACCGGAATGCACGCTCACCAGCGTGAGCTCGCCGGTCGCCTTCGCATAGGCGTCGGCCATGCTCGCGGCGTTGCCTTCGTGGCGCGCCGAGATCAGCTCGACGCCCGCCCCCACCAGCGCATGCGAAATCTTGAAGTTGGCGGTCCCCAACAGCCCGAAGCAGCGCCGCGCGCCGTACGCCGCAAGATCGCGCGCGATCGCGGCGGCCACCGTGGAATTGCCGTTCATGCCGTTCCCCGTGTACCGGCGCCGTCGCTGACCAGCGTCAGCGTGAGGCATGGCGGCGAACACGCTATGAGCGTGTTCGCCTCGCCCTCGCCGAAGCTCACGAGCTCGTCCGGCGTTACTGTCCCGGCGCTCCGATGGCCACGGGCCGCACCGGCGAGCCGGAATTGCCCTGCGCGCGCAGCGGCAGGATCATGGTGCAGGCCACCCACACCTTGTCGTTCGCGAGCGCCCCGAGGTTGGCATTCTGGATCTGATAGATGCCGGCCTGGGTCAGGTCGTTGTGGTGGATCGCAAACGGCAGTGCCGGCGGCGTGCCGGCGGGCGGCGCCGCCTTGCCCTGCAGGAAGCCGTCCGCGACCGGATCGGTGAACGGATTGTCGAGCGCAATCAGCACCACCTGCTTCTGCTCGATGTATTTCGCGGCATCATAGGAGAGCCCGGGACCCTTGGTGTAGTAGAACTTCTCGGTGTCCGGGTCTTTCCAGTTGTCGCCCCAGCCGGTGTAGATGTAGAGCACGTCGCCGGGCAGCAGGCCGCGGCTTTCGAGCCCTTGCGCCTTGAGCATCCCCTCGATGTCCTTGGCGGTGACCGCTACGCCGGGCTCCAACGCCTTGCCCTTGCCGAGATAGGCTCTTGGCATCGAGCGTCACCGCGGTGGTGACGATCGGCGGCACCTTCTCGATCCCGAGCTTCTGCAGCGGCGAATCCGGCGTCGGCTTGATGTCGGATTGCTTGTAGCCGCCGTAGTACTGCGCCTTGTCCGAGGGGAAATCGCCCTTGCCGTCCCACGGTTCGGGCAGCACGGCAAAATGCCCGATGGCGTCCATCTGGGTGCCCTGGGCGCCGGGTTCGCCGCTCACCGTTTCCTCGCCGTTGAAGGCGTGAGCGGTGCCGGGAATGCCGACGGTCGGCCGATACTTGTCGCGCAGCGGCACGCCGAACGGCGACTGCGGCATGGTGTTCGAGCGCAGATGCGAAACCTCGTACGTCTTGGATTTCGGATTTGCCAGCGACTGCGCGCAGCGCTGCCACGTGGCAGGTCCGAGCGTATTGGCCATTCCGATTTCGTCGCCGGCGCCCCAGCGCGAGGGGCTGGTCGTGTTCTGCGCGTGGGCCGCAGATACCGCGCCCACGGCCGCAAACGCACACAGAATTCGCGAAACGGACATCGTTCGTCTCCCAGAGATTCGACGCCTGTGCGGCAACATCACGCCGTGCCGCCGGGTCTAGGAAAGTCCAGACTTCATGATGACCCCGAACGCCGCCGGCGGCAAGAACATCGCAGCTCGGCCGCAGTCAGCCATTCGTCCCATTCGCGTTTGCCGGCGGATCATGTAACGTGCGCGAACAGCGCGCCGTCGGCGCCGTCAGTGGCGCCGGCGGTCGGAAGCGGCTAGGAGCGACGCATGAAGCCCGTTCTTCTGGGAATGTCCGCGCTGGTGCTGGCACAGGCCGTGATGGTGCATGACGCGGTGGCGCAGGAGGTGACGCTCAAGGCCGTCTCCTCATTCACCGAGAACACCACCTATTCGCGCCCGTTCGAGCGCTTCATCGAGCGCGTCAACGAGGACGGCAAGGGCATCCTGCGGATCAACTATGTCGGCGGTCCCAAGGCGATGCCGCCGTTCGAGGTCGGCAACGCGCTCAAAGGCGGCGTCGTCGACATCGCGAACGTGACCGGCGCCTTCTACACCAACGCCATGCCGGAGGCCGATGCCTGGAAGCTCACCGAGCGGCCGATGCCGGAGCTGCGCCAGAACGGCGGTTATGCCGCCATGGCGGCGCTCTACGCCCAGAAGCTCAACGCCATCTTCCTCGCCCGGCTGGTCGACAACAATCCGTTCCACCTCTACGTCAACAAGCCGATCTCCAGCCCGGACCTCACCGGCCTCAAGCTTCGGATCACGCCGGTCTATCGCGATTTCTTCCAGGCGCTCGGCGGCACCGTCGTCCAGACCGCGCCCGGCGAGGTCTACACCGCGCTCGAGCGCGGCGTGGTCGACGGCTACGGCTGGCCGATCACCGGCGTGTTCGATCTCGGCTGGAACGAGAAAACGAAATACCGGGTCGATCCCGGCTTCTACACCGCGGAAGTCTCGGTCCTCGTCAACAAGAACACCTGGGACAGACTGAGCGAAGCGCAGAAGAACGTGCTGCGCAAAGCCGCCGAGCGCGGCGAGGCCGAAGCAGTCGCGGAATTCGCCGCGGAGAACGAGCGGGAAACCAAACGTCAGGCTGCCGCCGGCATTCAGACCATCAAGTTCGATCCGGCGAAGGCAGATACCTATCTCGCGAAGGCCTATCAGGCCGGCTGGGACGGCATCATCCGGCAGAGCCCGGTCGCCGGGCCGAAGCTCAAGGAATTCTTCCAGAAGGCCAGATAGCGCTGTGACGCGCGCGAGGATGCTCACGGTGTCCCGGTGGTACGGACGCCTGCTGGACGGCATGATGGCCGCCGCCGGCCTCCTGCTTCTGTTCATGACGGTGATGATCGGCGCCGATGTCCTGCTCCGTAACATCGGCCTCGGCGGCGTGCCCCCGAGCAACGAATTGTCCGAGGACATTCTCTATCTCGTCACCCTGCTCGCCGCGCCCGGGCTGCTGCGGCGCGGCCAGCACATCCGCATCGACATCGTGCTCCAGGCGCTGCCGCCGCGCGCCGCCTGGATGTTGGAATGGGTCGGAGACATCCATCGGGCTCGTCTGCTGCCTGATCTTCGTGTGGTACGGCGCAAGCGTCGCAGCGGCGAGCTTTTTCGACGGCTCCGTCTCCATCAAGACGCTGGTGCTGCCGGAATGGTGGCTGCTGGCGCCGATGCCGATCGCGTTCGCGCTTGCTCGCGCTCGAGTTCGTGTTTCGCATGCAGCGACTGGCGCTGGCCGAACGGCGGCCGCGCGAGGACGCGGTTTCGGCATCCTGAGGAGATCGAGAGACGGCGATGTCCTGGCAGATGGCCTCGCTGCTCCTGCTCGGGGGCTCCACGGTTCTCTTGTTCATCGGCATGCCGGTGGCGTTCTCCTTCATCGCCATCAACATCGTCGGCGCGGCGCTGTTTCTCGGCGGTAGCGCGGGCCTCAGCCAGCTGCTTCGCAACAGCAGCGTCGCCGTCGTCAATTTCTCGCTCACGCCGATTCCGCTGTTCATCCTGATGGGCGAGGTGCTCTTCCACACCGGGCTCGCGATCAAGGTCATCGACGGGGTCGAGCGCCTGATCAGGCGGGTGCCGGGGCGGCTCGCCGTGGTGGCGGTCGTGGCCGGGACGGTGTTTTCCGCGATCTCCGGCTCGACGATCGCCACCACCGCGATGCTCGGCTCGCTGATGCTGCCGATCATGCTCTCGCGCGGCTACCATCCGACCATGGCCACCGGGCCGATCATGGCGATCGGCGCGGTCGACATGCTGATTCCGCCGTCCGCACTGACGGTGCTGCTCGGGAGCCTCTCGGGCATCTCGATCTCGAAGCTCCTGATCGGCGGCGTCGTGCCGGGCCTGATCCTGAGCGTGGCGTTCGTCGTCTACATCGTCGCCCGGGTCCGGGCCGATCCCGCGCTCGCGCCGGCGACGCCGGTCGAAGAGCTCTCGGGCTGGGCGAGGTTCGGTCCCCTGCTCCGCTACGTCCTGCCGCTCGTCTCGATCTTCGTCGTGGTCGTCGGCGCCATGTCGGGAGGCATCGCCACGCCGACCGAATCCGCCGCGCTCGGCGCGCTCGCCACCATGGCGCTTGCGGCCGCCTACGGGGCGCTCAGCATCGAGGCGATGACAAAGGCGCTCCACGGGACGATCGCGATCTCGGGCATGATCCTGTTCATCATCCTCGGTGCGACGACGTTCTCGCAGATCCTGAGCTTCTCCGGCGCGACCGACGGCATCGTCTCGGCGATCCTCGGCCAGGAGCTTCCGCGCCTCGCGATCCTCGCCGGAATGATGCTGCTGCTGATCTTCCTCGGCCTGTTCGTCGACCAGGTCAGCATGATGCTCATCACGCTTGCCGGTGTTCATGCCGATCGTGCAGCGGCTCGCGATCGACCCGATCTGGTTCGGCGTGCTGTACCTCATCTGCATGCAGCTCGGCCTGCTGCTGCCGCCGCACGGCCTGCTCCTGATGACGATGCGCGGCGTCGCGCCGCCGCAGGTGACGATGGCCGACATTTTCCGCGCCGTCGTGCCCTATATCCTGCTGAGCCTCGTGCTTCTTGCGATGATCATCCGATACCCGCCATTGCCACCTGGCTCCCGGCTCTGCTTGGATGAGCGGGGCGGCGCAGTGCCAGATATCCGCACCCAAAATCGACACAGGGAGGACATCATGAGAGAGGATCGACCCGGTCACCTGACGCGACGCGGGATCATTGCGAGCGCGGCAGCGGGAGGCCTTGCCATGTCGGCCGGCTCGGCGGCGGCGCAGCGCTGTCCGGAGACCCCGCTGCCCCGCGTCAAGGGCGCGCCGGTCTGGCTCGACCTCGACCAGCAGGATCTGGACGACGCCTACGACCAGTCCGTCTATGCCTTCAACGACCGCAGTATCAGCGAACGTATCGCCGCTCGCACGAAGACGGCGCTAGAAGTGCTGGGCCCGCCGGAACGCGTCGCCTACGGCGCCGGCGGAGATCGAGAAGGTCGACATCTATCGGACCAAGCGCGCGAACGCTCCGGTCATGATCTTCATCCATGGCGGCGCCTGGCGCAGCGGGCGCTCTGCCAACTTTGCGCTCTACGCCGAAGTCTTCGTCAAGGCGGGGGCCCATTTCGTCATCGTCGATTTCAACAACGTGATCGAGACGAACGGGGACCTGTTTCCCATGGTCGACCAATGCCGGCGTGCCGTCGCATGGGTCTATCGCAATGCCGCAAGCTTCGGCGGCAATCCCGCCGAGATCTATCTGTGCGGCCGCTCCTCCGGCAGCCATCTCGGCGGATGCGTCGTCATCACCGAATGGGAGAAGCAGGGCCTGCCGCGCGACATTCTCAAAGGCGCGGCGCTCAGCAGCGGCATGTACGATCTCAAGGCGGTGCGACTGTCCAAGCGCGGCAACTACGTCAAGTTCACCGACGAGATGGAAGAGGCGCTGTCGGCGCAACGCCACCTCGACAAAATCCACACCCCGCTGGTGCTGGCCCACGGCACGCTCGAGACACCCGAGTTCCAGCGCCAGACCCGCGAGTTCGCCGCGGCGCTCCAAGCCGCCGGCAAGCCGGTCCAGTTCATCGTCGCCAAGGGCTACAACCACCCCGAGATGGGCGAGACGCTCGGGAATCCGTACGGCATCATGGGGCGCGCTGCGCTGCAGATGATGAAGCTCACGACCGCCTGACGGCGCGCGCTTACACCGGACACAAGGAGAGGACGCTTTGCAACGCATCAAGACGGAGCGCGCGCAGCAGCGCGGCTATTCGCCGGCCGTGATCACGGAGGGCGGGCGGATCGTCTGGCTCGCCGGGCAGACGGGGACCGTGGACGATTCCGGAAAATCGCTGGCGAACGACTTCGAGGGTCAGGCGCGCCAGATCTTCAAGGGCTTCGATGCGGTCCTGCGCAAGGCGGGAGGCACGCTCGCCGACCTCGTGCAGATGACCGTGTTCGTCACCGACGTTCGCTACGGCGAGCGGCTCTGGCAGGTCCGCAAGGAAGTCTTCGGCGACGATTTTCCCGGCAGCGCCATGGTCACCATCACAGCCCTGGCAAATCCCGACGCCAAGATCGAGATCCAGGGCTATGCGGTGATCGGCAGCAAATAGCTGCCGGTGTTCTAGTTTGAGCATGTGCGGTTTTTCTGATCGTCATGGCCGGGCTTTGACCCGGCCATCCCGCTTAGTAAGGCACGGCTGTGCCAAATTATCGGGATCGCCGGGTCAAGCCCGGCGATGACGGCGGTTTGCTCTACAGCTCCGGAACCGGGCCGAAGTCCGGGGGCGGAACGCGGTGCTTCGTTGCCGCCTCGTACGCCGAACCGATCCGGATGCAGCGTCGGCTCGGCAAACGGCCTGCCGACGAACATGATCCCGAGCGGAAGCTTCGCCGGAACGGGCCCCGTCAGCCGCGTGCCGCCGGGAGCGGACGCATCGCGGACACGATCGAACACCTGCGTGGTGAAGCCGGCCGGGACGGACAGGGTCGGAAACCCATGTTGTCCCAACAGGCCCCAGACCGAGTTCGTCCTGCCGGCCAGCGGAGGCTCGATCGGTTCGCCCAGGACGTAGGCGGGAATGTTCCCCGCAGGAGAGACGAGCGCGTCGAGGTTCTCCTGCGCCATGCATTGCAGGACGACTTGCTGATAGGCGAACCTGTCCTGGAACACGTTCGCCATGTCGAGGGTCATGCTGTTGTTGCGTTTCCTCGAGCGCCGCTTTCCGGTCGATGAAGCCGGCCTCCGGCCGCACGTCGCGATAGTACTTCGATTTCTCGATCAAATCGCCGAGCGACTTGATGTTCGCATCGCCGCGTTCCCTGAGATAGCGGTTCACCATGTACTTGCTCATGCCGCCGTTGGACGACCCGGCAATGTTGCGGATCGTGAAGCCGGCCGGGACGAGGGAGGGATCGAAGAACATGTCGACCAGCGTGGCGACGCGGTCGGTCGTTGGCTTCCCGCTGGAATCCGCGGGAAAGAGATTGGGATGCTGCTCGGTGAACACCCGATTGCGATAGAGCGGAATATACTTGTCCATGCAGCTCTGAAAGAGTGCGCCGCCCGCTCCGGGATCGACGATCGTCGCGCCCAGCCGTCGCAGGTCGCCGATCGCACGCTCGGTGAGATCGATGGCCGCAAAGTCGGCCTCGTTGAGCACCTTCTTGTCCATGTGCTCGCGGATGACGCCGATGCGCATGCCGTTCAGCGTCTGCGCGTTGGCGAAGCTGCGATAGGGCTCCGACGGCAGGCGGCCCACGCTGAAGGCCGTCAACTCATCCTTCGGATCGTAGCCGGCGATGACCTCGAGCACGCGGGCGGCATCCTTGACGGTGCGGCAGAGCGGTCCGACCCGCGTATTGATCCCCGACGCGAGCATTCCGTCGCGGCTGACGATTTCCTGCGTCGGCGCTATGCCGACGAGACTGTTGTTCTTCGCGGGGTGATGGATCGATCCGCCGGTTTCCTCGCCGATGGAGCACGTGACGAGGTTTGCGCCGACCGACGAGCCGGAGCCGCCGCTCGAGGTGCCGGGGCTGCGCTGCGTATCGTACGGGTTACAGAACGGACCGCCGAAGGAGCTTCGCGAGTTCGGCGTTCCCATCTCGCCGAGGTTCGCCTTGGCGAGGATGATCGCACCGGCGTCGCGCAGGCGTTTGACGAAGGTCGCATCGCGCGGCGGACGATCGTTCGCAAACGCGGCGTCCATGCCCGCAGTCGTGCGCATATCGACGGTGTCGTACTGATCCTTGATCGAGAACACCACGCCGTGGAGCGGGCCGATCAGCTTGCCGGTCGACGCGAAGTAGGCGTCCTGCTTCGCCGCCGCTTCCAGCGCGTCGGGCATCGCCGGACCGTTGTCCACCGGATCGGTCATGCTTCGTGCTTTTCGACCATCGAATCCGAGCTTCTCTCGTGTCGAGGGTCGCAAATTCAAGGTCATCAAGGCATTGAGCTGGTGCGCGTTCTTGATGGGCTTGATCGGTCCGGCGCCGAGGACGCCGTCCGGCTGCTCGACACACGTGCCGTTGTACGCCTTGATCCGGGCGAGATAGAGCTGCACGACCTGCGTCGACGTCAACTTCGCCTCGCAGGATGGCCGCCTGAATGTCCTCGATCGTCGCTTCCTCGATGCGGAATTTTGTCGGTCTCGGCCGAGACCCAAGACGGCGCGAGCAAGATGAAGGATGCGAATGCCAGTTGACGAAGCATGAGATGCCCTCCCTTCGCTGCATCGCGCCCAAGCACCAGACCACTGGTGCTCGGCTCAGAGCCTCCACGGCTCTGCTCCAGGATAACCGGCCGGGCGAGACGCACGTTCGAGAATGATAGCGATTAAAATCATCTCGTGGAAGGATGCCGGACGCCGAACGCGCCCGGAAGTGTCGCGTGGATTGAGGAGGCAGCCATGATGTCGCCTGACCGCGTTTCCAAGCGAGCTTTCCTTCGACGGATTGGTTCCCTTTGCGCGATCACGGTGTGCGCGATTCCCACCGTGGTTGCCGATCCGTGCAGCCGCACACGCCCGGCGATCCCTCCGCGATCACCCTCAAACCTGCATCGCCCGGACGCTGAAGCGTACCGGCGAACCCGAGATCAGCTACACGATTGCTCATTCCGCCCAATTATTCTCCCTCGACCCCGGTGCCTCTCATTCTTGCCTTGCACTTCGGGGTCGGAGACCGAGACGCGACCGGCGCCGGCTCGGACGTGCTGCAGGGTCTCGTCGGTCCGGCGCTCGCGCGAACTCGGCGCCATCATCGTCGCGCCGGATTCGGTGCGCGGCAATTGGGCGAGCCCCGAGAACGACAAGGCCGTGACCGCGCTGCTCGACACGGTGCTCGACCAATACGCGATCGACAAGAAGAAGATCGCCGTCACCGGCTACAGCATGGGCGGCACCGGCTCCTGGCATCTTGCGGAAAAGTTCCCGGAGCGCTTCAGCGCAGCGATCCCGATCGCCAGCCGGCCGCCGGCATCCGCCGCCGCGTGGCGGCTTCCGGTTCTGGCGATTCACTCGCACCAAGACCAGGTCGCTCCTTTTGGCCCGGTCGAGGCGCGCATCGAGGAGCTTGCAGAAAGCCGGCGTGAACGCAAAGATGATCGCGCTCACCGGCGTCCCGCACTACGAGGTCGCCCGCTTCAGAGGTGCATTGCACCAGGCGATCCCGTGGCTGCAAGAGGTGTGGAAGTAGGAAGCGTCGTCGACGCGTCCCGGGACGACGGCGCCGGCGTCGTCAATACCGACGAAACTGAGACTGTGGAGCAGAGCGCGAAAGCTCGCCCTCGGTGAGCAGGTTGGGAGAAAATTCAGTTCTTGGAATCTGAATTCCTTCCCGTCGATCACACCGCTCGGATCGGTGGGGAAAGTTGCCGACGATCCGACGTTCCCGCGGCTCGTGCCCCATCCCGCCACCGGGCCGGCCGCGCTACGGGCGCCGCCCTGAACAGCGGCCGGACTTGGCGGCGGCGACTCGGAGTTCGGCGGCGACCGCTTTCCGGCCTTCGGACGACTCACTCTGGCTCGAGGACGGCTCACTCAGGTGTCTCTGAGGGCAGTTCACTCGGTCTTGAGGCGCTCGGGCTTTGGTGCGGCACACGAGACGACGGTGGCGGCCGAACGTGGCGCGGCACCACAGGCGGTGCAGGTGACAGGTCGGCAGCAGCAGCGGGCATGCCCAGCGCTGCGATCAATCGCAGCAGCGGCGGCCCTTGTTATCGTCCTGCTGTCTGACAATGTGGCTCCGGATCGTCGACGACCAAAACGCAATGCCACCTGCGCCAGGAAACCATCTTCGCGCAGGACCGTGTGACGGCCGCACACGATGCGAACCTACAACCAAGCGGTCATGCGCCGCTAGCTCTGACCATCGAGCTGAGGTCCGCGACCCGCGTTCTCAACAACCGGGAGTTACCGGCCCATCGCCGCGGCTTCGCGGTGTCCGGTTCCCGAGCAAAGCCGTCTTGCGGCCAAAGACAATATCCCACAAAATCCTTAACAGCCGAGCCTAGAACCCGGCAGCAGAGAATAACCGCTTTGGGAGGCTTCAATGGCGAAGGACAAGGAGGCGGGAGTCTACAGGATCGTCGACGTGATCGGCGTCAGCAGCGTCTCGTGGGAGGATGCGGCCAAACGTGCGGTCGAGACGGCCGGCAAATCCCTTCGGGACCTGCGGATCGCGGAAGTCACGAAGATGGACTTGAAGGTCGAGGACGGCAAGGTTTTGGCCTACCGGACCAAGCTCGCACTCTCGTTCAAATACGAGGAATAGCCGTCCGGCACCGGAGCGCGTCGACGATCCGGACGCCGATGCGCGGAGCGTTCGCGCCGAGATCGTCGGAACGCGGTCGACGTGGTCCCGGTGGCGGACAACGGATTTCTGATCGCGATTCCTGCCAGCGGTGCGTAGGCGCCGGTTTCAACTGTTCTCGAAGTCAGGGAGAGCGCCAATGATGGATCCGATCAGACGCAATATCCTGGCGACGGGAGCCGCAGCGACGGCGATGGCCGCGGCACCTCAAGTGTTCGCTCAGCAAGGCGACCAGGGCGGAGCCGTTCAAGTTCTACGAGAAAGGCAACGTCCGCATTCGCTACCAGGAGGCCGGCTCCGGCTTTCCGCTGCTGGTCACGCCGGGCGGCGGGTTGAACTCGCGCATCAGCAATTGGCAGACCGCGGTCATCAATGCGATGGCGGAGTTCAAGAGCGACTTCCGCTGCATCACCATGGACCAGCGCAATGCCACCGGCGGCGAGTCCACCGGACCGATCCCGGTCGATGACCCCTGGGACGCCTTCGCCGACGACCAATTGGGGCTGATGGACCACCTCGGCATCCGCCAGTTCCTGTTCTTCGGCAACTGCATCGGCGGCTCGTTTGCCCTCAAGCTGATGGAGCGCGCCCCGGACCGCATCGTCGCAGCGGTGCTGAGCCAACCGATCGGGCACCGGCCGGAGAACCCCGGCGTGATGTACAAGACCAGCCTCGACGTCTGGGCCAAGGAATTTCGCGAGAGGCGGCCGGAGGTCTCGATGGAGACCATCGCAGAAGTATCTGCACAGCCTCTACGAAGTCCGGCCCGACTTCGTCTACAGCGTGTCGCGGGAGTTCGTGCGCAATTGCCCGACGCCGATGCTGGTCCTGCCGGACGATACCCCCGCACACGCCTACCAGACCGCCATCGACGTCGCATCGCTGGCGCCGAATGCGGACATCTCGGTCTATCCCTGGAAGGACCCGCCGGAACTGAAGGCGCGGACGATCAACCGGGTGCGCAACTTCCTCAAGGCGCACCAGCCTGCGACAGCGGCTCGTTAGCCTCTGTCGCGTCCTTATCTTTGGGAATTCGCAGTGGCCGCGACCGATCGTCGGACGCGGCCCTGCGCTAGCGACGGTCGAGCGATGCCTGCTCGGACCGCCTGCATTCGGGATACGTGCCGAGCGAGGACGTGGAGTGCATTCGGAGCAGCCAGCGTTGCCCTCGGCCTCGGCTCCACGGTCACGCGTAACCGCGCTGTTGCATCCTGAGACCGGTCCTCTCGGGTCGGCACTCGACGCGTGGTTCGACAGCGAGAAGAGCGGGCTGGCGATAGCGATCTTTTGCCTGGTCTTCATCCTCATCTGGACCTGCTTTCAAATCATCTCTTATGCCACCGTCGACCTGCACCCCGATCTCCTCGAAGCCTATGCGTGGGGATTGCACCCGTCTCCCGGCTACTACAAGCATCCGCCGCTTGCCGGACTGGCGGCCGGCGTCTGGTTTCTCGTGTTTCCGGCGACGGATTGGTCCTTTCATCTTTTTGCGATGTGCAATTCGGCGCTCGCACTCTACGCAACGTACCTGATCGCACGACGATATCTCGACGGAGACAAGCGGATCGTCGCCGTGTTGCTTCTGCTCCTCACGCCGTTTTATCAATTTCACGGCCAGCGCTTCAGCACCAATCAGACCCTGATTTCGACCTGGCCGATCGCGACTTATTGTTTTCTTCGCGCTTTTGACAGCTTCGACAGGCCGACAAAACGGCCTCGTGTGGGCCGCTCTTGCCGGCGTGACGGCCGCACTTGCGGTGCTCGGCAAATATTATTCGGTATTTCTGCTGGCAGGGTTCCTTGCGGCGGTGCTCATCCACCCGCGCGGCCGCGCCTATCTGCGATCATGGTCGCCCTGGCTGTCGGCGGCGGTCGGGGGTGCCGTGCTGGCTCCGCACGTGCTCTGGCTGTTTGCCAACGGCTTCCCGCCCTTCGATTATGCTCTCGCGCTGCATGCTCGCGCCTCTTTGGCGGAGTCGCTCGGAGCCGACGCGCGTTATCTCGCAGGCAGCATCGCCTATGTGAGCGTGCTGCTCGTGGTCTACTGGCTGGCGACGTGGCCCGATCGAAAAGCGCTCGGAGAGATCATATGGCCGTCCGATCCGGACGGGCGAATGCTGGTCGCGCTGCTCGCCGTGCCGCTTCTTCTGCCCGCCATCGTCGCCCCCTTCATCGGCGCGGTACTGACGTCGCTGTGGACGATGCCGGCCTGGTTCCTGCTTCCGATCGTCCTGCTGCGGCCGTCAACCGTCGTCCTTCGGCGCGCGGCTGCCATCAAGGTCGCCGCGACGGTGCTCGTCATCTCGGTCGCGGTCCTGCTCGCCGCACCGGTCCTGGCCTGGCGCAATCTGGTCGAGGGGACGAAGGAGGGCCGTCAATTCTATGCCCTCGTCGCGAAGGAACTCGGCGCGCAGTGGCACATGATGACGGGAAAACCGCTCACGATCGTGATGGGCGATCCGTTCCTCGCGCCGGCGGCGACGTTCTATGGCGCCGGCCATCCGGATTCCGTCCCGAATTTCGTTCCGAGAACGGCGCCTTGGGTCACCCGCGATCGGCTCGATCGCGAAGGCTGGGCCGGCGTCTGTATCGCCAACGACAAAAACTGCCTTGAGGAAGGACAGCGCCTTGCCGCGGACAGGCCAGGGGTCACGTTGGTTCCGTTCCACGCCAAGGCTCGTTTTCTCGGGCTTGCGGGAAGAACAGGCTACTTTCTCCTGATCCTCGTTCCGCCGGAGGAGCCGAACCAGCGACGCTTCGCGCACTGGACGCCATTCATTCCGGCTTGATGCCGGCCTCCCTGACGACAACACCCCAGCGGCTGCGTTCCTCGCGCATGAAGCCGGCGAAATCGGCAGGCGTGCCGCCGCCGATATCGGCCCCCTGCTCGGTGAGGCTCTTGCGGATGTCGGCCATCGCCAGGATCTTGACGAGCTCGCCGTTGAGGCGCTGCACCACGGCCGCCGGCGTCGCCGCCGGAGCCACAATTCCGTACCACAGCGATATCTCCATGTGGTCGTAGCCGAGCTCCGCAAAGGTGGGGACGTCCGGCAGCAGGCGGTGGCGCTCGCGGCTCGCCGCCGCCAGGGGACGTACCTGGCCCGACAGGATGAAGGGCAGCAGCGGTGGCGCCGCGTCGATCATGATGGCGACGCGCCCGGCGATGAGATCGACCGCCGCGGGGCCGCTGCCGCGATAGGGAACGTGGAGAAGATCGATCCCGGCCACGCGCTTGAACAATTCGCCGGCAAGATGCGGGGCGCCGCCGGTCCCGGCCGACGCGAAAGCGAGCTCTCCGGGGCGCGCCTTGGCGAGCGCGACCACGTCGGCAACCGAACGCGCCGGCAGCGACGCCGTGACCGTCATGATCAGCGGGAACTTCGCCACCAGGATGACCGGCGCAAAATCCTTGGCCGGATCGTAGGGCAGGTTCGCATAGAGATGCGGGCCGATGCCGTGGGTCGCGATGGTGTTGAGCAGCAGCGTGTAGCCGTCGGGGTCCGATTTGGCGACGCTGGCTGCCGCCGTCGTTCCGCCCGCGCCGCCGCGATTGACGATGATGACGGGCTGGCCGAGCGCATCGGCGAGCTTGGCGCCGACCATCCGTGCGACGAAGTCGGCGGCGCCGCCCGGCGGCACCGTGACCACGAGCTGGATCTGCCGGGTCGGATAGGCCGGTTGCGCATGAGCCGCATTCGTCCAGACAAGCGCCGCGACAACCAGTAGAAGACTTCGCGGCGAACGTCGCCGGATAGCGTCCCCTCATTGCCGCCCGACATCGAGCGGCGAAATCCCAGGTTCCATGCATCATGCCGATCAAGCTCACGGAGAATTTTCGCGCCGTCTTCTACGCGCCATTCTATGCCACGCAGGCGCTCGGTTTCTATGCCCGCGAAGGCGTGGAGGTCGAGCTGCGGCCTTCGCCCGCACCGGCCGCCGCCGCCGCGGACCTCCTCGACGGCACGATCGACCTCTCCTGGGGCGGGCCGATGCGCGTCATGAAGGCGCGCGACGACAACCCGAAGTCGCCCCTCGTCTGCTTTTGCGAAGTCGCCGCCCGCGATCCGTTCTTTCTGGTGGGCCGAGGCGATCCGTCCACGTTCCGGCTCGCCGATCTGCAGCGGCTGAGATTTGCGACCGTCTCCGAGGTGCCGACGCCGTGGCTGTGCCTGCAGCAGGACTTGCGCGACGCCGGGATCGATCCGGATCGCCTCGAACGCGTGACCGACCGGACCATGGCGGACAATCTCGAAGCGCTGCGCAAGGGTGACCTCGACGTGGCGCAGCTGTTCGAGCCCTACGTGTCCATGGCGCTCGCGAGCGGCGCAGGCCGGATCCTCTACGCGGCGAGCACGCGCGGGCCGACCGTCTACACGACCTTTCTCGCCACCCGCGACAGCATCGCCCGCAATCGGACGGCGTTTGCCGCCATGGTGCGCGCGGTTCGCCGCATGGAGGCTTGGCTGCAAGAACACAGGGCCGACGAGCTCGCCGCCGCGGTTGCGCCGTTCTACCCGAGCGTTGCGGGCGACCTCCTGGCGAGCGCGCTGCGGCGCTATCACCAAGCTGGGCTGTGGGCGACGCGCCCCGAGGTGTCGCGCGAAGGCTTCGCGCGACTTGCGACAAGCCTCCTCTCCGGCGGCTTCGTCTCCCGGATGCACAGCTACGACGAGTGCGTGGATCAGAGCCTGTGTTGAAGACATGGCGGCGTTCGCGCGCGCCGCCGCATTGCAGGATCGCTGCGGCCGCGCGAGAATGCCAAATCTTCGGGAGGCAGCATGCTCGACATCATCATTCGCGGCGGTGACGTCGTCACGCCCCAGGGCGTCGTAGCAGGGCGATGTCGCGATCGCCGGCGAGACCATCGCCGCGGTGACCGCGCCGGGGGCGCTGGCACGGCGCAGCCGGGCACGCGCGAGATCGACGCCGGCGGGCGCATCGTCATGCCGGGCGGCATCGACCCGCATGTCCACCTGCATCACGTGTGGATCAAGCCCGACGGCACGCCGCTCGTGACCGCGGGGCCCGAGCAGGTCGGCCGCGCCGCGCTGTTCGGCGGCACCACCACGTTCATCGATTTCGCCTATTGGCGCGATGGCGCATCCGCCCGCGAAGCCATCGAGGCACGCGACCGCGATTTCGTCGGCAAGAGCCCGTGCGACTGGGCCTACCACATCATGCTGCACTCGGAGCCGCCGCCCGAATTTGCCGGACAGCTCGCCGAAGCGATCGAGGCCGGATATCCGACGCTCAAGATTTTCACCACCAACATCCTGCCGACGCGCACCGGCCGGATGATCGACTTCGGCGACATCTGGGAAGCATTTCAGGTGCTGGCCAAGTCAGGGGGACTCGGCGTCATCCACGCCGAGGACAACGACATCGTCATGCACATGTACGCCAAGCTGATCCGCGAAGGTCGGGTCGGCTTCGAGAACCTCGCCGAGGTCCACAATCGCCTGTCCGAGGACCTCAGCTTCCGCCGCATCCTGCGACTTGCCGAAAGCGTGCCCGGCACGGCGCTCTACATGATGCACGTTTCCGCCGCCACCGGCGTCGCCGCCATCGCCGAGGCCCGCGCGCAAGCAGCTGCCCATCTACGGCGAGACGCTGCACCAGTACCTGCTCTACACGGCCGACGACTACAAGCGTCCCAACGGGCAGATGTATCACACCTATCCGTCGCTCAAGTCCGCGGACGACCAGGCGGCGCTGTGGGACGGCACCGCGCGCGGGTCGATCCACTGCATCGCCACCGACGAGCTGTGCTGCACGCTCAAGGACAAGACGATCGGCAACCGCATCGACGACACCACCGGCGGCAACTCCGGCGTCGAGCCGCGCCTTGGCGTCATGTACACCGAAATGGTGGTGCGACGCGGCTACAGTCTCTCGCGCGCTACGTCGATCTCGTCTCCAGCAACGCGGCGAAGATCATGGGGCTCTATCCCCGCAAGGGCGCGATTGCGGTGGGGAGCGACGCCGACATCGCAATCCTCGATCCGACCCGGCGGGGCAAGGTCACGGCGTCCGAGCTGCACGAGACGGACTACACGCCGTGGGAGGGCCACGACATCTTCGCCTGGCCGGTGATGACGCTGTTGCGCGGCAAGGTGATGGTCGAGAACGGGCAATATCTGGCGAGCCCGCAGGACGGCCGTTATCTCAAGCGCAAGATTCCGGCCGACATCCGCAACGGCGTGGCGCTATGACGGCGGCGCCGCGGACCTTCTGTGCGAGCTGCTGGCGCAATCCCTTCTTGCATGGGGGATCGTCGGCCGAGGCGCGCCGCGGCGAGCGACGGCGCCATCCTGGTATCCGGCGAGCGCCGCGAAATTCTCGTCAAGCCGGCGCCCGCCGGGTTGCCGTTCCGCTGGCTGGTCACCGTCGATGACCGCGAGCGCCCGGCGATTTCGATCGTCGCGGTGCTGCGCCAGGTGCGCGAAGCGCTTGATCCCGGCTACGCGACGCGGCGGGTGCGGATTGCGGCCTTTCCGCTGGTGCCGACGTGATCGAGGCCTTGATCCTCACCGGCTTTCTCGGCAGCGGCAAGACGACGTTGCTCGGCCGCCTGCTTCGCCGGCCGGAGTTTTCGCGCACCGCCGTGATCATCAACGAGTTCGGCGAGATCGGCCTCGACCACGACCTGATCGAGGCGAGCGAGGACAGCCTGATCGAGCTGCAGACCGGATGCCTGTGCTGCAAAATCCGCAACGACCTCGCAACGACCATTCACGATCTGCTGCGGCGCCGTGACGAAGGCACCGTCGTCCCGTTCACGCGCCTCGTGATCGAGACCAGCGGACTTGCCGATCCGGCGCCGGTGCTGCAGACGCTCATGACCGATGCGGCGATCGCCGAGCGCGTCGTCCTCGGCGGGGTCGTGACCACCGTCGATGCGGTCAACGGCGCCGACACGCTCGACCGCGAGGAGATTTCGGCAAAGCAGGCCGCCGTTGCCGACCGCCTGCTGCTCACCAAGACCGACCTCGCGAGCCCGCAGCCCGCACTGATGCGCCGGCTCAACGAGCTCAACGCGACGGCTCCCGTGGTGATCGCGCGGCATGGCGAGATCGACCTGCGCGATCTTCTCGATGGCCGCGTCTACGATCCCCGTACCGGATCGCTCGACGTCCGATCGTGGCTCGGGCCGGAGCCCGGCGCGCACGAGCACCGATCATGGCCACGATGGGATAGAGACCTACGCCCTCGTGCGCCGCGAACCCTTGCGCGCCGTGACGCTGACGCTTTTTCTCGAGACACTCGCGGAGCACTGCGGTGCGGAGCTCCTCCGTCTCAAAGGCATCGTGAACATCCTGGAAAGCCCGGAGCGGCCCGCCGTCATTCACGGCGTCCAGCACGTGTTTCATCCGCCGACCTGGCTGCCCGGCTGGCCGTCCGAGGACCGCCGGAGCCGCCTGATCTTCATCACCCGGGGGATTCCCCGCGGGTGGGTGGAAGCTCTGTTGGCGGCAATCGATACTGAAGTCGCGGAGGTGTCGGCAGAGACGCCGTTATAGGATAGTATCGAAACAATGCCCGTTGGTTCGGCAAGCGACACTGGCCCCGTACGGGACCGGCGCAGGCCGCTCCGCAATACAGAGGCAAAACAATAAAGGGGAGGTCGAGATGAACGCGCTGCGGTATTTCGTTCTCGTGGCATTGGCGGCTGCCGTTGTCCCCGCCTCGGCCCAGCAAGTGGTGCCGACTGCCGCACCCGCCAACATCGGCGCAAAGAGCGCAGCGTCCGTGCCGGATTTCTCCGGCATATGGCGCCACGGCAACCTCCCCTGGTTCATCCCGCCGGCGTCCGGACCAGGCCCGGTGACCAATCTTTCGCGCGAAAAGGGGAGCGGGGTGAGCGATTACGCCTCGCTGGTCGGCGACTACAGGAACCCGATCCTGCAGCCCTGGGCCGCGGAGGTGGTGAAGAAGAAGGGCGAGTTGTCGCTCGCCGGCATCACCTTTCCGAGCCCGTCGAACACGTGCTGGCCGGAGCCCGTGCCTTACCTCTTCAAGCACGCGGCGATGGAGATGCTGCAGCTGCCGGGCGAGATCGTGATGCTCTTCAACGAAAATCACGAAGTCCGCCGCGTGCGCATGAACGCATCGCATCCGGCGGAGGTGAAGCCGTCGTGGCACGGCGATGCCGTCGGCCATTATGAAGGCGACACGCTGGTGATCGACACCGTGGGCATCAGGACCGACCGTCCGTTCGCCATGATCGACCTGTTCGGCACGCCGTACACCGAGAAGCTGCACGTGGTGGAGCGCTATCGGCTGGTCGACTACGCCGACGCGAAAGACGCGATGCAGCGCGGCGTCAAGGAGAATCGCCGGGCCACCGGCCCCTATGATCCGAACTACAAGGACAAGTACCTCCAGGTCCTTTTCACGGTCGAGGACGAAGGGGCCTTCACGACGCCGTGGACGGCGGTGATGATCTATCTGCGCGAGCGCGGCGAATTTCCCGAAGCGGTCTGCGCCGAAAACACGTTTTCATTCCATAACAACCAGAATGCCGACTTCCCCCATGCGGACAAGCCGGATTTCTGAGCGTAACGGCGGAAGACGTTTCAATCCGGCATTTCCCCGCGGAGCGAAGCGCGATACCATCGCGCCACTCAATGCCGCGTGCGTTCGATGGAAGAGGTTTCATCGCAGTAACCCACCGCGACAGAGGAGGTCATGATGGGCGACCGCTTTTCAACCTCGATGGTCACTGTCGCCATTGCCGTCGCCGCGCTCGGCGCTGCCGTTTCGTTGCCTGCCACCCGCGCTTCGGCTCAAGCGTCTCCCGGTGCCGCGTTGAAAACGCCCTGGGGCGAGCCTGATCTTCAGGGCATCTGGACGGAAGAATTCGACACGCCCTTGCAGCGCCCTGCCCGCTTCGCAAATCAGGAATTCTTCACCGAAGCGCAGCGGCAGGAAATGGACAAACAGCGTGGAGCCCACTACGGCGACGACCCGCGCCAGGATCGTGGTAGCGCAGTCGATGTCGGCGGCGCCTACAATACCTCGTTCCTGAGTATCAAGCGCGCCGGCCCCCGCACCTCGATCATCGTCGACCCGCCCAATGGCCGTCTGCCGCCGCAGACTCCGGCAGCCCAGCGCGCCGCCGCGGCCGACCGCGAGTTCTATCTCGCGCTGCTGCAATCGACCGACGCCTGCAAGAACAAAGATCCGGTGTGTGCCGGCGGCAAATACGATCCGACGATCTCGCCGCGATTTTCCGAGCAACCGCCGCGCTACCACGCCGGCAACGTCGCGCGGCTCAACCGAAGCGATGGTCCGGAGGACGACGGGCTGGCAGACCGCTGCCTGCGCAGCGGGCTGCCCGAGTTCGGCAGCCTGTTCGGCGGCAGCTTCCGCCGCATCGTGCAGACGCCGGGCGGCATCTCGATCTTCTACGACGTGAACCAGGGCCAGGGCTGGCAGCGCAACATCGTCATGAACGGCAGCCCTCACCTGCCCGCCGGCATCTATCAATGGTTCGGCGACTCGCGCGGCCATTGGGAAGGCGACACGCTGGTCATCGACGTGACGAACTTCAGTCCCAAGACCGAGGTGTTCGGCTCGCGCGAGAATCTGCACCTCGTCGAGCGCTGGACGCGCACCGGGCCGGACACCCTCGCCTACGAGGCGCTGATCGAAGATCCGACCGTGTGGGCGCGGCCATGGACCATCAAGCAGGACTTCGCCCGGCAGAACGACCAGGAGAACCGGATCTATTACGAGCCGCGCTGCATCGAGGGAAACTTCGGCCTGCCGGGACTGCTCAACGGTCGGCGTGTGGAGGAGCGCGTCTTCGCAGAGGGGCGCGGCCCCGATCCGCGAACCAAAGACGCCGTCGGCGCGGTGCAGTCGGTTGCGACGGATCCGTTGAACTAGCGCTCACTCGCCAGCATTATTCGCCGAGGCCGTAACGGGCAAACTCGGCGGCGATTTCCGGATCGAGCGCTTTCGCCGCGGCGAGATCGGCGCGGCCGCCTTCCGCGTCCTTCCGGGAGCGTAGCCTCGCTTGCCCGCGGCCGTACAACGAGCTCGGCTGGCGCGGGCTGCGGGTCAGCGCCGCATCATAATCGGCGATCGCCTGCTCGAACCGGCCGAGCTTCAGATACGTGAAGCCGCGGCTGTCGAGGGTGCCGGAATCGCCCGGTGAGAGCCGCAAGGCTTCGTTGCAGTCGGCGAGCGCCTCCTCGAGACGGCCCAGCACTGCGCGATCCCAACAACGGTTGTTCCACGCCTTGGCGTTGCGGGGCTCGATGGCGATGAGACGGCTGTAGTCATCGGCGGCACGGTCATACATCGCCGCCCGCTCGTAGGTATCGCCACGCTCCGCCAGGGTCTCCACGTCATCGGGTGTGAGCCGGAGCGCGGTGTTGTAGTCCGCAAGAGCGGCGACGAAATCCTTCTTCTGGTAGTGAAGACGGGCGCGGCCGACAAAGGAATCCGCATCCATCGCATCGAGCTCGATGGCGCGGCTGTAATCGGCGAGAGCGCGGTCGGTCTGGCCGCTCGCGACGAATGCGCCGGCGCGATTGAAGAAGGCGACGGCGCGATTTGCGTCGAGCGCGATCGCGCGATCATAGTCTGCGATTGCGCGATCGATGTCGCGCCGCACCGCGTAGAGGTTGCCGCGGGCCATATGGACGGCTGCGCCCTCCTGTGGCGTGAGTTCGCCTCGCGCCAGGGCCTCGACGAGACGCGTGCAGGCAGCCATGGCCGCATCGGGCGTCGCCGTGCTGTCGAGATTGATGCAGGCGTCGCGATCGACCGCGGAAGCCTCTCCCGCCGCGGCGTGGGGCAGAGCGGCGACGAGAAGAGCGGCCACACAGCAGCGCAACGCGTTCATGGTGTTTCCGTCATTTGCTGCAATCGCATTCGCAGCACTCGCCAGCCGCTACCACCACGCTGCGCGGCGCGACGCCGAACCTCCGGCGATATCACTTCGGCGGCTGCTCGAAGTAATTCAAATCGGGCGGCGGCTGATTCTTGTAGGCCGGCATCAGCTTGCCGTTGACGCCTTTGGTCACATAGGCCTCGTCGCCGATCTTGATCCAGACGTTGTCGAGCGGGCAGTCCTCGAGCCGCCATATCGGCTGCGGGTCGGGCTTGCGCACGGCCTTCTGCACCTTGATGTAGGGCCGCGTCATGGCGTGATCGATGACGGTGATCTCGTCATACATCGTGTTGCGGTCGGCCTTGTCGAGATAGAACCGCTCCTTGATGATGGTCTGGTTGTCCTCGTGAAACGGCAGGCCGTTCGCTTCATAGGCGCGCGGGCCCCTGAGGAATCGGGTCTCGACTTCGAGCGCGGTGTATTTGCCGTCGCCGGTCTCATCGACCCACTTGCCGATCGAGTAGCCGACGAGCGTGCGCTCGGCATCCTCGGGCCAGTCGCGACCGTCGGTATAAATGCGCCGATACACATCGTTGTTGTGGCTCATCAGGATATAAGTGATCTCCGGCGTGATGATGATCTCCATGGGATTGTAGAAATTCATCATCGCCGGCATTCCTTCCGGAATGCAGAAGGTCGACGGCCAGTTGCCGGGCTTGCCGGCGCGCTGCTGGGCGACGCTCTCATCGAATACTTTCTGATATTCGGGCGTCAGAGGCGGCGGGCCTGCAGTTTGGCGCCAGTTATTCGGCGGGCCGGTGCGATCCCACTGACCCTTGAAATCGGGGTATTTGCCGAAATCGACCACCTGCGCGCTCGCCGAGGTCGCCAGAAACGCTGCTGCCAGCGCCACCGCAGAAATCGAGGCTCGATAACGCATGGGGTCTCCTAGAAGTCAGCCGCCCGCGAGTATCCTGTTGCAACCAGCATTGCTTATCAAGTGTCGACTCAGTCGGGGCGAGAGAATTGCACGTCCGGCGTACACCCGCTCGGCGGCCTGCGCGCGGGGTGTCGCATGGACAGCGCGCCGGCTGTCGCTAAGCTCGACCCGATCGAGATGAAACCGGGTTTCCCGATGCATCGACGTGATGTGCTGACAGCCGCGCTTGCCTCAGCCGCAAGCCTTTGCGCGCGGCGCTCCGATGCCCAGGCGGGATATCCGCGGCAGCCGATCCGGCTCGTGGTGCCGCGATCGGCCGGGGGTGTCGTCGATGTCGTGGCGCGGCTGTGGGCCGAGGAGGCGAAGCAGCGGCTCGGCAACATCGTCGTCGAGAACCAGGGGGGCGGCGGCGGACTGATCGGCGCCACCACCGTCGCCCAGGCCAAGCCCGATGGCTACACGCTGCTCGCCGGCACGACGAGCGAGCTCGTCATCACCCCGCTGATCACGGCGAAGCCGCCCTACGATCCGCTCAAGGACCTTGCGCCGATCGCCATCACGGCCGAGTTGGTTTCGGCCTTGATGGTGCATTCCTCCCTGCCGGTCCGCACCCTTGCCGAGCTCGTGGCCTACGACAAGGCGCACCCCGGGAAGCTCTCCTACGGCTCCGCGGGGGTCGGCACCTCGGCGCATCTGTGCGCCGAGCTCTTCAAGCAGCTCGCCGGCCTGCCGGACATCGTTCACGTGCCCTACCGCGGCGCCAATCCGGGGCTGGTGGATTTCTATGCCGGCCAGTTGCCGATGTTCGCGGCCAGCATCTCGCCGCAGGTGCTCGCCATGCACGATCGCGGCGCAATCCGCATCCTGGTGGCCGGCAGCAACCGTCGGCTCAAGGGAGCGCCGCATATTCCGATCAGCGCCGAGGTCGGCTTCCCGCAGCTGATCACGGTGCAGTTCATGGGGCTGTTCGCACCGTCCGGCACGCCGAAGACGGTCATCGGCCTGATCGCCGACGTCTCCCGCGACATTTCACGCAAGGCCGACTTTCAGCAGAAGCTGATCGAAGACGGGTTCGAACCCGTGCTCGATTCGGGGCCGGAACAGGCCGCGCAATTCGTCCGCGAGGAACTGGCGCGCTGGACGCCGGTGGTGACGGCCGCCGGCATCAAGGCAGGATGATCGTCGGCAGCCGCAATCGACAGGTTTCGCTGGAACGGCGACGATCTTTAAGAAAACATCGCGTCGCCCACGGTTCCATCGCGGGCGATCTTCCAGGGCTGCTGGGAATTATTATGGATGGCGCGGTCGGGCTTTTTCGCCGCCTCTTCGGTGAAGCCCCAGTTCTTGTACAACTCCGCGCGGGTCGGCTGAACTTCGCCGAGCTCATCGGTCGCCCGCGACTGGATCACCGCCTCCTGGCCGTCCCACGCCCAGTCGAACGTGAACCGGCTGTGCGCCCGCGGCAGCACCGGCGCCTGAAGCGTCGCTTCCTTCCAGGTCTTGCCGCCGTCGGTCGACACCTCGACCTTCTTGATCACGCCGCCGCCCGACCATGCGAGCCCGGTGATCTGGACATATCCCTTGGCCGGTATCTTCAGCCCGGCTGAAGGCCGCGTGATCACCGATTTCGGCCCGAACTGGAAATGGTACCAGCGCGCTTTCAAGCCGACGTCGGGCCTCACCATGGAATGATTCATGCTCTCATTCCAGGTGTGATAGGGCTGGTCCACCACCTTGATGTGCTTCAGGTACTTGACGCTGAACGGAGCCTCCCAGCCGGGAACAAGCAGCCGGATCGGGTAACCCTGCTCGACCCGGAGCGGCTCGCCGTTCTGGCCGTAAGCGACGAGCACATCCTCCATCGCCTTTGCGATCGGCATAGTGTGCGAGAATTTGCCGGGGTCGTCGCCCTCGGAAACCAGCCACGTCCCTTCCGGTTTGACCCCGACCTCGTTCAGCAGGACGGACAACGGCACGCCGGTCCACTCGCTGCAACTCGTCATCCCGTGAATGAACTGGACCGGCAACCCCATGTTCGCATTGCCCTGGCCGTGGATCATGGGGGAGCTGTTGCCATGGCATTCCAGGAAATGAATCCGGGAGACCGACGGCAGGCTCTTGAGATCGTCCATGGAGAAGCTCAATGGACGATCCACCAGGCCATGGATCGTGAGCCGATGTTTCGCCGCATCGATCTCGGGGAAGTGGGACGCATGGTACTGCACGAAGTGCAGCTGAGCCGGCGTGATGATCCCCGCGTAATCCTGCAGCGGCGTGTAATAGGTGATGTGATCGACGCTCATTCTCGCGCCGCGGCGCGAGGGATTGAGATGGACATGTGCGCCATTGGTGGCGTCTTTGGCCGGAGCTTCGGCCTTGGCAGTGCCTGCCCCTGCTCCCGCGGCCACACCAGCGAGTGCAGCTGCCTGCTTCAGGAACTGCCGCCGGCCGGATCCATTGGAATCCATGTTTGCCTCCCGAGATTCCGAATTTTCGATTTGAGCTTCGGCTTGGCTCGAAAATGTTCGTCAATTTAACCGGTTTTCGCATGAATCGCCAGCGTGCCGACGGGCGCTGGCGCCCTCCGCTTCGGAAAAAGGAGCATTACTGCGCCGCAGCGTGTGAGCTTTCTATCGGCCCTGGCGCGACAGGCCGGCCGCTTTTCGGGAAGGCAAGACGCAGCATTGCGTCGCGGGGCCCGAAGGCATACGCTGCGGCATCGAAAACGGGGTTCGCCGTTTTCAAACGGGAGGAAGTCATGAGAACAAGGACGGCTGGCGCATTGGCGATGGTCGCCTCGTGTCATCGTTCATCGGCGCCGCGACCGCCCAGGATCTCGGTCCGCAGGTCAAGAAGCTCGCCGATGGCGTCTATGTCCACACCGGAAGGGGCTTCGAGTCGAACAGCGGCATCATCCTCACCCAGGAAGGTGTCATCGTGATCGACACCGGACAGAACCCGTACGAGTCGCGCAACATCTGGGCGACGGTCCGCAATCTCACCTCGATGCCGGTGCGTTTCGTCATCGACACCGAGCCGCATGCCGATCACACGACCGGCAACTTCATGTTCTCGCCGCCCGCGGTCGTCGTCGCCGCCGCGGGAGCGGGCGACTCGATGCGCGCCGCCGAGAAGCAACGCGCCGGATCGCATCCAGCGGCTCGCCGCGACGTCGCCGGAGTTCAGGGCGGCCCTCGAAGGCTACCGGTTCGTCGCCGCCGAACATCGAGTACCAGGACAGGATGACCATCAATCTCGGCGGGCAAGACCCTCGAGCTGATCTATCTCAAGGGCGTACACAGCGAAGCCGACACCGCCGTGTGGCTGCCCAATGAGCGCGTGCTGTTCTCGGCGTCCGCTTTCGTGGTCAACCAGGTCAACATCCTGCGTCCCTTCGTCAGCATTCCGGACATCCTCGCCGCCGGCAAGATGATGAAGGCGCTCAATCCCGAGCACGTGGTTCCGGGGCACGGCACGCCCGGCACCGTGAAGATCTTCGACGACGGCGAAAAGTACTATGCGCTGCTGCTCGAGCGGGTCGGCGCCATGGTGAAGGCGGGCAAATCGCTCGACGACATCAAGAAGGAAGTGAAGATGCCCGAGTATGCGAGCTGGGGCAGCCAGGATCGTTTCCCGACCAACGTCGAAGCGGCCTACCGGGCCGTGACTGCGAAATAGCGGCTCGACCACACGGCGCACTTTGATTCCGCCGGGAGCGCGCCATGAATCCACACCGCAAACCTTCCCGCCCACAGCCTTCCCGCCGCGACCTGCTGCGCGCGGCACCGGGTGCGATTGCGCTGGCGCTCCCCTTGCGGGGCGCCCGCGCCGAGGCCTACCCGACGCGGCCCGGTGCGGCTCGTGGTGCCGTTCCCGGCGGGCGGTGCGACCGACCTCCTGGCGCGCCTCATCGGCCAATGGCTGTCGGAGCGCAGCGGCCAGCCGTTCATCATCGACAATCGGCCCGGCGCCGGCGGTAACATCGGTACCGAATCGGTGGTCCGCGCGGCGCCGGACGGATACACGCTGCTCGCGTTCGACACGACGTCGGCGGTCAACGCGACGCTCTATGATCGGCTCAATTTCAACTTCATTCGCGACATCGCACCGGTCGCGAGCATCGTCAGGCTTCCCTTCGTCGTCCTGTTGCATCCGTCGGTTCCGGCCAAGACGATTGCCGAGTTCATCGCCTATGCGAAGGCCAATCCCGGTAAGATCAACATGGCCTCGGCCGGCAACGGCACCCTGCCCCATGTCGCCGGCGAGCTGTTCAAAATGATGACCGGCACCGAGATGGTGACGGTGACCTATCGCGGTGCCGCGCCGGCGCTTGCCGATCTTCTCGGCGGCCAGGTGCAGGTTTACTTCGGCACGACGCCCGCCTCGATCGAGCACATCCGGACCGGCCGGCTGCGCGCCATTGCGGTAACGACGGCGGCGCAGCTCGAGCTGCTGCCTGATCTCCCGACCGTGAACGACACCGTCCCGGGCTACGAAGCCACGGGCTGGTGGGGCATGGGCGCACCGAAGGGTACGCCCGCCGACGTCATCGAACGGCTCAACGGCGACATCAACGCCGCCCTCGCCGATCCCGCCCTCAAGGCGCGGATCGCAGACCTCGGCGGCACGGCGCTGATCGGCTCGCCGGCCGACTTCGGAAGGCTCATCGCCGAGGAAACGGAGAAGTGGGGGAAAGTCGTCAGGTTCTCCGGCGCCAAGCCGGAATGATGCACCGCCTCACCGCACGCTCATGCAGTCGCCTCGGCGAGCGTGCAGAGCCGCTCGATGTCGGTGAGTTCATCGGCGGTCAGGCGCCATCGTGCCGCCGACGCGTTCGCCTCCAATTGCTCCGGCTTGGTGGCACCCGCGATGACGCTGGCGACCACCGGCTTCGACAGCAGCCACGAGACCGCCAACTCGAGGAGCGAACGGCCGCGCTCCCGGCAATACCGATCGAGCGCCTCGATCAGCGTCCAGTTGGCCGCAGCCAGAAAGGCCGATTCATGCGGCCGGGGCGTCGCGAGGCGCGTTCCCGGCGGGATGTCCTCGCGCCGGTATTTGCCGGTCAGCAACCCGCTGGCCAACGGGAAATAGGGCAGCAGGCCGACACCGCAGGCGACCATCGCCGGTATCGCATCCTGCTCCACGGCGCGGCGCAGGATGCTGTATTCGTTCTGCGCGGAGACGAACCGATGCAGATCGGCGCGACGCGCGGTCTCGTCGGCCTCGATCAACTGCCGGCCGGAGAAGTTGGAGCTGCCGATATGGCGGACCTTGCCCTGCCGGACCAGATCGTCGAGCGCGCGCAACGTCTCTTCGATCGGTACCGTCGGATCGGGATGGTGCAGTTGATAGAGGTCGATCCAATCGGTCTGCAGGCGGCGCAGGCTCGCCTCGACCGCCGTCATGATGTAGCGGCGGGATGCGCCCTTGAGCGTGCCCTCGTCATCCATCGCCGTGCCGAACTTGGTGGCGAGGACGACCTCCTTCCGCCGGGACCCGAGGATTTGGCCGAGCAGCGTTTCCGATCCGCCGCGGCGGCCGTAGCTGTCGGCCGTATCGAACAGCGTGATGCCGAGGTCGAGCGCCTTGTTGACGACGGCGCGGGTCTGTTCGAGGTCGCAGCGGATGCCGAAATTGTTGCATCCGAGCCCGACCGCCGAAACCAGAAGCCCGGATGTCCCGAGCGTGCGATAGTCCATGGTGCTTTGTCGGGCTCCGGCCGATCGGCGAGTGGTCAGCGACCCCGCCACTCTATAGGATCGTGACAAACGATGCGAGGATGCGAGGCGCGCCGCATGTCGAGCCTCCGAACAGCACGCCACGCATAGCCGCTTCGAGGACCGGATTGCAGCCCCTCTTTCTCGCTCCGACAACGCTGATGGACGCTCCTCCGCTCGATCTCATCGAGGCCGCGCGCGACGCGGGCTATGACGGCCTGGGCCTGCGCCTCTATCCCTCGCCCGCGCTCCCCTACCACCCGGTGGTGGGCGACGCGCCGCTGATCCGGCAGATGAAGCGGACGCTCGCAGACGCAAATCTCCGGGTGCTCGACATCTACACATTCTATCTGACGCCGGCGACGCGGCTCGACGATTTCGTACCGGCGCTCGCGCTCGGCGTGGAGTTCGGCGCCGGCTTTGCGCTGGTGCAGGGCGCCGATCCCCACTGGCCGCGCTTGCTCGACAATTTCGCCGGATTCTGCGAGCGCGCGCGTCGGTTCGGCCTCGCCGCAAGCCTCGAATTCGTGCCGCAACGCGACCTCGCGACGCTTGCACAAGCGTTCCAGTTGGTCACCGAGAGCCGTCAGCCGAATGCCGCGATCTGTGTCGATCCGCTGCATCTTGCGCGGGGCGGCGGGACGCCGGACGACCTGCGCAATCTCGATCTTCGTCTCCTCCCCTACATTCAATTTTCGGACGGCGTGCTGGCTCCCGGAGAGCCCGATCTGACGCTGGCGAAACGCATCGGCGTCGGCGAGCGACGCTTGCCCGGACGGGGAATGCTTCCGCTTGCGGATTTGCTGGAGGTCGTGCCTGGCGATGTGCCGCTGAGCGTCGAGGTCCCGCAGCCGGCCGGCACCAGTATTGGGGGCGCCGCATGGGCGCGAACCGTCATCGAAGAGACGCGCGGATTCATCGGGGCGCGGCACGGCATCAAGGCGGAGCAAATGCGATGAGTATGCGCGCCATTCGGGCACTCGGAATGTGGAAGCGCATCCAAGCTTCGACGGCGGTAGCAGCGGCCGCGATTATTGCTCGTAGCACTGACGCCAGCGAACAGCCCGGCGTAGTGCGCCGAGATCAAGGTTTTCAGCAGCGCGGCGCCGCGGGGCGTTTTGCGTGAGCTTACCCCCGATTTCGAACGCACGACCGGCCACCGGCTTGTGGTCCACTACGAATTTTCCACCGATCTCAAACGCCGGATCGAAGCCGGCGACCCCTTCGACGTCGCGATCCTACCGCCGGACGTGGCGGACGACTTGATGCGGCGCGGCAAGCTCGCCGCTGGATCGCGTGTCGAACTCGCCCGCACTGGCCTTGGCGTCGCCATACGCCGGGGCGCGCCGAAGCCCGACATCGGCACGGCTGACGAGTTTCGGCAAACCCTCCTCGCAGCAAGGACAATCGGATACGCCGACGGCGGAACAACCGGCGGGCAGGTCCGGAACATGCTGGCGCGGCTCGGAATTGCCGAGACCATGACGCCGAAGATGCGGCCCTACCCTTCAGGCGGTGCCCTCGAAGCGCTCGCGCGCGGCGAGGCGGATCTCGTCGTCATCGGCATCTCACCCATCCTCGACGCACCCGGCGTCGAGCTCGCCGGCTGGCTGCCCGCCGGACTTGCAGAGCTACGTCGTCTTCACTGCCAGCATCGGCGCCGAAGCAAAGGAACCCGATGCCGCTCGCGCCCTTTTGAGCACGCTCGTATCACCGGCTGCGGTCGAGCTGTTCAAGGCGCGTGGCTTCGAGCCGGCGCTGCCTTGAACGGATCCCATCCAGCACTGCGACCTCGATGTAAGACCCGGGCTCCGATATGCTGACGGGAAGAGAAAAGCCCGGGAGGATGAATTGACTTACGCACGCATCGTTCACGCCGTGCTGTTGGCCGCCCTGCCCTGCGCTGCGTCCGCGCAGAACGCTGCGCCGGCCTCATCCGAAGTGCTGCGCGTCACCCGTTACACCGACGACGGCAATGACGGTTCGCTGCGCTTTGCGATCGAAGCGAGCAACCGCGCGCCGGGGCGCTATCGCATCGAGATCGATCCGGTGGGTAGCGCACCCTATGTGATCAAGCCCAACGCGCCGTTGCCGCCGATCAAGGGCCCGGTGCGCATCGAAGGCGCGGCGTGGAAGAAAACCGGCGAATTCATCATTCTCGACGGCACGGGCTACATCGAGGACAAAGGCCTGCAGACCTGTCCGGGCGCGGTGCCGGGGCAGTTCGGCGCCAATGTGCGCACGCTCACCGATCCGGGGCTCGCGCTCATCGATACCGGCGGCGTCGACATTTCAGGGCTCGACATCCGCAATTTCTGCATCGGCATCCTCGTTCATCGCTCGAGCGGCAACGTCGTCCACGACAATCGCATCGTTGCCAATCGCGGCGGCGCCGGCGTGCTCATCACCGGTGACGACGGCAATGGCGGCTCGACCGCCGCCACGACCGTGCACAACAAGGTGCTGCGCAACGAGTTTCTCGACAATGGCGACGGCGCGGAGCTCACCCGCGGCGCCGCCTTCAACCTGATCGCCGACAACGTTTTCCGCTCGACATCCGCCAATCCGGAGCCCTCGCAGGGGATCGAGATCCTCGAGGGCAACGACAACGTGCTCACCGGCAACCGGTTCGAGGGCTATTCCGACGGCGTGCAGCTCAATCGCGGCAATCGCAACTATCTCGGCCACAACGTGTTCACCGACAACACGCTCGGCCTCTCGCTCACCGGCCACGACAACATCATCGACAGCAACACCATCTTCCGAAACAAGGTCGGCATCGCGGTGCGACCGACTGCGAGCGGCACGATGGTGAGGCTGTCGAAGAACGCGATCTACGACAACGGCCAGGACATCGCCCGCTGCTTCACCGGCGGCAGCTGCGATCCCGATCTGCGGCGCGGCGGCATCGTGCTCGGCACACCGGGACCCGAGCACGCTCGCTACGTGGGCCCGCGTGGCATCGGCGTCGTCGTAAAGCCGGAAAGCCTCGCCAGAATTTGTCCGGACGGCGCGCCCGACTGCCAGCCGGCACCGAATGGCGGCATCGCGCCGCCCGTCATCGAACGCGTGCAGCGGCGCGGCGGCGCGGTTCTCGTCGAGGGGCATATACAGGGCGCGCCGAATTCGCGCTACTCGGTCGAGGTGTTCGCAAACCGCCAAGCCGGCGGCTCGGAGGGCGAGATATTCCTCGCCGATACCTCGGTTGCTTCCGATGCCGGCGGACGCGCGACCTTCTCGCTGACCATCCCGGTGACGCTGCACTCGGCCGTACCTCACTCCTTCACGGCGACGGGCACGTCGAGCGAAGGGGGCACCTCCGAGTTTAGCAAGCCGGTAGGGTTGGCAGAGTGATGACTGCGACGCGCGAAAGGTGGCTCGAGGCGCTGCTCTGCGGCGCCATCGCGCTTACGCTGATCGCTACCGAGGCAGCGTTCGCCAAATCCTACCTGCTCGTGGCGGGGCGGCGCGATCCGCGCATTTATGCGATCGATCTCGAGGCGGCGCTGCGGCCTGAAAACAACAACACGCCGAATGCGATCGTCAGCCGCTCTCTGGTCGGTCCGCGGCGGCTCGATGGCGCGCTCCTCGGCGATCCCGCCAACATCGTTCTGTCCGCCGACCAGCGCACCGCCTATGTGATGAACCACCATGGCTCGATCGTGAATGCCGAATTCCTGCAGCACGGCGGGCGCGCCAACATTTCGATCATGACGGTCGACAAGATGCTGCGCCGCGAGTTCGACGATACCGACAAGGCGGTGGAAAAGGTCGTCGACGCCGGCTGGTTCGGCGGCGTCGGCCTTATTGCGCTCGGCGATCGGCTCATCACCAGCAGCTCCGAGGGCTGGCTCGCGGTCGACGGCTCGAACCGCATCAGCATCATCGACATTGCGAGCGGCGGCCTCGTCGGCCAGATCGAGATGGCGCTGACCGGCCCTGGCACCCGCCAGCTCAATCCGGATTGCGCGGCATTTCCGGTGCCGTTCAAATCGCCGACACCGCCGGCCACGACCTATGCGTTCCAGGGGCCGTCGCGCAGCTTCGGCTGCTGGCCGAACCCGCAGTTCATCGCCATCGGGCGTGCCGGCGATGGCAAGCGCTACCTCGTGTCGGGCAACGGCGGCACCCACGACGTTTCCATCATGGACCTCGACAAGGCGCTCGCGGGCGCGTCCGTCGTCGAGGTCGCGCCGCGTGTTCCGATCCAGGCCGGACCGTTCGGCATCGCGGCGAGCCCGGACGGCAAGCTCGTTGCGGTGACGTCGCGGCAGAACAACATCGCCGGCATCGACGGCAACACCATCTCGCTCATCGATGTCGACCGCGCACGCCAGGGCCTGCCGGGCGCCGAGGCCGCCCGTGTCCTGGTCGGGGCCGACCGGCCGGACCAGCCGACGCGACCGTTCTCGGTCGCCTGGACGCCCGAGGGCCGCGTGCTGGTCGCGAACTTCCGCACCAACACCGTATCCGTGATCGACGTGCGCGCGGCGCTGGCAGGGCAAGCCGGTGCCGAAGTCGCGCGGATCGGCCTCGATCGTCCGGACGGCGCCCCGGCGCGGCCGAAGATCGTGGCGGTGACGCGAAACGGACGCTACGCCGTCGTGACGGGCGGAGATGATACGCTTGCGGCATCGACCACGCGCGCGACGGGCATGGTCTATGTCATCGACCTGCGCACGCACAGCGTCGCGGCGCAGGTGACGGGCGTCGGAATCGATCCGTACGGGGTGACGGTCGTCGAGGACCCCGAGTAGCGGCGGCTCAAGCCCTGCGTCGCGCGTCCTTGATGAAGGCGAGGACGTTGGCGACGCACTCGTCGGGGTTCGTGGCGGCAATATGGTAGGCATCGCTGCGCAGGACCACCACCTGCGAATTGGGAATGAGCGTCTGGTACTGCCGCGCCTTCTCGACCGATTGCGCCTGGCCGCGATCTGCCGTCATCAGCAAGGTAGGCGCTTTGATGCGCTGCACGACACCGTCTCTAACGAAGTCTGAGCCGTAAACTGCCGTGAGCAGACCTTTGGACGTGATTTCCGACGCCGTCGAAAACATGTGCTCCCAATATTCGACCATCTCTTTCGAGGCCCCCGAGCCAAGCCTGGCTTGCTGCTCCTTGGGTTTGAGAGCGGTGAAACGAGCGGCCGCAGTGGTCGTCACCACCGGCACGTGGACGACCGAAAGCGTGCGGGTGCGCGCCGGGTAATCCGCGGCAAACTGCATTGCAATCGCGCCGCCGGCCTTGGCGCCGATGATGTGCGCGGACTCGGCGCCCGCCTTGTCCATGACACGCGCGATGAAGGCGGCAAGACTGGGCAGCGACCACTCGAACCCTGCAGGAATCCGAGACCGACCCAACCCGGGCAGGTCCGGCCGCAGCACCCGAAACTCCGCTCCCATACGCGGCATCCACGCGTACCAGACGAGACTCGATTCCTCGTTGCCGTGGATCAGGACGACGGTTTCGGGCTTGCGCCACGGCTCGCCGAACCAGTCCTCGCGGTAGAAGTAATCCTCCGCGGACGCACTGCCCGCAGGCGCTCCCTGGGCAAGCGCCTGCACCGGGCCGAGTGTACCGGCCGGGGCAAGCGCCGAAACGCCGAGCGCGGCCGCTGAACCCCATCCAAAATGCAGCAAATCGCGACGAGAACTTGTGACCGCCATGGCTTTCCTCCTGCGCCGTTTTTTGGATCGGACCGGCGCCACCGGGAAATGGCCGCACCGGTCGGTCCATCGTTGTCGAGTGAAACCTACGTGGGCCGCTCGTCTTTTGCCATACGAATGCCACCTGTTGCGGATAGCGAGATAGGAACAGATTCCACGGGTCGGGGATTCGGGGGTATGGCAATAATCCGCGCGACGGTGGCGAGTGCGCTCATGCTGACGGTGGCTTGTGCCGCGGCATTGGCGCCGGTCCAGTGCCTTGGCCAAACGGCCACCCCTGCCACGCCTCCAAATCTTACCCCTCCGTTGCCGGCCAAGGCGACGAAAGAGTTGCCGCGCGATCTGCTCGCGCTCATCAAGCAGAAGAAAATGCCGAAGCTCTCACCGGTCCTCGTGCGGATTTTCAAGGAAGAGGCCGAGCTCGAGGTCTGGAAGCAGGACAGCACGGGCCGCTTCCAGTTGCTCAAGACCTATCCGATCTGCCGGTGGTCGGGCGATATCGGACCGAAGGAGCGCGAGGGCGACCGCCAAACTCCGGAAGGGTTCTATACCATCACGCCGGAACTGATGAATCCGAACTCAAGCTACTACCTGGCGATCAACACCGGATTTCCGAATGTCTTCGACAAGGCGAATGGCCGCGACGGCAGTTTCCTCATGATCCATGGCGACTGCTCCTCGAGCGGCTGCTACGCCATGACCGACGAACAAGTGGGCGAGATCTACTCGCTGGCGCGCGATTCGTTCACCGGCGGGCGCACGTCTTTCCAGATCCAGGCCTATCCGTTCCGCCTGACGCCGGCGAACCTGGCGCGGCACCGGACCAATCCGCACATGGCGTTCTGGCAAATGATCAAGGTCGGCCACGATCATTTCGAGACGACACATCTCGAACCCAAGGTGGACGTGTGCAATCGCCGCTATGTGTTCGATGCACATGCTCCCCCGAACTCGCCATCGCCTTTCACCTTCAACCCGACCGGCCCGTGCCCTCCTTTCGTGGTGAATCCGAAGGTTGCCCGGGCGGTGCAGGAGAAACAACGCGCCGATGAGGCCGAGTACGCGCGGTTGATCGAAGAGGACATGCCGGTGGCGACGGTCTACACCGGACTCGACGGCGGAATGAACGACGCTTTCCACGCACGGTTTCCGAACAAGGTGATCTCGTTCGCGAGAGCGTTTCCGGCGGCTTCGCAACTGCCGCAACTGCCGCCCGCCCAATACGTCGATAACAACGGCTCGTTGGCGAGCCAGATGTTCGGCACGCCCGTTCTGATCGAAGTTCACCTCACCGCCTCGACGAAATCGCACCGGACGCAAACACGCGTGTCGCGGGCTGCCGCTCGTGAGCGCGGATCGCCGAACAGGAACCACGATGACGGGAAAGACCGGGGCCACGCGCTATCTGATCCGCGGGGGCCGCATCTATGACCATGACGGCGACATCCATCAGCCCGGGGCCGCCGATCTTCTGATCAACCAGGAGATCATCGAGCGCATCGCCCCTCGCATCGAGCCCGACGACGGGGTCGAAGTCCTCGATGCTGCGGGCAAGCTCGTCATCCCGGGGTTCGTCAACGCGCACTACCATTCGCACGACGTGATGGCGAAGGGGCTGTTCGAAGAATTGCCCTTCGACGTCTGGATGATGCATTCGACCCCGAAGGGCTTCGGCCGGCGATCTCACGAGGAAGTACGGGTTCGCACGCTCATTGGTGCCGCGGAGTCGCTGCGCAACGGGATCACGACGATCCAGGATTTCCTCACCGTCGAGCCGCAGGAGGAAGCGTATGTCGACACCGTGCTGTCGGCCTACGCCGAGGCCGGCATCCGTGTCGTGTTCGCGGTTGCCGCCAGGGATCGCGGTGCACTCGACATTGCGCCGTTCTTTGCGAAGAACCTTCCGGAGCCGATCCAAAAGCGCCTCGCGGGAGCGGACCGCAGTGCCCGCGACGAACTTGCGTTCGTTGCCGGTCAGATCAGGCGGTTGGGGAAGGTGCCGAGCGAGCTCCAGACATGGGCGCTGGCTCCTTCCGGTCCGCAGCGGTGCTCTGACGAGCTGCTCGAGGGGATCGCCGCCCTGTCTCGCGAGCACGGCCTGCCGGTCCTGACCCATGTCTACGAGACGCGCGTGCAGGCCGCTGCGGCGGCGCTCAATACGTCCGGCTCGCTCATCGACAAGCTCGCGCGCGCGGGGCTGATGAACGACCGGCTGGGCATCGTTCACGGCGTCTGGCTGTCTCCGCGCCATATCGCACAGATCGCAGACGCCGGTGCGCGCGTCGTCCACAACCCGATCAGCAATCTCAAGCTCAAGAGCGGAGTCGCTCCGATTCTCGATCTTCATCGCGCGGGCGTCGACGTCGCGCTGGGCTGCGACAACTGCAGCTGCGCCGAGAGCCAGAACATCTTCACCGCCATGCGGATGCTATGCCTGCTGCCGGCGGTGACCGACCCGGATCCAGGCCCGATCAATGCCGGTTATGCACTCAAGGCCGCTACCATATCCGGCGCGCGCGCACTGCGGCTCGGCGACAAGGTCGGCGCGCTCAAGCCCGGCATGGCGGCGGATCTTGTCATCCTCGATCTCAACGAACCTGCATTCGTGCCGTTCAACAGTGCCGCGCGCCAGATCGTCTATGCCGAATCTGGCCGCGCGGTGGAGACCGTGTTCGTGGGTGGGCGTCCCGTGGTCCGCGAAGGCAAGCTTGTCACCGTGGACGAGGCGAAATTGGCCGCCGAAGCGGCCGAACTCGCGCCGGCTTTCCGTCGTGATGCCGGCGAGCTCGCTGCCCGGATCGCCGACCTCACGGCACCGCTGCTCGATGCCAATCGCGCAGCTTGGAAGGTGCCGCTCGGACTGCAACGCTATGTCGGCCGCCCGAACGGCGACGGCGGCTGATCGGCCGCAAGGACGCAGGTTGCATCTCCGCGCGGCCGCTTGGCACCATTATTGCCCGGTGAACCGGTCTTTGCCGCGAGGAACCGAACAATGCCACGCAACACCCTCGGACGATATTTCGCGATTGCCGCGGTGATGCTCGCGACTTTTCCAGCGGTCGCACAAAACTGGCCGAGCCGGCCGGTGACGATGGTCGTACCCTTCGCCGCCGGGAGCGCCTCCGATACGGTCGGGCGCATCCTGGCTGCGCGCCTTTCCGAGGTCCTGGGCCAACAGGTCGTGGTCGAAAACGTCGGTGGTGCCGGGGGCATGACCGGAACAGCGCGCGTGGCGAATGCAGCACCCGACGGATACCAGTTCGTCCTCGGGAGCGTCGACACGTTTGCGATGAATCAGTCGCTTTACAAGAAGTTGCCGTACCAGGCCGCCACCGACTTCGTTCCGGTCGGACTGGTCATCGAACAGCCGATCCTGCTGATTGCACGCAACGATCTTCCGGCGAAGACGCTGCCGCAATTCATCAGCTACGCCAAAGCCAATCAGGGCAAGATGCAGTATGGCTCGGCCGGAGTCGGGTCCGGGTCGCATCTGACCTGTGCGCGGATGAACGCCGCCATGGGTATCGACGCGACGCATATCCCGTATCGCGGATCGGCGCAGGCCATGCAGGACCTGCTGGCGGGGCGAATCGACTATTTCTGCGCGCTGGGGGCGGCGGCGATGGCGCCGCTCGAGGGCGGGACGGTAAAAGCCGTTGCAATCTTGTCGCGCGAGCGTTCGCAGCTGTTTCCGAACCTCGCGAGTGCCCACGAGCAAGGCCTGACCAATTTCGACAGTTATTTCTGGAGCGGCTTTTTTCTGCCGAAGGGTACATCGGCAGGCACCACGCAACGCCTCCTCCATGCCACTGCCGAAACCCTGAACACGCAGGAGACGCAGAACAGGCTGAGGAACGCCGGCGTCACTGTCGTGGCGGCCGATCGCCGCTCGCCCGACTTTCTCAAAAGGTTTCTTGTCGGTGAGATCGCGCAATGGGCCGAGATCATAAAGGCCAGCGGCGTCAGCCTCGACTGATATCTTCCCGTCTACAAGGCGCTGACGGTCGACATCTGGACGCGCCTGCAACGGATCGCCGCTATTGCGATTTCCGCTCCGCGGCGTCGTTCAAATAAAAGTAGCCGATCTTATTGTTGACCGAGCTCGCGTACCACATGCGGCCCTTGGAATCGACGAAGAACTCCCGCATCGAGATTTCCGAATGCGGATAGGGATACTCCGCCACCTCGCCGGTGCGCGGATCGAGCCGCCCGAGGGTGTCCTGCTCGTGCGAGGAGTACCAGATCATGTGATTGCGATCGATCCCGATCGCATAGGGGCTCGGCTCCGGCCCCGGTAGCGGATACTCCTTGAAGGTCTCGGTCTTGGGATCGAAGTGCCCGATCTTGCCGCCGCGCCGCTCGGTGAACCACACGGTGCCGTCGGCATCGACTTGCAGGCGCTGCGGCTTGCCCTTGGTCGGCGGATAGAATTTCGACAGCACGCCGTCCTTGGTGACCCGCGCGATCGGTCCGTCCTCGACGAACGAGGTGAACCACTGGTCGCCGTTCTGCCCGACCTCGTTGCCGTAGGTGCCCCCGAGGTCGTAATGCGTGAACCGCTCGTATTTCGGATCGAACATCGAGATCGCCGGGCCGCCGCTCGCCCAGACGCGCCCGGCCTCGTCGACCCGGACCGTATGCGCCGTGGTGCGCCGCCCGTTCGGCAGCGGCGGGTTCTGGTGCTCCGTCACCTTCCCGGTGCTCGGGTCAAGCTGGCCGATGCGACCGGCCGCAACCTCGGTAAACCATATCGTCCCGTCGGCCGAGGGAATCACCGAATGGATGCCGGCTGCGGCATGTTCGGAGAACGGCAGCGGAAACGGCGTCTGCTCGCCGGTGTCCGGATCGAGCCGCACCACCTTGTTGCCGCGTCCGTAATAGGGAATCCAGAACTTGCCGTCCTTGTCCTCGACGGCGCTCCACGGGCCCATGCCGTCGTCCGCCGCGAAGTCGTACTCGACGTAAACGATGTTGGTCGCGGCCGCGCTTGCGGGGCGCACCAGCGATTTGTATTGCGGCAGTTCTTCCGGCGAGCCGGGCTTCGGCGAGAGCTTGCCGAACAACGTGTCGAGATAGGATGCGAAGTCCTCGACCCCAGCGTCGTTCAGGCGGCGGCCTTCCAGCATCACGTCGCTCATGTAGCGCACACGCGCGCGCCAGCCGTCGAGATCGAGCGACTGCGTCGCCATCCGTTTCTGGAACGAATGGCAGGACTGGAAGCAGGTGGTGAAGAACGAGTCCTTGTAGCTCAGGTCGTGGCTCGCCGTCTTGGGCAGCAGCTGGCGGCCCTGATAAGTCGACAGGTCGCTCCAGCGCACGGGGGTTTTCTGTAGCGCAAGGTCGAGCGAAGCCGTCGCGTCGGCGGTGAGCGCGATGCTTCCGCGCGGGTCGCTCTTGTATCCGATCGTCTCGGAGCGAACCGTGTAGGTCGCGCCCGGCAGGTTGTCGAAGCGATAGCGCCCCTGCGCATCGGAGAGCACGTGCACCGTCATGCGGCTCTTCGGGTTTTCGGCCGCCACGAAGGCGCCCATGAAGGGCTTGCCGTCCGGTCCGGTGACAGTGCCGACGATGGAGGCGCCCAGCGCGGTCGCACTCATGACCGCAGCGAGCGGCAGCGCGGCCAGAACTCCACGTGCAACGCGCATCAAGATCCTCCCGTCAGGCCTATATTTGACGGGGTTATAGACGAAATCCTGATGGAAGCGAACTCCCGGCGACGCAGCACCTCGGCGGACGCCGGGCGATAGAGCCATCCGACAGGCCGCGTCCGGCGGACCCCACGACACCCCCGCGGCATAGGCTTTGGAAGTCGAACGACTGATGGTACGCTCGATGATCCACAGGGAGGTCTCTATGGAACAGAGGAAGAAGATTCCCGCGGAAGCGGTGGATTTGTACACGCGATATATCCATGGCGACATCAGTCGCCGTGACTTTTTCGCCGGGGTCGAACGGTTTGCCGTTGCCGGTCTCACGGCCACGGCGATCGTCGAGGCGCTGATGCCGAACTACGCCTTGGGGCAGCAGGTCCGCAAGGACGACGAGCGCATCAAGGCGAGCTACGAGACCCTGCCGTCACCGAACGGCAACGGGTACATCCGCGGTTATTTCGTCCGGCCGTTCAGCCAGGATACCCGCAGCGAGACGGCGTCGAAGCTGCCCGGGGTCATCGTCATCCACGAGAATCGCGGGCTCAATCCGCACACCGAGGACGTTGCGCGGCGCTTCGCGCTCGAGAATTTCATGGCATTCGCGCCGGACGTGCTCACCTCGGTCGGCGGTTATCCCGGCGACGACTACAAGGGCGGCCAGCTGTTTGCCAAGATCGACCCGGCCAAGCGCGTCGAGGATTTGGTGGCCTCAGCGCGATGGCTGAAATCGCGCCCGGACAGTACGGGAAAAATTGCCGCGACCGGCTTTTGCTACGGCGGCACCATGTCCAACACGCTGGCCGTTTTGCTGGGCGGCGAGCTCGCGGCGGCTGCCCCGTTCTATGGTGGCGCGCCGAAGCCGGAAGACGTGCCGAAGATCAAGGCGGCGATCCTCATCCACCACGGCGCCCTCGACAAGAACCTGGCGGAGGCCTATCCCGCGCAAGAAGCCGAGCTCAAGAAGAACAACATCCGCTACGAGGGCCATATCTACCCGAATTCGGTCCACGGCTTCTTCAACGACGCGACGCCGGAACGCTACAACAAGGCCTCAGCCGAGCAGGCGTGGAACCGCACCATCGAGTGGTTCAACCAGCATGCGCGCGGTGGATAAGGGGGGCCGACGCTAACAGGGATGATCCGATAGGGTGGCTCCGAAGCCGCGCCTCCTGCGAGGTGAGCAATGTCGGAGTCACCTTTTTTCCGCGCTTGCCTCTCTCGGCCTTCCCGATGGAGTTGCAAGTCCAGCGCACCTCTAACGGAACGCAGGTTAAGAAACGGACCCTACTTCGAGATACGAGTTTCACCCGCTTTTCGTGGGGCGTCGATCGAGCTTTCTGCGTCGCGACAATATGCCTCATACGCGCCGCTGAAAACAATAAGTGGAAAATACCAAAACAGTAACGGCATATCAGACTCCTATCTCTGCGATAGTCAGACCGAAAACTGAATTGGACACGTTATTGTTCCTCTCCGGTCTGCGCGACCGCTTTCAATACAGTGTGATGCTGTGGGAGCAGCGCGTTGGCGGCCATCGTCACCGCGGCGTCTGTAGTCGTTTTCTTTGCTCATGATCGCACTGACACTTCTTCTTTGCCGCAACGGGCCTCCTCTGTCGGGGGCAAGTCGCAGGCCCTTCATCCGTCGGCGGAAATTCGAGCGGAACCGCGGGCGCATCGAACAGAGTGCAGGGTCATGAGCCGCACAAATCGCTGCGGAGCCTTCGCAACCGTCGATGGGAACCCTCTCCCATTCGTGCTGTGCCTGCGGACGGATCCCGTAACGCATTTATCGAAAATTGACTTGCGGCGCGTTGGCACCACAACCAGTATCGAGGGGATCACCGGCGCCGACGAGGGCGTGAGCCGTGAAGGCGACGTAGGAAAGATCGGTATGATCAATATCGTGCGGACGATGCCATCGGTGACGGCGACGTGGGTCGCTTGTCCGCAGTGTGGTGAGGCGGCGACAATCAAGTCGATCGTGCCGTGTCTGGAGTCCAAAAGGGAAGATCGCACATTCGAGTGTCGGGAATGTGGATTGCCCCGCACCTACTCCATGAAACTCAACTGATCAAACAGCGCGCGATCAAACAGCACGCCGCGAGCGTCCGACGCGTTCCCGATCTCGAAGGCAGTTCCGATCTGCCGAGCCGACTCGCCGACCCGATCGAAGGTCGACCAACCTCCGTCAAGCGCCTCCTGGAGCGTTTGCCCCCTCCTCGGCACGCCGGGCCAGATGTTCATAGCTCTCCGCCAGATTGAGCATCAGGCGTTTTGAGACCTCGTCCGACACCCGTTCGGCACGGGCGCGAAATTCCTCGGCGCGTTCGCGCAGATACAGAGGATCGACCAAAGGATGATCTGGCACGCGCATACAACAACGAGGGCCTGGAATCGTTCCAACGTTTGTCGTTCCGACGTTCTGGCGGCTCGGCTGCCCGCTGGCACATCCCGGCGGCCCGAGATCCGCGGTAGCGGCGCCGACCTTGCACTGCAACGCAGTCGGCTAAATTCCTGAGGGGACGGGGAACCTTTCCCGATCGCGCGCGTTGCGGGCTGGATACAGTTGGAACCGCATGGGCGGGGAGTGCGACGGCGTCAGCCAAGGTTTGCCGAATTGGGGCGAACGCAATCATCCTCGCAACCGAGCAAAGTTCCAGGGAGTGTTGCGCTGCGGCGAATTGCTGCGACCGCGGCGATTAACGGAGGGCCATCATGCTCGGCGAAACCGGCGATGTAAGGACCGACAGTCCCGACGCACCGGCTGAAGCGGTACGGGGGTCCAGGCAAACGGGGCAATGGCGCCTCTCCCTTCGAATACGATCTCCTGCATGCCTTGCAGGCCATGCGGGTCGGCGATTTCTCCGTGCGGATGGCCGGCGACCAGGACGGCATCGCCGGCAAGATCGCCGATGCCTTCAACGAGATCGCCGCAGCCAATCAGCGGATCGCGCAGCAGCTGGAACGCGTCGGCGACGAGGTCGGGCGCGAAGGGAAGACCCGGCAGCGCGTCAAGTTCGGCCTGTCGAATGGCGCATGGGGCGAGATGGAGGATTCCGTCAACACCCTGATCGACGACCTGTTGTGGCCGACCATGGCGGTGACGCGCGCGATCGCCGCCGTCGCCAAGGGCGACCTCCTGCAGACGGTTGCGCTCGACGTCGACGGGCGGCCGCTGAAGGGCGAGTTCCTTCAGGCCGCGACCATCGTCAACACGATGATCAAACAGCTCAACGTGTTCACCTCCGAGGTGACGCGCGTCGCCCGCGAGGTCGGCACCGAAGGAAAGCTCGGCGGCCAGGCCCAGGTCCGCGAGGTGACCGGCGTCTGGAAGGAGCTCACCGAGAGCGTGAACTCCATGGCGAGCAACCTGACCGCGCAGGTTCGCAATATCGCCGACGTCACCATCGCCGTCGCCAATGGCGACCTTTCCAAGAAGATCACCGTCGACGTGCGCGGCGAGATTCTGCAGCTCAAGGAAGCCATCAACACGATGGTCGACCAGCTGCGTTCGTTCGCCTCGGAGGTGACGCGCGTCGCCCGCGAGGTCGGCACCGAAGGCAAGCTCGGCGGCCAGGCCATCGTCCCCGGCGTCGCCGGGACGTGGAAGGACCTGACCGACTCCGTCAATGCGATGTGCGGCAACCTGACCGACCAGGTGCGCAACATCGCGCAGGTGACGACCGCCGTCGCGCGCGGCGACCTGTCGCGCAAGATCACGGTCGACGTGCGCGGCGAAATCCTCGAGCTCAAGGACACCATCAACACGATGGTGGACCAGCTCAACGCCTTCGCCTCGGAAGTGACCCGCGTCGCCCGCGAGGTCGGCACCGAAGGCAAGCTCGGCGGCCAGGCGCAGGTGTCGGGCGTCGCCGGCACCTGGAAGGACCTGACCGACAACGTCAACTTCATGGCGAGCAACCTCACCGCCCAGGTCCGCAACATCGCCGAAGTCGCAACGGCGATTGCCGGCGGCGACCTCTCCAAGAAGATCACGGTGAACGTCAGCGGCGAAATCCTGCAGCTCAAAGAGACCATGAACACCATGGTCGATCAGCTCAACGTGTTCGCCGGCGAAGTGACGCGCGTCGCCCGCGAGGTCGGCACCGAAGGACGGCTGGGCGGCCAGGCCAACGTGCTCGGCGTCGCCGGCACGTGGAAGGACTTGACCGACAGCGTCAACTCGATGGCGAGCAACCTCACCGCTCAGGTCCGCAACATCGCCGAAGTGTCGACCGCGATGGCGAACGGCGACCTGTCGAAGAAGATCACGGTCGACGTGAAGGGCGAGATCCTTCAGCTCAAGGAAACCATCAACACCACGGTGGACCAGCTCAACGCGTTCGCCTCGGAAGTGACCCGCGTCGCCCGCGAGGTCGGCACCGACGGCAAGCTCGGCGGCCAGGCCGTGGTGCGCGGCGTCGCCGGCACCTGGAAGGACCTGACCGACAGCGTCAACTCGATGGCGAGCAACCTCACCGCCCAGGTGCGCAACATCGCCGAGGTCGCGACCGCCGTGGCGCAGGGCGACCTTTCGAAAAAGATCACGGTCAACGTCAGCGGCGAAATCCTGCAGCTGAAGGAAACCATCAACACGATGGTCGACCAGCTCAACGCCTTCGCGGCCGAGGTGACGCGCGTCGCCCGCGAGGTCGGCACCGACGGCAAGCTCGGCGGCCAGGCCGAGGTGCCCGGCGTCGCCGGCACCTGGAAGGACCTGACCGACAGCGTCAACTCGATGGCCGGCAACCTCACCGCGCAGGTCCGCAACATCGCCGAGGTCGCGACCGCCATCGCCGGCGGCGACCTGTCGCGCAAGATCACCGTCGACGTGCGCGGCGAAATCCTTCAGCTGAAGGAAACCCTCAACACCATGGTCGACCAGCTCAACCGGTTCGCCGGCGAGGTGACCCGCGTCGCCCGCGAGGTCGGCACCGAAGGACGGCTCGGCGGCCAGGCCAACGTGCCGGGCGTCGCCGGCACCTGGAAGGACCTGACCGACAGCGTCAACTCGATGGCCGGCAACCTGACCGCGCAGGTCCGCAACATCGCCGAGGTGACGACGGCGGTGGCGCGCGGCGACCTGTCGCGCAAGATCACCATGGACGTGAAGGGCGAAATCCAGGAGCTCAAGAACACCATCAACACCATGGTGGACCAGCTCAACGCCTTCGCTTCGGAGGTGACGCGCGTCGCCCGCGAGGTCGGCACCGAAGGCAAGCTCGGCGGCCAGGCGCAGGTGCCCGGCGTCGCCGGCACCTGGAAGGACCTGACCGACAACGTCAACTTCATGGCGAGCAACCTGACCGCCCAGGTCCGCAACATCGCCGAGGTCGCGACCGCGATCGCCGGCGGCGACCTCTCGAAGAAAATCACGGTGGACGTGCGCGGCGAAATCCTGCTGCTCAAGGAAACGCTCAACACGATGGTGGAGCAGCTGCGCTCCTTCGCGGCGGAGGTGACCCGTGTCGCCCGCGAGGTCGGCACCGACGGACGCCTCGGCGGCCAGGCCGTGGTGCCGGGCGTCGCCGGCACCTGGAAGGACCTCACCGACAACGTCAACCTGCTCGCGGCGAACCTCACCACGCAGGTGCGTAACATCGCGGAAGTGACGACGGCGGTGGCGCGCGGCGACCTGTCGCGCAAGATCACGGTCGACGTGAAGGGCGAAATTCTCGAGCTCAAGAACACCATCAACACCATGGTGGACCAGCTCAACGCCTTCGCTTCGGAGGTGACGCGCGTCGCGCGCGAGGTCGGCACCGAAGGCAAGCTCGGCGGCCAGGCGCAGGTGTCCGGCGTCGCCGGCACCTGGAAGGACCTCACCGACACCGTCAACGTGATGGCCGCGAACCTCACCGAACAGGTGCGCGGCATCGTGAAGGTCGTGACCGCGGTCGCGGACGGCGATCTCAAGCAGAACCTCACCGTGAAATCGAAGGGCGAGGTCGCAGCGCTCGCCGAGACCATCAACAACATGACCGACACGCTGGCGACGTTCGCCGATCAGGTGACGATCGGTCGCCCGCGAGGTCGGCGTCGAGGGCCGGCTCGGCGGCCAGGCCAACGTGCCCGGCGCGGCGGGCACCTGGAAGGACCTCACCGGCAACGTCAACCTGCTGGCAGCGAACCTCACCACGCAGGTCCGCGCCATCGCCGAGGTCGCGACCGCGGTGACCAAGGGCGACCTCACGCGATCGATCAAAGTGGATGCGCGCGGCGAGGTCGCCGAGCTCAAAGACAACATCAACACGATGATCGACAACCTGCGGCTCACCACCGATCACAACACCGAGCAGGACTGGCTCAAGACCAACCTCGCCAAGTTCACCAGCATGCTGCAAGGCCAGCGCGACCTCACCGCCGTGGGTCGTCTGCTGCTCTCGGAGCTCACCCCGCTGGTGAACGCGCAGCTCGGCGCCATCTATCAGATGGAGACGGAGGAGACCGCGCCTTCTCTCAAGCTGCTCGCCGCCTATGCCGGCGACAACGAGAATCCCCACCGCCAACGGGTGCCGGTCGGCGAAGGGCTGATCGGCCAGTCCGCTGCCGACAAGCGGCGCCTGCTGATCACCGAGATGCCGTCGGACGTCATGCCGATCGGCTCCGCACTGTTCAAAGTGAGACCGCAGAACATCATCGTGCTTCCGGTGCTGTTCGAGAGCCAGGTCAAGGCGGTGATCGAGCTGGGGTCGGTCGCGTCCTTCACCAAATTGCAGATGACGTTCCTCGAACAGCTCACCGCCAGTGTCGGCATCGTGCTCAACAGCATCGAGGCGACGATGCAGACGGAAGGGCTACTCAAGCAATCCCAGCAGCTCGCCGGCGAGCTGCAGACCCAGCAGCGGGAGCTGCAGCAGACCAACGACCAGCTCGAGCAGAAGGCGCAGCAGCTCGCCGAACGCAACGTCGAGGTGGAGCGCAAGAACCAGGAGATCGAGCAGGCCCGGCGCGCACTCGAGGAAAAGGCGACCGAACTCGCGCTCACGTCGAAGTACAAGTCGGAATTCCTCGCCAACATGTCCCACGAGCTGCGCACGCCGCTCAACAGCATCCTCATTCTCGGCCAGCAGCTCACCGAGAACCCCGACGGCAACCTCACCAACAAGCAGGTCGATTTCGCCCGCACCATCCATTCGGCGGGCACCGATCTTCTGAACCTCATCAGCGACATTCTCGATCTTTCCAAGATCGAGTCCGGCACGGTGACGGTCGATCCCGAAGAAATCCTGTTCTCGTCGGTGCTCGAAATGGTGGCGCGTCCGTTCCGCCATGAAGCCGAAACGCGGCAGCTCTCCTTCGACGTGCACGTCGACCAGGACGTCGGCCGCAGCATCGTCACCGACTCCAAGCGGCTGCAACAGGTGCTCAAGAACCTGCTCTCCAACGCCTTCAAATTCACCGAGCAGGGCGGCGTGCGGCTGAGCGTGATCGCGGCGCGAAACGGCTGGAACCCCGAGCATCCCGTGCTTCAGCAAGCTCCCGGCGTGATCGCATTCGAAGTATCGGACACCGGCATCGGCATCCCGCTCGAAAAGCAGAAGATCATCTTCGAGGCCTTCCAGCAGGCCGATGCGAGCACCAGCCGCAAATACGGCGGCACCGGCCTCGGCCTCGCGATCAGCCGTGAACTGTCCCAGCTCCTCGGCGGCGAGATTCAGCTGCGCAGCACGCCAAACCGCGGCAGCACCTTCACGCTCTATCTGCCGACCAAGTATGTCGGCCCGTCGAACGCGGTGCGCGTCGGCCAGGGCGGTCCCCTCCCCTTCGCCGATCACATCGCGATCCAGGCCGCGGTGATGCAGGATCATCCCATCGAGATCATCGACGACGACCGGCTCCACATCGAGCCCGGCGACAACATCCTGCTGATCGTGGAGGATGATCCGGTCTATGCCCGGATCATGGTCGACCTCGCGCGCGACGCCGGCTTCAAGGTGCTGGCTGCGACACGGGGCGCCGACGCGATCGACCTCGCCAAGCAATTCCAGCCGACCGCGATTTCGCTCGACGTGTTCCTGCCGGACATGCTCGGCTGGACGGTGCTGAGCCAGCTCAAGCTCAATCCTCTCACCCGGCACATCCCGGTTCAGATCGTCACCCTCGACGAAGACCGCCAGCACGGCCTCGCGCGCGGCGCGTTCTCGTTCGTCACCAAGCCGGTGACGCGCCGAGGGAATCGGGGCGGTGCTCAACCGCATCAAGGAATACGCCAATCCGCGCCGCAAGCGGCTCCTCGTCGTCGAGGACAACCCTGCGGAGCAGATGAGCATCCGCGAGCTGCTCGGTCATGACGACATCGAGATCGTCACCGTCGGGACCGGCGCGGATGCGCTGCAATCGCTGCGCGATCAGGCCGCCGATTGCGTGGTGCTCGACCTGCGCCTGCCGGATATGTCCGGCTTCGAGGTGCTCGAGCAGATGAAGGTCGACCCCGCTTTGTCGGACCTGCCGGTCGTCGTCTTCACGGGACGCGAATTGTCGGCCGAGGAGGACGCGCGCATCCACTCGATGGCGCGCAGCATCGTGGTCAAAGGCGTCGAATCGCCCGAGCGCCTGCTCGACGAAACGTCGCTGTTCCTGCACCGCGTCGTCACCAGCCTGCCGCCCGAAAAGCAGCGCATGCTGGAACGGCTCAACAGCTCGGACGAGGATCTCGTCGCCCGCACCGCGCTGCTGGTGGACGACGACGCACGAAACATCTTCGCCCTGAGCAGCGTGCTCGAGCGGCGGGGAATGAACGTTCTGACCGCGACCACGGGCAGCGAGGCCATCGGGATCATCGAGGCGACGCCCGATCTCGCGATCGTGCTGATGGACATCATGATGCCGGAAATGGATGGCTATCAGACGATCGAGAAGATCCGGCAGAACGCTCGCCTGCGCCGATTGCCGATCATCGCGTTGACCGCGAAGGCGATGAAGGGAGACCGCGAGAAGTGCCTGGAGGCCGGCGCCTCCGACTATCTCGCGAAACCCGTCAACACCGAACAGCTGCTGTCTGCTTTGCGTATGTGGCTGCACCGCTGAACGGAGCAAGACATGCGCGGCGACGAAAAGGTCAACATCCTGCTGGTCGACGACCAGCCGGCGAAGCTGCTGAGCTACGAAGTCATCCTGCATGACATCGACGAGAACCTGATCAAGGCATCGTCCGGTCGCGAGGCGCTGGAGCTTCTGCTCAAGACGGAAATCGCGGTGGTGCTGATGGACGTCTGCATGCCCGAGCTCGACGGATTCGAGCTCGCGGCGATGATCCGCGACCATCCGCGCTTCCGCAAAACTGCGATCATCTTCATCTCCGCCATTCACCTGACCGAAGTGGACCGCCTGCGCGGCTACGAGATGGGGGCGGTCGATTACGTTCCGGTTCCGGTGGTCCCGGAGGTGCTGTGCGCCAAGGTGAAGATCTTCGCGGAGCTCTATCGCAAGTCGCGGCAGCTCGAGCAGCTCAATGCCGAGCTCGAGCGCCGCGTCGCGGACAGGACCGCGGAGCTCGAACGCTCCAACCGGCAGCTGCAGCAGAGCGAAGAGCGTCGCAATCTCGCGCTGGCCGCGGGCAAGATGGGTTCGTGGGACTGGGACCTCGTCCGCGGCGACTGTGCCTGGGACGAAGGACAGCGGCGGATCTTCGGAGTGGACGCGGACTTCGAAGCTACGCTGCCGGCGCTGCGCAGGCTCGTTCATCGCGACGACTGGAGCATGCTCTATCAGGCGCTCAAGCACGCCCGGCGAGATGCCGGTTCCCAGCAAGTCGAGTTTCGCATTTGCCGACCCGACGGCGACGTCGGGTGGTGCCTCGGAACGGTTGCCGCGAGCACGGACGCCGCCAACCGGATCGCGCGCATCAGCGGCGTGACCATCGACATCACCGACCGCAAGGAGGCCGAACAGCGTCAGCTGCTGCTGGCGCGAGAGGTCGACCATCGCGCCAAGAACGCGCTCGCCGTCGTGCATGCCATCGTGTCGCTCACGCGTGCCGACAACATCGCGCAGTTCGTCGCCGCGGTCGAAGGGCGTGTTCAGGCGCTCGCCCGTGCGCACAGCCTCCTGTCGGAGTCCCGGTGGCAGGGCGCCAATATCTCCGACATCGTCGAGGAAGAGCTCGCGCCCTACCGCGCTCCCCACTTCGACCGGGTCAAGATTTCGGGGACGAGCCTTTCGCTCGATCCCTCTAGCGCCCAGGCGCTCGCGCTGGCGCTCCACGAGCTCGCCACCAATGCCGCCAAATATGGAGCGCTGTCGAAGCCGTCCGGCCGCCTTCAGGTCTCATGGAGCCTCACGAATGGCCGGCTGGAGCTGCGGTGGATCGAGCGCGGCGGTCCCGCGCCGGATCGCACCGAACTCGAGCGGATTCGGGATTCGCGTCATCAAGGCCAGCGTGGAAGGGCAGCTCGACGGAAAAGTCGAGTTCGATTGGCGCCCGGACGGGTTGCGATGCTCGCTGTCCATTCCTCTGCAGACAAAGCCGGACGTCTTCCCGAAGACGGACGGGGCGGCCGAACGGCCCGGCGCGAACAACACCATCCCCTTCGAAATCGGACCGCGCCGGCGCGTTCTCCTGGTCGAGGACGAAACGCTCATCGCCATGATGATGGAAGGGCTACTTCGCGACCTCGATCTCGAAGTGGTCGGACCTTTTGGAACGGTCGACGACGCGCTCGAGGCGATTCGGCACGAGGCGATCGATGCCGCGCTCCTCGACGTCAATCTCGGCGGCGAAATGGCCTATCCGATCGCCCAGCTCTTGCAGGCGAAAAAGGTGCCCTTCGTCTTCATGACCGGATATGGATCGGAGACCATCGCCATGCCGTTCTCGAACGTCCGCGTCTTCCAAAAGCCTCTTGAACGCGAAATCCTGCGTGACCTGTTCGCGCCCGAGTCGGGGCGGTCTGTGCCGGCCGGTATTGCGCGCGCCGTTGCGCCCTGATCCGGCCGATCAACCGCTCGCATCGGACGCGCGGTTCCCAGCCTAATGAATGTACCGGTCGGCCGCCCTCAACGCTGCGCCTGCCGGGCTTTGTCCGGCAGGTGCGTAGTCTTGCCTTACGGGGCTCTCGGTGCGGGAGGCGGCGCGGGTGTCGGAGCCGGTGCCGGACCCGGTGGTGCTCGGCGGGTTCACCGGGGGGTTCGTGGCCGTCGATATCGGCCGATTGTAATCATAGACCACCATCGCGAGGACGATCACGGCGATGATGCCGACGATCCAGGCCCACATTCCCGCTGCGGGCCGTCGTCCTGCCACATCGTAACGCGGTGTTCCCGGTTGCAACGGATCGCGCCGATCCCTCCGAACGGGATCGTTCACGGGATCCGAGTAGCGAGGGTCTGACATGAGATGCTCCTTGCGTTGGATGCCCGGAGCAAAACACGTTCACGATGACATCAGTTCCGCACCGAGCGACCATGAAGACAATGGGCCACCCCGATCTATACGCCTTCCGATACCGCTTAAACGCAAATCCCGGCCTCGCGGCCGGGATTTGGACGGTTGACGCAGAGTCACCAGTGCTGCGCAGTCATCCAGTCGTCGATGTCCTTTTTGGTCTGGTCCTTCGCGAAGCCGTACCGCTCCTGGATCTTTCCCTCGAGCTGGTCGCGCTTGCCGTCGATGACGTTGAGGTCATCGTCGGTAAGCTTGCCCCACTTCTCCTTGACCTTGCCCTTGATCTGCTTCCAGTTTCCCTCGACGCGATTCCAATCCATATGGCACTCCTGTTTTGCAGTGTGGTCACGGCGAGAACGTCGACGGATCGCGCGCGGTTCCAGCTGCGACATCGCTAATTCGTGATCGCGCCGGCGCGACCTAGATTCGACCCGTCAGCGCCAACACGATGACGACGATCAGGAGCACGCCCACGATGCCGCCGGGCCCATATCCCCATCCGCTGCTGTAGCCCCACGTCGGCAACGCGCCGACCAATATCAGAATGAGTATCACAACGAGAATGGTCGACAACATGATCAGCTCCTGTTCTTTAACCATCGCCATAACGCTTTTACGACATGAATGTTCCACTTTCATCACCCGCGACCAACTCTCGCATATTTGACTTTCGTTCGCGATGCGCAAAAAGCCCCTGCCGGGTTTCGACAGGGGCTCGATTACATGCGGTCGCCGACGGTTGCGCTGCGTTATTACGCGGCCGGGACCCAGGTTGCCTTCGCCTTGTCGTAGGTGTAGCCGCGCGCCTGCTTGAGCGAGTCCTTGGTGGCATTCATCGTGAGATACCAGGTGCCGTTCTTCTCCGTGGCGCGAACCGCGGAGAACGGCACGGCAACATCCTTCTGGCCGATGCCGAGGAAGCCGCCGACCGAAACGATGAACGCTTCCACCTTCCCTTCCTTGCCCACCAGCACGTCGCTGATCTCGCCGATCTTCGCGTCGGAAGGATCGTATACATTCTGCTTGTAGTAGTTCGTGACGGTCGTCGAATTTGCCGGGACCGAGCTAAGCACCTGCGCCTGCACCGGCGTTGCCACACCCGTCGTCGACCTCTGTTGCGCATCGGCGGCGCTCACGACGGTGGCCGCAAGGACCGCGGCAATGGCTAGTTTATTCCACATCTTAATTACTCCGGGTTGGGGGCGGGCGAAAACAGAGGTCGCTCATCCCATGATCAATTCCTACCGTTTGAAAACGTGACGAAAACATATTTGTTCCTGCTGCACTGCGGTTTGCTTGCGGCGACCGCGAATGATTCATCGTGTCAGGTAAGAAACGTCGACAAGTGGACTCTACCTTCGATGCATATTGACGCGCCCGCGACTGTCGGCGTGGAACCTTTCCGCGTGAAATGAATTTACCGCACAGCTTTCACCACTGGAAACGAGCTGGAGGTCGACATGGGATTCGGTCGAGGTGCTTTGCTTTGGCTGATCGGCGTGCCAATTCCGATCATTCTGTTGATCGCGCTGTTCTGGCACCACTAAGCGATAGCGGCGACGCGACGAGCTGCGCGCGCATCCGCTCGGCAGCTCGACTCAAAGGAGTAAGGTGAATGGACAACAGAGGTTCTGCCGGCGCAAGTCAGCTCAAGGAGAACGTGCGCGGTTCGATCGCATCGGTCGGCGCGTCCGTATCGGATTCTGTGGCGCGCGGCCGCGACGCCGTCGGTGCCGCCGCGAGCGACGCCGTCGACGCCGCATCAGGCGATTTGCAGTCTCTAAAGACCGATCTCAATCGCCTCAAGGACACCGTGTCGACGTTCATGGCGCAGGCGGCCCAGGAGGCGACGAAATCGGCCCGCGAGGTGTCGTCCAATGTCGCCGGCCGGTTCGGTGACGTCGCCGACGATATTGCGCGGAGAGGCAGCGCGATGGCCTCGACCGCGACCGAGCAGGCGAATTCTGCGGTGTCGGAGTTCGAGAGCATGGTGCGGCGCAATCCGATGGGAGCAATGGCCGGCGCCGTGATGGTCGGCATCCTGATCGGAGCGCTCGGACGTCGCCGTGGATGAAAGCAACCACAGCGTCTTGAAGAGAGGACGTGCGCTGAAAGGCCCCGCATATGCGGGGCCTTTTTGCCGCTCGGCAACTATTCGGCGAAAGTGATAGCGCGGGCATCTTTGTTGCGCCGCGAGGAACTCGACGCGCGGTCCGATCGTTGGCTGTTGGATGAATCCCACGGCGAGAGGAGGAATCGATGGCTTCCCACGATGCGCCCGTCAAAACACCGGCTCCGTCCAACGAACAGCGAGAGCGGTTCGAATGGAGCGGCGAGAGAAGGGTCGAGATGGACGGCCCCGTCCTCGACAAGGTCGACGCTCGCCAGGGCGTCACGGGGCACAATGTCCGCTACGTGCTGTTGTTCGGGCTCGTCGCGGTCATCGTCGCGTTCGCAGCAATTCTGGCCTTCGACTTCTATCGTTGAGCTGGGCGCCGTCGCCGCACCCGCTCGGTGGTGATCATCTCCGCGGCCCGCGTTTCGAGATCGAGCGCTTGCGGGCAGCCGCCGACCGCCGCCGCGACGCCGCCGTCTTGCGGCCTCGGGCGGTCGTCCGCGTCGCGTTCTTGCCTCCCATCGCGCGGCTGCTTTCGCGCCGGCTGCGCGCGCCGACACGGGACTTGCCTTCCCGCTCCTGCTGGGAGGTCTTGCCCTCGGCCTCCTTGCGCTCGTACTTCCTGCGATTGCTCGCGTTCTCCTTGCGGCTTTCATACTTCGAAGCGCCCGCTTCCTTGAGCGCGATGGCGATCGCCTGACGACGGCTCTTGACCTTGCCGCCCTTTCCGCTTCGCCCGCTCTTGAGTTCGCCGTGCTTGAACTCGTGCATCACGCGACCAGTGGTCTTGCGCTGACGCGGTGTTGTCTTGGCCATGGTGTTTCTCCTTGTCCTGAATGAACTGGTTTGACTGCTCCTTGTTGCGCCTGGGGTCGCAGTTCCCGGCGACGAGATCAGGCGACCGACAGCGGCGGCGCGATACTCTCCAGCGAGCGCCGCTCTGCATCGACCCCGAACCTCAGTTCCGCAGCCGCTGCAATCAGCATCAAGACCGAGGCCACGGCGTAGCCGCCGGCGACCGCGATGATGACGCCGGACCCGACCAGATAACCGAACAGCGCCGGGCCGACGGCACCACCGATCGCCGTGCCGATGGCGTAGAAGATCGCGATCGCAAGCGCCCGCGCCTCCAGTGGAAAAATCTCGCTCGCGGTCAGATAGGCGGAGCTCGCCGCCGCCGAGGCGAAGAAGAAGATCACCATCCAGGCCAGCGTCTGCGTCCACGCCGTGAAGACGTCGAACCCAAGCAACACCGCCGTCAGCAGCAAGAGAATGCCGGAGGCCGCGTAAGTGCCGGCGATCATCGCGCGTCGACCGACGATGTCGAACAACGGCGACAGCAGCACTGGCCCGAAAAAGTTGCTGGCGGCGAGCGGCAGCAAATAAAGCCCGGTCGACTGCTCGGAGACCCCGTGAAACGTGGTGAGCACCAACCCATAGGAGAAGAACACGGCATTGAACAAAAACGCCTGCGCGGTCATCAGCACCGTCGCAAGGATGCTTCGCTCCCGGTACTGATGCCACATTGCATGCAGGACCAATCCCAGGCCGAAGCTCTTTCGCGGCCTCACCGCGATGGTGTCATGCACGGGCACCAGATCGGCACCCGTGTCGGACCGCACACGCTGCTCGATGTCGGCGACAGATGCCTCGGCCTGTCGAGCCCAGCCGTGGGTGACGAGCCATCGTGGGCTCTCCGGCACCCAGCCGCGCAGCAGGAGAATGCCGAGGCCCAGCACGCCGCCCACTGCAAACCCGAAGCGCCAGCCGAAATCGACCGAGAACAGCTTCGGGTCGAGAAACAACAGCGAAGCGCCTGCCCCCAGCGCAGCTCCGAGCCAGAAGCTGCCGTTGACGATGAGGTCGACGCGTCCGCGAAATCGCGCGGGAATGAGTTCGTCGATCGCCGAATTGATCGCGGCATATTCGCCGCCGATGCCGAGGCCGGTCACCGCGCGGAATGCCGCGAAGCTCCAGAAATTCCACGACAGCGCGGTGAGCATCACTCCCGTCAGATAGACGATCAGCGTGACGTAGAAGACGAACCTGCGCCCGAACCTGTCGGTGAGCCAGCCGAAGACGAGAGCGCCGAACACCGCGCCGACCACGTAGGCCGAGGCAGCTTCGCCGACCTGTTGCGCCGACAGCCCGAGGGTCGCGGTGTTCTGCAACACCGGTCCGATCGAACCGACGATCGTGACTTCGAGCCCGTCGAGGATCCACGTGATGCCGAGAGCCGAAACGATGAGGACGTGGAAGCGGCACCACGGGAGCCGGTCGAGGCGCGCGGGGATATCTGTCGTGATGGTGTCGCGCGTGGCCGCGTTCGCATCGCCTTCGCCGGTCGGGTCCGGCGCGCGGGCGACGCGCTCCGGTTTGCGCAGCAGACGACATCATCTCTCCGGTGTCAGCGACTTGCGCTAAACGCGAGCGCACACCTCAAACGCGAGCGCAAAGCTGGGGTTCCAAATTAGGGTTCCGAAGGCGGCGCGTGCACTTCGGCCTTTCATGGTCGTCTCCGGGTATTCCGCACGCTGTCCCGCACGGCCGCGAGCCGCGGAACCTCGATGGCGCATCGCCGTTGACCTTCAGCCGTCGTCCCGCGCCGGCGACGCATCGGACCATGGCGAACCTCATCGAAGACTACGGATTGATCGGCGACTGCGAGACCGCGGCGCTGGTGAGCCGTGCCGGCTCGGTCGACTGGCTGTGCTGGCCGCGTTTCGATTCCGGCGCCGTCTTCGCGGCCCTTCTCGGCGACGCGGACAACGGACATTGGAGCATCGCCCCGAGCGATCCGGATCCTGCGGTCCGCCGCCGCTATCGCGGCAATACGTTGATCCTGGAGACGACGTTCGAGACGGCGGACGGCAGCGTCACCCTCATCGATTTCATGCCGTTGCGCGAGGGCGGCACGAGTCATCTCATCCGCATCGTGCAGGGGCTGCGCGGGCGGGTGAAGATGACGACCGAGCTCGTGCTGCGCTTCGACTACGGCGCCGTCGTGCCCTGGGTGACGCGTCTCGACGACCGCAGTCTCAAGGCGATCGCGGGTCCCGACATGGCGATCCTCTACGCTGAGGCGCCGATCGAGGCCGACGGCTTTCGTCATCGCGGCGAGTTCTTCGTATCGGCTGGAGAGCAGCTCGTGTTTTCGCTGCGTTACGGGCCTTCCTATCTGCCCGTGCCGCCGGCGATCGACGCCTTCGAAGCGCTGGAGGCCACAGAGACCGAGTGGGAGAGGTGGTCCGGCACCTGCAGTGCAGCGCAGCGACTGCTCAGAATACGTCTTGCGCTCCGCGATCACGCTCAAGGCACTCACATACCGGCCGACCGGCGGCATTGTTGCAGCGCCTACCACCTCGTTGCCGGAATCGCTCGGGGGCGTCCGCAACTGGGACTATCGCTTCTGTTGGCTGCGCGACGCGACCTTCACGCTGATGGCGCTGATGAACGCCGGCTTCCATGACGAGGCGGCGGCGTGGCGCGCGTGGCTGCGGCGGGCCGTCGCCGGTGACCCCGCTCAAGTCCAAATCATGTACGGGCTCGCCGGCGAGCGGCGCCTCGACGAATGGATCCTGCCTTGGCTGCCAGGTTACGAAGGATCGAACCCGGTCCGCATCGGCAACGCGGCCGCCGGCCAGCTCCAGACCGACATTTATGGCGAGGTGCTCGATGCCCTCTATCAGGCGAGCGTGCACGGACTGGGCGATGTTCACGACGACTGGGACCTGCAATGCGCGCCTTGCTCCAGCACCTCGTCGCGATCTGGAAGGAGCCCGATGACGGAATCTGGGAAGTTCGCAGCGGAAGACGGCACTTCACCTATTCGAAGGTCATGGCGTGGGTCGCGTTCGATCGCGCCATCAAGAGCGTGGAGCGCTACCGCCTGCCCGGGCCGGTCGACATGTGGCGGGCGGTGCGGGACGAAATTCACCGAGAGGTTTGCGAAAAGGGCTTCAACGCCGAACGCGGCGCCTTCGTGCAGAGCTACGACTCCGATGCGCTCGATGCGAGCGCGCTTCTCATTCCGCTGGTCGGCTTTCTACCGCCGTCCGACCCGCGCGTGAAGTCGACGGTTGCAGCGATCGAGCGCGACCTCACGGAAAACGGCCTCGTGCTGCGCTACCGCCCTGAAAGCACCGACGACGGCCTCCCCGGGGGGGACGGCGCCTTCCTCGCGTGCAGCTTCTGGCTCGTCGACAATCTCGTTCTGCTCGGGCGCCGTGACGAGGCGCGGGCGCTGTTCGATCGTCTGCTGTCGTTGCGAAACGACCTCGGCCTGCTTGCGGAAGAATACGACGCCGGCAAGGGCCGCATGCTCGGCAATTTCCCGCAGGCGTTTTCCCACATCGCCTTGATCAATTCCGCCCATAACCTGTGGGACCGCGAGAAGCCCGCCGAAAAGCGCTCGGGCCACGCACCTGCCCCGCCTCGCGACGATGTCGACCACCGGGAAACCGCAGTTCGCCGCGTCCCCTGCGCAGGTCGCGGGTCTGAATCCTGCTGCGTTCCTCGCGCGTCGCGCAGGTTCAGAGCTGCGAGAATTCGATGATGCGTCTTTATGTCGCCTTCCCGATGCTTCAGTCCCTCGCTCCAGCCTTCGAGCGGGACGCGCCGCGTGATGAGGCCGGTCAACCAGTCCCGGTCGGCGGCCATGAGCGCCCGAACAGCGCGCTGGTAATGGTCGCGGTTGGCGTTCACCGAACCGAACACGACATCGTTATCGAGCACCGTCGTGCGGTTGATCGCGCCGATGTCGACGTCGACCTTGCGACCGGGCGCCGAGACGCCCAGCAGGCAAACGATGCCGCCCGGCGCGGTGCGGCCGAGCAACGCCGTCGATTACCGCCTCGGCGCCGGTGCACTCCATCACCACGTCGGGCCGGGACTGTTCCAGTGCGGCATCGAGGTCGAAATGCCGCCTTGCCGCCCAGCGCCTCGATCAGCTGCGGTTTGCGCCCGCTCCAGTGGCGATCGAACACGTGCACCTCGAGCTTGCGTTCGGCGCCCATCAACGCCGCCAGCAGTCCGATCGGGCCTGCGCCCGTCACCAGCAGACTGCGCGGCCGCCAGGACTTCGATCGGCAGCCGATCCGTTCGACGTGATCCCACGCCTTGGCGAGTATGCTCGCCGGCTCGAGCAGCACGCCCAGGAGCCCGAGGGCGGGATCGATCCGCACCGCGAATTCCGGCTCGATGCGAAAGCGCTCCGCGCCGAAGCCGTGACGTTCCTTGATGCCGCGTTCGGTGTAGAGGCCGTTGCGGCACATGTCCCACTCGCCGGCGGCGCAGGCGCAGCACGGAACCGGGTCGGGCCGCCGCACGATGCCGACGACGAGGTCTCCGGGAGAGAACCCGCTCGCGATCGGCGCGCTCTCGACACGCCCCAGCGACTCGTGCCCGAGGATCAGCCGCGTCTCACCCGGCGGCGCAGCACCGTATTCGCCGGAAATGATCTCCCGGTCGGTTCCGCAGACACCAAGCGCCACCGTGCGGGCAAGCACGCTGCCGTCCGCTGGAGCAGGCTCGGGCATATCTTCCAGGGACGCCGACCCGGCGCGTCCTGGAATTACGGTCAGTGCACGCAACGTGTCACCATCAGAGTGCGAAAGGCGAACGGCGGAGCTACGCATCAGCCGAAGAAAGGTTCCATCAGCGCAATTGCGGAACTTTGCCACTGCCTTCGCATTGACCGGTTCGTCTTCGGGAGAGAGGTGGTTCCATGGAAGCGATTGGTCGGCGGCAGTGGGCGATCGCTGAAGGATACATCCCTTCCGAAAGTGCCTTCAGCGACCGCGCGCTGATTTCCCACGAGACGGCCTGCATCCTCAACGCGGGTGACCGTGAAGCCCGCATCGAGATCACCATCCTGTTCGCCGATCGCGAGCCGGTCGGCCCCTACAAAGTGACGGTGGGGGCACGGCGAACGCTGCATCTGCGCTTCAACGATCTCAAGGACCCGGGCCGGTGCCGCGCGACACCGATTACGCCTCGATATTCGAGTCCGACGTTCCGATCATCGTGCAGCACACGAGGCTCGACTCGCGCCGCGCCGAGCTCGCGCTGCTCTCGACGATGGCCTATTCGGAGAGCTGAAGCCGCGCTCGAAGTTCATCCGCTTGTCGCGGAACCTATTCGCAGTGCAGCGGCGTTCCCGACTGGCCTGATCTTACCGCCTTCTCGATCCCCCCGACAGTTGAACGGTGTTCAATGAAAATCGCGCAGATTGCTCCTTTGATCGAAAGCGTGCCGCCCCGGCTCTATGGGGGCACCGAGCGCGTCGTCTCCTATCTCACCGAGGAACTGGTCGCGCTGGGCCACGATGTGACGCTGTTCGCGAGCGGCGACTCCATCACCGCGGCGAACCTCGTGCCGTGCTGCACCCAGGCGCTGCGTCTCGACTCTGCGGTCAGCGACCCCATTCCCTACTACATGCTGATGCTCGACAAGGTCCGCTCTCACGCCGCCGAGTTCGACGTGCTGCATTTTCACATCGATCACTTCCACTTTCCGGTCTTCCGGCATCAGCCGATCCCCACCCTGACGACTTTGCATGGACGCCAGGATCTGCGCGACAGCCTGCCCTTCTATGCCGGGTTCAGCGACATGCCGCTCGATCTCGATCTCCGATGCGCAGCGAACACCGTTGCCGCATGCGAATTTCGTCGCCACCGTCCATCACGGGCTGCCGCGGGACCTGCACGAAGCGAGCTATCAGCCCAAGGGCGGCTATCTCGCCTTCATCGGCCGCATCTCGCCGGAGAAAAATCCGGCCGACGCCATCCGCATCGCCGAGAGCCTGGGCCTTCCTCTCAAGATCGCGGCGAAGGTGGACAAGGTGGACGAAGCCTACTTTCGCGAAGTGGTAGAGCCGCTTCTGTCGACGCCTGGCGTCGAGTTCATCGGCGAAATCGCCGAACGGGAGAAAGGCGACTTCCTGCGGGACGCGCTCGCGCTGCTGTTTCCGATCAACTGGCCGGAGCCCTTCGGGTTGGTGATGATCGAGGCGATGGCCTGCGGCACGCCCGTCCTTGCCTATCGCGCCGGCGCGGTGCCGGAAGTCATCGAGCACGGCGTCACCGGCCTGATCGTAGACAACATCGACCAGGCGCGGGTCGCCCTGGTGCAGGCGCTATCGATGGATCGTCGCAAGATACGGCGTCGTTTCGAGGAGCGCTTCACCGCCCGCCGGATGGCCAACGATTACGTCCGGATCTACCGCAGCCTCGTTCGACATGCGTCGCGCCCGACGCGCGACGCCGTACACGTCGCCAATGGAAATGCGCGCATCGGTGGAACCGAACCGAGGGCTGACGTGACGACCCATGCCGATTGATAGCCCGGCCATCACGCCGCCGGGGTTCGATCCGCTACCTGACGTTTCGTTCTATGTCCCGGCGACCGAGCCAACGACGCGGTCGCGGCTCACCATGAAGCAGGACGACTGCTTCATGGTGTTCGACAGCCATGGCGACATCGGCGCGTCGTCGGGCGGCCCCGACGGCCTGTTCAGTTGCGATACGCGCTACCTCTCTCATTTCGAGCTGCTCATCAACGGGCTTCAGCCGCTCCTTCTGGGATCGAACCTGTCCGACGACAACGGCGGTCCTCACCGTCGATCTCACCAACCCCGACATCTACTACGACAAGCGCATCATCCTGCAGAAAGACCTTCTGCACGTGGCGCGGACGGTCTTCATCTGGCGCTCGACGCTCTTTCACCGCTTCGCCGTGCGAAATTTCGGCACCGAGCGGGTCCGTCTCTTGCTGTCGGTCACCTTCGACAACGATTTCGCCGACATCTTCGAAGTGCGCGGCACGCGGCGCGAGCGGCGCGGCAGCACGCGCAGCCGCGTCGAGCACGATCACGCGGAGTTCGTCTATCTCGGCCTCGACGGCAAGAGCCGCCGCACCAGCATCGCGTTCGAGCCGACGCCGACGCATCTGTCGCCGTCGCTCGCCTCCTTTCAGCTCGATCTCGATCCCCGCGAGTCGGTTTCGCTCTACAGCACGGTTTCGTGCGACGGCGACGGACACGAGCCACTGCCGTTCCTGAGAAGCCTGCGCTGCACGCACCGCGAGCTCAAGCGGATGATCAAGGTCGGCACCGAGATCGTCACCTCGAATCAAGTATTCAACGAGGTGCTGCGCCGATCGACCGCCGATCTGGCGATCCTGCGTGACCCATACTCCCGAAGGGCCCTACCCTTACGCCGGCATTCCCTGGTACTCGACGACGTTCGGCCGCGACGGACTCATCACGGCATTGCAGTGCCTGTGGCTCGATCCGCAACGTCGCGCTCGGTGTGCTCAAGCGGCTCGCGGCTCATCAGGCGACCGATTACGATCCGGAGTCCGACGCCGAGCCCGGTAAAATCCTGCACGAGATGCGCGCCGGCGAAATGGCCGCGTTGCGCGAAGTTCCGTTCGGGCTTTACTACGGCAGCGTCGACTCGACGCCGCTGTTCGTCGTACTGGCGGGCCGCTATGCGCAGGCGACCGGCGATCTCGACACCTTGCGCAGCCTGTGGCCGGCGATCGACCGCGCGCTGGCGTGGATCGATGGTCCCGGCGATCGCGACCAGGACGGCTTCGTCGAATACTTCAAGGCGACGCCGCGCGGGCTGAGCAACCAGGGCTGGAAGGATTCCTTCGATTCCGTCTTCCATGCCGACGGGCGTCTCGCCGAAGGGCCGATCGCGCTTGCCGAGGTTCAGGGATACGTCTACGCGGCAAAGAAGCTCGCCTCATGGTGTGCCGATCGCCTGGGTTTCTACGAGCGCGCCCGTCAGCTCGCAAGCAGTGCCGCGCAACTCGCGGAACGGTTCGAGGACGCCTTCTGGTGCGAAGATATCGGCACCTATGCGCTCGCGCTCGACGGCGACAAGCACCCCTGCCGGGTTGCGACCTCGAATGCCGGCCAAGTCCTGATCAGCGGCATCGCGCGCGCCGACCGTGCCGCACGCGTCGCGCGAACGCTCATGGAGCCGAAATTCTTTTCGGGCTGGGGCGTGCGGACCGTGGCGGCGGACGCGCCGCGCTACAATCCGATGTCGTACCACAACGGATCGATTTGGCCGCACGACAACGCGATGATCGCGACCGGGCTCTCGCTCTACGGCGATACCGCGGCGGCGACCCGCATTTTCCAGGGCATGTTCGATGCCTCGACCTACATGGATCTGCGGCGCCTGCCGGAATTGTTCTGCGGCTTTCCGCGGTTCCGCGGCCGCGGGCCGACGCTCTATCCGGTCGCGTGTTCCCCGCAGGCATGGGCGAGCGGCGCATTTTTTGCACTGCTGCAGTCTTCGCTCGGCATCGAGCAGGACCCATTCGCGAATCTGATCCGGTTCCGGAACCCGACGCTTCCCGCCTTCGTCGATCGCATCGTGTTGCGCGGACTCAAGGCCGGTTCCGGCAGCGTCGATCTTTCGGTGCAGCGCCACGGCGACGACAAAATCAGCCTTCAAATCCTCGAGGCCCGTGGCGATATCGAAGTGACAGCTTCTTTCTCAGGGTGATCATGAAGATGCAGTCTGTTGTCGAGCCGCCTTTCCGACAGGCGGTTTTGGAACCCATCGACTTCACCCGTGTCGCGATCCTGCTCGACGTCGACGGCACCATCGTCGACGTCGCCGCGACGCCCCAGAGCGTCGTGGTTCCGCCATCGCTGCTGCGAACGCTCTCGACGCTCCACGCGCGGACCGACGGTGCGCTCGCGCTCGTCAGCGGAAGGCTCGTCGAAAATCTCGATCATCTGTTCATGCCGCTGGCACTACCCTGCATCGGCGGTCACGGCGTCGAAATGCGATCGTCTGCGAGCGCGCCTGCTGCACAGGAGACCCGTCGAGCTCAGTCCCACGCTGAAGAGTCAGGTGGTCGAAGCGGCCGCGGTCGATCCACGAATCATCATCGAGGACAAGGGCTCTTCGCTTGCGGTGCATTACCGCCTCGCCCCCGACCAGGCGCTGCTGATGAAGAACGAAGATCGACGCGATCGTCGATCGAGCCGGCTCGGAGACGATCGAGATGCTGTGCGGCAAGGCGGTGATCGAGATCAAGCCGCGCGCCTTCAACAAGGGCACGGCCGTGCGCGAGCTCATGCACATTCCGCCTTTCGCGACACGGCACACCGCTGTTCATCGGCGACGACGTGACCGACGAGTCGGTGTTCGCGATCCTGCCGGAGCTTGGAGGCTTCGGCTATTCGGTCGGCCGCGACATTGCCGGTGTCGACGGTGTCTTCGGTGGGCCGCAGGATGTCCGCCAATGGCTCGCCGACCTCGCCGCGAATGGTTGAGCAGGCATGCACGATTTCGGACTTGATCTTGCGATCATCGGCAATGGGCGCACGGCAGCGCTGGTCGACCCTTTGTCGCGGATCGTGTGGTGGTGCTTTCCGCGCTTCGACGGCGATCCGATCTTTTCGCGGCTCTTGGCCGGCGACGAGGAGAAGGGCTTTTGCGACGTCGTGCTCCACGGCATGGTCGAGCATTCGTCCGAATATGTGCGCAATACCGCGATCGTCTCCACGATCCTGACCGACGACAAGGGCGCGTCGGTCAGGATCACCGATTTCGCGCCGCGGTTTCGCGAATACGACCGCATCTTCCGCCCGCCCCAGCTCATGCGGATCATCGAGCCGGTCGCGGGGTTGCCGCGCATCACGATCCGGGTGCGGCCGACCTCGAGCTACGGCGTGCCGATGACGGAGAAGTCGATCGGCAGCAACCACGTGACCTTTCGGAGCACCGACGTGGTCGTACGGCTCACCACCGATGCCGCATTGTCCTACATCGACCGCGAAGCGCCGTTCGTCCTGACGCGGCCGCTTCATCTCGTTCATCGGCCCGGACGAGCCGTTTCCGGCCGACCTCACCGCGACATGCCGGTCTTTCGCCGACCGGACGGAGGATTACTGGACGGAATGGGTGCGGCGGCTCTCCATCTCCTACGAATGGCAGGATGCAGTCATCCGCGCCGCGATCACGCTCAAGCTCAGCAATTTCGAGGAGACCGGCGGCATCATCGCGGCTCATACGACCTCGATTCCGGAGGCGCTGGGATCGGGGCGGAACTGGGATTACCGGCACTGCTGGCTGCGCGACGCCTATTTCGTCGTGAAGGCGCTCAATCGCCTGGGCGCCACCCAGACCATGGAGGACTTCATCTCCTTCATCCTGGGTGTCGCTTCCGAGGAATTCGTTCGCCCGGTCTACAGCATCGTCCCCGCCGACCCGATGGACGAGACGACCGCGCCGGCCCTCAAGGGCTATCGCAACAATGCGCCGGTGCGCGTCGGCAATGCCGCCATGGGCCAAGTGCAGCACGACACCTATGGCAGCATCATTCTCGCCGCGACACCGATGTTCTTCGACCGCCGGCTGCCGCGGCCGGGCGATGAAGGATTGTTCCATCTCTTGGAGAAGCTCGGCACGCTGGCGGCGCGGCGCGCCTTCGAGCCCGATGCCGGCATCTGGGAGTACCGTGGCCGCAGCCGGGTCCACACTCACTCGTCCGCGATGTGCTGGGCCGGCTGCAACCGCCTCGGCGCCATCGCAGCGCATCTCGGCTTGAAGGAACGGGCCGCGCACTGGACCAAGACGGCGAACTTCATCGGAGCCGAACTGCTCGAGCGCGCCTGGAACCCGGCGCGCGGCGCCTTCACCGCCGCATTCGGGCTCGATGATCTCGATGCCAGTGTGCTGTTGCTGCCGGAGCTCGGACTTCTGGAGACCCACGATCCGCGGTTCGTCAGCACCGTGAAGGCGATCGAACGCGAACTTTTGCGCGACAACCACGTTATGCGCTACGCGAACGAGGACGACTTCGGGCTGCCCGAAACCGCCTTCCTTGTGTGCCGGTTCTGGCTGATCGACGTGTTGTGGGATCTCGGCCGCCACGAGCAGGCACGCGAGATGTTCAACGACGCACTCAGGTACCGGAACCGCTACGGGCTGCTGGCGGAAGACATCGATCCCGTCACGGGCGAGTTGCTGGGCAACTTCCCGCAGACCTATTCGATGGCCGGTCTGATCCTGACAGCCATGCGGCTGTCGCGCAGCTGGGAGGACCGTTTTTGGCGCGGCTAGTGGTCGTCTCAAATCGGGTGAGCATCCCCGATGGCACCAATCGCGCAGGCGGCCTCGAGGTCGCGTTGCGGCCAGCCTTGGAACATCGCGGCGGGGTGTGGTTCGGCTGGAGCGGCAAGGCCGTCGCGCAATCTCAGGTCAAACGACACACCGTGGTGCAGAAGAACGTCACCTATGTCGTGACCGATCTTTCGACCGAAGATCACCAAGAATACTACAACGGCTTCGCCAATCGCGTGCTGTGGCCGATCCTCCACTTCCGCCTCGACCTCGCCGAATTCGCGCGACGCGACCTCACCGGCTACATGCGGGTGAACGAGCATTTCGCGACCGAGCTCGAACGGATCATCGAGCCTGACGACCTGATCTGGGTACATGACTACCATCTGATTCCGATTGCGGACGCGCTGCGACGCCGCGGCCATGCCAACCGGATCGGCTTTTTCCTCCATGTCCCGATGCCGCCGCCCGAAGTGATGACGTGCCTGCCCAATCACGAGCAGCTCCTCCCGCTGCTGCTGCAATACGACGTGGTGGGATTCCAGACCGATGGCGACGCCGGCAATTTCGTTCGCTATCTCATCACCGAAAGTCGCAATTCGCACAGCGAAATGACGGTGTTCGAGTCGTCAGGCCGGCAAATCACCTTCACTTTGAACGGACGCCAGACGCGGATCGGGAGCTTTCCGGTCGGCATCGAGCCCATCGGCTTCCAGAGCCTCGCGCGTCGAAATATTCATTCGCCGCTCGTGAAGGATCTGGCGGCATCTCTCGGCGGACGCACGCTCGTCATCGGGGTCGACCGTCTCGATTATTCCAAGGGCCTGGTGCAGCGGCTCGAAGCATTCGAGTTGTTCCTCGCCAGGAACCCGGACTGGCAGGGCAAGGTCACCTGCCTCCAGATCACGCCGCAGAATCGATCCGATATTCCCGAGTATGTGGAGTTGGCGCAGGCCGTGAGCTCGCTCGCCGGCCGCATCAACGGGAAATATGGCGAGGTGTCGTGGACGCCGATCCGCTACGTCAACCGCGTCTACAGCCGCTCGGCTCTTGCCGGCCTCTATCGAACCGCACGCGTGGGCCTCGTCACGCCGCTCCGCGACGGGATGAACCTCGTCGCGAAAGAGTACGTCGCGGCGCAGGACCCGGACGATCCCGGCGTGCTGATCCTGTCCCGCTTCGCCGGTGCCGCGGTCGAATGCAAACGCGCCCTGCTCGTCAATCCCTATGACGCCGAGTCGGTCGCTGCCGCCATGGCGCAGGCTCTGACGATGCCCCTCGAGGAGCGGCGCGAGCGGCATGCTGCGCTGATGGGAGCGATTACTGAGAACAACATCGACAAATGGCAGAGGGATTTTCTCGACGCGCTGGCGAGCGAGGATAGTTCAGCTGGAGGAAATCCAGACTGCAATCCAGAGCAATCGTCAGGAACGGCCTCGCACCGCGACCATCAGCCCAGATGACCGCCGGCGGTTGAATGCAGATGCGCTGAAGCCTGCGCAAGCGCCCTGGTGCAGCCCGCGTGCGCATGGGCGCGAAGTGCTCGCCGGACCTAGCACCTGCTGGTATGCGCTCCCGAACGAACCGCCGGGCCCTCGACAAACTTTCGAAATTCGACACGGGTCGCGAGAAACGTCCCGCACGTGCCGCATACCACGTGTTCGTCGTCCTCCGCAGCATCGCAATAGAGCACTGAAGGCGAGCCGCAGTTCGGGCAACCGAATTCCTCTGTCATCATCGTCCCTGTGTTCGAGCGCCGGACTAGGCGGGCGTCGCCCTATCAACGGGAAGTGGAAATCATTGTTCCTGCGGAACCGGCGAACATAGCGGCCATCGCGACGGAACTTTTTCCGTGGGAGCACGTTTGTACCGCGCTTCTCAACTCGGGGAGAGCGATGTCAAAAGCCGAAGCAGTAGCCCAGCATCTGCCCTATCTGCGCCGTTATGCGCGCGCCCTCACCGGGAGCCAGGTCTCCGGCGACGCCTACGTGGCGGCGGCGCTGGAGGCGCTCGTCAAGGACCCGAATCTGCTCGAATCCCCCTACCCGCCCCGGGTAGCGCTCTATCGGTTGTTCTCGACCATCTGGAACTCGCTCTCCGTGAACGACGGCGCCGAGCAGGTGACAAATCTCCTTGCCGCCGATCGGCATTTGAACCAGATAACCGCCAAGCCGCGGCAGGCGTTCCTCCTGATCTCCGTCGAGGGATTTTCCGAAGAGCATTCCGCCTATATTCTCGACGTCGACGCGCCGACGCTGCGTAAACTCGTCGAGGAATTGGGCCGCGAGCTCGCCGCCCAGATCGCCACCGACGTCCTGATCATCGAGGATGAGGCATTGATCGCGCTCGGTCTCGAATCGTTGGTCGAAAACCTCGGTCACAAGGTCATCGGCGTGGCCCGCACTCGGACCGAGGCGGCGGCGATCGCGCGCAACCGGCGGCCCGGCTTGATCCTGGCAGACATCCAGCTCGCCGACGGCAGTTCGGGCCTCGACGCCGTCAACGACCTCCTCAACCTGTTCGAGGTGCCGGTGATCTTTATCACCGCCTATCCCGAACGCTATTTGACCGGAGATCGGCCTGAGCCGGCATTTCTGGTGTCCAAACCCTACCAGCCGGCTACGCTTTCGGCACTGATCAGCCAAGCCCTGTTCTTCGAACGCAATGCGGTCCAGCGAAAGCGGCGCGCCAGCTAGCCTAGGCGTAACCCCGTGCCCGGCTGATCAGCGGTGCTGACCAGCCGTCGAGCCAACATCCAATCAGCTTAATCCGGAAGAGGCACAGCGGGCAGAAATTGCCCGCTGTGCCATTATTCGCCGACCGCGCGGGGGGAGGGGGATGTAGCGGCCGACGCTGAAACAAATCCGCGCGCCGCCAGAATCGTTCCCGGAAATCATCCAGCCACGGTAGGCTGCCACCGCCGAGCCGGCGGTCGCGTCGGCCTCTTAAGCACTGAATTCGGCGCTGCGAAGAGAGCGTCGACCAGCCTTCATCAAGTGAAGGGCTATCAGGCGACGCGACGTGTGAGGATGCGCATTTCGCGCTCGATGAGGGCGCGGTAGACGCCGTCTTGCCGCATCAACTGCTCCGGCGGGCCGTCCTGGACGATCCGCCCGGCCTCCAACACGACGATGCGGTCGAAGTTTCGGACCGACGAAAGACGGTGCGCGATCATGATCGCCGTGCGCCCGGGCATCAGTCGCGCGAGCGCATCCTGGATGGCATCTTCGGAGTCGCCGTCGAGCGCCGACGTCGCCTCGTCGAGAAGCAGCAAGGGGCGCGTCCTTGAGAAATGCACGTGCGATCGCGATGCGCTGGCGCTGCCCGCCCGAGAGCTTCACGCCACGATCGCCGACGATGGTCGAGAAGCCCTGCGGCAGAGCTTCTATGAAGCGGCGGCAGTTGGCGAGGGCGGCAGCTTCGAGGACCTCGGCATCGCTCGCGCCCGGCCTGCCGTAGCGGATGTTCTCTATGGCGGAGCGGTGAAAGAGGGAGAGATCCTGCGGCACGACGGCAATGGCCGAACGCAGACTCTCCTGGGTCACCCGCACGATGTCCTGGCCATCGATCAGGATGCGGCCGTCCTGCAGGTCATAGAAGCGCTGGATCAATGCAAAGAGACTCGATTTGCCGCCGCCGGACGGGCCGACGAGACCGACGCGCTGGCCGGGCTCGATCCGCAGGCTCAAATCCTCGAACACTTCCGTTCTGTCTGGATAGGAGAACGAGACGTTCTCCAGCGCGACCGACGCGCCGCGGTGGACGAACGATTGCGCTTCCGGGTGGTCGCGCAACTGATGCGGGACGAGCAAGGTCAAGAGTGCTTCCGACAGTCGTGCGACATGTTGCGTCACGTCGACCAGCGCGACCGCCAGGTCACGTGTTGCATGCAAGACCGACAGTCCGAGCGTGCAGGCCATGATGACGTCGCCGGTGGTCACCGCGCCCTGCTCCCACAGACGAATGGACCAGGCCAGCAATCCGATCGTCAGGATGATGGTGATCGAGGCATGCAGGATTCGCAGCCGCTCCAGGTAGAAGAGGCTCCGCCGGCGCGCCGTCATCTCGCGATCGATGGTGGCATCGAAGCGGCGCCGCTCGCCCCGTAACCCGCAAAATGCCCAGACCAATGGCATGTTGCTGATCACGTCCACCATCTCGCCATCGACCGCGGCTGCCTTGTCGGCGAAGTCGTGATGGAGAGGCTGACCCGCCGCAGCCAATCGAAACAGCCCGATCACCATCGCACCGGCGACGAGCATCAGGACGAGCGCCATCGACGTGCTGACGGTGGCGACAAAGACAATCGCGGTCACGGTCGCGGCGATCGGCGGCAGCACGTTCAGGACCGCCATGTTTTCGACGGTGAACACGGCATTGGACGTCGCGGTGATACGGCTTGCCAAGGTTCCCGGCAGGCGATCAGCGAAATAGCCGGGCGCCTGCCCGGTCAAGTGGCAGAACAATTCGCTGCGCAGATCCCCGGTGACGCCGACGAAGGTCGGGTTCGCGATCCAGCAGGCGAGCCGCCACAACAGGTTATCGGCCGCGATGAGCACCACAAGGAATCCGAACGCGGCCCAGACACGGCTCGCCCACACCTCCGGTGCCGCCAGCGCATCGACGAGAAACTTGATCCCGTATTGCGTTCCAACGGAACAACCGACGGCCGCGAGCACGGTTGCCAGAATGAAGACATGCGCCGGCCAGCGCCGCCGCACGAATTTGAGCACGAACCGCAAGGGATGATTGGCATACTGACTGAGATCGCTCGCCCGCTCTGCGTCTTCCCGGGTCTTACGCTCTCGCAACCGATCGTATGCCCACAAGAAACGCACCTCGACTGACTGTGACCATCGGAAAACAGACAACGCGATCCACCCCCTGCTCTCTGCCTGCAAGGGCGTGACGCATGACCGGCCGAAAGGTTCCCGGCGTCGCCAAAAAATATGATTCGGAGCGTGCGCAACGGGTTTGCAGTTCCGCGCTTTAAGGAACCGCCGGCACGCGTAGACAGGAGTTCGCACCGAGATGCACATCGCCCAGATCGCTCCGCTCACTGAGGCGGTTCCACCGAAACTCTATGGCGGCACCGAGCGCGTCATCCACTGGCTCACCGAGGAGCTGGTCGCACTCGGCCACGAGGTGACGCTGTTCGCGAGCGGCGACTCCCACACCTCTGCGAGGCTCGAAGCTGCATGGCCACGCGCAATACGCCACGATGAGTCGGTCCGCGATCCGAACGCCTTGCACATGATGATGCTCGAGCGCGTCCACCGGCGTGCAAACGAATTCGACTTCATGCATTTTCATCTGGACTACTATCCGTTTTCGCTGTTCTCCCGCCAGCCGGTTCCCTTTGTCACCACGCTGCATGGCCGGCTCGACCTGCCGGAGCACCAACCGGTATTCGCCACATTTTCCCGCGTTCCCGTGATCTCGATATCGAACGCACAGCGTCGGCCGGTTCCGCATGCCGGGCTGGGTGTCGACGATTTATCATGGGCTGCCGGAGCACCTGCTGGCGCCGGTTCCTGGGGCCAAGCCGCAATACCTCGCGTTTCTCGGCCGCATTGCGGCGGAGAAGGGAATCGAGCGCGCGATCTCCATCGCGCGGCAATGCGGAGTGCCTCTGCGCATCGCCGCCAAGGTCGACGCGCATGACCGCGAATACTACGAGGAGCGGATCAAGCCGCTGCTCGACGGGTCGAACGTCGAATATGTGGGAGAGATTTCGGACCGCGAGAAATCGGCGTTCCTGAGCTCGGCGATCGCCTTGCTCAATCCGATCGAATGGCCCGAGCCATTCGGTCTCGTCATGATCGAGGCGATGGCCTGCGGCGTTCCTGTAATTGCCTACAATCGCGGCTCGGTTCCGGAAATCGTCGAGGACGGCGTGACCGGATTGATCGTCGAGGACGAGAAAGGCGCGATCGGCGCATTCGACCGTGTGTCGCTCCTCTCGCGCGAGGAGATTCGCGCCCGGTTCGAACAGCGTTTCACCGCCCGCCGCATGGCCCAGGATTATCTCGCCGTCTATCGAGAGCCTCGCGGAACGCAACCAACGGCATCTCCGGCTGGTCGCCGACCGGGCCCTTTCTTAAGCAGGGCGCGGTTTCATACGCTGTCGCGGTTTCAGTCGCCGCGCGCGCCTTGCGGACGCTCGTCACGGGCACGACCGGTTTCCGGCATGAAAGTCCACATCGCGGCGAGGCCGAAAAGGGCCACGGCCGTGAGGCCGAGGAACGCGTACTGACTGCCGAAATGATCGCTGAGATATCCCGCGTAGGTCGTGCTCACCGCAGCCCCGATGCCGACCGTCGTTCCGACGATCCCCTGCCCAAGGTTGAAATGACCGGTTCCCCGCGTGACGTCGGCGATCACCAGCGGCACCATGACGGCGAGCACCGCCGCGGAAATTCCGTCGAGCAATTGCGCTGCGACCAGCAGATAGGGATTTGACACGACGGCAAATGCGAGACCGCGGAGCGGCAGCGCGACGAAGGCCGCAATCAGCAGGGGACGCCGTCCCCAAACTTGAGCCTTGCGGCCCACCCATGGCGAGAAGATCGCGACCAGCACTTGCGGTCCGACGATGCAGGCGGCGATCATCACCGTGGCCCATTGGCTCGAGCGCATCGTCAAGACGCTGCCCATCAGGGGAAGCATGGCGGCGTTCGCCAGATGGAACAACATGATGCAGCCGGCGAAGATCAGCAGCCGGCGTTTTCGCGCGAGTTCCAGAAGCTCGCTGGTGAGCTTGCCGCCGCGCCGCTCCGGCGGCCCGCCATGCGCGCGCTCGGGATCGACCTCCTGCGGCGCGATCATACGCAGCGCGAGCAGCGCCGGCCCGAGCAGTGCCGCGGTGACGAAGAACACGGCGCGGGCGGAGAGAAAGTATCCGCAGGCACCCATCGCAGCGGCAGCAAGTCCATTGCCGACCGCGGCAAAGCGCGCATTGCGGCCGAGCCTTTCGCTGATCGCCGCATGCCCCACGAGGCCGAGGCTGATCGCGGCCATCGCCGGACCGAGCACGCAACTTGCCGCGGAGTGGAGCGATCGCCGCCGCCAGGATCACCGCGAAGATCGGCGACGTCGCATAGGCGAGCGCACTGAGCGCGATCGCGATGATGGCGAGACCAGCAACCAGCCGTTCCGATCGCGCAGCATCGACGAGCGCGCCGCCCGGCATCTGCCCCACCAGGGAGACGAGACCGCCGACGGTGAGAACGAGGCCGATATCGACCTGTGTCCATTTCTGGGCAGTGAGATAGACCGCGACGAACGGACCGAAACCGGTCTGCACATCGGCGACGAAGAACACGAACCAATCGAGCCCGCGCAGGCTGCGCTGCGTCGGACTGCGGGGCGGTTCCTGCAGCGCCGGCGGCTCGGGGAGGTTCTGTTGCGTCGTATTGTTCCGCGTTGCCTCGTCGCTCGCCATAGTCGTCGTCAGCGGGCGGGACGAAACGCCTCAATGGTTTTACTGACAGCGGACCAGCTCCGGCTCAATCGGTCTTGGAGGAATATGACAGTGATTCGAGGGTGCCGGCGGGGCCCAGGACAGCGGCCGGCTTGTCCTCCTTGAATTCCGGTGCCGCACGCACCTGATCGCGGGTCAGCTCGAGCGAAATCCGATCCCCCTGCTTGGCATCGCCGGGAAACCGCAGCGCGTTCCACGCGACAGCAATCCTGCGGCTTCCGACGCCGAGGAACCCGCCGAAGTCGATAACGGCTGCTTTGACCTGCCCGGCTCGATCGACGATCACGTCGACGATCCGGCCCATGTTTTCATTGGCGGCACTGCGCACCTCCTTACCGAGAACGCCCTGTATGTCGTGCCGATCGAGAACCGTCACCGTCGGTTCCTGCGGCCCGCTTGTGGGAGGCACCGCGTCACCGGGCGGCGGCTCGATCTGGGCCTGCGCAACCGGGTAATTCACGATCGCGAGATAGGCAATAGCGGTGCTGAACGCCACCAGCACGATCGTCGGCGCGGCGCGGAACAAGGCACGCATTTGGCCTCCAGACACATTGCACGTTCACGCGCATAAGTCCGGAATGGGCATCTTGTTCCTGCTGTCCCGCCGATTCCTGCTGTCCCACCGAGTTCCTGCTGTCCATTGAAAAACTGCGTACTGCGCGCGCCCGCGTTTCTTGTCATCGCCGGACGGACTTCCCGCTGCAAGGTCGCACACACGCGCTTTTGAAGCGCCATGCGGGCTACGGCGCGTCGCCCCTCACGCTCGCAGCCGCAGCGCTACACTCGGAGGTCGATCTCGCAAACGAGTCCGTCCGCACGCCAGTCGAACCTTGTATTTCCCTTGAATTGACTGATCATTCCACCGATGACGCGCGTGCCGAAGCCCTGCTTGGTCGGCGTCCGCACAACCGGGCCTCCGGCCTCGATCCAGCACAGGGTCAAGCGTCCGTCCACTTCGTGCGACCATTTCAGCTCGACCACGCCGTCCGCCGTCGAGAGAGCTCCATATTTGGCGGCATTGGTGGCGAGCTCGTGCAGGATCACGGCGATCGCCTGGGCGATGTCGGGCTTCAATAGAACCTGGGGGCCTTCGATGCGCACGCGCGTCGCCTCGCCTTCCCTCGAGTAGGGCGCAAGCTCCTGTGTCGCGATGGTCGACAACTCGGCACCGATCCAGCGCGTCTCGACGAACAGCGAATGCACATTCGCAAGGGCGCGGATCCGCCCCTCGATGGCGTCTTTCAATCCTTCGGCAGTCTCGGACTGGGAAAGCTTGACGGTCGCTTGAACGTTCGCGAGCAGGTTCTTGCTTCGGTGTTCCGCTTCCCGCGCGAGGATGGCGATCTGCTCCTGGCTGCGCTTCTGCTCGGTAATGTCTCTCGCGATCTTCGAGGCGCCGACGATCTTGCCTTCACCGTCTCTGACCGGAGAAACCGTCAGAGAAACGACGATCAGGCTGCCGTGCTTGCGTTGCCGCACCGTCTCGAAATGATCGATACGCTCCCCTCGTCTGATGCGGGTCAGAATGGTGCGTTCTTCGTCCTGCCGATCCTGGGGGATGACGATCATGATCGGGCGCCCGACCGCCTCTTCGGAGGTGTAGCCGAAGATGCGCTCCGCACCCTTGTTCCAGCTTGTGATCACACCGTCGAGGTTCTTGCTCACGATCGCGTCGTCGCTCGACTCGACGATGGAGGCGAGCCAGCGCAGCCGCTGCTGGCTTTCGCGAAGCGCCGCTTCGAACTGGTTGCGCTCGGTAATATCGATCCCGGTGGGGTGCAGGAACATGACGGCTCCACCCCGATCGAGGATCGGATGCATCGCAAAATCCACGACGCGCTCGCTGCCGTCGGCGACCCAATATCGCAGCTCTTCGCGGAAGACGAGCCCCGAAGCGGCTTGATGCGTCGCGAAGCGAATCCTCGCCTTGATCTCCTCCGAGCCGCGCCACCAGGGCGTGTCCCAGAACGGCCGGTCCAGGACCTGCTCGCGCGTGTATCCGCACCAATCGACGGCGAGATTGTTGACCTCGCGCAGGTAGCCCTGGAGGTCGATGATGCCGGCGAAAATGCCGGACTGATTGAAGACGGCTTCGAATTTGGCGCCTGCGGCCGAAAGATCGCGCATCAGGCTCGCTTGCCGCGCACCGAGCGCCTTGAAATCCGTGATGTTCCGATTGACCTCGAGAACGAGGTCGTCACCGATCAACTGCATCCGGCTGTCGACGGTGACGTCATGGCCGTCCATGCAGGTGTGGCACAACTCGCCGGACCAGATATCGATCGGCGAGAAGCTGCGAACGCAACGGCGGCGAGATCGATCGGAAATTTGGTTTTCAGCAGCGAGTGGCTGACGCGGCCGACCGCTTCGTCCCGACGAAATCCGTAAAGTCGCTCGGCTCCCGTATTCCAGAATTTGATCGCCCCATCCAAGTCCCACACGAGCATGGGCTCATAGGACATCATCAGCAGATCGGCCAGGCGTTCTGCCGGTTCGAAAGCTTCTCGCTCCTCAGGGAACTCGAGTTCCATTGTTTGCGCACTCCCCGCGGGCGGCGCGCTCGCGACGAAGGTCGCGGCGTCCCCCAAGCCGTACTCAACTATTGAACGGAGAGCGGGAACCGTCAGCTTTCCCGCGAAGGCGGTCCCCGAAGCGGACTGCTGCGTCACACTTATGCGTTATCGAACCGAAAGTCGAGAAGCTGCCGTGCCGACGATTTCGACCATCGGAAATGGGTGAACACGGTCACTTCGGAATGATGTTCGGATCACCGCCAGGTGTTCCGGGCGGCGGGATCACCGGCGTTCTGCCGCCGCCGACAGGTGGAGCGGCAATGCCCGGATCGACCCCTGCGGGCGGGCAGATGATGCCCTTCGAGCGCGCGAGCCGATCACCGAGGTCGATGCTCCCCGTGGTTTCTCCCGGCGTGGCCGGCAACGCCCCGCGGCGGGCTGGGATCCTGCGCGGGACCAGGACTCGGGGCCTGCGCCACTACCGTCGCCCAGACAACGCGCCGTGGCTGCGCCGGTTTCTTGTCCAGAGAGGCCCCGGCCGCGCTGACGAGATGGGAGGCGACCGGAGCCCAGCGCCGTGCGGGGGTACTTGGGGATGCGCGGCGCCGCGTGATGAACTGGGCGCGACCCGAAATTGTTCCGGGCCAGGCGGCGGCGAGCGAGCTCACCCCACATCGCGGGAATTTGCTGTCTCAGTCTCCATCTTCGGTGCGAAGTCTTCGGAGAGCCGGGGAAGGATCGCCGCCTGGACCCGCGAGCTCACAGTGCGGGCTCGCCTCGCGAAAGGATCAGTCGACCGACGTGTTCGTGCTGTCGGCCCTCTGTGCCAATTCGATCCAAAATTCTGCCATGGCAAGCAGGGTGGGACGGTGCTCATCAGGCATCGTCTTTGCCAGGTGCTGACATTCCTTTGCGTATCGCCTGTAGGTCTCCGGGTCGTGTCGCATCATTGGCCCTTCCCTACGTGAGTTGAAGCAAAGCGCTCGCAACTGGAACTCGGAGACGGGAACTGTGGTTGCGGCGCTTCGCGCAGAGTTGATGCTGGGACCGACCGGAACCGAATCCGCTTCGGAGCGTTCCACGCGCGAAGACTGGGGAGTTGATGTCCGCGGGCGCGACTTACAGGCATCATGCCGCTGATTGCTTACGGTTGGCTCAGTTAGCGAGCTCGCCGCAGGATAAAGCTTTGCTTGCCGAAATGGCGGCGATGTGGCTGCGGCTGGCCGAATTCGCCGAGAGCAACGGCGTCACCACCTCGGATGGCGACGAAGACCCTCGCCGATAATCCGCTCTCGACCTGCCCCTCCATCGGGAACGACCCGGCCGGTTGCGAGTTTTGGCAATAGGAAACGTGGCGAGCGGAATCATGTCGGACGACGTCAAGCCGTCTCGAGAGACGGGTTTCAATAGCAGCGCGAGCAGCCGAGCGATTCGCTCGATGTTCGGCCAAACCCTTCGACAGCTCCACGAGGTGCCGCGAGAGACGCCGCACCATCTCCTCGTGATCCTGATGCAGCTCGAGGAGAGCAGGCAACCCGATCCTCCGGTGGAAGGGCCGACGGAGCAATGAGGAGCGGCAACGCTCACGATGCGTCGACCTCGCGGCAGCTTCCCAAGCACGGTATTGCGGCGGCATCGCACGCTGAGGACGATGCTGCGCGTGGCACGAGAGTACGCAGCTTCGACCTTCGCTACACTCTAACGATCGACGCGGCGCCGGCGAGCGGCCCTTGCTCAGGGCTTACGCGCTATGTCGATCAGATCCGCCAACTCCGCCGCTTCTCGTTCAGCCAATTGAAGACGTTCGACGAGCCCTCTGCACAATTCGTTTCGCGCGATCTCCTTGGCGTTGCCATTTGTCGTGGCCAGCCGCTGATACAACTGTTGCAAAGTCTGGCGCGCCGTCCCGATTTTGGCAGACGCCTCCTCCAAGATCGCAATAGGATCGCCACCCGATTCACCGTCTGCCATCTGTCCCGTCCTGAAAGTAGCTCACCATTTTCGAACCATAGCACAGCACTCACGGTCGTGGCGCCAAGGTCTCTTGGATCGTTGCGTGCTCGGGTGCATTTCGCCTACGGCAATGCTTACGCTAAAGCGCCACCGGCCCGCTTCCGTTGGCGACGGCGCGGCACGCGCCATACTGCTGCGCCCGTCGGGACGCCGATCATCACGGAGCACGACGCGTTCAATCCCTCGGCTGCAGCTCAATGGCGGCCGGCGCACTATCTATGCCGGGCAACGGAGCCGAGCACTTTTAGTAAATCGTTGCATTTTTACAACCATATTTACCTGGTGTTAATATATAACGCTTCCGGCGAGGTCGCTAACTAACAGGTTGCTCATTCGCTATCATGCTCTTTAGTACCGCGAGCCTTGCTCGCGCCGACCAAACTGGGATCCGCCTTTGCGTGCTCGGCGTGCATTTCACCTTCCTGCAGGGAAGCGCCACCTTGCAGACTTCCAAGAATTCGACGGGCTGGACCGCCGGAGGCGGCGTGGAGTGGAAGCTGAGTGCTTCGTGGAGCACGAAGCTGGAATACCTCTACGTAAATCTCGGCGGCCAGTCGGACACGATCGTATACGGCTATTTGCCGGCCCCCAACACAAGTAGCATGACCAGCACAATTCCCTGGCGCGACAACGTCGTACGCGTCGGCGTCAACTACAGGTTCTTTTGATCATGTTCAAAATGTCCGCAAGAAGATACATGCGCAGCGTTGCAGCTTTCATGCTCCTGTCTTTTGGCGGCACTCAGCTTCTCACCGGCTGTGGGACGTATGTCCCTGAAATCCAGGACTTTCCCGCGCGCGCGGCGGACGGAACTCTACTGGTCAACGCCATCGTTACGAGCGTCCATTGCGAGGTAGCAAATGCCGTCCGAAAAGCGATAGATCAGGATCTTTCGCCGTCTGGTCAATCCTCCATGAAGTGGTTCTATGGGTGGGCCGCTCAGGTAACGCTCAATTTGACCATCGATGAGAAGTCGACAATCAATCCCAGCACTTTGCTGACGCCTGTCGGCCCCTTGACTACGATATTCACCTTGCTCGGATCGTTTTTGGGCTCTTCGGATGCGACCAGAACGGACGCGGTCAGTTTCTATTGGTCGGTGCCGGATTCTACAAGCGCGCACCGTGCACCACCGGCACACAGCCTAAGAATGTCGCCGCTACATCCTTTTTGATACAAAGCGACCTTAAACTGCGGGAATGGCTGCAAGATCAGGTCCTTCCCTCCGCCACCGGCGAGGTGAATTTTCCAACCTCGCCGGATGATACCCCGTTTGGAAAGAATGTGATTTCACATGAAGTGAAATTTCAAGTCGTCACCACGGGTGATGTCACACCCGCGTGGAAACTCATCCAAATAAACTTAAATCAATCCGGCAACTTGTTTGAACTATCGCGGACCCGCACTCATGACTTGACTATTACTTTCGGGCCTCTCTCGTCAGATGCTGCCAAGAATGCACATTTGGCTGCGCAAATCGGGCTTGCGGTGTCGACCAATCTCAACAGCCTCAGGCCCGGGCTGCAGTTCTGAGACGGTTACGCATCGATCAAATCGGGCTCTTACCAAAGTAAGGGAATATCAACATGGCGAAAGCAGCAACCGCTCATCCACCGTTTAGAAAGACCATCGGAGACACGGTTTTCTACTGCGTCTGGGATTCGAGCGCAAACGCGTATTCATGCGAGGAAGTCGGCGCAGCGACGGCGGCCTCCGCACGGGCAAATGTCCGGGCCAAGCGAATCGTTAAGTCGGGTCGACGTTCCGGAGCTCGCAAAGCGGCCGGCGGCGACGCCCATCCGCCGTTTAAAAAAACCATCGGAGATACGGTTTTTTACTGCGTCTGGGATGCAAGGACGAACACATATTCATGCGAGGAAGTCGGCGCAGCGCGCGCAGCCGCTCCCACGAAAAGGGCGCGCCCCAAGGGGGGCGCGCGGGCCAAAACCGGCGGACGAGCCAAAGCAACCGCACGAGCCAAGAGCGGTGCGCGGGCTAAGCGCAAGTCAGCGCCTGCGCGAAAGTCGCCTCGCAAACGGCGTTAGAACGCAACAGACGGGCTGCGTCGTCGGCGCCTCTGCCGCGACGCGTCCAGTACGGGTGCAACGTCGCCACGCGCCAAATCCACCGACAACCTCGGCTTGGCCTTCGTCTTCAACGACGAGTGCCGCGACCGAGCCCGTCGGCCCCCCCGATAGCGACGCTTGGCCAGGGTGCCGACGATAAGAAGGCGCCTCGCGGCTTCAGCGGGTAGGGGAACGACGAGGGCCGAGAAGAACCGGGTGGATTCGCTACGCGAGTCCCATGACTTCGATGGCCGTCCGCGCCAGCGGGTTTTCCGGATCGGCAAGTCCGAACACGATGTCGTAATGGCTGGTGCCCGACATCGGCACGAAGCGGACGGGGCAGCCGCGCGCCATGGCCGCAGCCATGTAGGCTTCACTCTGCCGCTTGAACTCGTCGGTTTCGCTCGGCGCGTAGGAGACGATGACCGGGACGGCGCGCTCCGGCAGGTGCAACAGCGGCGAAAGCGCCGCGACGTCGGCAGCGCCGAGCTTCAACCACTCGTTCGGATGGCCGAGCCGCACCGGCTCGAGATCGTAGAGGCCGCTCAACAGCGTCGCGCCGGCGACCAGATCGTTCGGCATGCCGAATTCCGATTCCCAGCCGGGGGCCAGCAGCATCGCTGCGAGATGTCCGCCTGCGGAGCTGCCGCTCACATGAATTCGCGCGCGATCGCCGCCGAATTCCGGCGCGTGCTTGTGCACCCAAGCGACCGCGGCGCGACATTGGCGAACAATTTCACGGAGCGTGACATGCGGGGCGAGCGCGTAGTTCACCGCCACCACACACGCGCCGGCCCGGGTGAGACATTCCGCCATGAAGCAGGAATTGGCGCTGTCGAGCAGGCGCCAATAGCCGCCGTGAAGGAATACGAAGATCGGCGATGGCCCACCCGTCGCCGCCGGAAAGATGTCGAGTCGCTCCGGCTCGCTCGCGCCATAGGGGACCGAAAGCCGGCATGGCAGTTGTGTGCGCATGCGCGCGCTTTCGGATGCGTATCTGGCCAGGATCGGCATGATGTCCGGCACCGTGGCGCGCGCGTTGAGCTGGCGTTCGAGCTCGGCCTGATCATAATAGCGATAGACGAAGCTCATGCCCGATCTCTGATCCGCGCAACCCGATGAAGTGGACCCGGTATTCCGAGAGCCGGTATTCCGAGATTTGCCATTCGGAGATGATCCGCCATTTCCGAGATGATCAACCGGGCGTCCCGACGGGTGTCGCCAAAGTCCGATACCGCGTCGGCAGTTTTTTGCACTCGACCAGGCGGCCGGTCAATCCTTGCGGCCCTTTGTGGTCCGCGCGTGTCGCGGGCTATGATCGGTGCGGCTCGCGCCGATTGAGTCGTCGTGCGCAAGCTCGAACGACTTCATGCCACGTCCCGCAACAAGGAGACGCCCCGTGCTGCGACACCGAGCAACTTCCGCGATCACGAGGAACCGACGTTGACCGATCGAAACATGCCGGAGCGTCCGAATGTCCAGGTGATCGACCATCCCCTGGCGAAGTCTTTGCTCTCGATCCTTCGCGACGAACGCACAGCGAATCCGTCGTTCCGTTCGGCGTTGCGGGAGCTGACTTCGATGCTGATATACGAAGCGTCCCGCAATCTTGCGACCCACGAGACCGCCATCCAAACTCCGGTGGCTCCGACCCTCGCAGTGCGCTTGTCGAATCCGCCATTGCTGGTGCCGATCTTGCGGGCGGGTCTCGGAATGGGCGAACCGGCGCAGGCTTTAATGCCTCAATCGCAGATGGGTTTCGTCGGACTGGCACGTGACGAGGCGACGCTGCAGGCGACGCAATACATGGTTTCGCTGCCGCATGATCTCACCGGTCGGCCCGTGTACGTGTTGGATCCGATGCTGGCAACCGGGGGATCCATGGTGCAAACGGTCAAACTGCTGGTCGCGCGCGGAGCCACGGACATTACGGCGATCTGCGCCCTCGCCGCACCGGAAGGCCTGCATGCGCTCGCAAAATTGGGCGCTCCGATCCGCGTCGTCACGGCGTCGATCGACGAGAGACTCAACGACTCAGGATACATCGTTCCGGGTCTCGGCGACGCGGGGGATCGGCAGTTCGGGGCCGTCTAGCCCGATGACTCTAGGGGGCCCGAGGGAGAGCCGGTGCAATCCCTTCACTGCTCGCTTTGAACTGCGGCGCCACCACAGGCTCTTTCGCCTGAGCGGACAACCGGCTCATGCTCAGTCTGGGTGAGAAAGGCGTGCAACTCCGGCGCCACCTGGGCGCCTTCGCCGACCGCTGCTGCCACCCGTTTGACCGAGCCGGAACGGACATCACCAATAGCGAACACGCCACGGCGGCCGGTTTCCAAAGGATGGCGCCCCTCCCCGGCCTTTGCGCCGGTCAGCACGAATCCCTGGGCATCAAGCGTGACCCCGGAGCCCTCGAGCCACGCCGCATTCGGCTCGACGCCGATGAACAGGAACAGGTGCCGTATCGGCCGCTGCTCCTCGCGTTCGCCTTGCCGCCAACGAACGGATTCGAGCCGGCCGTCGCGGCCTTCCAGGCTCATGACCAGCGTTTGCGTAACGACCTCGACATTGGGAAGTGCGGCGATGCGGTCGATGAGGTAGCTCGACATGCTCGCTTTCAGGCCGGATCCGCGAACGAGAACCCAGACCTTGGCGGCCTTGCTCGCCAAATAGACGATCGCCTGGCCGGCCGAATTGCCGCCGCCGACCACCGCGACCTCCTGACCCGCGCACAGCTTTGCCTCGACGGGGGATGCCCAATAGTGAACGCTGGAGCTCTCGTAGACGTTTAGGTTCGCGATTTCGGGACGCCGATATTTGACGCCGCTGGCAACGACGATCGTGCGCGCATTGGCTCGTTCCCGATTGGTCAGTCTCAGCGTGAAGTGCCCTTGGCCGCTATCGCCCTCGAGCCCGTCCACCTCGCTCGGAATCGCCATTTCGACTCCAAACTTGTGTGCCTGAGTATAAGCGCGCGCCATCAGGGCCAGCCCGCTCACCGCGGCCGGAAAGCCCAGGTAGTTCTCTATTCTGGCGGACGCGGCGGCCTGGCCGCCGAAGGCCCGGCGGTCGAAAACCAGCACGGAGAGTCCCTCCGACGCGGCATATACCGCGGCGGCAAGGCCTGCGGGTCCCGCACCGACGATGGCAACATCGTGGACCCGGTCAGGATCGATTGCTCCCACCAGGCCTATGGAGCGGGCAAGCTCCGTTTCACTGGGATTTCGCAAGAGCTGTCCGTTTGGGCAGAGCACAATCGGCAACTCTCGGGGGTCGACGTCGAAGCGCTCCATGAGTGCCTGCGCTTCCGGATCGGTTTTGGGATTCAATCGCTGACTTGGATGGCTGTTGCGGGCAAGAAAGCCCTCGAGCCGCAGCACGTCGCCGTTCTCGTCGCTTCCTACGATCACCGGACCACCCGTTCCTAATTCGACCATGGTGGCGCGACGCATCATCATGGCGTTCAGGATTCGGTCGCCGAGTTCGGTCTCAGCCACCAGAAGTGCCCGGACCTGATCCGGCGGAATCAACAACGCCTCGACCGGTTCCAGCGCGCGCCCGTTCACGAGCGTTGCCTGGCCGGCGAGTTGAGCCATCTCGCCCAACACTTCGCCTGGGCCCTGGATGGGAAATGTTTTTCGGGCGCCGGACTCGAACACTCGGGACAGTTCGACGTTGCCGGCCAGGATCACGCTAAGGCCGTGTCCCATGTCGCCGACATTGAACAGGGCCTCCCCTGCCCGAAAAGCGCGAACGTTGCCGAAATGACGTATCCGCTCGATTTCCTGCGGCGTCAGGAGAACGGATATCCGCGCATGTGCCTCGCTTGTCGACATGGTTGATCGGTTCCTTGACGCGCCTTCCCGTCGGTGTTCACGGCTCGCGTAGACCTCGTCGATGAGCACGAGTTCGCCGGGTCCGCTACCAAGTGTAGCTCACGCGGCGAATGGCGACAGTCGAACTTGCCGACGCCGGTTAATCCGACATTTATGCGCGGCGTCGAGACCTGATCTCACTCGGTTGCTGGGACGGCGGCATCTCAAACAATCGGATCAAGCATTCTTGGCTTGCGGCGGCTGGGGATTGTGAGCAGGATTGGTGTCGTACCTGAACATCTGCGCCACGATCGGACCTCCGACCAGCGGCTTGAGCTCGGCCTCGAGCGCGTCGGCCTTGCCCTGTTCGTAGACCTCGTCGCCGCTGACATAGAGGGTGAAGGACTTGGTGTATTTCGCCTCCTTCACCGGGTCGTCCACGGTCTTTTTGGTCCAAGCGTAGAGAGGGTACCCTTCCACCCCCTCGGCCTCTGCCTCCCTTACGTAGTCGGCGAACGCATCGTACTGGCATTTCAAAGCCGCGTCGTGCCGGCCAAGCAGTTGCGTCAAGGGAGCGATCGATGGATCGTCCGGGTGATTGCGTGCCACCTCGGCAAACGTGTCTCTCAGGGTCAGCCGCAGCTGATATTTCAGCCCTTCGCCCATGACGCCGTCTCCTGTTTGCTCTCGGGCGGCCTCGCCGGACGGCCACGCTTTGCAGGGCATACTACCTGACATGGCATTTTGCGCGCCAGGGAACCGAGGTAGCGCAGGACCGCCAATCGCACCACGCTCTATCTCATAGATATCTAGGCCCTCGGTCTGTCGAACGGCTCACGGACCCCCGGCAAGCTTCCTCGCGGCATCTCAGGAAGTTACCGTGCCGGGCGCGCGAAGCCGTTCACCGGGCGCCAGCACGACTCGCAGATGGGCAGCGAGCGCCGCACACTGGCTGCGAATGTCGGAGATGGCGATGACCTCCCAGAAGGTCGCCCGCGTGAGTGGCCCGATCGCGAACAGCCGCTCCGACGGCACGCCGAATTGATCGACCAGAGCACACCGCGATGTGACCTCGAGGCCGATTTCCAATGGATCGACCCGGGCCAAGCCCTGGTCCAACAGGCTGCGCAACGCAGAATTAGCCGTGCCGCTCGGATTTTTGACGATGCCGGTGCACTCCACGATCTCGGCTACCTGCATGGTGCGCTCGGCACGCTCGCCGCGGCGGCGGTAGCGGACGAGCGCGCCGTGCGGAGTGGCCTCGACCGCGCAGATCTTGCCGGCCACGACGGTCAATGCGCCCGCCGCAATCGCAGCGGCGATGCGCTGCTCGGCCTCCGGCGCCATTCGGTGGCGGTGGACGTCCCACCACGCCCGGGCGTGCTCGAGGAAGCGGCGCTTCGATTGCAGGGAAAGCCGGCGCCAGATTTCGTGGGTGAACGGCCGGATGGAGTCGACGACGCTGCGCCAATCGCCGCCACGCGCCATCTCAGCTTCGGCAAGTTGCCTCAGCCAGCGCAAAAGAACAGTGATCTCCGCGCCGAACGGCACGTCGGCGGCCGCGACCGCCGTCGTTTGCACGCGGCGATGTGCGCGCGACACCAGCCCGCGACGGGACATTGCGATGATCGGCCCGCGATGGCCGCCGAGCAGCAGCGAAAGCGCATAGTCGATCATGGTGAGGCCGGTGCCGAGGATGAGGACGGCGGCATCCGCTGCAATGCCGGCGTCACGCGGTGGGATCCAGGGATCGGCATAACAGCGCGTAGGCGCCGATGCCGTATCATGCCCGGTCGCGCACACGACGACGTCGCCTACGAGGCGGCAGCCATCCGCGAGCAGGACGGCGATCCCGGACCCGGCTTGGCCGATCCAGATGCATTCGCCCTGAACGATGCGCAGTTGCCGCGAACCGTCGAACAAGATCGGCTCGATCAGGCTTGCAACGTAGTCGCCGTAAATCCGGCGCGGAACGAAGCTGAACGGATCGGCGCGGCGAGTCGCGCCCCCAGTCGGGCTCCCGGCCCGCGCGTCGAGCCAACGCAAGAAATGATCGGGATCATCGGGCACCGCGCTCATATTGGCGGCGCGGACATTGAGAAGATGCGCAGGATTGGTGGTGCGGTATGCGATCCCGCGGCCCAGTTCAGGCCGCTTCTCGATGATCGTCACGCGCAGAGGGGTCGCCGGGTCGGAAAGCAACTGGAAGGCCAGGAGAACGCCGCTCGCGCCGCCGCCAACGATGATGACGTGACGCGCCGCGTCTCGGGGCACGCGATAGCTCCTGTGCTCACGCGATCGGGCCGAAGGCCCGGCTCGATATGGTCCATGATTTCTATATAGTATGGCTTATGTTAGGCACCACGCGGCGCCGCTTGCGCCGCGAGAGACGGCGGCGGTGACACGCACGCCGTTCCCCGTGGCACCTCGCGGCTCCGCCGCGGGCCCCATCGTCACAGATCCTCGAACAGCGCGGTCGAGAGATAGCGCTCGGCGGACGACGGCAGCACGACGACGATGTTCTTTCCCGTCATGCGCGGCCGTTTGCCGACCTCGAGCGCCGCGGCGACGGCAGCGCCGGATGAGATCCCGGCCAATATTCCCTCGTGTCGGGCGAGCGCGCGGGCGGTCTCGAATGCCGCCTGGTTCGACACCGTCACCACCTCATCGATCACCGAGCGGTCGAGGATGTCGGGGACGAAGCCTGCGCCGATACCCTGGATCTTGTGTGCGCCGGGCTTGCCGCCCGACAGCACCGGGCTCTCTTTCGGTTCGACCGCGACGATACGCAGCGACTTCTTGCGCGGCTTGAGCACCTGTCCGACCCCGGTGATGGTGCCCCCGGTGCCGACCCCCGCCACGAACACGTCGATCTCGCCGCCGGTGTCGTTCCAGATTTCCTCCGCGGTGGTGATCCGGTGAATCTCCGGGTTGGCGCGGTGCTTGAATTGCTGCGGCATCACCGCTTTTGGCACGGTGCGCACGAGTTCCTCGGCTTTCTCCACAGCGCCGCGCATGCCCTGGATCGCCGGCGTCAGCACGAGCTCGGCGCCGAGGAGCTTGAGGACTTTCCGCCGCTCCATCGACATCGATTCCGGCATCACCAGGATCAGGCGGTAGCCACGCGACGCAGCGACGAAGGCGAGCGCGATACCGGTATTCCCCGAGGTCGGCTCGACCAGCACCGACCCGGGCCCGACCAGGCCGGCTCGCTCCATGTCCGCGATCATAGCGACGCCGATGCGGTCCTTGACACTCGCCGCGGGGCTCAGGAATTCGAGCTTCGCAAGAATGTTGGCTTTGACCTCGTGCAATTCCGGCAGACGCCGCAGCGCGACGATCGGGGTGTCGCCGATCGCCTCGGTGACCGATGTAAAGACACGGCCGCGGCCGGGACGATGGGTCGACTTGGCGCGCGCGGGGCGCGGCTTTTCGACAAGAGTTCATGGGGGCCTTTTCAACCGGCGAATCGAGTGGGTTCGCGATCGCGGAACCTCCAGCGATCTATCAGCAATGCGGCGAACGAGCAAAAGCTTGTTCCCTCGACCGCAGTCGAAGGCGCGTGGCTCGCCGGCCGCACGGGCGGGTGGTCCGCAAACGGCGGCCGCGGCCAAACTGCCCGATCTCGCCGCTTCTACCGCCGTCTCAACTCGACCATTGCATCGCAAGATCGTGCCGCTGCGGCGCCCGCACCCGCGGCTTGCCACCATCGTACTCTACTGTTTTTATCAAGTATTTCGTGGCGACGAAATCCTTTCAACGAAAATTGCGCTGCCACGGACTATAATTTTCTATAATTGATGCTATTTATAGATCATCTGCCTCGTCGCTTCACCCGCGATATCTCCTCGTCAGACCACACCGGCCGAGACAAGATGCTCACAGCAAAAGGGAAATACGGCCTCAAGGCGCTGGTTCACCTGGCGTCGCTGCCAAAGGGGGAGACGGCGCAGTCCGTCGACATCGCCGAGGCGAACAACATCCCGAAGAAATTCCTCGACGCGATCCTTGGGGATTTGCGTAATGCCGGCGTCGTGCAGAGTAAGAAAGGACCGGGCGGCGGCTACATGCTGGCCCGCACGCCGGGCGAGATCAAGATCGGGTTCGTCATTCGCACGCTCGACGGGCCGCTCGCGCCCATCGCCTGCGCGAGCCGCACTGCCTATCAGCCTTGCCAGGACTGCGACGACGTGAAGGCATGCGCCGTGCGGCTCACCATGGTGAAGGTACGCGATGCGATGGCGGACATTCTCGATCGGCTGACCGTCGCCGACATGCTGGCCCTCGACGCTGGCCGCAAGTCCGCGCTGATGTACCACATCTGATGATCGGCCCCGGGGTTGTTGATCAAATGCGGCCGATCAAATACAGCGCGCCGGGGGACATCGCCGGGACGCTTCCCCGCCCCGGCGATCGCCCTCCCCCTGGCGGAGCTCATCAGGCGTACGCGGATCGTCTCGTCGGAGTATCGGGTAACTGGCGATCCGCCATCAGGCGGCGCACGACCGCCTCGCTCGCGGGCCAGGGACCGAAGCCTGCGGCTACGTTGATGTGTCCGAGTGGACCGGCATTTACGAATTCCGTGTTCCAGATCTCCGCCAGTTCGCGGGCCCGCGCAAAGGTCATATATGGGTCGTTGGTGCTTGCCACCGTCACGGCTGGAAACGGCAGCGGCACCCGCGGAATCGGCGCGAAGCTTCTCAGATGCTCGGGCGTGTGCCCGGCGGAATCGACGTCAGCCGGCGCGACCAGCAGCGCCGAACCGATCGGAAGGTCCGGATATTCGCGCGCGGCATGGGCGACGAGAATGCATCCCAGGCTGTGCGCGACCAGGACCGCGCCGGGAGCTTCGGCAACCGCGCCGACGAGACGCGTGAGCCACTTGTGGCGATGCGGCCGGTCCCAATCGTCCTGCTCGACGCGGGCCGTGCCGGGAAGCGATCGCTCCAACCAGGTTTGCCAATGCTCGGGGCCCGAACCGCCGAGCCCGGGAACTGTGAGAATACGCGCCATCGCTCCCCCTCCCCTCACAGTTCGAACGGCACCGGGCCCGTGCGAGCCCTACGTTCCGCATCGCGCGACGTCATGCTGTCGCCCTCTCCAACACGGGATAATCCGTGTAGCCTTTCTCGCCTCCACCGTAGAATGTCGCCTTGTCCGGCGCATTGAGCGGTGCGCCGGCGCGTAGCCGTGCGACGAGGTCGGGATTGGCCAGAAATGCCTTGCCGAAGGCGACGAGATCGGCGCGGCCGCTTGCAACCACATCCGCGGCGGTCGCCAGGTCGTAGCCGTTGTTGGCAATGTAGGTGCCGCGAAATCTCCGGCGCAGTTCGCCATAGTCGAACGGCGCGCCGAAATTGCGATCACCACCCGTCGCGCCTTCGACCACGTGAATGTAAACCGGCGCCAGCGCGTCGATTCGCTCGACCACATGCGTGAACAGCGCGGCCGGGTTGCTGTCCGAAATGTCGTTCGACGGCGAAACCGGCGACAACCGCACGCCGACCCGCTCAGCACCCGCCTCGGCGATGACCTCTCCCAGCACCGCGATAAGCAGCCGGGCGCGGTTCTCGATCGAGCCGCCATAGCTATCGTCGCGTCGATTCGTCCCGTCGCGCAGAAACTGGTCGAGCAGATAACCGTTCGCTGCATGAAGCTCGACGCCGTCGAAGCCCGCCGCGATTGCGTTGGCCGCGCCACGCCGGTACGCGGCGATGACTCCCGGGATTTCGTCGAGCCGCAGCGCACGTGGCGCCGAGGTCTCGGCGAACGCTCCGCCGATGAAGGTCTTGGTGTTGGCCTTGATCGCCGAGGGCGCGACCGGCGCATGCCCTCCCGGCTGCAGGGACACGTGGGAGACGCGCCCGACATGCCACAGCTGCAGGAAAATGCGGCCGCCACTCGCGTGCACTGCCCTGGTCACTTCCCGCCAGCCTTCGATCTGCTCCGGCGAATGGATGCCAGGCGTCGCCTCGTATCCCTGCCCTTCCGGCGCGACCTGCGTCGCCTCGGAAATGATCAGGCCCGCCGAAGCGCGCTGCGCGTAGTACTTGGCCGATAGTGAGCTCGGTACGTTGCCCAGCGCCGCGCGATTGCGCGTCAGCGGCGCCATCACGATGCGGTTGGGAAGCTCCAACGATCCAAGACGGTAGGGTTCGAACAGTTTCGACGTCACCGATCCGGCCTGGACACGATCGCTCATCACAACCCCTGATCCGTTGGCGCCGCGCCATTTGGCGCGCGCCGACATCCGCCGCTCGACCGATGCAGTCGATCGCGTACGCGTCCGCGCGATGATGCCGACGCGTCAACACGGGCTCATGTCAGCCTAACACTATGGTCTCGATTGCTATAGTCAAGTATTTTTATATACTATTCGCGCGATCGCAATGAAAGGAGTGCGCAGAAATGAGCCGACTTGCGTATGTTCTTGGCGCCATCGGACACATGGTGCGCGCCCGGCCGAAGCCACGCGAATGCGAAATCGATCGACCAGCCTCCTTTGCCGAAATCGTTGCTGCTTCGGCCTTCCTGGATTTCGGCGGAATGCCGAGCGGCGACTGGCTGCACGCCTGGGAAGCTGCCGTAGACGCCGATCGCCGGCCCAAGGACGAGGATCTCCCCGCAGCCAATGTCCTTCCGAAGCGGGCGCTCGGAAACAAATGCATTGGCAAAGGCCCGCGCCAGGAAAGAACTGTCTTTCATCCGCGCCGCCCAAAGCATGGAGCAAGCGAATTTGCCGGCCACGACGCTTTTCCCTTTCGCTCTCCAGCCCGCGCACCTATGCTTTTAGTCGACAAATTTGATGGACATTTTCATATGCGTATCGGCAGCGAGTCCGGCGCACTCGAACTCGCGATGTGCGTCGCAGTGTTCGGCTTCATCGCCGGCCTGATCGCGTTCGCGCATCCCGCCTTGCCGACGAGCGGCACGTCGAACGCGGACCTCAGCGCCAGGCGACGGCGCCGATTGAGACCACGCTGACGCGGCTCGGATCCGCGCGATGACACGCTGATAGCCGGCTGGCGGAGGAACGAGATTACGGCGATGAGTCCGCTGTCGCTGCGGCCGGCGTCGCCTCAATGGCTCGGAGCACGTCCAGCCGAAGCGGAAGCATCGCACCGAACCAGACGGCGTGTTCGACATGGTCGGCGTAAGGGTCCCCCGTCTCCGGATGCAGCAATATGGTCAGGCCGTCGCGGTTGAGCATCAGCCACGGCAGAAACGACGCCAGCAGCTCCGCGGGGAAGGCGATCTGGTACATCGACTTGGTGTGCGGACCGACCAGCTCGTCGTGCCAGCGGCCGATGATTGCCGCGGGAAAGGCGGCCGCGACGCGCTCGCGCAGCAACGCAGCCCGTGCACGGGTCAACTCCGGACCGTAATAGATGTGAGCGTGATAATGCCGGATGTGCCGCGGATCGATCGGTTGAGCGATCGGCCGCACCGCGTTCTCGCCCATTCGCGCCTCCCGAGATGATCACGCCACGGCCGCGGCAACCCGCGGCATGCAATGACGCCCTGCCCTATTCGGCCGCGACCGGCACCGTGTCGACAAACTGCGACACCCACTTGTTGCGCAGCTTGAGATTGCGCCGGTAGAGCGTCTCGAACTCGTCCGGCGGAAAAGAGTGCGTCGACGGTCGCGCGATCAGGGTTTCGGCCCAGGTCTTGAGCCGTGGGAATTTTTCGATGTGGCCGATTTCCCTCACGCGATCGAGGAAGAAATAACGCTGCAGGAAGGGCGCGTAGGCGGCGTCGACGAGCGAATATCGAGAGCCGTTGAAGAACGGCCCGCTCCCCTGCTTCTCCAGGGCTCGCTCCAGGCGCTCGAATGGCACCGGGATCTCGGCGACCGCCTTCTCGTAGTCGGCCTCGGTGTCTGCATAGGCCGCTCCGGTGACGGTGGCGGCGAAAGTCGGCACATAATCGGTCCAGGCACGATTGACGGCGCGCTCGACCGGATTCTCGGGGTGCAGTCGCGGCGAAACGGTTTCGTCCAGGTATTCGGCGATGGCGTTCGATTCGAACAGCGAGATCGATCCGTCGATCCGCAGCACCGGCACTTTGCGATGGGGCGAGATGGCGATGAACCAGTCCGGCCGATTGTCGGGCTCGATGTGGCGAAATTCGAATTCGACCTTCTTCTCTCGCAGCACGATCGCGGCGCGCTGCACCCACGGACAGGTCTTGAAGCTGACCAACAGATACTTCGCCATGTTAGCCTCCGATCGATCTTACCAAGCGTATCGCGTTGTTTGCTTCAGCGCGGCGCGTTCGGGTGGCGCCGGAGTGTGGCCGGCCGCGATCCACCTAGCCCGTATGTACTCTATTCCTATAGTAGACTATCTTTTCCAGCGCAACGACGACGGTGGATTTGTCCATGAGCGAACCGCGGCCCAGCATTGAAGAGTGGACGTCGCGGACCGCCTTGGCGCCGCGCCGCACGCGCCTTATGTGGTTCAGGCCGGCCTGATAAGTGAGACGCCCATGAGCTCGACCCGACAATTGCACCTCGGCGCATTCATGCGGCCGACCAGCATCCACACCGGAGCGTGGCGTTATCCGGGCGCCTATCCCGACGCGAATTTCAACATCGCCCATCTCAGGCGTTTTGCGCAGACCCTGGAGAGGGCGAAATTCGACGCCTTCTTCATGGCCGACCATATGGCCGTGCTCAACATGCCGATCGATGCGCTCAAGCGCAGTCACACCGCGACCTCCTTCGAGCCGTTCACGCTGCTGTCGGCGTTGTCGCAGGTGACCGAGCGCATCGGGCTCGTCGCCACCGGATCGACGACCTTCGATGCGCCCTATCATATCGCGCGGCGCTTCGCTTCGCTCGATCATCTCAGCGGCGGCCGCGCCGGCTGGAACATCGTCACCACGTCCAATCCGGATGCAGCCCTGAACTTCGGGCTCGACGATCACATGGAGCATGGCGAGCGCTATCGCCGCGCCCGCGAATTCTACGACGTAGTGACGGGCCTGTGGGACAGCTGGGCGGACGACGCCTTTATCCGCGATGTCGGCGAGGGCATCTATTTCGATCCCGCCAAGATGCACGTACTCGATCACAGGGGCGAGCACCTCTCGGTCCGCGGTCCGCTCAATATCGCCCGGCCGATCCAGGGGTGGCCGGTCATCGTGCAGGCCGGCGCCTCCGAGGCGGGCCGCCAGCTCGCAGCGGAAACGGCGGAGGCGGTGTTTACGGCCCAGAGCGATCTCGCCGCCGGGCGGCGCTTCTATGCCGACGTGAAGGGGCGCATGCAGAAACTCGGGCGGTCGCCTGACCACATGAAGATCCTTCCCGCCTGCTTCGTGGTGGTGGGCGAAACGGTCGAAGAGGCACGCGCCAAGCGCGCGAAGCTCGACAGCCTCGTCCATTACGCCAACGCCGTCGGATCGCTGTCGATCGCGCTTGGACATGACGCATCGAAATTCGATCCGGACGGGCCGCTGCCCGAAATACCCGAAAGCAACGCTTCGAAGAGCGGGCGTGAGCGGGCTATCGATCTTGCCCGCCGCGAAAACCTGACCGTCCGTCAGCTCGCGCAAAGGCTGGGCGGCTATTCCGGGTTGGCGATGGTCGGCACGCCGAGGACCATCGCCGACGAGATGGAGGAGTGGCTGCGCGACGACGCATGCGACGGCTTCATCGTGATGTTCCCTTATCTTCCGGGTGGTCTCGACGACTTCGTGAGCCTTGTCGTCCCCGAGCTTCAGCAGCGGGGACTGTTCCGGCGCGAATACGAAGGCAAGACTCTGCGGGAGAATCTCGGGCTGCCGCGACCGAAGAACCGCTTCTTCCAATCTTGAGGCCAGCAGTCACTTCGGCTGCGAGACCAAACCACATCGGCTCCCGGATGGCCTCGCCAGACCATTCCGACGGCTGCACCGGCCGCTGCACAGGACTGCGTGGTGGCGGACGCAGTCCCGACGGCAGCCTCGCGTCGATCACACGGACGATTGGTAACGGCGTGCCGAACCCCAAGGACCATCGGAGTCCGATGCCCCCGAAGGGCCGGCGCAACTTTCAAGCGACGGCGTCGATGCGGTCACGGCCTATGTTTAGGCACCCCGAGGGAGTTGCGCTCCCCGGGCCAGCGAAGGCGCGCGCCCATCTCCTTGTGTAGCTATACGTTGGGGGGCTCCCTCAAATGAGGAAATCGTCCAGCTTCTTGCCAGACTTTATCGCGGCGACGAGCCATCGAGGCCTCAATCCTCGACCCGCCCAGGTCTGCGAAGGATCTTCGGGATTGCGATATTTTGGCGTAACTGCTCCGCGAGAACCGCCTCGGCCGACCTTGCCTCGGGCACGTCCTTCAAGGTGAGCCAACTTGGAAAGCTCGCCTTCGAGTTCGTGTCGCCGCTCAGAGACTCTTTGTGCGATCGCGGCATCGACCTTGGCCTTTAGATCCTGAAGTTTGGCAATTGACATCGTCTTGAGAGCCACGCGCTTTTCCTCCGGTCAGCATTCGAATCAGCCAGTAGGTTGCCTGAAACCCGCGCAACGAGAAAGGGACAGGCAGCCGCGGAACAGTCGAAAAGGCTTGCCATCCATGGGCATTTTTTCGCCATCGCTCGTGGCCCGACGAAGACGTAGCAGCCATCCTCCGGAGGCGCAGGCACGCTGCACGCCACGTCGCCTCCGCACCCCTGTCACAGCCCGCGCTCGCGGGCGGCTCGATCGGTTGTCGCGTGAAGTAACGGGGCCCGGCTCAGCTCATTTGCGGCTGCGAGCGCCTTTCGCAGAAGTCGCACCAGCTCCTTCGCTTCCTGGCTCGTTAGGCCACGCAGCATGACCCGCTGCGCGGCTTCGACGGCCGGTGTGACGCTACGCAAAGTTCGGCGCCCTGCACCTGTGAGGGTCAACTCGCGAGCCCGCCTGTCCCTGCTGCTTTCTTGGCGCTTGACGAGCCCTTTTAGCACCAAACGATCGACCACCCCCGCGATGGTAGTGCGGTCAAAGGCGATCAATCCCGCAAGGGTGATCTGATCGATCCCCGGTTGGGCACCGACGGCCGCGAGCGCGGCGTACTGAACCGGCGTGAGATCGTAGCCTGCTGCTTCGACCTCCGACAAGAACACCGCCACCGCAATCTGTTGGAAGCGGCGTGCCAGATGTCCCGGCATCTCGTCGGTCGCATTCATGGAGCTCTCCGCGGGCGGCTTGATAGGTATACTGATCATCAGTATACTCACCAATAGGAGGCTGTCATGCAGTTTCATCTGAACGGCTTCGAGCCTGGCGACCCGGAGATTTCCGATCCGGCTGAGCGGTATCCGCTCTCCGGGGCGCAGGGCCGGGCTCCCGAGGAGGTCGATGTCCTGATCGTCGGCTGCGGGCCTGCGGGCCTGACGCTTGCGGCGCAGTTGTCGGCATTTCCCGACATCAAGACCTGCATCGTGGAGCAGAAACCCGGTCGCCTGCTGCGTGGGCAGGCCGATGGCATCGCATGCCGGACGATGGAGATGTTCCATGCCTTCGGCTTCGGCGAGCGCGTACTCAAGGAGGCCTGCTGGATCAATGAAACGACGTTTTGGAAACCGGACGATGGGCAGCCTGCGAACATCACCCGCAGCGGCTGGGTTCAGGACGTAGAAGACGGGTTGTCAGAATTTCCACATGTCGTGCTGAACCAGGCGCGCGTGCACGATTTCTATCTTGATGTTATGCGCCGATCTGCGGCGAAGCTCGAACCTTACTACGCCCGGCGCGTGGTTGCCGTTCAGCCCGCGGCAAACAGCGGTCCGGATAGGGCGCGGCGAGCCACCGTCACGATGGAACGGCTTGATCCCACGCATGAGGGCGAGGTGGAGATCGTCAAAGCCCGCCATGTGGTCGGGTGCGACGGCGCGCGCAGCACCGTGCGCACGTCGATCGGGCGCGAGCTTCATGGCGATTCGGCCAACCACGCCTGGGGCGTCATGGATGTGCTGGCAGTCACCGATTTCCCCGACATCCGCTGCAAATGCCTGATCCAGTCCGCCCATGAAGGCAGCATGCTCATCATTCCGCGGGAAGGCGGCTACCTCTGCCGCCTCTATGTCGAGCTTGACGAAGCTCGAAATCGGAGAACGGGTCGCCAGCCGCAATATCACGGTCGAAGAGCTTCTCGCCAAGGCGCGCCGGATCTTCCATCCGTACAGGTTTGACGCGAAAGAGGTTCCCTGGTGGTCGGTGTATGAGATCGGTCAACGTCTCACCGACAAGTTCGATGACGTGCCTTCGGAAGAGGTCTCGTCACGGCTGCCGAGCGTGTTTATCGCCGGGGACGCCTGCCACACCCACAGTCCCAAGGCGGGACAGGGAATGAACGTCTCCATGCAGGACGCTTTCAATCTCGGATGGAAGCTCGCGTCGGTCCTGCAAGAGCGCTGTGCGCCCTCTCTGCTCCATACCTATTCCGCGGAACGGCGGGCGGTCGCCAAGGAGTTGATCGACTTTGATCGCGAATGGGCAGCGATGCTTGTCTCATCGCATGAGGGAAACGAAGGACCAGATCCGGCAGAGACCCAGAGCTATTTCATCCAGCACGGGCGCTATACCGCCGGCACGGCGACAAAATACACCCCATCAATGCTGACGGGCGAATGCACCCACCAGCATCTGGCCAAAGGATTCGTCATCGGACAACGCTTTCACTCCGCGCCCGTCGTCCGTCTCGCTGATGCCAAGCCCGTTCACCTCGGGCACGTCGGCAACGCCGATGGGCGATTTCGACTATATATCTTTGCCGCGTCGGGTGATCCGACCGATTCGGGCTCTGCCGTCCGTCGGCTGTGCGAATTCCTCGTGGAGGATCAAAAGTCTCCTGTGCGAAAATATACGCGCCAGGGGGAGGATGTCGATGCAGTCATCGATGTGCGTGCCGTCTTCCAGCAGACTCATCGTGACCTCGCCATCGAAGCGATGCCGGCGCTGCTTTTGCCGCGGAAGGGACGCTATGGGCTCCGCGACTATGAGAAAATATTCTGTCCCGACCTGAAGAACGGGAACGACATCTTTGCCATGCGCGAGATCGATCGCGACGTCGGGTGCCTGGTCATCGTTCGTCCGGATCAATACGTTGCTCAGGTCCTGCCGCTTGATGGATACGAAGAATTGGCATCGTATTTCGATGGCTTCATGCTGCTACAGGCGGACCGCGCATGTCGGACGGTAGAGAGTGTGGCTCGAGCAAGCTAGTTGCATGCCTGCGGGCGCGCGCGAAGTAAGTCCCGTTTTGGCCCTCGGCCAACATGCGCGATCGAGCTCAGCCGGTCTCTCGGCTCCAGCCCTTCGACCTGATGGCAAAAAGCGGCGCATCGGGCCGGCCGCGCGGACGCCTCTCCGCTGTCCGCGCTCCCGGCCGTCGGTGCGGATTCTGGTAGCCGCCTCCGGCGCGGCTACATTACCCGGCATTAAACGAACTTGATGGGCTCGGGCTCGAAGTGGAAACCGTCGCCGCGCTTGACGAAATGGCCAAGGCCGGGCCACGGCAAATGATAGACCAGCGTCCGCAGACGCTGCGCCGCCAACATGTCCATGGCCTTGAGGCGGGTCTGAATGCCGAGCGGCCGGTCGGTGTCGTAGACATCCTCCATCCGCGGATTCTCGATGATGACGTTGTGGTGGGCGAGGTCGCCTGCAAAGTAGAGCGTGTCTGATCCGGAGGTGATCACGAAGCAGGTATGGCCGACCGTGTGGCCGGGCGTGTGCATGGCCTGAACGCCCGGGATGACCTCCTTGCCATCGCTGTAGAACAGAATTCGATCGCGGTTGGGCAGGAGATTTTTGCGCGCCGCGCGCATCGAGCCTTCGGCCGGAGTGCCGGCGAGCCCTTCGTTGGTCCAGTATTCGAGGTCAGCCTGCGCGATGAAGATTTGCGCATTGGGGAAGTTACGGCTGCCGTCGGCCGCCAGGATGCCCCCGACGTGGTCGATATGGGCGTGGCTCGGAATCAGGTAGTCGATATCCTTGGGATCGATGCCGGCGGCTTTGAGATTGCCGATTAGGAGGCCCATGTCTTCTGTACGCTTGACCGAAGCCATGCCGGTCTCGAACAGGGCGAGCTTGTCGCCGGTGTTGATGACGAGCGCGTTCTGATCCATCACCAGCTTATCTGACGGCAGGAAGCGGTCGGTCATCATCTTTTCGACGTTGGTAGCCGCCGGGCCGACGAAGGTGGCGTTTGGCACGCCGACGATCAAACCATCCGACACCACCGTTGCTTCGACGTTGCCGACGTTGAAGCGATAGAAAGCCGGCGCCTGGGTCTTTAGGAGCGGCGCCTTGGCGCCAGCCGGACCTGCGCCGCCGACGAGGCTGGCCGCGGCAGTTGCGGATGCGCCGGCGAGCAAATGACGGCGCGACAAAGTCGTATCGATCATCTCATCCACTCCCTGACTGATGCTTGTTGCGGCTGCGGATCCAGTCCGCCAGCGCAGCCTAACCCGATCACAAGAAAGTCGCCATGCACTTCTGATCGGCGTGATGGCAGATGTGTCCGGCACGACCGAGACCGGGGCTCAGTAGCAGGGATGCCGTTCGAACGCCGCATGAGAGTCGGGCCGCGGCTGCGGGCGATCGTCTCCGCCGGCCTGACACCCCGTTGACTTGGGCGGCATTGCGGCTACGCTATATTCCATAAGATATAACGCGGGGTGGCCTTCCATGAAAATGCCTTGGACAATAATCGCTGCAGCTGTCGCCGTGGGCGCGCTGGTGAGTGCAGCGCAGGCCGGTTCGATCACTTTGACAGGCCCGACAACCAAGTCTGGAACGTATTCACCCTCGGATCTGGCCACGATCGGATCTGCAAATCCCTCGCTGGTTGTGACGAACGGTGGGTTGACCGGCATCTCGCTGTGGGGGCTGCTGGGCGGCGCGACCGCATCGTCGCCAACTTCGCCCGTCTATGGCTCAATCACGACGAGCACCCCTCCTGGTCATAATGGAAAGAACTCCATTCTGCGCTATTACGTCGTCGGGCTCGGCACTGACGGCTCCCAATCCGTCGTTTCCGGCGGCCAGATCGACCCGAGCTTCGGCGCGACCGGTACGCCGGTTTTCGTCGCCTACCAGAACTCGGGCGGCCCGCAGCTTGCGACGCCTCAGCTCGTCGTGCCCGGCGGCCCGACGGGCAGTTCGATTGTTAGTCTTGCAAGCCTGCAACTCATGGCGTTCCCCGCGCTGCCGAACGGTGCTGGCGGACAATCGACGACCGTGACGCTCTCTGGAAATGTGACAAGCCCGGGCGCCTACACGCTCACGATGCTCCAGAACAATTTCACGCCGGTCCAACAAACGGTGAGCGGCGACACCTACACGGGGATTCCGCTCGCGACGTTCGTCAACACCACCAGTCCCAACATCAACACGCAGATCGTGATCGGGCAGGCAACCGACGGCTACGAGGTGGTGTATTCGCTCTCGGAGCTCGCCAATCTCAATAACATCCTGGCCTACGCTGCGACCGGGACCGATTTCCCGGCGGACGGCGTAGCCCGTACCATTTTGCCGGCCGACAATCTGCACGGACGCTTCCTCTCCAATCTCGTGGCCGTTGAAGTGACGAATTGGACCGTCGGGCAGATGACCGACACCCACGACTTCAACGGCGACAGCAAGAGCGACATTGCGTGGCGCGACTACCTCGGGCAACACCGCGATCTGGGAGATGAACGGCACCGCGGTTCTCAATCAGAACAACTCGTTCGTCGGCAATGTCCCCGGTCAATGGGCAATCGTCGGCCAGCGCGATTTCAACGGCGATGGTTATGCCGACCTGCTTTGGCATGATACCAGCGGCAACGTGGCGATCTGGGAGATGAACGGCACCACCATCTTGAACGTGAACACTTCGTTCGTCGGCAACGTGCCGACCAATTGGAGCATCGTCGGCATCGGCGATTTCAACGGCGACGGCATGGGCGACCTCCTGTGGCAGGACATGTCCGGCAACGTGGCGATCTGGGAGATGAACGGCACCGCCGTGTTGAACCAGAACAGCTCGTTCGTTGCCAACGTGCCGAGCCAATGGTCGATCAAGGGCACCGGTGACTTCAACGGCGATGGCAAGGCTGACATCCTGTGGCAGGACACATCCGGCAACGTGGCGATCTGGGAGATGAACGGCACCTCCGTATTGAATCAGAACAGCTCGTTCGTCGCCAACGTGGCGGCCAATTGGAGCATCGTCGGCACCGGCGATTTCAACGGCGACGGCATGGGCGACATCCTGTGGCGGGACACCTCAGGCAACGTGGCGATCTGGGAGATGAACGGCACCACCGTATTGAACCAGAACAGCTCGTTCGTCTCCAACGTGCCGGGCCAATGGTCGATCCAACTCACCGGCGACTTCAACGGCGACAGCCTGAGCGACATTCTGTGGCAGGACACGTCAGGCAACGTGGCAATCTGGGAGATGAACGGCACCGCGGTGTTGAACGCGAACAGCTCGTTCGTTTCCAACGTCCCGGGCCAATGGTCGATCCAGCATCTCGGCACGGAGTAGCAACCATCCGGCCGAAGGCCATAGCCGTTCGCGGCATGGGTAAAGCGGCAGGGCTCCAAGACACAGATCCGCGCGAGATTCGACCCGGTCTCCAGCAAAGCTCTTCAATCGGGAGTGCCGCGGCGCGAAGTCTGTCAAGGCCCAACAATCCTGTCGTACGGCCTCCGGCCGCTCTTCCTGGTGGGCATGCCGTACTCGCCGTCCTGCTCTGGCGTTCCGATGTCCTTCGGCTAGCTCGGCAGGTCGCGCGCGTTGGCGGAAAGCCTGAGCAATCCGTCCGCTTTCGGGTGAGCGCGTCACGTGATATCGTCTGCGCGGTTCGATCGGCGAATTTCGGCTCGACAATCGAGCCCACAAAACGGGAGGACAAATCGATGCGTACTGCCATTATTCGCACCGCACTGACGGGACTGGCGCTGTCCCTGTTTGCGCTCACCAACTCGGCGGCCATCGCTGAGACGATCGCGTACAAATCCGTGCTCAATGCACAAAATCAACCGACCCCCAACGACAGCAAAGGCACCGGGACCGCAGAAGTCACCTACGACACCGCCACCAAGACTTTGACCTGGACGGTCAACTTCGATGGGCTTACCGGCCCCGCGACTATGGCGCATTTCCACGGCCCCGCGGCGCCCGGCGCAAACGCCAGCGTGGCTCTCATGATTGCCACGAACCCGACCAGCCCCGCCAAGGGCACAGCGACGTTGACCGATGCGCAGGCTGCCGATTTGCAGGAAGGCCGCTGGTACATCAACATTCACACCGCAGCCAACCGCGGCGGCGAAATCCGCGGACAAGTCGTGAAGTGAGTTGATTGACCGCTCCCGCGAATCCAAGTCCGACTGGGACTTTGCCTTTTCTCGGGAGCGGCCTTTTCTCACCCACGCGGCGAACTGGCATCGGTACAAAGGCAGGTGCCGGTGCTGGCCGACTTGGTGAGTCTGCTACCTCGCTTCACGCTGCAATCACCTCTGCGCATCCTTGAAATACCGCAAGTCCGGCGGCGCCTGCCCCTTCTTCGCCGGCATCAGCATGTTATCCCCGCTCAGAAAGTAATCCTGACCGCCGATCAGAACGTGATGGTTGTCCTCGGAGCAGTTGTATTCTAGCCGGACCGGATTGCGGTCACGGCGATAGCGCTTTGTGATGGTCCATGGCCGCGTCAAGGCGTGGTCGATGACGGTGATCTCGTCGTAGAGCGCATCCGGATTGGCCTGGTCGAGAGAAAGTCGCTCCTTGACCACGGTCTGATTGTCTTCGTGAAAAGGCATGCCGGTGCCTTCGTAGGTGCGCGGACCCTTGAGGCCTCGGGTCTCTATCTCGAGCGCGTCGTACCTGCCGTCGTTATCGACATCGACCCATCTGCCGATGGAATGGCCGAGGAATGTCGGTTCGATCTCCTTCGGCCAATCGCTACCGTCGGTGAGAATGCGTCGCGGCATGGAGTGAGCGAACAGCAGGTAGGTGGTGGCCGGTGTGATGACGACTTCCATATCGAACACCACGGTCATGACGCGCGGCATCGCGAACGGCACGCAGCGCGACGGCGCGTCGTTGCCCTGTCCACCGGCCTTTATGTCGGCAAGGCTCGCCTCGAACACCGCTTGGTATTCGGGCGTAAACGGGGGCTCCTGGGCGAGGCCGAGCGGTCTCGTCTGGTCCCATTGATTTCCGATCCCGACCGGCTTGCGCCACACACCCGAAAAATTCGGATACTTGCCCTCATCGAACGCGAACGCCGCGGTGATCGATACCGTGGTGGCAACCGCGACGATGCCGAGCGAACGTCGGAAATCCATGCGGCCCTCCCGGAGATCAAGTCGTCAATCTCGACGCCATTTGAACCACCGCAGAATCCTTTTTTGGACCCGTCACCGACACAAACAAGTCGCCAGAGACACTAAGCCTTCTTTGGCGACCAGCCATAAGCCTTGGCGCACGCGCCGCTCATCAACGTGGCACGGTCAAAGTCGCTCAGGCGGTTGGTCTTCAGGAAGGGCTCGACGGCCTGCTCGTAGTTGACGACAGCGAACGCTCGCGTCCAGTCGGTGCCCCACAGGCAGCGGTCGAGACCCCAGGCGTCGAATACGCGAGCGAGGGGGTCCCAGATGTCCGGAAACGGGTACGGCTCCCGCGACAACGTGCAGGCGCCGGTGACCTTGATCACTGCGTTTTTGCGCTTGGCGAGTTCCAGCACCTTGGGGAGGTCGGCCCAGGGTTGCGGCGGCGCGGGTGGCACGCTCGGCTGCAGAATTCCGAGATGATCGATGATGAAGCGCGCGTCGGGGTGGCGATCGATCAGCGCGGTGCCCGCGTCGATATTGCCCCAGAACAGCACGTTGACCGGGAAATCGCTTTTGACGGCGGCGCGCAGGATGCGGTCGAAGCCGGGGTCGTCTGGCGCGCGCTTCGATTCCTTGGTCATGATGATGCGGATGCCGACCGTGCCCGGCGTCTTTTTCCAGTCGGCGATGACATCGGCAACCGCCGGATCATCAGGGTTGACCGGCTTGACCAGCGCGAACTTGTCGGGATGAGCCTTCTGCACTCCCATCGCATAGCTGCCGTCGTACTGGTACATCGAAAACGGAGAAATATAGATCGCGCCGTCGACTCCCACCTTGTCCATCGCCGCGACCATCTCGTCGCCGGTGACGTGAGGCGGCCAGTTGGGCACGCTGTGCCAGGGCCGCTCCGGCATGTTCGCCGCGTAGGCATGGACCTGGGCATCGATGATCGTCTTCGGCGACGCTCCACTGGGTCGGGGCTGCGCTTCGGCATGCGCTCCATGTAGCAGCGCCGGCCCCGCCGCAGCCGCTGCCGCTGCCGCTGCCGCCCCGGTGCGCAGAACGCTGCGCCGGTCCACAAGCTTACTTTCAGCAGTCGGTTGGTTGACCATTTTTTCTTCCTCCCTGGCGCATCGGAGCCACACTCTCTCTGGCCGTTGAATATTTGAAGCGCGGCTTTGGTCCCCGGTCAAGGAAGCCGGACCAGGCGGGTGCCGGGTAGCTATCGTTTCCGGGTCGCAGCGACGGATGGAACTACCAGCGGTCACGAAGGCCGCAAGAGAGGGATTCTGCCGGCTCGCTGGTATCACGCTGGCGAAGAGATCGCTCAGTCTGTCGGTTGCCGCTCTTCGGGCCCAATTCGTCCGAGCCGTCGCCCCATCGCGCTCATCAGGACGCCCTATCTCTGAATTAACGTCAGCTGGGGTAAATGGGGGGATATTGAAATGGAAAGCAAAGCGGAACGAGCACAGGGCTATCGAAGAGAAGCAGAGAAATACGCCCAGCTGGCCAGTTCCGGCCAACGCGATATCACGAACTTCGTGCAACGAAGACTTGCAGAGCGATATGCTCGGATGGCCGAGGATTTGGAACGGCGGGAGACTCTCACGAACTCGCTTGTTACGGCTTTCGCCAAATAGGAGGGGTGCCGGCCGACATCTCGGGAGGGGGGCTTTTTCACGTATGCGGAGGACCCGATCGGCCCTAAATGGGTGGCTCGGGAATTCCAATCTGCCAAGACGGAATTAGCTCCTCTCCACTGTCGAGAAATTCTGATACGGGGACGATCGCGATCAACAGGCGATCCCGGGAGGTCAGCGGCTCAGCAATTTGGAGAAGAAGTCCCAGATCACGACGGGCGAATCCAAATCCTCGCCTTCGAGCGGCATGGCGTGGCCGCCGTTCTGCACCGAATACAAGACGACCACGGGGGTGCCGTCTCTTAGCCAGCTCATGCTTTGGACCGAGGTAGGCCCGCCTTTGTGCAACAGCGTCGCAATCTGCGGCGGGGCCGTTACTCCCAAAAGCTTTGCCCAATATTTCGCGGTGTCTTCGCTGGAGAGCACGTTGCCGAGCTTTGCGCCGCCCAAATTCACCATGCCGCCGCGATAGGGATTGATCGGGTCAGCGGTACCGTTGACGATCATCACGGGAATCGGCTTGTCGGCTTGGCTGCAATCGAGATTTTCCTTGGCGGGCACGCTTGCCGAGATCGCGGCGACGCCGGCGAAATCCTCCGGATATTCCAGCGCCAAGCGGTAGGCGAGCTGTGCGCCATTGGACCAGCCGGCGGCGAAGACGCGCTTCCTGTCGACCGCGTGCGCCGCGACTTCATGGTCGAGAAGACCCTTGATGAAACCGGCGTCGTCGATCTTCAGCCGCTTGGAGGAAAATGGCGAACCTCCGCGGCAATCGTTCCAAGTGTTGTCGAACCCATCCGGATACACGACCAGGAATCCGTGTTTGTCCGCCAACTCGTCGAATTCGTAATTGGAATATCGGCGCATGCCTGCGGCGTCGCCCCCCGAAGGATGCAGCACGAACACTAACGGTGCGCCGGGCTTCAAGGTCTTGGGAACATACTCGATGAAAGTTCGCTCGCGGCCTCCCACCGTACCAACGTGGCGCGTTGCTTCACCCATCGGCTCCGCAGTGACGGCGGTGGCGACAAGCGACAACGCGGCGCCGATCGTCCGATGCGGCAGTGTGGTCCCAGCCATCATTTCGTGACTCCGTTTCACGCCGCGGACGGTACCACGCAAGGCGACAGCTGCGCCATTTGGCGCCGCCGCCGGCCGCATCACGCGTATCCGTCGCGCCGACGGCATCCCCCTGTCGTGGACTTAAATTCCGGCCGGCAGGAGCGGTCGTGACAAATTCTTGCTATTATGTACCACAATGCTACTATGCCTTCGGCTTCCCGTCGCGCCGGGAGGACAAGAGTCGCGTGAGGCGCCCGATGTGCTCGCGAGACAAGAAGCAACGGGAGGATTGAGAATGGGGTGTCACGGCCGAATTGCACTGTTGGCAGCAGGTCTTCTGCTCGCCAAAGCGCTAGACCCGCTTACGGGTGCGACTGCCGCTCCGATCCTCATGAAGCTCGGCACCCCGACGCTGAATGACGGCCAACATGAGTTCCTGAAGCGCTTTGCAGCCGCGGTGGAGCGGGACTCGAACGGGCGCATCAAGGGCGAAGTTTATCCGGCAAGCCAACTCGGGCCGATTCCGCGCGAGATCGAGGCGGTCCAGCTTGGCGCGATCCAAGGGTTCGTCAGTCCGGCGGAATTTTTCGAAGGCGTCGATCCACGTTTTCAAGTGCTGAGCTCACCTGGATTGTTCAACGACATGGATCATGTCGGCCGCGCCGTGAAAGACCAACAGTTTCAAGGCGCATACTTCAAGGTCGGCGCATCTCGCGGACTGCGGATTTCGGCGGTGTTCTTGAGCGGCCCCACCGCGGTCAATAGCCGCACGCCGGTCCATCGCATCGACGATCTCAAGGGCATGAAGATCCGCGTCATGGCGTCGCCGATGCAGATGCAGCCGCTCAAACAGCTCGGTGCGACGCCGGTGCCGCTTTCCCTCGGCGACGTGCTGCCGGCCTTGCAGCAGGGAGCGATCGACGGCGTGCTGAGCGTGCTGCCGGTGCTGGCGGCTATGCACTATTACGACTCGGCGAAGTACATCAGCGAGACCAATCTGTCGTTCGCGGTCAGCACCTTCGTGCTGAGCAAGATCTGGTTCGATTCGCTGCCGCCGGACCTGCAGAAGATCGTGGCCGACGATGCCGCTCGCATCGGCGATGGCATGCAAGAATGGGTGGTCGACTTCTACAACACGGAACGAAAGCTCTGGATCGATTCCGGCGGCCAGGTGATCGAGATCCCGAACGCCGAGCGCGCACAGACGATGGGTTCGCTGGTCGGAATTGCCCAGAACGTTGTCGCCGCCAAGCCGGATGTGAAGGCCCTGTACGACGTGCTGCAGGGCGCAGCCAAGCGCACCCAATGACGGCTCTAACGAAGCAGTCGGTGCCACGGAGCGCGCTGCGCCGACTGAGCTCATGCCACGGCAGGCGGTGATGCTCGATCGGTTGCTGGCCGCCGGCAGATGGACCATCCGCGCCGCCGAGCTCGGCTCGGCGGCCTGCCTGATCATCACCTGCATCGTCAACGGCGCGAACATCGCCGGGCGCTACTTCTTCCACGCGCCGATCGTCTGGGCGGAAGAGGCGATGCAGTTCCTCATGATCGCCGGCGTCTTCCTCGGCGCGCCGATGGTGACGTTGCGGCGGGCGCACATCAGCATGGACATGGTGTCGGCGATCTTCCCGGAGCGTTTCCGCCTCGCCCTCGAGGTCCTGACGCAGCTCGTTTTGCTCGCCGTGGCATGCGTCGTAATCTGGTTGGGAATCCCGGTCATCCAGCAGCTCGTCGCGTTCGGCCAGGTCACCGATGCCGCAGGGATTCCGGTTGCGATCCCGCAGAGCGTGATACCGCTCGGCCTGTCCCTGATGGCGCTCGCCGTCGTGGTGCGTCTCGTCGAACTTTGGCGGAACAGGTCATGACCGCGCGCCGGCGCGCCCCTGCGTCGGTACCAACCCGCCAGGCAGTGTAGATCAAGCGCCCAGATCGGACCGGAGTAATGCAGCAAGCGCTTTTCGTCGTTCTCCCGGTTGCCTTGTTGCTTCTCGGATTCCCGATTTTTCTTATTCTCCTGACGACCGCGCTTGTCATCCTGCTGGCGACCACCAGCATGCCGCCGGGCGTGATCCAGACGGTGATGTTCGGCAGCCTGGGAAGCTTTCCGCTGGTGGCCATTCCGTTCTTCATCCTGGCCGGTGAGATCATGGGCCAAGGAGGGATCGCGAAGCGCATCGTCGCCTGGGTGCTGTCGCTGGTCGGTGGCGTGCAGGGCTCGCTTGCTCTGGCGACGATCGCATCCTCGGAATTGTTCGGCGCCATGTCGGGCTCCGCCGTCGGCTGCGTCGCCGCGGTCGGGCGGTTGCTCCTCCCGGCGCTGAAGGAGAATGGGTACGGCGATCGCTTCTCGATCAGTCTCGTCACCTGTTCCGGTGCCATCGCGATCATCATCCCGCCGTCGATCGCGATGATTATCTACGCCGTGACCGCCCAGCAGTCCCTGACCGTCCTCTTCACCGCCGGCATCCTGCCCGCCATTCTGATCGGGGCAATGGAAGCGGTCTTTGTCCTGGTTTACGCCCACGTCCGGATGGTGCCGATCACCTCCAAAACACGTTGGCGCAACATTCTCGCTGCCACCAAGGACGCGTCGTGGGCGCTGGGGACAATCGTCGTCATCTTCGGCGGCATCTATGGCGGGATTTTCACGCCGACCGAGGCCGCGGGCATCGCAGTCGTCTACTCGGTCATCGTCGCCAAGTTCGTGTATCGCGAGGTCACCTGGGCGGACCTCGGGCGCATCGTCATGAGCGCCGCGAGCCTAACCACCCAGATCCTGCTTATCGTCGCGGCCGCCGGTGTCTTTTCGTGGCTCCTGACCTTGAGCGGAATTCCTCAGAACCTCGTCGACTTCATCCGCGGCCTCGATGCCGGTCCGGTCGGCACGCTGCTGATGATGAATATCGTCCTGCTCTTCATCGGCAGCTTTCTCGAGCCGCCCGCGGCGATCCTCATTCTGGCGCCGCTCTGCGTGCCGCTTGCCGAGGCGATGAACGTCAATCCGATCCATTTCGGCGTCATCTTCGCCGTCAATCTCAGCATCGGCATGTTCATGCCGCCGTTCGGGCTCAACATCTTCGCGGCGCACCTGATGTTCAAGACCCCGATCAGCCAGATCTATCGCGGCGTGCTGCCGTTCGTCCTTATCAATCTGATCGGTCTTATGATCATCACCTACGTGCCGATCATCTCCATGGCGCTGCCCAATCTGTTGAAATAATCAGGTTGGCACGCAGCCCATAGCCGGCGCGCCGGATTACAAGTCTGCGGAGCACGATTCCGCTCGGATCCCGCGAAATCGTATTACGGCCTTCACGCGAGCCCGTGCGCCTTGAGAAATTCCATAGTGAGTCGCACGCACTCGTCCGGCCGCTCCACTTGGAGGAGATGGCCGGTACCTGCGACGAATTCGTAGTCATAGCCGCCCTCGGCGCCGAGGGCCTGGTTCGCAGCGGCGGTCGCCGGAGCCCCCTTCGCCGTCGGGTCAGCACCGACCAACTTGACGGGGCCGCCGAATTCGGAGGCCTTTGGCCAAAGCATCAGCGACATCGCCTCCTGATAGATGCCGGCCTCGTTTTCGGGAGCGCAGACGAGAAGGAAGCCGCCGCCTGCCGGATTCTTCCGCAACACCGACCGGGCCATCAGTTCGTGTTCGCCGGGCACCCAGTTCCGCGTCGCGCGCGACTGCAGATACTCCTGGGTGAGTTCGTCGACGGAAGCGAAGGCCCGCCGCCGCTTGCCCGCGAATTCCGTCAGTTTCGCCTCGAAGACCGCCATCGCCTCGTAATTCGGGTGTCCCGGCAGCGGTACATCCGGCGGATCAAAGAGCAGAAGCGCGTCCCACCGCCAGCCGACCTCGATCGCATGTTTCATGGCGGTACGGGCCGACATCGAATGGAAAATGCCTGCGGTCTTTTTCTGCCCCCACCGTGCACGCACCTCCTGGATCACGCGTTCGAGGTCGCGCACGAACTGCGCATAGGAATGGTTCGGCGGCTCGACCGGAAGGTTCTGCCCGTGGTTGCGGAAGTCGAAGATGACGAGGTCGAAAGCGTCGACGAAATGCCGCCAATACGGAAGGTAGGCATCCACCGCGAAGCCGTTGCCATGCGACATCAAAATCCGGGTGCCGGCCGGGTTGCCGTAGCGCCTCACCTTGATCGCTGCGCCGTCGTCGAGGGCGACGTCGAACACGGCGCTCGGGGCCGGCAACATGAAACTCATCACTTTAACCTCGCTGTTTGCTCGTTGAGCCGGTGGCACGCCTCGGCCGATCCGGCGAGCGGCGGCAGATCGGCGATGTTCGGCTGTGTCCTGTCGGCGACGTCACGATGCCCGTGGCAAGGCTTTCGAACCGCGACGCGGTCGCTCTGACCGGCGGGCATTGTCGATGATCGTCTGCACGGTCACCGACCGCAGGGTGGCCGACGTGATCCGATCGACCTCGTGCAGAACGCGGCTCAGTTCTCCGGCCAGTGGGATGCCGGGGTCGGCGTCGCCGCCTTCTTCATTCGGCCAGCCGGTCTCGAACAAGCAGATAATGTCGTAGAGCGTCAGCCGCTTGGCGTTGCCGCAGAAGGTGAAGCCGCCACCGGGACCGCGGGCGGAAGCCACGATGCTGGCCTTCGTCAGGGCATGGAGGATGCGCACCAGATGGTTCTTGGAGGAGTTGTAGGTCTCGGCCAGTTCCTGGGCCGTGATCTGCTCCTCGGGCCGAGAGGCAAGCTCCACTACCGCCCAAATGGCGTATCTGGTCGCCTGTTGCAACTTCATCTGCGATCGAGCCCGCGCATGCCAATGTCCTGCACTCAGTCAGGTTCGAACGTCAATTCGAGCTCGACGAACGGACCCGCGGTCATCCCGAAGCTGCGCAGGAACGACATCAGCAGGTGGTCGTCGACGTCGATCATGGTGCGGATGGCGCCGACTCCGCTCGCCTTGAAACGGTGAACCATCGCCTCGAACAGAGCCGAGGCAGCCTTGTGCAGGCGATGCTCCTTGTCGACGCCGATGGCGTAGAGCCACCCGCAGGCCGGAGCGCGCACCGGCCACGAGCGGACCTCGCCAAGCGCGTAACCGATGATTCTGCCACCCCTCCGGGCGACGAGAATGGACAGGGTCTCGCTCGTCTTGCGCCGGTGGAAAAGATCGGTCCAGAAGTCGGCACGCTTGAAGCCGGTGACCTTGCCGTCAAGAGCGATGATCTCCGCGAGGTCAGATGCGTCGGCTTCGGTGACGGTGACGGTGACGCCGATTTCCTCCGCCTTTTCGGCGGAGCGACCGGCGCTTTGTGCCGCCTTCCGGGGCCGGGATTTGGAATCGATCTTCATGTTCGACCGTCTATTCGCTCCCCCGATTATAGACAAGCTGCGACGGAAAAAAAGCATTTTGATACAAGAATACCTTTACTGGGCAAGCGGCTTGATCTAGCGTGCGTCCTCGTCGGAGGGAGCAACCCGGATCGGCAGCTCGGCGCTCCGTCATTGCGCTGTTGCCGCATGGCGAGCGCTCGAGGTGGTTATGGCCAGCGTTCTCGGTACACCAACGCTTCGGAAGGAAGATCCGGCGCTGCTGTCCGGGCGCGGCCGTTATGCCGACGATCTGCCGACGCCGCGGGGCACGCTGCAGGCCCACGTGGTCCGCTCCTCCCAGGCGCACGCTGAAATCGAGAGCATCGATGCGGATGCGGCCCGGGCCCGGCCCGGCGTATGGGCGGTCATCACCGGCGACGACGTCAGGAAGCTCTCCGACCCCTTCCTGGTCGCGCTGAAGGCGCCGGTGCATCAGTGGTCGCTCGCCGTCGGTCGCGTCCGCTATGTCGGCGAGCCCGTCGCCCTGATCGTCGCGGAGAGCCGGTATCTCGCCGAGGACGCCGCCGATCTCGTCCGCGTCGCGTACCGCCCGCTACGTGCCGTGATCGACCCGCGCGCGGCCTGCGAGGCTTCCGCTCCCCTGCTCCACCCCGGCGCCGGCTCCAACGAGATATCGGTCCGGCATTTCACCTACGGCGATCCGAAGAGCGCATTCGCCACCGCCGACGCGCGGGTGAAGCTCACCACCGAATTTCCCCGGCTCTCTTATACGCCGATGGAATGCTACGTCGTCGTGGCGGAGTACGACCCCGTCACCGGCAGCTATGACGTGCTCGCCAATTTCCAGGGGCCGTTCAGCGCGCACCCGGTCATGGCGCGCGCATTGCGCGTTTCGGGGACCAATTTCCGGGTGCGCATCCCGCCCGACAGCGGCGGGAGCTTCGGCATCAAGCTGTCGGTTTTCCCTTACATGGTGCTCATCGCCCTTGCCGCGCGCATTACCGGCCGGCCGGTGAAGTGGGTGGAGGACCGGGTCGAGCATCTCGTCGCCGCAAGCTCCGGCCCGAACCGGATCACCGAGATCGAAGCGGCCGTGACCAAAGATGGGCGCATTGCCGCACTCAAGCTCGACCAGCTCGAGGACTATGGCGCGTTCCTGCGCGCGCCCATGCCGGGACCGCTTTACCGGATGCACGGCTGCGTCACCGGCGCCTACGACGTCGCCCATGTCGAGGTGACCAACCGCGTCGTCCTTACCAACAAGATGCCGGCGAGCCTCATCCGCGGCTTCGGCGGCCCGCAGCTCTACCTCGCCATCGAGCGGCTGGTGCAACGCATCGCCGTCGAGCTCGGCCTCGATCATCTGGAGGTGATCAAGCGCAATCTCATTCCCACGGCGAAGTTTCCCTACAGGACCGCAGCGGGCTCGCTCTACGATTCCGGCGACTATCTCAAGGCGGTGGAGACCGCGGTCGGCGGCGGCCGGCTCGAAGAGCTGAAACGCCGCCGCGACGCGGCCCGCGCGGCGGGACGCCGCTATGGCATCGGCTTCGCCACGGTCGTCGAGCCGGGCATGTCCAACATGGGCTACCTGTCGACTTCGCTCACCGCCGACGCCCGCGAAAAGGCCGGTCCGAAGAACGGCGCCGTGTCCATGGTGACCGTCAATGTCGATCCGCTCGGCGCGGTTTCGGCGACCGCCGACGTCACCGTGCAGGGCCAGGGCCACGAAACCGTCCTTTCGCAGATCATCGCCGACCGGCTCGGCCTGACGCCGGACGACGTCAAGGTGACGCTGGAGATCGACACCGCCAAAGACCAGTGGTCCATCGCGGCAGGCTCCTATTCATGCCGGTTCACGCCGGGAACCGCGGTCGCCGCGCATATGGCGGCGGAACGGATCGGCGACAAGTTGCGCGCCATCGCTGCGAAGCAACTCAACACGCTTGTCGAAGACATCGAATTCGGCGACGGCAAAATCCGCAGCCGGCGCAACCCCGATAATGCCGTTCCGTTCGCGCGCGTCGCCGGTACCGCGCACTGGTCCCCGGTGATGCTGCCTGAAGGAATGGCGCCCAGCCTGCGCGAGACTGCGGTGTGGTCGCCGCCGCAACTCGAACCGCCGTCGGCCGACGATCGCATCAACACGTCGCTGACTTACGGCTTCGTGTTCGACATGTGCGGGGTCGATATCGATCCTTTGACGGACCAGGTCCGCATCGACAGCTACGTTTCGATGCACGATGCCGGCAGGCTGCTCAATCCGCTGATCGCCGAAGGCCAGATGCGCGGGGCTTTCGCGCAGGGCGTGGCCGCAGCGCTCTACGAGGAATTCGTCTACGACGAGACCGGCGCGTTTCTGTCCGGCACCTTTGCGGATTACCTGGTGCCCACCGCAAGCGAGAATTCCGCGCGTCGAATTCATCCATCAGGAAACTCCGTCCCCCTTTACACCGCTGGGCGCCAAGGGCTTGGCGGAAGGCAACTGCATGAGCGTGCCGGCGTGTATCGCCAATGCGGTCGCAGACGCCTTGAACATGAAGGACGTCGTTTTGCCGGTCACGCCGCGTCGTATCCACGGCTGGACCGCGCAGCCCGAGCCGCCACCGCCCTCTCCCACAGACGGGGCGGTGGCGGCCGAGGAAGACGTCGCGGAAGGCGGGCGCAACCTGCGCGGCCAGGGCTCGTTCGAGGTGCCGGCAGCACCGAGCGAGGTCTGGCAATCCCTGCTCGACCCGGCCAGCTTGAAGTCGGTGATCCCCGGCTGCCACGAATTGCAGCAGCTCGGCGAAAATGAGTATCGCGCCCTCGTGTCGCTCGGGGTCGGCCCGGTGCGCGGAAAATTCGAGGCGACCGTCAAGCTCAGCGAGCTCGTGCACGAGAAGTCGGGGCGGATCGGCGGCACGTTGAACGGTCCGCTCGGAGGCGCCTCCGGCGCCGGCAAGCTGCGCCTGCAGCCGGTCCCGGCAGGAACGCGCATCGATTACGAATATGCCGTGGCGGTCACGGGCAAGGTCATCTCGGTCGGCGGGCGCCTTCTCGACGGTGCCGCCGCCATCATCATCCGCCAATTTTTCGAGCGGCTGGCGCGGCAGCTCGCTCCCGAGGCGGCGGCGCCGCCCGCCTCGGCGTGGCGACGGGTGACCTCGTTCGTGCGATCGCGCATCGGGCATCGGGGATGAAGCCGCATCCGTTCGATTATGTCCGTGCCGACACCGTGGAGGAAGCCGTCGAACTTCTCGGTGATCACGGCGAGGACGCCCGCATTCTGGCAGGCGGCCAGTCGCTGATGGCAATGCTCAATCTGCGCCTGCTCGAGCCCGCCTTGCTGATCGACATCTCCCGCATTTCCGCGCTTGCCGAGATTCGCGAGACGGGAGGCAAGGTCGAGGTCGGCGCGGCGGTGAGGCAGAATCAATTGCTCGCGTGGCCGCTGTTGCGGGACAAGGTTCCGCTCCTTGCCGCCGCCCTCCCCTTCGTCGGTCATTTCCAGACCCGCAACCGGGGGACCGCCTGCGGCTCGATCGCTCATGCCGATCCGAGTTCGGAGATCCCGCTCGCGCTCGCCACCCTGGACGGCGAGGTGGTGCTGCGCTCCCGCGCCGGAACGCGCGTGCTGCCGGCCCGCGACTTCCAGCGCGGTATGCTGATGACAGCGCGCCGGCCGAACGAGCTGATCATCGCCGTCCGCTTTCCGATCCAAACTGGCCATCGCGTGGCGTTCCGCGAGATTGCGCGCCGCCATGGTGACTTCGCCATCGTCGCGATGGCGGCTGTCGCCGACGACAAGCGCATCCGGCTCGGCGTCGGCGGCATGGCCGGCAAACCGGCGACACGCGATTTCCCAGCGGGAACCGACCTCAGCGACGCCATCAATGCGTTCGCCTGGGAGCTCGAAGGCTACGAGGACATGCACGCAACGGCGCGCATGCGGCGCGATATCCTGCGGCGCGTCGGCCCGGTCGTCATCGCGGAGGCCATGCGATGCGCCGCGTGAACCGCGATCAGCGCGCCACCGTGAGCGTCGCGCTCAACGGGCGCCGGCTCTCCGGCGAAGCCGAGCCCCGCATGTCGCTGAGCGATTTCATCCGTCACGTGCTGGGCGCGACCGGCACCCATGTCGGCTGCGAGCACGGCGTGTGCGGCGCCTGCACCGTGCTCATCGACGGCGTTGCCGTGCGCTCGTGCCTGACGCTTGCGGTCCAGGCAGATGGCCGCGAGATCACGACGGTCGAGGCGCTGGCCCCCGACGGGGCCCTGAACCCGCTGCAGCAATCCTTCCGCAACAACCACGCCCTGCAATGCGGCTTCTGCACGCCGGGGATCCTGATGTCGTTTACGGACTTCCTGCGCCGCAATCCGCGCCCTTCGGAGGCGGAAGTCGTCGAGGTCCTGAGCGGCCACATTTGCCGGTGCACCGGCTACGCCGGCATCATCGCCGCCGTCCTCGAAGCGGCGGAAACGATGAATTCGAACGAAGGAGAGACGTCATGAACAAACCGCAGGACGGACCGCAGAACGCCAAGCCGCTCTATCGCGAGCTCGTGACCATCAACGGCAAGAATGTCGTGCTCGCGCACAACGAGCCGCCAGTGATCAATGCGGGCGTGCTCGAGAACGGTGACATCTTTCGCATGATCAACATTTTTGCCGAGAAATTCTCGCCCTCGAACATTGACAAGGCGGACGGCACGCCGCTGCGGCTCTACACGTCCGACCGCGTCAAGGTCGACGTCTCGAAGCGCCGCAAGCACGACATGGGCTTCTGGCATCGCAACATCGACGCCCACGAGATCATCTTCTGCGTCAAGGGTGCGCTCAAATGGGAAACCGAGATGGGCGTGAAGATCATGCACCCGGGAGACATGCTGTTCATTCCGAAGGGCATCGGCCATCGCTCGATGCTCTGCGAGGACTCGACAGACGAGAACGTGCTGATCGAGCTGAAGATCGCGGACGATCTCAGCTATGTCGGCGAGAGCAAGTGACGCCGACATGGAATCGCTCGATCTCATCATCACCGACATCGACTGGCTGATCACCGTCGATCCCGGCCGTCGCATCATCCGCGACGCGGCGGTCGCGGTGCGCGGCGGAAAGATCGTGGCCGTCGGCAAGGCAGCCGACATCGCACGCGACTACACGGCCGGCCGCCTGATCGACGCCCGCGGCACCGTGGCAACGCCCGGGTTCGTGGATTGCCATCTTCACTCGTCGTTCCAGCTGTCGCGCGGCCTCGCGGACGAGGCAAATGCCCAGTCCTTCCTGTTCGACCGCATGTATCCCTACGAGGCTGCGCTCGACGGCGACGACGTTCGCCTTTCGGCGACGCTTGCGGCCGCCGAATTGCTCAAGCACGGCGTCACCTGCTTCATCGATCCCGGCAATTATCATCCCGAAGCCTCGGTCGAGGGCATCATGGCGACCGGCATCCGCACCGTCGTGTCGCGCTCCTCGTTCGATCTCACGAAGTCCGTGCTCGGCGTGCTTCCCGAGCGCATGATCGAGACCACGCAGATGGCCCTCGATCGCGCCGAGGAGGTGCTGGAAAAATACGGTCGACGCACCCATCCGCGGCTCGGCGCCAGCGCCTCGTTCCGCGGCCTCAACAACGCCTCCGACGAGCTGATCCTCGGCCTCGACAAGCTGGCGAAACGTTACGACACGCTGCTGCAGACCCATGCCTGCTTCAGCTATTCGACCCACGATTCCAGCGTCGCCCGCACCGGAATGGCGGAGATCGAACGCCTCGAGCACCTCGGCGTGATCGACGAGCGGATGCTGATCGTCCACTCCGGCTGGCTCGAGCCGCAGGAGGTCGCGATACTGGCACGCCGCAAGCCGTCACTCGTCTGCGCGCCGAGCTCCAGCCTGCACAACGGCTACGGCAACTTTCTCGTCGGCAAGCTGCCGGAACTGCTGGCGCTCGGCGTCAACGTCACCATCGGGTCCGATCACGCCTCATCCGGCATCGTCGACATGGCGCAGGAAATGCGGCTCGCCTGCTGCTGCTACAAGGAAACCCGGATCAATCCGCGTGTCATGCCTCCGGAAACCGGCCTCGAGATGGCGACGCTCAACGGCGCCAAGGCAGCGCTGCAGGCGGACCGCATCGGCAGCATCGAAGTCGGCAAGGAAGCCGACGTCGTTCTGTTCGATACCCAGCGGCCGGAATGGCAGCCGCTGATCAATCCGCTTGCCAACCTCGTCTACAGCGCGACCGGGGATTCGGTTCGCGACGTATTCGTCGCTGGAGAGCAGGTGGTCGCGGCCGGCAAGCTGACCAAGGTCGACGAAGCGAACCTCTATGCCGAGGTCCCGGTCGCGGTGAAGCGCTTCGGCAGGCACCTGAAGCTCGATCAGATGGTCCAGCTGCGATGGCCGGTTTCGTGAACGACGCGCAATCCGGAACGCAGTTGCGCCCGACGCGATTGAATTTGCGGCCGCCCGGATTGCGTGTCCGGCACGCGCGCAGTGCCTCGGGCCGTCTGCGGGCAACGCACGTTCTACAACAGATTTGGACCGCTCCGGTCTCAGGAATGGAAAGGCACGCCAGATGAGCTCCGACCGCACGATCGTATCGGCAAGAACCGGTACCGCGACGCATCTCAAGGACCTGCGCAGCACGCTCGCCTGGCTGCGTGCGCGGGGCGACCTCGTCGAAACCGACAAACAGGTCGACCCCGATCTTGAGGTCACGGGTCTGCAGAAGCTGATGGATGGCGGCTGCCCGGCGGTCTTCACGAACGTCAAGGGTAAGCCCAACCATCAGGTGATCACGAACCTGTTCGGCGACATCAAGGTCGTCAACGCGATGTTCGGCTGGGCCGACGACAAGGAGCGCACCCGGACGCTCGCTCGGGCGCTGTCGAAACCCTTGCCACCGGTGGAAATCCCGCAGGCGGAGGCGCCTTGCCAGGAGGTCGTCATCGAGAAGCCGGACGACGTCAACCCGCATCTGGTGCCGATCCGCCATACCGCCTTGGAGCAGGAGCTCACCGTCGGCTCGGGGATCCGCTGCGTGTCCGGCCCGCAGTTCGGCGACGGCACGGACGTCGGCTACAACCGCATGAACTTCCGCTGGGGCAATGTCGGCACGTTCCAGATTTCGCCGGGCTCCCACATGTGGCAGGTCGTGAGCGAAGCCTACCGCCGCAACGAACGGGTGCCGCTGACGTTCTGCTTCGGCGTGCCGCCGGCATGCACGCTGCTCGCCGGCGCGGCCTTCGACTATGTGATCCTGCCCTATGGCTGCGACGAGCTCGGGGTCGCCGGCGCAGCGCAGGGGTTCCCGGTGCGGGTGGTCAAGGCGCGCACCGTCGATGCCTGGGCCATCGCGGATTCCGAGGTGGTGATCGAAGGCTATGTCGACCCGCGCGATCGTCGTTTCGAGACCGCGGAAGCCGAAGCCGACCAGACCCAGGGGCGCCACCATTTCCATCCGGAATGGGCCGGCTACATGGGCAAGGCCTACAAGGCCCCGACCTTCCATGTCACCGCCATCACGATGCGCAAGGAGTCCAAGCGCATCATCTATTGCCTCGGCGCCCACACCCTCGACGAGCACAACATCGACACGACCATCCGCGAGGCGGCGATGTTCGAGCTCTGCCACCGGCTGCAGCCGGGCATCATCCAGGACGTGAATATCCCCTACTGCATGACCGACTGGGGCGGCGTCATCATTCAGGTGAAGAAGCGCAATCGCCTCGAGGAGGGCTGGCAACGCAACTTCCTGACGACGCTGCTCGCAACGTCGCAGGGCATGCGAGTCGCCATTGCGGTGAGCGAGGACACCGACATCTACAGCATGGACGAGGTGATGTGGGCGATCACGACGCGCGTCAATCCGCAGACCGACATCCTCAATCCGACGCCGGGTGGCCGCGGGCAGACCTTCATGCCGGCGGAGCGCATGACGGCGGGCGATCGCGAATGGACCGCTACCAACACGCGCTACGAAGGCGGCATGGGCATCGACGCCACGGTGCCCTACGGCTACGAGGACGACTTCATGCGCCCGGTCTACCCGGTCGATCGCGTGAAGCTCGAGAGCTTTTTCACCAACGAGCAGATCGCGAACGTCACCGGGCGTCTTTCCGGCTGGACTCAACTATTGGCGAAGACGGGGCGCTAGCGGACGCGCCCGCCTTCGGCGCGGAGCTTCCGCGAGCGCGACGAGAGCCGAGGTGATCGATGAAAGATATTTCGGGAGTGAGTATGGCGGACGTTTTCGGCGGTCATCGTCTTGGAATTCCGTACCGGTCGATTTCCGACGTGTTCGCCCGCCACGCGGCGCGGGATCCGCGCAAGACCGCGATCGTCGATCTCGACCGGAATTCGTCGATCACCTTCGGCGAGCTCGATCAGATCACCCGCGACATCGCCGCCTCACTGAAGCGCCACGGCGTCGAAAAAGGAAGCCGCGTCCTGCTGCTCTCCGACGAGTGCCTCGAGAAGCTGCTGATTTGGTTCGGCGCATGGCGGATCGGCGCCGTGCCCTGCCCGCTCAATGTCGAGATCAACCAGAACATGATGGTTGAACTGACGCGATCGGTGAACCCCGCGCTGATCCTGTGTCACCGCGACCTCGATATGGCGGCGCTCATCGGCGATCACCCGGCGCCTCGCATCGCCTTCGGGCCGCGATCGGAGCCACGCGATCCCTTCTTCGGTTTTCTGCCGGCCGGAACGAGGACCGAGGATCTCCCCGAGCGGAACAATCCGGAAGACATCGCCTGCATCTTCTGCACGTCAGGCACGACAGCGCGCCCCAAGATCGTCGTCTACGACCACGCCGCCTATTGGCTCAACGGCCTGTCGACCCTTGAATTCATCGGCCTCACCGAGGACGACCGGACGCTCGAATATCGTTCGTTCGGCTGGAATTCGGCGCAGGTGCTGAGCCTGATGCCGTTTCTCCAGATCGGCCCGACGATGCACGTGGCGCGGCGCTTCTCGCACAGCCGTTTCTTCGAGTGGATCAAGACTTACGGAATCACGTTCTCGGCCGGTGTGCCGACCGTGCTGAATATGCTGCTGCACAAGCCGCTCGGTTATTCCGCAAAGGACGTCCCGACGCTCAAACTGATGACCTGCAGCACGGCGCCGCTGACCGAGCAGCAATGGGTGCAGTTCGAAGAGATGTACGGCGTCAAGCTGCTTCAGCTCTACGGCATGTCCGAAGCCGGCTGGGTGTGCGGCAACCGCCATTACAAGTTCAAGCTGGGCACGGTGGGCCTGCCGGCGCTTCACCAGGAGTTCGAGGTCGTCGACGCCGACGGCCGCGCGTGCCCGGCCGGGGTCGAAGGCGAGGTCACCGCGGGGGGACCGCAGACCGCGATCGGCTATCTACTCGACGACGGCACGATCGAGCCGATACGGCCGAAGCGCATCAAGACCGGCGATCTCGCTTTCGTCGATGCCGATGGTTTCGTTCATATCTCGGGCCGCACCAAGGACCTGATCATCCGTGGCGGCATGAATATCGCCCCGCTGGAGATCGACGCGGTCCTTCTCAAACATCCGGATATTCTCGACGCTGCGGCGTTCGGCATACCGGACGAAATCTATGGTGAGGAGGTCGCCTGCTACGTCGTGCCGAAGGACGCCGGCTTGACCGAGGCAAGTGTCCGCCGACACTGCGAGCAGCACCTGCCATTGCCAAAAACGCCGAAACAGATCCGGATCGTTTCCGGGCTGCCCAAGAGCGACCGCGGCAAAGTCCTGCGCGACAAATTGCGGGAGGACTGGGCAGCGCACGCGAAGGCGCCGGCATAAATCACCCGAGAGGCCTTTCTGTAGCATCTCGGCCCATCACACATCAGGCGCGACCACCCGAGCCACTCACGGAGGGATCATGTCAAGCTCCACACACTATCAGGTTCTCATCATCGGTGGCGGCGCCGCCGGCATCACCGTTGCAGCGATTCTCAAGCGCCGCGCTCCGAAAGTCGAGGTCGCCATCGTCGAGCCGGCGCAGGACCACTACTATCAGCCCGCATTCACGCTGGTCGGTGCCGGGCTTTATCCCCTCGCGCGAACCCGCCGGGCGGAGAAGAGTTTGATCCCTGCCGGCGTCGATTGGATCTGCGGCGCTGCCGGGGCCTTCGCACCCGAGAAGAAGGTTGTCCATCTCAAGAACGGCGACACGGTTACCTATGATTATCTCGTCGTCTGCACCGGCGTCGGTCTCGACTGGAATAAGATCGCCGGGCTATCCGAGACACTCGGCAAGAACGGGGTGTGCAGCAACTATTCTTCCGCGCACGTGACCTACACAAAAGATTGCCTACAGGCAGTGAAGCCCGGAAATCGGCTGGTGTTTACGCAGCCCCCGCTTCCGTTCAAGTGTCCCGGCGCACCGCAGAAGATCGCCTACCTCGCCGCCGACGACCTTCGTCGCCGGCAAATCCTGAAAGACTGCAGCTTGGCGTTCTACACGCACGGTCCGGCAATTTTCGGCGTTCCGTTCTTCGCCCGCGAACTCGTCAAGGTCGCAGCGCGATACGGGATCGACGTTCATTACCAGCAAAATCTCGTGGCGGTCGATGGTGCCGCCAAGATGGCGACGTTCGAAAGGGTCGGCGAGCAAGGAAAAGGCGAACGCTTCACGGTGCCCTTCGATATGCTGCATGTCACCCCGCCGCAGAGCTCGTCCGAGGAAATCAGGACGAGCCCTCTTGCCAACGCTGCGGGATGGGTCGAGGTGAACCAGAATACCTTGCAACACGTGCGCTATCCCGAAATTTTCGCACTCGGCGATGTCGCTTCTACACCGAACTCCAAAACGGCCGCCGCGGTGCGCAAACAGGCGCCAATCGTCGTCGGCAACATTCTCAGGCTGATGGCGAAAGCGCCGGTCGCCGGCGGGTATGACGGCTACGCATCATGTCCGCTGACCACCGCCGCCGGTAAGGTCATCTTGGCGGAATTCATCTATGGCGGGAAAGTCACCCCGACCTTGCCGTTGGATCCCGCGAAGGAGCGCTGGATCGGCTGGTGGATCAAGATGACCGGCCTGCCGCTGATGTATTGGCACTACATGCTCAAGGGATATGTCTGGTTCCCCACGCACAACACCGCCTTCAAGGGCGATGGGGCCTAGGCGATTATCGGCTCCGCCGCGTCGGGCGGCGGGACATCCGTTCCGCCGCCGCTGTGGGTCTCCCTATACGGCCGACGAAGAGACAGACGCCGAGTTGACACTTGGGATACCTCCTCCCTGTCCCTTGTGGCCGAGCTTTCGGATGAAGGTGTAGAAGGCCGGCGTGAACAGAAGGCCAAAGCAGGTCACGCCCAACATTCCGAACAGCACCGCTGTCCCTAACGATTGACGCATCTCTGCGCCTGCTCCAGTCGCAACGGCCAGCGGAGCAACGCCCAGAATGAAGGCGAGCGAGGTCATGAGGATTGGACGAAGGCGTGTGCGCGCAGCGTGCACAGCGGCTTCACTCGGTGAACCCCCCTCCTCCTCCTCCTTCTGGCGCGCGAACTCGACGATCAGAATCGCGTTCTTGGCAGCGAGACCGACGAGAACGACGAAACCGATCTGCGCCAGGATGTCGATCGGCATGCCCCGCAGCAAGAGGCCTGTAACGGAGGCGAGAAGGCACATAGGCACGATCAGTACGATGGCCAACGGCAGCTTCCAGCTTTCATATTGGGCGACGAGAACGAGGAAGACGAAGAGAGCGGCGGCCCCGAAGACGAGAAGCGTCGGCGTGCCGCGTTGCTGCTGTTGAAACGCAAGCTCGGTCCACTCGAACGCAATGCCTTTCGGCAGAACCTCCTGGGCAAGCTCCTCCATGCGGTGCAAGGCCGTGCCTGTGGCAACACCCGGCGCCGCAACTCCCTGGACCTCGGCGGCGGGAAAAAGATTGTAGCGCGGCACACGATAGGGGATCGTTTTGCTCTTGAGTTGGGCGACCGTCCCGATCGGCACCATTTCACCGAAGGCATTGCGGGCCTTCAACCGGGCGATATCTTGCGAGGTGCGCCTGAATTCTCCGTCGCTTTGCACTCTGACCTGATATGTGCGGCCGAGATAGTTGAAGTCGTTCACGTATTGCGAGCCGAGATAGACTTGCAGCGCCGAAAATACGTCGGTCGGCGTGAGCCCCACTTTCTCCGCACGCAAGCGGTCGATATCGGCATAGACGGATGGCGAACCGGTGTTGAACAGCGTGAACGCGCCGGCGAAATGCGGGTCCTTGTTGGCCGCAGCCACGAGCGCACGAGCGGCCTTGACCAGCGCTTCGGAACCGAGCCCGGCACGATCCTCCAGCATCATCTTGAAACCGCCTGCGCTGCCGAGACCCTGTACCGGCGGTGGGGGGATCGTGAGCACGTTGGCGTCATTGATGACCGATAAACGCTGACGCAAATCGCTCAAGACGGTGTTTGCGGTGACGCCCGGGATGTCGTGATCGTAAAGCGACGGCAGGCCGGAGAAGATCGTCGCCGCGTTCGACGCCACCGTGGAAGTTGTGGCATCGAGGCCCGCGAAGGGGGCGACATGCTCGACGCCCTTCGTCCCCAGGATGATGTCGATCCCGCGTTTGACCACCTTCTCGGTCCGGTCCAGGGTCGCGCCGGGCGGAAGTTGGACGACGTTGATGAGGTAGCCCTGGTCCTGCTCGGGGATGAAACCGGTCGGCGTTTTCGAGAACTCGATACCGGCCAACCCGATCAGCCCGACATAGACGATCAGCATGGTTGCCGTTCCGCGTACGAGCCGGCGGGTCAAGTTGCCGTAGGCGGCGGAGAACCCGTCGAAGCCGCGATTGAAGCGATCGAAGGCCCCGTACAGCAGACGTCGAGCCAATCCCGCGCGCGTCAGATCATGCGAGTCATGCGCCTTGAAGAGAACAGCGCAGAGCGCGGGGCTGAGCGTGAGCGAAACGAAACAGGAGATCAGAGTCGAGGCCGAGATAGTCACTGCGAACTGACGGAAGAACAGCCCGGAGATGCCGGAGAGAAAGGCCGACGGCACGAAGACGGCACAGAGCGTGAGCGCAATCGAGATCAGTGCTCCGCCCACTTCGTCCATCGTCCGATGCGCCGCCTCCGGGGGCGACATGCCGGCGCGGATGTTGCGTTCGACGTTCTCCACCACGACGATCGCGTCGTCGACCACAATGCCGACGGCTAACACGAGCCCGAACAGCGATAGGTTGTTGAGCGATATTCCGAACGCGGAGAGGACGGCAAACGTTCCGATCAGCGAAACAGGAATCGCGACCACCGGAATGATGGTCGCCCGCCAGTTTTGCAGGAAAAGGAATACGACGCCCACCACGAGAAGGATTGCTACAAAAATCGTGACGACGACCTCGTGGATCGACTTTGCGATGAAGACGGTCGGATCGTAGATGATGATCGAGTCGACGCCGGACGGAAACTCCTTCTTCAGCTCCTGCATCGACGCCAGCACTTCACGATCGACGGCTAGCGAGTTGGCTCCCGGCTGCGCATAGATGAGCAGGGTCGTCGCATTGCTGCGGTCCATGTAGGTGGTGCTGCCGTAGTCGGCGGCCCCAACCTCGACGTGACCGATATCGCGGACGCGGGTCACGTGTCCTCGGCTATCCGACTTGATGATGATGTCGGCGAACTGCTCGGGCGTGGACAGCCGCCCGAGCGCCTCGACATTGACCTGATAGGCCTCGTCACCGGGAGTAGGTGGCTGATTTAAGATGCCGGCTGAAACCTGGAGGTTCTGGGCGCGCAGTGCCGAGAGCACGTCGCCGGCGTTGAGATTGTAGGCAGCCGCCTTGTCCGGATCGAGCCAGACGCGCATCGCATATTCGCGTGCGCCCTGGAATTGCACGTCGCCAACCCCTGGCAGGCGGGCCAGCACATCCTTGATGTGCAGGGTGGCATAGTTCGACAGGTAAAGCGTGTCGCGAGACTTGTCCGGCGAGTAAAGGTGAATGGCCAATAGGATGCTGGGTATCGCCTTGCGGACCGTCACGCCGAGGCGCTGCACGTCCTCGGGGAGGCGCGCCAGTGCGTCTTGCACCCGGTTTTGCGTCAGCATTTGTGCGACGTTGAGGTCGGTGCCGATTCGGAATGTCACGGTTATTGTGAGATTGCCGTCACCGGTCGACTGACTGCTCATGTAGAGCATGTTCTCGACGCCGTTGATCTGCTGTTCGAGCGGCGTTGCGACGGTACGAGCGACGGTCTCCGCGGATGCGCCGGGATAGGACGCCGCGACCTGAACCGTCGGCGGGACGATTTCGGGATATTGCGCGATCGGAAGGATCGCAAGCGCACCCAAGCCAAGCACCGTCACGAAGATGCTGAGCACGGTTGCGAAGCGCGGGCGATCGATAAAGAAGTGCGTCAGGCGCATGTTGCGGACTCGCTTCTACCCTTGGCCGTCGGTTCCGGCGTAATGGATGGTGCCGTCCCGAGGCGCGACTTTCGCCCCAGGCACCGCGTGCGGAATTCCGTCGATGATCACGTTGTCGTCCGGCGCGAGGCCGGCTCGGATCACCCGCAGGCTGCCGCGGAGGTCGCCGATTGCGACTTGCTTTGGGACGACCGTGCCGTCTTTGGAGACGGTCATGACGCTGTGTTCCGACTGGTCGGGAAGCACGGCCGCATCCGGTACCAGGAAAACTTGGACCGGAGCGCCGACGATCACCCTCGCGCGGGCGAACTCTCCCGGAGTGAGAAAGCCATCGGGATTAGGAACGGTGGCGCGGACATGGATCGTGCCGCTCGAACGGTTGAGCGCATTGTCCACGAAATCGAGACTGCCCTGCCGGGTGAACCGGGTCTCGTCACCGAGCGCGATCTCGACCTTGTCGGCAGAGACCCGCTTGAGCCTGGCACGCTCGCGCGAATAGAGCAGAAAATCGGACTCGCTCATATCGATGTCGAGATAAATCGGGTCGAGCGACACGAGTGTCGCGAGCAGGGTCGTCGGGCTCGTCGCCGCGCGGCTGCCAGCGATCAGGTTGCCGACGGAAACGAGATGCGTGCCAATTCGTCCGGTGAAGGGCGCGATGATACGGCAATGCTCCAGGTCGAACTGGGCGTCACGGATTTGCGCGTTCGCATCATCGACGGCGGCCTTTGCCACCTGCTGGTCCGCCATGCGTTGGTCGACGTTCTGCGCCGTTCCGGCGAGAGTCCGCTGCAATGTCTGAGCGCGGACGAGTTCGCGATCCGCCAGCGCAAGTCGCGCCTTGGCGGTTTCAAGCTGAGCATTCGCCTGAGCAAGCCTGATCTCATAGGGGCGCGGATCGATGGTGAAGAGGAGGTCGCCCCTGTGAACGACGTCGCCGTCCTTGAAATGGATCTCGGTCAGCGTGCCGCCTACCTGGGCTCGCAGCTCGACATGCTCGACCGCAGAAAATTGACCCAGGAAGGTGAGCCTGGAACTCGACTTCACGCATCAGCGGCTTGCTCACCACCACCAGCGGAAGCGCCGGGGGATGAGCCGATGTGGCCGCGTCGCTCTGATTGTACGAATAGAGCAACCATGCCGCCGTGATGCCCGCGATCGCCAGCGCTACTGTGCCGGTAACGAGGGTGCGTGCGGCGACGTGTTTCAGCGTCATCGTGAATGGCCCCTGTCCAATGATCGGTCGTTCGGCCGCCGATGCGTTGTCCTTTGCCCGATATCGATCTTGATTTCTGTTAGACAAGTACTTACCTGGCGGTAAGTAGGCAGCCGGGAGAGTTGTGATGCGAGAGAAGAGCTACTGTTGCGGCCTCGAGGCGGCGCTCGACGTGGTAGGCGGGAAATGGAAAGTGCTCATTCTGTGGGCGTTGCGATCGGAGGCGCGCCGGTTCGGGGAGCTGCGCCGTGCGGTAGACGGAATCAGCGAGAAAATTCTGATTCAGCATCTCAAGGAGATGGACGCGGATGGCATCGTCAAGCGGCGGGACTTCCGGGAGATTCCGCCTCGCGTCGAATACGCGCTCACGCCGTTCGGCCAGTCGCTCTATGCGGCCCTGGAACCGCTCTGCGCGTGGGGCACACTCCATATGAAGCGCATCGAAGTCCGCAAGGTCGCGGAGGCGAGAAGCCGATCGCAAGCCGTCGCCTGATCCGCAGCCTTTGGATTGGCTCGGTCGCTCGGGGCGAATAGCGACCGGCGACGCGACAGAATCTCGCCCCGTCGCCAGCGCTGGCACGATCGATTTTAGTCCTTGACAAAGGTGCATATACGCCTATATCGGCCGGTGCGCACCTTTGTCAAGGAGCCGCGGTGGAGGCCCTCATCCGCGGGGCTATGCGTCGCCCTGGCCACCGAAGTGTTGCACTGAAGTCAAAACCGACGGAGGTCAGAAAATGCCGCTCGCCAAGATCCACGTTGTCGAAGGCCGTTACGATGAGGCCAGAATCGCCGAAGTATCTGGCGCCGTCCAGGCTGCCCTGATGAACACGCTGCGTGTGCCCCCCGAAGACTTCTATCAACTGATCTTCGAGTTTCCGAACAAGCGGTTTCTCCACACGCCTTCGTTCGTTGGCATGCATTACACTGACGATCTGATTGTCCTGGAAATTACCTTCATCCAAGGTCGGACAAAGGAGACGCGGCTAGCGCTTTTGAAAGACATCAACGCGCGGGTTGCAGCGGCGGCAGGCTTGTCCCCGGACGACTTGTTGATCACCCTCTATGAGATCCCGGGCGAGAATATCTCCTTCGGACAGGGGGAGGCGCAACGCGCCAATGCCGTGGTGCACGCCTGAAACCAGGAGAATAAGGTGAATATCATGTCTAAACTTCGGAGAACCTCGATTACGACCGCAACGTTCCTGCTGCTCGGGATGACCGCTGCTTCTGCCGCGGAGTTACCGCAATATGAAGTCACGGGCCTCCCAATCAGCCCGCACCAAATCGCGGTCCTGGGCTCGGGCGGTATAACAGAGCGGTCGCCCGCCCCTACCCTCACGCTGAACGGAATGCCGGCCTCTCCGCACCAGATTGCGGTCCTTCAGCCTCGAGCCAAGCGGCAGATCGCCGATGAGCCTCACAACGACCGTGCGGCAGACTGAGCGCGAAACCGTGCACGGCCCATTTTCGGCGAAGCCAACGGCCGACGGAGACCCGCGCATCCCGGTTGCCGCTCTTCGGGCCCAATTCAATCGAGCCTTCGCCTAAACGCCCTCATCAGGACGCCGCATCTCCCAGTTAATGTACGCGTGGGGTAAATGGGGAGGGCTGAAATGGAAAGCAGGGCGGATCGGGCACAGCATTATCGGGAAGAAGCTAGAAAGTACGGCGAACTGGGCAGCTCTGGCCAACTCGATATCACGAACTTCGTGCACAGAAGACTTGCCGAGCGGTATGTTTGGATGGCCGAGGACTTGGAGCGAAGGGAAAACTTAACTCACACACTGGTTTCGCTTCTCGGCAGGCGCGAATAAGCAAGCGCCGCGAGCCTTCGGACACATAGGGCAAGCACTGAACCGCCCTGATCGGACGTGACCGGGCGGTTCGGGATTTCCAAGCCACCAAGTTTTCCGAGCTACCAAGACGATACTGGATTTTGCAGCGGAGCCGCGATCCCCGCCGAGACGCGATCCGCTCGAGCATTTGCACGCCGCGCCGATTTCTGACTACCTGCGCTCAGCGTCGTCCGAGACGACTGTGATTTGCGACACACACTCAGCTGAACTGCGCGGCCGCAGCGAGCGACCAACGAGGCAGGATGAGCAAGCGCCCATCTGCATCGACAGAGGAGTTACATCTCATGTTGCGAAAGATCAGCTTTGCGGTTGTCACCGCTATGGCTCTCGGCACCGCTGCACTCGCCCCGAGCACAGCTTCGGCCCATGGCTTCGGTGGCGGCTGGCACGGCGGCGGCTGGGGCCATCGCAGCTTCGGTTTCGGAATCGGTTATGGGTACGGCTACGGTCGCGGCTGGTGTTACTGGCACCCTTACAGCTGCAGGTACTACTGAGCCCAACATCGTGCTCCGTCGAGCCCCCGGGGCGCGCCCCGGGGGCTTCGCCTTTTTCTACTCGCAGAGCGCGGCCGGCAGGACCGTGAGTCGATCTGCGCCCGCTTTCTTAGCCCCAGGCGCGGCGGCTGCGGCCAGCGAGGCCAATCGCTGATTAACCAAACGCTTTGAGTATCAGGGTCACGAAGGAGCGCCTTGGCGCCCCTTATCCTTCAGCGGCATCGGCCGCGCTGCAAAGCGTGCTTGAAGGAGCGTCGCCATCGTTGCAGCGCGTCCTCGATTGACTGCACGCCAGCCCCTACGGCCCCCTCTCCGCGTTTGTGTGTCGTCCGCTAAGGCTATAGCCTCGCCGCCGCGTTTTGCGAGCGTGTCCGTCGCAGCTCGATCGGCGCCTTCTTTCCCCTTCCGCACAGAGGTCACCACATGACAATTCAACGTATCGAGACCGGCGCCCGCATGAGCAAGGTCGTGATTCACGGCGATACTGTCTATCTCGCCGGGTTCACCGCCAACAGCACGCTCACCGGCGGCGTGGCCGAGCAGACTGCGGAAATTCTGTCGATCATCGACGGCTATTTGGCAAAGGCCGGCACCGACAAGACCAAGCTCCTGCGCGCCACTATCTGGCTCTCCGACATCCGCACCGTGGACGACATGAACAAGGTGTGGGACGCCTGGGTGCCCCCCGGCTGCGCGCCCGCGCGCGCCTGCATCGAGGCGCTGCTGCAGGGGCCGGAGAAGAAGGTGGAGATTCAGATTACGGCGGCGAAGTAACGGCACACGAGCTGCTGCATGGTCCCCGGAGTTCCGCAAGGGCCGCGCCGCACGTATCAGCGCGGCACTTGCGGTTCACCGGGGTTCAGCGCGCGGCCTGATGACCCAATGCCCAAACGTAGGCTGCGACCGCGCGGACATCGTCATTGGAAAGCTGCGCGCCGCCTTTGGGAGGCATCGGGCTCCGATAGTCCTTGGGGTTCGGCACCCCGTCGTCGATCGTTCGCGCAATCGACGCAAGACTGCCGTCACCCCACAGCCACTTGCCGCTGGTGAGATTGGGCGCAAGCGGCGTGCCTCGCGCGTTGGATCCATGGCAGCCGGCGCAGGTTCCGCCGCCGGCTTCACCGTGGAACACACGCGCGCCGAGGGCAACCTGCGCGGCGGTGGCACCGGGAGGAATCGGCAGCGTCGCCTCCGCACCGGCATTCGGATGGATGCCTTCGGGCGGTCCGACGTCGTCTCCTCCAAGTCCCGTGGTTCGGGCGGCAGGCGGCGGCGCAGCAGCAACCTGCGTCGAGGCGATGTCGCCGTGGAACGTCACCTGCCAGATCCGGCCGTGCGCGTCATCCGAGATGTAGAGCTCGCCTTTCGGCCCGACCGCCAGGCCGGAAGGCCGATGTGCCGCCTGCCCCGGTTCCTTGACCGCGCCGGCGAAACCGTCGGCAAAAACGACGAAACTCCCCGACGGCTTGCCGTCGGCGAGCGGCTGGAACACGACGTTGTAGCCGCCCTGGGGATACGGCGCCCGGTTCCACGAACCATGGAACGCGATGAACGCGCCTCCGCGGTAAGCGTTGGGAAACTGTTGCCCGCTGTAGATCGCGAGAGCGTTGGGAGCCCAGTGCGCCGGGAACGACGCGATCGGCGCCTGCTTCTGCGCACACGGCCCGATCGTCTTTGCCGCCGTCACCGCCGTATTCGGGCGCCAACACCAGCCTCTGCTGCGGACCGTCGAAGTAGCATTCCGGCCAGCCGTAGTCAGCGCCTTGCACGACGCGCAGCAGCTCTTCGGCCGGAAGCTGTGGCCCCTCCTCGGGGCGATAGAGCTTCGGCCAGTTCTCGGAAAGCTGGTCGCGACCGTGCATGGTGACGTAGAGCGCGCCAGCCGCATCGAACGCGAAGCCTTCGCCATTGCGGATGCCGGTCGCGTAGCGCTCGGCGGGCGAAAAGACCTGGCCGGTCCTGTTCGCGTCGTAACGCCAGGTGCCCGCCCGCGTTTCGAGCTCGGTGCACGGATTGATCCCCGGCGACTTCGAGCGTGCGGTTCTGCGACCTGGCAGGAATTGGTCGCTGACCCGAGGTCGACATAGAGATGACCCTGAGGGTCGATCACGAACGGATGCATCGGATGGTCGCCGGTGAGCGGCAGCGCCGAGACGACGACCTCCGGCGGCGCCGTCGGCGTGATCGTTCCCGCCGGCAGCGTATAGCGTACGATGCGATCGTTTACTTCGGCGTAGAGCGCGCCGTTATAGAAGGCGATGCCGGTGCCGCCGTGACTGCCCTGGGCGAAGCTGTCCCCGAAGCGAAGATGCACGTCGGCATGTCCGCTTCCCTTTGTGTCCTGGAGCGCCACGAGGAAACCGCCTGGCGGCGGGGTATCGTTGCCGTAATAGCGGCCGCTCCAGGTATTCACGTAGACGACGCCGTTCGGCGCGACGACCAGATGCCTTGCATGGCCGATGTTGTCGGCAAACACGGTCGCGCAAAATCCGGGCGGCAGCGTAATGTCGCTCGCGCCGGGACACGATTGTGCTTGTGAGCCTGTCGTATTGCCCTGGGCGTAGGCGCTCGGAATGGGAACCGACAGCCAACAGAACGCCTATCAAAGGCAAGCCCTTCGTAACGACCCGAGCCGTTCGAGCGGGGCGGAACCGATTTGCTCTCATGACTCTACCCTCGTTCATGGTTTGAAAGGATATTGCGCATTTCGTTTCGGAGCCGGTAGACTCGCGGCGGATGCAGACCAGAGCGGCTGAAAGCCGCAGCGCTACTCTACGTCCCGTTCACTGAAATGACTTGCTCGGTCTTGCGGTGCATCGGCGTTATTTGCCGGCAACTCTCAACGAACGTCCGAGCATCGGCGCGTCTGCAGCGGACGCGCACAGCTTTGCAAATTATCAATTCAGATTTGATCCGAGCGGCCCAGATAATGCAGCACTCAGTTTTCTTCGAGCAGAGGATCGAGATTTTCACTCCGCCGGAAGTGCGACGGGCTGCTTATGACCTTTGGTACCCGTGCCCCGCGTCCGCAGCCAACGTTGGAGCCGATCGAGATAGAGATAAACGACTGGCGTCGTGTAGAGGGTGAGCAGCTGCGAGACCGCCAGCCCACCGACAATGGCATATCCGAGCGGCTGCCGGAGTTCGGAACCGACACCCGTACCGATCATCATCGGAACGCCGCCGAGCAGCGCCGCCATGGTGGTCATCAGGATCGGCCGGAACCGCAACACGCAGGCCTTGTAGATGGCCTGCTCGGCCGGCACGCCTTCGTTCCGTTCGAGGTGCTGAGCGAAGTCGACGAGCATGATGCCGTTCTTCTTGACGATGCCGATGAGCAGGATGATGCCGACGATCGCGATCACGCTGAGATCGAAGCCCGCCGCCATCAGCAACAGCAGCGCGCCGAGCCCGGCCGACGGCAGGGTCGAGATGATGGTGATCGGGTGCACCAGGCTCTCGTAGAGGATGCCGAGGATCAGATAGATGACGAAGAGCGCCGCGACGATCAGGATCGGCGTGCTCGCCAGCGCCGCCCCGTAAGCCTGGGCATTGCCCTGGAAGCTCGTCTGCAGCGAGAGTGGCGGCTTGAGTTCCTTCTCGACCTGCTGGATGGCGCTCACCACCTGCCCGATCGCGGTGCCGGGCTGCAGGTTGAACGAGATCGTCACCGACGGGAACTGGCCCTGATGGTTGACGATGAGCGGCGCGACCTTCACCGCGCTCTCGACCAACGTGGAGAGCGGCACCTGTTGCCCGGTGGATGATTTGACGTAGATGCCGTTGAGCGCCTCGGGCCCGTACTGGAATTTGGGGTCGACCTCGAGGATCACGTGATACTGGTTGAGCTGGGTGTACATCGTCGACACGATGCGCTGGCCGAAGGCATCGTCCAGCGTGTTGTCGATGGTGTAGGGCAGGATGCCGTAGGTCGAGGCGACCTCGCGCTTGATGGTGATGTCGAGCAGAGGACCGGCATTGAGCTGGTCGGTCGTGACGTCGACGACGCCCGGGACTGCTTTGATCTTGTCGAGGAACAGTCCGGCCCAATGATTGAGCTCGCCCGGGTCGGCGTCGTCGAGCGTGTATTGATACTGGGTCTTCGACACCCGGCCGCCGATGGTGATGTCCTGCGCGGCCTGCATATAGAGGGTGATGCCCTGGATCTTGGCCAGATTGGTGCGCAGTCGCGCGATCACCTGCGCGATCGGATCGCGTTGGCCTGCCGGCCTTGAGCTGAATGAAGACCCGGCCGTTGTTGACGGTGAAGTTGACCGCCGCCGGCGCCGATCGCGGATCCGACCGAGGCGACAGCGGGATCCTGCACGATGGCGTTGAGCAGGGCCTGCTGACGTTCGGCCATGGCCTGGAAAGAGATGTCCTGGGCCCCCTCGGAAAGCCCGATGATCAGTCCGGTGTCTTGCTGGGGAAAGAACCCCTTGGGGATCACCACATAGAGGTAGCCGGTCAAGGCCACGGTCGCCAGCATCACCATCAAGGTGACGAATTGGTGCCGCAGCACGATCTTCAATCCCGCTTCGTAGAGGTCGCGCAGGCGGTCGAAGCCGCGCTCGAAAAAGCGATAGAGCTGTCCGTGCTCCTTGCTCTCCGGCTTGAGCAGGTAGGCGCACATCATCGGCGTCAACGTGAGCGAGATGACGAGCGAGAGCACGAGCGCGACGCTCACCGCGACGGCGAACTCGCGGAACAGCAGCCCGACATAGCCGCTCATCAGGAACAGCGGAATGAACACCGCAATCAGCGAAAGCGTGATCGAGACGATGGTGAAGCCGATCTCGCCGGCACCCTTCATAGCCGCATCGAACGGCGTTGCACCGTCCTCCATGTGCCGCACGACGTTCTCGATCACCACGACCGCATCGTCGACCACGAAGCCGACCGCGATCGACAGCGCCATCAGCGACAGGTTGTCCAGGCTGTAACCGAGCCCGTAGAGCACCGCAAAGGTGCCGATCAGCGACAGCGGCACAGTGACGGCCGGAATGACGGTCGCCCAGAAGTTGCGCAGGAACAGGAAGATCACCATCACGACCAGCGCCACGGTGAGGATCAGCGTGAACTGCACGTCGGTGATCGAGGCGCGGATCGTCTCCGTGCGGTCGGAGATGATGTTGACTTTCACCGCAGCGGGGATCGAGGCCTCGAGCACCGGCAAGGCCTGTTTGATCCGGGCGACCGTTTCAATGACGTTGGCGCCGGGCTGGCGCTGAATTGCGAGAATGACCGCGCGGCCGTTGTTGTACCAGCCGGCGATGAGATCGTTCTCCGCCGCGCTGACGGCATGCCCGACATCGCGAACGCGCACCGGCGCTCCATTGCGGTAAGCGATCACGAGGTCGTCATAGGCGCTGGCGTCGAGCAACTGGTCGTTGGTGTTGATCGTGTAGGTTTGGCGCGGACTGTTGAGCGTGCCCTTGGGAAGATCGACGTTGGCCTGGCCGAGCACCGTGCGCACGTCCTCGAGGTTGATGCCGCGCGCGGCGAGCGCCTGCGGATCGACCTGCACGCGGATCGCCGGCTTCTGCTGGCCGCCGACGCCGACGAGACCAACGCCGGAAATCTGCGAGATCTTCTGCAGCAGAATGTTTTCTGCAAAGGCGTCGACCGTGGTCAGCGGCAGGGTGTCGGACGTGATCCCGAGCACGAGGATCGGCGTGTCCGCCGGGTTGACCTTCCGGATCAACGGCGGATACGGGATGTTGGCCGGCAGATAGGCCGTCGCGGCATTGATCGCGGAGAGCGTGTCGCTCACCGCTCCGTCGATGGCCCGGCTCAGGTCGAATTGCAGCGTCACCTGGGTGTAGCCGAGCGCGCTCGACGACGTCATCTGGGTCAGCCCCGGAATCTCGCCGAACTGCTCTTCAAGCGGCGTGGCAACCGAGGACGCCATGGTCTGCGGATCGGCACCCGGCAGCTGCGCGGTCACCGTCAGCGTCGGGTAATTCACGTTCGGCAGCGCGCCGACCGGCAACAGCGGGTAGGCGACGAGACCGCCCACCAGCAACCCCACCATCAGCAGTGCGGTTGCGATCGGCCGTTCGATGAAGGGGGCGGAGATGTTCATGGGATTGTCGCCTGCTGCGCACTTTGGGCCGCGGCTTCCTCGGCCGCCTTGCCGTGCAGGATCGTCACCCGCGTGCCGGGCTGCAGCTTGTACTGGCCGTCGACCACCACTTGCTCGTTGGCGGCAAGTCCGGAATCGATGAGCGCCTGGCCGTCGCTGACCTGCGCGACCTTGACCGGGCGCACCGCCACGGTGTTGTCCGGGTTCACCACATAGGCATAGGGTCCCTGCGGGCCCTGCTGGACGACTGACGCCGGAACGGTCAGTCCATCGTGCCGCGTATCGAGAAGCAGCCGCGCGTTGACGAGTTCGCCCGGCCAGAGCCGGTGGGCGGGATTTGGAAAATTCGCCTTGAGCTGGATCGAGCCGGTGGTCTGCAGGATTTCGTTGTTGACGAGGCCGAGCACACCCTGGTCGAGCCGCATCTTGCCGTCCTGGCTGTAGGCGAGGACGGTGAGCGGTGCCTTTGGCCTTCTCCTGCTGCGCTTGAATTCGTGGCAGATCGGTTTCGGGAAGCGTGAAGATCAGCGAGATCGGTTGGAGCTGCGTGACAACGACGAGGCCATTTGGCGTCGACGGGCTGATGACGTTGCCGATATCGATCTGGCGGATGCCGACGACGCCGTCGATCGGCGAGGTCAGCCGCGTGTAGCTCAATTGCACGTTCGCGGAGTCGATGAGCGCCTGGTCGGCCTTGACCGCGCTCTCGAGCTGCGCGACCTGCGCCTTCTGCGTGTCCAGGAGCTGCGATGTGGCGAAGCCCTTCTGTTCCAGCGGTGTGTAACGGTTGAGATTGGCCTGTGCGTTGGCGAGCTGGGCCTGGTCGCGATCGCGGTTCGCGGTGAACTGTTCGATCTGCGCCTGATAGGGACGCGGATCGATCTGCGCCAGCAGATCGCCGGCATGGACTTGCTGTCCTTCGGTGAAGTTGATGCTGGTGATCTGGCCCTGGATCTGGGCGCGCACCACGACCGTGTTGTAGGCGATCACCGTCCCGACGCCGTTCAAATAGATCGGCACGTCATGCTGGGCGACCGTCCCGGCGACGATCGGAGCGGCCGGCGGCGCGGAGCTCGCCGCCTCAGCGTCTCTCGCCGGCCACAGATGTCTGAACGCAAGTGCGCTACCGGCGACGATGATGACTGCGACGCCGATGAGAACGAGGTGCTTCCGTCGCATGGCGAACTCCCGTGCCTATGACTCCCTCAGCAGAACGTCGCGGGAGCGGACGTGACAATGCTCCCGCACGGCGCGGTGCTTTGGTTCGTTGAAAAACCCGTTCCTGATGTCGGTGATGACGGAGAAGCTAACGTCGACGGCACCGTCAGAGTTCCCATGGTCGACGGACTCGAGCCGAGGGTTCCCATAGGTGAAGACGAAGCGGCAGGAGCCGGAAGCGTGATCAGCGGGCTCACCCCGGCGCTGCCGATCTCTACCGATCCCAGTGGAATCCCAGTCCGGGAGGCGCCGCTCGGGAACGCGGAGGGCCCCGACGCCATCGAAGATGCCACGCCGGTGGAAGCGGCTGAGCAGGGGGCCGCGCTGCCACCCAACATCCCGCCGCCGACCGCGAGCCCGCCACCGTCGTAGGTGCTGACGCCGGAAATCCCGCCGGATATTCCAGTTGATGCACTCCCGCCGACGGAGCACGTCGAGCCCATCATGCCTGTGGGATCGGTCAGCATCGGACTGATTCCCGGGGAGGTGAGCTCCGTCGCACCGAGCGGGATGCCGATTGGTCCAACCGATGTGCCGAACTGCGAGTCTCCCGTCGTACCGAGCGGCGAGGTCGCCGCAATGCCGGGTGTCGGCATACTCATCCCGCCGACCTGCGCGAAGGCCGTGCTACAGCTCAGCATCGCGATCGCGGCTGTCATCCATAGGTGTCTCATCTTTTGTCTCCAGGTCAGAGCGCACCGCCTTCACGCTGCGAGCCGGTCGGGCGGCGCCATGAATTCCGGTCCAACGGGGCTTGTGACGGTGTCCCCGGAGAATGCGGTCGATCTCCGCCATTCCGGCCGCGTCGATGTGCCAACCCATCGGCGCGCTGACCGAAGCGAGTTGGTCCGGACGCCGTGCGCCCCACAGCGCGATATTGGAGTTGCCGCGGTCGAGCACCCAGCGCACCGCAAGATCGATCACCCGCTTGCCGTAATTGTCGCGCGCGAAGCGATCGAGCGCAGCCACGGCCGCGAGATACTGCGCAAAGCGCGGCGGCTGGAACTTCGGATCGGCCTTGCGCAGGTCGTCGCCGTCAAAGCGGCTCGTCGCGCTCATCTTGCCGGACAAGCAGACCGCGACACAGCGATCCATAAGCCAGCACGGCGAGACCATGCTTGCGGCAATAGGGCAGAACGTCCTTTTCGATCGCGCGCTCGAACAGATTGTAGGGCGGCTGCGCGGCATGGAGCGGTGCGACGGCGCGAAACGCGTCCATCTGGGCCGGACTGAAATTGCTCACGCCGATGGCGCGGATTTTTCCGGCGCGAAGAAGATCGGCCATGGCGGCCGCGGTCTCCGCAATCGGCGTGCTCGGGATCGGGCCAATGCACTTGATAGAGATCGATGAAGTCGGTGCGCAGGCGGCGCAGTGAATCGTCGACCTCCTTCATGATCCGCTGCCGGCTGGCGTTGCGGAACGGCTTGCCGTCGCGCCAGTCGAGGCCGACCTTGGTCGCGATCACCGCGCGATTGCGCCGACCGTCCTGTGCGAGCGCCTTGCCCAGGATTTCCTCGGAGTCGGCCGAAGCCGTAGACCGGCGCGGTATCGAACAGCGTAATGCCGCGATCGAGCGCCTCGTGAATGGTCCGGATCGACTGCTGCTCGTCGGATCCACCCCACATCCAGCCTCCGATTGCCCAGGTTCCGAGCCCGATCCGCGAAACCGCGAGCGGCGTGTCTGCAATCCGATGGGTTTCCATAGGCGGCGAGATCGATTTGGCCGATGCGGTCATGAGTTCATTCCTTCGTTCGGTGCGGACGTTTCGGTGAGAGCTTCGTGCGACGGAAACGCGCTGAGTGAGATGTAGTGACGATCCGCTGTTCGACTTTGCTGCTGTTGCCGAGATTTGCTGGTCTTTGCGCCAAATAGTTCCATCGCAGCACAGCTTCGCCTTCCGCTACGATCGTGCGCCGAACGGCCACAGCCCGGCGATTGAGAAAGGCTCTCGCGGCGCCGTCTCGACTCCGGGGCGAAGCGTCAACTGCTCGGCCTTGGAGAAGGCACGCGTTCGCATCAGCAGCGTCGCAACGAGCCCGGCGACGCCCGATGCAGCGAGGATCATGGCGACGATGATGAACTGGAAGATGCCCGCATAAATCGGACTTGCCCCCGACACCAGCATGCCGGCCATGACGCCGGGGATCCACACGAGCCCGAGCGATTTGAGCATATCGAGGCGCGGAAGCAGGCTCGCATAGACGGCGCTTTGGGCGAATTGCGAGACGGTGACCGCAGGTGCCGCACCGAGCGCGAGGGCGGCCTCGATCTGGCCGACATGCGCCCTGACGTCTGCCCGGAAGCGCTCCATGGATTGTGCGCAGGCATTCATCGCGTTGGCGATGATCATGCTGCCGACCGGCACCAGCACCGCGATGTCGGAGGTGACCGTTCTGGTGACGAGCATCGCCGCGATCACCAGCCCGGCGCCCGCGCCGATCGCATAGAACGACAGCGGCAGCGCACCTTCGATGTCGCGGGCGCGGCGCGCCGCGGTCGCGGCGGCGGCGAAGGTCATGCCCAGCAGGATCAGCGTCGCGATCAGGAGATTTCCGTGCAGCAGGACGGCAAGGACCACGCCCACCGCCACCATCTGCACCAGGCCCCGCGCCAGCGATATGATCGTTTCGCGCTCCACATGCACGGCGAAGCGACGGCACAGAAGCACGACGCCGAGACAAATCACGATGGCGCAAAGCGCCTGGACCAGGCCCATGGCGACGTCGCCGGTCAGGCCCTTGAGCAACTCAGCGATCATGGAGCACCTCTGCCGTAGGGCCGATGGCGACGAGCCTTCCATGCTCCAAAATCATCGTGCGATCGGCGATACGATGCGCTTGAGCTGCGTTGTGCGTAACGATGATGCAGGTCATCCGCCGTTCGTGGATGATGTCCATCACGAGCTCCTCGATGCGTCGCGCCGAATCCTCATCGAGCGCGGACGTCGGCTCGTCCAACAAGAGAACCTCTGGAGCATTCGCCATGGTGCGAGCGAGCGAAACCCGTTGCGCCTCGCCTCCCGACAGATTGCTCACGTCTCGTCCCTGGTAACCGGGCAGGCCGACGCGCGCGAGCAGCTCTTCCATGCGGTCCGCAGAGAGTTCCTCACCGCGTTGCCGACGGTCCAAACGCGACGTTCTCGCCCACCGTTCCTGGGAACAGATTTGCCGACTGCATGACCATGCCAACTCGGCGCCGCAGGTCGCGTGGCTCGAGCTCGCGGTAGTCTCGCCCGTCGAGACGCACCGTGCCGCCGGTCGGCTCGTCGAGTCGGTTCAGCAGCCTTAGAAACGAGGATTTGCCGGCTCCGCTTGGACCGACCACGGCCACCACCTCGCCGGCGCGAACCTGCACGCTGACGTCGTCGACCAGAACCTTTCCGACGACCGCACGGCAAAGATGATCCGTCTCGAGTGCGGGGCGGAGTGGCCTCGAAGCTCCGACCGACGGCTTGCTGGTCTCGCTCGTGTCCGTCCCTGAAGTTTCAAGCATGTTCAAATCTCGATCGTCGACCCGGTTCGAGCCGCCCTGACGATCGTTGAGATAAGGCTTGCAATTGCATGAAGCTAATGCATTGTTCTCATTTAGACATGTCGATTGTGCATTTTGCTCGATGTCCCCAGCGCCGCCCGCAATGAAACTCGGTGCGATCGACCTCAACCTGCTCGTCGTTTTCGACGCGGTGATGCAGGAAAGGAACGTGACGCGCGCCGGCGAGCGCCTGAGCTTGAGTCAGCCGGCGATGAGCCACGCCCTGACCCGGCTGCGTCACATGCTCAAAGACGACTTGTTCGTCCGCAGCCCGAAAGGGATGTTGCCGACGCCACGGGCCGAACAGCTGGCCGTTCCCGTCAGGATGGCGCTCGACGGGCTGCAACAATCGCTCGAGCCCACCCAATTCGACCCGTCCAAAGCAACCAGAAAGTTCCGCATCGCAGTCGACAATTACGCCGCCGTCGTGCTGGTGGGACTGCTGGCCGAACAGGTCGGCAAGGCGGCGCCGCAGGTTCTGCTCGAATTTCTGCCGAGCGGGACACTCAAGCTGCTCGATCTCCTCGATCACGGCGAGCTTGATCTCGCGATCGGGCCAAGTTCAGCGTTGGGCGAGCGTTTCTCGAACCAGGTCCTCGTTCAGGATGATTTCGTTGCGGTCTTGCACAAGAATCATCCGGCAGCAGGCGCGCGCGAGTTGTCGATCGAAGAATTTGCCGCACTCCCCCATCTCGAGATTTCCTCGACGCGCCACTCGACCGATTTCGTCGATCAAGCTCTGGCACGGAGCAAACGTGCACGTCGCATCGCACTCCATGCGCCTTTCCTATCGGCCCCGCGCGTCCTCGTCACCTCGGGCATGATAGCGGTCCTGCCCGAGGCGGATCGCCGAAGAGCTATCGCTCCACCTTCCTCTCACAATCCGGCCGCTGCCGTTTTCCTCACCGGTCATCAAGACCACGATGACGTGGCCGAGATGGCTGGATAATCAACCTGCGCATCTTTGGATTCGTCGCGTAATTTCAGAGGCGAGCAAAGGACTACATCCCCACCGCAACGCACGGGGCAAATGAGCGCCTGAACCTAACTCCGCAACCGGTCGGCTAGGTCGGCACGACCGGCACCTTGCCCTTGCGCAAGACCTCGGCGAACTGCGGCCCGAGTTTGAGGTGAGCGTTGACGAGCTCCGGCGGGGTGAGCGCCAGCCACTGATTGAGCGAGACGTCGGCGTAGTAGTTGCTCTTGAATATCTCGAGAAAGCGCAGCGGCGTCGTTCCGGTGTTCTCGACGTAATGGCCCATGGCGAACGGCACATAGCCGACGTCACCGGCCGAGAAATCGAAGGTGCGGGCCTGCCCCGAAGCGGCGAACACGCCCATGCGCGCCTGACCCTCGATGTAGTACTGCCATTCGTCGGTATTGGGATGCCAGTGCAGCTCGCGCATCCCGCCGGGCTCGACTTCGACCAAAGCTGCCGAAATCGTCTTGGAGGCGGGAAACACGGCGGTGTCGGTGATGCGCACCGTGCCGCTCTTCGATCGGATCGGCTGCTGCGCCATCATCCGATGGCTCATGCGTTCCGGCACCTGCGGCGAGCCTGGAAACTGGTCCGAAGCGAGCGCGCCCGGCACCGGCGCCGGGAAGATGTAGAGCTCGCTCGGATCCGGCGTATGCCCGAACAGCGAAGCCGGGGCGCCGAAGTTCTTGGCGAGCACGTCGTTCGGCGTGTGCTTGAACCAGTCGCTGAGCAGGAAGGTATTGTCCTCGTCGAAGTCGCCGTCGTCGAACACGAGGAGGAACTCGCAGCCGTCGGGACCTAGCCCCTGGATCGAGTGCGGAAAGCCCGATGCGAAATACCAGAGATCGCCGACCCCGACGTCGTCGACGAAGTACCGTCCTTGCGCATCGATGGCGGTGATCCGCGCTGTCCCGTAGAGCATGTAGGCCCACTCGGCGGCTTTATGCCAATGCAGCTCGCGCACCCCGCCGGCATTCAGGCGCATGTTGACGCCGGCGATGTTCTTGGACACGCCGAGTTCGCGCACCGTCACCTGCCGCGTCCAGCCGCCCGACTCGAGCCGCACATGGGAGTCCGAGAACGAGAAGCGCAGGTTCGGCAGGGTGCCGTGGTCGGTGGAGGGCGGAACGAGGAGATCGGGATTTTGCCGGTCGCGCACGAGATTGCGCGGACCCGGATCGGTGCCGCCGCGGCCGGGCCGTTGCGGTTGCGGCACCGGCCCGGTCTGTGCGGCCGCTGCATTCGCGGCCGTCAAGACACCGCCGGCGGCGGACGCCGCCAACAGATTTCGCCGTGAGATCGGATTCATAGCTGCGCTCCTTTCCGAAAACCTGGCAATTCAGAAGCCGCCTCTGGCGAGAGCGGTTCACGCACGGTCCCCGCTGATCCTGTTTTTGGATCAGACGATCGAAGAATCCCAGCGTACGGTCCCTCAGTGCGGAAATCCAGCGTCAAATATGCTAGCTCCGGTAGGCGTAGTCCCGGCGCTATTCCCCGATGCTGGCGTTGAAGTCGGACGGTCCCGGGCTCGATCGACCTCAATCGCAGCGACGCGCCCAGGACCGATCTCAATCTCCATGCTAGGCCGCCGGCACGCCACGAAGCGTGATCAATTCCGACGAACGCGGCTTCTTTGCCTTCACCTTCTTGTTGGCGCGGTAGCTGCAGTACGCGGCTCCGCCGCACGATCCGGCACCTCGGTAATACGTGCGATCAGGATTGCTCGCGGCAAACGCCTGAGCGTCGACAAGGCAAACCGCCAAAGTGGCAGCCAACACGATACTGATAGTCCGCATGACAATTCCTCCTTCAGGTTTCTTTGCTTCCACCAAAGTCATCGACGCGCCTCGTCCAGAAAGGTGATTGCTGACGCAAGGCACTTTCGACCACTATCACCCTAGCCGCGGTGATCAGGAAACGCTCGTTAGCCGTTGTTAGCTGTTGTTAGCCTTGGAGCTTTCCGAATTGAGAGATTACCGGCCAGCCATTCCCATGACGTCTGCACAATTAGTCCGAATTGGCGACAATTGTTCCAATTGGTCATCTCTTTATATCGTCGAGCATCTTCGCGACGAAGGAGCGTCACGGCCCGCGCAAAATCTCGCGCTGGCGTCGGATGGCCCCGTAAACGACACGTGAAATAAAATCGCAGCATAATTCTGCAAGAATCCTTATTCCGAGAATGGTAAGCAACGCGCAACGTTCGGTCTGGACGAGACTTGTTCCGCGCGGGTGGCCCGCTCCACAAGTCGGACCTGAAATATGCCATGTGCGGTGGAACCTTCCACCGTGATGGCCGTTACGAACCTGGATTTGAGCAGGAGGTTCCATTGGCATCGCGTTTTAATCGTCGCGAGGTCATCGCCGCCTCGGCGACTGCGCTCGTGCTCGAGTTCGGGGTTGCGCAGGCGGCGCTCGTCAAAGGCGCGCTTCCGTTTCGGCCCGGCGGCACCAATCCGCCGGAGGGCGCTTCAGGAGGGGCCTGGCAGTTTTTCACGGCCGATGAAGCGGCAACCGTCGAGGCGATCGTCGATCGCCTGATCCCCGCGGACGAACTCACTGCCGGAGGCAAGGATCTCGGCTGCGCCGTCTTCATCGACCGCCAGCTCGCCGGCCCCTATGGACGTGACGGCGGACTTTACATGAAAGGTCCGTTTCAACACGGCACCGAGCAGCAGGGGCCGCAATCCGACGTCACGCCCGCCGAGCATTATCGCAAGGCGCTGGCCGCGCTCGACGCCCACTGCCGACAGGCCTTCGGCAAGAAATTCGCCGAGCTCGCCGCCACCCAGAAAGACGCTGTCATCAAGGAACTCGAGGACGACAAGCTCAAGCTCGCGGAGGGCAGCGGGCAGGCCTTCTTCAAGCAGGTCCTCAACGACACCCACACCGGTTTCTTTGCCGACCCGGTCTATGGCGGCAACAAGGACATGGCGTCGTGGAAGATGATCGGCTTTCCCGGCGCGCGCTACGACTACCGCGACTGGGTGGACCGCCACAACGAGCCGGTCACGCTCCCCCCGGTCTCCATCAAGGATCAGTCGTCGCGTTAGCGCCCGCCGGCGCAGAGGGTGCTTGCATGGCCAAGAGGTTGCCTCCGAAGGATGTCGTCATCATCGGGCTCGGATGGACCGGCTCGATCCTCGCCCACGAACTGTGCGACGCCGGGCTCGAGCGTTGTCGCCATCGAGCGCGGTCCGTGGCGCGACACCACCGCCGAATTCACCCCGACCGATGGCGCAGGACGAGCTGCGCTTCCGCATCCGGCACGATCTGTTTCTGCGTCCCGCGCAGACGTCGCTGACGTTCCGCAACAAGGTCGACCAGACGGCGCTGCCGGTGCGAAGCTGGGGCGCGTTCATGCTCGGCAACGGCGTCGGCGGCGGCGGGCTGCACTGGAACGCCGAGACCTGGCGCTTCCTGCCGAGCGACTTCGTTCTCAAGTCGCACCTGACGCAGCGCTACGGCGCGAGCTTCCTGCCCGCCGACATGACGATCCAGGATTGGGGCGTCACCTATGACGACCTCGAGCCGCATTACGACCGGTTCGAGTATCTGTGCGGCACCTCGGGCACCGCCGGCAACCTCAAGGGTCAGATCCAGGACGGCGGCAATCCGTTCGAAGGCCCGCGCTCGCGGCCCTATCCGACGCCGGCGCAGAAGCAGCCGTTCAGCCACACGCTGTTCGCCAAGGCTGCGCGCGAGCTCGGCTACAAGCCGTTTCCGCAGCCCTCGGGAAACCTGTCGCAGGCCTACACCAATCCGCTCGGCGTCAAGCTCGGTCCCTGCACCTATTGCGGCTTCTGCGAATGGTTCGGCTGCGTCAACTATTCCAAGGCGACCCCGCAGACGACGATCCTGCCGGTGCTCGTGCGCAAGCCGAACTTCGAGGCGCGCACCGATTGCGAGGTGACGCGGATCAATCTCGACCGCTCCGGCAAGCGCGCGACCGGCGTGACCTATGTCGACACCTCGGGCGAGGAATGGGAGCAGCCGGCCGACCTGGTGCTGCTGTGCGCGTTCCAGCTCTTCAACGTGCAGCTGCTGCTGCTGTCGGGCATCGGCAAGCCCTACGATCCGCAGTCCGGCGAGGGCCAGATCGGACGCAATTTCTCCCACCAGACGATATCGACCGCGATCGGCTTCTTCGACAAGACGAAATTCAACTTCAACCCGTTCATCTCGTCGGGCTCGATCGGCATGTGCATCGACGAGTTCAACGGCGACAATTTCGATCACGGCCCGCTCGGCTTCGTCGGCGGCGGCTATCTCGGCCAGGTGCAGACCAACGGCCGGCCGATCGAAACGACGCTGGTGCCGCCCGGCACGCCCGCCTGGGGCTCGGAATGGAAACAGGCGGTGCGCGACAACTATCTCAGCACCGTCTACTCCGGCGCCGGCGTGCATGCGTCCTGGTACTGCTACCGGGACAATTATTTCGATCTCGATCCGACCTACAAGGACCGCTTCGGCCGGCCGCTGCTGCGCATGACGATGGATTTGCACGAGAACGAGCTGAAGATGAGCGCGTTCCTCACCGACCGCTACGCCGAGATCATCGAGCGGATGGGCGCCAAACAGGTGGTCAAGAGGCCGCGCAAGGGTCCCTACGACATCACCAGCTACCAGACCTCGCATCTGTGCGGCGGCGCGATCATGGGGACGAACCCCGGCAACAGCGCGCTCAACCGCTATCTGCAGAGCTGGGACGTGCCGAACCTGTTCGTGCAGGGCGCGACCGCCTTTCCCGCAGAACCCCGGCTACAACCCGACCGGCACGGTCGCGGCGCTCGCCTTCTGGTCGGCCGCGGCGATCCGCTCGCAGTATCTGAAGAACCCGGGGCCGCTGGTCCATGCGTAGCTTTCCACGCCGTCACCGCGACTGCGCTGCTCGGGGTCTCGACGCTGATGCCGGCGCAGGCGATCGACATGCAGGATTTCGACCTGATCGAGCGCGGACGCTATCTTACCGACGCCGGCGACTGCGGCGCCTGCCATACGCTGCCCGGAGCGGGCCAATTGCTCGCGGGAGGACGGCCGCTCGAGACGCCGTTCGGCACGCTGCTGGCGCCGAACATCACGCCCGATCCGGAGACCGGCATCGGCGCGTGGACCGACGACGAATTCGTCGATTCGCTGACCAAGGGCACCGGCCGCAACGGCACGCATCTCTATCCGGCGATGCCCTACACCTACTTGACGAAGGTGACGCGCGACGATGTGCTGGCGATCCGCGCCTATCTCAACACCATTCCGGCCGTGCGCAATCCGGTGCAGCCGAACCAGCTGCCGTTTCCGTTCGATGTGCGCGCCGGTCTCATCGCGTGGGATGCGCTCTACTTTCAGGCCGGGCGAATTCCAGCCGGTCGCCGACAAGAGCGCCGACTGGAACCGCGGCGCCTACCTCGTCGAGGGCCTCGCGCATTGCGGCCTGTGCCACACGCCGAAGAATGCGGCCGGCGGCGACAAGACCTCGCAGCGGTTCAAGGGCTACGCGCTGCAGGGCTGGTTCGCGCCTGATATCACCAACGACCGGCGGCGCGGCCTCGGCGCCTGGTCGATCGAGGACATCGTGACCTATCTCAAGACCGGCCACAACCGTTTCACGGCCGCGTCCGGGCCGATGGCCGAGGTGGTCATGGACTCGACCTCGAAGCTCACCGATGAGGACCTCAACGCGATCGCGGTCTATCTCAAGGACCAGCCGGTGCCGAATACGGCAGAAGCGGCCGGCGATCCCGACGCGAGCATGATGAAGAGCGGCGGCGCCATCTACGCGGTTCAATGCGCCGCCTGCCATGCGCCGGACGGCAGCGGCATCGACGGCCTCTTTCCCATGCTCAAGGGATCGGCCGTGGTGCAGTCGATCGATCCGGTCTCGATCCTGCACGTGGTGTTGCGAGGCGCCCGAAGTGCTGCGACCGATCCCGCGCCGACGGCGCCGGCGATGCCGTCGTTCGGCTGGACGCTCAGCGATTCCGACGTCGCCGCGGTCGCAACCTATGTGCGCAACGCCTGGGGCAACCGCGCGCCTCCGGTCGATGCGGCGACGGTCGGCAAGACGCGCCGCGCGCTGGAGCAGCGTGCCGACTGAACTGATGAACACCTCGGAGCCTATTTAGGGCGGCTTGGTCATCGAGGTCGATGTCCTTGAAGCTCGCGAGCGAGACTCATCAGGGGGAAATACCAGTCATGGATGTGGTTGCGTTTGTAAAGAATGCTGTCGGCAGCACCGCGGCGCCGTCGGCACGTACCAAGAGATCAGTTCTCATAGCCGCGGTAGCCGCGCTGATCGTCGGCCATGTTGCGGAGGGCGCTGCGATGGAATCGACTTCTGCGACGACGACGTATCACCGTGTGACAGTTGACGGCGTCGGCGTCTTCTACAGGGAAGCCGGCCCGAAGGACGCGCCGACCATCGTGCTGCTGCACGGATTTCCGTCGTCCTCACGCGAGTTCGACACGCTCATTCCGTTGCTCGCCACACGCTACCATCTGATAGCTCCGGACTTCCCGGGCTTCGGTCAGAGTGATGCACCACCGGCATCATCGTATGCTTACACCTTTGACCACCTGGCCGAGACGACCAACAAACTCCTCGAACAACTCAAGATCAGCAAATACACCTTCTACCTTCACGACTATGGCGGCCCAATCGGCTTCCGCATCATGGTCGCGCATCCAGAACGGCTGCAGGCTCTCATTATCCAGAACGCCAATGCTTATAAAGAGGGCCTCGGCGCCAAGTGGTCCGGCATCGCGCAGTATTGGGCCGACCCAAAGGGACATCCAGAAGTCTTCGACACCTTTGTGTCCCTCTCAGCGACCGAGCAGCGTCATACGCTCGGCACCTCAAATCCCGACCGCTACAATCCGGATACCTGGACTGACGAGTACGCCCATCTATCGAAGCCCGGGCAACGCGAGGTTCAGGCCGACCTGCTGTTCGACTATCAAACGAACGTCGCTTCTTATCCTGCCTGGCAAGCGTGGTTACGCCAGCACAAGCCTCCGACGTTGGTGGTCTGGGGGCGGAATGACCCTTCCTTCATAGCACCTGGGGCGGAGGCGTTCGGCCGCGACCTGCCGGATGCTCAAATTCATCTGCTCGACGCCGGCCATTTCGCTCTGGATGAAAGCAACGACGAGATCGCGAGGCTCATTCTCGAGTTCCTGCCAAAACACTTGGACTGACAGGTTCAGTCCTTGAGCCGATTTCATGCCACCCGGCCGGACACGACCGGCGTACTCGCGCTGCGTAGACCGAGAATACGTCGCGCATTGTCGTAGAAGAGCTTCTGTCGATCCTCGGGTGACAGCTCCAGCAGTTCGAGATACTTCAGCGCTTCCGCAGGACTCCAACACGGGTAATCCGTGCCGTACATCACGTTATCGATTCCGAAGTAATCGATCGCGAATTTCATCCCCATCGCATGCGGCGACACCGTGTCGGTGTACATTCGCTTCATGTAGGTGCTGAACGGCTGCGGCAGATTGGCCCGCTTGGTATTCTTGTCCATGCGTCCGGCCTGGTAAGGCAATGCGCCGCCGGCGTGCGACAGCACCACCTTGAGCTTCGGATGTCGCTCCAACATCCCCGACAAAACGAGCCGGGAGGCCGCTACGCTCGCTTCGATGATCCGGCCGAGGCTCAGATGCAGGGCGCCGTTGTAACCTTCCAGTACGTCGACGAACACCGCATCGGTCGGATGCAGGAACATCGGAATGCCGAGTTCCTCGACCCGAGCATAGAACGGCTCCAGCCGCTCGGCGTCGATGCGCGGGTCATCGCCGATGCTCCCGGGAATATTGACGCCCATCAGCCCGAGCGTTTCGACGGCGTGATCGAGGACCTCGATGGCAATCCGGGTGTCGGTGAGCGGAACCGCGGCACTCGCCCACAACCGATCGGGATATTGGCGCTGCGCGCCCGCCATGTACTCGTTCCATTCGACGGCGGCATCCCGGCCCTCGTCCGGAGGGAGATCGGAGAAATAGATCGAGAACGGGCCGATCGAACAGACCACGTCGACCTGGTGGCCGAGCCCGTCCATGTGCTCGAGCGACTTGTCGAGATCGAACCACTCGGCCCAGGTGTTGAGTGGTGTCTTCTCGCCGGTCTTGCGCAAATAGGCATAGCCGCCACGACTGTTGAGGACGGCGCGCGGAAATCCCTTGCGATTGCAGAGCCGTTCGAAAATCGGGCGCGGCCACCAGTGGAAATGAGAATCGATGATTCGCATTCCAAACCTCCCTTGGCGAACGACAGTTCGTGCCTTGTTACGCCGGCGCTTCCGAGATGACCGGACCCGCCGCTTGCCACGGCACGCCGTTCAAATCGGCCTCGGCCGAAACGATGCTGACCGGCAAGAATACCTGAAAATGCCCGGCGTTCCGCCAGAGCAGGCGACCACTTCGAGCGGATAGGAGCCGACGCAGGCCTCCACGGTCCAGGCCGTGATCTTGCCGGGAAAGTCGTGGTGCAGCGCCTTTAGGGCGGCGGGCGCCGAAGATGACGCAAGCGCGCGGTGAAACGCGGCATCGGCGACGGCGAACGTCGATTGCTCCTCGAGATTGCCGCTGCACGTGATCGTCCGCCGGACCCAACTCCCCTTCAACGAGAGTGAGAGCCGGATCGCAAAGCGCGCGCCGAGAGCGCCAAGTCGGTCGCAGCGCAGAAAAGCGCTCGAGCGGTCGAGATCGGGGTTGATGCCGACGAAGACTTCCTCGGCGCCGGCCAGTCTTGCACGCGCCTCGATGTCGGCCACCATCCGACGGGCGTCGTCACCGCGGTCCAAAGTCTCCAGGCAATGCCGCGCGAGATCGTCCGCGCGACGTACGAGCGCCATCTCCGCCTGATCCACGCGAAGGCGAACCGATCGGAACAGAGCGGTCGCGTCCTCGACGACAACGGCTCCATCGTTTCCCGTGAGGAGCCCGACCTGAGCCGCGGGAAACATATCCAGCTCGAGGACACCAACTCTGCGAATATCTTGCTCGGCCAGCCTGCGACCGATCGCGGCCGCAGGTCGCGGCGTGTTTTCGATCGCGCCGATCGGCATGACCGAGCGAATCCACCCGGAGACGCGTTTGGACAGCGCGGTGGCGAACACCGGTTCGCCCGATGTGGGCACGAGCAGAAGTCCCTCGGACCAATACGGCGTGAAACCCGTGAGGAAGGACACTGCCGCCGGCCGCGCAAGATTGGTGTAGAGAACGAGCCCGCCGAGGCCCTCGCTCTTCAGGGCCGCCTGCAGACGCGAGAGCCGTTCCCTCACGACGGCCAGCGGAAGCTCGGCCTCGCTCCATCCCATCAAACCGCGGCGCATAGCGACCTCACGACGACGCCAGCGCACGCGGCAGCGTGCTCAGGGCTTCGTGACCATCGGGCGTCACGATGATCGTATCGCCCAGCACCAGGTAGCCGACGTCCGGGTGATACGTGTTGGGGTGCACGATCATCGTCATGTTCGCAGTCAACGGGATGGTGACGTCCTCCAGCACCTGCGGCTTCTGGTCGGGAAACAGCCCGATGCCGTGTCCGCGCACGCGCGTGTATTCCGACGTGACATAGTCACCGAGGCCATGGCGACGGAAGACGTCGTTCTCCGCCTTAGCGACCTCCGCCGCGGTAACGCCGGCGCGCACGACCTCGAGCCCGGCATCGAGCGCCTCCTGGAATACGCCAAAGCTTTCGCGTTGAAGCTCGCTCGGCTCGCCGACCACCAGCGTACGGCAGAGCTGGGCGTAATAACCATCGACTTGCGGCGTCAGCTCGGTGGTGACCAAATCTCCGTGCTTTGAGGACCTTGCCTGACGGTGGCGCCATGCCGCGCACTTCGCAGCCCCCGACGCCGATAATCATGAAATTCTCCGTGACGCCTTCCGAACGGAAGAACCTTTCGATCTCGGCCACCAGCTCATAATCCTTGGCGCCGGGCCGGGCGGCGGCGCGGAAGATCTCGTAGCCGCGGTCCGCAAGAGCGGCGGCGCGGCGCACATGCACGAGCTCCTCCTGCCGTTTGCCCATGAGGAGCTGTTCGATCAGCTCCGTCCCGTCGGACAAGCGGAGCGCCTCGGCATGGCGCACGAGACCGTAGGGAAGAAGGTGATACGGTGCGGCCGCGACGCGGCGGTTGCCGCCTCGCAACAGGAGGTTCTTGGCCGCGCCGACAAGATCGGCCGCCCAAACGACCTCATGAGACGTCTCGTTGCGCGCCCGTTCCACTTCGGCAGGATCATCGAGCAGCACGACGACGGTGCCGTCGCGTTCGAAGAGCGCTAGCCCTTGGCCCTCGACGATGCCGAAGTCGCTCGCGAAGCGCAGGAAATCAGCGTGCCAGGTATTCCCATAGACGAGCAGGCCGTCGATATTCGCGGCCTTCCATGGCGCGCTGCAGATCATCGATGCGCGCGCGGTATGCGGCCGATACGGCGAATGTGTCGGCGGCCGTCATGGTACGAACCCGTAGTCGCGGCGTGCCTCGCCTGCCGACACGAGGCCTTCGGTCACGTCGGAGGCGATCGCCTCGCGTGCCCGATTCCTCGGGTCGCCGTAGCCACCGCCACCCGCCGTATAGAAGGTCACGATATCGCCGGCTCGCAGCGGGATTTGCGTTCCCTTGAGAACCTTTTCGTCCGGCGAACCATCGGCACGGCTGATGATCGCATAGTTCGACTGGCCGTTCGCGCCGCCATTGAGACCCCATGGCGGGTTTTTCGTCCGCTCGAAATTGATGTTGACCTGGCAGGGAACGAGGCACTTGTAGCCGAGCGCGACGCCGAGGCCGCCGCGGTATTGGCCGGCGCCGCCACTGTCCTCGCGCAACGCATGCCTCTCGATCAAAAACGGATAACGAATTTCCTGCAGTTCGACCGGCGTGTTGCGCACGTCGCCTTGGCACACCGAAACCGACGCAGCTTCGCCGTCTTCGTGCGGCCGACCGCCCCAACCGCCCCCAAAAATGTTCATCAGCAGGAAGCGGCTGCCGTCGTCGCGCTGGCCGTAGAACGAGCAGCCGCCCATGTCGCCCTTGTGCGCCGCCGGAATCCGGTCGGGCAAGGCGGGCGCCAATGCCTTGAGGATCGTATCGATGACTGTCGGCAGCGCGATGCTCCACAGGCCAAGCGCCGCCGGCGGCCGGGCGCTGAGCATCGTGCCCTCGGGCAGGACCACATCGAGGGCGCGAAAGCATCCCTCGTTGACGTCGAGATCGGGCGAAGTGAGACATTTGAATGCCACGCGCGCCGCCGCGATCCCGCCGGAGCGTCCGCTGTTGATCGGGCTCTGCGTCTGTGGGTTCATCTCGGAGAAATCGACCGTGAGCATCGATCCCTTCACCTCGACGCGCACCTTGATGCGCAGGGGCTTATCGAGCGTGCGCCCGTCATTATCGAGCAGGCTTTCGGCCGTGTAGACACCATCACGGATGCTCGCGACCACCTGACGTACCGCGCTGTCTGCCTGGTCCCAGATCTTTGCAATGCAGGCCTCGACGGTTGCCCGCCCGTAGCGATCGAGCAACTCGCAATAGCGCCGGGCACCGAGCTGACAGGACGCCATCTGCGCGCGCAAGTCGCCGAGACAGGAATCCGGAAAGCGCACGTTGTCGCGGATGATCTGCCACAGCGTTTCGTTGCGCTGGCCCTCTTCGAATATCTTGAGCGAGCGCATTTGAATGCCCTCGGCATAGATCTCAGTCGTCGCCGATGAGCCGAAACCGATACGCGCGCCGCCGATGTCGACCCAATGCGCACGGTTCGCTGCGAAGGCCACGATCTCGTCGTTATGAAAGATCGGACAATAGATCACGACGTTGTTGAGGTGCTGCCCACAGGTCTCGCCATGATTCATGATCAGCACATCGCCGGGCTTGAATCCGTCGATGCTCCAGCGCCTGATTCCGTCTTCGACGGCAACGCCGAGATCGGCGAGAAAGATCGGAAGCCCGCCGCGGTTCTGCGAAATCATCCGGCCCGCAGTGTCGATCAAGCCGCAACAATAGTCGCGCACCTCGTAGATCATCATGTTGTAGGCGGATTTGCACAATGCGTTCGCCATCTCGTCGGCATAGGCGACGATCGCGCTGCGCACGACTTCCACGGTGATGGGATGGGCTTCGCTGTCGCGCATACCGCTCAGACCTCGAACGCTAGATCGATGACGAGATGTCCGGTCGGGGTCACGGTCACCCGGTCGCCGGGATGGATGAGGATCGTCGAGTTGGGCTCTTCGATCACCGCCGGACCGACGACGGCATCGCCGGGCTTCATCGCCGGACGCCACAACACGCGGGATTCGATCGGCAGCCCGGTGTCGTCGTAGATCACGTTCCGGCGCGCCTCGCCGGCCTCTTCGGTCGGCGACCATTGCTGTGCCATCCATTCCTCGGCGATCGCATCGGGTCGCGCGCGAGGTCAGAACGAGGCGGAGGTTCACGATCTCGAGCTGTTCCTCGATGGCGGCCTGCCCGTAGCGCTTGTCATGCTCGATATGGAACCGCTCGCGCAGCGGCAACGTATCGCCCGTCAACATATCGGCACGCTCGATCCGGATCGGCAGCGCGTGCTCCTGACCGACATAACGCAGATCGGCAAAAAACCTGAAGTCGGCGCCCGCGTCGGAAATGCCGTCGCGTTTGAGCTGCGCACGCCCTTCGCCGGCAAGCTCGGCCAGCGCCGCCTGCGTCGCGGTTGCATCGAGAGACCCGACGCGGCCGACGAAGGTACGGACGAAATCCTGGCGCCATGACGCCATCAGCATGCCGAGCGCCGAGAAGGTGCCGGGCACTTTCGGCACGACGACGCGCGGAATGAAGATCTGCCGGGCGACGTTCACCGCATGTACGGGACCGGCACCGCCGAAGGCGATCAGCGTCGTGTCGCGCGGATCGACGCCCTTGTTCACCGACACGGCGCGCACCGCGAGCGACATCGCGCTGTCGGCGATCGTCACGATTCCCAGCGCCGCCTCTTCGATCGAAAGTCCGAGCGGCTTGCCGACCTTTTCATGCACCGCCTTTCGCGCCGCCGCGACGTCGAGTTTCATGCCGCCATTGAGAAATCGATCCGGGTTGATCCGGCCGAGCACCAGGTCGGCGTCGGTCACCACGGGGTCGGCCGCCCCCTTGCCGTAGCAGGCCGGCCCGGGATCGGCGCCGGCGCTCTTCGGGCCGACATGGAGTCCGCCGGTCGGCGTCGACCCAGGCGATCGAGCCGCCGCCGGCGCCGACCTCGACGATGTCGACCACCGGCAGCTGCATCGGCTGGCCGCTCGCCGGCGTGCCGATCACATAGCCCTCCTCGATCGCCGGCATGCCGTCAGTGATCAGGCTCGCCTTGGCGGTGGTCCCGCCCATGTCGAAGCCGATGCCGCGGGGAATGCCGAGATGCGCGGCCAGCCGCCCGGCGCCGATCATCCCGGCGACGGGACCCGATTCCATCATGGAGACCGGCTCCTCCTGCGCCTTGCGGATCGACATGACGCCGCCGTTCGAGCGCATCATGTGCACCTTGCCGTCGAAGTCCTCGCGGCGCAGGTAGCTCTCCAAGGACCCGAGATAGTTGCGCACGCGCGGGCCCACATAGGCGTTGAGCACCGTCGTCGAGGTCCGCTCGTATTCGCGAAATTCCCGCAGGATCTCGTGCGAGAGCGTGACGAACATCGAGGGATTGATCTCGCGGAGCACGGCCCCGGCGAGACGCTCATGCACCGGATTGGCGTAGGAATGCAGAAAACAGACCGCGACCGCTTCGACGCCCGCCTCGCGCAGCTTATGGGCAATGACCGCGACCTGCTGCTCGTCCAGCGGCCGGACCACCTGACCGGCAGCGTCGAGGCGTTCGTCGACTTCGAACGTCATTCCGCGCGGGGTCAGCGGCCTCGGGCGGTGGAAGAACAGGTTGAACGCCTCGATGCGGTTGCTGCGACCGATCGAATAAACGTCGCGAAAGCCCGTGGTCGTCAGCAGGGCCGTCTGCGCGCCCTTGCGCTCGAGCACCGTGTTGATGGCGATGGTCGAGCCATGCAGGACCTCGGCAAGTACGCGTGGGTGGCAGTTGGCGAGACGCAGGCTCTCGGCGACTCCTGCCGTCGGATCGGCCGGCACGGTCGACGTCTTCGACGTCACGACTTCGCCGTCGATGATGCCGACCAGATCCGTGAAGGTGCCACCGATATCGATACCGACAATATTCATCCCTGCGGGTCCATCGGTTTGCTCACGCGCTGCTCTGCGGGCTGAGCCGGCGCTCGGCGATGCGGACGCAGGCGTTGAACGCGAGCGCGATCGCCGCGAGCGATCCGACCAGGGCGAACAGCGGCGCGGGGTTGTAGTTCTCGGCGAATACGCGGGTGAAGTAGCCGACGCCCGCGGTCGACACGTAAAGCTCGGCCAGGATCACGCCAAGCATGGTCATCGTCATGGCGAGCCGCAGGCCGACGAAGAAGCTCGGGACCATGTTTGGAAAAGCGACGTGCCGAATGATGTCGAGCTTCGAAGCGCCCATCGATCGCGCACCGCGCACATAGAGCGTGGGCACGTTGTTCATGCCGCCGATCACGGCGACCATGATGGGAAAGATCCCGTGACTGAAGCCGAATGCGATCTTCGAGGCGGAACCCAGTCCGAACATCAATACGAAGAGCGGGATGAGCGAGACTTGGGGGATGGCGTAAAGGACCAGGATCACCGGGAAGAAACCTTGCCGTGACAGCGCCGTCGAGCCGACCGCCAATCCCACGACCGTGCCGAACACGACGCTCAGCGCATAGGCGCTGGCGATCTCGAACACGCTCATGCCGAGCGCGGACATGATGCGTGCGTCGGGAAGCACGGTGACGAACCAGGCGCGCAGGACTTCGCTTGGCGGCTGCATGAACGCCGGATCGGCGAACCACCGGCCGTAGATCTCGAGCGCGGCGAGGAGCGCGACGACGATCACGGCACGCGCCAGGCGCACCCGCGATGCGTGGAGCTTGCGGTAATCGTGTTCCCCGCGGATGCCGCTGGTCATTGCCACGTGCCGCTCCCCCGGGCCGCGACGTGCCTGTCGAAACCGCTGACGACGAGATTGAGCGTGAGCGCCGTGAGCACGACGAAGGCAATCCACGCGTACATGCGCGCTGGCTCCATCAGCTCCGCGGCGAGCGCGATGTTGCGGCCCACGCCCGCCACCGAGGAGAGCGTCTCGCCGCCCAGCACCGCGGCAAAGCAGATGAAGAATCCGATGCGCATGCCGCTCAGCAGGAGCCGGTAAAGCCGATGGGATCAGCACGTGGCGGAAAGTGTCCCAGCGCGACGCTCCCATCGACTTCGCCGCGCGCAGGAAATGCGGCTCGACATTGGCGAACGAAGCGATTGTGTTGAGGGCGATCGGAAAGAAGGCATAGGCCGCGCCGTAGGCGATTTTCGACCCCGTGCCGATGCCGAAGAACAGAATGAATATCGGAAAAAACAGCGTGATCGGAATGGTGAACAGGCCGGCGATGATCGGCTCCAGCACGTCGATGCGAAAACGCGAACGACTGATGATGTAGCCGACCAGAATTCCGGCGACGACCGCGATGGCATAGGCCTGCGCCACCGTCGTGAGGGTCACCTCCACGGCCGACCAGAACTGGCGGGTCACGACGAGCCGCGAAAAAGCGAGCCAGACGGCCTCCGGCGCGGGCAGAAACAGCCGGCTCACGCTCCCGGTCGCCGTGCTCCAGTACCAGGCCGCCGCCACGATCGTGACGAAGCCGATCTGGATCAAGTGTGCCCAGAACGCGGTGCGCCTCATGACGACACCCCTCCCCCGGCCCGCGGGTCGCGCTGCGCGGCCATGGTGAGGCGGATCTCGTCGCGAAGCATGGCATAGAGCTCGTTGCGCAGATCGCTGAAGCGTGGCTCGAGCATGAAATCGGGCGAGCGCGGATGCGCTTCGGCGACATCGACGATCGTTTTGATTTTTCCGGGCCGCGCCGTCATCACGGCAATTCGGTCCGAGAGAAACACGGCCTCGGCCAGGCTGTGGGTCACGAAGACGATGGTCTTGCCGGTCTTCGCCAGTAATATCGACAGGTCCTCGCCGAGCACCATCCGCGTCTGCTCGTCGAGCGCCGCGAACGGCTCATCCATCAGCAGAATGTCGGTGCCGACGCAGATGCCGCGCGCCATATTCACGCGCTGGCGCATGCCGACCGAGAGCTGCGTCGGATAGTGCTCGGCGAATCCGGCCATGCCGACCGTTTCGAGCGCAGCCATCGCTCGCGAATCCCGCTCGACCTTGGCCACGCCCTGGAATTTCAGGGCGATGCGAAAATTCTCGAGGATCGTGTACCAGGGAAACAGCGTGCTCTCCTGGAACACGAAGGACACCTCGTGCGGCAGCGGTTCCCCGCGGACCGCCCTGCCGTCGACCGTGACCTCCCCCTGCGTCGGCGCGACCAGCCCGCCGACGATGTTGAGGAGCGTGCTCTTGCCGCATCCCGACGGGCCCAAGAGGCACACGAATTCGCCGCGGCGAATGTCGAGCGACACGTTGTCGAGCGCAAGAACGGACTGCGGCGAACCGATGTGGCCGAAACGCTGGCTGACACTACGAATCGAAATCGCAAGTGGTTTGTCGGCGGCGCTTTGCGGATGGGAGATTTGAACGCGACTGTCCACCGTTCGTCCGCTCTTTTAGAACCTCACGGGCGTGAAACTTCCATCGTAAAGGTCCTTGGCCTCCGGCACCCGCTCGAGAATGCCGAGCTCTTTGAGCGACAGACGAATGACCTCGAGCGCCTTCGGCGAAAACGCGCCGTCGTAGGACAGCATCTTGATCTCTTCGTCATAGACCATGTCGACGACCTTTTCGCTCAGTCCCATCGTTTTGGCGACCGACTTGACCGTCGCCGCGCGATTGTCGCGCATGAACGCCGCGATCTTGAACCAGGCGCGCAAGACCCGCCGCACCAGGGCCGGATTCTTTACACGCGCCGGGTCGGCCGCGAATATGACGTGAGTGTGGAAGTCCGGCACCGCGTCGCCGAACGTCATCAGCATGCGGCCGACGCCCTGCTCCTGAAGCTGCAAGGTTTCCTCGGTCGCGGTCACGCTGGCATCGAGCTGGCCCGATTTCATCGCGGCGAGCCGTGTGCGCATTTCACCCAGCGGGATGATATCGACGCCGTCGTGACCCCAGCCCTTATCCGCCGCGAGACGCCGGGCGAGCCAGTCGGTCAGCGCCCCTGCCGTGGTCACACCGATCCGCTTGCCCTTGAGATCGTCGATCGTCTTCACCGGACTGCTGTTGATGACGACGATCGACATGTTGCGCGGCTCTTCGGCGATGCTCGCGACCGCACGGGCCGGAACGCCTTTCACCACGTAGCCCATGCCCGGACCCGACCCGAGACCGAAATCGAGTGCGCCGGCCGAGAAGGCCTGTTGCAGCTGACCGTCGCCGCGGAACGCAGAGACCTGGATGTCGATGCCCTCGCTCGCCCAGATGCCCTGTTCCTTGCCGAGCTCCAGCCCCGCGAAGATGAACGACGACGACACCGCCTTGCCGATCCGCACCGCATCGGCGCTCTGCGCAGCGATCGGTGGCAAAACAGCGCCGACGACGACCAGCAACGCCACGAGACGTTCCGTCAAAGCCCTCATGTTCCGCCCTTGCTCGTTCTTTTCTGCCGGCCGACGCCGCGCCATCAAAGGGCCGGGCGCCGGCTTTGGCAAGCGCCGGATCGGCTTTGCCGACCTATAGGATTTAGGCTATAGCTTGGGCATGCTTTATCCGACCCTCCGGCGGCTCCAGGTCTTTGTAATGGTTGCGGAAACGGGGAGTTTCGCAGCCGCGGCCCGGCAGCTCGGCATCTCGCAGCCCTCGGTGAGCAGCCACATCCAAAACCTCGAGAAGGAGCTCGCGGGTCCGCTATTCGTGCGAGAGCCCGGCCGCCGGGCGGCACTCACCGACGGCGGCCGCAAGCTTCTTCTTCATGCCCGCTCCATGCTGGCGAGCGCTTCCAAGCTCGAGGAGGGCGCGGGGAATCGTAAGACGCAAGGGGCGCTCACGATCGTCTGCCAGCGCTCGCTTGCCAATACAGTGATGCGCGAGCCGCTGGCCCGCTTCGCCGGGGAGCATCGCGACATCCGCATGGCAGTGCGGATCGCGTTTCAAGAGGAAGTCATCGCCAATATTCGCAGCGGCGCTGCCGACGTGGGTTATCTCCTGAGCAACACCCCCATTACCGGCGTGAGGTCCAAATTGATCGGCCGGCTGCGTTTTGTCGTGTTCGCCCCGCCGAACCATCCTCTCGCGGCACGCAAACGAATCCGTGCTGTGGAACTACGCGACTTCGAGTTCGTCGGTCCGCCCGAGCGTTCGATGTTCTGCCGCACCGTCGCCGCGATGTTGCAAACCATCGGCGTCGAACCGCTCAACATCGTCGCGGAGGGGACCGAGTTCAGCGTCCTGCGCGATCTCACCCTCGCCGGCATGGGCCTGTGTTGCTCTCTCGAGGCATCCGTACGGGCCGACGTCGCGAGCCGGCAGGTCGTCGTGTTGGACATCGATGCGCCGCCACTTTTCGCCGACGTGCTCGAGCTGACCCCGGCGCGGAGCGATGGTCGAAGCTCCGTCCGGCTGTTCTCGGAGTTGCTGAATGCCGGGGCGGGGGCTTGGCGCTGAGGCCAGCCAGCGAACTGGTGTCGCTTCACGCCATTGTGGCATCAGCCGGTAGACACCCGTTCGATGATTTGGTCCAGCTGTTGCATCAGATCGATCGGCCGTTCGGCCGAATGCAGCGCCTCGATTGCGGTTCGCCAAAGCGGGCTGGCCTTGCTCGCCGAGCACCGGCTGCGACCAGCCGATCGAATTTCGCCTTCAGGCTCGCCTGGTCCATCGGTCGCGCCGAATCTCCCGGAACGTGGCGGACCAATTTCTCCTGCCGGCCCCGCGAGCGTCACGACCGAGACCCGCGCCGGCCATTCGACGGGATAGTGCGGCAGCAGGTCGTCGTCTGCGACTACGGTGATCCGCGACATCAGCGATTGCACCGCCGGCGAGGGCATCGCCGACGGTGGACTCAGGGCAAATTGAGCTTCCGGCTCGAGGAGCGCGACCGCCATTTGATAGGGCAGACTGGTCATGAACGATGCCCGGTCGCCCGCCTTCACGCCATGATTGATCATTTTGAAATGCGGCGGCAGCACGGCTGCGGTGATCTCGGTGATCCCATCGGCGACGACGCCACTTTCGAGACACTCGCAAAGCGCCTGCGTCGCTGCCATGGTTTGCCGCGCCGCACACCACGGCTTGAACGAAACCTCCGCAAGCGCCGGCTGCTTGCCCGGACCATCGGTCATCGCAGCGAGGTCAGGTTCGATGCCATAGACGCCGGGCAGGAATTGCGACCGCATAAGATCAAGATCGGCGGTGAAGCCGGAGCGTGCGGCGAGCGCCGCCGTCACGCCGTTGCGCGCCGCCTGTCCGACGCACAGCCAACGCGCGGTGGTCGCGGCATGATGCTGGCCGACCGAGGGTGCGCTCATCGTCAGCGCGAGAGCGAGCGCGTGGGCCGTCTGTCGCTCGGTGAGCCCGAGCAGCCGCGCGGCAACTGCCGCGGTGCCGAAGGCCGCCGCGAAATACGTCGGCCAGATGCCACGGTAGAGAATTGCGGGACCGTTGACCGCACGTCCCAGCCGGATCATGGCCTCGTAGCCGGCGAGGACCGCGGCTGGAAGCTCGGACGCATCGGCAGCATTCAGGCGCGCCGCCAGAATGAAAGCCGTCGGAATCACGATCGAGCCTGGAGTCGTCATCGAGGCAAGATGAATATCGTCGGCCTCGCTCAGGCGCGCGAGGGCGCAGTGCAGGGCCACGTCGTCGAGCGGATTGGCGTCCGTGGTGGGGAAAAGGCTTTGCAATTCCCTCCGATACGCGATGACCGCCCTACCCTCCGCTGTCGCGGTCGCCGCGACCCACGCCGCCACCGTGTCCGCGACATGGAGTCCGATTTGTTCATTGACCGCGGCATCATCCGAGCGAAACGCCAGGATGCGTGCAGCGAGTTGGTCGATACCGTTCATGACGCTGCCTTTGTCGGCCAACCTGAAATCCGGATGAAGCTACCCAATCAACGCGCCTGGCCAAAGCCGAGTACGCAAGATTCAAAGTGCACCACTCCTGGCAAAAGGCTACCCTCTCTCCGTCTCCTGCGATATCAGCTGCCCCGGACAAGCGCTCACCCGGCGGATGCGACGCGCGATGACGACCGGCTAGACAAGAATCAAACTTCTCGGGAGGAACGACATGAGGATCGCCTGCGCAGCATTCGCCCTTTCGCTTGCTGCATTCCCGGCGCTCGCACAGAACGTCAAGATCACGCCCATCGGCTCGCACCCAGGCGAGCTCTGCGCGAACGACCGGGCGATCATTTTCGAGGACCCGACCGGCGTCCGTTTTCTCTACGACGCGGCGCAGAACGTGACCGGTGGCGACGATCCGCGGCTCGGCGCCGTTCACCTTGTGCTGCTTTCCCACATGCACGGCGATCATGTCGGCGACCTGAAACTGAAGGCGCCGGGCGAAGGCACCTGCGCGAATTCGGCGAGAGTGCCGGCCCCGAACTCAACCACCGCCGAAGTCGTCGCCGCCAAGAACGCCGTCCTGGTGACGACCCGCGCGATGGCCGCCTTCGTTCACAACAAGGTGGGCGCAATTCGCGGCAGCGGCAGCAAGCCAATGGACTTTTGCTCCACCCTGGCAGTCACCATCCCCGTTCCGGCGGCGTGCAGCTCACGAATTGACTTAGGCGGCGTTTTCACCGCCCAGGCGGAAGGCGCAAGGCAAGGCGTGGAGTTCACGATCGTTTACTCCGCGCACGTCAACGACGTAGCGCCCTCACTGCTCTCGAAGGCCCAGCAGGACCTGCTGAAAGCCGATGGCGCCCAGCTCGGGTACGGCCCGCCGGTCGGTTTTGTCGTGAAGTTCACGAACGGGCTCGTCGCATACCTGTCGAGCGACACGGCCGTCTTCGGCGACATGAAGATGGTTGTCAGCGATCTTCACAAAGCGAACCTGGTCGTGATCAACCTCGGGCCGAACCCGGGCTTGTTCCAGTCGGGCGCGTACGCGATCAATGATCTGCTCAAGCCGGCTTCGGTGATTTTTACGCACGTGAACGAGGCCGCGACGGAAGGCGGCAAGCTGAAGCCAAACACCCAGACGGCGGCGCTCATGAAGCAGGTTAAGCCGTCCGCCTACCTCGCGATCAGCGAGCGCACCATGGAATTCGACGGCAAAGGCAAGTGCGTTTCCGGCTGCTGAAAACCGTGGCCGAGAAGTAGACCGAGGGATTGGCCGAGCGTGTCGCTGAGCTCACCAGGTTCACTGTCACGCCACAACGATGCGCTCAGCCAAGCAAGGCAGTGAGGCTCGAACTCATCTCTGCAGGCCTTTTCAGCACGGGCCTATCGGGGAGCCGAGCTCTTTTGCTGAACAAGGTCATGATCTTCGGCGGGCGCCGCGAAGCAAAATCCGGCGTTATCCTTGCCGAAAAGCGGCATCGGACAGTTGGCTTTTTGCATCGCGCGGCAATAGGTCTTGACGCAATCAACAAAGCCGCCAAGAGGACTAACTGCTGAAATCGGCGGGTGAGAAGATCCTGAACGAGTAGCACGAGCGTAGCATTCGAAGGCATTGCCTCGCAGCATACCGCATTGGTTCTGGTCTTCCTTTAGTCCCACGCTGCGCTCCGCGGTCTTGATGTCTTTTTCCAACACTTGCGCTTCATTGGCTGCAGCCTGTGATCGGTCAATGTCACCTGCAGCGTCGAAGCCCGCCGCCGCTCTGCGGAATGTCTGTACTGCGGCCGACAAGCTATTGTAGGTCGGATCCCGATCCTTCAAATCCCTTGCGGCCTCCATGTAAGACTGTGCATCGACCTGCGGAGCGTGAGCGTCTTGCGCACCGCTCGACGGCGGGCTTTGTTCAGCGTTCCTTAGCGCCGCTGTCGCCGATGATCCCGGCTGCGCCGTCGCCTGTGTCGGCGCGTTTCTTTCGACCGAGCATGAGAATACTTTTGCTTGAAAGCCCGCAGGGCACTGCACCGTATGGGAGCATTGGGTCAAATCTTTTGACAGCTCATACGTGTTTACGCCGGTCCCGTTTTTTCCGGTCACGCTGACAGTGATCGCGTTCCCGGAGATCTTCGCAGTTTGCCGGCCGTTTGAACCGTTCACGGGCACTCGGAACGATCCGCAACCGACACCGTCCAGAAGCAAGGCGCCATCCTTTATGTGCAAAGTGACAGCGCAACGCTCGGGCCCAGGCTTCTTGTAGCACCAGGTGGCCGAGGTCTTGATGCGGCCGACACTCAGCAGATCGACGACATCGGTTTCGTCGCCGTAGGCGATGGCTGCTGGCGCGACGTGGAAGCCGGTTACGAGTAAGACGGACAGCCCCAGCAAGCGAAGTGTCGCTACCAATGTATGCCCTCGTTTACGCGCCGGACACGCGGCCAAACGCTTCGATGCCCAAGGTCGGTCCGCGCGATGGGTGGTATGTCGTCAGTGGGCTGCGATGTAAGCGTCCCGCAAAACATTCGATTCGGCTTCGAGATCTTCCAGTCGATTCTTCACGACATCACCGATGCTGACAATGCCGGCCAGGTGGCCGTTGGCGATCACAATCAAATGCCTCACTCTGTGATTGGTCATGAGAGTCATGGCTCGTCTCAACGTGTCATCGGGCGTAACGGCAATTAGGCTGCGAGTCATCACGTCCAAGACTGCCATGGTAAGCGCGCGGTCTCCATGCTGGGCGACCGCATGTACGACCTCACGTTCCGATATAAGCCCGCTTATCACATCACCGCTTTTCACCACCAAGGCGGCAATGCCGCGAGCCCGCATCAGGTGGGCGGCGGTTCTGATCGTCGCAGACGGCTCGATTGCAAAGACGTCCGCACCCTTGCGATCCAGAATGTTCTGAACGCTCATGGACACTCTCCTGTCCTTCGGCAAGCCTGTCCTTTGCCACTCCGCCCCGCCGATACCGCATCATCACAAAGCGTCGCACCCAACCGACCATCGATTTCGGCGGGTGCCAGCACGGCCATGCCACATGCCTCTGACACCGAAACCGCTGCGAGCGCAGCGACACGGAACAAGATATCGGTATAGGACGAGCGCCGTCGGGAACGACCGGATGGGGTCTTGCCTAACTGATGCAACCCGCGAGGGCCGCTCCCGCCGTGCCGCTCGTATATCAGCCGCTATGCTGGCGCCCGAGCATCTGCGACAACAATCATTGCGGCGCTCTGACCCGGTGGAGTCATGTCAACCTCCGTTCCGGATGGCCGATCCGAATATTCGGACCGTGCGGGACCGCCTGTCAAGGTCGTCACCCCCTCCCCCTCCCCCGCCGCCCGCGCCGGCGAGTGACGGGATGCGAGTCAGCCTGATCGCTCTCTTGTTTGTGTTCGCTTTGCGTCTGGTGCGTCGATTGCGCAGTCCGTCGATAAAAACGTCGACCAGCCGCAGCACGCTCTTCTGCCAACCGGGCTGATCGTGCGTGTAGCACATGCCGACCATCGTTCGGATAAGGTCCTCCGCGCTGATGTCATTGCGGATTTCACCCGTCGCGATTGCTCGGTCCAGCAGCTCGCTGGCCGATCGCATCAGCAGGTCGGATGAATAGGAGAAAAGGTCCGAGTCCTTGGAGACGCGAGGGCGAGCGCCGCAGACATACCCTTTTTGGTGGCCACGAATTTGACAAGTGCGTGCAGCCACTGACGCAACGCCTCGATAGGCTCCGCAGCTTTCTTCAACCGTTCAGCGAAAGCGGCAAGTTGCTGCACCTCGTGACGGTAGACGGCGTCGAACAAGGCTTCGCGTGTCGGGAAATGGCGGTAAAGCGTGCCGATACCGACGCCCGCGGCGTTGGCGACAGCTTCGAGGCTGGCGTCCGGGGCCGCCGGCGCTGAACACGTTTCTTGCTGCCTCGAGCACGCGCTCCCGGTTACGCAGCGCGTCGGCGCGCGGCTTTCGCGATGCTTCCGTGTCCACAGAGCCTTCTTCTTCGAAGTTTTTTGTCCAACGTCTTCTTGGCCAACGCCTTTTTGCCTGCCGTTTTTTTGTGCAATGGCTTGATGTCGGCCGGCACGCATTGACCCCTTGAAAAGCGGAGGCTACCTCCGTATCTCCCGGAAGCGGAGGTCTCCTCCGTATGCCTGCGGAACAGCAGCGCCAAGAGCACGCTAGACATAGCATTTTCATGTCCAGCGCGGCCACAACATCAGAGGGAAGCCTGACGGTGGGTCTGCCGAAATCTCGCACTGTCGCCGAATTCCGTCGGTGGACGGATATCGCTCACCAATCGCTCTTGTGGAGCACTCCATGAGTTTCTCAACCACGCTGACCGTCAACGGTGTCACGCGGACCGTCGAACTCGATGATCCGCGCGTCACGCTTCTCGACCTTTTGCGCGAACGGCTGGACTTGACCGGAACCAAGAAGGGCTGCGACCGCGGGCAATGCGGCGCCTGCACGGTCATTGTCGACGGGCGCCGGATCAATTCGTGCCTTGCGCTCGCGATCAGCCACGACGGCGCCAGTATCTTGACGATCGAAGGCGTCGCGGACGGCGACAGACTGCATCCGGTGCAGGAGGCGTTCATCGCCCATGACGGCCTGCAATGCGGCTTCTGCACGCCGGGCCAGATCATGAGCGCCATCGGTCTGATCCAGGAGGGTCAGGCCGGAGCCGATGCGGAACGCGTGCGCGAAGGCATGAGCGGCAATATCTGCCGCTGCGGCGCGTATCAGGGAATCACCGAAGCGGTGCTGCAGGCACAGAAGGCTATCGATGCGGCGAGCCGCAAGGAGGTCGCATGAAGAGCTTCGACTATGTCAGGCCGGCGACGGTTCGTGACGCCGTCACCGCCGCCGCCGCACCCGGCGCCGCCTATCTCGCCGCCGGCACGAATCTTCTCGACCTGATGAAGGGCGGCGTGACCGCGCCGGATCGGCTGGTCGACATCACCCATCTTTCCGGTCTCGACCGGATCGAAGAGCTGCCCGACGGCGGCATGCGCATCGGGGCGCTCGTTCGCAATGCCGATCTCGCCCATGATCGCAATTTCGCGCGGCGCTTTCCGGCGGTGGCCGAGGCGCTTCTGTCCGGTGCCTCCGCGCAGCTTCGCAATGCCGCGACCGTCGGCGGCAATCTCTTGCAGCGAACGCGCTGCGCGTATTTTTACGACACCGCGAGCGCCTGCAACAAACGCAATCCTGGCTCCGGCTGCGACGCCCAGGGCGGCGACAACAGGCTCCATGCCATATTGGGCTGGAGCAAGAGCTGCATCGCGACGCATCCGTCCGATTTCTGCGTCCCGCTGGTCGCGCTCGACGCCGTTGTCGAGCTCGAAGGCAGAACGGGCCGCCGGGAAATACCGCTCGAGACGTTTCACCGGCTGCCCGGCGATAGCGCCCGACCGCGAGACCGTGCTCGAGCCCGGCGAGATGATCGTCGCGGTGCGCTTGCCCGCAGAGGCCGCGCGTTTCGCCGCGAATGCGCGCTATCTGAAAGTTCGCGACCGGACGTCCTATGCTTTCGCGATCGTGTCGGCGGCGGCCGCCTTGCGTCTCGAAGCGGGAGTGATCGCGGAGGCGCGGATTGCGCTCGGCGGCGTCGCGCTGAAGCCGTGGCGCGCGCGGGACGCGGAGAAGATATTGATCGGCGCGCGCGCCGACGCGCCGCTGTTTCATCGCGCGGCCGAAGCCGCGCTCGCCGAAGCAAAACCTTCCGGCGACAATGCGTTCAAGATCGAGCTCGCAAGCCGCGTCGTGGCCCGCGCGCTCGCGCTCGCCGCCGCCGGCACGCCCGAGCGCATGCCCGCGCTGCCCGCTTCGCCCTTTGCCGCCGTTTCCGGAGTTCTTACCCATGCCTGAGATCGCGCTCACCGCAAACGCCTGTGCATATTCGCCACGGCTCGAATATCGGTCAGCCGCTCACGCGCCGCGACGGCGTGCTCAAAGTGACCGGTGCCGCCAAATATGCCGCCGATCATCATCCATCGGGAATGCTCTATGCGGTGCTCGCGGCGTCGACCATCGCGCGCGGCCGCGTCGCCTTTCTCGACGTCGCGGCGGCGAAAGCGCATCCGGGCGTTGTCGAGGTGATCACGCCGGCGAACCGGCCGGCGCTGGCGCAGGATCCGGACGAGAAATCGCAATCCTTTCATGTTCCGGCTCGATCTGTCTGCAAAACGATCGGGTCCGCTATGCCGGCCAGCCGATCGCGGTGGTGGTTGCCGAAACGCTCGAAGCCGCGACCGAAGGCGCCGCGCTGCTGGCGCCGCGCTACGAGATCGAACCGGCGCGGGTCGGTCTTGATGCGACCGAAAGCTTCGTGCCGCCGGCCGTCGGTCCCGGCTTTCCGGCGGAAGTGCATCGCGGCGATGTCGAGGCCGAGCTTGCCGCGGCGACAAAGACGATCACCGCGACCTACGAGACCGCGGCGCAATATCACAATCCCATGGAGCCGCATGCGATCGTTGCCGCATGGGAGGGCGACACGCTCTCGATCGATACGCCGAGCCAGGGTCTCGCCATGGCGCAGGCGCGTCTTGCCGGCACTGTTCGGCATAGCGCCGGACAAAATTCACATTCGCAGTCCGTTCCTCGGCGGCGGCTTCGGCTGCAAAGGCCTGATGTCCGGACCGCAGGTTCTCGGCGTCATCGCCGCCCGCGTCGTGGGCCGGCCGGTCAAGCTCGTGCTGCGGCGCGAGCAGATGTTCGGTCCGGTGGGCCATCGCGCGCCGACGCGGCAGACCTTGCGTCTCGGCACCGACGGCGACGGCGCGCTGACCGCGCTCGATCATCACACCAAGACGGTGTCGAGCACGTTCGACGATTTCTTCGAGCCGGCCTCCAATGTCTCGCACACGCTTTATGCGAGCACCGCCATCGCCACCTCGCATGAAGCCGTCCGGGCCGATATCGGCACGCCGCTGTTCATGCGCGCGCCCGGCGAGGCGCTCAGGCTCGATCGCGCTCGAAAGCGCCATCGACGAAATGGCGCAAGCCTGCGGCATGGATCCTCTGGCGTTTCGGCTCAAGAACTATGCCGAGGTCGAGCCGATCTCCGGCAAGCCGTTTTCCTCAAAAGCCTTGCGCGAATGCTATCGGCAAGGCGCCGAGCGGTTCGGCTGGGAGCGGCGGCCGCTCGCGCCGCGGCAGATGCGCGATCGTGACGGATTGCTCGTCGGCTGGGGCATGGGCACGGCGACATTTCCGGCGATCATGTTTGCGGCTCAGGCCAAGGCGGTGCTGCGCCGGGACGGCAGCGGCGTCATGGAGATCGGCGCACACGATATGGGACAGGGCGCGTGGACCGCGCTCGCGCAGATCGCGGCCGACGGACTTGGACTCGATCTCGACCAGCTCGAGTTTCGCTCCGGCAGTTCCGATCTGCCCGATGGCGGCATTGCCGGCGGCTCGTCGCACACCGCGACCGCCGGCATGGCCATCCACAATGCCGGCGCCGACGTGATCGCGCGAGCTCGCCGATCTTGCGACCAACGACACGCGCTCGCCGCTTTTCGGTGCCGGCAATGCCGGCGTGACCGCGCGCGGCGGCCGCCTGTTTCGCCGCGACGATCCAAGCCGCAGCGAGAGCTATGCCGATATTCTCGGCCGCGCCGGGCTCCTTCAGATCGAAGGCCGCGGCACCGGCGGTAACCCGAACCCCATGGAGGCGCACGCCCAATCGGATTATGCCATGCATGCGCACGGCGCGGTCTTCGCCGAGGTCAAGGTCGATCCCGATCTCGGCCAGATGCGCGTGACACGCGTCGTCGGCGCCTTTGCCGCCGGACGCATCATCAATCCGCGCCTGGTGAAGAGCCAATACTATGGCGGCATGATCTGGGGCGTGTCGTTCGCGCTGCATGAGCAGGCGATCATGGATCCGCGCTCCGGCCGTCTGATGAACGCCAATCTGGCCGAGTACCATGTTCCGGTGAATGCCGACGTGCCGTCGCTCGAAGCGATCCTGGTCGAGGAGCACGATCCGCACGTCAACCCGCTCGGCATCAAAGGCGTCGGCGAGATCGGCATCACCGGCACGGCGGGCGCGGTCGCCAATGCCGTCTGGCACGCCACCGGAATTCGCGTGCGCAAATTCCCGATCACACTTGATCGCTTGATCGAACCTCAATGAACATCGGGCGCTCGGGTTCCAGCGAAATGATCTACGGATAGTATCTGGCGCAGCGGCGAAACTCCTTTCATGACACCGGTCACAGTCGTATGATTTGCTTGCGACCTGCCGACGGACGTTCCGAGGTCCAAGAAATATTTGACGGCGGTTAGTCCTCACGGCGGGCGTTTACAAAAACGATTCACGTCGTTCGCGCAACCATGCGCACAGGGAGGACACTCATGAATTGACGCACCGCGTCCATGCTGGCTGGCGCGCTGATCGCAGCGCCACCCGCACTCTGCGCCGAGGTCACTTCGGAGCGGCTCATCAATGCCGACCGCGAGCCGCAGAACTGGCTGATGAACCACCGGACCTATGATGCGCAGCGTTACTCCCCGCTCGACAAGATCAACAGGGAGAACGCCAAAGACCTCAAGATCGCCTACGCGGTCGCGATCGGCGGCACCGCGGCGAACGAGAACCTGGAAGCGACCCCGTTGGCCGAAGACGGGTTTCTCTACATCGTCGATCAGTGGGGTGTGCTCTACAAGATCGACGGACGTTCGGGAAAGGCAGGCCGGATCGTGTGGCGGATGGACCCGGGCCAGGAGAAGATCATCGCCGCGAACCGCGGCGCGGCGTTGTGGGGCAATTTCGTAATCACCGTCGCCAACCATCCGCCCCGCATGATCGCCACCGACAAGGAAACCGGCCGGGTCGCCTGGGAGACCAATCTGTCCGACGGCCAGGCCGAGCTTCAATTTTCCGCGGCGCCGCTCGCGGTCAAGGACAAGATCATCCTTGGGGCTGCCGGCGGCGACCGCGGGGTGCGCGATTTCATCGTTGCTCTCGATGCCGCAACCGGAAAACTCGCGTGGCGCAAATACGTGATCCCGGCGCCCGGCGAGACCGGTTCGGAGACCTGGAAGGACAAGAACAACGCCTGGCAGACCGGCGGCGGCGCGATGTGGGTCACCGGTTCCTACGACATCGACAACAATCAGGTGCTATGGGGCACCGGCAATCCAGTGCCGATGTTCAATCCGTACGGCCGTCCGGGAAACAACCTCTACACCAACAGCCTGATCTCGTGGGATCCCGACAGCGGCAAGATGAACTGGTACTTCCAGTATACGCCGGGCGACATGTGGGATTACGACGAGGCCGGCACCCACATTCTGATCGACGGCCAAGTAGGGGGCCAGGCGCGCAAGCTCGTCACCCATTCGGGACGAAACGGCTTCTTCTACGCGTTGGAGCGCGCCAACGGGCAGCACGTGCTGGCGAAGCCTTATGTCGATACGGTCACCTGGACCAAGGGCATCGATCAAAAGACCGGGTTGCCGGTCGACTACGATGCCACGAAGGACATTCAGGTCTATTCGGGCCAACAAGCCATGACGATCTCGGACCGCACCAAGAAACTGTGTCCTTCCTGGCTTGGCGGCAACAATTACTGGTCGGCTTCGTACAGCCGCAGGACCCAGCTCCTCTACATTCCGTCGGTGTCGACCTGCAACGAAGCAACCCTTGATCCCGAGGCGGGCAGAAATGCCAATGGCTCGCTCTTGGGCGGCATGTCGAGGTACACCGAACGCAATACGTCCGACATTGTGGTCGTCGATCCCTTCACCGGTGACGTGAAGAAGAAGATGCGCAAGCCGTATCCCAACCGCAGCGCAGCGCTCACGACGGCGGGCGGTCTTCTCTTCACCGGCTATGTCGATGGATCGTTCGCTGCCTATGACGACGTCAGCCTCGAGGAGCTTTGGGAGGTCAATGTCGGCACCGGCTTCAATGCTCCCCCGATGACCTTCGAGGTCGGCGGGAAGCAATATGTTGCCGTCCTGACAGGACTTAGCCGGAACTCCAGGGCCGCACTCGTCAACACCCCGGAGCTTCGCGACATGCGCAGCCAGACAATGCTGTTCGTGTTCGGACTGTAGCGGGGCACGTGCTCCACGATTGCCGTGCCGTCCGAACAGGCGGCACGGCAGGTTCCGTGCATGCAAGGAACGGAGCGGTCGCCCGCGGCGACTAACACTGCCCGTTCGTCGTCGCTCGCCCTTTCCGGACATCGCCCAGCAGTGTAGCTTTCGAAACAAGATGCAAGCGGAACATCGCGACGCATCAAACCAGGCAGCCATTGCGCTGCCCGGCGCCGAGGGACCAACCCGTCGCCGCAAAACAAAAAGGGAGGCAACAATGCAAAGGCGCGAGTTCATCGCTTTGCTCGGCAGCGCAGCGGCGGCCTATCCGCTCACTGCCTCCGCGCAGCAGACGGCACCGCCAAGCCCGGTGCGCGCGGACTGGCTGGACCGGCACAAGGAAGCCTGCCCTCGAACCGGATCTCCCGATCGTAGACCCTCATCACCACCTCTGGGTCCGGCCCGGATGGCGTTACACGCTGGACGACTTCCTGGCTGATGCGAACACCGGGCACAACATCGTCGCGACCGTATTTGTGCAGGCGAACTCGATGTACCGGGACTCTGGTCCGGTCGAGATGCGCCCGGTCGGCGAAACTGAATTCGTGAACGGAATGGCGGCGATATGCGCCAGCGGATACTGCGGCAAGACCAAGGTCGCCGCCGGTATTGTCGGCTACGCCGATCTGAGGCTGGGCAGTCGCGCCGAGCCGGTACTCGCTGCGCTTCAGCGTGCCGGCGGCGACCAATTCCGCGGAATCCGCAATGGCACCGCTTGGGATGCCGATGTTTCGCTCCTCAATCCGACCAATCGGGTGGCGGCAGGGCTGCTCGGCGACAAGACGTTTCGGGAGGGGTTTGCAGTCCTCGGCCGTCTCGGATTCTCGTTCGATGCTCTGGTCCTTCACCCGCAACTTGGCGAGGTCGCGAACCTTGCAGGTGCATTCCCGGACACGAAGATCGTGCTCAACCACGTCGGCCGGCTGGTCGGGATAGGCGCGTATGCGGGCAAGCTGAAGGAGGAATTTCCTCGCTGGGCTGCGTCGATGAAAGCGCTCGGGGCACACGAAAACGTCTATGTCAAAGTCGGCGGACTTGGCCAGGCCATCAACGGTCTCGGATTCGAGAAGCAGGCCGAGCCACCGTCCTCCGAGACGGTGGCGAATGCGATGCGCCCCTATGTCGAGACCTGTATCGAGGCCTTCGGGACGCGACGTTGCATGTTTGAAAGCAACTTCCCGCCTGACAAGGAAGGCTTCAGCTACTCGGTCTACTGGAACGCCTGCAAGCGGCTCACGAAAGGCGCAAGTGCGACGGAAAGGGCTGATCTCTTCGCCGGAACCGCCGCCCGCTTTTATCGGCTCGACGGCATTGGCTGATGGCTACGGTCGCTCGGTTCACGTCCGAGTCCGTTTACGGAGTTCGATTCTGCGGCCTGCAAAACTGGCCGTGCGTCAAAAAGACAAAAAGGGAGGATCACCGATGAAATATCTGCTCGCAGGGGCCGCGGCTGTTTCGACCGCCGCCCTGATAACACTTGGAACTGCCGCCAGTTTTCCGCCGCGCGTCCACTACGTAGACCACGACAAGGTAGCGGCTGCCTTCGTGAAAGGCGGCCGCATCATCGAAGATGAAGGTCTGATCGTCATCGCCAACCGCGGCGTTCAGCGCGGCTCCGAGATGCACGACAACACCAACCACGTGTTCATTATCATGGATGGCGAAGCGGAGTTCGTCACCGGCGGCAAGATGGTCGACCCGAAGGTAACTGCCCCCGGCCAGACGCGCGGGAGCGGGATCGAGGGCGGGGTGAGTCACCATCTGGCCAAGGGCGACGTAATCACGATCCCCGCAAAAACCCCGCATCAATGGAAGGACACCTCGAAGACCGGCTCGGTCGGCTACTACGCGGTGAATTTCGACAGCAACTGACGCGAGCGATATCGCCGGCAGCACACAATCAAACCCCAAACTCTGTAATTCATTCGGACAAAGTGTTCCTTCTCGGCTGGCGTGGCTGTGCACAGGCTGTACCGTCCCTGAACGAATGCTGCGCCCGACGAGGTAAGTCCTCTAGAGGAGATACAGACATGATCAGGATTCGCTATTTGGCTGCCACCACAGCCGCCGTCCTACTCTCTGTTTCGGCCGCATTCCCTCAGCAGCCGCAAGCCCAGGGTCAACGCATAAGCGGCACGATAGAACGTCTTGATGGCAATACGGTCTTCGCAAAAGGAGCCGACGGCAGTGCGATCGTCGTCAAGCTCGCTGACAAGCCCGCAATCACCGCCGTGTTGAAGGCGACGTTCGCCGATATCAAACCGGGCGACTATGTGGGCACCGGTGCCATGCCGCAAGCCGATGGCAGCCAGAAGGCGGTCGAGTTGCGTATCTTTCCGAAGCCGCAAGAGGACGGCGGCCATTTCTACGAGGGCTGGTACGGCGCTCCGAACGGCACCATGACAAACGGTTTTGTTCAACCGGTCGTGGCTACCAACGGGGCCGGTGGCGCCGGTGAGCCGAGCATCGTGGTCAAGTACCCCCAAGGCGAGAAGCGCATCGTCATTCCGCCAAACGCGCATGTCGTGCGAAATGTTTTGGGCAGCAGAGAGGACCTCAAGGCCGGTGCGGCTTTTCGGGTTCAATCCGCCAGCAAACAAGCTGATGGTAGCTACACGGCGTCGGCGATCAATGTAGGCAGGGACGGCGCGCGCCCATTCTGACGGGGATGAGAGCGCTTCGTTCGGGGCGCCGCGCCCTACCAGCTGTTGGCCGCCATGCGCGGCCAACACTGTTTTCCGCTTTGCTGCTCGCATCAGCCCTTCGGCCGGCCCGGCCTATGCGCAGCCCGCTCCGTTCAACGAGGATTTGAAGGTCACTTTGGCAGCGTCACCGGGATGATCGTCCACGGGCCAGGGTCCTTGTTATTCGGGTCGTTGCGCAACGCGAACTTCGATTCCGCAACCCACGCGACATCGCCAACCACACCGATGGCGGTGAGCTGCCCAAATCCGCCCTTGATCGGGGTCAGCGTCGCCTTGTCGCCCGCGATCTTGGCCTCGGTGAGGTTGCCGGCTCTGTTCTCGGTGATCAGCAGAACCTCTCCGGGGCCGACGCGCATGCCGTCCGGCCCGGCGAGCGGTGCGGAGAGCTCCAGCGTCGTCACCGCGCCGGCGCTGCCGTCCGGCTTGATGTCGATGCGTTGCAGAAGGTTCTTGCGCACGTTGTTGAAGTAGAGCTTGCCGCCAGCAAAGGCGATGCCGTCGATGCCGACAAGGCCGGGATCATTCGCCCAGATGTCCGGCTCGGCCGCCCCGGGCTTGAGCCGAATGATGCGTCCGAGCTCCGTGTCGGTGGCGTAGACCGTGCCGTCGGCCGCCGTAATGAAATCGTTGCACAGCCCGCCATCGGGGAAATGGTAGGTCGCCTTCTTTGCCCCGGTCTTGAGATCGAACGACGTGAAGGCGGCCTTGCGCGGCGGACCGACGACGTCGCTGCAGACATAAAAGACATTGTGCGGCTCGTCGGCATAGATGCCGAGGAGGAAGCCCTCGAAACCGGCCTGCTCCCGCGAGATCCAAGGCTGTGCGGTCGTCGCCCCAGGCGCCGCTTTGTAGATGATGCCCTTTTCCGATCCTGCGATCAGCAGCGTCCCGTCCGAGGTCACCGAAATGCTCTCCGGAAAAACGCGGGTGTCCGGAACGCTCACCGGCGATGCGGCATACGCGACCGATGTCAGCGCCAAGCCACCAATGGCCAGTCGAGCCGCCGACGGAATAAGTCTGCACCACAAGGGATACGCCATGTCATTCCTCCAAGGGCATTTTTCTGGTCACACATGGCGCGACCACGTCTTCCAGCAGTTGGACTCGTCTGCGCCGCTATGTTCATCTGTATACATCGATCTTTGCGGATGCCATAGGCTACCTTGACCCGATCGATCTTGGGCTTGCCGGCCGGCGGCCCGGTCGTCCGCAAGCCACCGACGTCCGGTCGGTCCTTCTCGCGCACGACACGCTATATACAAGTAAATATCGAATGATAAGGTGAACAAACCGCGCGAGCGTGCACGGCGGCGCATGCTTTGCGTTGGGCGACTGCCAACTTTTCAGGCGAGACCGGGCCTTTTGGATGCCCCGGTCCAGGGAGGACAGGATGACCGATCTAAAGCAAACTCTCGTGACAGCGCGACGCGGGTTCTTCACCAGGATTGCCGGCGTGATGGCGCTCGGCGCGGCGGCGTTCGTTCCGACCGCATCCACTGCCGAGACCGACGCTGAGGATGGACCGGACTGGCCGGGCAAGCTGAGCGGGCGTCACAAGCAAGTGGTCGACGCTTACGAGATCAATGAGGGTTTCCCTCTTGCCTTTGTGCTCAACTTCCTCGAGCCGAATAAGTCAGCGACCGGAGTCATCATTCTGCGGCATGAAGCCTTCCCGCTCGCGCTCAATCACGCGATGTGGGAGAAATACAAAATCGGAGAGGCCGAAAAGATCAATGACCCGGAAACCAAGGCGGCCGCGGTGAAGAACCCCTATTTCGAGCCGAAGCCTGGCGTATTGCGTAACGACAAGACCGCGATCGACAAGCTGCTGGCTCGGGGCACCGTATTTGGCGCATGCAATTTGGCGCTTCGGGGCCACGCGAGGCGGCTCGCCAAGAATGCCGGCGTGACCGCGGACGAAGCAGCCAAAGAATTTGCCGCCAACATCATCCCGGGCATCACTGTGATCCCGTCGGGCGTGTGGGGCGTCAACCGGGCGCAAGAGGCGGGCTGCAGCTATTGCAGCGGCGGCTGAGAAAATACGGGATCGTTGCCTCGCTCTTCTCTCTCCGCCGCGTTCGACGCGGCGGAGAGACTGCAACGCCGGTACCGATCCGTCACTTCGGCGTTTTCGTCTCCGCTAGCTCTTTTTCGAGCTGGTTGACGCGTTCCTGCAACGTCGACAATCGTGACGTGAGCAAGCCCACATTGAAGAACGTGACGTTTTCAGCGGGCGCATCGAGCGTATTGCCGTAGCCGAGCCACGAGGAATCGTAGACCTTGACCTTGGTGAAGCCGAGCTCTTGCAACACGCCTGCGGTTTCCGATGCCCGCGCGCCGCTCTGACAGTAGACGATGGTCTCCTTGCTGGGGTCGAGCTTCGAATACAGGCGCTTGAGGTCCGCGACCGACTTGAGCGACATGCCGGCATTGCTCGTCACCTGCTTGCGCGAAAGCTTGGCCGGTGTTTCGGGATCGACCCAGTTCTGCTCGTAAGGAATGTTGACCGCCCCCGGGATATGGCCGCCGCGAATGGCACGGATATCTTCGCCCGCGAATTCCTGGGGCGTGCGCGCGTCGACGATCTGCACATTCGGATCGTTCAGCCGCCCAACGACCTCCTTGGTCGTGGCTGCAACGTTCGGATCGATTGCAAGGTTCAGGGCCACGGGCGCGACCTTCGGAGCTTCGCGGCTGGTGGCGCGGCCGGCCGCGGTCCATCCCTCGATGCCTTCGTGATAGACACGCACCTTGTCGCCGCCGAAATACCGGATGGTGTACTGACCGAAGTACGGCATCCAGGTTCCGCGGCTGCCATAGACGATGATCTCGCGCTTGGGGTCGAGACCCGCCGCACCGAGGATCTTCTCGATGCGATCGGTCGCGATGAAGTCCTCGGTATTGTCATCGCGCAATACGCGTGGCGCATCGCCGATGCTGATCGCACCGGTGATGTGTCCAGCTGCATAGGCATTGGCCGGGCGAACGTCCCAAATGATGGCGTTCCGCGCGATCGCTTCGGCGACATATGCGTCATCAGCGATCGTAGGGCTCGCGGCCTGCGCAACCTGCGTGACGTAAATGCAGCAGATCGACAGTGGAACGAGCATCAAGCAATTCATGGCGAAACCTCCCTTTTTCCCATCACGTTGCGTCGCGCGGGTCTCTTATGCGACTTCGACGTACACAGCGTACCGCCAATGCAGAGCGGCTACCATTGCACAATTGAACGTCGACACGACCCCAACACAACTCCACAACGAGAGAAGGCCGCCTGCACTTAATGCTTGGGCACCCTCTTTGCTATCGCGGCGACCTGCTCGGGCGTCGCCTCGCGCTGGTGTTTGGCCTTCCACTCCTGATAGGTCATGCCGTACACCGCTTCTCGACACGCGTCCCTGGTCATGTCGAGGCCCATGGTGTCGGCCTCGGCGAACATCCAACTCGCCAAGCAATTCCGGCAGAAGCCCGCGAGGTCCATCATATCGATGTTCTGCACGTCCGTGCGGCTACGCAGATGGTCGACCAGGCGGCGGAATACCGCAGCCTCGAGCTCGATCCGGGTCTTGTCGTCGATCGTCATGAAGTCCTCCGAAATACCGATCCGATATAGGCGCCGCGCCCTCCCCCGCACTTTTCGCGGTCCGATTTGGGCTGCCGTCGCTGCGCCAGCATGACGGAAGCCCGGCGGCACGCCGCCGTTCAGGCCGTCTTGTAGCCGAGCACCGCCTTCACTTCGAGGTACTCTTCGAGCCCGAACACGCCGTGCTCCCGCCCATTGCCGGATTGCTTGTAGCCGCCGAACGGAACGCTCGTGTCGGACGGCGCGCCGTTCACGTAGACACGGCCGGCGCGCAGTTGCGCCGCGACGCGACGCGCGCGCTTGATGTCGCCGGACTGAACGTAACCCGCCAATCCGTAGGTCGTGTCGTTGGCGAGCGCGATTGCCTCTTTCTCGGTCTCGTAGGTGAGCATCGAGAGCACGGGGCCGAAGATCTCTTCGCGCGCAATTGCCATCTCGGGCTTGACGTCGGCGAAGACGGTCGGGCGCACGAAGTACCCGCGATTGAACCCCGCAGGGCGACCCGCACCGCCGCACACCAGGGTCGCTCCTTCCTGAATGCCGCGTTCGATGAGGCCCTGCACCTTGTCGAATTGAGTCTTGCTGACCAGCGGGCCCATGGCGGTCTGCGGATCGAGCGGATCGCCGACACGGACGGACTCCGCCGTCCGCTTGGCGATGGCCACCGCGTCGTCGCGCTGCGAGCGGTGAACAAACATGCGGGTCGGCGCTTGGCAGGACTGTCCGGTATTGGTGAACGAGCGCAGCACGCCGGCCGGTACGGCCTTCTCGATGTCGGCATCGCGGAGGATGATGTTCGGCGACTTGCCGCCGAGCTCCTGGGTGACACGCTTGACGGTGTCGGCGGCGGCCTTGGCGACGAGGATGCCGGCCCTCGTCGAGCCCGTGAACGAAACCATATCGATTCCCGGATGCCGGGAAATGGCTTCGCCGACGGTCGGACCGTCACCGTTCACGAGATTGAAGACGCCCGGCGGCACCCCAGCGTCGTGAAGCACTTCCGCAAACACGATGGCACTGAGCGGAGAGACCTCGCTCGGCTTCAGGACAACCGTGCAGCCGGCGGCGAGCGCCGGGGCGAGCTTCGACGTGATCTGGTTCAGCGGCCAATTCCACGGTGTGATCAAGCCGCACACGCCGATCGCCTCGCGGCGAATCAGGGTGCCGCCCATGTACCGTTCGAACTTGTAGCCTTTGAGCACTTCCAACATCTGCTTGAAGTGAGCCAAGGCCATGACCGCCTGGGTTTCACGCGAAAACGTGATCGGTGATCCCATTTCGAGCGTCATCGTCTGCGCAAGCTCGTCGAACCGCGCGTTGTAGAGCTCGACGATCCGTTGCAGCAGCGCGATCCGATCTTTCCTTTTCGTCTGCGAGTAGCTCGGGAAAGCGCGCCTCGCGGCAACCACGGCGCGGTCGACATCGTCACTCGATCCGAGGCTGATCTGTCCTGCGACCTCCTCGGTCGCGGGATTGACCACGTCGAACAGCCTCGGGGACGAAGGGTCGACCCACTGGCCGTCGATGTAGAACTGCGTGCTTCTGCTCATGCATCCCTCCGCGGCGGCGGCTCTTGCTCTCGCTGTATATTTTCGAATATAACGAACAAGGCGCGATTGTCGACCTCGACCGCCGGCCGAGGCACTGCGGCGGCATGCCAGTCATGCCCTCACGTAGACCCAAGCGCGCCTGCCGGACCTCAGCGAGACTTCAATTCGCTTGTAGTCGGACACTTCGTAGGCATCAGCGGCCGCGAGCTCCGCCTCGGTGATGAGAAAGAGCGTGCCCGGCACCTCGTCGTTGGGGTTGCCGGTCTCCGCGACCACCGGGTGGAATTTCATTCCGCTTTTCGCCACCACGTCGGGATCGGTGATTTCGATCGTGGTGCTCGCATAGCCGGGTAACGCATCGGGACTTCCGCTCAGGATCCGTCCGAATGACGCGAGTTGCACGTTTTCCTGGCGCAGAGTCCCGTACGAGAACAGCGGAACGATTGCTTCAGCCACGCCGACATCCTCCTGATCGTTCAAGCAGTCCCGCTTGCCCCGAATTCGCGCCAGGCAGGCATGTCGGCGACGAGGAGCAGGTTTAATTCAGCGTGACGCTACTGCCTAGACCAACTCTGCCGACTCCGGGCGGTCGCTTCTCGGAGCTGCCCGCCACCCCACGTCGATGCGGGTGAAGCCTGAAATGAATATCCGCCATCTCCGTTATTTCGTCGCCCTAGCGCGCGAACGACATCACGCCCGGGCGGCAGCCGCCTGCCACGTCACCCAGCCCACCCTGTCGGAAGCCATTCGCCAGCTCGAGCGCGAGCTCGGCGTGCCGCTCATCTATCGCGAGGGCCAGCGCTTCGGCGGTCTCACTGCGGAGGGCGAGCGGGCGCTCGACTGGGCGCGCAGGATTCTGGCCGATCAGGAAGCATTGGAGCAGGAGCTGGCGGAGATGCGGGTCGGCCTTACCGGTGACCTGCACTTCGGCGTGATCCCCGCAGCGATGCCGATGGCGCCCCTGGTCACGTCCGCGTTCTGCCGAAGCCACCCTCTCGTGACACTCAAGATCCTGTCGTTGAGCTCGATCGAAATCCAGCGCGGGCTTGATTCCGCGGAGTTGGACGCCGGTCTCACATATTTGGACAACGAGCCGCTCCGCAACGTGCGGACCTACCCCCTCTATGGGGAGCGATACCTCCTGCTCACCCCGGCCGGCGCACGCTTCGACGGACTGACCGTGGTGAGCTGGCGCGAAGCCGCGAGACTGCCGCTGTGCCTGCTCACACCGAATATGCAGCACCGCCGGATCATCGACAGCCTCTTCATTGCGGGAAACGCGGGCAGTCCCAGAGTTTCCGTGGAGACGGACTCGGTGGTCGCGCTCTTCGCCTATGTGCAATCCGGCGAATGGTCGAGCGTGATCCCGCACACGTTTCTCACGCTGCTCGGGCAAGACGCCGGCCTCAACGGGCTGAGAGCCATTCCCCTGACGGAGCCCGAATCCGTCCACACGGTGGGGCTCGTGGTCGGCCAGCGCGACCCTCTGCCACCCCTCGCCCGCGCATTGTTGAAGTCTGCGCGACACTCGGACGTATCGGCCGCGCTGGAGCGATTGCTGCCAAAAACGGCACGATGATCGGCGCTTCCGATTGACCGGACGGCCCTTCCGATTTGATCCGAGAGCAGCCGCGCCCGACATTGCATGACAAATCAATCGGGCGAGAGACCGAGCATATGTCGTCGAGACTTTCAGCACCACTTGCCGTTCCTCCGACCAGGCTTCTGATCGATGGCGAGTGGGGAGAAGCGGCGAGCGGCGCGCGCTTCGCGACCATCGATCCCGCAACGGAAGACGTCATTACCGAGGTTGCCGAGGCCGGGGCGGCCGACGTCGATGCAGCCGTCGAGGCGGCGCGCCGCGCTTTGCGTGGCCGGTGGTCCCTGATGACGGGCGCCGAGCGCGGGCGCGTCCTCCACCGGCTCGCCGCCATCATGCGCGAACGGTTCGAGGAATTGACGCTCCTCGAAAGCATCGACGCGGGCAAGCCTCTCGCGGCGACCCGGCGCATGGATATGCCCGCGGCGATCGACTGCCTCGAATACTACGCCGGCTGGGCCGACAAGATCACGGGCGAGGTGGTGCCGACGCGCCTCGACGCCCTCACCTACGTGCATCGCGTTCCCGTGGGTGTCGTCGCGGCCATCGTGCCGTGGAATTTTCCGCTGATGAACGCGGTCTGGAAGGTAGCGCCGGCGTTGGCCTGCGGCTGCACGGTGGTGCTCAAGCCCGCGGAGCTCACTCCCCTGTCGGCGTTGTGGCTCGGCCGCGCCGCATTGGAGGCCGGCCTGCCGCCCGGCGTGCTGAATGTCATTCCCGGCTTCGGCGCGGGGGCCGGCGCGGCGCTCGTCGCGCATGCGGGGATCGACAAGATCGCCTTCACCGGATCGCCACGGACCGGGCAGTTCATCATGCGCGCGGCCGCCGAGCGTATCACGCGAGTCGGTCTCGAGCTCGGTGGCAAGTCTTGCAGCATCGTCTTCGCCGACGCCGACATCGATGCGGCCGTTCGCCAGACCGGCTCGGGCGCCTTCTTCAATGCCGGCCAGGTCTGCTCGGCTGCGACGCGGGTCATCGTCGAGGATCGCGTGCACGACGCCTTCGTGGACAAGCTCGCGAAGCGGGCCTCGAGCCTGCGCATCGGCGACCCGCTCGAGACCGGCACCACGCTCGGGCCGCTCATCTCCCGGAACCAGATGGACCGCGTGCTCGGATATGTCGACGTCGGACGCAGCGAAGGAGCGAGCCTCGTGTGCGGAGGCGCACGCTCCGGAAACCGCGGTTTCTTCGTGGAGCCCACCGTGTTCTCCGGCGTGAGCGGCGACATGCGAGTGGCCAGCGAAGAGATTTTCGGCCCTGTCGTATGCGTCCAACGCTTTTCCGGCGCCGACGAAGCCCTCGCGCTGGCGAATGGGACCGACTACAGCCTCGCGGCTGCGGTGTGGACGAACGACATCGATCGCGGGCATTACGTCTCGCGCCATCTCGATGCAGGCACCGTTTGGATCAACACCTATGGTCCGACGGATACGCGGTTGCCCTGGGGCGGCATGGGAGGGCAGTCCGGTTTCGGGCGCGACCTCGGCCGGGCGGCGCTCGAGAATTACACCGAGCAGAAGACGGTGTGGCTGCAGATGCGCCCGCAAGGAGCCGCTGCCTGACCTTGCGGGTTCGTGGGCGGACGCCCTCGACAATCGGCTTGCCCTGCAGACCATCACGACTTATGAGCACGCCTGAGCCGGCACCTTCCGCCGAATGGGGCCGGAGATCGGCCCCGCCCTGTCAAAAAGGGGAAGGCCCGGCCATGAACTCGGCTGCCGCAGCGCGCTCACTCGCCTCGATCAAGCTCAATCCGCCGGCGCGCGTGGCGAGGCACCGACCGTCACGCCACTGACAGGAACGTGATGGAAGATCGCCAACACCGATGCAAAGCAACTGCAACGGAGAGAGAACATACGCAGAATCGTAATGCTCGCCGCGCTGGCCATCATGCTCACAGCCGGGACCGCTGCCATCGTCGTCGTCAGCACGCAGGACGCGATGGCGTGCAAGGTCAGATACTGCAAATAAGCGGAATAACACCGTTTCATTCCGCGATCGCGGACCGCCTGCCGGGTGAATCTGCCCGCAGACATGTGGTAATCTCCCCGCACCTGAGACCAAGACAACGTCCATGGAGTTAAAAATATGAAGCTTTTGACAAACACTTCTCCCGCTGCAATCGGGCTCGGTATGGCGTTGGCGATTGCCCCAACCTGGGCGTGGGCGGAAACCCAGGTGCATGGGACGCCGCAGGCCGTCGTTGTCGAGGCTCAGAATGCGACGGTCGAAGAAATCCTCGTCGCCCTGACCGATACTTTCAAGGTCGAGTTCCGGTCGGCAGCCAATCTCGACAAGCGGATCACCGGGACCTATCAGGGCACGCTGCAGCAGGCGGTCTCCCACATTCTCCAAGGCTACGACTTCGTGGTGAAGTCCGGCCAAGCCGGACTGGAGATCACTTTGCTGGACGGCCGAAAAAAGCCCGTGGCGGTGGTCGGAACGCGGCCGGCGTCGAAATCGGCGGACGCGGCTCCGGCGGCTGGACCGACGCCCAACGGAAAGGCGGATAACCACCTCGGGCCGATGCCGGTGGCGACCTCGGGCGGATCGATGCCACCCATCAAGGTTGCGCAGGGACTAGGTCCGGTTCCGACGCGGCCCGCCGATGGCGCGGGGCCGGTCCCTACACCGCACATTGAGCCAGGCGCTGCGCCCGCGCCGATGCCGCCGCAACCGGGCGCGGCGCCGGGGCCGGTTCCTCCCCTTCCGACCGCCGCATCCGCAGGCTCGCAGCCCTCGACCGGAACGTTATCGCCGGTTGCACCTCCAGCTCCTGCGTCGGCAGCACCTCCGGCGGGCCCGACGCCGTCGCCGGCACGCTGAACGCGTGATCCTGTAACCGATGACGGGATGTTCCGAGCGAAGCCGTCGCCGCGAAGGCGACGGCTTTCGCAGCATTTCAGGGCGTCGCGATCGGACTTGAGGTCCCTCGGACCACCGAGCGACCATGGCCGCCACCCACGGCGACCGCTTTAAATACACTCTCGAAGACTACAAGCAGTTGCTTAAAGACTTTCGTAACATGAGGCGGATGGAAGCGAGTTTGAGGAAGGCGAGAGCGTTGCGATTGAGATTCTCCCAATCCTTGGCCAGTCGGCGGCAACGGTTCAACCAAGCGATCGTACGTTCGACGATCCAACGCTTGGGTAACGGCACGAACCCTTTGGCACGATCGGAGCGTTTGACGATTTCGGTTCCGAGGTTGGGCAAGGCTTTGGTGAGCGCCGTATGGAAAATTGATCCCGCATAGGCGCTATCGGCGAACAGTTTTGCGAGAAAAGGAAATTGGCCGAACAACGTGGTGAGCAACCAGATGCCACCGTCGCGATCCTGAACACCAGCGGAATGAACGATCGCGTGCAGCAACAGACCTTGCATATCGACAAGAATATGCCGTTTCTTGCCCTTGATCAGTTTGCCTGCATCGAACCCGTGAGGATCAACACTGGGCCCCCTTTTTCTGCGCTCTTCACGCTCTGGCTGTCGATGATGCAAGCGGTGGGGCTGGCCTCTCGTTCCGCTTTCTCGCGGCATTCGACGTATAGTGCATGATGGATCCGATCCAGCGTACCGTCGCAATTCCACCACGTAAAATAATCATGCAACGTGCTGCGCGGCGGAAAGTCTTTTGGAATGTAGCGCCACTGGCACCCAGTGCTGAGGATATACATCACGCCATTCATGACCGCCCGCATGTCCGTCCGCCGCTTGCCGCCGCCGCGTTTGGCGGGAGGGATAAGCGGCTCGACATATGCCCATTCGTCATCGGTCAGGTCGCTCGGATATCTCAAGTGATCGCGGTTGTACTTCGCCCGGTTCTTGTCCGTCCACACTGGAGGCCCCCTCGAATCAAAAATCAAGAAGGCGTCCATCGAATCCAAGTGATTCCAAGGAATCAAGAAGTCTCCGGACGGACGGAACGCTCACCGCTTGCGCCGCCACGCGCCCAAACGGCGGGAGAAGGCCGCGAGCGACGAGGGACAAGCGCGCCCTTGAAGTGGTCGATCACGGCGAAGCCTCCGAAGAATTTGCCGATGAACTAGCCCGGATCCGCGAGGACCGCGTGGCCAGTCATCTGGTCTTCATGCGTCGCGTGCGGCATGCCGGCCCGTGGCGCGCGCCGAAGCAGCGCGTGATCGCTGGGGCATGATCCCGAAAAGCCGCAGACATTTCGGACGAGACCGTGCTCGAAATCAAGAAGTTCAAAGTGCGGTCCGATTCAACCTTGTGGATCGCACAACTGGCCTGCCCTGATTAAGCAAATCGGCCGCCTGGTGGCCGAGAAGATCGAGGGCACAGGTCCGAATCCCGGAGAATGCGCGGCTGCCCTAATGAAAAACCCCGCCGTTGGCAACGGCGGGGTCCTTACTGCAGATCCGACGGGTCGGGAAGCGGGGGAAAGGACCCACCTCCCTAACCAACGCAGAGCATCCGGCCGGTAGTTGTTACTCCGCGGCGAGATGCTGGATCGACCACCCCGGCATCGTGCCGACGAACGTGTTGTTCGGGTTCGATACGCTGGTGCCGTTCATCTCCCAGATCGCGAGATTGCCGGAAGAGTCCTGCCACAGGAGGTCGCTCATGCCGTCGCCGTTGAAGTCGCCGGTGAGCTGAATCGACCAAGGGCTCGGGACGTTGCCGACGAAGGAGCTGCCGGCATTCAATACGCTGGTGCCGTTCATCTCCCAGATCGCCACGTTGCCCGAGTTGTCCTGCCACAGGATGTCGCTCACGGCGTCGCCGTTGAAGTCACCGGTGCCGGCGATCGACCATTGGCCCGGCAACGGTGGCGACGAACGAGCTGTTCTGGTTCAACACCGTGGTGCCATTCATCTCCCAGATCGCCACGTTGCCGGACGTGTCCATGCCACAGGATGTCAGCCTTGCCGTCGCCATTGAAGTCGCCGGTACCGGCGATCGACCATTGGGTCGGCACGTTGGCGACGGATGGGCTGTTCGGGTTCAAGACGGTGGCCCCATTCATCTCCCAGATCGCCACGTTGCCGGACGTGTCCCGCCACAGGATGTCACCCTTGCCATCGCCATTGAAGTCGCCCGTTCCGGCCACCGACCAGGTGGTGGGAACGTTGCCGATGGCGTTCTGGTTGCCGTTCATGAACCAGATCGCGACATTGCCGCTGGTGTCCCGCCACAGCAGGTCGACCTTGCCGTCGCCGTCGAAGTCGCGTTGGCCGACGATGGTCCAGGTGGTCGGCACCGTGCCGAGCATGCTGGACGACAAGAGGCTTGATGCCGTTCATGTACCAGAGCACGGTGTTGCCGCTGCTGTTACGCAAAGCGATGTCACTCTTGCCGTCGCCATTGAAGTCATGCGTGTTGGCGAACTGGAACATGTCCATCAAATTGCTGAGCGCGGGACCGTTCACCGGCACATAGGCACTCTGCGGTCCGGTGATCGGATTCGGGAAGTTGTCCCGGCTCCGTGTCGTGATCGGCGGCACGCCCCAGTTACGCTCGATGAACTTGAGGATCGAGACGTGGTCCGAATAATCGTGGGAGATATATCCGGGCTTCAGGTTGGGCCCGACCGCAATGAGCGGGATGCGGGTGCCGTCGCCGAAGAAGTCGAGTTGCTGCACGTAGCCGGAGTCGTAGTAGCCACCGCCTTCATCGAAGGTGATGAAGATGGCGGTGTCGTGCGCGTAGGCTGAGCCCTGCACCTGATCGACGATCAGCTTGACGAACCCTTCGAACAACTGAAGCTTGGACGATGAAGGGTGGCCGTCGACGTAGCCGCTCGGCTTGACGACCGAGACCGCAGGCAGCGTCCCGTTGGCGATATCGCCGACGACCCCGTTGCCCCCGTAGAGGTTCACCGAATCCTGGATGTGCGCGGCGACTTGAGCCGGATTCGACATGATGGACGTATCGTATTGGAACGGATTGCAGATGTTGCAATACTCGTCGGCCGTCGGCCCGGCGTTAGCCCAATTGAGCTGGTAGGGATCGTTGACGTAGTTGTTCCACTGGTCGCCGTAGTATTTCCACGAAATGCCTTTGTCGTTGAGCGCGTCACCGATGCCTCGCACCGGTGACGGCGGAATCGTAAACGGCGTATTGGACGGATTCTGGTCGAGGTACGCGTTGTTGCCGTTGCCGAACCATCCCGGGTTATAATTGTTCAGCAGATAGTAGTGGCCGTACTCGCAACGCGGATTGACCTGCAGGGACTGCAGGAGGTCCAAAATCGGCTTGACGCCGGGCTGTTGCGGATCGGAGCAATTGCTGTACGACCCGCCACCGAAGGCCGGCGAAACGGTGAAGGGCGGCGGAAAGCCCGCGTTGAAGCTGCTGCCGTAACCGTCCTGCGTATAGAAGTTGTTGGTGCCGGGTTGCGGATTCGGGTTTTCGATCGAGTTGATGAAACCGGCGTCGGGATTGGGGCAGGGGTTCGGGTTCGCGGAGTCGTTACAAGCGGTAAATACCTGGGTCCCATTGGTCGGCACGGCCGCATTGCCGTTGGCATCGCTGAACCAGAGCGCGTCGGCATGGCCGAACATGATGTGGTTGGCGCCGGTGCCGCCGTTGACCGACTGGTGGAAGTTGTCGCTCATGGAGAACTTTTGAGCGAGGCTCGTAAAGTAAGGCACGTCGCCCTGTTGCACATTGTAGAAGCCGAGCGCCGTCGAGCCTTCTCCCGTTGTAATGGTCGGGCTTGGCGCCCATTCGGTGCTGAAGACCGAGGGTTCCGCCACGCCGTTGGCGCCGGCGCCAACGGTGACCTCGACCCACGAAAACAGTTTGCTGTTGCAGCCGGGGGGATTGGCGGGGGTGCCGGCCGAGACGTTGCAGTTCAATTGCTGCCACATCTGATAGAAGCGATGCACAGGGCTGGCCGCATAGTCGGTGTATGTGAAGTTGTTGCTGTTGGTCAGCTGAAACGGTGAAGCGGCCAAACTGGTGCCAGCGGTATTGGTGACACCGGTGATGCGCGTGTCGGGCGTCGCCGACGACAGGCCGGTCGCGCCGGTCGTGAGGAATTGATAGTAGGTCGGCGACAATCCGGTTTCCGTTTGCTGCGCCAACGTCACGTTGGGCAGGCACTGCGAAAACTGTCCGCAGGTTTTCGGGCCGCCAGCGAGCGGCGACGGCATCTGATTATTGGCGAACTGCTGTGAGGGCGGGCTCAGCAAGAACACATCCCCGGTATCCTGCGCCTGCAACTGCTGCGCCAACTGGAAGTTGGGACCCTGGATCGCGTTCTTGTTGGCATCCAGCGAAATGATGCCCTTGGAGAGCAGGTTGTCGACGGTCTGCCCAGGCGGCGGCGCGTAGGTGGCAAACACGTGATCGAAGCTGCGGTTCTCGCCGATGATGACGATGACGTGCTTGATCGGCGTTTTCGTGTTGTTGTCTGCCGGGGCCGGCCAGGAGCCGACGAAACCCGGAACAGATTGGGCAAACGCGGGAGCGAGCGCGAATTGTCCCAGCGCCAATGCACTTAGTCCCGTGCAGCAACTGTGCATCAAACGCGACTTGCGTATACCGAGTAGCATGGATGTTCTCCTCTTATGGATTGCTCGAAGCCTTGGTTGAAGTTGCAGTATCCGCGGGCTCGACGCGGATTCGCCCCAGGGTGTCGCCATCGTCGTGATCGAGAAGCTGGCAGTGATAGACGAAGGTGCCGACGATGTTTGGGTCGCGGAAGTCCATGCGCAGCCGCACGCTCGGGTATCCGAGCCTCCTCGTGTTGTAGGAGGGGACGTTGACCGTATCGCGCAGGAACGGCTCGTTCACCGCAAGGCCGGACCATTCGCGCAACTGAAAATGGACTTGGTGGATGTGGAAATCGTGCAGTTCCGTCGAGCGGTTCTCGATGATCCAATCCTCCACGTCTCCTTGCTTGACCACGATGTCAGGAAGCTCCGATCGCGGACCAAATCGCGCCGGGGTCTTGCCATCCACCATGATGTAGAAGTTCCTCGGACCTTTGAGATTGTTTGGATCCGTTGCGAAGAAATCGGAAACAATCGGCTGATCCAAGAAGTACAGCCTCCTCACGCGTACCGGCGCCACGTTGCCCACCCAAGGCAGCGCGGCCGGCGGCAGCGGCTCGGACTTGGCCGGCAGGCTCGTCTGCGGTTCCGGTGCGTCGGCCACGGCGCTGATGGACGCAAGAGCGCGATTCGGATCGTTTTCGCCGGTCAGCCCGGTATCAACCGCCCGCGTCACCAGCAGACCGGGAACTCCGAGGGGCGGGCCCTCCACGATGAACTCGACCCTGGCGCCCGGCGGCACGCCGATGTGATTGACCTGCGCGACGGGAGGAGCCGGGCTGCCGTTGAACCGGATCGGCACGCCGTCGATAGCGACGACGCCAAGCATCTGCTGCGCGCGCCCAATCAACACGGCGAGGTCGAGATAGGTGATCGTCGAGGCATTGACGACGCGCCACAGCTGGCGTTCGCCCGGCCTCATCGTGATCCTCGCGGGCGGATAGTCGGGATACGGCACCGGCACGAAGTTGACCGACAGGTCCTTTGCAGGCCTGCCGTAGCCGGTGCCGTTGTTGGTCGTATCGTCGCTGTCGAGCTGATTTTTTGGAACCACAGGTTCCGAATTCGGCGGCGGGGCGTAGGGGTACAAAAGGTCCTGGTCGCGGATCACCAGCACGCGCTCGGGTAGGCCCGCCAATTCGGGATTGGCCTTCTCGATGCCTTCGACGATGAGCGCGCCGGAAGCGCCGCCGAGCACCTGGACCCTGCTGAAACCTTGTATTTGCGGGTGGTACCAGTAGAGGCCGGGAGGCTCGTTGTCCGGAATGCGAAGGCGATATTCAAACGGCAAGTCGTCCGGCTGAATCGACGTGCTGATGACGTCGTCCTGGTGGCACTCCGGCGGCACGGTCAGCCCGTGAAAGTGCAGATTGGTCGAGACCGCCGTCATGACGCCGCTCATGCATGGATCGCGGCGCTTCTGCGATGTGCCTACAGGTCCGTCGAGCGGCGTCTCCGGTCGAACATGCGTGTGACCTGCAATGGAACCGGCCAATTCAACGTCGGTCATCTTGTTCGTGAAATGCAGGATAAGCAGCTCGCCCGGTTTGACCCGCAGCGTCGGCGAAAGCTTGCCGTCGGGCGTCAGGTAACAATAGCGAGTCGATCCATCGAACTGTCGCTGATTGCGAATTGTAAGATCGACCTGCAGCACGCCGTCATGGCTGCGAAGCTCTTGCGGCTCTGGAACCACGCTTCCGGGTTCCGGCCGCTGACAGAAATCAATCGACCGATCAGAACCTGCCAAGGGACCAGGCTCCGCGGAGGAGTCACTGGAACCAAGGCAAGCGCCAAGGAGGCACACAGCCAGTAGCCGCTGCACCATGCGAATTCCCACGGAGGCGTGTCGCCACACCGGTGAATGGGTAATCAGAGACTCTTCGTCGTGCCCCGACGGCGTTGCCGTCCCACGATTGAATGTAGCCGTAAGCCGGCTCTATTACGTTCGAATGACGGAAGCGTGCGATCCGATGTCGGTCGTTATGAATCGATGCATAGGTTTGCGCTCACGCGAGATGGCGCGTACGTGGGCAATCTCGTGGTCATCAAACCGAGATGTTCACTCTCGTAAATTCCAAATGAGTGCGGCAGTTCGCTGCGACCTGCAGTTATGGACGTCGGTGAGATGCGAGAGAAGAAACTCGAGGGAACCCAAATGAATGTGAAGCATTGCTGCAGGTTGCCGGCAGTGCGTCCTCCGCGAGCGGTCTCACAATGGGCCGCTCTACTGAGCATCGCGGCGCTCGGCGCTGCTCTCGTCGGGACGGAACCGGCGCGGGCCGCGGCGCTTGACGACGGCGCTGAACAATACAGGTCCCATCTCATCACGGACGTCGAACGCACGGTGGCGAGCGCGCGGACGCTGGCCACCAGCGCTGCTGCTGGTGATCTCGCAGGGGCAAAGCGGGCCTGGATTGAAGCGCGCATCGGATGGGAGCGTTCCGAGGTCTTTACCGCGGGATTTGTGCCGGAACTCGATCGGGATATCGATGCCTGGCCGGACGGCGCGATAGGCTTCCACGCCATCGAGGCGAAGCTGTTCGGCGCCAACCGGACCGATTTTCAGAATGAAGCGAACGAGCTCGTCCACAATCTCTCGGCGTTGAGTGCGAGAGCTCGTGACACTGCGTTGGCACCTCAAGGACTCCTCGACGGCATCGTGCGGCTCGCCTTCGAGCTCGGGGAAAGCAAGGTGGATGGCGGCGAGTCGCGGGTGAGCGGTACATCGCTCGACGACATGCGCAACAATGTCGATGGAATCGAGCTCGCTTGGCGGACGATCTTTGCACCGACGGCCGAGTCACGCGACCGGCAAGTCGACATGGGAATGCAGCGCAGCATCGAAGAACTGAAGGCCATGGTCAGTGTAGGCGATTTGCGCCATGTCGACCCGGACCGCCTGCGCATCGCGACCGAAGAGCTCGTGTTGAAGCTGCAGAGTGCTGCGCCACTGCTGGACCTCAAAAAGCCCCGGCTCGAAGCGGACGCCCGATAGGTCCGGAAGCCGGCGGCAGGGGCGGCAGCGGTCGTCAGCAACGGTAGACATCTCAGATGCGGCTGTTGACGGCCGTCTGTCGACGGCCGCCCTCCCGAAAGGCGCAACGATGCGACGAGGAATAATTGCGGCCGTTATCATCGTGCTCCTGGGCGCGCCACCGCGCATCGGCAACGCGTTTCCATTGAGCGGCGACCAGACCTCGCTGCCGCCGGGCACCGAATTGAATGAGGAAGCGATTGACAAGCCGCGCGAGGTGTTCCGGTCGGAAGCCCTCGGGGGCGCCAAATCCTACATGGTCAATCTCGGCGACCTGGCGTTCAACTCCAACCTCATCTTGGGCGGTCCCGCCCGCCGCGCCGGCATGAGTTGCGGAACCTGTCATGTCAACGGCGCTGGCAATGGCAAGCTTTATGTCCCCGGCATGTCCACGCGGCCGGGAAATTTCGATACCACCGGTCCGCTGTTTAATCCCAGCGCACACAACAGGGCGCGCGATCCGGTCCGGGTCCCGAGCTTGCGCGGGGCACGGTTCCTGGCGCCATATGGGAACGACGGCAGGATCGCATCGCTGCGCGATTTCGTCCGCAACGTCATCGTCAACGAATTCAGCGGTCCCGAGCCGTCCCCAGCCATCCTCGACGCCATAGTCGCCTATATCGAGGATATCGATTTCCTGCCCAACCTGAACCTCGCCGCCGGCGGACGGCTGGGCGCGCGGGCGAACGACGCCCAGCGCCATGGAGAAACGCTGTTCTTCAAGCCGTTCCCGCACAATCCCGAACTGAGTTGCGCGGCCTGCCACATTCCATCGAGCGGTTTCGTCGATCACCGGCAGCACAGTGTCGGGTCCGGAGGGCTGTTCAAAACCCCGACCCTGATGAACGCAAACTTCAACGCGCCCTATTTCCACGATGGCCGGTACGACACCTATGATCAGGTGGTCGGTCATTTCGACCGCACGTTCGAACTCGGCCTGTCACCGCAGGATCGCGCCGATCTCGTCGCCTATCTCCAGGCGATCGGCGACGGCCTCATGCCATATGACCGGGACGGCGTGACGGCGCAGCTCAAGGAAATCAACGATTTCGCCAGTGTCCTCGGCACCGCGATCCCGGCCCACAATAACGACGTCATAGCGCTCGCGGTGCATACCATTAGCGGCGAGCTCCGGGAACTCGTCGAGCAGTTTCCCGGCGTCAGGGACACCACGGTGGCGGGCGGTGTTGCGGAGCGTCTCGCGGCGCGGGAAGCGTTGAAGAACCTGGTGCTGATAGTGCGCCTGATCGGAGTTGACGCCGCGGCGGGACGTTACGACGAAGCGGCCGTCGAATATCAGAGCTATCGGAAGCTCACGTTCGCGGAGGTTCCGATCATTCTCAAGAAGGCCCAGCCGTGGTCGCTGTTCAATCCGGACGTGCATAAGGCGCATTTCGACGAGTTGCGCAGGTTGCTTCAGTCAGCGCGGAAGCTCCCCCCAGCGTCACCTGCCGGCACCGCGAGCGTGAGATAACGTGGCTGGCGTTGCTGCTGCGCTGCATTAGTCTGGAATTCGCCCCAAGGGCGAAGTGGCCGGTTACTCGCCGACTTCATCCGCGAGTGCGAGCATCGTGGGCGGGATGCCGAGGCCAAGCGCCTTGGCAGTCGCCGCGGAGACCGAGCGGATGTCTCCTCTTGGCCCTACTGCAACCCCCGGCGTATAGTTGCTGATGCGCGCTGTCGTTTGCCTCCTCGCCGTCCTCTTCCTTGCCGCCGCGAGTTCCGCCGTCGCGCAGCAAAAACACTTGATTGACCCGATGCTTCCCGGCTCGCTCGATCCCGAGCCGCTGCCGCCGCTGAAAAATCCGGACGCGCCGTCAACGCCGGCCAAGGAACTGTTCGCGCGCAAATCGACGCCGTTTCCCGGACCGCCGCGCTCGATCGGCGGCGATTTCGACGGCTGCCTCGCCGGCGCCGTGTCGCTGCCGATCACCGGTCCGACCTGGCAAGTCATGCGGCCGTCGCGTAACCGCAACTGGGGCAATCCGCAACTCATTCGCTTCATCGAACGGCTTGGCACCAACGCAAAAAAAGTCGGCTGGAACGGTCTTTTGCTTGGTGACATGGCTCAGCCGCGCGGCGGGCAGATGCTTTCCGAGCACACCAGCCATCAAATCGGCCTCGACGCCGATATCTGGTTTGCGCCGATGCCAGACCACGAGCAAAGCCGCGAGGAGCGCGAGTTTACCCCGGGCACCGATGTGGTCGCGCCCGATCTGCGCGACGTTGATCCGAAATTGTGGACCCATGGGCATGCTGCGCTCATCCGAGCCGCCGCGCAGGATCCGGTGGTCGTCCGCATCTTGGTCAATGCCGCGATCAAGAAGGCACTGTGCCGCGAGGCTGGAGCTGATCGCACCTGGCTCTACAAGGTGCGTCCCTGGTATGGTCACGCCGAGCATTTTCATGTCCAACTCGCCTGTCCGGCAGACAGTGCGGAATGCAAGCCGCCACCCCCGACGCACCCGACCGACGGCTGCGGTAGCGATCTCGACTTCTGGTTCAAGGAATCAACGCTGCACCCGCCGCCGAGCAAACCGAGACCGGTTTTGACGCTGGCGAGGTTGCCCCCGGCATGCAAGCAGATCGTCAAAGCGCCGTGATTGTCGATGCCGCTTCGCCTGGAAAGCCAACATGCAGTGGATCAAGTGCGATCCGCCAAGGGCAAGACGGGTCTACCGGTGCTGCGTTTTGCCGACCATCCTGGCGTGACGCCGATCGTGGTGCGGCGACCCGACGAGCGCTCGACGGGGCCGGGAAGGACGTAATGAGCGCGACGGTGGGAAGCGCAGAAGCCCATGCAAGAGCACTCCTGCGACAAAGCACCGTTCGTTCGGCAATTACGGACCGACTGGAACGCTTTGGGCGTGATGAAACAGGTTGTCGGGGTCATAAGCCTTCTTGACCGTGGAAAGTCTGGGCAGGTTTGCACTCCAATAGGCGTCCGCAAAATTCTGCAGATCGAGATCGCAGTAGTTCACGTAAGCCGCGCCCGGCAAATACGGACGCATGGCAGCATAGACATTGGCCACATTGGCCAGATGGGAAGGAGTATCAGCCGGGTCCAACCAACTGGAGAAATATTGAATGCAGTATTGTGTTCCGGCGCGTCGGGGAAACGCCGTATCGGTGGCGGCCAGATCGGCAATCGCACCGCCATAGGCATCGCACAGCACGGCGAGTCCACCCACCGGGGCTTGAGCGACAGCAGCGAGCAAGGCTGCTATCGCGGAGTGCGAAAGGGGGCTGAGGACGTAATCCGACTTCGCCTTCATATAGACCGACTCATAATTCAGCCCGCCGGAGAAATGGTTGACTGCGTCCAGAAAGCTCAGCTTCTGGATGCTCAGCGGTTTTGACGGCGCCGCGACGCTCACCAGCGCGGAGAGTGCGTTGCTCAGCTCGGTTCGCGAGCCGACCGACTGCCCAATGCACCGCATCGAGATTGCGCTACCAGCTGTGGGGCCCAGTTTCATGATGGAGGTGATGGTGCGGGGGGCATTTGGAGCCCAGCTTTGCCAGGCGCTGAAAAGGCGCGCCGCTTTCGATTGCGACAGCAGCCACGAGACGCCGAATACCAACACGTCGTTCAGCGGAAAGATGCGAAATACGAACTGGGTGGCAATGCCGAAACTGCCGCCGCCACCACCTCTGCAGGCCCAGAACAGATCCGGCTCCGAGGTTGCGGTGGCCGTCAGCGTGTTGGCTTGCGCATCGATCAAGGTAACCTGCTGGAGATTGTCGCAGGTCAGGCCGTGCGACCTGGCGAGCAATCCATGTCCGCCCCCAAACGAGTGCCCGGCGATCCCGACCGTCGGGCAACTGCCGGCTGGAAATGCATACCCGACGTTCGCGAGCTGTTGATAAACGTCGTAGAGCGACACTCCTGCTCCAGCGGTCACGAGTCCCGCGCTCGTGTCCACCGTGATCTCCTGCATTCCCCGAAGGTCGATTACGACGTCGGTCGATTGCGAAAATCCTTCGTAGGAATGGCCTCCGCACCGCACCGCAAAGGACAGGCCGTTTGAGCGCACCCAATCCGTCATTACGGCGACCGCATTCTCTGTCTTGCATACTGCGCGCAGCGCCGGGGCGAGTTCCGTGCGAAGATTGGCCGCCGGCAGATAGTCGGCGTACCCGGGATCGGCCGGCGTTAGGAGAAGCGCCTCGCTCGGGGGCAAGTTCGGAAACGGCGGCAGTGCCGCTGCTGATGTCCGCTCCCGTACCGTGGTATCGAACCGGCGCGAAGCCGTCGGCTCACGGTGTGCCTTCGGAACCACGTATTCTTCGACAAGGAATGGATGTTCCATGTGCAGCCCTCGGTTTGCAGCGGGATGCATTGCCCACCTTACGTCAAATCGCGTCGAGGGCTACCCTTAGATGGCGCGTACTCAGATACCATTTCGGCCGAGCAGGTCTAAAACAGCCGACCATCGTGAATTTCGGCCCTAACGCCCGGCTCGGCAGAACCTTGGCGTCATTGGCTGGATTCGTCACGTGTAGGCACCCGCGATCGTGCCGGCTGCACGTCGCTTAGGCTTGAGTGATTTTGGCGTTCGCGGAGCAAGTTCCGCCTGGCGTAGTGAGCAAAACAGCGTATTCTGTCTCTGCTACTTCACGGTTGTCGTACCCTGGGAGGCTTCGATGTCCGGAAATGAGCTGGCGGCTTCATTCAATTGGACTGATAATCAACTCGCATATTTGAGTTTTTCAAGGAATGATAAACCGATTACCTTCACGGAACATGAGATTGATCTGACCTTCAAGGACCCGCGGGGAAATGGAGAAATTGAGAAGATTCTCTTGGATCCTCAATACCGTCCAGGTAATGCGTCCAATGCTGACTTCTGGGTCGAAACAACCATCACCTCACCGGTATCCAACAAAAAGGTAAGCGAAACCGCCCTGTGTTATTGGAACAATGACAAAAGTATAGCTTTGGGCACCATCGAAGACGACGGCGGCCGACTGGTCATTGTGGCGGAGAGCGTCACTGATTCACTAAAGACTTCCAAGTTTTCATTTCTTGTTGTGCCCGTGTCGGGATATTCTGGCTTCCGAATTGCCGAGGATTCTCCTGTCGGAAACGAGCCACCGGGGCTCATTGGCATTCGAAGTAGAACTGAAGAGCCCAACGTCGGTTTTGTCAGCGATCTCATTCCCACCGATATTGGCGCGTGGCTCGACAGGCAGCGTGGTATCTGCGCTGCAAAAAGCTCTGAAGGCATTTCGCGGCCCAAACACTCCGACCGATCCTGGGCTCATCGATGGCGACTTTGGCCCGCGGACCGAATCGGCCGTGCGCGCCTATCAATCGCAGCAAAACATCACGGTCGATGGGATTGTTGGGAACCAGACCTGGTGGGTCCCGGCAGGAGCAGCGGGCGCCACGCTGGCGTCGCTAGCGGGGCTTGTTTAGCCAATGCCATGGCCGCCGATCGGGTCACTGTAAGCCGCCCACGCAGTCGGCCTCAAAACAGGCCGATCGAAAGATTCCAGGACCTCGGGATTTTCCCGGGGCGACCCACTCGACACTCGAGTTGGGTTGGCGGGTAAGTTTATTAACACGCCTGTTAGTTTCTGACAGCAAAGTTAGAATTGAAAACACACAACAAAGACAAGTTTTCGAATGAAGATTAGTTGGCCAGTGGGATCACCATTGGCGAATACCCTAATGGGTATCATATCTTGTGTGGAGGGCGATATGAATACCAATCACTCAGCAAAATCGTGCGTAATGACAGTGGGTGCAATGGTTTGCACATTAGTCTTGCAGACGATCTCTCCAAGTTCCGCAGTCGCAGATGACGGCAGCATCAGGTTCAAGGGCGGTATAGGCGTCATCCCCGTTTCGTCTGTGGCCGGTTGCCCAGCAGCGCCTGCGGCCTGCGTCACAGGCCCGCCAGTGACGGTGAATCCAAACGTCGTTCGAGGCGTGTCGCCCCCGGGCCAGATTTGGGTGATCGACAGGCTCGACGCGAGGGTCAGCGCAAACGGCAGCATCAACGTCGAGGGGAAGGGTCTGATTTTGGCGGGCGGAAATAATGCCGGACGTCCGCCACCTGGAACATCCGTGATCGCAACTCTGATCTGTTCAACGACAACGCCCTTCACCCAATTCAGTACGTCCACGGCTGGTGTGATGCTCTCCCCCAATGGGGATTTCAAGATCAACGACAAGCTCTCGCCGACGCCGCCGTCCCCTTGCACCAGTCCAATGCTCTTGATTCGAAATGCCGCAAACCTTGCTTGGTTCGCGGTCGGAATCTTCCGGGCTGACGACGATGACTGAACGGCTTTCTGAACTTTACGTACGACCCTCCCTCCTATGGGAGGGTCTGTACACAGCGCACCCTGGCAAATTGGACGACCGGCCCCGTTCGCGGGATGCCCCGTTCCGCGCCTGCGGAGCCTCAGGCTTGGTTTTCGGGCATTTGAGGCTAAGGGGTCCCCGCGCTGCTACGACCGAAACCGTTCAGCGTATTTCTGGCACAGGGCTTCATCGCCCTCATAGGCAAGCCGCTCGACGACGTCGCCGTTCATTGTCGCCTGGATTTGGCATTGCGGTCCTCTGTCGCTTTTAGACGACAGCTGGGGCGAACCCCAATAATAGACTCTCTTCCCGGCAATGCTGCGCTCGCCGATCGGTTGCCCGATTCTGGCGACGACAGCACTCAGGGGCTGTCCCTCCAACTTGGTCATTCCCTCCTTGACCGTGCCCGCGCAGGCGGCAACCAACATGCACGCGGCGAGCACGGCAAGGCGGTGCATGCGGCCTCCTAACAGGCCGCTGAAATTTCGTCTTCCGGGCCGCGCTTCATTTATATCTCGCAAGGCGAGGGTGTGATGGCTCTCGTTTGACAACGCGGTCAAGCGCTTTCGGGTTGGCTGTGTTCATACCGCGAGGAGCTTCGGCAGGCGGATCAGATTGTAGCCTGCCATGGTCAGCGTGAACTTGAAGTCGAGTTTCTTGATGCCGCGGCAAGCATAGGCACTCCAGCGCCTTCTAAATGCGTCTGCCGGGCGATTTGATCCTTCAATCGCAACTTGCGGCGCTTGAGTTCCGCCAAAGTGAAATCGCCTACCGACGGATGCTGGAGCGCTTCGGCCAGCTCGTCCTCGAGCGACCGATGCCGTTGTAAGAGCTTGGCAAGGTATGCAGATGCGGCCATGAAAATCCTCCCTGCTGAAAGGATATACAGCCTGACTGTGACCTGTTCGGGCGCGGAATTCGGCTGCGATTGGGGAATTTGGGGGATTGAGTATGACGCTGACCGGTGGCGCCCCTAGCACTTACGTTGGGCGCGCACCAACAGGTTTACCAACATTAAGAGTCCTCGTCAGCGAAGCCAAAGACCTCGATCGGCTCGCCGAGACCTCGGAGTGGATGCTTGCCCAGCGCCCGCAACAACGGGCTTCGCACGATATCCGCGAATGTGCCGGAGAATAGTCCCGTTCGGCCAAGGGTCTTGGTCAGGCCTTCGAGGCGAGCCGCGATGTTGACCGCTGGTCCGATCACCGTGAAGTCGAGCCGCGTGGGCGTCCCGATGTTGCCGTACATCACGTCGCCCACGTTCACGCCGAGTCCGTATCCGAGCGTCTCGAGGTTCGCGCCGACGCGCCGTTCATTCAGCGTCGCCATTCCCCGGCGTACGGACAAGGCCGCGGCAAGCGCATCAGCACATGCGGTGGCGCGGTTCAGAGGAAACACAGCGAGCAGACCATCGCCGATGAATTTCAGGATCTCACCGCCGTTCTGCTCCAGCGGAGCCGACACGACCTCGAAGTACTCGTTGAGCATCGAGATCACATCGTCGCGTGGCCACTGCTCGGAGATGGTCGTGAAGCCTCTGAGGTCGCAGATCATGACAACGGCCGTGATCGTGACACCACTGCCGCGCCGGATGTGTCCGCTCAGGATCTGTTCGCTTGCGTGCGGACCGACGTAGGTCTCGAGCAATCGGCGGGCGAAGCGATTTTTCAACCGCACCTCGGTGACGAGGGCGAGCGCCGGGAGAAGATCGTGCAACAAGCCAAGTTCGTTGTCGGTGAAGCCGCCTGGCCGATCCGCGGCGAAGGTGATGACGTGCCGGATTCCGAGCGTAAACTCCAGCGGCCAAGCCACGTAGTCGGTCAAACCCTCGCGTCGCAACTCTTCGTAGAGCGGGAACTCCTGCTTGTCGGGCGCCTCTTCCAGCCGCATTCGGACCTGTGCAGCCCCTGCTTGGAGGGCGCCCACCGGACTATTGTGGTACCTCTGCGTCTCGGTGACCCCAAGCTCGATTGGATGAAGTTCCGCGTCCTTCAAATCGGGACGCCAGAGGACCCGCGAGCCGAACCATTGTGGATGTTGCAGCCGCAAGTGCATTGTCGCCCGCGCAATCGGAATGCCGTCGGCCCGCAACTTGACGCAGCAGTCCCGGAAAATGTTGTCGAGGAAGCGCTCGCCTCGTGTCCCATTGACGAGCCAATCAAGCACGCTGGTGCGTCGCGCTGGCCAGAAGCCGCCTTCAGCACCATCGCCACGCCCTGCCGGCTGCCTGACCCGGACCTGTTCGTTAGTTCCCAATGTGTGTTCCCTTCCCGAGCGCCTTGCCCCCGAATACATGGGAACCCCGCGGAGATCGCAACATAGCCAATCAGGAAACCGCGAATGACTTTTCTTTAATCAGGCGTGAATGAGCGCCAGCCGTTAATCTTTGGGGTGACGCAAGCGGAAGAAGGGGGCTCTTCCATGCAAAATATCGTTGCAGCCGTTTTCTCGACAACCCGGTATGTGCTGACGGGCGCAAGTGTCCTCGCGGGCGCGTTTTTTGTCGGTCCGGCATGGGCGGATCATGATGGTCGGCCCGTGAAGATCATGATCATCAACATGTTCGGGGGTCCGTTCCCGTCGGAAGCATCGGCCTTCACCGGCAACCTCCATTTGACTGAAGCGATACACGTTCGCGGTCTCTCGCCCGACTATCCCAACATTTTGTGCAACTCCGACGATGTTTGTCAGATGATCGCCGGCGAAGGTCACGCCAACGTGGCGGCATCCACGATGGCCTTGATCCTCAGTGACAAATTCGACCTTCGGAACACCTATTTCCTGATCGCGGGCATTGCAGGCATCGATCCCCACCAGGGAACGACAGGCTCGGCGGCGTGGGCACGCTATCTCATCGACTACGGGATTTCCTGGGAGATCGATGCCCGCGAGATTCCCGGAACGACTGCCGATCCGAGCGCTCCCCCGTGGCCCTATGGCTATCTGGCGATTTTTCCCACGGACACCACGAACCAGCCGTGGAACTCATTGCCCAGTCTGCCGACGCCTTATCACAGCGAGATGTATCAATTGAATGAGGCGTTGCTGCAGAAGATCCTTTCGCTGACCAGCAAGGTGGACCTCACCGTCAACGACAACCCAACGGCGTCGGCCTATCGCGGCCACTATGCCGAGGCAAAAGCGAAGGCCCCGCCGAGCGTCATTCAATGCGACACTGCCGCGGGCGACACTTGGTTTCACGGCATCAAGCTCGGCGAGCGGGCCGCAGCATGGACCGCGCTGTGGACAGGCGGCAAAGGCACGTACTGCACGACGCAACAGGAGGACAACGCGACCTACATGGCTCTCTCTCGTGGAGCCATATCGGGGCTTGTCGATCTCGATCGCGTCGCCGTGCTGCGAACCGCATCGAACTTCGACCGTCCCTATCCGGGCGAGACGGCCTGGCACTCGCTGTGCGGGTGCGGTCCCGAGGGAGATTCAGGCGGCTTCGTTCCGGCCGTAAACAATCTCTGGGCGGCCTCCGCTCCCTTCATCAAGAATGTCGTAGCCCACTGGGACAAGTGGAAGCACGGGGTGCCCAAGTAGGCATCCTCAAACCCTCGCTCGAACGTCGAATGCGAGGGCGGGATGCATTGTAGTCACCGCCCGAGTTCCAAACCATGCGCCCGGCACATCCTTTGTGCTGCCGACGTGGTACTCTGCTCGTTCAGAAAATCGCCAACGGATTGAGCGGCGATCCGGTTCCTTTTTCGATGCGCAGCGGCGCAGCCGTGAACAGAAACTCGAAACGATTAAGCCGCCTCGCCTGCTCGACGGCTCGCTCGAAATCGAGATTATCGAAAATATTTATGCCCATCGCGACCAGCGCCAACCGATGCAATGGATTTGGGGCAGATGCCGGCAGACCTGTGGGTATGACATCGTTTGGCCCGTCGCCTCCGATGAAGGAAACGCCCCGCTCCTTCAGAAAATATGCAACGTCGGCGTGATATCCGGCGAACCCGGTTTCCCTCGGCCAGGCGCCGAGCGCGGCGCGCCGCTTCCAACGCCCTGTATAAAGAAGGATGACGTCGCCTTCCGACACCGTCACGTGCTCCAATTTTTCCAGGGCCTCGAGGTCTTCCCGATGGATCGGCGTTCCGGGCTCCAGCCACCCTTGCGCCGTGGCCTTTCCGGGCAGGAGCGTCGCGTCGAACAGAATGGCGCGCGTGACAATACCGTCCTTCAAAGCGTTGATGCTCCCTTTCGGGCAACCGCCTGCGGCCGTGATGTCTTCCATGGCCACGCCGTTGTAGCCCTTGCCGTCCACCATCATGTGGCAGTCCAGGGAGTCGAGATGACTGTGCACGATGCCATGATACGTGCCGGTGTACTGGTATCGATCGGCGGTGCCGGTCGGCAGCACCGGATTGAGGGTGCGCTCCAGGATATTGGGTGCATCCGCGGCATGTTCCTGCACGACATCGTGCGCGAGCGAAACCGGCAAGCCTTCCGTGACTAAAGCCACGGCCTGTTTGCGCTTCGCCGGAGTGATCAGGTTGGCGGCGCCGAGCTCGTCGTCCTTTCCCCATCGTCCCCAGTTCGAGAGCTCCTTCATGGCGCGAAGGTAGTCCGCTTCATTCGCCAGGGTGGGGCGCGCAGTGGTCTGACTTTGTGCCTGCGAGGTGGAAGCCGTCACCGCTCCCAACGCGATCAAGCCGATCACTAGGGTTCTCAATGTTTCCTCCCAAGTTGCGCATTCGCGTGAATGCCGCAGCGTTTGACTTTGGCCCGACCATCACCTCAGCGATGCTGCTTCGGAGTAGAGACTGCCGAAGCTTCACGTCAGGCTTGGGTTCCATGACGATGGGCAACTCTGGGGACGAAGGCGGCAGGAGATTCGCATATGAAGCGCCCCGGAGCAACGTTCATGAATACTGCTTGGTCTTATACTGTTTCCTGGTCGCGAATTACTCGGAATGACGTACTACCTCGATGCGCAATACGCTCATTGTATTCTTGGAACGCTCGCGGCACGGCCGAGCGGTGGATCAAGGAAGGCAAGGGCGCGATCAAGCGGACACGGCGACCGGCCACTCAACACGAACGGCCCTTGCCGGGAAGCCCGGAAGATCGCTACGATGCGCCTCAAATTCGGTGTTCATCCGGAGAATCCCAGAGGAAACTTGCTAGGTGGTGGCTGATATGAAATTCGCTAGCTGGCTTATCGGCATTTCTTGTGCCGTCGGTATCGTTTCGCGCCGACTCCAAGGCGTTCTCCCAACCCGCACAACCAGGCCGCGCAGCGTCCCGAATCGCAGTGGTCCACCATTGGGCTCTACTGCTTCGGCTGCCACAACGAGGAAGTCCGCGCCGGTAACCTCCTTTTGGACCAGCTCGGCGCCGCGTCCGTGCCCGAACACCCCGAAATCTTCGAGAAAGTTGTGCGCAAATTGCGCGGGCGCCAGATGCCGCCGCCCGGCGTGGAGCAGCCGTCGCAGCAGGAAGTCGATGCGCTGATCACCTGGCTCGAGAGCACGCTCGACAAGAGCGGCAACGCGCACCTTGCGGGCCGCGTGCCTGTCCAGCGCTTGAACCGTACCGAGTATGCCAATGCCGTGAAAGATCTTCTTGCGGTGGAGATCGATCCCAACAAGTTCCTGCCGGCCGACATCGCGGTCGAAGGCTTCAGCAACATCGCTGCGGCGTTGACCGTATCACCCGCCTTCCTGGAGCAATACGTCAATGTCGCGCGGGTCGTCTCGCGCATGGCAGTCGGCAAGCCTCTGCCAGATCTCGCCAAAGCCTCTTTCCCTCCGCCCGCCATCGGCGACCAGGATGGCTATGTGGACGGCATGCCGCTCGGCACGCGCGGCGGCATGAGGTTCGAGTACACGTTCCCGGCGGACGGGGAGTACCGCCTTACGATCTCTGACCTCGATTTCGGGCTCTACCCGCGCGGGGTCGAGAACGAGACGACCGTGGTCGTGCTGTCGATCGCAAGGAAGCCTTCCGGCAAAAGGTCGGCGGTGACGCGGATCGCGAGTTCGTGGATCGCGGCGGCGGTGCGCCCGCTGGAGCCAAGCTCATGGAGCGCTTCGCCAATATCCCCATGCAGGTGACGGCCGGTGTGCACGAGGTCGTCGTCACGTTCGTCGAGCGCTCCCGTGTGGCAACCGACGACCTGGTTGCGGGCGGCATCCAGTATCAAGGGTTTGGTTTCAAGGGCTATCTGCGTCTGCCGCGCGTGATCGGGTCCATCCAGCTCGTGGGGCCGTACGCGGCCACGGGCCCCACGCGCACACCGAGCCGGGAGAAGCTGTTCATCTGCAAGCCCGAAGTCCCCGAGCAAGAACGCGCCTGCGCACAGCGCATCACGACGGATCTCGCCGGGCGTGCCTTCCGCCGGCCCGTCACCAAGGACGATGTCGTCGGGCTGATGGCCTTCTACGACGCCGGCCGTGAAGGATCCGGCGGATTCAACGCCGGGATCGAGCAGATGGTGACTGCGGTTCTGGTGAGCCCGGATTTTCTCTACCGCGGAATTGCCCGGTCGCAGAAAGACGTGAAATTCTATCCGCTGAGCGATCTGGAACTTGCCTCGCGTCTGTCTTTCTTCCTGTGGAAGCGGTCCCCCGACGATGAGCTGCTCAAGCTTGCGAACAATGGTGAACTGCGACGTCCCGGCGTGCTCGACGCCCAGGTGCGACGCATGCTGGCCGCTCCGCAGGCCGAGACGCTGGTGACGGATTTCGCGCTCCGATGGCTCGATCTCCTCGAGGTCGACAAATTCGAGTGGGATCGGCAAATCTTCCCCGAATTCAACGCCGAGCTGCGCCAGGATGTTTCGACCGAAATCGACCTCTTCCTGCGGAGCATCCTGCTCGAAGACAAGAACGTGGACGAGCTGCTAACGGCCGACTATACGTTCCTCAATGAGAGGCTGGCGAAACACTACGGCATCACGACGGTGCACGGCACGCAGTTCCGCCGCGTCCATCTCGAGGACGAGAACCGCTATGGCCTGCTCGGCAAGGGCGCCGTGCTGTTGCACACGTCCTATGGCAACAGGACTTCGCCGGTGGTGCGCGGCGCCTGGGTTCTCGACAAGCTCCGCGGCACCCCGCCGGCGCCGCCGCCGCCGAACGTGGTGACGGATCTGAGCACGCCGCCTGGCGCGCAGCCGAAGACCATGCGTGCGATGCTCGAGCAGCATCGCGCCAATCCGACCTGCAACATGTGCCACGGCGTGATCGAGCCCCACGGACTGCCGCTGGAGCACTTCACCGTCACCGGGCAGTGGCGCGATGTCGATTGGCAGGCGAACGCGCCCATCGACGCGAAGGTGACGATGCCGGACGGCAAGGAAATCGAAGCTCCGGCAGACCTGCGCCGCGCCCTGTTGGGCCGCCCCGGCCAGTTCGCCCAGGCGCTGACGCAGAAGCTCATGATGTACGCGCTCGGCCGGGAGATCGAGCCTCGTGACATGCCGCAGGTTCGCGCGATCACGCGCGCGGCGGCCAAGAACGATTACCGGTTCTCGTCGCTCGTGGCGGGGATTGTATCGAGCGATGCATTCCGCATGCAGGCGCAGGAGGAGTGAAGATCATGTATCTGACCAGAAAGCATCTTTCTCGCAGGACCGTGCTCAGGGGCACGGGGGGTGCGTCGATCGGACTGCCGTTGCTCGATGCAATGATCCCGGCCGGCACCGCGCTCGCCAAGACCGACGCCGCGCCGAAGCTGCGGGCGGGCTTCTTCTACATTCCCCACGGCGCGGTCATGTCGAACACGAAGCATGGCAAGGCGATGGATCGCTGGACCCCGAGCGGTGCCGGCGAGGATTTCAAACTCAGCCATATTCTCGAGCCGCTCGAGAAGCACAAGCACGCCGTGATTTCGTTCTCCAATCTCGAGAACAAGGCCAGCGTCGCCTCCGTGCACAAATACAACCCGGCGACATGGCTCAGTGGCGTCAAGCCCGATCTCAAAGCGCCCGGTCCCAGCATGTCTGCGACGATCGACCAAATCATCGCCGGGCGCATCGGTCAGGAGACAGCGCTGCCGTCGATGGAGGTCTGCTCGGAGGGTGAAACCCAGGCGGTCGCGTGCGAGGCTGGATTCGGCTGCCTCTACAGCTCCACGTTGTCCTACCGGAACGCAAACTCGCCTTTGCCGATGGAGTCGAGCCCGCGCAAAGTTTTCGCGCAGTTATTCGGTGAAGGCGCTACGGCGGAAGAGCGCGTGGCCATCGTCAGGCAGAAGCGCAGCATCCTTGATTTCATCACCGAGCGCACCCGGGCGCTGCAACAGGAACTGGGCCCGGGCGATAAGGTGCTCCTCGACGGCTACCTGGACACGGTGCGAGAGATCGAACGGCGCGTTGAGCTTGCGCAGAACCGCGATCTCTCGGGCGTGGAGGCGCCCCAGATACCTGCGGCCGAGCAGGACATGGCGATCGATAAGGAAGTGCGGTTGTTGTTCGACCTGATCGCGGTTGCGTATCAGGCCGATCTCACGCGCGTGGCCTCCTACATCATGATCGGCGAGGGCACGAACCGGACCTATAATCACATCGGTGTGCCGGACTCCTTCCATCCGCTGTCACATCATGCCGATTATGTCGATCGGCTCGAGAAGCTGGTCAAGATTTAGCGCTATCACATGGAGCGGTTCGCGGAGTTCGTCGCGAAACTCGCCGCCACGCCCGACGGCGAAGGCACGCTGCTGGATAACTCCATGTTGCTCTACGGCTCCAACATGTCCAACAGCAACCTGCACAGCAATTATCCGTTGCCGAACATCCTGGTCGGCGGCGGCGCCGGCGCGCTCAAGGGGGGACGACAGGTCGAGCTGCCCGAACGCACGACGATTTCCAATCTGCACCTCACCCTGCTGAACAAGGCGGGCGTCGATATGAAGAGCTTCGGGGATAGCACCGGCGTGATTGCCGGGGTCTGAGCGGCTTAAGGACACCTGATCATGAACCGCAGAGGAATACTGAAAGGTGCGTTGGGCGGCGTCCTGGGTCTGACCCTGCCGCCTCTCGCGCGCGATACTTTCGCCCAAGCAGGTCCCGCTGTCGTCCCGGTGAGCGACGGTTTCGTGATGCTCGCCGGCGCCGGGGGAAATATCCTGGTACGGACGGCAAGCGCCGGTCAGGTGCTGGTGGATAGCGGCGCTGCCGAGTTCACCGATGCGGTGCAGAAGCGCCTGCGCGAGCTGCCGGGCGCAGGCCATGTCACAACTCTGTTCAACACGCACTGGCACCGGGAGCAGGTCGGCGGGAACCTCGCCTTCGGGCGGTCGGAGGCAACGATCGTCGCTCACGAAAAGACCCGGGCGCATTTGGCGACGGACTATTACCTGTGGGGCGAGGGCCGGTACGAGAAAGCGCTGCCCGCAGCGGCTCATCCGACCGTGACCTTTTTTACCGGCGACCAGATGTTCGCCGGCGACAAGCGGATCGAATACGGCCACCTGCTCGAGGCCCACACCGACGGCGACATCTATGTTTTCTTCCGAGACGCGAACGTGCTGGCCGCGGGTGATGCCATCTCGCCGCTCAAGGATCCCGAGCTTGACTGGTTCGGCGGCGGCTGGTTGGGCGGGCGCGCCGACTTACAGGAAAAACTCCTGAAACTCTGCGATGAGAAGACGCGGATCGTGCCGAGCTACGGTCCGGTGGTGGGCCGCGCCGAGCTACAGGCCGAGTTCGACCTGACGCGTGTGCTCTTCGATCGCATGCTTGATCAGGTCAAGAAGGGCATGAGCGCACAAGACATGCTCGATGCGGGACTTATGAAGGATCTGCCTCGGACCTTCCGCGACCCGTTCAAATTCGCCTACGACGCCCACAAGGGCTATTGGGCGCATCACAATTCTCTCGCACCGGAACTGCTCTGATGGAAACCGTCCTGAAGCGTGCCGTTTTCGCAGCCATGTTTTGCCTCGCGGCGGCCGGCACGGCTGCTGCCGCCGACGACACCCTCGCCGGTCTGATCCAGGCCGGCAAACGGGACGCTGCGCTCAAGATGATCGCAGCGGGCGCCGATGTGAACGCAGCCCAGGGAGACGGTACGACGCCGTTGCACTGGGCGGTGTACAAGGTCGACGCGGATCTTGCCGGCGCGCTGCTCGCGCGTGGAGCGAAGCCCGATGTCCTCAACAGTTACGGCTCGAGCCCCTTGGCCGAGGCGGTGAAGGTCGGCAATCCTCGCCTGGTCGGAATGCTGCTCGATAAAGGCAGCAACGTCGAGGTGCCGAACCAGGAGGGCCAGACGGCCTTGATGCTCGCCGCGCGCGCGGGATCGGTGGACGTTGCCGATCTGCTGGTGCGCCACGGCGCGAACGTCAATGCACGGGAAAAATGGCGCGGCCAGACGGCGCTGATGTGGGCGGCCGACGCGCGCTCGCCCGAGCTGACGCGGTTTCTCATCGCCCATAAGGCGGACGTCAATGCCCGGGCGGCGGCCAACGACTGGCCGAGCCAGATGACCGGCGAGCCGCGCAATCAGTATCGCCCGGCCGGCGGCATGACACCGCTTCTGTATGCAGCGCGCTCGGGATGTACGGATTGCGCGCAAGCACTGCTGGACGCCGGCGCCGATCCCAACGTGCCGAACCCCGACGGGGTGACGCCGCTGATGGTGGCCATCGATAATTTCGCATACGATACGGCAAAGCTGCTGTTCGAGCGCGGCGCCAATCCGCATCTGTGGGATTGGTGGGGCCGCACCGCGCTGTACACGGCGATCGACATGAATACGTACAATCTGGATGCGTACGACGAGCGCACCGCGCCGCCGATCGTAACGACCAAGACCACCGCGCTCGAGCTCGCGCGGCTGTTTCTCGACGCCGGCGTCAACCCCAATACGCAGTTGAACATGCATCGACCCGGGCGGGGCGGCAACTCCGGCCGCTTCGCCGACGAGATCATAACCACCGGCGCCACGCCGATGTTGCGCGCCGCAGCGTCTCAAGACAGCGAGGCGGTGCGGCTGTTGCTGGAGCACGGAGGGCGGGTCGACGTGCCCAACGCGATGGGCGTGACGCCGCTGATGGCCGCCGCCGGGCTGGGCATGGAGCCGAGCCCGCGCTTCAGTCCCAGCGCCAGTGATGCGCAGGACCGCTCGATCGCGACGCTCAACATACTGTCGGCGGCCGGGGCCGACGTGAACGCGCGGATCACCGACGTCAAAAGCAAGACCGCGCGCATAGGACGCAGCACCACGCTGCCGGAGCGGGGCGGGCAGAGCGCGCTATTCGGCGCGGTGCAATGGGCCTGGCCCCGCGTCGTCTCGTACCTGATCGATCACGGCGCGGAAGTGGCCATCGTGGACGACCGCCGTGTGTCGCCGCTCGACGCGGCTTTGGGACGAGCCGGCAGTGCCGACAATCGGCCCTCCCCCGCGGTCGCCAAGATACTCCAGACGGCAATCGGCCAGTAGACCGTAGCGCTAGACTCGAAGCGATCTCTCGTTCGCGAGCGGAAATTCCGCCGGGAAAGGGTTCGGCGAGGCCAGAGACCGGAGCGGGCATTTTTCGCGATACTGGCCGATTCCGGTCGGCAGAGACCGCGCCGTCCTGGGGCCGGCCGCTTTTCGGCCGGGCATGGGCTCTGCCGTTGCCCCTGACGTTACTGCAGTGGATCCTGCTCGAACTCGACACCCTTTATACTATCCCGGGTTCTGGGGTCGGGACCGCGTCCCTCCGCAAAAGCGAGCTCTTGGACCCGCCGTCCATGCAGCAGTCCGGGCAAGCCAAAGTTTCCCTCGACGCAGCGCGGCTCGGTGTAAATTCTGTTTTCCTGATCGACTCTGCCGGGTGAACTCTTGCTTGGCAGTCCACGGCCGTGTCCACACCGTTGGATCTTCGACAGTGACCTCGTATGCGAGCGAACTCGGCCCCGTCCGCGTCCAACGCTCGACCAAGTGCAAGTTTTCACGCGCCCCCTGGAAGTCGGTCTTCGGGCTGAAGTTCGTCACGTCGATGACGAGGGTGTTGCCCTCCCAGTGGCCGCGCGAGTCGCCGTACCACTGGCGGATGCTCGCCGGAAGATGGGGACTATCGTTCATCACAATGTTGCGCTGCCATCCCTGGCCCTGACCAACGTCGTAGAAGATCGTGATGCCGCCCGGGGTCTGCACGATGCGACGAAAGCTGCCGATACCGCCGCCGAACTCGGGCAGGCCGAGGGTCAGACAGCGGTCGGCCGGTGTGCCATCCTCCGGACCATCGTGGCGATTCATGCGCCCTAGATTGTAGCGCGGCGGAAGGTCCGCAAACCGCGGCGAGGGCGTCGCATCGTACTTGCCGCCGCTGCACGCCGCCTCGTTGTTCTTGCACGTTGCGGTCGATTGCAGCAGCGCGACGCGAAATTCGCGCTCGGCCGCGGCAAGTTTCTGCGCCTCGGAGGTCAGCGGCGGAAGCCGACCGTTGGGAGGATCGACGATGCGCGACGTCCGTACGCCCGTACGGTTCTGTGGCGTGAACACCGCATTGTAGGCGCCGGCAACATCGGCTTCGGTGCCGCGCTCCGAGCGCCGATCCCGACCGAGGAAGCCGGATCGCATCCTATCCAGTTCCGCGCGCTGTTCCTCGGTAAAGAACTCTTGGCTCGCATATTTTGGAGAGCGCTGCAGAGGCGTGTCAGTTTCGTCGGTCCAAATACCCTGCAAATCCGGTTCGCCCCATGGTGTCGTCAACGCCGCGGCTCGACGCCGTAGCCGGAGGTGTCGAAGTCTGGGCCGCGGTCGGATTGATCGGCCCCAAAATGACGGCGCCGGCGGCAGCAATGGCCGCCAACATCGAACCCGAGAACCTCTCGCGCATGGTAGCCTCCCTTTGCGTTCTGCTCATACTCCCGAAAAGTTGTGCGAATTGGCGTTGATAATACTGATTTTCAACCACGTCGCATAGGTGCGCTGGGCGGCAGTTAGGAGATAAGAGTGGCCGCGACGGCCTACTCGGGAGGTCGCGGCCAAGCGCGGATGATTCCGCCGCGGGGCCCAATACTCATGAGTTTCCTATGACTTCGGCTGCACGCTCATCTCGAATTTCTATGCCATTGAGGCCACGTCGCTGAGAGATCGAATTCCGGCGCCGTTCGATTGAACTGCCCCGACGTCACCTCTCAGAGTGCGGGAAATGGCTATCTACATCTTGGCCGTGATCGTCCTGGCTTACGCGCTGGCGATGTGGTGGTTTTGGTAGCGCCCCTTGATGACTCGCAAGCCGTCGCTATAGGTTCTGCGTACGCCTTTGAACGCTACCTTTCCAACCGCATCCCGGTTTACTTTTGCGGCTCCATGGGGCGAAGAGGACGCGCGCTGCAAATCGTTCGTCTCGATAGCTGGCGTCCCGGTGAGGGAGGAGCCTTTATCATGTCACGCCAAGCGCTCGTTGCATTGACATTCGCGTTGGCCGCAGGGCTGGGCATGTCTTCAGTCTTCTCTCAGACGCCACCCAATACCGCGCAGCTTCAGCCAGCTCCCGACATCCCCGGCGTCATCAAGGGCGGCACGATGCCGGAGGTGGTGATCGAGGGCCTGACGAGCGCGGACGACGCCTTCTGGCTGCCGAACGTCGGCGTCGTCTTCTCCGAGCCGCGCGCCAATCGCATCGTGCGGCTGGACGAGCACGACCAGCCCGTTACTCTCGTGGGCAATCTGCATGGCCCACTCGGGATGGCCTTCGACGAAAAGAACGGTCGGCTGATCTCGCTCCAGACCGAGCCCGGCTTCACCGGTCCTCGTGTTGTGTGGCCGACGGGCAAGGAAGCAATCCTAGCGGACAACTACGAGGGCAAGCCCTTCGGCCGCCCTAACGACATCGTCGCGGACCGCAATGGCGGCTTGTACTTCACGGATATTTCGCCCGACCGGACCGTCATTGCGTCCGCTGTGTACTACGTACCGCCCGGTGGTGCGCCGATCCGCGTGGCGGAAGGAATCACGACCCCCAACGGCTTGCAGCTCAGCCACGACGAGAAAACGCTCTATGTAAACGATACCGCCGGCATCAATATTTATGCGTTCGACGTGCAGCCCGACGGGCGGCTCGCCAATCGCCGCGTGTTCGCCAGCTATGTTGGGCGCGACCAGACGCTCGCCCCGGGCGCCGCGCCGAGGTCCAATGCCGATGGCCTGGTCACCGACGATGATGGCCGGCTTTATGCGTTGACGGAATTGGGGATCGAAGTTTTGGGCCCCACCGGACAGCACCTAGGCGTGATCCCCCTCTGGTGCATCACGCGGCGTTGCCAGAACCTGGGGTTCGGCGGACCCGACAAGCATATGCTTTATGTGGCCGGTGGTGGCACGCTGTTGCGGATACCGATGCTCGCACGGGGATTTCATGGCCGCGCAAAGTAATGTTTCCGGGTGCCATAGTCTTGCACCCGAAGTGACGCTGCTTCCTGGAGATTCATGTCTGAGCGAGGAAGATTTCCATGGTGACCGTATCCAAAGGCGTTCGCGCTTGTCTTTCCGTCAGGCTGTGGCGGGGCGTCGCCGGTATTTCGCTTTGCACGGGTCTCGCCAGTTGGGCGATCCCAACCGCCGCACAGGCTCCGGCGGAAGAAAAGATTCCCGAACTTGCCTCGATCAGCTTCGCTTGGCTTTCAGTCGGCGGCTTTCTCGATCCGCAGCCGGGCACCGGGCATGGCCCGATCAAGCAGGATCCGGACATCCCTTTCCGCGGCAATAATCAAGGGCCCGGCCTGGTCACGCCCCCAATGGGCAATTACAAAGACCCGGTGCTGAAGCCCTGGGCGGCGGCGCAGATGCGCGCTTCGAATGAAGAGTACCTGGAGGGGAAGCGCGGTCTCCCGTTCAGTGCTCAGGGACGGTGCTACCCGGGCGGCGTCCCGGGGCAGCTGCTGTACCCAGCGGAGCCGTTCTATTTCATCCAGACGCCGAACGAAGTTTGGATGATCTGGCAGCGCGACCACATGGTACGCCGCATATATCTCACCGACCGCCATTCGGAGAGTGTCACGCCGTCATGGTTCGGCGAATCCATCGGCCATTACGAGAACGGGGATACGCTCGTGATCGACACCATCGGGCTGTCCACGAAAAACAGCTTCATCGACAATTACCGCACCCCCCACAGCGAAAAGGAGCACGTGATCGAGCGGTACAAAGTATCAGCCGACGGTGGCATGCTCGAGGCTGCGGTGACGGTCGATGATCCCGACACTCTCAACGAGCCGCTTCACATGGTGAAGCGCTGGCGAAAAGTCGAGAATCCGATGCGCGAGACAGTGTGCGCCGAGAATAACGGCGATCGCTTCAGCAAGAACCTGTTCCCGATCCCGCAAGCCGACGAGCCCGATTTCTGATCGACGACTAGAGCTGCCAGCGCCCGGGCCTTTCAAGCGCCGTCCGGCACGATAATGTTCGATAGACTAGATGCACCCAGATGCATTGGCTGGAAGGACACACCCATGAGGACGTCAACGTTTGTTGCAATCGCGCTATCAGGTGCGGTTCTCGGATCGACCAATGGCGCGCAGGCGCAAGTCAGCGGCCCTGCCAAGTTGTTCTTCGAAGGCGACATGGTCCGTGGTGGCCAGCCGGGCGCGCCCGGTCCGGTCTGCGTGTTGAACAGCCAGTTCAAGCACCTGGAAAAGGTCGTCTGGCGCTTGCGGATTCTCGACCAGAATGGAAAGGCGCTGGACGGGTCCGGGCTGAAAAGCCTGGTTATCGAGTTGCCCGACGGCCAGAAGGTGAACGCCCAATACGGACCGCATCCCGGCCCCGCCAGTCCCACCGATTTTTTCTGGACCGCGATCTGGATCATCCCGTCAGCCTATCCGAATGGCACCTTCGTCTATAAGGCGACTGCCACGGATGCGCAGGGCCAAACCGCGACCTGGGAGCCGTTCAAGCGTGTCACCTCGCAGTTGCAGGTGGTTCCGGGCGAGATCGAAATCAAAAAGCCCTGACACGCGGTTCCGGAGGTGGCCGGTTGGAGTTCTGCCGACATTCGAGCAACGCTGGCGGCTAATCTAGTGGATTAGCCTTGACCCTGCTCCTTGGCGGGGTCCTTTTTCGTTTCCAGCGGCAACCCGTCGCCAACATGCGGGCCAATGGACTGCGCTCGCTCAATCCCCCTTGCCGAGTTCACATCCGCCGGTTCTCCCAGTTTTGGGAGTGTGCAATTTTGCACAGACTCGGTGCCGGCTGATGGGCGAACATGACCTGTGAATGAAATCTCGTTTCATCGCCTCAAGGCAGAACGCTGCGCTCGATTGGCGAAAGACCAACCCGACGCCGATCGAAGATTCGAGTTGGAGACTGAGCGTACGCTTTGGCTCAAACTTGCTGACGCAGAAGAACATTTGGATGAAGTGCGTAAAGCGGTTCAGAATCGATCTGAACGCCCAGCGGCTCAACGAAGTGGCGTTTGCTCGCGAGCCCTCCCGTCAAACAAACCCCGTCAAAGGACTGGATTTAGACGATCCGGAAGCGCGGCAGCGTTTCATCCAAGGCGAATTATGAGATCGGGCGGCGCGCTCATGAACGCATTGAGCGCTTGGACTGTTGCGCTTTGCTGCCCGCATTGCGGGCGCACCGGATCGTGCGCAGTCTCCGAAGATGCCTATGATGGACAAAAAGAGCCGCGTCTCCGCGTAGATCGATTGTCGAGCGGTTTCGTTGTCGTGGAATTGCGACCCGGCGCCGGGCAAGATATTCGATGCGGGACTTGCAATAGCTCCGCGTTGAAGTAGCGCCCGGTGGCCGCGCTGGCGCCGAACCGGTACAAGGACTTCTGGCGGGATTGATTGCCTGCAAAGGAACCGACCCTGGCAATCTGTGGACTTGGACGGCGCGGATGCTGAACCGCGCTCGTCTGTGATTATCTACTTCCGCTGTGAAGCGAGACAGTTACTGCGCCGCTATAACCGTGTTGCACGCGTAGCTCACGGGTTCCTGTCGCGGTGACCTTCCACCCGGGTGCGAGAGCCTCCCAAGTCGTCCCGTCCGGCTCGAGCTTCGCGACCTGCAGGCGATTGAATTGGATGAATGCCCCGTTGCCGTTGCTTAGTGTCCGTCCGGAGACTTCTTGATTCCTTGGAATCACTTGGATTCGATGGACGCCTTCTTCGATTTTTGATTCGAGGGGGCCTCCAGTGTGGACGGACGAAGAACCGGGCGAAGTACAACCGCGATCACTTGAGATATCCGAGCGACCTGACCGATGACGAATGGGCATATGTCGAGCCGCTTATCCCTCCCGCCAAACGCGGCGGCGGCAAGCGGCGGACGGACATGCGGGCGGTCATGAATGGCGTGATGTATATCCTCAGCACTGGGTGCCAATGGCGCTATATTCCAAAAGACTTTCCGCCGCGCAGCACGTTGCATGATTATTTTACGTGGTGGAATTGCGACGGTACGCTGGATCGGATTCCATCATGCACTATACGTCGAATGCCGCGAGAAAGCGGGACGAGAGGCCAGCCCCACCGCTTGCATCATCGACAGCCAGAGCGTGAAGAGCGCAGAAAAGGGGGCCCAGTGTTGATCCTCACGGGTTCGATGCAGGCAAACTGATCAAGGGCAAGAAACGGCATATTCTTGTCGATATGCAAGGTCTGTTGCTGCACGCGATCGTTCATTCCGCTGGTGTTCAGGATCGCGACGGTGGCATCTGGTTGCTCGCCACGTTGTTCGGCCAATTTCCTTTTCTCGCAAAACTGTTCGCCGATAGCGCCTTGCGGCTTATGCGGGATCAATTTTCCATACGGCGCTCACCAAAGCCTTGCCCAACCTCGGAACCGAAATCGTCAAACGCTCCGATCGTCACAAAGGGTTCGTGCCGTTACCCAAGCGTTGGATCGTCGGACGTACGATCGCTTGGTTGAACCGTTGCCGCCGACTGGCCAAGGATTGGAGAATCTCTAATCGCAACGCTCGCCTTCCTCGAACTCGCTTCCATCCGCCTCATCGAAAGCTGTGCAATCCTTGATAAAGTCTCCGAACAGACTCTAGATACCAAAGAGTGCCGGTGCCGTACTCCCCACCTTGTAGTGCGCGTTCTTCACCTGCCCTCCCCCATAGTCATTGCGCAACGCTCCTTGGTCGTACGCCTTGCAAGCTCGGACGGACGGCAGGCCATGATACCCCCAGGCGGCAATCTGGTTGTTGCCGCCGGGTCGGGCAGAGCGGTAGATTCAACACATGCCCCTTCCCAAAGCGCCCTCGAGCGGATTCGTTCCGCCTTGCATTCCAACACGTGCGGTCAAGCCGACTGTGGCCCCGAATGGGTCCACGAGGTGAGAGCCGATTGAGGCGCCATGTGAATAGCGCAAATCGATGAGCGTACCTACATCTGACTGACATTGCGGTTGCGGCTGTTCGTGCCACTAGGATGGCTGCCGTGATCGTTCTTCCAGAGGTTCGCATGGCCCGCGTTTCTGTTCCACCTCCTACGCCAAGAACTCCAATCCTGACAGTCGGACAGAAGCGGCGACGCATCGAACGCCTGCAGAAATGCATCGCGAACCTTGAGGCATTCGATCCACAGAAAGCGCGCAAGCGGGCCCCGGCGGTCCTCGAACTTGAAGCGGCCGTCGACAAGGCATTGTCGTCGGCATTTGGTTACGGCACCCCTGCGTACCTGCGGTATAATGAGGCCGCAACACTGGACCCAAGCCCTCTTTTGGCAGAAGTCGCTGTTCGAGCCGCGAGGCCCGTTAGTGGGCCGGTACGACACGAGGCGAAAGTCCAAGAAACGCGCCAACAGTTTTCGGAGAACAAGGAGAGAGCAATCACCTTGCTTCAGCAAGCAATCCATAGCCTCGAAGAAGAGATCGCCAAGTCTGGACCGAAGGTGGGGGCCGAGAAAGCAAAGCAAACGCCAGACGTGGCGGCGGATGCGAAGCCTGAACCGAAGTCCCCCGCGAAGATAGACGTCCGTTCGGCCGCGCCGAGGCGTCGGGCCGGATCACTTTCGAATTGGATGGGGCCAAGTGGGACGTTGGCTAAGACGCAGATGATGATCAGCCTCTCTCGCGCACCGTGGTGCGAGACCTCGGTGACCTCACGTGCCGACGGCGGCGGGTCTCCCAAACCGGCGGGCCCACAACTGAGTACAATCGCAAGCAGAGGTAAAATCCCAACACCCATAAGCGCGAGGCGACCGAGGGAGCACGATCATATGGCGGTAGACGACCGCCGCACGTTGGACGCCATTTTTCATCATCCGGCTCGCACAACCCCAGTTGCGACGGACGTGCTGTGTCTTCTAGCGCATCTGGGTTCCGCGGACGAAGGGACCGACGGAAAATACTCCTCTGATGATAAACGGCAATCACCTCATCTTTCACAAACCGCACTGTAACCATCTCGATGGGCGAGTCAAGTTGCCGACCTCCGCCACTATTTTGCGCTATCTGGAATCTCCCCCGACAATCCCTACGGCACGCCTGCTGCAGCCGAGCCGAGCTCGGTCCGACCGTGCGTCTTGAATCGACCATCACGGCGCGAAGCTCTACCGCATCCGGCTTCTTCGGATCAGCGGGCCGAAACAGTCACTCCCTACGATCCGCATCATTTCTTGCATCACCTGCACCACCGCGGCGAAGCGAGTGAACAGGGGCAACGCCCTCCTGAAGATTTGACGTTTTACGACAGGATCGCCGAGGCTCTGCGCGATGTTGATCGCATCGTGCTGCTCTCCCGCGGCACGGGCTCAAGCAACGCGTCGAACATTCTCACTGAACGGTTGAAGAAGCACGATCCCGGCACCTACGCGAAGATCATTAGCCAGGCCGAAGTCAACACTTCGGCGATGACGGAAGCGCAAGTCCTAGCGTATGGAAGACAGGCCCTCGTTACCCATACACAGCGGCCGCCTTGACGATAGATGGACCGCAGAAACGGATTCGGAGGCGCCACGCAATGGCCGCTCGTGCATGCGCAGGC